>NZ_JBHXLF010000009.1:0-277446 GCF_042721515.1 Lentzea sp. NPDC058436
GGGGAGCTGGGCGGACCTGGGCCCCTCCTGCCCCGCCTATCCCCCCCCCTTCTCACATGTGGCCCGCTCTTGGTGCGGCTCGTGATGGGACCCCACCGCCACCGCAACCCTCAAATCAACAGGCAGCCGCTCTAAGCAACAGGCGTGCCATCAACCTGCCCACGGCGCTACCCCCCATTTCAGATTGCCGGGGTCTGGGGCAGAGCCCCAGGGGAAGCACGCAACAGGAACAGGCCGCACGCAACAGAACCACCAACAAAACAGGCGAAACTCAGACCAACCCCAACGCAGCCGGCGCCTTCGGGTCCGAGTCGGCGAGGAACGTGGAGCAACGCTCCCACTCCTCGTCCTCCCCGATCTCCCGGGCAGCCAAAGCCAACGCCCCAAGAGCCCTCAAAAACCCCTGATTGGGCCGGTGATCCCAAGGAACAGGCCCAAACCCCTTCCACCCAGCCCGGCGCAACTGGTCCAACCCCCGGTGATACCCGGTACGCGCATACGCATAGGCAGCAACAGGATCCCCACCCTGCAACGCCCGCTCAGCCAACAAAGCCCAAGCCTCCGAGAAATCCGGGTAGGCACGGACGATCTTGGCGGGGTCAGTCCCGCCGTCAGCGGCGGCCTGCGCCTCAGGACGTTCGGGAAGACGGGTCGGCTCGGGCCCGAGGAGGTTCTCAACCATGCGCCCATCGTGCCGCATCCGCAGAACCGGGCTAGACGAACATCCTCATGACCGTGGCCACAACGGCCAGCATCAGCACGGTGACGAGCACACCGGCGATGATCCGCTGCTTCGTGGTGGCCTTGTAGCTGTCGGGCGAGTCAGCGCTCATGGCCGTGCACCTTGCCTACCCGGACCACGAAACTTCAACTCCGTTCACTCCATCGTGCACACGAATTGGA
This sequence comes from Lentzea sp. NPDC058436, assembly GCF_042721515.1. NCBI lineage: Bacteria > Bacillati > Actinomycetota > Actinomycetes > Pseudonocardiales > Pseudonocardiaceae > Lentzea > Lentzea sp. NPDC058436. The sequence continues at coordinate 904 of NZ_JBHXLF010000009.1, forward strand.
AACATCAGGGTAAAACCAGGGCCGTTCGCCCTACCTGGACACCCGAGGCAAGCTCATGATGTTCGGATGATTCAGGGGGCAAGGCAGTTCCGGGACCGCTACTGGGAGCGGGGCGCGCCGGGCAGGGAGACACCGGCGGTGCTCACGAAGCAGCTCTACCAGCTGTGGCTCGTCGGTCTGCTGCTGAAACTGATCGGGTCGTCGTGGGACGTGTCGTGGCACTTCAAGTGGCTCAGGGACGACCTCGCGCCGCCGCATCTGATCAACACGGTCGGCACGGTGATCGTGGTCGGGCTGACGTTGTTCCACACGTTCACCGGGTACGGCGGCGACAAGCTGACGATCCGGTTGATGCAGGTCGGGTCTGGGATCTTCCTGATCGCGCTGCCGATCGACGTCATCAACCACCGGGTCAACGGGCTCGACATCACGAGCTGGAGCGGGTCGCACGCGCTGCTGTACCTCGGCACGGCGGTGATGCTCGCCGGCGCGATCCGCGGGTGGATGCAGAACTACCCCGAGGGCAAAGCGAGAACGCTGGGTCTTGCGGCGTTGTGGTTCTTCTTCCTGGAGAACGTCTGGTTCCCCAACCAGCACCAGGAGTACGGCGTGCGCGCGTTGCAGGCGTACGACAGCGGGCGGCCCGAGGCCGAGCCGATCCTGTTGAAGTTCGCGGCCGACCAGCTCGGTGTTCCCGTGGGGCGCGAGGCGGTCGTGAACTTCGCGCTGCCCATCGCGGACTGGGTCTACCCGGTGTGGGGGCTGGTGGCTGCGGCGATCGTGCTGGTCGTCGCGCGGCGGACGATCGGCAGGCGGTGGGCCGCCACGGCCGTTGCCGCCGGGTACGTCGCCTACCGGTGCCTGATCTGGCCGCTGCTCGCCGGGATCGACTTCCCGAAGTCCGCTGTGCCGCTGTTCCTCGTGCTGGTCGGGCTCGCGATCGACGCGGCGCACGCCCTCGACATGCCGACGCCCGCCAAGGCCGTGCTCGGGTCTGCTGCCGTCACGACGGTCGGGTACGTCGGGATCTGGTTCCAGCAGGAGTACCTGTGGGGGCCGCCGATCTCGTTCTCGTCGGCGGCGGTCACGGCCGTGCTGCTGGCGGTGTTGTGGACGGTCGGGGACCTGGTGATCCACCGGCCCGCCGGCGTCACGCGTCGAGCTGGGCTGACAGCCGCGTCGTGATCCGGCCGAACAGGTCGGCCAGCGGCTCGCCGACGTCCCGCCCGAACTCGGTCAACCCGTAGGTGACCTGGGGCGGGGTCGTCGGCTCCACCCTGCGCCAGATCAGGCCGTCGTCGACGAGACCGCGCAACGTCTGGGACAGCATCTTCTCGCTGATGCCCTGGATGCCGTCGCGCAGCTCGAAGAACCTCAGGTCGTTGGTCTGCAACGAGATCAGCACCCAGATGCCCCAGCGGCTGGTGACGTGGTCGACCATCTCGCGCGCGGGGCAGTTGGTGTGAAACACGTCATAGCGCCCGTTGTTCTCGGGGCGCGTGAACTGAGCTCCGACCGCCATGTCCGGAGCTTACCCAGAGGTACGTCCTTACGAAATGTAAGCCCGGTTCCTAGCGTCGTGCCCACATCGACGAAGGAGCTGGACATGATCGTGGTAACCGGTGCGACCGGGAACATCGGCAGGCCGCTGACCAGGGCGTTGGCCGAGGCCGGCGAACAGGTGACGGCCGTGTCGCGGAACCCTGCCGAGGTGCCGGAGGGCGTGCGCCACGTCCAGGCAGACCTCGCCCGGCCGGACACCCTCCCGCTGGACGGCGCGAAGGCGTTGTTCCTGCTGCTGTCCGGAGACCTGCACGCCGTCGGCGCCAGCCCCACGGCGCTGATCGAACGGGCCGTCGCGCACGGGGTGGGCCGGGTGGTGCTGCTGTCGTCGCTGGGCGTGCGGACCAGGCCGTTCGGCACGACGCGGATCGAGTTGCGCGGGCTGGAGGACGTGCTGCGCGAGTCCGGGCTCGACTGGGCGGTCCTGCGGCCGGGCGGGTTCGCCTCCAACGCGCTGTGGTGGGCCGAGTCGGTCCGCGCACGGCGGACCGTCGCGGCACCGTTCGGCGACACCGGGGTGCCGGTGATCGACCCCGCCGACATCGCCGAGGTCGCGGCCGTCGCCCTGCGCAGCGACAGGAACGGCGTTCTCGAACTCACCGGGCCGGAGGTGGTCACGCCGCGGCAGCAGGCGGAGGCCATCGCGGACGCGCTCGGCGAACCCGTGCGGTTCCACGAGCTCACCCGCGCCGAGGCCAAGGCGGGCATGGAACAGCTGATGCCGGGCGAGCTCGCCGACGACACCCTCGACATCATCGGCTCACCCACCGCGGACGAGCTGGCGGTGAGCCCTGACGTCGAGAAGGTCCTCGGCCGCGCCCCGCGCACGTTCGGCGACTGGGTCGCCCGCAACGTGGAAGCCTTCCGCTGAAAGGAAAGGGCCCCGGCGCGTTGCCGGGGCCCTCCTCACAGGACGTGTCAGCCCGCGATCATGCGGCCCGACGACTTGAGGTGCTCGCACGCCTGCGCGATGCGCGCGCCCATGGCCGTCTCGGCGGCCTTGAGGTAGCTGCGCGGGTCGTACGCCTTCTTGTTGCCGACCTCGCCGTCGATCTTCAGCACACCGTCGTAGTTGGCGAACATGTGCGCGGCGATCGGACGGGTGAACGCGTACTGCGTGTCCGTGTCGATGTTCATCTTGATGACGCCGTACGACACGGCCTCGTGGATCTCCTCGAGCAGCGAGCCGGAGCCGCCGTGGAAGACCAGGTCGAACGGCTTCGAGCCGGCCGCGAGGCCGAGCTTCTCCGCCACGACGTCCTGACCCTGCTTGAGGATCTCCGGGCGCAGCTTGACGTTGCCCGGCTTGTAGACGCCGTGCACGTTGCCGAAGGTCGCGGCCAGCAGGTAGCGACCCTTCTCACCGGCGCCGAGGGCCTCGACGGTCTTCAGGTAGTCCTCGGGCGTCGTGTAGAGCTTGTCGTTGATCTCGTTGTCGACGCCGTCCTCCTCGCCACCGACGACGCCGACCTCGATCTCGAGGACGAGCTTCGCCTTGGCCGAGAGGTCGAGCAGCTCGGACGCGATCTGCAGGTTCTCGTCGAGCGCGACGGCCGAGCCGTCCCACATGTGCGACTGGAAGAGCGGGTTGCCGCCCTTGTCGACGCGCTCCTGGCTGATCGCGATCAGCGGACGCACGTACCCGTCGAGCTTGTCCTTCGGGCAGTGGTCGGTGTGCAGCGCGATGTTCACGGGGTACTTGGCCGCGACGACGTGCGCGTACTCCGCGAGCGCGACGGCACCGGTCACCATGTCCTTGACCTTGGTGCCCGAGGCGAACTCGGCTCCACCGGTCGAGACCTGGATGATGCCGTCGCTCTCAGCCTCGGCGAAGCCGCGCAGAGCCGCGTTGAGCGTCTCCGACGACGTGACGTTGATGGCGGGGTAGGCGAACTCGTTCGCCTTGGCCCGGTCCAGCATCTCCGCGTAGACCTCGGGAGTTGCGATGGGCATCGGTGGTCCTCCTCAGGCGCCCTGAACGGGTGTCGCCCCGCATCCTACGAGCCGGTGTCACGGGGCCGTAACAGTGGCCGCCCTCACAGAGGGATCGATCAAGTACCAGCTGACCAGCCGGTCTGCACTACTCGCCGGTAGGGGGATAGTGGATGACATGGCAACCGCTCAGTGGAACGGCAAGATCATCGCTTCGAGCGACGACACGGTCGTCGTCGAGGGCAACCACTACTTCCCCCTGGAGTCCGTGGATCCGGACGTCCTGAAGCCCACCGACCACACCTCGCACTGCCCGTGGAAGGGCGACGCGAACTACTTCTCGTTGCAGGTCGACGGCTCCGAGAACACCAACGCGGCCTGGTACTACGCCGAGCCGAAGGAGGCGGCGGCGGAGATCAAGGGCCGCGTGGCGTTCTGGAAGGGCGTCGAGATCAGCGCCTGAGCCCCAGTGCTCCGGCCAGTTCCGCGTAGTGGCCGTTCAGCGACTGGACGGCCACGTGGTCGGCGCCGGCTTCGACGTGCGCGTGCAGCTTCGCGGCCACCTGGTCCGGGCTGCCGTGCGCGACCAACGCGTCGACGAGGCGGTCCGACCCCTTCACGTCCTCCTCGGTGAACCCGTACCGGCGCCAGTTGTTCACGTAGTTGGTGAGACCGAAGTAGAGCGACAGCCTCGCGCGCGCGATGGCCCGTGCGGCTTCCGGATCCTCTTCGACGACCACGGTGACCTCGGGCGCGAGGAGCTTGTCGCCGAGCGCCTTGCGCGCCTCCGCCGTGTGCTCGACCGGCACGAGGTACGGGTGGGCGCCCGCGGTCCGCTCGGCGGCGAGCGCCAGCACCCTCGGGCCGAGCGCGGCGAGCACCAGCCGGTCGGCCGGCACGTCGAGCCGGTCCAGGTAGGACACGAGCTTGTCGTACGGCTTCTCGTAGGCCTGGTCGATCTGCCGGTGCCCGACGCCGACGCCGAGCAGGAACCTGTCGCTCGCCAGCCGGTGGAACTCGGCGGAGACGGCCTCCGGGTCCGACTGCCAGACGTTCACGATGCCGGTCGCGATCGTGATCGACTTCGTGGAGTCCAGCGCCTGCTCGACCGCGGTGAGCTCGGGCGAGCCGCCGATCCAGAACGCGCCGAAGCCGAGCGCCTCGATCTCGGCGTACCGCCCGGCCCACTCGTGGTGCGAGCCCCAGACCCCGAACGTTCCCAGCATGCGAACCCCAATCGCGTCGGCGGACTACCTTTCGCAGTATGCCGATCTTGAGCAGCACAGACCTGTCCGTGTCGAGGCTCTCGCTGGGTGGGAACGTCTTCGGCTGGACCGCCGACGAGGACCAGTCGTTCGCCGTGCTCGACGCATACGTGGAGGCGGGCGGGAACTTCGTCGACACCGCCGACGCGTACTCGGCGTGGGCGGAGGGCAACTCCGGCGGCGAGTCGGAGACGATCATCGGCAGGTGGCTGGCCCGGCGCGGCCGCCGCGACGACGTCGTGGTGGCGACGAAGGTCGGCATGCTCGCCGGGTTCAAGAACCAGAAGCGCGACACGATCCTGACCAGCGCCGATCGTTCGCTCAAGCGACTCGGCATCGACCACATCGACCTGTACTACAACCACCTGGACGACCCGGGCACGCCGCTGGAGGAGACCCTCGCCGCCTACGACCAGCTCGTCCGCGACGGCAAGGTCCGCCACGTCGCGGCCTCCAACTTCTCCGCCGAACGACTGGCGAAGGCGCTGGAGATCCAGGAGCGCGAGGGCTTCGCGAAGTTCGTGGCGCTGCAGCCCGAGTACAACCTGGTCAGCCGCGAGAAGTTCGAGGGCGACCTGCAGCGCGTGGTGGCCGAGCACGGCCTCGCCACGGTGCCGTACTGGGGCCTCGCCAGGGGCTTCCTGACCGGCAAGTACCGCCCCGGCGTCGCCGTCGAGAGCGTCCGGGCGAGCGCGGCCTCGCAGTACCTCGACGAGCACGGTCTCCAGGTGCTGGAGGTGCTCGACGAACTGGCCGAGACGCACCGGACCACGGTCGCGGCGGTCGCGCTGGCGTGGCTCGCCCAGCAGCCGACGGTGGCGGCACCGATCGCGTCCGCGCGCACGTTGGAGCAGCTCAGCGACCTCACGCCGTTGCTGAACCTCGAACTGACCCAGGCCGAGGTGGACCGTCTGAGCGCAATTTAACTTGCCAGTAGCTTACCGGGAGTAGGTTGCGTTACCGTGACGGCATGGACGTCACGGGCAAGGTGGTACTGATCACCGGCGCGGCCAGGGGCATCGGCGCCGAGGTGGCGAGGCAACTGGCCGCGCGCGGGGCTCGTCTCGCGCTCGTCGGGCTTGAGAAGGCCCAGCTCGAAGAGGTCGCGCGGGAAACCGGCGGCAAGGCCTGGGAAGCGGACGTCACCGACTGGGACGTGCTCGACCGGGTCATGAACGAGGTCGCCGAGCACTTCGGCGGCATCGACGTCGTGGTGGCGAACGCGGGCATCGCGGCCACCGGGTTCGTGCGCTCGATGGACCCCAAGGCGTTCGAACGGGTCATCGAGGTGAACCTGCTAGGTGTGTGGCGCACGGTCCGCACGGCGCTGCCGCACCTGATCCGCAGCCGCGGCTACTGCCTGGTCGTGTCGTCGCTCGCCGCGATCGTCCACATCCCCGGCAACGCGGCCTACTCGGCGGCGAAGGCGGGCTGCGAAGCGTTTGCGGACAGCCTGCGCGCCGAGGTCAGGCACCTGGGCGTGGACGTCGGCACCGCGTACTTCTCGTGGATCTCCACGGACATGGTCAACAGCGCCGACGAGCACCCCGTCTTCGGCAAGCTGCGCAAGGGCATGCCGGGCGTGGCCGGCAAGAAGTACCCGGTCCGCAACGTCGGCAGGGCCGTGGTGAAGGGCATCGAGAAACGGGCGAAGGCGGTCCACGTCCCCGGCTGGGTCGGCGCTCTGAAGTACTTCCGCGCGTTCACGCCGGTGGTCGTGGACCGCCAGGCGGTCGAGGAGATCAAGGCGGCCGACCTCGAAATGGCGAAGGCGGACACGTCGGGCCTGGTCGGGCCGGGCGGGCAGGCCGCTAGCCGGTGACCCAGGACCCCATCAGCACGTTCCACTCGCGGATGGTCCACTCGGCCGCACCGGCGGGCGTGTACGGGTCCGCGGCGATGATCTCCTTCACCGCGGCCTCGTCCGCGGCCTCGTAGATGATCAACGCGCCGGTGTCGTCCGCGTACGGGCCGGAGGCGACGACCACGCCCTTCTCGACGAGGGAGGCGAGGTATTCGCGGTGTGCGGGGCGTACTGCGAGACGCTTCTCGCGGTCCGGGCCGAACACCAATTCGACTGCAAAGCGGGCCATGCCTCCACCGTAGTGAAGCTGACCGGTACCGTCCTACCCTGTGGTTGGCGAAGAAACCCCGCGCACCGTGCAGGACACCCTGACCAACCTGCGAATCAAGGACGGCGTCGCAGGACCTCCCACAGGGCCCCTCACGCTCGAAGACCTGTACAAGCAGCACCGCATGCGCCTCGTCAGGCTCGCGCTGCTGCTCGTCGACGAGCCGTCGACGGCCGAGGACGTGGTTCAGGAGGCCTTCACCGGCCTGCACCGCAACTGGAAGGGCCTGCGCGACTCGCAGGCCGCCGTCGGCTACCTCCGCACGGCCGTGGTCAACGGCTCCCGCAGCGTGCTGCGCCGGCGCAAGACGGCCCGCGACTACACGCCCCCGCACGTGGCGAACGCGCGTTCGGCCGAGTCGCTCGCGATGCTGACGGCGGAGCACCAGGCCGTGGTCAAAGCGTTGCAGCAGCTGCCGCCGCGCCAGCGCGAGGTGCTCGTGCTGCGCTACTACGGCGACCTGTCCGAGGCCGAGATCGCCGAGGCCACGGGCATCTCGAAGGGCACCGTGAAGTCGACGGCGTCCCGTGCGCTGGACGCGCTGCAGAAGATCATGGCCGGCTGAGAGCCGGGACCCGTGCCGGTCGTCCTGTCGGTGCCGCCCGCAGGGGCGGCTCCCCGCGCTGCGGCCGTGGCGGTGGGAAGACCTGCGGGCACTGGTCGCGGCGCACCGCGATCCGATGCTGCGCCGCTGGCCGGCCACCTCCCTGACCGGCGACGACGGCCGGAGGTGGCTGGAGGCCCAGGCCCGCGGCCGGGGAATCGCCGCCGAAGGACACCGGCACGTGCGCACCGCCGACATCGCCCGCGTCGGGCCGGTTCCAGAAGTAAGTAAACTTTCCCGTTTCCCCAGCTGAAGCCGATTTGCCCGTTCCGGGCGGTTTCAGCTCGTAAGACCACGCGCCCAAATCGGTACTTGGTATAGACCAATAGGCCCCCCATGCCGCAGGATCAGTTCCCGTGGCACGCAGACACGTGGTCGCCGTTGACATCGGTGGCACCGAAACCAAGGCGGCGCTGGTCTCCGGGACCCGGGAGTCCGTGGCGGCGGTGAAGCACGCGCGCCGGGCGACGCCCGGTGAGCTGGAGCCCCTCCTCGCCGTCATCGGCGAGCTCGTCGAGGAGCTCGGCAACGCCTCCGAGCACGAGATCGACGCCGTGGGGATCGTGGCGCCGGGCATCGTGGACGAGGTCAACGGCATCGGCGTGTACACGACCAACCTGCCGTGGAGCCAGTTCCCGTTCAGCGCGGTCATGACCGAACGGCTGGGTCTCCCGGTCGCGTTCGGCCACGACGTGCGCGCCGCGGGCCTGGCGGAATGCCGCATGGGTGCCGCCAGGGACCTGAGCAACGCGGTGATCATGCCCATCGGCACCGGGATCGCCGGCGCGCTGCTGCTGAACGGGCAGATCTACGGCGGCGAGGGCTACGCGGGCGAGATCGGGCACGTGAACGTCGGCCACGGCGTGCCCTGCGCCTGTGGCCAGATCGGCTGCGTGGAGACGGTGGCGTCCTCCGCGGCGATCGCCCGCCGGTACACCGCACGTACCGGCACCCCCGTCAACGGCGCCGCTGAGGTCGCACGCAGGGTCGCCGACGGGGAGCAGGACGCAGTCGCCGTGTGGCACGAGGCCGTGGACGCGCTCGCCAGGGGGATCCTGGTGCTGGCGACGCTGCTCGGACCGGAGGCCGTCGTCCTCGGCGGAGGGCTCGCACTCGCAGGAGATCTGCTGGTGGAGCCCCTGAGGGAAAGGCTGGACGGCCTGATCGCCTTCCAGCGCCGACCGGAGCTTCGGCTCGCGGCGCTCGGCGACGAGGCGGGCTTCCTCGGCGCGGCGCTGCTGGCCATCGACACGCTGGAGGCGTGATGAGCACGTGGGGTGGACCAGTCGACGTGACCCTGACCGGTGGTCGGGTCGTCACGCCGGGAGGGGTGCTCGAGAACGGGTGGGTGAGCGTCCGGGACGGGCGGATCGCCGCGGTCGGTGAGGGCGCCGCGCCCGACGGCCCGACGACCGACGTCGCCGGCGGCACGATCGTGCCGGGGTTCGTCGACATCCACTGCCACGGCGGTGGCGGTGCGGCGTTCACCAGTCCCGACCCCGAGAAGGTCCGCAAGGCCGCGGCCGCGCACCGCAAGCACGGCACCACCACGGTGCTGGCCTCGCTGGTGACGCGTCCGGTGCCGGAACTGGCCGACCAGGTGTCCGCGCTGGCCGAACTGGTCCAGGAGGGCGTCGTCGCGGGCATCCACCTGGAGGGCCCGTTCCTGTCGGCCGCCCGCTGCGGCGCGCACGACCCGGCGATCCTGTGCCCGCCGGAGCAGACGTCGGTGACGAAGCTGCTCGACGCGGGCAAGGGCACCGTCCGGATGATCACCCTCGCTCCCGAGCTCGAAGGCGCCGTGAACGCCGTGCGTCAGCTCGTGGACAACAACGTCATCGCCGCCATCGGCCACACCGACGCCACCGAGGCCCAGGTCCGTCCCGCAGTCGACGCGGGCGCGTCCGTCGCGACGCACCTGTTCAACGGCATGCGCCCGCTGCACCACCGCGAGCCGGGCCCGATCGGCGCGCTGCTGGACGACGAACGCGTCACCGTCGAGCTCATCTGCGACCTCGTGCACCTGCACCCGACCGCCGTCCGCCTGGCCGCGCGCCACGCCGGTCTGCGCCGCACCGTCCTCATCACCGACGCCATCGCGGCGGCGAGCGTGGGCGACGGCGTGTACGACATCGGCGGCCTCGAAGTGCGCGTGGTCGACGGGGTGCCGACGTTGGCAGGAGGCGCCTCCCTCGCCGGCAGCACGCTCACGATGGACATGGCGTTCCGCAACGCCGTCAACTCGTGCGGCCTGACCCTCGTGGAGGCCGTGCACGCCGCCTCGACGCGCGGCGCCGAGCTCCTCGGCCTCGACACGGGCAAGCTGGAGGCCGGGCTCGCTGCGGACATCGTCGTCCTCGATGCAGAATTGAGGCCGCAGGACGTGATGGTCAGGGGCGAGTGGGTCAAGGACTAGGTGGATGGCAGACGATCCGGAGCGACTGGTGACCGACGCGCTGCGAGCGCAGGCGACCAGCACGAATGCCGGATTTGTCGCACCTGTCCCAATCGCTGAAGAGGCCCCCGCACCCATGTCCGCGTGGTGGGTGCTGGGCCTCGCCCTGCTGTTGGGCCTGGCAGCGGGCACGGTGGCGGCAGTGATCACCCTGAGCTGACCTGTACCGTTGTGGCCGTGACGATTGCATTGGGCCCTGACTGGCTGGACCCCACCGTTCTGCTGAACGGGCTCGGCCCGTACATGCTCATCGGGTTGTGCCTCATCATCTTCGCGGAGTGCGGGCTCCTCGTCGGCTTCTTCCTGCCGGGCGACTCCCTGCTGTTCACAGCGGGTCTCTTCGTCGCGGCGGGCACGATCGACACCCCGCTCTGGCTCGTCTGCGTGCTCCTGACGGTGTGCGCCTTCGTCGGCAACGTCGTGGGCTACTACATCGGCAAGAAGGCCGGCCCGGCGCTCTTCAGCAAGCCGGAGTCGAAGATCTTCAAGAAGGAGTACGTCGACAAGACGCAGGAGTTCTTCGACAAGTACGGCGCCCGCGCCATCGTGCTCGCCCGGTTCGTGCCGATCGTCCGCACGTTCATCACGGCGATGGCCGGCGTGGGCAGGATGGACCCGAAGAAGTACTTCACGTACTCCGCCATCGGCGGCGTGGCGTGGGCGGCGGGCCTGACGATCCTCGGCTACTTCCTCGGCCAGGTGTCCTTCATCAAGGACAACCTGGAGATCACGCTGCTCGCCATCGTCTTCCTGTCGATCGTGCCGATCATCATCGAGGTGATCAAGGCGCGCAGGGAGAAGAAGTCGCTCGTGCAGGAGGAGGCGGACGACATCACCCAGGTGATGAAGGCGCAGCTCCAGGACGACTCGACGCAGATCATCCCGCGCGTCGAGCGCTGACACAGCACTGGTCCGAGAGGCCCGTCCGCTTCGGCGGGCGGGCCTCTCGCGCATCCTTGGAGGCGTGTTCGGCGGCGGCCTTGCGTCAGACCTCCGCCCGCCCCTAGGTTTGCCGGTGGTCCAGACCACTGGAGGCCCGTGATGTCGTTGTTCCGCAAGGGAGTGGCGGTCACCTTGGCCGCGCTTGCCGTCTCAGTTGGCATCGGTGTAGCCGACGCCTCGCCCCAGAGGATCGTCGGCGCCTACTACGGCAACTGGTACAGCGACTCGAAGCCGATCTCGGCCATCCCGGCCACCACGCCGATCACGCACCTGTTCTACGCGTTCTCCACCATCGAGAACGGCAAGTGCACGATGCCGGCGACCACGGCCGCCAAGGACTTCCAGGACATCCGCGACCTCAAGAAGCGCAAGCCACAGCTCAAAGCGCTGATCTCGCTGGGCGGCTGGGGCGCGGGCGGGTTCTCCGACGCCGCGCTGACCCAGGCCTCCCGCACCGCGCTCGTCCAGTCCTGCAAGGATCTCTTCTTCCGGGACGGCACGTTCGACGGCATCGACATCGACTGGGAGTTCCCGGTCCACGGCGGCCCGGTGGAGATCACCGACCGACCGGAGGACAGGCGCAACATGACGTTGCTGACCAAGGACTTCCGCAGGTCGCTGGGCACGAAGAAACTCGTCACCGCCGCACTCCCGGCCGGTCGCCTGCAGACCGACGGCCCGTACGACCCCGCCAAGTCGTTCGAGCTGCGCGAACTCTCGCGGATCATGGACTTCATCAACGTCATGACCTACGACCTCGGCACCGGTTTCTCGCCCGTGGCCACGTTCAACGCCGGGTTCCGCGAGGTCGCGAACGACCCGATGCCCGCCGCGGACCGCAGGTGGAACAACGTCGTCGGCGCCATCGACTACTACCAGCGGCACGGCGTCTCACCGCGCAAGATGGTGCTCGGAACGCCGTTCTACGGCCGCGGCTTCACCGTGAGGACCGAAGGGCCGCAGCACGGTCTCTACCAGCCCTACGAGAGCGCGTTCTGGGTCGACGGGTACGAGGAGGCGTTGAAGCTGAAGGCGACTCCCGGCTGGAAGGAGTACTGGCACCCGGTCGCGCAGTCGCCGTGGCTGTACAACGCGGCCGAGAAGAAGTTCGTGTCGTACGAGAACCCGCGGTCGATCGGGATCCGCGCGGACTTCGCCAGGGCTCGCGGCCTGCTCGGCACGTTCATGTGGGAGCTCGGGCACGACGACGCCCAGCACTCGCTGCTCAAGGCCATGTCCAGGTAGATGCACAGAACCGAGAACCGCATCGCCCTGCTGCGCCAGGCTCTGAGGAGCCGGGACGCGTGGCAGGTGTCGGCCGCGCTGCGGTACGTCGCCGAGAAGCTGGAACCCGAACACCGCGCGGCGCTGGTGCCCGACCTCGTCGAGTTGTGCGCCAACCCGCTGTGGGCGTCCGACGCGCGCGAGGTGCTCGAAAGGATTTGAGTCTCCCGTAGCGTCAAGGTGTTGGTTGATCGCATGACCACCACTCGACGTGAAGTACTGGGATGGCTGGCCGGGCTCGGCGCGGCAGCGAGCTTCCTCCCACGCGAAGCCAATGCGTACACGCGCGTCACGGCGTTGCGCGGCGCGACGCTCGTGGACTCGTCCGGCGTCCGGCCGAACACGACCATCGTGCTGGCGGACGACAAGGTTCTCGCGATCGGGCACGACCTGCCGTTGCCGCGCGGCTCCACGGTGCTGGACGTCGCCGGCAAGTTCGTCATCCCCGGCCTGTGGGACATGCACGTGCACGGCGCGTTCCTGGACCGGATCACGTTGCCGCTGTGCCTGGTCAACGGCGTCACGGGCATCCGCGAGATGTGGGGCTTCCCGCCGATCTACGAGCTGCGCGAACGGATCGAGCGCGGCGAGGTGCTCGGGCCGCGGCTGGTCGTCGGCAGCTCGATCATCGACGGCCCGCACTCGACGTTGCCCGGCGCGCTGATCGTCAACACGCCCGACGAGGGACGGCAGGCCGTGCGGGACGCGAAGACGCAGGGCGCGGACTTCGTGAAGGTCTACTCGTACCTCGACCTTGCGACGCTCACGGCCATCGCGGACGAGTGCGCGAGGCAGGCCATCACGTTCGCCGGGCACTGCTCGAACCACGTGCCGCTGGGCGACGCGAGCGACCTGGGACAGCGCACCTTCGAGCACATGTACGGCCTGTCGCTCGCCACCAGCACGCGGGAAACCCAGCTGCGCCAAGCGATCGCGGACCTGCCGCTCGACCCGGCGAACTCGTTCGCGTGGTTCAAGCGGGTGCTGGAATTCGAACGGCAAGCGGCCCTCACGCACAGCTCGCCGAAGGCCGTCAGACTCGCGAAACGGTTGCAGCGCAACAACTCCGCGCTGTGCCCGACGATGGTCGCGATGCGGGTCTACGCGAGCCCTGCTGACCGGTTCGCGAACGACCCGCGGATGAAGTACATGCCGGTGTTCTACCGCGACCTCTGGCGCGACCAGCTGACGAACTGGGCTCCGGTGACACAGCAGGAGATCCGGCAGCAGGCCGAGTTCTTCCGCCGCCGCCAGGAGCAGGTCGCCGAGATGCACGACCACGGCGTCGAGGTCCTCGTCGGCACGGACGCGGGCAACCCGTACTCGTTCTCCGGCTTCTCCGTGCACGACGAGCTGGAGCTGCTTGTCGAGGCGGGCCTGTCCCCGAAGGCGGCGCTGAAGTCGGCCACCCGCAACGCCAGCGTGCGGCCGGGGGACGCCGTGAACCTCGTCGTGCTCGACGGCAACCCGCTCAAGGACATCCGCAACACGCAACGCGTCCACACCGTGCTGGCCCGCGGCAAGGTCCTCGGGCCGGCCGAACGGCAGAAGATGCTGGCGGACGTGGAGAAGGCGGCGCAGGAACCGTTCCCCGCTCCACAGCAGACCTGTTGCTAGAGACTGAACATCGAACCGGGGTTGAACAGGTTCTCCGGGTCCAGCGCGCGCTTGATGTCGCGGTGCACCCGGAGACCGACCGGTCCGATCTCCTTCTCCAGCCACTCGCGCTTGATCTTGCCGATGCCGTGCTCGCCGGTCACCGTGCCGCCCAGCGACAACCCGACGGCCAGGATGTCGTCGAACGCCTTCTGGGCGCGCGCGAACTGGTCGGCGTCGGTGGGGTCGTAGACGATCGTCGGGTGCATGTTGCCGTCGCCCGCGTGGCCGACGACGGCGATCTTGAGCCCGACCTCCTTGGAGATGTCCTCGCAGCCCTGGATGAGCTCGGCGATCCGGGTGCGGGGCACGCACACGTCGTCGGTCAGCCACGAGCCGTAGATCTCCAACGCGGTGAGGACGGCCCTGCGCGCGGTCAGCAGGTCACGGCCCTCGTTGACGTCGGTCGTCGAGTAGACGAGGTCCGCCTCCAGGCAGATCTCCTCGATCTTGGCGAGTTCGTTGCGCGCCTGCTCACCACCCGCGTCGGACTGGCAGATCAGCAACGCCGCGCAGCCGGGCCCCGCGCCGAGCTCGGTCTTCAGGTACGTCTCCACGGCCTCGATCGAGACCCGGTCCATGATCTCCATCAGCGAGGGCACCAGGCCCTCGCGGACGATCCGGCTGACCGCGGCACCCGCCAGCGCCGTGCTGCCGAACGCGGCCACCAGCGTCGCCGGGGCCTGCGGGAGCGGCCTCAGGGCGAGCGTGGCCTTGGTGATCACGCCGAGCGTGCCCTCGGAGCCGATGAAGAGCTTGGTGAGGTCGTAGCCCGCGACGCCCTTGACCGTGCGGCGACCGGTCCGCAGCACCTCGCCGTCGGCCAGCACGACCTCCAGCCCCAGCACGGAGTCGGTGGTCACGCCGTACTTCACGCAGCACAGGCCGCCCGCGTTGGTGGAGAGGTTGCCGCCGATCGTGCACCAGTCGTAGCTGCTCGGGTCCGGCGGGTAGAACAGGCCGTCCTTCTCGACGGCGCCGCGCAGGTCGAGGTTGACCACGCCCGGCTCGACGACGGCGAGGCGGTTGTCCGTGTCGATCTCGACGATCGCGTTCATCTTCGTCGTGACCAGGACGACGCAGCCCTCGATGGCGTTCGCGGCACCGGAAAGGCCGCTGCCGGCTCCACGCGGGACGATCGGGACGCGGTGGCTCGCGCAGGCGCGCACCACCGCCTGGACCTGCTCGGTGTTCAGCGGGAACACCACTGCCAACGGACTGCCGTGCGGCGCCAACGGCATCATGTCGCGTTGGTAGCTCGCGGTGACGTCGGTGTCGGTCAGGACACCGGAGTCACCCAGTGCGGCGCGGAGTTCGGCGAGCAAGGTCTCCATACCCGCCACGCTAGCCCGAAACGCCTGGTTCACTCGATGGTCAAATCCGAGGAAAGGCGTTCATGCGGTGACTCAGCGTGCTCAATCCAGATTTCGCCCACCCGTCAACCCGATGTCGCCGTGCCGCCGGCACCGCACGACGTAGGCTGGTTCACCGTGGCGCACGCATTCGCCTCGCTGGAGACCGCGGGTCCGGTGGCCGTCTGGGTCATCGTGCTGAGCTTCATCTTCGTCGAGTGCGCTTTCATCTTCGGGCTGTTCCTGCCCGGTGACTCGCTGCTGTTCGCCGCCGGTGTGGTGCTGGCGACGCACAACAGCGAGCTGTCGGCGTGGCTGCTGTCCCTCGCGGCCCTGATCGTCGCCGTCGTCGGCAACCAGGTCGGGTACTTCATCGGCCGCGGCACCGGCACGCGCGTGCTCGCCCGCAAGGGCGGCAAGGTGCTGAACAGGCAGAACCTGAAACGCGCCGGCGACTTCCTCGACCGCCGCGGGTTCTGGGCCGTCGTGCTCGCCCGCTGGATCCCGTGGATCCGCACGCTGGCACCGATGATCGCGGGCGCGGCCCGGATGGACCTCCGGAAGTTCACGTTGGCCACGACCATCGGCGCCATCGCGTGGGTCCCGACGCTGGTGCTGGCCGGTTACTACGGCGCCGGCATCCTGCAACAGCTCCCCTGGCTCGAGACCGCCGCGATCGTCGTCAGCATCGCCTTCTTCCTGGGCGGCACCGGCTGGGGCATCTGGCGCTACCGCCAGGAGATGGCGAAGCCGATCGACGAGTCGAGCGAGGACCTGGAGCACGTCAGCCACCCCCAGGCCGGCTGACGGACCCTCAGATGAACTTGTGCGAGGCGTTCTCGTAGTAGGTGTTGACGAGGTTGCGGCAGGTGTTGGCCGGGACCGTGTCGTACTTGCCGCCGTAACCGCTGTTGAAGTACACGCGGATGTCGCGGTCGAACGTGTTGCACGCCGACGCGGCGTTGTTCTTGACGCACGTCAGGTAGCCCGCCGCACTCGGCTTCTTGAACTCGTAGCAGGTCGGCTGCGAGTCGCCGTAGTTCGAGACGTTCCCGGTGAAGTCCGACAGCGATCCGCCCAGGTTGCTGAAGTGGTACAGGCAGAACTCGTTGTTGTCGCACACGCCGTCGCGTCCGGCTGCCGAGGCGGCGGGCGTGGCGACGAGCACTGCCACGGCGGCGATCGCCCCGGCCAGGAGTTGCTTCGAGAGTTTGTTCATGTCGTTGATGGTTGCGAGATCGCAAGCACCCCGACAGCGACAACCTCTACGAAGAACCTCCACATTTCGCGAGGTGTTGCCGCAGACTCGCCTGCCGCCTGAGGTCGCCGTGCCGTTCGGCGATGTGGAGTCCGCGCCGCAACGTCTCGGCCGCCGCCGCGCGGTCCCGGCGCAGCAGGTGCACGAGCCCCAGCTCCTCCAGGCACGCCACCTCGCCCACCGGGTCGCCGCCCTCGCGGAACAGGTCGAGGCTCCGCGCCAGCGCCGTCGCGGCGTCGTCGGTCCGGCCAGAGCGCCGGTGCAGCGCCCCGATCCGGTGCAGCACGCCTGCGCACGCGCGGTCGTCGCCTTCGAGGGAGCTGAGCCGCAGGCTGTCGTGGTAACACCGCAGCTCACGCGCCTGGTCGCCCGTCTTGCCGTACGCGCTGCCCAGCTGTTCCAGGACCGCGGCCTCGACGCACCGCAGCCCCAGTTCGCGCGCGAGAGCGAGGCTCTCCTCGCCGATCTCGACGGTCTCCAGGACCTCGCTGAGGTTGGTGAGGCAGACCGCCACGCCGTCGGTGTCACCCAGCTCCCGGAACGCGTCCAGGGCGCGGCGCAGGTGGCCGGCGTCCCGCAACGCCACGCCCAGGTCCATCTCGACGATCGCCCGTGCCGCCGGGTCGCTCGCCGCGGGCAGCGCGAGCCGGCACACCTCGGCCCAGTCCTCGCGGTGGTCGCGGCTCAGGTAGTACGGGAACAGCCCGATCGCGAGCCTGACCAGCGCTTCAGCGGGCACACCCGGCGTCCGGCAGAGGTCGGTGAGGTGCGGGCGATGCTCGTCGAGCCACGCGAACGCCGCCGCGGCCGTGGTGAAGTCCGGCGCGCCCGCGGCCCACGCGGGGTCGGCCCATTGGCCGCGCAGGCTGTGCGGCACGGCCAGCGCCACCGACCGCCACGCCACCGCGACGAACAGGTCGGCGACCCTTCCCAGCGCACCGAGGTCCGCACGCCGTTCGCGCGCATAGGTCCGGACGAGGTCGTGCATCCGGTAGCGGCCCGGTGTCGTCGCCTGCAACAGGTGCAGGTCGGTCAGCCGTTCCAGCACCAGTTCCGCGGAGAGGGAGTCCACGTCGAGCAGGCGGGCGGCGACCGGCAGCGAGACGTCCTCGAAGACGCCGAACAGCGTGAACGCGGTCTGGTCGTCCGGGTCGAGCTGGTCGACGGACACGGCGAAGCTCGCCCGGATGCCCGCGTCGTCGCGGTCCAGCTCGTCGAGCCTGCGCACGGCCAGGCGGCGCGCGAGGTGGGCGAGCGGCCAGGCGGGCCGGGACGCGAGCCGGGCTCCGGCGAGGTGCACCGCGAGCGGCAGCCGTCCGCACAGCTCCACGATCTGCCCGGCGGCCGAGGCGTCGGCGGCCCGTTCGGGTCCCGCGTAGGCCGCGAGGAGGTCGAGCGCCTCGCGTTCGGACAGCACGTCCAGCCGCACGTGGTGGGCCTGCGGCAGGGTGTCCATGGCCCGGCGACTGGTCACGACCGCCGCGCACCCGACGGTGCCGGGCAGCAGCGGCTGGACCTGACCGGCCGACGCCGCGTCGTCGAGCACGAGCAGCACCCGCCGCCCGGCCAGCGCGGATCGCAGCCGCGCGGCGGTCTCGTCGAGCGTTCCGCCGTGGTCCGGCCGGTCCAGGGCGCGCAACAACTGCCCGAGGGCGTCCTGCGGCGTGAGGCTCCCGCGCAGGTCCAGGTAGAGCTGGCCGTCGGGGAAGCGGTCCGCCAGCCGGTGGGCGACGTGCAGCACCAGCGACGTCTTGCCGACGCCCGGCATGCCCGCCACGACCACCACGCCCGACCGTTCGAGCAGGCCGGTCAGCTCGGCGACCTCGGCCTCGCGCCCGGAGAACCGCACCGGCGCGGCGGGCAACTGCCGGACCGGTGCGGACGCCTCGCAGCGGGGCTGGGGCGTGCGGGCGGCGGCCGCGGCGAACTCGGCCCGGTCGTCCGCGCTCAGCCCGAGCGCCTCGGCGAGCCGGAGCAGGGTCTCGCGGTGCGGGTGCCGGCGGTCGCCCCGTTCCAAAGCGCCGACGGCCTGACCGCTGAGCCCCGCCTTCTCGGCCAGCGCCTCCTGGGTGAGTCCCGCGGCGATCCGGTGCCGCCGGAGCAGACGGCCCAGCACGCCTGGTGCGGTGACCACAATCCTCACCGTGTTCTGCGCGGCCCAGGTGGACGCCTCGCGGCACCTCCCCCACGCCCCCGTACAACCAGTACGAGGACGTGGGGGAGGCACCACGATGCATCGCCCTGGACCGTGCACAACCCGGCAAGGGTTCGTGGCCACCGCACTAGAGGACCTCGGTGATCAGCAGGTCGGCCGAACCCTTCGACGAGTTCACCATCAGCGCGTTGACGTGGTCGGTGCCGTGCAGCACGCGTTCCTCGGCCTCCGACAACGTGCGTCCGTACCGCAGATGGCGGTCGATCAGGCGTTGCACGCGCACGTCCTCGTCGATGAACAGGAACCACGCCTCGTCGAGGATGATCCGGACGCGCTTCCACTTGTCGTAGTTGAGCAGCAGGTAGTTGCCCTCGGTGACGACGAGCGGGACGTCCGGGTGCACCGGCACGGCGCACGCGACCGGTTCCTCGATCTCGCGGCGGAACTGCGGCGCGTAGATCATGTCCGGCCCGCACGCCTTGATCCGGCCGAGCAGGTCCACGTAGCCGGGGATGTCGAACGTGTCGGGCGCGCCCTTGCGTTCGACCAGCCGCAGCCGTTCGAGCTCGCTCTGCGCGAGGTGGAAACCGTCCATCTCGACCAGCACTGCCTGACCGTCGAGCGCCTCGACGAGCCTCCGCGCGAGTGTCGACTTGCCCGAACCGGGTGCACCGCCGATGCCGAGAATCTTGCGCTCACCCTGATCGGTGAGCACCCGAGCCCGTTCTAGCAGCTCGTCGAACCTGACCTGCTGTCCTGCCACCGCGCCAGCTCCTCAACCCAGTCCCCGACCGCACCGACGCGAACGGCGGCCACCTCCGACGCGAAGCCGATGGATCGCACCGGATCCGCTCCTGACGCCAGCGCGTAGGCGTACGCGCCGTGCCACACGTCGCCGGCACCGTTCGTGTCCACCACCTCCGCCGCGGGCACGGGCAACTCGCCGGACGAGCCGTTCCGCGACCAGGTGACCGGCTTCGCACCGTGCGTGCGAATGACCAGCGGCACCCCATAGGAGTGCACCTCGGCCTCGGACCGCTCGAACCCGGCTGAGCAGGCGGCCACGTCCACCAGCGGCAACAGGTGATCGAACACAGGTTTCCAGCTCCCGGCGTCGAGCACCACAGGCAATCCCAGAGCTTTCGCCTGTTGGGCCACGGGCAAGGCGAGGCCTTCGTGGTGTCCGTCCAAGAGCACGACGTCCGCGGCAGCCAGCAGTTCGGTCAAATCGGGCGCGATCACGGGCACCGACGCGTTGCGGGACACGACCGTGCGCTCCCCATCAGCGTCTCTGACGACGACCATGCTCACGGGCGTCGTCCCCCGAACGGCGGTGACTTGGACCGGTTCCAAGGAAGTGCGCACGAAATCACCCAGCGCGTCGGTCCCGAGAGCGGTGAGCAACGCGGCGTTTCCACCCAATGCGGCGACCGCGCGGGCGGCGTTGGCGGCGGGGCCACCTGGCGACAGCACCGCGCCGAGCGAACGGATCTTCTGCCCGGGATCCGGGAAGTCGCTCACCCGTTGGGTCACGTCGAGAGTTGTGAGCCCGACACACAGCACGGCTGCCATCTGGGCTTCCTCCAAACGGGTATGGTCCCTGGTCATGGTCACCATGCGGGATGTCGCGGCTCTCGCGGGGGTCTCCATCACCACGGTGTCACACGTGATCAACGAGACGAGGCCGGTCGCCGGGGACACGCGCGAGCGCGTCCAGAAGGCGATCGACGAGACCGGGTACACGGGGGACGCCATCGCGCGTTCGCTGGTCATGGGCGGCACGAAGTCGCTGGGCCTGGCCGTGTCACTGGTCTCGCACCCGTATTTCGCCGAGCTGATCGCCGCCATCGAGTCCGAAGCGACCCGAAGCGGCTACTCGCTCGTGCTGATCGACACGAGGGACACCCCCGAGTCCGAGCAGGCCGCCGTCAGAATGCTGCGGTCGCGAAGAGTCGACGGGCTGCTGCTCACACCGTCGGCCGGCGGCGGGAGCCTGGTGCTGCCCGAGCTCAAGAGACTCAACATCCCGACCGTGCTGGTCGACCGGCTGACCGTCGCCAAGGACATCGACCAGGTCGGACCGGAGAACGTGCAGGCCACGTCCGGGCTGGTCAAGCACCTCGCGGAACTGGGCCACCGGCGGATCGGCATCGTCTGCGGCAAGGTGGGCGTGGCGACGACCGAGGAACGCATCCTGGGCTACCGCCTCGGCCTCGGCCGTGCGGGCCTGAAGTGGGACGAGGCGCTGGTCTCGCAGAGCGGCTGGCTCGCGCCGCTGCTCGACCAGGAGGACCCGGCCACCGCCGTCGTCGCCGCGGACCACCTCGTCACCGTCGGCATGCTGCACGAACTGCGCGCCCGCGGCCTGAAGCTCGGCACCGACCTCGCGGTCGTCTCCTACGACGAGGTCGAGTGGGCCACGTTGATCGAGCCGCCGCTCACCACCCTGGCGCAGCCGGTGGAGGAGATCGGGCGGACCGCGGTGAAACTGCTGCTCTCCCGCATCGCCGACCCGGACAGGCCACCGGAGACCATCCGGCTCTCGCCCTCCCTCATGCACAGGCAGTCCTGCGGATGCTGATCCCTGGGCTCGTCTCGGTGACGTTCCGGCAGCTCACGATCTCCGAGATCGGTGCGCTCGCGACGGAGTGCGGGCTGCAGGCCGTCGAGTGGGGCGGTGACGTGCACGTGCCGCCCGGCGACTTCGCGGCGGCGCGCAAGGCGCTGGACACCGGCCTGAAGGTGGCCGCGTACGGGTCGTACTACCGCGCGGGCGTGTCCGACCGGGCGGACCTGGCGCCGATCCTGGAGACCGCGGCCGAGCTGGACGCGCCGTACGTGCGCGTCTGGGCGGGCAGGACCGGGTCGGAGGAGTGCCCCGACCGCGCGCCGGTCGTCGAGGCGTTGCGACACGCCGTCGAACACGCCGAGGCGATGGGCACGAAGATCGCCCTGGAGTACCACCCGAACACGCTGACGGACACGCTCGACTCGACGGTCCAGCTGCTGGACGAGGTCGAGGGCGTGGTGTCGTACTGGCAGCCCGTCGGCGGTCAGGACGTGTTCTCCGCCGTGCACGAGGTGCGCACGGTGGAACCGGTGACGGCCCACGTCTTCTCGTGGGGTCCCGGCGGCTTCAAGGAGCGCTTCCCTCTCGCCGCACGCCGCGACCTGTGGAAGCCGGTGCTGACGGAGCTGGGGCGCGACGGCATCGACCGCAACGTGCTGCTGGAGTTCGTGCTCGACGACTCGCCGGAGCAGTTCCGCGAGGACGCGAAGACGCTGCTGGGCTGGCTCAGGCAGTAGCGACGTCGAGGCCGTGCCGTTCGAGCAGGGCGGCCGCCTCCAGGCACATCCAGCCACCGAGCTGGACGGACAGGTCGCGGCCCTCGCCCTCGTCGGCCGGAACGGTCCACTCCGGACCGAACAGCGGGCCGCTGACGGCCATCACGCGGTTCGTCCACGCCGCCTCGGCCGACTGCACCACGAGCTCCCTGGCCAGATCCGCCGTCACGGCCCTGGAGGGGTCGAGGTCGGGGATCGTCAACGCGGCCTGGGCGAGGTAGCGGGTCAGGATGCCCGCGAACAGGCCTCCGTCGCCACCGCCCTGGCCCTTGATCACGCCGTTGGTGGCGAGGTCGTCGTGCACCGCCGTGATCGTGCGGGCGGCCTTGTCGAGCCACTTGTCCTGCTGGCCGTGCTTGGCCAGTTCGACGCACGCGCCGATGAGAACCCCTTGGCAGTACGTGTAGATGTTCTGCTCGTACTCGCGGATCTCGCCGTTGGGGTGGACGTGCAGGCCGTCCCACGCGAGGCCGTTGCCCGGGTCGATGAGGTTCTCCTCGACCCAGTCCACAACGGACCGCGCACGAGCGAGGTCGGTGCGTTCGTTCTGGCGGGCCAGGAAGATCGCGGCCGGACCGTTCGCAGGGACGTTCTTGAAGTCGTCGTCGCGCTTCCACCAGATGCCGCCGCCGGCGTGGTCGGTCCAGCCGTCGCGCAGCCGTTCGGCGATCGCGTTCAGCGCCTTGGGCTTCGCGACGCCGACGTCGTTCTGCGCGCGTTGCAGGGCAAGACCGAGCCAGGCGACGTCGTCGTAGAAGTCGTTGGTCCAGCCCAGGACGTTGCGGACCCGGATGCCGCGCACGACCTTGACGACCGCGGCCTTGCGCAGCTCGTTCGGCGAGCGCAGGTAACCGTCGATCAGGCAGTCCAGCAGGTGCGCCTGCCACCAGTAGTTGAAGCTGGTGTGGATCTTGTCCCGGAAGAGCGGGGGCCACGCCCGCGCCCCGAGCAGCGTGCCCGGCACGCCCCAGACCCGCCGCAGGTGCCTGGAGTACACCGCGCGCTCCGCGACGCCTGCGCGCGCAGCCAGCAGTTTCGCGATCGCCACCAGATCATGGTGCGTGCTTGACCGGTCAAGAAGCTCGGTGAATCGCCCAGTGGTACAGGCCCATGGCCACAGAAGTTGTCAGGTTGTAACTGCTGACCTTCTCCCGCATGGGCAGCCGGACGATCCTGGAGGCCTTCGCGCGCACCTCGTCGGAGATGCCGTGGCGTTCCGAGCCGAACGCCAGCACGGCGTCGTCGGGGATCGGGCCCTTCAGCAGGTCACCGTCCGCGTCGAACGCGATGAGCTCACCCGCGAAGTCGAGGTTCGTGACCCTGGCGACCGGCAGCGCGAAGTGCAGGCCGGCGGACCCGCGCAGCACGTTGGGGTGCCACGGGTCGACGTCGCCGGTGGAGATCACGCCACCCGCGTCCAGGCCGGCGGCCACCCGGATGGCGGCGCCGAAGTTGCCGAGGTTTCGGGGGTTGTCGAGCAGCACGACGGGGGCGTCGCGGTCGAACGGCAGGCCGGGCTGCTCGGCGAACCCGGCCACACCCGTCGGGTGCGTGCGGCCCACCCGGAGCTTGAAGTGGTGCTGGTCGACCTCGGTGGCGGCGGCGAACCGTTCGCGCAGGTCGGGTGCGTGCGTCTCGGCGAGGCTGACCGCGGCGGCGAGGTCCGTGGTGATCAACGGGTGCACGTCGGCGCCGAAGCGCAACGCGTGCTTAACAGCGTGAAAGCCTTCGAGCAGCACGGTGACCAGCATAGAAGCCGATCCAGGAGACGATCACGATCGTCCCCAGCACCAGCTGGACCAGCATCGACGCGCTCTCCGGGTACCAGACGCCGTCGATGTAGTGGTCGATGAACCCGGTCTCCAGCACCGGCATCCCGGCCAGGGCGCGGAGGTCGTTCTCCCACACCGTGATCGGGCACACGGTCGGCGTGATGATGCTCAGCACGGCCCAGGCGCCCAACGCGAGGTGCGGGTAGATCACCCAGCGCCACCGCCAGGCGAGGAACCCGCCCACGAGCAGGAACGCCAGCACCGTGAAGTGCAGCAGCATGACCGCTTCTGCGAGCAATCTGGCCATTCGCACCACCCCGTCCTCCAGACTAAGACGGGGTGGCTCGAAGCGCTCTCGATAAAACCTCAGGCCAGCCCGAGGTCGTTCAGGTCGAGCAGGTAGCGGTACTGCAGACCCTCGGCCTCGATGGCCTCCTTGGCGCCCGTGCCGCGGTCGACGACCGTGGCCACGCCGATCACGTCGGCCCCGTGCTCGCGCAGCGCCGTGACGGCCGTGAGCACCGAACCGCCCGTGGTGGAGGTGTCCTCGACCGCGAGCACGCGCTGACCGCGCACGTCGATGCCCTCGATCTGCCGCTGCATGCCGTGGGCCTTGTTCGCCTTGCGCACGACGAACGCGTCGAGCACGTCACCGTCGGCTGAGGCGGAGTGCATCATCGCGTAGGCCACGGGGTCCGCGCCGAGCGTCAAACCGCCGACCGCGACGAAGTCCCAGTCCGACGTGAGCTGCCGCAGCAGCTTGCCGATCAGGGGGGCCGCCGCGTGGTGCAGCGTCGCCCGCCGCAGGTCGACGTAGTAGTCGGCTTCCTTGCCGCTCGACAGGGTCACCTTGCCGTGCACCACGGCCAATTCGCTCACCAGACGAGCGAGTTCCGACTTAGCGTTCGCGTCCAAGACCACTTCAGTTCGCACGGGTCGCTAGCCTCGCACACCCCGCTCAGGTGCGCCCACGGCCACCCGCGAACCGCGACGCGAGCCGGCGCACGAACGACCGCGGCAGCAGTCCCGCGATCGTCACGATCGCCTTGTACTGCGCACCGGGGATCGACAGCGGCTTGCCGCGGCGCAGGTCGCGCAGGCCGTCGTGGACCAGCCGGTCGGCGTCGACGTAGAGCCAGTTCGGCGTCGAGGACATGTCGATCTGCGCGCGCTTGTGGAACTCGGTGCGCACGAAACCGGGGGCCAGCGCCATGATCCGCACGCCGGTGCCCTCCGTCGCGAGGGACATGCCCTCGGAGAACGTCGTCACCCACGCCTTGTCGGCGCTGTAGCTGGTGCCACGACCGGGCAGGAAGCTCGCGACGCTCGACACGTTGATCACGTCGCCCTTGCCGCGGGCGATCATCGCGGGGATCGCGGCCCTGGTGAGGCGCAGCACCGTGGCGACGTTGACATCGAGCTGGGCCTGGAGCTTCTCGACGTCGGCGGCGAAGAACTCACCGGTGTTCGCGAAGCCCGCGTTGTTGACCAGCAGGTCGACGGCCTGCCCTGCGAGCCGTTCCTCGACCTTGAGGCGTTCGCCGTGGACGCTGAGGTCGGCAGGCAGGACGTCCACGTTCACGCCGTGGCGGTCGTGCAGCTTCTTCGCGAGCTCCTCAAGCGCGGACGCGTTGCGCGCGACGAGCACGAGGTCGTACCCCTCCGCCGCGAGCCTGCGGGCGAAGGCGGCCCCGATCCCGACGGTCGATCCGGTCACCAGTGCGGTTGGCATACCGCACGGTAACCGGAAAGCGACTGCGGCTGTTAGGGCTGCTTGCGGCCGAAGGACGGGCGGTAGACCTCGCCGCCCTCGTCTTCCTCGGCCACCGGCTCCTCCTCGCGTTCGGAGGGATCCGGGTCGAACGGGTCGATGACGTCCGCGAGCTCACCGACGTCGCGCAGCAGCCGTTCCAGGCGCGCGGGCGACGAGTTGGGCGGCGCGGCGGCCAGCACCCAGTCGTTCTCCATCCAGACGACCGTGACGTCGCCACCGATCTCCTCGGCGGCGTCGATCAGGTCGGGCGTGATGACCTTGCGGGCGGCCGGCACGTCCGTGACGAACGCGTAGCGCGACCCCACCGGTCCGAGCAGGTCGGGCATCGGCATCTTGTCGTTGTCGCGCTGGAACGGCACCGTCGACAGCCACAGCTCGATCACCACCGACAACGCCCGGCGGCAGCGCACGCCGACCAGCACGGAGTTGACCTTGCCGCCGGTCTCGTGGTCGAGGACGTAGACCTGCCTGCGGCCGTCCGCGGTGAAGGTGGAGCCCGCGACGACGTCACGGGCGAGCCCCGTGCCGTAGTACGCGATGGCCCCGGCTTCCCACCGGGTCGGCAGCACGTGGTCTGTCTCCTCGAACTGCCAGCCTCGCAGGGCAGCCCAACGGCGCCGTTCACGATTACGCGCGGTTCGTTGCGCCCGGTCGGTCGCGAGCAGGGCGAACCCCGCCACGCCCGCCACCGCGGCGACGGTGAACCAGACCCACGCCGGTATGCCCACAGCAAGAGCCTAGTGGGTCGGAGGCGTGGAACGAAGATCACTTCCGCGCGTCGTGACCCGGCCGTGCCTTTCCTCAGGTCAAGAGGTCCATCGCCGCACGGCTCGCGTCGTCGGCCGCGCGGTAGATCACCAGCAGCTGGTCCGGGTCCTGGGTCGGCGTGAGCGTCTCGAACAGCAGGGCGACCTCGCCGACCCGCGGATGCCGCATCACCTTGGCCCCGCGGCCGTTGCGCTTCACGTCCCCTGTGGACCACAGCCTGGCGAATTCCTCGTCACCGGTGGCACATTCGGCGATCAGGTCCGCCAGCACCTGGTCGTCCGGGTGCGCGGCCCACGCGGTGCGCAGGTGGGCGACCCCCTCGCGCACGACGCGGTCGCGGTCGACGTAGAGCTCGCGGATCTCCGGGTGCAGCAGGCAGAGCCAGATGGCGTTGCGGCGTGACGGCGGCAGCGTGTCGAAGTCGAGGAGCACCTTGACCATCTCGTCGTTCCACGCGAGGAGGTCGAAGCGGTGGTTCATGACCATGGCCGGCCGCGGCGACAGGTCGGCGAGCAGCCTGACCAGCGACGGCGACGCCTCCGTCGCGGCCTTGTCCTCGACGCGGGGCCGCTGCCGGGCGAGGCCGAAGAAGTAGGCGCGTTCGTCGTCGTCCAGGCGCAACGCACCGGCCAGCGCCTCCACGACGTCCGCCGACGGCCGCATCCCGCGCGCCTGCTCCAGCCGCACGACGTAGTCGACGCTCACGCCGGCCAGTTCGGCGACCTCTTCCCTGCGCAGCCCGGGAGTCCGCCGCTGCCTGCGCAGGGGCAGGCCCAGCTGGACGGGATCCAGCTGCTCCCGCCTGCTCCTCAGGAACGTGGCCAGCTCTTGCGTCACGTCGGTGACCATGACCATTCCAACCGCCTGGGTAGGACCCGTGTTCCCAGGAAGTTCCTTCCCTTATCCGCGTCGTCCGGCGATCGCAGGCTGGTGGCACACCACTGGCGAAGGGACGAACACCATGCTGGACACCTACCGGCTGCTCGGCCGCTCCGGGCTGCGGGTCTCACCGCTGGCCCTCGGCACCGCGACCTTCGGCAACGAGTGGGGTTGGGGCTCCGACGCGGACGACGCGCGCAAGTTGTTCGAGATCTACGTGGAGCGCGGCGGCAACTTCATCGACACCGCGGCCTCGTACGGCGGCTCGGAGGAGCTGCTGGGCGAGCTGGTCCAGGGCCGGCGCTCGGGCCTCGTGCTGGCGTCGAAGTACTCGACCCTGCGCACGCCCGGCGACCCGAACTCCGGCGGTTCGCACCGCAAGAACCTGTTCGCGTCCGTGGAGACCAGCCTGCGCCGCCTGGGCACCGACCACCTGGACCTGCTGTACGTGCACGTCTGGGACGTGTCGACGCCGTACGACGAGGTGCTGCGCGGCCTCGACGATCTCGTGCGGCAGGGCAAGGTCCTGTACGTCGGCATGTCGAACACGCCTGCCTGGGAGGTCTCCCGCATGCAGGCGGTCGCGGACCTGCGCGGCTGGTCACCGCTGGTGGCGCTGCAGGTGGAGTACAGCCTCATCAACCGCGGCGCCGAGCGGGACCTGATCCCGATGGCGCGGGCGCTGGGACTCGGCGTGTCGCCGTTCTCGCCGTTGGGCGGCGGGGTGTTGTCCGGCAAGTACTCCGAGCCCGCCGCGGAGGACGGCAGCACCCGCAGGAGCTTCAACGCGAACCTGGGCATGGTCACCGACCGCACGCTGGCCATCGCCGACGCCGTGCGGGAGGTCGCTGCCGAGGTGGAACGCACGCCCGCCCAGGTCGCGCTGGCGTGGAACCTGCGACGGCCGGGCGTGACGGCACCGGTGGTCGGTGCCCGCACGCCCGAGCAGCTGCTGGGGAACCTGGAAGCGTTGGAAGTCTCGCTGACCGACGAGCAGCTGGCGCGGCTGGATGCGGCGAGCGCGATCGAACTCGGGTACCCGCACGACATGCTCTCCGGGGACCACATCCGCGCGGTGATGGCGGGTGACCTGAAGGTCGAGAGCCGCTGACAGGTGAGGGGGATCCACGCGGATCCCCCTCACTCATGTCATGCCGTGCGGCCCACGATCAGCCCGCTGTTGTCGTCCAGCACGTCGACCCGCACCGTGTCGCCGTCCCGCACCTCGCCGGCCAGCAGCTCCTTCGCCAGCTGGTCACCGATCGCCGACTGCACCAGCCGTCGCAACGGCCGCGCACCGTAGATCGGGTCGAAGCCGTTGAGCGCCAACCAATCGCGGGCCGAGGCCGTGACGTCCAGCGTCAGGCGACGGGCCGCCAGGCGGTCCGCCAGCCGGGTGATCTGGATGTCCACGATGGACGTCAGCTCCTCGGTGGCGAGCGCGTGGAACACCACGACGTCGTCCAGCCGGTTCAGGAACTCCGGCTTGAAGTGCCGTTGCACCACTGCCAGCACCGCGTCGCGACGCTCCAGGTCGGTGAGCGTCGGGTTCACGATGTTCTGCGAACCCAGGTTCGACGTGAGCACCAGGATCGTGTTGCGGAAGTCGACCGTGCGGCCCTGGCCGTCCGTGAGGCGGCCGTCGTCGAGCACCTGCAGCAGCACGTCGAACACGTCCGGGTGCGCCTTCTCGACCTCGTCCAGCAGCACGACCGAGTACGGGCGGCGGCGGACCGACTCGGTGAGCTGGCCGCCCTGGTCGTAGCCGACGTAGCCGGGAGGCGCTCCGACCAGGCGGGCCACCGAGTGCTTCTCGGAGTACTCGCTCATGTCGATGCGGATCATCGCCCGCTCGTCGTCGAACAGGAACGACGCCAGCGCCTTCGCGAGCTCCGTCTTGCCGACGCCGGTGGGGCCGAGGAACAGGAACGAACCCGTCGGGCGGTCAGGGTCGGCGACTCCGGCGCGCGTCCTGCGCACCGCGTCCGACACGACGCGCACGGCCTCGGCCTGGCCGACGACACGGCGGCTGAGCTCGTCCTCCATGCGCAGCAGCTTGGCGGTCTCGCCTTCCAGCAGACGCCCGGCGGGAATGCCGGTCCACGCCGACACCACGTCCGCGACGTCGTCCGGGCCGACCTCCTCCTTGAGCATCGCGGCGTCCTGTGTGGACTCCGCGGCGACCGCGAGTTCCTTCTCCAGCTCGGGAATCCGGCCGTAGCGCAGTTCGGCGGCACGACCGAGGTCGCCGTCGCGCTCGGCTCGTTCCGACTCGCCGCGCAACGACTCCAGCTGCTCCTTCAGGCCGCGCACGCGGTCGATGGAGCCCTTCTCGTTCTGCCAGCGGGCCGTCAGCGCGGAGAGTTCCTCGCGCTTCTCCGCGAGCTCGGCGCGCAAGGCGTGCAGCCGTTCGACCGACGCCGCGTCCGACTCCTTGGCGAGCGCCATCTCCTCGATCTCCAGGCGCCGCACCGCCCGTTCGACGGTGTCGATCTCGACGGGCCGGGAGTCGATCTCCATGCGCAGCCGGGACGCGGCCTCGTCGACGAGGTCGATCGCCTTGTCCGGCAGGAAGCGCGCGGTGATGTAGCGGTCGGAAAGCGTTGAGGCGGCGACAAGAGCGGCGTCCGTGATGCGCACGCCGTGGTGCACCTCGTAGCGCTCCTTGAGCCCGCGCAGGATGCCGACCGTGTCCTCCACCGACGGCTCGCCGACCAGCACCTGCTGGAAGCGGCGTTCCAGTGCGGCGTCCTTCTCGATGTGCTCGCGGTACTCGTCCAGGGTCGTGGCACCGACCATGCGCAGCTCACCGCGGGCGAGCATCGGCTTGATCATGTTGCCGGCGTCCATCGCCGACTCACCGGTCGCGCCCGCACCGACGATCGTGTGCAGCTCGTCGATGAACGTGATGACCTGCCCGGCCGAGTCGGTGATCTCCTTCAGCACGGCCTTGAGCCGCTCCTCGAACTCACCGCGGTACTTGGCGCCCGCGACCATCGAGCCGAGGTCGAGGGACACGACCTTCTTGCCGCGCAACGACTCCGGCACGTCACCGGCCACGACGCGCTGCGCCAGGCCCTCGACGATGGCCGTCTTGCCGACACCGGGCTCGCCGATCAGCACGGGGTTGTTCTTGGTGCGCCGCGACAGGACCTGTACGACCCGGCGGATCTCGGCGTCACGGCCGATGACGGGGTCGAGCTCGCCCTTGCGCGCACGTTCGGTCAGGTCGACGCCGTACTTCTCCAGCGCCTTGTAGGTGCCCTCGGGATCTGCCGACGTCACCCGCGCCGACCCGCGCACCTTCGCGAAGGCCTCGGTCAGCGCGTCGGGCGTGGCACCGTGGCGCCGCAGCAGGTCGGCCACCTGGCCACCGTGCTGCGCGAGCCCCACCAGCAGGTGCTCGGTCGACACGTACTCGTCGCCCATCTCGGTCGCGAGCTCCTGCGCCTTGCCGATCACCCGCACGGCGTCGCGCGACAGCTGCGGGGCGGACACGGTCGAACCGGAGGCGCTCGGCAACGAGCGCGAGAGCTGCTCCAGTTCCTTGCGCACCTGCGCCGCGTCCGCGCCCACGGCTTCGAGCAACGGCGCGGTCAACCCGTCCGTCTGCGCCAGCAGTGCGCTGAGCAGGTGCACGGAACCCACGTCGGGGTTCCCGTTCAGCGTGGCGGCCTGCACCGCCGCGGACACGGCCTGCTGCGTCTTGGTCGTCGGGTTGAAAGCGTCCATTCCTCCACCTCGTGGTCAGCCTCAAGCATGGACCATCATCCCGCACAACGTCAGAAAAGTTGAGCGTGTTCCGCTCAACCTTGAAAACGGCTCAGATCACACGCCGGACTAGGCGAAGATCGGCTCATGACGTCCATCATCCACAGCATCACGATCGACACGCGCGACTCGTACGAGATCGCCTCGTGGTGGAGCAAGGTCCTGGGCCTGCCGTTGCACCCCGACGACAACCCCGGCGACCCGGAGTCCCTGATCGAGATGCCGAACGGCATCCGCTACCTGTTCATCAACGTGCCCGAGGGCAAGGACCTCAAGAACCGCCTGCACCTCGACCTGCAACCCACCGACGCCACCCGCGACGAGGAGGTGGAGCGCCTGGTGGGCATCGGCGCGACGATCTTCGACGATCAGCGCAGGCCGGACGGCACCGGCTGGGTCACCCTGCGCGACCCGGAGGGCAACGAGTTCTGCGTGGAACGCAGCGCAGCCGAACGTGCCGCGACGTCCTGACCAGCGTCACTCGAAAGCACCAACAGCTTGTCCACAGCAGGCGTGGAGTTGTCCACAATCCGCTGGTCAGTATCCACAGGCGAGTCAAGCTCAGTCGCGACCGTCTGTGCACCAGAACCCAATGGGGTGACAACCTCGTCGTCGTCCACCGAGTCCCGCAGCGGCTGTTCCTTGATCAGCAGCACCGCGATCACGGTGAACACGGCGAGCCCGGCGGCGATGAGGAACAGCTCGCCCATCGCGTCACCGTAGGAGGCCCGCACCGCAGGGGAGAGCGAGGCGGGGTCGAGCGTCTTCGTGCTGACCTGCGCCGCGAGGACGGCCCCGAGCACCGAGACGCCGGCCGTCCCACCGAGCGACCGCAAGAACGTGGCCGTGGAGCTGGCCGCCCCGAGATCGGCCATCCCGACGCCGTTCTGCACGGCCAGCACCAGGTTCTGCATGGTCAGCCCCACCCCGACACCGACCAGCGCGAGGTAGCCGCCCATCAGCACGAGGTTGGTGTCGTGGTCGATCGTCCCGAGCAGCGCCAGCCCGACGACCAGCGAGAACGCACCCCACACGAGGTAGCTCTTCCACCGCCCGCTCTTGGCGATCAGCCGCCCGCTCACCGTCGACGAGATGCTCAGCCCCAGAACCAGCGGCACGGTCAGCAGCCCGGCCTTGGTGGGCGAGAAGCCGCGAGCGATCTGGAAGTACTGCCCCATGAACACCGAGGCCCCGAACATCGCGGTACCGACAGCCACACCACCGAGCATCGCCAGCACCACGGTGCGGTTCTTGAACAGGTGCAGCGGGATGACCGGAGCAGACGCCCGCCGCTCCACGAAGTAGGCCCCCACCAGCGCCACCAGCGCCCCACCGACGAACAGCGCGCTCTCCGTGCTGAGCCACGCGAAGTCCTTGCCGGCGAACGACACCCACATCAGCACCAGGCTCACACCACCGGTGATCAGCGTGGCACCGAGGTAGTCGATCTTCACGTGCTGCTTCTTGACCGGCAGGTGCAGCGTCTTGTGCAACACGGCCAGCGCCACCAGCGCCAACGGCACGCAGACGAAGAAGCACCACCGCCACCCTGGCCAGTCGACGAGGAACCCGCCGACCAACGGCCCGCCGACCGTCCCGGCGGAGATCACCATGCCGGTGTACCCGCTGTACTTGCCGCGCTCACGGGGGCTGAGCAGCGCGCCGACCACGACCTGCCCCAGCGCCTGCACACCACCCATCCCGAGCCCCTGCAGAACGCGGAACCCGATGAGCTGCTCCATGTTCTGACTGAACCCGGCCAGCACGGAGCCGACGACGAACAACACGATCGCCGTCTGCAACAACCGCTTCTTGTCGAAGAGGTCAGCGAGCTTGCCCCACAACGGCGTGCTGGCCGTGGACGCGAGCAACATCGACGTGATGACCCACGTGTACTGGGTCTGCGTGCCCTTGAGCTCGGCCAGGATCGTCGGGAGAGCGTTCGAGACGATGGTGGAGCTGAGAATGGCGACCAGCAGCGCCACCCAAATTCCGGACAGCGCTTCGAGGATCTCCCGATGCGACGAGGGCCGACTCAAACCGGCACACCTCCAGTAATTAGTTGATGTCATACAACTATATCTGGAGATAGTTAGCTTCGCCAACTAAATCGGTGGCTGATGGGTCACACCCCAGGGTCGGGTAGGGCGCTGGAGGCAGGCCGGAAGGGAGGCGGGAGTTGGGGCAGAACTGCGGGTGCGGCAGGGCGAAGCCGCGGGTGGACGCAGGGGCACAGTGTGGAGGCCACAAAGGCAGCGGAAGCGGAGCGCCGAGGGCGCCGGGGCGGCAGTGGATGCGCGGCGGCACGCCGGCCCCGGCTTGTGATCGGATCGGCGGGGTCTGGGGGCGGAGCCCCAGGAGTCACCCCTCCACAGAAGCCTTCTTCCCGGCCTTCACCTCGAAGAAGTCCCCACCCTTCCGCTTGACGTCATCCGTCCCCCAGTCCCGGATCCGATCCACGGGGATCATCCGAGGGATGTGCTTGCGACAGTGGATGTAGGCCTCCTGAACAGACACCACCACCCACCGCTCAACCTTCTTCCCCCCGGCCCCCTCAGCCTCCCCTTCAACAAACTCAGCGAACTCCTCAAGAGGAGCGATCCGCGCACGACCGTTCACGTGCAGCCCGATCAGGTCCTCGGTGAAGTCCACCATCAGCATCCCGACGTGCGGGTTCTCCATGATGTTCCCGAGGGACGCCATCACCCCGTTCCCCCGGTACTCGGGGTAGACGAGGGTCTGCGAGTCGACCACCCGCAGGAACCCGGCAGGCCCCGCACGCAGCGAGGAGTCGCACTCCCCGTCGGCGTCCGCGGTCGAGATGAACGCCATCTCCATCCGGGCGACGAACCCGATCATGACCGGGTTGAGGTGGTCGAGAACCTGGTCCGAGTAGAAGCGTGTAGCGCGATCGGACGTCTCCAGGGCACATTGGAGGAAGTGCTCACCTCGTGAGCCAGGGAGTTCGACACGGTCGGGTGAGGGGGTTTCAGTCAACTCAGGCAGGGACACGCGGCCCACCCAAGCACGCAAGCACGCAACCCGGTACAGACGGACCCTCACATTCACACTGTTGCGGTAACAACTACTCACCTAGAGTGACCATGCTTCGCTCGAAGGTGGCATCAAGGAGTCAAACAGCTCGAACAGGGGTTACTGTCCACCCTGTCGGGGGACGGATGCTTGACGAGGACTACCGCGCCTTGCCGGCGCACCGGAAACGCCCTAATGAGAACGTGGAGACTGCGCGCGGACCATGACTGCGAACGCTGTGCTGAGCCCCATCCCAACCCCGCCACACCGAGAGCCCCCGCCCGGCGTCACCGCGATGGTGCGCATGATCCGGGAGAGCTTCGCGGTGGTGGAGCCGCACTCCGAAGAAGTGGCGAAGTTCTTCTACGGAATGCTCTTCTCGCTCTCGCCCGCCACACGCGAGATGTTCCCCGCCAACATGGAGGTGCAACGCAGCCGCCTGCTGCGCGCCCTCGTGCACGTGGTGCAGATGGTCGACCGCCCGGACGACCTCATCCCGTTCCTGCGTCAGCTGGGTCGTGACCACCGCAAGTTCGGTGTCATCAACGTCCACTACGAGGCGGTCGGGACGGCACTGCTGTCCGCGGTGAAGAAGTTCTCCGGCGCCGCCTGGACGCCCAAGGTCGAGATGGCGTGGGCCGAGGCCTACACCCTCATGGCCAGGGCGATGCAGGAGGCGGCCGACGCCGACAACGGGCCCGCCTACTGGCACGCGACGGTGCTGGAGCACCAGCGCGTCTCGTGGGACCTCGCCGTCGTGCGCCTGCAGCCGGACCACCCCGTCAGCTACAAGGCCGGTCAGTACGTCAGCGTGGAGACGCCGCAGCGCAAGCGCCTGTGGCGGTACTACTCGCCGGCGAACGCACCGCGCGAGGACGGCGTCATCGAGTTCCACATCCGGTCCGTGGACGGCGGCTGGGTGTCCCGCTCGGTGGTCGGCCACACGCAGGCCGGTGACACGTGGCGCATCGGACCGCCCATGGGACGTCTCTCGGTCGACCGCACGGCCGGGACCGACATCCTGATGGTGGCCGGTGGCACGGGTGTCGCGCCGATGCACGCGATCATCGACGAGATGGCGCAGTACGGCGAGAACCCGCGCGTGCACCTGTTCTACGGCGGCCGCACCCGCGAGGACCTCTACGACCTGGACAACCTGCAGCGCATCGCGACCACGAACCCGTGGCTCACGGTGGTGCCGGTGCTGGAGTCCGACCCCGGTGTCCGGGGTGTCGAGCAGGGCAGCCTCGCCGACGTGGTCACCCGCTACGGCGCGTGGGAAGAACGCGACGTCCTGGTCTGCGGCAGCCCCGCCATGATCAGGTCGACGGTCTCCCGCATGCTGGTCGCCGGAACGCCGCTCGACCGGATCAAGTACGACCCGTTCACGCTGGACTAAGCTCGGCACGTCGAAAGCGACTGGCGTGCCGAGGGTGGAACTGACCACCGGGAAGCGACGGCCGAGCGCACCGAACGCCTGGGTGCCCGGCACGGAGTGATGCCGTGCTGCGCGAAGTCGATCCCGAGATCGCCACCCTGATCCAGGCCGAGGAACGTCGTCAGGCCAGCAAGCTGCGCATGATCGCGTCCGAGAACGACGTGTCGCACGCCGTGCTTGAGGCAACAGGCTCGGTGCTGACGAACAAGTACTCCGAGGGCTACCCCGGCAAGCGGTACTACGAGGGCCAGCAGGTCATCGACCAGGTCGAGTTGCTGGCACAGGACCGCGCGAAGGCGCTGTTCGGCGTCGACCACGCGAACGTCCAGCCGTACTCGGGCTCCCCGGCCAACCTCGCCGTCTACCTGGCGTTCCTGCAGCCGGGCGACACCGTGATGGGCATGTCGCTGCCGATGGGCGGCCACCTGACGCACGGCTGGAGCGTCTCCGCCACCGGCAAGTGGTTCCGCAGCGTCCAGTACGAGGTCCGCAAGGACACCGGCCGCGTCGACATGGACGACGTCCGCGCGCTCGCTCTGGCCGAACGCCCGAAGGTGATCTTCTGCGGCGGCACGGCGATCCCGCGCACGATCGACTTCCCCGCGTTCGCCGAGATCGCGAACGAGGTCGGCGCGCTACTGGTCGCCGACATCGCGCACATCGCGGGCCTGGTCGCGGGCGGCTCGCACCCGTCACCGGTCGGGCACGCGCCGGTGATCACCACGACCACGCACAAGACGCTCAGGGGCCCGCGCGGCGCCATGATCCTCACCGACGCCGAGCACGCGAGGGCGATCGACCGCGCCGTCTTCCCCGGCCTGCAGGGCGGCCCGCACAACCACACGACCGCCGCGATCGCGGTGGCGCTGAAGGAAGCGGCTCAGCCGGAGTTCCGCGAGTACGCGCACATGATCGTCAAGAACGCGCAGGCGCTCGCGGAGGCGTTGCTGGAACGCGGCTTCGACCTGGTGTCCGGCGGCACGGACAACCACCTGGTGCTGATCGACCTGACGTCGAAGCTGATCGGCGGCAAGCCGGCCGCGCAGGCGCTCGACCGGGCGGGCATCGAGCTGAACTACAACGCCGTCCCGTTCGACACCCGCAAGCCGTTCGACCCGTCCGGCATCCGGCTCGGCACCCCCGGTGTCACCACCCGTGGCCTCAAGCCCGAGCAGATGCCGTTGATCGCGGACTGGATGGACCGCGCGGTCGCCGCGCACGACGACGACCAGGCGCTGGACCGCATCGCCGCCGAGGTCGGGGAGCTACTCGGCTCGCTGTAGCGAGTCGACCGCTTCGAGCACCTCGGCGAGCTGCCGGCGGGCGACTTCCGCGAAGTCCCCGCCGGTCTTCAGCCAGGTGGTGTAGCCGCGCGTGAACGCCAGCACGCCGAGCTCGGCGGCGACCACCGCGTCGAGCTCGGACACGCCGCGCTCGCGCAGCGCGTCCTCCACCGCCGTGGCGAACCCGACCATCTTCAACGCCTCGCGTTCGCGCAGCTCGGGGTTGCTCGCGATCACCGCGCTCCGCTGCGGCCCGTGCGCCCTGCGCTCCTCGGTGAGCCCGGCGGACACGGCGACGAGCGCCGCCTCGACCATGGCCAGCGGTCCCGCACCCTCCGGCGCGCCCGCGACCCCGTTGCCGAGCATCTCGGTCAGCACCTCCTGACCGCCGAACAGCACCTCGCGCTTGTCCCGGAAGTGCCGGAAGAACGTGCTCTTCGTGAGGCCCGCGCGCTCGGCGATCTGCGCGACCGCCGTGTTCTCGTACCCCTGCTCGCTGAACAGGTCGAGTGCGGCGAGCACCAACCGCTCCCGCGCGTCCGGCTCCCATCGACCCATGCCTCCATCATAAGTGACGAGACCAAGTCCCATCACTCTGCTACTGTTGATGAGACCAAGTCCCATCACTTGAAGGAAGTGCCATGAAGGTCTTCGTCACGGGAGCCAGCGGCCACGTCGGTTCGGCACTGGTCCCGGAACTGCTCACCGCGGGACACCAGGTCGTCGGACTGGCCCGCTCGGACGCGTCCGCCGCCAAGTTGGAGGCCCAGGGTGCCGCCGTCCAGCGCGGTGACCTCGACGACCTGGACGGGTTGCGCAAGGGCGCGGCCGAGGCGGACGCCGTGATCCACCTGGCGTTCAAGCACGAGGAGATGTACGCGGGCGACTACCAGGGGGCGTCGGAAGCAGACCTGGCCGTGGTCCACGCGTTCATCGACGAACTGTCCGGCACCGGCAAGGCGCTGGTCGGCACCGGCGGCACGCTGTCCTACTCCGGTCTCGGCCGCACGGCCACCGAGGAGGAACGGATCCCCAGCGAGGGTCCGCGCGGCGCCGCGCGCAACGCGATCATCGACGCCCAGGGCGTCCGCGGCTCGGTCGTGGTGCTCCCACCGACCGTCCACAGTGCACTGGACGTGGCCGGCTTCATCCCGATCCTGGTCAGGACCGCCCGTGCCACAGGCGTTTCCGGCTACCCCGGCGACGGAGCCAACCGCTGGTCCGCCGGGCACACGGTGGACGCGGCGCGGCTCTACCGGCTGGCGGCCGAGAAGGCTCCGGCGGGTTCGGTGCTGCACGCGGTCGCCGAGGAGGCCATCACCATGAAGGCGATCGCCGAGGTCATC
This sequence comes from Lentzea sp. NPDC058436, assembly GCF_042721515.1. Lineage (NCBI taxonomy): Bacteria > Bacillati > Actinomycetota > Actinomycetes > Pseudonocardiales > Pseudonocardiaceae > Lentzea > Lentzea sp. NPDC058436. The sequence continues at coordinate 38,911 of NZ_JBHXLF010000009.1, forward strand.
GGGCGGAAGCTGGGCGTGCCGGTCGAGAGCATCCCTGCGGAACGGGCGCAGGAGCACTTCGGCCCGCTCGCGTTCATGGTCTCGCGGGACGCTCCGACGTCCGCGGAGCGCACGAAGGCGTTGCTGGGCTGGGAACCGAAGGAACCCGGCCTCCTGGAGGACCTGGAAGCCGGGTTCTACTTCGAGCAGAGGTGAGTCAGGGCAGGCCCTGCTCGCGCAACCAGTCGTCGATCACGCGTTGCTCGCGCTGGTCGCTCTTCTCGCGGGTCTCGGTGATCAGGCGCAGCCAGTAGAAGTCCGCTTCCAGCTCACCCGTCGAGATCAGCTCCATCACGCGCGGGAGCAGGTAGCGCACGAAGTTCTCGTCGCCGATCGTCCCCGACTTCAGCCAGAACCTCTCGACGTGCTCGGAGGTCAGCTCACGCAGCGGAACGGTCGTGAACGGCGCCACGTCCTGCGCTGTGACGCAGTGGTCGCAGAAGTCGACCACACGGGGACGCGGCGCCGCGAAGACCTCGTAAACGCGTTCGATCATTTGCGGGGCTTGGGTTTCCAGACGACGAGCGCGGTCTCCTGCCGGATCGGCACGAGATCACGACGATAGGACGCGTGCACCGCGGCGGCCGTGGAATCGGCCGCCGCCAACGCCTGCGCGAGTTCCTGCTGGAGTTCGACGACCCGCGACCGGAGGGCGTCCACCTGGTTCTCCAGGTCGATGATCCGCTTGATGCCGGCGAGGTTCACGCCCTCGTCCTGCGAGAGGCGCTGGACCTCGCGCAGCAGCACGATGTCGCGCATCGAGTAGCGGCGGCCGCCACCGGACGTGCGGCCCGGCGAGACCAGGCCCATCCGGTCGTAGGACCGCAGGGTCTGGGCGTGCAGGCCCGACAGCTGGGCCGCCACCGAGATCACGAAGAACGGCGTGTCTTCATCAGTCCCGGGAGGGAACGGAAAACCCACCGAACTCACCGCCCTTCAAGGAGTGCGTTCAGATCACCGCGCGGGTCGTGGTCGGTCGTCACGTCGGCGTAGGCCTGGAGGGCCTTGCGCGCGTCGGACGAGAGGTTGTTCGGCACCGCGACCTCCAGGGTGATCAGGAGATCGCCCGCGGTCCCGTCCCGCTTCTCGATCCCCTTGCCCCGCGCCCGCAGCACTCGCCCGGAGGCGGTGCCCGCCGGCACCTTCAAGGTCACCTTGCCGTCCAGCGTCGGCACGGTCAACGTCGTTCCGAGCGCGAGCTCGGAGAACGTCATCGGCGCCGTCAGCGTCAGGTCGTTGCCCTGACGGCCGAACACGCTGTGCGGGTTGACGTGCACGCGCACGAACAGGTCACCGTTCGGGCCGCCGTTGCGCCCCGGTTCCCCTTGTCCCGCAAGGCGTATCCGCTGGCCGTCGTCGACACCGGACGGGATCCGCACGGTCAGCGTGCGGGTCCGGGTGCTGACGCCGTCACCACCGCACTCGGGGCACGGGTCGTCGATGATCTTGCCGGTGCCGCGGCAGTCGCGGCACGGCTCGCTGAACGCGAACGCGCCCTGCGAGCGCGTGACCAGGCCGGAGCCCGAACACGTCGCGCAGGTGTGCGGCGTGGTGCCGGGCTTGGCACCGGAGCCCTTGCAGGTCGTGCAGGCGGCGGGGGACGACAGGCGCAACGGCACCGTCGCTCCCTTGACCGCCTCGGTGAAGTCGATGCGGACGTCGGTCTCGACGTCCTCACCACGGCGCGGCCTCGTGGCCGAACCGGGCGTCGCGCCGCCGCGCCGGTTGAACAGGCCGCCGAGCAGGTCGCCCAGGCCGCCGCCACCGGTGCCCTGCGCGGCACGGCCGAACAGGTCGTTGACGTCGAAGCCGCCGGAGCCGAAGCCACCGGAGCCCGGGAAACCGCCGCCACCCGCGAACAGGCGGCGGGCCTCGTCGTACTGCTTGCGCTTGGCCGGGTCCGACAGGACGCCGTAGGCCTCGGAGACCGCCTTGAAGCGGGCCTCGGCCTTGGCGTCACCGGGGTTCGCGTCGGGGTGCAGCTCGCGGGCGAGCTTGCGGTACGACTTCTTGATCTCGTCCGCGGTCGCCTCTGAGGAGACGCCCAGCTCGCGGTAGAAGTCCTTTTCGATCCAGTCCCTCTGACTCACCGGACGTCTCCTCCTTTCAGGCGTCTTCGGCCGGGGCGGCTGCGGCGGGCTCGTGGTCGGTCACCGCGACGAGCGCGGGCCGGACGAGCTTCTCGCCGAACGTGTAGCCACGGCGCAGGACGGCGGACACGGTCGGGCCGTCGACGTCCGGGGACGTGCTGTGCTGCACGGCCTCGTGCACCGACGGGTCGAACGCCTCGCCCTCGTGCGCGAACGGCTCCAGGCCGGACTTCTGCAACGTGGAGACGAGCTTGTCCGCGACCGCCTTGAACGCACCGGTCAGGTCGCCGTGCGCGGCGGCCCGTTCGATGTCGTCGAGCACCGAGAGGAGCTCGGAGGCGACGGACGCCTTCGCGTTGGTGATCACCGCTTCGCGGTCGCGTTCCACCCGCTTGCGGTAGTTCGCGTACTCGGCGGTGAGCCGCTGGAGGTCGGCGGTGCGCTCGTCGAGCTGGGTCTTCAGCTCGGCGGCCACCTCGTCCACGACCTCGGCGACCAGGGGCTCTTCGGAAGCGGGAGCGCCTTCCTCCGGTGCCGCGTGGGCCGGCGGCCGGACCTCGCCCGTTTCGGGGTCGATCCGGCGCCGGTCGTTCACGACGACCTGAGGCTGCTCCTCGTCAGGGGCGGCATGCCTCGGTTCGGTCACTTCTTCTCGTCCTCGTCCACGATCTCGGCGTCGACGACGTCGTCGTCCTTCTTCGCACCAGCACCGGCACCGGCGCCCGCACCAGCGGCACCCGGCGCGTCAGCACCAGGGGCCTCGGCACCGGCGGCACCGGGAGCGTTGGCGTAGATCGCCTGGCCGATGGCCTGAGACTCGGTCGCGAGCTTCTCCACCGCGGCCTTGATGGCGGCGATGTCGGTGCCCTTGAGCGCCTCGTTCGCCTCGGCGATCGCGGCGTTGACCTTGTCCTTGATCTCGGCCGGGAGCTTGTCGTCGTTCTCCTTGACGACCTTCTCCGTCTGGTAGACGAGGGTCTCGGCCTGGTTGCGGACCTCGGCCTCCTCGCGGCGGCGCTTGTCCTCCTCCGCGTGGGCCTCGGCGTCCTTCACCATGCGGTCGATGTCGTCCTTCGGCAGCGCGGAGCCACCGGTGATCGTCATCGACTGCTCCTTGCCGGTGCCCAGGTCCTTCGCCGACACGTGGACGATGCCGTTCGCGTCGATGTCGAAGGTGACCTCGATCTGCGGCACGCCACGCGGGGCGGGCGGCAGGCCGGTCAGCTCGAACATGCCGAGCTTCTTGTTGTGCGCCGCGATCTCGCGCTCGCCCTGGAAGACCTGGATCTGGACGGACGGCTGGTTGTCGTCGGCCGTCGTGAAGGTCTCGGAGCGCTTCGTCGGGATCGTGGTGTTGCGCTCGATCAGCTTGGTCATGATGCCGCCCTTGGTCTCGATGCCGAGGGACAGCGGGGTGACGTCGAGCAGCAGGACGTCCTTGACCTCGCCCTTGAGGACACCGGCCTGCAGGGCGGCGCCGACGGCGACGACCTCGTCCGGGTTCACGCCCTTGTTGGGCTCGCGGCCGCCGGTCAGCTCCTTGACGAGCTCCGCGACGGCGGGCATGCGGGTCGAGCCACCGACGAGCACGACGTGGTCGATGTCGCCGACGGAGACACCGGCGTCCTTGATCACGTTGTTGAACGGCGCGCGGGTGCGCTCCAGCAGGTCGTTGGTGATGCGCTGGAACTCGGCGCGCGACAGCGTCTCGTCGAGGAACAGCGGGTTCTTGTCGCCGTCGACCGTGATGTACGGCAGGTTGATCGACGCCTGCGACGAGCTGGACAGCTCGATCTTGGCCTTCTCAGCGGCCTCGCGGATCCGCTGCAGGGCCATCTTGTCCTTGGTCAGGTCGATGCCGTTGGCCTGCTTGAAGCGCTCGACCAGCCAGTCGACGACGCGCTGGTCCCAGTCGTCGCCACCGAGGTGGTTGTCACCGGAGGTCGCACGGACCTCGACCACGCCGTCGCCGAGCTCGAGCAGCGAGACGTCGAACGTGCCGCCACCGAGGTCGAAGACCAGGATGGTCTGCTCCTTCTCGCCCTTGTCGAGGCCGTACGCCAGAGCGGCGGAGGTCGGCTCGTTGACGATGCGGAGCACGTTGAGGCCCGCGATCTGGCCGGCCTCCTTGGTGGCCTGGCGCTGCGCGTCCTCGAAGTAGGCGGGGACGGTGATGACCGCGTCGGTGATCTCTTCGCCCAGGTACGCCTCGGCGTCGCGCTTGAGCTTCATCAGCACGCGCGCGCTGATCTCCTGCGAGGTGTACTTCTTGCCGTCGATCTCGTCGGTCTGCCAGGTCGTGCCGACGTGGCGCTTGACCGAGCGGATCGTGCGGTCGACGTTGGTGACGGCCTGGTTCTTCGCGGGCTGACCCACGAGGACCTCGCCGTTCTTGGCGAACGCGACGATGGACGGAGTCGTCCTCGAGCCCTCCGAGTTGGCGATGACCGTCGGCTCACCGCCCTCGAGAACGGCGACGACGGAGTTGGTCGTCCCCAAGTCGATGCCGACTGCACGCGCCATTGGAGTTCCTTCCACTAGTACTTGTTGAGCGTTGCTGGCTCAAGTTTGCCATCCCACCCAACCTTGAGCCTACCCGACTCAAGCTTTCTGACTGGCTCAACGGCTGGGAAAGTCTCCTTGTTCCCTCAGAACGCGTCGAGGGCCACCCCTTGTGGAGTGGCCCTCGACACAGTCCCCCTGGTTCAGATCGCGAACACCTCGACGTCACCGGAGCCGGTGGAGAGGTTGAGCTCGTTCCGCGCGTTCGGGTCGGTCGCGACGTGGATCCTGCGGTCACCGCTGCCCGACGTGCCGGTGATCTTGTACGGACCCCCTGGCACCCGGACGGTGACATCACCGGACCCGCTGTTGACCCGCACCGGCTTCGCGTCGGTCAGCCTCACGTCGACCCGGCCGGAGCCCGCCTCCGAGATGACCTCGCCGCCCAGCGCCGTGCCGTTGATGTTGCCGGAGGCGGTGTTGGCGAGCACCTTGCCCTTCACCGCGTCCAGTTCGATGTCGCCGGACCCCAGGTCCGCCGTCAGACTGCCGCCGACCCTCGTGGCCTGGAGGTCGCCGGAACCGGCCTTCACCTTGACGTCGCCCGCGATGTCGCGGGTGGTGATCCGGCCGGAGCCGGTCTTGAAGTCGACGGACGCCAGCCCCTCGAAGATGGCGTCACCCGATCCGATGTCCCCCACCAGCGAGATGTCCGCGGCCGGGACCAGGACCGTGTAGTCGATCTCGCAGTCCCGCCCGCACCCGTCGAGCACGAGGGTGTCGCCCTCGACCCGGTGCGCCACGCCCGACGGCTTGTTGTCCTTGTTGTGCTCGACCCTGCGGTGGATCTTCGTCTCGGTCAGCCCCTGCTGGTACCGGATCGTCACGTCCCCGGAGTCGTCGTCGCTGCGCACCCGCACCGACGTGAACTTCTCCGCGACCACGTGGTCGTCGGAGAACTCGTACTTCATGATGCGGATGCCACAGGCCGACACCGTGAGCACCGCCCCCGCCACCAACGCCACCAGCGCCGTCCTCATCATGCTCACAAAGCTAGAGGTGGCAGCGCTCGGCTACACGGATGCAAGCCCCCGAAGGTGGGGTAGGGACAGCCCCACCGCTCAGAACAGGTCTTCGAGAACCGCGCGCAACGCAGGCGCCGTGCGCTGCGGGTCGTTCAGGAAGCGCGTGGACGCCAGCACGTGCGCGGGCGCGATGCGTTCCCACAGCAGGCCGTCGACCGGCACCTCGGCGATGTGCAGCTCCACGCTCTGCGCCCACCGGCCGATGCGCGACTCGATGCCGCGCAGGACGTCGCCGATCGGCAGTGCGGCAGGGCTCTGCACCTGGTGCAGCTGCTCGATGCCGGGCTTCAGCGCGAGCACGGCGGCGCGACTGGCCGGCCGGGTCAGCAACGCCTCGGCGTCCTCGGGGGTCGCGGGGTCGACGCCGCGGGTGCACGCGTCCAGCGCGTCCGCCCACCAGCCCGGCCACTCGGCGGTCACGGCGGCGCGGTCGGTGCCCAGCGGCACCTGCACCGGCAGCGACGGGTCCAGGCCCGGCACGTGCGGATCGACGTCGACCGACAACGCCAGCGAGTCCCGCACGTACAGCGCGGCGAGCAGCCCCAGGCTCACCCCGTGGCTGATGCCGGAGACCTCTCGCGCGAACTTCATGACCTCATTCTTCCCGCGGGGCGGCCGTGAATTCGTCGCGACCGCGGATCAAGAAGGACACGATTGGCTCCAGCTCGTCCTCGTTCGGAGCAACGTCGGCGATCAGTCCCTGGATCAGCAGCCCGTCGACGGCGGCGAGGAACGCCCTGAACGCGACGGGGTCCGCCGGCTTCGCCAGTTCCACGGCCAGGTCGAGCCACCGGCGCGCGGCGGGCTTCAGCTCGGGACGGCGGCCCGCCAGCAGGTACAGCTCGTACTCGGCGAGGGTGCGGCCGCGGTGCTCGTCGACCGCCTTGGCCAGGCACTTCGCGATCTCGCGCGCGCTGCCGGTCGCGACGACGTGCAGCATCTCGTCGCAGAGTTCCTCGGCCGACCACAGCAGTGTGGCGATCAGCAGGTCGTCGAGCGTCGCGTAGTAGTAGGTGGGTGCCGTCGTCGGCACGCCGGCCTCACGGGCGACGCTGCGGTGCGTCACGCCGGTGACGCCCTCGCGTTCGATCACGCGCAGGGTGGCCTCGACGATGGCGCGCCGCTTCTTCTCGCCGCGCGCCTTGCGGCCGTCGACCTTCTGGTACTCCACTACCGCGGTCAGTGCGTCCTCCCGAGTTCGAGCGTCACCACGCCTCCGATGATCAGGACCAGTCCGACGACCATCGTGGGGTTGAGGGTTTCGCCGAGGAACTTCCAGCCGATGATCGCCACGGCTGCGACACCGATGGCAGACCATACGGCGTAGGCGACGCCCACGGGCATACCCAACTTCAACGCGCGCGAAAGTGCGGTGAAGGCGATGGCGTAGCCGACGACGACGATCACGGACGGCCAGAGTCTGGTGAAGCCCTCGGACAGCTTGAGCGACACGGTGGCGGCGATCTCCGCCACGATCGCCGCGGCGAGATACACGTACAACACGGCGACCTCCGGAGGCTCGGACCAACTACCTGAACAAGTGTTCCATAAGTTTTTGATCAACTTCTGGCAACTTGACCGGTACGTGAGGAGACACCGGCCACGTCCAAGTGGTTACTGATCAGTAACGTGGCCTAGACTCCCGCCATGACCCTCCAGCTGGTTCTCGGACTCGTCGCCGTGGCGGTGAGCGTCGTCGCCTGGGGCGTGTTCGTCGCCGCCGTGCTGAAGCAGATCAAGATCATCCGGCTCGGCCAGCCGGACGGCACCCGCTTCGGGCCGTTCGTGCCGCGCATGAAGACGATGATCGTCGAGTTCGTCGCGCACACCAGAATGGCGAAGTTCCGCTCGGTCGCCCCGTGGCACTGGATGGTGATGTGGGGCTTCCTCATCGGCTCCGCGGTGCTGTTCGAAGCGTACGGCGAGGTGTTCGACCCGCACTTCCACTGGCCGATCATCGGCACGTGGTCCGTCTGGCTGCTGCTGGTCGAGCTGCTCGGCGTCGGCACCGTCGTCGGTGGTGTGGCCCTCGCGGTGATCCGCCAGCGCAACCACCCTCGCCGCGCCGACAGGGTCTCCCGGTTCCAGGGCTCCGACTTCAAGTCCGCGTACTTCGTCGAGGCCGTCGTGATCATCGAGGGCGTCGGCATCCTGCTGGTCAAGGCGTTCAAGCAGTCGAGCGGCCTCGAGTCCGCTCCCCTGTGGACGTCGTTCGTGACGCAGCCGATCGCGCAGATCCTGCCCTCCGCGCCCATCTGGGTGTCGGTGATGGCGCTGGTCAAGCTGCTGAGCGGCATGATCTGGCTGATCGTGGTCGGCAGGAACCTCACGATGGGTGTCGCCTGGCACCGGTTCTCGGCGTTCTTCAACATCTACTTCAAGCGCGAGGACGACGGTGGCGTCGCTCTGGGCGCGCTGAAGCCGATGATGTCCGGCGGCAAGGTCCTGGACCTCGAAGAAGCCGACCCGGACAAGGACGTGTTCGGCGTCGGCAAGGTCGAGGACTTCACCTGGAAGGGCGTCCTCGACTTCTCCACCTGCACCGAGTGCGGCCGCTGCCAGTCGCAGTGCCCCGCGTGGAACACCGGCAAGCCGTTGTCCCCCAAGCTGGTCATCACGCAGCTCCGCGACCACATGTACGCGAAGGCGCCGTACCTGCTGGCCGGTGGCTCGAAGGACATGGGCGGCGACGAGGTCGGTCTCACCGAGGACAAGTACGAGGACTACAAGAAGCGTCTTGAGTCGATCGACGTGCTGGCGATGGCCGAGGCCGAGCGCCCGCTGATCGGCGGCCCGGACGAGCTGGGCGTCATCGACCCCGAGGTGCTGTGGTCCTGCACGACCTGCGGCGCGTGCGTCGAGCAGTGCCCGGTGGACATCGAGCACGTCGACCACATCGTCGACATGCGCCGCTACCAGGTGCTGATCGAGTCGAACTTCCCGACCGAGCTCGGCGGGATGTTCAAGAACCTGGAGAACAAGGGCAACCCGTGGGGCCAGAACTCCAAGGACCGCCTGGCGTGGACCGAGGGCCTCGACTTCGAGGTGCCGGTGTTCGACGGCGAACTGGGCGACGCGGAGTACCTGTTCTGGGTCGGCTGCGCCGGCGCGTTCGAGGACCGCGCGAAGAAGACCACGCGTGCCGTCGCCGAGCTGCTGCACACCGCGGACGTCAAGTACACGGTGCTCGGCCCGGAGGAGACCTGCACCGGTGACCCGGCCCGCCGCGCCGGCAACGAGTTCCTGTTCCAGATGCTCGCGCAGCAGAACGTCGAGGTCCTGAACTCGGTGTTCGAGGACAGGCCCGTCGGTCAGCGCAAGATCGTCGTCACGTGTGCGCACTGCTTCAACACGCTCGCCAACGAGTACCCGCAGGTCGGCGGCACGTACGAGGTCGTGCACCACACGCAGCTGCTCAACAAGCTGGTGCGCGAACGCCGCCTGGTGCCGGTCGCGCCGGTCACCGAGGACGTCACGTACCACGACCCGTGCTACCTGGGCCGCCACAACAAGGTCTACGAGGCACCGCGTGAGCTGATCGGGGCGTCCGGCGCGAAGCTGCGCGAGATGCCGCGGCACGAAGAGCGCTCCATGTGCTGTGGTGCCGGTGGCGCCCGCATGTGGATGGAGGAGCGGATCGGCAAGCGCATCAACGTCGACCGCGTGGACGAGGCGCTGGCCACCGCGCCGTCGAAGATCGCGACCGGCTGCCCGTTCTGCCGCGTGATGCTCACCGACGGCGTGACGGCGCGGCAGTCCGACGGCCAGGCCGGTGCGCACGTCGAGGTCGTGGACGTGGCGCAGATGCTGCTGGAGTCGGTGCGGCGCGGCAAGGAGCCGAAGGACACGCCGACCGACGAGGTTCCGACCGGCACGCCGCTGCCGGACGAGGACAAGACGAAGGTCTAGTCGTGGCAAGCGAACGGCCCCGGTCCACAGTGGACCGGGGCCGTTCTGCTGTCAGAACGCCCAGACGCTGAGCTTCTTGGCGTTGTTCCGCGGGTTGACGTCCGGAGCGCCGAGGGTCTCGGCGGTCACGGCGATCTCGCCGTGCCTGATCGGCCCGTCCACGCGCGCCTTCACGGTGTAGGTGACGGACTGGCCGATGTACGTGTCCGCCTGGTAGACGCTCGACAGGCTCACGCGCTGCCCGTCGACGTGCCAGACGGGTGCGTTGGCGGACAACGGGGTCAGCCCTTCCGGCAGCGTGGCGTAGCCGTGCAGCGGGGTGGGCAGGTTGCTCTTGTTCCTGTACGTGACATTGACGTCGACCTCGTCGCCGACCCGCATGAAGCGGGGCGCGTCCACGCGGTCGACCGCCGTGTCGAACCGCCCCTTCACGAAACCGGCGTCGAACGGGCCGGCCTCGCCACCCGGCGCGAGGGTGAACTCGGCGGTGTCCAGGGTGTTCGGGTCGAAGTCCGAGTCGCCACCGCTCTTGGTGAACGTCGTGTCGTACTGCCGACTGAACATGGTCACCACGTAGGTGCCCGCCGGGACGTCCTCGAACCGGTAGCGGCCGTTCTCGTCGGTGGTCGCCGCCCGGTACAGCCCCGGGATCAGGAAGGTGTAGCCGGCCCGTGGCGCCTCGCCCGGCTGCCGGATGCCGTCCCCGTTGTCGTCGAACCACGCCGAACCGGTGACGGCCCCGCCGGGCTCGTCGGCCATCGCCGGCGATACGACGACGGCCGACGCGGCCAGCGCGAGCCCGAGTGCGGAAAGTCTTGCCAGAGCACGCATTTTCGAATCCCCCAGTGTGCAAGAAGTGGAACTTCACCTCATCCACGCACAGCGGGGGAGTTCGGTTGCCTCAGTCCTTGTCGGTGATCTTGTCGTAGATCACGTCCAGCACCCAGCCGGTCAGGGCGACGATGATCGCGCCCCAGAACGCGGGCCAGAAGCCGTCCACGCGGAACGGCAGGTCGAGCTGCTCGGCCAGCCAGCCGGTGAGCATGAACAGCAGCGCGTTCACGACGAGCCCGATCAGGCCGAGCGTGACCAGGTAGAACAGGCAGCCGAAGAACTTCACGAGCGGCTTCACGATCGCGTTGACCAGGCCGAAGATCACCGCGACGCCGATCAGCGTGAGGATTCTGGAGCCGGTGGAACCCTCACCCAGGTCGATGCCGGGGAGGGCGGTCGACACCCAGACCGCCACGGCGGTCAGCAGCACATGCACCAAGATGCCCATGCCGCGCAGACTAGCCGTGGCGGGTCCTATGTGGTCAGGAGCGGCGACGGCGTGCCACGAAGAACGCGCCGGCACCGGCGACGAGCAGCACCGCTCCCAGCGTCAGGGGACCGAACACCGACGCGCCCGTGGACGCGAGGCCGGACTTGCTGCCCGCCTGGGCCACGACCGCAGTGGTGGTGGTCGTCGGGGCCGCAGTGGTGGTCGACGTCGTCGGAGCGGTGCTCTTCTCGACGACCTTGATCGGCTTCACGGCGACGTTGTTCTTGTGGTTCGTGTCCGGGAGACCGTCGAAGATGAAGCGCGCCATCGCGTGCACCTCCTGGTACTCCAGGTCGTTCAGCTCGATCTTGAGCGTGACCTCCAGCTGCCGGCCCGGGAGGATCTTGTCCTTGACGGCGAAGTCGTCGTCGGTTCCCGGTCGCACCGTCACGTTGTCGCTGTGCGACAGCAGCTTCGCGGAGAAGGAGCCCAGGGCGAAGGTCGGCGCGATCGGCACGTTGCCCTTGTTGGAGAGCGTCAGCTTCACGTCGATCTGCTCGCCGAGGGTGTAACTGTCCTTGACCGGGGAGAGCGCGGACTCGAGCGCGATGTCGGCCGCGGCGTTCACGTAGCGCAGGTCGACGCGGAACTCGCGCTCGGCGCTCTCGGGCACCGCGCGGGTGCCCGTCAGCCAGTCGACGTCCTTGTCGGACTTCGGTTCCGCCAGCGTGAGGCGGTCCTTCTGCAGGCCGGGCGCGACCACGTTGAGGGTGCCCATCGGCAGGTCGAGCCGGTACGCGCCGTCCGGTCCGGCCGCGGTCTCGGCGCTGAAGTCCGCACCGGTCCGCGTCCGACCGGTGACCTTGACCTTGCCGCTGTGCGTCTTCTCGTCCGCCTGCTTGACGCCGTCACCGTTCGCGTCGACGAAGGTGAAGCCGTTGAGGAAGTAGCCGCGCAACGGGAAGTCGAGGCCCGACGAGGACTCCGACGCGCCGTGAGCCACCTTCGTGGTGGAGTAGTCGGTCATGTCGATGTTGCTGATCGTGTACTTCGGCCCCTTCGGCAGGACGGCCTTGTAGCGGCCGTCCGGACCGGTCGGGTAGGTGCCGACCAGCTCGGTGCTGCCCTGGACCCGGATGGCGACGCCGTTGCCGTTGGCGCGGACGCTCTCACCCTCGTTGAACGCGTTGTCGCCGTTGCGGTCGATGTAGAACAGACCCTCGACGGTGATCGTCTCGTCCTGCGCGGCGGCCGACGTGGCCGCGGCTGGCAGGACGAAGGCAGCCGTCATCGCGACGGCGAAGATCTTCTTCACTGTTCCCCCAGTGTCCGATTGCTCCTCTTGGAACATCGGAACACCGGGGGTCCAGCGTTGCGTGATGCCGGTCACTCACTCCGACAGCGGGTAGCCACCCATCTCGCACCCCTCCCTCTCATGCCAGATAGCACGATATCGGATAGTACGAGTTCGCAGCAATTACTCCTTGCTGTCGAGCGCGAGCCGGGTACGGCGGTGCGCGGGCCCGAGTTCGCCGGACAGCACCTCCATCACCTGGCGCAGCAGGTCGCGCAGGTTCTCCAGGTCACCGCCGGGCAGCGCCGTGAAGAGGTCGCGCTCCCGTTCGGCCTGGCCCGCGACGATCCGCAGGAAGATCTCGCGGCCGGCGTCGGTCAGGGTGGCGGGCAACGACCGGCGGTCGCTCGGGTCGAGCTCGCGGACCACGAGACCCGCCTTCTCCAGCCGGTCCAGGCGGCTCGTGATCGTGGTGGCCGGACTCAGCGTGCCGTTCGCGAGCTGCTTGGGCGTGAGCCGGTGCGGCGGCCCGATCCAGAAGAGCCGGGCGAGGATCTCGTAGTCGGCGCGGTTGAGCCCGTGCGGCGCGGCGATCTCCGCGGCCAGGAAGTCGAGGTACTTGCTGATCTGGTGCACCCGGTCGACCACACCCTCGACCACCGGGTCGATCGCCGGAACCATGGCCCTCCACGACGCGACCTCGGCATCGGTGTCGTCCGCACCACGTTCGCCCATCGCACGATCGTAGTTGCGCCCGACATGCGGAACGGCCCGCGTCTCTCCCGGACGCGGGCCGTTCCGTCTTACCCCCTGGTGATCAGCGTCCCCCCGGTGCGGATCCCAGCCTTAAGACACCCCAGGCCTCGTGGATGTTGCCCCGGCCACCGAATGTCACTCGAATGCAGTAACGGTCACGCGGCGCGGACACCGAAGTCGACCTCGTAGCCGTTGTCGTCCTCGACGGAGATCCTCACGAGCTGCGGCGTGGTGGCGAGGAGTTCGGGGTCGGCGTAGCTGACCTCCCACACACCAGCCGGCACGCGCTTGACGTGCCAGCTCCCGTAGGCGTCGGTCGGGAACGGGTAGCGCCCGCCGTCCGGCCCCTTGACCATGACGTCGACGCCGGAGATCCCCGGCTCGCCCTCCTGCCGCACGCCGTCGGCGTTGAGGTCGTGGAACACCACGCCGCCGATGTAGCTCGTCGGCGCGGCCTGTGCGGACGCGACGCCGGCGAACGCGACCACGGAAGCCGTGACCGCAATGACCGCAGCACGAATCTTGCCACCCATTTTCGTTTCCCCCAGGAAATTCGAACGACCGCGCATTTCCGCGGATTCCCCGGACGCTCCCCAGCATCCGGTCACCACATAAGTCGTTCGAGGGACCGCACGGGTTGTCCCCGTGACTCAACCGTGATCCCCGCCTGTCGCAGCAGGTGCGCGCAAGCTGGACGTCCTAGGCTGATCGTCATGAGCGAGAAACCGCAGGGCTCAGGCGAAAGCACCCTCACCGTTGTCCTGGCCCTGCTGGTGAATCTGGCGATTGCCATCATGAAGGCCATTGCGGGCGTTTTGACCGGTTCGGCCGCAATTCTCTCCGAGGCCGCGCACTCGGTCGCCGACACGTTCACCGAGGCACTCCTGCTGACCGCCCTGCGCCGCTCGGACCGCCCGGCCGACCGCCGCCACCCGTTCGGCTACGGCAAGGAGCGCTACTTCTGGTCGCTGCTGGCCGCCGTCTCGATCTTCGCCTCGGGCGCGATGTTCGCGTTCTACGAAGGCTTCCGCACGGTCTTCGGCCACCCGGAGGAACAGACCCGCCCGCTCGTCGGCTACATCGTGCTGGGCCTGGCGTTCGCCCTGGAGTCGATCTCGTGGACGCAGGCGTTCCGGCAGGTCCGCAGCGAGTCCGCGGCACACGGCCGAGGCTTCTGGGACTACCTGCGGATCTCCGACGACCCGACCGTCAAGACCGTCTTCCTGGAGGACTCGGCGGCCCTGATCGGCCTGCTCCTGGCGTTCTCGGGCCTCGGCCTGCACCAGCTGACCGGCTCGTCGCTGTGGGACGGCCTCGCCTCGCTGGCGATCGGCCTGCTGCTGGCACTGGTCGCGTACACCCTGGCGCGCACCAACCGCGGCCTGCTGATCGGCCGCCAGGCGGACCCGGTGATGGTGAAGGCGATCTGGCGCCGGCTGGGCGAGGTGCCCGAGGTCGACGCCGTCGTGGACGTGCTCACGATGCTCATCGGCACCGACCGCGTGCTGCTGTGCGCCCGCCTCGACTTCGACGACGACCTCACCGCGCACCAACTGGAAGACGCCTGCGTGCGCATCTCCGCGGAGCTGCGCACCGAGTTCACGGACCTCGACGAGATCTTCCTCGAACCTGTCCCGCGCACCGACCCGGAACTGCGCCGCCGGGTGCTGGAGCGCTACGGAGACCTGAGCTAGCGGCGCGTGTCCGTGCGGTGGAAGTTCAGGTACGCCCTGCTGGGAGTCGGCCCGCGCTGCCCCTGGTACCGGCTGCCGGCCTGCGACGAACCGTAGGGGTGCTCCGCCGGGCTCGACAGCTTGAACAGGCACAGCTGCCCGATCTTCATGCCGGGGTGCAGCGTGATGGGCAGGTTCGCGACGTTCGACAGCTCCAGCGTGATGTGACCGGAGAAGCCGGGGTCGATGAAGCCGGCGGTCGAGTGCGTCAGCAACCCGAGCCGCCCGAGGCTGGACTTGCCTTCGAGGCGCCCGGCCAGGTCGTCCGGCAGCGTCACCATCTCGTAGGTCGACCCGAGCACGAACTCGCCGGGGTGCAACACGAACTGCTCGTCCGCCGGCGTCTCGATCAGACTCGTGAGGTCGTCCTGCTGCTGCGCGGGATCGATGTGGGTGTACTTCGTGTTGTTGAAGACCCGGAAGAACCGGTCCAGCCGCACGTCGATGCTCGACGGCTGGAGCATCTCGACGTCGAAGGGGTCGAGGGCGAGACGGCCGGACTCGACCTCTTTGCGCAGATCCTGGTCACTCAGCAGCACCCGGACAGGCTAACCGAAGACGGCCGCGGGTCGCGTTGCCCGCCTGTGTATGATCGGCGACGAGCTTGCTCACGCGGGTGTAGTTCATTGGTAGAACGACAGCTTCCCAAGCTGTAGAGGCGGGTTCGATTCCCGTCACCCGCTCCACTCGAAGGCCCTCCACGCGGAGGGCCTTCGTCGTTTCAGTCGACCGGCAGGCCCCACGGGCGGCGGTCCAACTCCACCCAGCCGCCGCCGTGCGCGAGCGCCGCCCGCACCCCCGCCACGTGGTCCGCGAACGACGCGAGGTCGCCGTGCAGCAACTCGGCGCGTTCTACGTCCAGGGGGTGTGTGTCGTCGTGCCACAGGTCCACGGAGAACGAGGCCACGAACGAGATGGACTGCAGTAGTTGCATCAGGGCCACGGAGGGGCGCGAGGTCTCGCCCAGGTAGGAGAGGCGGATCTCTTCGCACACGGCGAGCAGGGCGCGCACCTGGCGGATGGCGTCTGCCGGGGTGCCGTCCCAGGAGGGGTCCGGCCAGACGCGGTCACTGAGCTCCAGCCAGAGTCGCCAGCCGGTGGCGAGTTCCGCGTCGTCTGCGGGAGACCACATACCCATGCGTTCCACTGTGCATGGGCGAGCGACAAGTGTCTCGTGACGATGACGCACGCCACGACAACCGATGCACCACACACACGTCTAGAAGCGCATGACGCGTTCCTGGCAAGGACAGAGCGTGAAGAGTCTGGTGATCGGGCTCGCCGTGGGCGTGGTTCTCGCGGTGCTGGCGTTGCCCGCGCTGCGGTATGAGATCTCCGATCACGCCAACCTGCTGACGCGGGTGCTGGCCTACGGCTTCCTGTTGGTGCCCGTTGCTGTGGTCACGGTGTTGAAGAGCGCGTTCCCCGTGACGCACACGACCGGGCTGGTCGCGGGGGCGACCCTGGCGCTGGCGAGCACGGCTCAGACTTACACCGGTACGCCGATGCCCTACGTGTGGCTCGCGGCGGCGACCCTGTTCGGGTGCGCCGCCGCGAGGATCATGCGGAACGAAAGGCTTACGCCTTCACCTTCTCCGGTTCCGGTTCGTCGGAGCTGAGCGAGTCCAGCAGTGCGTCGCGCTCGGTGGAGGGCTCCTTCTTGAGGAAGCCGATCGCCAGGTAGAGCACCAGCGAGAGCAGCAGTGGCCACGAGACGAGCACGCCCTTGGTGACCCAGGCCGCCTTGTTCAACTGCTCGACGTAGAGGAACGCCCACATGCCGAGGCCGCCGACGACCGAGGCGATCGCCGCCGTGGAGCCGACCTTGCGGAACCACGGGAGCAGGCCGAGCATCAGCGGGATCGCGATCGGGCCCATGGTGGCGGCGACCAGGTCGACGACCACCTTGAGCACGAAGCCCTGGCCTCCCGAGGCGATGGCGATGATCATGCTTATGCCGATGAAGGAGAACGTCGTGATGCGGGCCAGCAGCAGCTGGTTGTCCGCGGAGAACGTCTTCACCTTCTTCCACAGGTGGGGCAGCATGTCGCGGTTGATCACGGCCGCGATGACGTTCGCGTCCGACGACACCATGGCCATGGTGTGCGAGAAGAAGCCCGCCAGTACCAGGCCGATCATGCCGGCGGGCAGCATCTGCTTGCCCATCTCGATGTAAGCGTTCTCCGCCTGGGCTCCTTCGAGGCCCGGCACGATCAGCGGCGCCGCCCACATCGGGAAGAACAGGACGAGCGGCCACACGAGCCACAGCGCCGACGAGAGCAGTGCGGACCGCTTGGCCGCGAAGCCGGACGGCGCGGCCATGTAGCGCTGCGCCAGGTTCCACATGCCGCCGTTGTACTCCAGCGTCTTGATCAGGAAGAGCGCCATGAGGAACGTCGACGTGTACGGGCCCGCGAGCGGGTCGCTGTGGCTCTCCGGGAGCTTGTCCCAGATCGTCACGGGGAAGCTCCAGCCGAGGGTGCCGGCGACGGCGAAGAACATCGCGAAGCCCGCTGCCGCCTGGATGATGAACTGGCCGAAGTCGGTGAGCGCGTCGGCCCACAGGCCGCCGAGCACGGAGTAGACCATCGTGACCAGGCCGATGATGACGATGCCCCAGGTGATCGGGACACCCGCGAAGCCGCGGAGCAGGATCGCGACGGCCGCCCACTTGGCGGCGATGTCGACGACCTTGAGCAGCGCGCCGGCGTAGGCCATGACCTGCTGGGTCGGCACGTTGTAGCGCTTGGCCAGGTACTCGAGCGGCGACTTGACGTCGTGCTTCGAGCGCAACCGGTTCCACCTCGGCGCGAACAGGAACGCACCGATGCCGACGCCGATGCCGATCGTCAGCGACCACCACACGTAGACGGTGAGGCCGAGCCGGTAGGCCTCGGAGGCGAACGCCACGAACATGACCGCGCTGTAGCCCGACATGTGGTGCGAGATGCCGGACAACCACCACGGCATCTTGCCGCCGGCCGTGAAGAAGTCGGCGATGTTCTGGACCCGCCCACGCGACCAGAGCCCGATCGCGACCATCACGAAGAAATAGCCGACAACCACGATCCAATCGAGGGTGCCCATGTGACCTCCTTGCGTGCACACACGTGTGCCCGCGAGAGCACCAGGCCTCATGGCGGCGGAACCTGGCACATCCGCACGGGATATGTGACGTAGGTCTTACGAGACTGTTGCCCCGCGGCGGAAGGGTTTCGCCGGTCTTGAATCACATTCGTGACCCTTGTTCATACATGCGAACCGTCTTGGCGCATTGTCATTTCCGGTCCTGTTCCCGGTCCTATTCCGCGTCACGCGGACGGGGGAATGTCGTCACCCCTTCGGATGCACGAAGGAGGTGCTGATGCTCCCGCCAAGCCGGCCTGCTCCCGGCGTCGCGCTGATCGATCCTGTGCCGCTCTACCGCGAAGGCCTGTCCGCCCTGGTCAGAAGGACTCCCGGGCTGCGCTGGCTCGGGTCGACGGGCGACCTGAACGCTGCCGTTCGCCTGCACGAACGACTGCGGCCCGACGTGCTGCTCGTCGACTCCGTGCTCGATCCGGTCGGCCACCTGGCGCGGCTGCTGGTCGAGCGCGACCCCGCCCTGCTCGTCATCGGGCTCGCCCGCGACGCCCACTCGCACGTGAACTACGTCACGACCGCGCTGGAGGCGGGGGTGCGCGGCGTCGTGTCGCGCAGCGCCCAGCCGGAGCAGATCGTGCGGGTGATAGCCGAAACGTGCCGTTCACGTGGCTACGTGCACCCCGACCTCAGGTCGAGCGAACGGCCGACGCTGACCAAGCGCGAGTACGAGGTGCTCACGCTGATCGCGGACGGCCTGGAGAACCGGCAGGTCGCCGACGAGCTGGTGCTGTCCGTCGAGACCGTGCGCACCCACGTGAAGGGCATCCTGCGCAAGCTCAGCGCACGGGACCGCACGCACGCGGTCTCGCTCGCCTACCGGTCAGGACTGCTGATCGGCCGCCCATCCGTGCTCGAGTAAGCCGAACACCTCGTCGGCCGCGCGTTCGCGGTCCGGCCGGTCGAAGATCACGTCCCTCGCGTCCAGCGCGAAGCGGGCCAGCGCCGCGCACCTGACGTCGTCCGGCGGCGCACCGGTCTCCTCCGCGATGGCGCGGGCCAGCGCGTCCTGGTGGCGCGTCCACATCCCGTGCCCGTACGACCGCAGCGCCGGGGTCTCCAGCACCAGCCGCTGGAAGACCTCGAACTGCGGGTGGTCGGCGTGCACCCGCGCCGCGCGCACGAAGTGGTCGCGCAGCGCCATCGGGATCGACCGGCCCTCGCGGTTGCGCACGACCTGGACCAGCTCCGACTCCTGCTCCTCGTCCTCGTCGAAGAGCAGCGCCTCCTTGCTCGGGAAGTGCTTGAACAGCGTCGTGACCGACACGTCCGCCGTGTCGGCGATCTCCTTCACGCCCACGTCGTCGAAACCGCGGTCGAGGAACAGCCGCAGCGCCGCCTCGGCGATCGACTGGCGGGTCTGCAGCTTCTTCCGCTCGCGGCGGCCGAGCTCGGTCACCCCACGATCGTACCGCAAGAGTTGAGCAGGTTCAAAAGTGTAGTGGTTGCACTTTTTGAGTCGATGCGCTTTCCTGGAGACATGACCACACCGCGCATCGCCATCGCAGGGGCCGGCATCGGCGGCCTCACCTGTGCCCGAGTCCTCCAGCTGCACGGCTTCGAGCACGTCACCGTCTTCGAGCGGGAGAGCTCGCCGGAGGCCCGTCAGCAGGGCGGCACCATCGACCTGCACGCCGACAGCGGTCAGGAGGCGGTCCGCGCCGCGGGTCTCTTCGACGAGTGGCGGGCGCTCGCCCGGTTCGAGGGGCAGGAGCAGCGCAAGGTCGACCACGCCACGGCCGAGTTGATCGAGCACGAGCCGCCGGAGGGCGACTTCCGGCCCGAGATCGACCGAGGCCAGCTCCGCGACCTGCTCCTCGGCTCGCTCGCACAGGGAACCGTGCGCTGGGGCCGGGGCATCGGCTCGGCACGCCCCGGCGAGGTCACGTTCCTCGACGGCTCGACGGAAGCGTTCGACCTGGTCATCGGCGCGGACGGTGCCTGGTCTCGGGTCCGCCCCGCCGTCTCGCCCGCCGTGCCCCGGTACACCGGCGTGCTGTTCGTCGAGACCCGGCACGACCGCGACGAGGCACTGCTCGACCTCACCGGCCAGGGCACGATGGTCGCGGACGACGACGGCCTGATGCTCTGGGCGCAGCGCAACAGCGGCGATCACATCCGCGCCTACGCGTGCGTGCGAGCGGACGAGAATTGGAAGCCCTCCAACGCCGAACTGCTCGACCTGTTCGCCGGCTGGCACCCCTCACTGCTGGCGTTCCTCGAAGGCGAGCTGATCCACCGGCCGCTGTACTCGCTGCCGGTGCCGCACACGTGGACGCACACGCCCGGCGTCACGCTGCTCGGCGACGCCGCCCACCTTCAGCCACCGCTGGGCGTCGGCGCGAACCTCGCGATGCAGGACGCGGCCGAACTGGCGCTCGCGATCGCGGAGCACGGTGTCCGAGACGGGGTGCCGGCCTACGAATCGGTCATGTTGCCCCGGAGCGTGGGCTTCGCCGAGCGCACGAACCCCGCGCTGCTCGAGATGGTCCGCGAGCGCCCGGCACGCGTCTGACCGGCTCTCATGCCCGATTCAGGTGTGAACGAGGAGTGTCTGGTTCGCCACCACTGGGTGGTCGGCCTTGCCGGGGTTACTGTCGAGTAATACTCTGTTGTTACCGGTCAGTAGGCGACCCCGCCGCGACCCTGAGGAGTGAGCTGACGAGATGGGCCACTACAAGAGCAACGTCCGGGACCTCGAGTTCAACCTCTTCGAGGTCTTCAACGTGCAGGACCACCTCGGCACGGGGCCGTTCGAGCAGTCCGACGAGGACACCGCGCGCAGCGTGCTGGCCGAGATCAAGAACCTCGCGGAGGGCGTCCTCGGCGACTCCTTCGCCGATTCCGACCGCAACCCCCCGGTGTTCGACCCGGCGACGCACTCGGCGACCCTGCCGGAGTCGCTGAAGAAGTCGTACCAGGCCGTGTGGGACGGCGAGTGGTACCGCCTTTTCCTGCCGGACGAGCTGGGCGGCTTCGGCACCCCGCGGTCGGTCATGTGGGCCGCGTCCGAGCTGCTGCTCGGCGCGAACCCGGCCGTCTACATGTACCTGGCGGGCCCGAGCTTCGCGACGGTCGTGCACAACAACGGCACCGCGCGCGACAAGCACTGGGCGCAGCTGATGATCGACCGCGGCTGGGGCGCCACCATGGTGCTGACCGAGCCGGACGCCGGTTCCGACGTCGGTGCCGGTCGCACCAAGGCGATCAAGCAGGCGGACGGCTCCTGGCACATCGACGGCGTGAAGCGCTTCATCACGTCCGCCGACCAGGACCTGACCGAGAACATCATGCACATGGTGCTCGCGCGTCCCGAGGGCGACGGCGTCGAGGCGCGGCCGGGCACCAAGGGCCTGTCGCTCTTCCTGGTGCCGAAGTTCCACTTCGACCCGGAGTCCGGTGACCTGGGCGAGCGCAACGGCGCCTTCGTGACCAACGTCGAGCACAAGATGGGCCTCAAGGCGTCCACCACGTGCGAGCTGACCTTCGGCCAGCACGGCGTGCCCGCCCAGGGCTGGCTGCTCGGCGAGGTGCACGACGGCATCGCGCAGATGTTCGACGTCATCGAGTACGCCCGCATGATGGTCGGCACCAAGGCCATCGCGACGCTGTCGACCGGGTACCTGAACGCGCTGTCCTACGCCAAGGAGCGCGTGCAGAGCGCCGACCTGACGCGCATGACGGACAAGACCGCGCCGCGCGTCACCATCACCAACCACCCGGACGTCCGCCGCAGCCTGATGCTGCAGAAGGCGTACGCCGAGGGCCTGCGCGCCGTGTACCTGTACACCGCGACGTTCCAGGACAAGGTGATGCTCGGCGGCGACGACGCCAAGCTCGCGGCCCAGGTCAACGACCTGCTGCTGCCGATCGTCAAGGGCGTCGGCTCGGAGCGCGCGTACGAGCAGCTGGCGCAGTCGCTGCAGACGCTGGGCGGCTCGGGCTTCCTGCAGGAGTACCCGATCGAGCAGTACATCCGCGACGCGAAGATCGACTCGCTGTACGAGGGCACCACGGCCATCCAGTCGCTGGACTTCTTCTTCCGGAAGATCATCCGTGACAAGGGCCAGGCGCTCGCGTTCATCAACGGCGAGATCCAGTCGTTCCTCGACAACGAGGGCGGCAACGGTCGTCTGAAGGAGGAGCGGGCGCTGCTCAAGCAGGGTCTTGAGGACCTGCAGGGCATGCTCGGCGCGCTGGTCGGCTTCCTGACCACCTCGCAGGAGGACGTGCGCAACCTCTACAAGGTCGGCCAGAACTCGGTCCGCCTGCTGATGACCGCGGGTGACGTGCTCGTCGGCTGGCTGCTGCTGCGCCAGGCCGAGGTCGCGCTGGAGAAGCTCGGCGGCACGCCGTCGGCCAAGGACAAGGCGTTCTACGAGGGCAAGATCGCCGTGGCGTCGTTCTTCGCGAAGAACGTGCTGCCGGAGCTCACCTCGCGCCGCAAGATCGCGGAGTCCACCGACAACGCGCTCATGGACATCGACGAGAGCGTTTTCTAAAACGCCTCAGAACGACGGGTCCGTGCACCTCCTGCCCGAGGTGCACGGGCCCGTTTTTCGTTGCGTCAGAAGAACATCGGCCCCACCGCGGCACCCACGTTGAACGCCGCCGTCGCGTAGGAGCCCGCCATCGTGGGCGCGCCCGGCGCGTGGTGCAGGACGCGCGCGATCAACGTGCTGCCGACCGCGAAGGACAACGCGCCGAGCACGAACACCAATGCCAGCAACGTGATCGGCTCGCGGCCCAGCACGTCGAGGCTCAGCCAGCCGACGACGGCCAGCGGTCCGCCGAGCGCCACGACCGGGCGCGGTGACGAGTCGGCCAGCCTGCCGCCGACGGTGACGCCGAGGAACGAACCGGCGCCGAACAGCACCAGTGCGACCGGCACCCACCACTCGCTCAGGCCCGCGTTCGTCACCACCGGGGCCAGGAACGTGAAGTGGCCGAACGTCACCGCGTTCACCAGCACCGCGAGCACGATGACCACCACCAGCCGCGGCTTGGTGAGCTCAGCGAGCTCCGGGCGCAACGCGGGTGGCTCGACCCGCTCGCGCCGGGCCGGAATTCCTTTGAGGACACCGACAGCCGCCGGCACGCAGAGCACGGCGACCGCGAAGAACGTTGCGCGCCAACCCAGTGCGGTACCGAGCAACGCCCCTCCCGGTACGCCGGCCACGGTTGCCACGGTCGTACCGGACAGCAGCACGGCGAGCGCGCGCCCACGCCGTTGCGGCGGCACGAGCGCGGCGGCCGTTGTCAGTGCCACGGCGAGGAATCCGGCGTTGGCGAGTGCGGCGACCACACGGGAGGCCAGCAACACCGGGAAGCTCGTCGTGAGAGCGCCGGCGACGTGGGCTGCCAGGAACACGACGACGAACCCGAACAGGCTTCGGCGCGGAGGCCAGTTGCGGGCGAGCACGGCCATCAGGGGCGCGCCGACGGCCATGCCCGCGGCGAACGCGGAGGTGAGCAGACCGGCGGTGCCCACCGGTACGCCGAACTCGGCCGCGATGGACGGCAGCAGCCCGGCGAGCATGAACTCGGAGGTGCCCATGGCGAACACGGCCAGGGCGAGCAAGTACAGCGAAAAAGGCACGGAGGAGCTCCGGAGGGATGAAGGGTTTTCGGGGCTGACGGCTAGACCGCAGATCCGACCCTGGATGCCTCAGGACTCGACATGACAGGCACGCTAGCGTGACCGAGTCCCATCATGCAGCTTGATTTCGTTGTCAGTTGACAGGCCCTCGTTCGGAATCAAAGATTGCCGAGTGTTCCTGTACCTGCTGATTCTGTGCGCGGTCGTGGGCGTAGTGGCGCTCGCGACGATCGTTTTACGACGCCTGAAGAACCGGAAGGCGCGTCAGGACGCTCTGTGGTCCGGGTACCGGGAGCACATGGACGAGCTGCGGGAGGCGTCGCCGACGGCCGAACTGGCGAGGGTCGCGCAGGTCTACCAACGAGCGAAGAGCGGCACCAAGGCCGCGATCGTGTGGGAACGCACGGAGGTCGCGCAGGACTCGTGGTTCGAGGGGATGAACCCGAGTCCCGGCGACCTCCTGTTGCTGCGAGGCGGCCCCGGCTGGGGGCCGGACACCAGCAGCCCCAACGTCTTCTACATCGCGTCGGGGCAGGTGCTGTCCTCCATGACGGTCGAGGCCCAGGAGGCCGCGGACCGCCATCACTCCTTGAGGGCGCGCGCCGCCGCGAAGCAGTAGACGCCGAACGCCGCGATGCCGATCGCCACGGCGGACAGCAGGAACATGCCGTAGGGCTGCGCTGCCAACGTCTTCAGGGCCTTGTCCATGCCGCCGGACTGCTCGGGGTCCGCGTTGATGGCGGCGAGCCCGACGAGAACGCCGATCACGCCGTACGCGATTCCCTTGCCCAGCCAGCCGATCCGGCCGACGGGCTGGATCCACTTGGGCGAGCGGGACTTGTCGAGGTCCTCCTCGAAGGACAGCTTCACACCCTTGCGGGCGATGATCACGGCGATGACGAGGATGCCGATGGCGACCGCACCGACGATGAACTGACCGCCGGGCAGCGCGAGCAACTGCGCCGTGAGTTCCTTCTGCTGCTGGTTCTGGTCACTGGGACCACCAGACCCCGTCGCGAGCTTGAACGCACCGAACGCGATACCGGTGGCGGTGATGGCGCGGGCGCCGGCACCGACGCGCTTCGCGATGCGCTTGCGCTTCTTCGGGATGTAGTTGAAGCCCACGCACGCCTGCAGCACCTGCCACAGCGCGAAGAAGGCCAAGCCGATCCCGAGCAACCACAACGACCAGGCGCCGGCCGCGGCGATGTCGCCGAGCGCACCCTTCGAGTCGGCCTGTTCGGAGTCTCCGAACGCGACCTGGATCGCGAGCCACGCCACCAGGACGTGCACGACCCCGTACAACACCATCCCCGCGCGCCCCAGCGTCTGAACGACGGGGTGTCTTCGCGCCTCATGCGCAACAGTGGCCACGAACGGGTGAATACCCGCGCGTGGCCACTGTGAATCCGAAATTTCCTCAGCCGCCGGGCGGCGGCTCGCAGATGATCTTGAACTGCGGGTCGTACTTGACCGTGCGCGACTCGTTGCGCGACTGGCCGTTGCGGCGGTCCGTGATCGTGCGGGTGTCGGTCACCGAGAAGCCGGGGGCGCCGTTGCTCGGGGCGCAGCCGGCCTTGTTGACCTTCTTCTCCTGCGGCTGGGTCGGGTTGAACTCGCCGCTGGTGGAGCCGGTGACGTCGTAGTTCTTGGTGCCCCAGAGCTTGATGGTGATCGACGAGCCGGTCCAGATCGTCTGGATGGCGACGCCCGTGTCGTCCGGGTTCGTGAACGCGATGTCGATCAGGCTGTTGCCCGCGTTGTCCATGAACACGGTGGCCTCGCGGCCCTTCGGGTACCGCGTGATCCAGTAGCTGTGCTCCCGGTGGCCCGCGTCCTTCATGCCCGCGTAGTAGTACGAGTTGTACAACGTGGTCGCGAACTGCGAGATGCCACCGCCGACCGCCATGCCGGGGATGCCGTTCTCGATGATGCCCGCCTCGACGTAGCCCTGCGCGGTACCGCGCGGACCCGTGTACTTGTTGAGGCTGAACGTCTCCTTCGGCTTCACGATCGCGCCGTTGACCTTCTCGGCCACGACCCGGATGTTGACGCCGGAGGCGGGGGCGAAGCCACCGGTCGAGAACTCGCCGATGACCTCCTTGATGCCCATCTTGTTCGCCTGCTCGGTGGTGACCTTCGCGGGCGTGTGCTTGTACTCGAACTTGACCTCGCGCGCGTCCTTCTTCTTGACCGTGTCGAAGTAGGGCTGGAGGTTCTTGTCCCAGTCGAGGTCGAGGCCGTCCACCGAGGGCTTCACCGTGGGCTTGCCGCCCTCGAAGACGATCTCGGCGTCCTTGCCCTCCTTGATCGTGTCCTTGAGCTGCGGCGTCGTGAACTCGGCGAGCTTGTCCTTGTTCGGCGTGACGTTCAGCGCGCCGCCGTCACCGGGCGCGAACGCCAGCGTGGCGCCGATCTGCTCGGGCGTGAGCGTCGCGTCCTTGCCCTCGCCCTTGATCACGACGGGGCCGGACACCGCGGTCTTCACGACCTCGTTGAGCGCCTTCTCGACGCCCTCCTTGGTCGTCTTGACCGGGGTGAAGTCCATCGGGACGTCGACGGGGCTGCCGGAGGCCCAGTTCGCGACGACCGCGCTCGCGGCGTCCTCGGCCTTGAGCTTCTGGCCGTCGTGCGGCTCGACGGCGACGGGGTTCGCGCCCTCGAACTTGATGGTGCCCTCGATCGGGTCGTGGTCGAGCTTGGGGCGCAGGGCTTCGAGCGCGCCGGAGACCTTCGCGTCGTCGGCCTTCGTCGCGACGCCGACCTCACGGCTGGTGAAGAACGAGGTGACGCGCGTGAACGGGCTGAGCGGCTGGCTGCCGGCGCGGTCGATCGTGGCGTTCCAGTCGAGCTCCAGACCCGCTGCCTTCGGGTCGAGCTCGGCGGTCACGTCGCCTGCCTTGAGCGCGACGGGCTTGCTCAGGCGCGGGCCGATCTCGTCGCGGAGCTTCTTCTCGGCGTCGCCGTGGTTCATACCGCCGACGTCGACGCCCGCCACCGTCACGCCGCGCGGCACGTTGCCGCTCGACACGAGGATGTCCAGGCCGTAGAGCAGGCCGAACGCGCCGACCACGGCCGCGGCCACGATCAGCGCCTTCTTCCGGTTGAACTTCGGCTGCGCCTCGTCCTCGCCCGGCTCGATCATCACGGGCCCGTAGACGCCGGTCTCCTGCGGCTGGGGCTGCGGCTGCGGTTCGGGCGGCGGCACCGGCTTCATGTACTCGGTGGCGGCGTCGCCCGCCGGGAAGCCGACACCGGGCAGGGCCGCGGTGATGGTCGGCTCGTTCGAGTCCGGCTCCTCAGACGGCCACGCCTCGGTCGAGACGTCCACCTGGACCGGAGTGATCTTGGTCGTCTGCTCGGAGGACGTGCCGCCGGGACCCACCGGAGGCATCGCTCTCGTCTTGTCAGCGTCGTACGGCACAGCTCTCCCCGTTGCCCTGTCTCCTGAGGTGGCGTATGTGTGCAGCTATCAGGCGCAGTTCACGAACCGGCGACTCACAGGTACAACCCAGTACCGTGGTCGGTCGGCTCAGTCGCAACCGCGTGCAGATCGCGTTCCCTCATCACGAGATACGTGGTGCCCTGCACCTCGACCTCAAGCTGATCTTCCGGGTTGAACATCACCCGGTCGCCGACCTTCACGTGGCGCACGCTGGTACCGACTCCGAACACGTCACCCCACGCCAACCGCTTCGCCATCTGGGCCGTAGCGGGGATCACGATGCCACCGCTGGAACGCCGCTCGCCGTCCTCGGGCGAGATGCGGACCATCACACGGTCGTACAGCATCTGGATCTCGAGCTTGACATCAGGCACCAGCAGAGTCTACGTGCCCTGCCGACCCTCCTCGTCCATGCCGCCCATGAGCAACGGGAGCCTGGTGGGTGCATCGGCAACCACTCGAACGGGCACTCCCCAGTCCTGCCTGGTCAGACGGCAGACGGGGTGTTCCTCGGCCGGATCGTCACTACAACTCGCGGCCTGCGCGACGACGTGCAGCACGCCGTTCGTGACCTGATCGTTGATCCGCAACGCGCGTACCAGTTCGGTGGTGACCCCCGCGCCGTCGAGAATCAGCTCCGGGGGTGAGCTGGTGATCTCCAGACGCGTTGAGGGACCGTACCTTTCGTCCAGTTTGGTGCCTTTGGGCGGGGTGAAGACGACGGCGAGCTCGAACTCACCGGCCCTGATGTCGGTGGACGGGCGCTTCACCTCGTGGGCAGCGCCGTCGATCTTGACGGCGGAGGCGGCGAACCGTTCGAGCCGGTGCGCGGCCGACGCGACCACGACGAGCTCGTCGTCGACCACGAGCGCGTCGGACGGCTCGGCGACGTCCGTGGCGATCGTGGTCAGCTCGGCGGTCTCGGGGTCGAAGCGCCGGATCGCGTTGTTGTAGGTGTCGCTGATGACGACCGAGTGGTCGTTCAGGACCGTGACGCCCAGCGGGTGCTGCAGCAGGGCCTCGTCCGCGGCGCCGTCCTTGTGCCCGAACGCGAACAGCCCCTTGCCGACGACCGTGGTGACCTCGCCGTTCTCCAGGTAGCGCAGCGCGCTCGTCTCGGAGTCGACCATCCACAGCCGGTCGCCGTCCGCCGCGAGCCCGGACGTCTGCGCGAAGAACGCCTGGTCCGCCGGTCCGTCGTTGATGCCCTCGACGGTGGTGCCGGCGAGCCTGCGGACCGTGTTGGCCTCGGGGTCGAAGAAGCTCAGCGTGTGGTTGCCGGCCATGGCGATGGCGACACCGCCGTTCCACCAGGCGACGTCCCACGGGCTCGTCAGCTCGATCTTGTCGGCGGGCCCGTCGGTCTCGCCGTCACGCCACTGCTCACCGGTGCCCGCGAGGGTCGTGACCTCGCCGGTGTCGAGGTCGAGGCCGCGGAGGAGGTGGTTCACGGTGTCCGCGACGACGACCTGGTTGGTGCCGGGGACGAGCGCGAGGCCGGCGGGCTCGGAGAAGGTCGGTGTTGCTCCGTCCTGGCGGCCGCGCTCACCGGTGCCGATGCGGCGGATGACGGTCTCGCCGTCCGCTTCGAGCTCGACGATGCTGTGGTGGGCGGAGTCGCTGACGAGGATCGTGTTCCGCGGCGTGACGATCGCCTTGGCGGGGAAGCGGAGCGTGGTGTTCTCCGGCTCCGGCGCCTGGTACGGACCGGTGCCGCGGTGCAGCGTGCCCTTCTCGTCGTGCTCCTCGACGAGTTCCTTGATGATCGTGCGCAGCGCCTCGACGTGGCCCTCACCCGCGGCGACGTGGACGACGTAACCCTCGGGGTCGATCAGGTTCAGCGTCGGCCACGCCTTCACGGCGTAGTTCTGCCAGGTGGTGAGCTCCGGGTCGTCGAGGACCGGGTGGTGCACCCCGTAGCGTTCGACGGCGGCCCTCAGCGCCTCGGGGTCGGCCTCGTGGACGAACTTCGGCGAGTGCACGCCGATCGTCACCAGGACGTCCTCGAACTCCTTCTCCAGGGGACGCAGCTCGTCGAGGACGTGCAGGCAGTTGATGCAGCAGAACGTCCAGAAGTCGAGCAGCACGATCTTGCCGCGCAGGTCGGTGAGCCTGATCTGCTCGCCGCCGGTGTTCAGCCAGCCGCGTCCTACCAGCTCAGGGGCACGGACACGGGCACGGCGCTTGGGGGTGCTCACGGCCGTATCCAACACTGTGGACGGTTGCGCTGTTCCGGCGTCCACATCGTGGACCCCCGAACAGCGCAGGGACTTTAGTCCCGACTTTTATTTCAGCCGATGAAGAATCCAAGTGAAGACGCCGGTAAAAGCGTCGGCGATCTCACGACTTGCTCCTCACAATAGGTCTTTCGACCCTACGTTTCCCCCCGCGAAGACCCTGTTTAATCCACCTAGGTCGTAACGCAGGGATGACCACGAGGACGGAGGCTCTGTCACCACCGGGACAAGCGGAGTGTTGCCGCGCGAATCGCAAGCCGACACTCGATGTCCACTGACGAGATGCGCACTTCATGGCGCCTGTTCCAGTTCCTCCTGCAACCTGCCCGCCGCCCTTCAAGGGCTTATTCAGCATGGCCAGATATAGCACATGCAATGTCATATTCTCTGCCCAGGAGGCCAACGATGCGGGGCCAGGTAAGTCAGCAGTCGTCGCCAGATCCGTTCTGGGATTTTGCGACGCAAGCTCTTCCGTACGCCTTCGCACTAGCGGTGGTCATGGCCGTGCTGTTGTTGAATCGTGGGAAGATCAAAGTTGTCCTCTTCCGGATCTTCGAACTCAGCCACAGCGACCAGGCAGAGCCGAACGCGACGGGCCAAGCCGGGCAGAACCCGGAGCCTCCGCAGGCATGAGGTGCGACGCCTGGCACCCGACCCCGGCCCCACCCGCCAGCGTTGATCAGGTGAGAAGAACGGCCTTCAGGTCGGCCACGCTCTGCCGCCACTGCGGCCCGTACTCGGTCTCGTCCCACAGCTCGACGAGCTCGGACTCCGGAGCCAGCACCCGGTCGAGCGCCTGAACGGCGAGCGCTCGCAGGTCTGCGGGGAACACCGGCAACGGATTGTCCGGGCCGTACGCCGTGGTGACCGGAGTGCCGCCCGGCAACTGTGCGGCGATCAGCGCGGCCGAGGCCACGGCCTGGCAGGCCTCGTAGCTGTCGAGGAACTCGTCGGACTCGATCGTGCTGGTCAGCGCGGTGCGGATGATGCTCTCGCGTTCCGCTTCCGCTGCCGCGTCCAGCTTGCCGGAGAAGTCCGCGGCGGTGTCGTTGTCGAAGTGTCCGACGTCCCAGGTGCCCATGCCGGTGATCATGGCAGGCACCCCTGACAATTACGGCAGCTTCAGTCCTGGCTTCTCGCCTTCGTCGAAAATCGGCGCCACCTTGACGACGGCCTCCGAGAGGTCCACCTCGCCGCCTGCGAACCTCGCGCCCCTGAACGAGACCTCGCCGGCGTTGAACTCGGCGCCCTCGAACTTCACGCGGCCGCCGGTGAACCGCGCGTCGTGGAACGTGACCCGTGCGCCGCCGAAGGTCGCGCCGCCGAACCACACCTCGCCGCCGCTCACCCTCATGCCGTCGAACGACACCCAGCCGCCGGGGAAGCGCGCCAGGCTGAGCACCAGGTTGCCTCCGCTCACGTGCACGCCGGCGAAGTCCGCCGCGCGCAGGACGGCCCTGGTCAGGTGGAAGTCGTGGCCCTGCCAGCTCACCGGGGCGCCGTCGCGGAGGTGTGCGGTGATCAGGCTGGTGACCGACAGGCGCACCTCGGTCTCCTCGTCGTGGTCCCACTCGGAGTCGAGCGACGGCTCGTACGGGATGCGGAGGTACGCGCACAACACGTCGATGCACGTCTGGCGTTGCTCGGTCCACTCGTCGGCGAGCGAGGCCATCGCGTAGAGGCCCGCGAGTCGCACGGTGGGCTTGTCGTGGCCGATCTGGTTGCAGGCGGTGGCGAAGCGCTCGTTGAGGACCTTCGCGTGTTCGCGCTTCTCGGCCGACTCGCTGATGCGTTGTTTGCGGTAGGCCACGACCAGGGCGACCACGCCACCCACGCCGGCGACGACCGACAGCGCGATCTTGATGATGTCGACTCGGGTGTTCAGGGCGGTCGGGAGGCCCAGCGCCAGCCAGAGGAGGGCGGCGGCGACGGCGAAGACCGTCAGGCCGATCAGCACCACCGCGCTGATGTGCGTCCGGATCGAGCGGAGTTCGCGATCAGCCACGGCGCGAGAGTAGTGGCGGAGGTCAGGTGCTGGTGTCGTATCTGAAGATCACGCTGGGGGTGACGTCTCCCCAGTGCACGACGACGCGGGTCTGCCCGCCCTTGGTGTGCCGCATCGTCATCGTGAGCGGGGCCCACGTGCCACCGGGCTCGGCGACGCCGGTCGAGGTGCACGCGATGTCGCGCCCGCCCTCGCACTCCCAGCCCTCGCCACCGACGGTCAGGTCGCCTTCGCCGTCCATGTCCTCGACGACGAAACGCAGCCGGGCGTCCGACTGCGGTGTGCTGCCGGTGTTGCGCGGGGTGAGCGTGAAGTCGATGGGCTGCACGCGGTAGACGAAGCCCATCTCCTCCGGGGAGTTCTGCCACTCGCGGACGCCCTTGACGTCCGTGGTGATCTCGAACGGCTCCTGCCTCGGCGGGGTCGGCGGCATGGTGGTGGACTCGCCCGTCGGTTCGGTCGTCCTGGGTGGGGCTGGTGCGGCCTGGGAGGTGCAGGCGGCCAGCAGCAGCGTCAGTGCCGACACCGCGATGAGCCTCATGGACCCAGCGTAACGGCGTGCCGCTCGTCCGGCGCGTCCGCAGAGCGGGAAGGTCGGCCGGAACTCGCCGGTAGCGTTCATGATGGACGCAGACCGCCCGTCTGAACCTTTTCGCCGTGAACGGCGTAAAGGACGCCGGGAGGTGCGTGATGGTGGAGTACCTGGTGGTCGGTGCGGGTCCGGCGGGCTTGCAGATGGGGCGCTTCCTGCACGGTGCGGGCCGCGACTACGTGATCGTCGAGGCGGGGCCGGAGCCTGCGGGCTTCTTCCGGAGGTTCCCCCGGCACCGCGTCCTGTCGACGGACGACAACTCGCTGTTCGACGGCGTGCCGTTCGCGCGCTACAGCAAGCGTTCCTTTCCCGACGCGGACGACCTCGTGCGGTACCTGGAGGACTTCGCGCGGCCGTTGAACATCCGCTACAACACCCCGGTCACCGACCTGGGCGACCACGGCGCACGGCACGTCGTCGTCGCGACCGGCAAGAAGCCGCACGTGCCGGGCATTCCCGGCATCGAGCACGCCGAGACGTACGGGACCGCCAGCACCGATCCGACGGCGTACGCGGGGAGGCGGGTGCTGATCGTCGGACGCGGGCACAGCGCGTTCGAGACGGCGGACAACATCGCCTCCACGACGCGGCTCACGCACGTCGTCGGGCGCGAGGTGCAGCGGATCGTCAAGGAGGGCGACGAGTTCGTCGCGACGATCGACGGGACCGGCGAGCTGCGGTACGACGACGTCATCGCGTGCACCGGGTTTCGCAGGGACACGGCACTCGACGCGCCCGGCGTGCACGTGCTCACCGGCGACTCGATCAAGGCGATCCGGCACGCCGCCAGGGCGTTGCACAGGTCGCTGGAGGCCGAGCACCACGGGGTTCCATGGCCCCACCGCAGGCTGCGCAACCGCCCGGACGCGCTGGCGGCGACGATCGCGACGCGGGCCGGCGAGATCCCGGACGGACTGGCGGACGTCGTTGTGACGCAAGGACAACACGCGCTGCTCTACGACGAGATGCCCACGACCGAACGCAACGGGTTCGTCGTCACGAGCACGCAGGTGAGGCATTACCGGCGCAACGAGCTGATCGCCGTCGAACGCCGGTTGCACCGCAAGCCGCTGGAGAGGTTCTTCTCGCAGCAGCTCGCGGTGCCGTGCATCGCCTGATGCGTCAGGCGGGCAGGGTGCGCTTGAGGAACAGCGCGGTGAGGTCCCACGCCCGGTCGGCGGCGGCCTGGTCGTACCAGGGACCGAGGTGGTTGAGGAACGCGTGCCCGGCGGGTTCCAGGTGGATCTCGGCGTTCTCGTGCTCCTCGGCCGCGTCCACGACCTGCTGGTAGCCGGTG
This sequence comes from Lentzea sp. NPDC058436, assembly GCF_042721515.1. NCBI lineage: Bacteria > Bacillati > Actinomycetota > Actinomycetes > Pseudonocardiales > Pseudonocardiaceae > Lentzea > Lentzea sp. NPDC058436. Next base: position 71,899 of record NZ_JBHXLF010000009.1, read on the forward strand.
ATGAACTCGTCCTCGGTGCCGAAGTGGAACAGGATCGGGCACGAGACCTGACCCAGCGCGCCGATCTGGTCCGGCACGCCCGAGCCGTAGAACGACACGGTGGTGTCCGGGTCGGAGGCGACGGCGGCCGCGTACGCGAGGGTGCCGCCGAGGCAGAAGCCGAGCACGCCGACACCGCCCGTGACCTCGGGCAGGCCGCGCAGGTACTGGATCGAGGCGACGACGTCCTGCACGGCGAGCGGGAAGTCGAGGTTGCCGACGACCTCCATCGACCGCTGGATGCCCGCCTCGTCGTGCTCGCCCACCCAGCCCGGCTGGAAGCGGTGGAACAGCTCGGGCACGGCCACGACGTAGCCGAGCGCGGCCAGCTTCTCCGCGACGCCCTCCAGGTAGCCGTCCAGGCCGAAGATCTCCTGGACCAGCACGATGCCGGGGCCGGAGCCGGACTCCGGCAGCCAGATCGGCAACGGCATCTCGTCAACTCGATGGGTCATGCGTCGATCCTGCCCGAGGATCGCGATCAACGACCGGCGACCTCCACCGACGTGCCGGTCAGGCGCTCGGCCTCGGCCCACAGGCGTGCGGCCACGGCCTTGTCCCGCGCGGTCCTGGGCGTCGAGGCGGGCCTGGTCGGACCCACGAGCGCCCAGCGCGGCCCGTAGTAGCCGCCGGCGACGGCACCGGGGTCGGCGGCCGCGTACAGCAGCGGTTCGGTGCCCTGCTCGACGCCCTGCGAGGGGATGACCCGATAGCCGATCGACTCGACGAGACCGGGCTTGCCGCCGTTGAGGTGCGGGCCGGAGGTCATCAGGTTGGTGCGGGTGTAGCCGGGGTGCGCGGCGACCGACAGCAACGGCCAGCCGCGTTCGGCCGCCAGGTCCGCGAGGTGCAGCGTCATCAGCAGGTCGGCGAGCTTCGTGCGGGAGTAGGTCAGCGTCGGGCTGTACCGGCGGCGTCCCTGGAGGTCGTCGAAGTCGATCCGCCCGCGGTACGCGGCGCCGCTGCTCATCGTCACCACACGAGGCGCGGGCGCGGCCAGCAGCAACGGCAGCAGCCGGACGGTCAGGGCGAACGGGCCGAGGAAGTTGCTGGCGAACTGGAGTTCGAAGCCGTCGACGGTCTCGGTCCGCGCGGGCACGTTCATCACGCCCGCGTTGTTGACCAGCACGTCCAACGGCCTGCCGTCGGCGACCAGGTCGTCGGCGAACGTGCGCACCGACGCCTGGTCGGCCAGGTCGAGCCGCCGGACCTCGACCAGAGCGCCGGGATGTGCGGCCCGGATCTCCGCCGCGGCCTGTTCGCCCTTGGCCTCGGTGCGCACGGCGAGCACGACGTCCGCCCCTGCTCCCGCCAGGCGCTTCGCCGCCTCCTTGCCGGTGCCGCTGTTCGCGCCGGTGACGACGACGCGCTTTCCGTGCTGGTCAGAAACCTGGTACATCGTTGCCCCTCGTTAGATACCGCCGGTCTCTTATGTCGCCAACATAACGGACCGCCGGTCTCTTAGTAAAGTACCGACGGTCTGTAACATGCGTGACATGAGCTTCCAGCGGGCGCGCACCGACGAGCAGCGCAACGAGCGGCGGCGGCAGATCCTCGCCACCGCGGCCGCGATGCTCACCGAGATGCCGGTCGCCGAGGTGACCCTCACCGCGCTCAGCCGCCGGGTCTGCCTGGCCAAGGCCAACGTCCTGCGCTACTTCGAGTCGCGGGAGGCGGTGCTGCTGGCACTGCTGGAGGCGGAGATCGCGGACTGGATCACCGAACTGGAGTCCGCGGAGATCCCGGGCGGCCCGACCTGGGAACGCGGAGAACGGCTGGCCGAACTGCTGGCCACCTCGCTGACCCGCCGGCCGGTGCTGTGCGACCTGATCAGCGCCCAGTCCACGGTGCTGGAGCGCAACATCTCCGCCGAGACGGCGTTGCAGCACAAGCGGGCCGTCCACGGGTACCTGGAGACGCTCGTCCGCTTCACCGGACGGCACCTGCCCGAACTGGGCGACGCGGACGCCGTCACCCTGATGCAGACGGTCATGCTGACGGCGGTCGCAGCCTGGCCGGGCAGCCGTCCCCCGCAGGCGGTCCTCGACGCCTACGCCGCCGATCCGGCGCTGGCCGTGATGTGCGTCGACTTCGCGGACGTCGTGCGCCGCACCGCCGAAGTGACCGCTTCGGGTCTTCTCGCCCGCGAGCGCCAGCCCCGATAATCGGCCGATGATCAGGTTGATCGCGACCGACCTCGACGGCACGCTGCTGCAACCCGGCGGGGTGCTGAGCGACCGCACCCGCGCCACGCTCCACGCCGTCGACGCGGACGTCGTGGTCGTCACGGCCAGGCCGCCGCGGTTCGTGCAGAACCTCGAACTGACCGGCACGGCCATCTGCTCCAACGGCGCGATGATCTACGACCTCACGAACCGCGAGGTCACTCACGCGCAGACGGTGCCGCTGGACGTCGTGCGCAAGGTGTCGGAGGCGTTGGCCGAGGTGATCCCCGACGTCGGGATCGCGGTCGAGACCGGCATGGAAGTGTTGTCCGAGCCCGGTTTCCAGGGTTTCGGGCCGAAGAATCCACACAGGACGCTGGAGCTGCTCGAACACGTCTTCGCGGAGGCGCAGCAGGTCGTGCAGATGCTCGCGTGGGCGCCGGACGCCGAGGTGGACGCGATGATGGAGATCGCGCGGGAAGCCGTCGGGCAGCACGTCTCCGTCACGCACTCGGGCGGGCTCGGGCTGCTGGAGATCAGCCCGCCGGGCGTCTCGAAGGCCGCCACGCTCGAATCCCTGTGCAACACAAGGGGAATCGGCAAGCACGAGGTCGTCGCGTTCGGGGACATGCCGAACGACCTGTCGGTGCTCGGGTGGGCAGGCACGGCGTACGCGATGGGCAACGCACACCCGCTCGTGAAGCAGGCCTGCACCAACCACGCGCCGCCGAACACCGAGGACGGGGTCGCGCAGGTCCTCGAAAGGCTCTTCAGGATCTAGGCACCGAGGTGGGACCGGCCACCTCGGCACCCAGCGCCGTCACCCGCTGCCGCAGCTCGCGATCGGCGGTCACCACCGTCACCTGACGGCCTGCTCCTTCAGCCCGCACGACGTCAACGATCGTGTCGTCGCCATCACCGGGAGCGGCGACGACACGGACGTCGTCGATCGAGGAAACGTTGCGCGCCTTGCCTTCCACGACGAGGACGACCTCCTCGTCACGGCCGCGCAGGGCGTCGCGGAGGCGTTCGGCCGCGCCCGCCCTGTCGCGCCACCACCCGTCGGGGACCGATCCCACGACGTTGGCTGCGTCGACCACGAGCAACGGCTTCACGTCTCCCAGCGTGCCTCAGCCCCGGCGGGCCCGCAGCGCGTCCAGCGAGTCCGGGCCCTCGTCCACGGCAAGCGCCCCAACGGGAGCCGCGGACACACCGGCCCAGCGCAGCACGGCGGCCGTCGCGGCGGCACGTTCCTTCTCGGGCAGCTTGGCGATGTTCGCGCCGTGGTTGCCGGCGGGGACCGTGTACGACAACGAGTCACGCGTGCCCCAGCCGAGCCGGAACGGTTCCGCACTCCACGGGTCGTTCTGGCCGTTCACGAACAGCAGCCGCGAGCCCTGGTAGCGCACCCACGAGTCGATGTCGCGCATCGCGGAACGGTCGAAGCGCGGGAACTTGATGTCCGGCGACACCATCGAACGCGGCACCGACGAACCGGGGTAGCGCAGCAGGTCGCGCACGGCCGACTCGTCCGCCTCCGGCCAGCCGAGCTGCGTGCCCGCCTGGTAGTAGTACGCCGTGTAGGGCGCGACGCCCGCGTCGGTGTAGAAGTCCCAGCCCACGGTCGAGTCGATGAACTTCCACAGGTCGTCCACCGAGGCGCCGGCGCCAGGAACCAGCGCGCACTGCTCCTGGGTGCCGTACTGCCAGAACGTGAACGGCGTGTCCAGGACCAGGATCTCCAACGCCTTGTGCGCGTTGCCGAACTGCTTGTACGTGTAGCCGCGCGCTTCCAGCCGTGAGACGAACTCGTCGCGGTTCTGCAGGATCTGCCGTTGCACGCCTTCGAGCCGTCGGTTGCACGTCGGGTCGTTGCCGACCTTGCGGATGAACTCGCCGTAGACGTCGCGGTCGTTCACCACGTCGTTCGGCGCCACGTACGCGATGGTCGCGTCGACGTCGCGCGGGAAGTAGCGGCGGTGGTAGATCGACGTCATGCCGCCCTTGCTGGCCCCCGTCGAGAGCCACTTGGCGCCGTAGATCTTCTTGAACGCCAGCACGATCCGGTGGTGGTCGTTGGCGGCCTGCCAGATGTTCAGGTCGTCCCAGTCGGCCGGGGCGGGGCGCGACGGCGGGAAGAACCGCTGCTCGACGCTGATCTGGTTGCCGTCGACGAGCCTGGTGGGCTCGGACGGGCTCGGGCCGGACAGGTTGTAGCCGCTGGTGTGCAGCACCATCGGCTTCGACTCAGCCTTGTGCAGCAACGAGAAGCGCTGCTCGAACTGCAGCCCGCGCGGCTTGCGGTGGTCGGCGGGCTGCTGGATGCCGATGACGAACGTCCGCGCGGTGCCGGACGTCCCCTCGCTGATGATCCGCACGCCGGGGATGGCGGCGATGCGGTCCTTGATGTCGGGAGCGGCGGACACGACTGCGGCTGTCGCCACGACCTGTGCCGATGCCAGGCCGAACGCCAGCAGGGAGCGTACGAGTCTGTTCACCCGGCCAAACTATTGAGCCCGCACGCCCCGCCGGACCGGCCGATCGTCGGGCTTATTCGTAGCTGGCGAAGTAGGACGCCGCCATGTCCTCGTCACCGTGCCCGCCGTCGACCGCGCGCTTGAGACGTTCGGCGGAGGCCTGGGCGACGTCCAGCCGCACGTTCGCCCGTTCCGCCGCCTCGGCGACGAGACGGGCGTCCTTGAGCGCGTTCTCCGCGGTGAACGCGGGCTCGAACGAGCGGGCGATGATCGCGCCGCCCTTCGTCTGCAGGTACGGGGTGTCGATCGCGCCGCCGGACACGGCCTCCAGGAACAGCTTCGGGTCGAGCCCGGACGCCTCGGCCAGCGACACGGCCTCCCCGACGGCCGCGGTCAGGGCGAGCACCCAGCTGTTCGCGACGAGCTTCAGCTTCGACGACGCACCGGCTTCGCCGACCCACATCGTCCGTGCGCCGATCACGTCGAACACGAGCTGCACGCGCTCACGCAGTTCCTCGGCGCCGGACGCGAGCACGACGAGCTTGCCCTCGGCCGCCGGCTTCGTGCTGCCGAGCACGGGGGCGTCCACGAACTCCAGCCCGAGTGAGCGGGCGAGCGCGATGTGGTCCTCGGTGGCGTCGATGCCGACCGTGGACGCCTGGATCCACACGGCGTCGTGCGGCAGTGACGGCGCGGCGGCCTCGATGGCGGAGGTGACCGCGGGACCGTCGTTGAGCACCGTCAGCACCACCTCGACGCCCTCCACCGCGTCGGCGGGGCTGTCGGTGACGGTGGCGCCCTTCGCGGCGAGCGGTTCGGCCTTGGCGCGCGTGCGGTTCCAGACGCGGACGTCGTGTCCGGCCGCGGCGAGGTTGGCTGCGATGGGGGCACCCATGAGGCCGGTGCCGAGCACGGCGATCTTCATGTCCCCCAGCAAACAAGAAACCTCGCGGTGCTGCCAGGTCGGGGGTCCGACAGCACCGCGAGGTCAACAGTGACATCGGCGGACCGACGCGCGCTGTTACAACGCCATCATACTGTGGCGTGGATCACGTTTAACAGAATGAAACCCCTGGAGCGCGGGAGGTGCTCCAGGGGTTCCCGTTTGGGGAGGCACTCGCAACGGGGCGCCGCGCGAGTGCCGGGTCGGTAGGTCAGCGGAGGGTGGTGACCTGAGCCTGGGCGATCGCCATCAGCTCGTGACGCATGGACGGGGTGGTCGCCATGTCGATCGCGCGAGCCACGGCCTTCTGCTTGCGCGCCTCGGCACGGCGGGCGCGGAGCTTCGCTGCGAAGTTCATCTGGGTCTGCACTTCCCTCTGTGAGGTCTTGCTGGGCTGGTGACTCAAGTATGCACCTTCCCAGGCGTAAGTGCACGCGATTATCCGGTGAGGTGGGGCACATGCCGATGAATCATCGGCTGACAACGTGAACGACCGGACAACGGTCGGCTACTCCTCGCGGCCCAGCAGGAAGCGCCCGAAGTGGGGCACGGTGAACGCGATCTGACCCCGTTCCGCGCTGTAGACCAGGCCTTTCTTGATGAGCGAGTCCCGCGCGGGCGACAGCGACGAGGGCTTGCGACCCAGGTGGTCGGCGACCTGGGCGGTGTTGACGCCCGCATCCTTTCCGTCGGTCAACTCGGCCATCGACCGGAGATACTCGCGTTCAGCGGGCGTCGCACGCTCGTATCGGGAGCCGAAGAAGCCCACGGCCAGCTCCGCGTCGGCCTCCGGAGCTGCCACGGAGACGTCCAGCGCGGTGATCGGGTCGGCAGGAGCGGCGTCCCAGGCGGCCTTGCCGTAGGCCTGGATGAAGTACGGGTAGCCGCCGGACGCGTCGAACAACGCGTCGAGCGCCTCGTCGGTGATGCCCGCGTCCTCGCGTTCGACCGGGGCCAGCACGGCGCGGTCAGCGTCCTCGCGGCTGAGCCGGTCGATCCGGACGTAGCGGAAGAGGCGTTCCGAGTACGACTTGCTCGCGGACAGCACGGCGGGCAGGTGCGGCAGGCCGGCGCCGACGACGACCAGCGGCGCGCCGATCTGCGACAGCTCGTGGCAGGCCGCGCACAACGCGCTGATGTCGTCGGGCTTGAGGTCCTGCATCTCGTCGATGAGCAGCGCGACGCCCGTGCCGACGTCCTGCGCGAGCTCGGCGACGTCGGTGAACAGCTCGACGAGGTCGATCTCGATGTCACCGGAGTCGGCCCTGCCGCTCGCCGCGGGCACGTCGATGCCCGGCTGCCAGCGGTCGCGCAGCTTGGCGCCGTCCGGTGCGGCCCTCAGCGCGAACGCCTTCAGGATCCCGAGGATGGCCTCGACCCGGTCCGGCGCGCGGTGCCGGACCGCGAGATCCCGGATCGCCCGGTGCAACGCGGCGCTCAAGGGCCTTCTCAGGTCGGCGTCGGGCCTGGCCTCGACCTTGCCGGCGCCCCAGCCGCGTTTGACGGCCATCGACCGCAGCTCACCGAGCAGCACGGTCTTGCCGACACCCCGCAGCCCCGTCAGCACGAGGCTGCGTTCGGGACGGCCGCGGGCCACGCGTTCGAGCACCACCTCGAACGCACCGACCTCTTTGTCCCGGCCGGCGAGCTCAGGAGGCCGCTGGCCTGCACCGGGAGCGAACGGGTTGCGCACCGGGTCCATGGCTCGCACCGTATCCGCGTTTCTAGAGACCGCCCTAGAGACGCGCAGACTCGCGTCGAAATGCGGCCGGATGCCTCTGTCTACGTTTATCTAGTGATTGAGCAATAGAGCTGAATAGTTGCGGATGGTGGACGGTGCAGGTTGGCTGGCCCACGTGGCTGAAGTCGTGACGAAGGGGACCGGCGAGGTCGAGCGCACCGCCGACCGCGCCCAGGTGGACGTGACGTTCGAGGCTCTCGGCGCCGAACGCTCCGAGGCGGTGAGCACGCTCAACCAGCGCATTTCCGTCATCGAGCCGCTGCTCGAGGAGTTCGAGGTGCGTTCGCGGCAGCTGTCCGCGCACGACAACTGGGACAACAACCAGCGCGTCGGCAGCCGCGCGTCGCAGCAGTACGTGATCTGGGTGAAGGACCTCGACCGCCTCGACGCGCTGCTCGGCGAACTCGTCCAGGCAGAGCCGTCCTGGATCAACGGCCCGTCGTGGGCTCTGGTCGACGACACCGAGGCGATCCGTGAGGCGCAACGAGAGGCCGTCGCCGATGCATTGCGTCGCGCCGAGGGGTACGCGTCTGCCCTGGGGCGGCGGCTCGGGCCGTTGCTGCGGATCGGCGACACGGACGGTGGCGCGCACTACCAGCCGCGGATGATGAGCGGCGCGGCGTCGTTCGAGATGGCCGGGCCCGCCGGGATGGTGGACCAGCTGAACCTCAAGGCGCAGCAGATCACCGTGTCCGCGTCGTGCACGGCCGCGTGGTCGTTGCTCGACTGATGGAGACCGCGCTGGTTCTGGGCATCGGTGGGGTCGTGCTGCTCCTGCTGTGCCTCTTCACGACGTTCGTGCTGCTCGGGCGGCGGGTGCGGCGTGGGCGCGCGGAGGGGCGTTATCAGTACCGCGCCAAGCCGAACGGCACCTACGACAACTCGTCTTCGTGTTCCGGAGGCGTGTAGTTCTGAGGTCTGACGCGCGGATCATGCCTCGGCGTGATCCGCGGTGACGGCGCCGGTCCATAGCGTGCTGATCCATGCGGAACTTGTTGATCGGCATGGTCGTCGGGGCAGCGGTCATGGCGTCCATCGCGCCTGCTCACGCGATCATCGGCGGGGAGACGGCGACCGGGGAGCACACGTGGATCGCTGATCTCGGGCACGACGACGACGGGCACGGCTGCGGTGGCGGGCTGATCGCGCCGCAGTGGGCGTCGTAGCGGTCGCGAGCGTGCACAAGGGCGACTACGGCGACATCGGGCTGATCGAGCTCGAACGTCCCGTCGTCGAGGCGCCCGCGGTCGTCGGGCCGATGCCGGTGGCCGGGCCGATCCGGTTGCTCGGCTGGGGCATGGACGCGCAGGAGTCGCCCACGTCTCCACGGCACCTCAAGCAGCTCGACACCGAGCACGATCGCTAGTTCTCGGTGAGCGACTCCATGGCGTGGTGCACGGCGACGGCGTCGCGGTCGTCCGGACGTGCCCTGAGCCAGCGCTTGAGCCACTCGACGCGGCGCCGGGCGGCCGCTGCCAGCGTCAACGTGATGTAGGCGCGGCGTTCCCACTCGCGCGCCGACTTCATCGCGTCCGCGGCCGGCCGCCATTCGTCGCGCATCGTGCCGAAGAGCGCTCGGGCCAGCACCGGGTCTTGTTCGGGATCGATCTGCAGGTCGTGCATGCGCGCCACCCCCCGTACCGCCACGCCGCGGTCCAGTGAGTGTGCATGAGAGACCCTCGACTTCGGCAAGCCTTAGTGCGTCACCGTTCCAGAATCGCAGTGATTCCCTGACCACCCGCCGCGCAAATGGACACGAAACCGCGTCCACTTCCCTTCTGGTGCAACAGCTTCGCCAGGGTCGCCACGATGCGGGCGCCGGTGGCGGCGAACGGGTGGCCCGCCGCGAGTGACGAGCCGTTGACGTTCAGCCTGGTCCTGTCGATCTCGCCGAGCTCCTTCTCCCAGGCCTTCAGGGTCGCCAGCACCTGGGACGCGAACGCCTCGTGGACCTCGTAGAAGTCGAAGTCCTGCAGCGTGAGGCCCGCCTTGTCGAGCATGCGCGGTGCGGCGTGCACGGGGGCCATGAGCAGGCCCTCGTCGCCGTGCACGTAGTCGACGGCGGCGGTCTCGGCGAACGTCAGGTAGGCCAGGACCGGGAGGTTGCGCGCGGCAGCCCACTCCTCGGTGGCGAGCAGGACCGCGGAGGCGCCGTCGGACAGCGGGGTCGAGTTGCCCGCGGTCATCGTGTCGCCGAAGACGGGCTTGAGCTTCGCGAGCTTCTCGGCGCTGCTGTCCGGGCGGAGGTTCTGGTCGCGGGTCAGGCCGAGGTACGGCGTGACCAGGTCGTCGAAGAAGCCCTCGTCGTAGGCGCGGGCGAGGTTGCGGTGGCTGCGCGCAGTGAGCTCGTCCTGGTCCTCGCGACTCACGTCGTACTGGGCTGCGGTGATGGCCGCGTGCTCGCCCATGGACATGCCGGTGCGCGGTTCGCCGTTGCGCGGCAGGTGCGGGACGACGTGGCCGGGACGCAGTTTCGCGAGCAGGCTGATCTTGCGCGTGCGGTTGAACTCCAGCAGGAGCTTGCGGAAGTTCTCGTTCACGCCGATCGGTGCGTCGCTGGTCGTGTCGACGCCGCCGGCGATGCCCGCCTCGATCTGGCCGAGCGCGATCTTGTTGGCGACGGCGATGATCGCCTGCAGACCGGTGCCGCACGCCTGCTGGAGGTCGTACGCGGGCGTCTCCGGGCTGAGCCTGCTGCCCAGGACGGACTCGCGGACGAGGTTGAAGTCGCGCGAGTGCTTGAGCACGGCGCCCGCGACCACCTCGCCGAGGCGTTCGCCCTGCAGGCCGAAGCGGCTGACCAGGCCGTCGAGCACCGCCGTGAACATGTCCTGGTTCGACGCGGTGGCGTACGGGCCGTTCGAGCGGGCGAACGGGATGCGGTTGCCGCCGATGATCGCTACTCGCATGCCGACATAGTACCTACTAGCGAGTAGACTTACTAGCTAGTAGGTTGTTGTGCGTGGACAGGTACCAGAAGTTCGCAACGTCGGGGCTCGGTCGTCAGCTCGTGCGCAGGCTGGGCCTGCCGAACCCGTATCCACTGCGCCGCGACGCCGCGCTCGCCACGCCGGTGCTCGTCGGTGGCGCCACCCGGCTGCCCTTTCTGAAGCAGCTGGAAACAGGGTCGGCTCCGTACGGCGCGCTGGTGTTCGACGCGTCCGAGATCTCCACCGTCTCCGACCTGCGGCAGCTGCACGAGTTCTTCCACCCGGCGATCACGCAACTCGGGCCGTGCGGCCGGGTCGTCGTGATCGGACGGTCGCCGGACTCCGTGGCGCAACGGGCGCTCGAAGGGTTCGTGCGGTCGGTCGGCAAGGAGCTGCGCCGAGGCGGCACGGCGAACCTCGTGTACGTGGCGGACGGCGCCGAGGACGGGGTCGAGTCGACGCTGCGGTTCTTCCTGTCCGGACGGTCCGCGTACGTGTCGGGGCAGGTGGTCCACGTCTCCGCGAACGCCGGCCCAGGCACGTTGGAAGGCAAGGTCGCGCTGGTCACGGGTGCCTCGCGGGGCATCGGTGAGGCGATCGCCACGACCCTGGCCCGCGACGGCGCGCACGTGGTGTGCCTCGACGTGCCCGCGGCAGGGGACGAACTGTCGAAGGTCGCGAACGCCATCGGCGGCTCGGCGTTGCAGCTCGACATCACCGGCGATCCCGCGCGGCTGACCTCGTACCTGCTGGAACGGCACAGCGGCGTGGACGTCGTCGTGCACAACGCGGGCATCACGCGCGACAAGTCGTTGGCGCGCATGGACTCCTCGCAGTGGGACTCCGTGCTGGAGGTCAACCTCGCCTGCCAGGAGCGGATCAACGACGCGTTGCTGCACGACGGCGTGCTGCGCCGCGGCGGGCGGATCATCGGGGTGTCGTCGATCGCCGGCATCGCGGGCAACGTCGGCCAGACCAACTACGCCACGTCCAAGGCGGGCGTGATCGGCATGGTGCAGACGCTCGCGCCCGTTCTCGCCGCTCGTGGCGCCACGATCAACGCCGTGGCGCCCGGTTTCATCGAGACGAAGATGACCGCCGCGGTGCCGTTCGCGACGCGGGAGGTCGGGCGGCGGATGAACAGCCTGTCGCAGGGCGGGTTGCCGGTCGACGTGGCGGAGACCGTGGCGTGGTTCGCGTCGCCGGGATCCGGTGGTGTGAACGGGAACGTCGTGCGGGTGTGCGGCCAGATGCTGCTGGGGGCCTGATGCTGCTGCGTGCCGCCCTCACGTCGTTCCGGCGCGGGGAAACGCTTGCCACCCAACCGGTTTCGGCATCGGTCGACGTGTCGTTGAAGCACCTCGCGGCCTACAACGCGGCGTGCGGCTTCGGTTTGCGCGACGCACTGCCGTTGACCTACCCGCACGTGCTGGGTTTTCCGCTGCAGATGAAGCTGATGTCCGGCAACGGGTTCCCGTTCCCGCTGCCGGGTCTCGTGCACGTCGCGAACCGGATCACGCAGTCGCGTGCGCTGACGGCCGGCGAGCCGTTGGAGATCACGGTGTCCGCGCGCGATCTGCGGCCGCACCCGCAGGGCACGCAGGTGGACGTGGTGACGTCGGTTTCCGGTGCCTGGGAAGGGGTTTCGACCTACCTGCGACGCACCGGCGGCTCGTCCGGCTCGGGCGAGGAGCTGGAACGGCCGGCGGGCTCGGCGGTGTGGCGGGTGCCCGCGGACATCGGGCGGCGCTACGGCGCGGCGTCCGGCGACCGCAACCCGATCCACCTGCACCCGTTGGGCGCCAAGCTGTTCGGCTTCCCGCGGGCGATCGCGCACGGGATGTGGACCAAAGCCCGTTGCGTGGCCGCGCTGGAAGGACGGCTGCCCGAGGCCGTGACGGTCGACGTCCGGTTCAAGAAGCCGCTGTTCATCCCCGGTCGCGTCGAGTTCTCGGCTGCCGAGGGCGCTGACGGCTGGGAGTTCGCCGTGTGGGGCAGGGGACCCCACCTGCTCGGCTCAGCGTCGTGACGGTGGATGCCAGACGTTGCCGTCGACCAGGTCGCCGAAGCCCATCCAGACGAGGTTCATGAGGCGGGCCGCGACGACGCCGGCGGGTTCCTCGGGATGGTCGAGCCACCAGTCCGCGAGCGACTCACCGGCTCCGACCAGCGCGGCGGCCAGCGACTCCGCCTCCAGCTTGGTCGCGGGAGCCTTCGTGGACTGCGTGAGCAGGGCCGCGACCAGCGACACCGCCCGGCTGCGCATGTCCGTGAGCTCCACCGCGAACGGACCGCCCTGAGTGGACGCCTGCCGGTGCAGCACCTGCCAGCTCGCCCGGTTCTCACCGACGAACCCGAAGAACGCCCGCAGGCCGCTCCACAGCTGCACGTCGGGTTCCTGGTCGGGCTCCACGCCCGTCGCGATGGCCTCCATCATGCGAGTGGCCTCGCGCCGGATGCACGTCGCGAACAGCTCCTCCTTCGAGCCGAGGTAGGCGTAGAGCATCGGCTTCGAAATGCCCGCGACCTCGGAGATCTCGTCCATGGAGGCCGAGTGGAAGCCGAGCCGCGAGAACACGTCCACGGCGGCGTCCATGATCTGGCGCTCACGCACCGCGCGTGGCAAGCGCTTGGCTCGACCTTCTGTGCGCATCTCACTACCCCTCGGTTCGAAGCGGCAAGATTATCCGATCGGCTTGCCGCCCTATCTACTCATCAGTAGTCTTACTCGCGAGTAGGTACCAGGAGGTGTCCCACCATGACGCTCGACCTCACCACCGAGGCGATCGCGAAGCTCAGCCCGGCCGAGCTCATCAGCACGCTGGAGCAGACCTCGCCGGACGACCCCGCGCTGAAAGACGTGAACATCGACGTCATCGCCCGCGGCATCGACCCGAAGAAGCTGGGCAAGGACGACTTCGCGGCGCTGCTCAGGGCGTTGGGCAGGCTGGCGGACGGCGGCGCGGACCTCGACCTGTCGAAGATGGACCCGTCCAACTTCGCCCGCATCATCTCGCGCGCCTCGAAGGACCAGATCGAGGCCGTCGTGGCCGACGACGCCCTGCGCGTGCGCGTGCTGGACGAGGTGTTCCGGCGCATGGAGGTCCACTTCCGGGCGGACCGGGCCGGTGCCACTAAGGCCGTCGTGCACTTCCACGTGCTGGAAGACGTGTACGAGGCCATCATCGAGAACGCCGAGTGCACCATCAACAAGGGCGTGACGCGCGAGGCCCGCGCCATCGTGACGCTGACGCCCGCCGACTTCCTGAAGCTCGCGACCGGCAACGCCTCAGCACCCGTGCTGTTCATGACGGGCAAGCTGAAGGTGAAGGGCGACCTGGGGTTCGCGGCCGGGTTCATGAGCCTGTTCAACATCCCGAAGGCCTGACGGAGAGGTTTTGCAGTGGGTGGCTTCTCGCTCGAGCTGAACGAAGACCAGACCGACCTGCGCGACTGGGTGCACGGTTTCGCTCGCGACGTGATCAGGCCGGCGGCCTCGGAGTGGGACGAGCGCGAGGAAACGCCGTGGCCGGTGATCCAGGAGGCGGCGAAGATCGGCCTCTACGGCTTCGAGTCCCTCGCGACCTGGTTCGCCGACCCCATCGGGCTTTCGCTGCCGATCGCCACCGAGGAGCTCTTCTGGGGCGACGCGGGCATCGCGTTGGCGCTGATGGGCACCGGTCTGGCCGTCGCGGGCATCTTCGCGGGCGGCGAGCCCGAGCAGCTGGCCGAGTGGGTGCCGGAGTGCTTCGGCGACGAGTCGGACCCGAAGCTGGCCGCCTTCTGCGCCTCCGAACCCCAGGCGGGCTCGGACGTCGCCGGCTACCGCACCCGCGCCCGTTACGACGAGGCGACCGACGAGTGGGTGCTCAACGGCCAGAAGGCGTGGGCCACCAACGGCGGCATCGCGAACGTGCACGTGGTCACGGCCGTCGTGGACGCCTCTCTGGGCTCGCGCGGCCAGGCCGGGTTCATCGTTCCTCCCGGCACGCCGGGGTTGTCGTCGCCGGGCAAGATCAAGAAGCACGGCATGCGCGCCTCGCACACCGCGGACGTGTTCCTGGACGACGTGCGCGTGCCAGGCCGTTGCGTGCTCGGCGGACGCGAACGGCTGGAAGCCCGGCTCGCGCGGGCACGTGAGGGACTTCGCGCAGGCGGCCAGGCCGCGATGGCGACGTTCGAGACCACACGTCCGACCGTCGGCGCCATGGCCGTGGGCGTCGCCCGCGCCGCCTACGACTACGCGCTGGAGTACGCGAAGGACCGCGAGGCGTTCGGCCGCAAGATCATCGAGAACCAGTCGATCGCGTTCGACCTCGCGAACATGCGGATGGAGATCGACGCGTCGCGGCTGCTGGTGTGGCGGGCGGCGTGGATGGGGCGCAACAACGTGCCGTTCACCGCGGGCGAGGGCTCGATGTCGAAGCTGAAGGCCTCCGAGGTGTCGGTGTGGGCCACGGAGCGGGCGATCCACATCCTGGGTGGCGCCGGGTACACGCGTGAGCACCCGGTGGAGCGGATGCACCGCGATGCCAAGATCTTCACCATCTTCGAGGGGACTTCGGAGATCCAGCGGCTGGTGGTGTCCCGGATGATTTCGGGCATGCAGATCAAGTGACCGTTTTATCCTGATCACCATGTGGAGCGTGGTCAAAGGCCTGGCGGCGATCGGTGCGGTCCTCTGCGCGGCGATCGTCGCCTCGACGTTCGTGCCGGACGGGCCGGCGGTGCCCGAGTGGCTGGTGTCGGTCTCGATGATCCACGCCCTGCTGCTGGGCTTGGCCTTCGCGGTGCTGGACCGCCGTGAGACCGGCCGCTGGACCGCGCCGCAGTTCCCGTCTTCGCCGAGGTGGGTGCGCGTGATCACCGGAGCGATCACGCTCGGCTGCGTCGCCTTGGCGGTCCACACGATCGTCACCGCCCAGCCGATCGACGACACCGAGTCCTACGGTCCGCGCCTCACCACGGCGATCGCGTTGGCCATGCACGTGAACCTGTTGGCGTTGCTGATGATCCGGCGACCGGCGGCTGCCAGGAGATGATGATGGTCCTAGGGTCGTGAGGCATGGGACCGTCGCGACTGCAGTGGGCCTCGCTCTTCGTGATCTTCGTCAACGCTCTTGTCGTCGTGTTCGGGTTCGTGACCGGCAGCCCGTTGTTGCCGCGCGCGGCGAACGTCGTGCTGGTGGTGCTCTCCGTGGTGCTCATGCTGATCACTCGGGTGATGGCCCAGGGCGGGTACAGCTTCGCCGGGCTGGTCCGGCCGGCGTGGGCGGGTGTGGTGGCCGCGGTCGCGTTCTTCGGCGGCGCTGTGCTCTTCGCGATCGCGGTGCTGGCCGAGGGGTCTCTCACCCCGGCGGCGAACCAGCGCGGAGGGGCGGGCCTCGCCCTGTTCTTCGCGGCGGGCGCGCTCATCTACGCCGGGATTCGCCGGACCGACGAGGAAACGGTTTAGAGCGGCAGCGTCAGGACCGCGCGCACTCGCGTGAGTTCGCGGCGGTGCACGGCCAGGAGCACCGTGTCGTGAGAGCGGCGGAAGTGCAGCACCACGAAGTTCGGGTGCGGCGGGTCCTGGTCGATGATCTGCTCGACGCGACCCTCGGCGTCGCTGAAGACGATCCGCTCGTCCCAGATGATCTTGGTGGGGCCGAAGTACAGCTCGCCCTCGTGCCACTCGCCGTCGAGGAAGACGTCGCCGTCGCCTCGTGTGTGGTCTTCGCCGCTGGGGCCGAACGCCTCGCCGAAAACGCTCCCCAGGATTTCGAACAGTGCTGACACAACGAACCCCCTTCGTTGCTACAGGAACGAGCTGGGCGCCCAGCTGGTTCCCGTTCACGCAGAGGCTCAGCCGAACGGCTGGCCGGCTTCGCGCAGCCAGGCGCGCTCACGCGAGTGGTCCGGCATGGCGGGCCAGCCGTTGACCTTCGCGATCAGCACCCAGTACCGCTCGGCGCGCGGGTCCGCGAAGTCGGAGAGCTCGCGCAGCTTCGCCACGAGACTCCCGTCGTCCGGCAGGCCGAGCGCCTCCGCCCAGTTGGCGTTCACGCGGGCCACGACCTCTTGTGCCGCAGCGGACTCCGGCGCGATGCCGGCGTCGATCGCTTCGCGCGCCTGGGCGATCGCGAAGTTGAACGCCTCCATCTGACCTTCGGCAGGCGGACCCATGTCCGCGCCGTTGCGACGCTGTTCCTCGTGCTGCTGGGACATCCGCTTGACCGCGGCGCGGAATTCCGGGTCCTGCACGAGCTTCGCGAGCTCGACCCATGCCTCCAACTGCTCGGTCGACGGGTCGTCCGGCAGCTCGATCCGCACGGACCGCATGTGCTGCTCGAACTGCGGATCCAGCTCGTAGGGCCCGAACACCTCCTCGAAGAAGTCGTCGAGGATGCGCTGCCGCTCCTCGTCCGACATCCGTGCCAACTCGTTCATCAGTTCCATCTCCCCTCCTTTGGCGACGGCGCGCAGCACGGCCCGCCTGAGCCGCAACGTCTTCATCTGCGCGTCGATCGCTTCCGCATGTGCACGCGCCACGTCGGTCACCGACACCTCGCGAGCCAGCACCCTGCCGGCCGTGGGCAGGTCCACACCCAGATCTCTGAGGGTGCGGACGAGCTTCAGCCTGGCCACCGCGTCGGTGTCGTAGGTGCGGTAGCCGCCGGTGGTCCTGTCCGCGGGCGGGATGAGGCCCGAATCGGAGTAGAACCTGATGGTGCGGACGGTGAGTCCGGTCATCCTGGCCAGCTCGCCGATCTGGTAGCGCGTCACAGGACCTACTGTGAACCCTCCAGTTGCTGGAGGGTCAACCTGAATAACCGAACGGGTGGCTGAACAGCCGGTTTGGACCGAACGACCTAGTGACGGAGCCGCACGACCTGTGGAACCGTGGATCGCGTCGGTATCGCCTGGGGGGCAATCATCGATTCACGGCCTTCGCTGAAGGTCCTGTTCGACGTGCGCCGACCTGCTGATTGGTTCTGGGGGAATCAATGCGTTCTGTTTCGCATGCGTCGAAAACCGTCATCAGCTGTATCGGGCTCGTGGCCGCGTTGCTCGGCGCCGGGGCCACGACTGCGAGTGCCGAGGTGTCAGGCCCGGCGACCACCGTGGACGAAGCGGTGCGGCAGGCCGGCATCAGCGACGGCGTCGTCGCGGACCTGCCGCCTGAGGTGGCCGAAAGCGCTACTCCGTCGGTCTGCTTCAGCGGCCACGTCCAGGACGTCGGCTGGCAGCCCTGGATGTGCGACGACGACAGCAACTGGGCCTTCGCGGGTACGACCGGCAACGGCCTCAGGCTCGAAGCTCTCCGGGTCGCCCCCTCGGCGACGGGTGGGGTGACCTGCGTGCAGGCACACGTTCAGAACCAGGGGTGGAATCCCCCGAAGTGCGTGAACGACGGCAGGACCGCGGAGATCGGCACGGTCGGCCTGGGCCTGCGGATGGAGGCGATGACGTTCAGCAGCAGCACCCGGACCACGTGCGCTGAAGCCCACATGCAGAACTACGGCTGGCTGGGCAACGTGTGCGAGCCGGCCGGCAAGGTCACGGTTGTCGGCATCGCGAGCCTGGGCCTGCGGATGGAAGCCGTCGAAGGAAAGATCGACTAGAGGTCGGACCGAGGTCGTGGGTGTTCTCCGTCCACCAGGAGGAGAACACCCACAACGAACCTCAGTAGGTCATCGCGATACCCGGCTCCGCCAGCAGCGCGCCGACGTCCGCCAGGAACTGCGAACCCTGCTGCCCGTCGACCACGCGGTGGTCGAACGACAGCGCGAGCTGGCAGATCTTGCGGATCTTGATCTCGCCGTCGACCACCCACGGCATGTCGCGGATCGCGCCGAGCGCGAGGATCGCGGACTCACCGGGGTTGAGGATCGGCGTGCCGGTGTCGACGCCGAAGACGCCGACGTTGGTGATCGTGATGGTGCCGTTCATCATGTCGGCCGGGGACGTCTTGCCCTCGCGGGCGACCGTGGCGAGCTCGTCCAGTGCCACCGCGAGTTCCTTGAGGGACATGCGGTCTGCGTCGCGGACCTTCGGGACCACCAGGCCGCGTGGCGTCGCCGCCGCGATGCCCAGGTGGACGTAGTCCTTGTAGACGATCTCGTTGGCCGCGGCGTCCCAGGTGGCGTTGACGTCCGGCGTGCGGCGGGCCGCGAGGATGATCGCCTTGGCGCAGAACGCCAGCGGGGTCAGCTTCACGCCGCGGAACTCCGGCGCGTTCTTGAGCTTCGCGCGCAGTTCCATCATCGGGGTCACGTCGACCGTCAGGAACTCGGTGACGTGCGGTGCGGTGAACGCGCTGTCGACCATCGCCTGCGCGGTCGCCTTGCGGACGCCCTTGATGGGCACCCGGCGCTCGCGCGTGCCGTTGTCCACATAGGACGCTGCCGGAGCGGCTGCCACCGGGGCGGCCACCGCGGTTTCGACGTCCTCGCGGGTGATCACGCCGCCGGGGCCGGAACCCGCCAGTGCGTGGAGGTCGACGCCCAGGTCCTTGGCCAGCTTGCGCACCGGCGGCTTGGCCAGCGGCACGTAACCACCGGGAGCCACCGGAGCCGGAGCTTGGACCACCGGAGCCTGGACCACCGGCGCCGCAACGGGAGCGGGTGCCGGAGGAGCCACGACCGCCGCGGCCGGAGCAGCCGCGGGTGCGCCGGCGTCCTTGCGGGCGCGGCGCTTCGCGGCACCGGACTTCGGGCCGTAGCCGACGAGCGTCGCGATGCGCCCGCCCGGCATCTCCTCGCCGATCTTGCCGGACGAGGTGCCGTTCGCCTCGGCCGAAGCCGCGGCGGGAGCGGGGGCGGCAGGTGCGGCCGCGCCACCGGGGTCGGTGTCGATCGTGATGATCGGGACGCCGACCTCGACGGTCTGGCCGGGCTCTGCCAGCAGCTCCGTCACGACGCCTGCCCACGGGCAGGGCAGCTCGACGGCGGCCTTGGCCGTCTCGATCTCGACGATGATCTGGTTGACCGTGACGGTGTCACCGGGCTTGACGTGCCAGGTGAGGATCTCGGCCTCGGTCAGCCCCTCTGCCGTGTCGGGCAAGGGGAATTGCTTGTACTGCGGCATTTCCGGTTGTCCCCTTACCAGGCGAGAGAGCGGTCGACGGCGTGCAGCACCCGGTCGAGGTCGGGGAGGAACTCCTCCTCGAGCTTCGACGGCGGGTACGGGGTGTCGAAACCGGTCACCCGCAGCACCGGTGCCTGCAGGGAGTAGAAGCACTCCTGCTGGACCTTGGCTGCAATCTCGCTGGCGATCGAGGACTCGGACGGCGCCTCGGACACGACGACCAGCCGGCCGGTGCGGCGCACCGACTCGAACACGGGCGCCAGGTCGAGCGGCGACAACGTGCGCAGGTCGATGACCTCCAGCGACGTGCCGTCCTCGGCGGCCGCGTTGGCGGCGTCGAGAGAAGTGCGCACCATCGGGCCGTACGCCACCAGCGTCGCGTCCGTGCCGGGACGCAGCACGCGCGACTCGAAGAGCTTGCCGGGCTGGGCCGTGGTGTCGACCTCGCCCTTCTCGTAGTAACGGCGCTTCGGCTCGAAGAACAGCACCGGGTCGTCGCAGTCGATCGCCTGCTGGATCATCCAGTACGCGTCGGACGGGTTCGAGCACGAGATGACCTTGAGGCCCGCGGTGTGCGCGAAGTACGACTCCGGCGACTCCGAGTGGTGCTCGACCGCACCGATGCCGCCGCCGAACGGCACGCGGATCACGATGGGCATCTTGATCTTGCCCTGCGTGCGGTAGTGCAGCTTCGCGACCTGCGACACGATCTGGTCGAAGCCGGGGAAGATGAAGCCGTCGAACTGGATCTCGCACACCGGGCGGTAGCCGCGGATCGCGAGGCCGACCGCGGTGCCGATGATGCCGGACTCCGCGAGCGGCGTGTCGAGCACGCGCTGCTCACCGAAGTCCTTCTGCAGCCCGTCGGTGATGCGGAAGACACCGCCGAGCTTGCCGATGTCCTCGCCCATCATGATGACCTTGGGGTTGGCTTCCATCGCCGCCCGCAGGCCCAGGTTGAGCGCCTTGGAGATCGTGAGCGTCTGCACCGGGGAGGCCGGGGCCGCCGCAGAGGAACGGTCCATGGTCGGAGCAGCCATCAGTGCTCACCTCCAGCAAAACCCGAGACGTAGTCGAGGAATTCGTCGCGCTGCGCTTCGAGGTTGGGGTTCCCCTCGGCGTACACGTTGCTGAAGATCCGTTCAGCAGGCGGGTCGGGCATGTTCGTGCAGAACTCCCGCAGCTCCTCGCCCAGCGCGTCGGCCTCGGCCTCGATGCCCTCGAAGAACTCGCTGTCGGCCCACTGCTGGCGGACCAGGTAGACCTTCACGCGCTCGATCGGGTCCTTGAGCTTCCACATCTCCAGCTCGTCCGACAGCCGGTAGCGGCTGGGGTCGTCGGAGGTGGTGTGCGCGTCCATCCGGTAGGTGAACGCCTCGATCAGGATCGGGCCGTTGCCGTGGCGGCACTCGTCGAGCGCCCACTTCGTCACGGCGAGCGTCGCGAGGACGTCGTTGCCGTCGACGCGGATGCCGGGGAAGCCGTAGCCGCGTGCGCGCTGGTACAGCGGCAGGCGCGACTGGCGTTCGGTCGGCTCGGAGATGGCCCACTGGTTGTTCTGGCAGAAGAAGACGAGCGGCGCGTCGTAGACCGCGGCCCACACGAAGCCCTCGTGCACGTCACCCTGGCTGGTCGCGCCGTCGCCGAAGAAGCACATGGTGGCTTCTCCCTCGTCGTCGCCGACCTTGCCGTCGAACTTCTGGCCCATCGCGTACCCGGCCGCGTTGAGGACCTGGTTGCCGATGACGATCGTGTAGGGGTGGAAGCGCTTCTCGACCGGGTCCCACGTGCCCTGGTCGGTGCCGCGGAAGATGCCGAGCAGCTCCGTCGGGTTGATCCCGCGCGTCCACGCGATGCCGTGCTCGCGGTAGCTCGGGAAGGCCATGTCCGTCTGGCGCATCGCGCGGCCGGCGCCGATCTGCGCGGCCTCCTGGCCCAGCAACGGCACCCAGATGCCGAGCTGACCCTTGCGCTGCAACGCGTTCGCCTCGCGGTCGACCCGCCGGATCAGGACCATGTCGCGGTACAGACCGCGCAGCTCCTCCGGCGTGATGTCGATGTCGAAGTCGGGGTGGCTGACCCGCTCACCCTCCGGGGTGAGGAGCTGCACCAGGTCGGCGCCGCCCTCGTCAGTCGCTCGCAAGCCTGCGATCACCTGTTCCGCTGTCGGTTTTGCGGCAGTGGCGGCCGGCGCTGCGTCCGGCTCAGGGTGCGTCCATTGCTCAGGGGACGACATGCGCCTTCTCCTCTGTCTACTCCGACCGCCTGATCGCTCGTGACGACCTCGTGCGGCGACGTCGGCGGTCGCCGCCAACCCTGTAGGGCCGGAGGCAGCCGTCGACGGTGACGGTGGCTTACGACCACATCCTGACACGGCCTCGCCAGAGTTGGTGAGACCCGTCCCACTTCGTAACACACCAGTCAACGTTCTGATCAGCGACAACTGTCGGATGTTCGACCTTTTGCCGTCCGACAGTTGTCGTCCGATTAACGGACACCGCTGTCCCGGTTACCGATCGTTAACTTAGAGGGCGGCCTTTCACACGAGGTTACGGACGCGAGCAGAGGCGGAGTCGTGACAGGATCGAGAGGTGGACCGCTCAGTTGTGACCAGCACCGTCAGGACGCTCTGGGACGACGACATCGTCCCGAGCCTGTCTCAGCTCGTCGCCGTGCCGGCGATCTCTCCCGCGTTCGACCCCGCCTGGGAAGAACACGGAGAGTTGGCGGCCGCGATCGACCACGTGAAGGCGTGGATCGCCTCCCGGAACCTGCCTGGAGCGTCGCTGGACGTCGTCCAACTGGCGGGACGCACGCCGCTGCTCGTCGTGGACGTGCCCGCGGCCGGTAACTCGGGCGACGACACGGTGTTGCTCTACGGACACCTCGACAAGCAGCCGCCGGTGGGCGGCTGGGGCGAGGGACTGGGTCCGTGGACCCCGGTGCTGCGTGACGGACGTCTCTACGGCCGTGGCGCAGCGGATGACGGTTACTCCGGATATGCCGCAATCGCCGCTATCGAGGCCGTGCGCGCGGCCGGCGGTTCGCACGCCCGTTGCGTCGTGCTGCTGGAAACCGGTGAGGAGTCGGGTTCGCCCGATCTGCCCGCCTACCTGGAGCACCTCTCCGACCGGCTCGGCCGGGTGTCGCTCGTCGTCTGCCTGGACTCGGGCGGCTCCGACTACGACCGCATGTGGCTGACGACGTCGCTGCGCGGCCTCGTGCAGGTCACGGCCACCGTGCGGGTGCTGGACGGCGGTCTGCACTCGGGCATGGCGTCGGGCATCGTGCCGTCGTCGTTCCGGATCGCGCGGATCCTGCTCGACCGCATCGAGAACTCGGAGACCGGCGAGATCCTCGTGCCGGAGATGCACGTCGAGATCCCGGCGGGCCGGCTGGCCGAGGTGCGCGAAGCCGTCGAGGCCGCGCCGGGCGCGCTGTGGGACCCCGTGCCGCGCGTCGGCGACCTGCAGCCGATGTCCTCGGACGAGGTCGAGCTCGCGCTGAACTCCGGCTGGCGGCCGACCCTGTCCGTCACCGGCGCCGAGGGCCTGCCCCTGCCCGACGACGCGGGCAACGTGCTGCGGCCGTACACCTCGCTCGTGCTCTCGTTCCGCCTGCCGCCGACGGCCTCCGCCTCGGCCGCGTTGGAGGCCGTGCGCGCGAAGCTCACCACCGACGTGCCGTACAACGCGACCGTGGAGCTCTCCCGCGTCGAGTCGGCCGACGGCTGGAACGCGCCCGAGCTGGCGCCCTGGTTGTCCGCGGTGCTGGACGAGGCGGGCAAGGAGATCTTCGGTGCGCCGTGGCGGACCGTGTCGCTGGGCGGCTCGATCCCGTTCATGGGGCTGCTGCACGAGGCTTACCCGGAGGCGCAGTTCGTGGTCACCGGTGTGATCGGGCCCGACTCGAACTGCCACGTGCCGGACGAGTGGCTGCACCTGGCGCACGCGGCCCGGGTCACCGAGGCGATCGCGCTGGTCCTCGACTCGCACGCGAAGCAGGCCTGACGCTCAGCTACTCTCAACTACTCTAAGATACTCTCAGGTCCCGCTTTGAGAGTTGAGAGTTGGAGCGTGCTTGGAAGCCTCGGCATTGCGGACACTGGTCGAACGCCTGCGTCGTGCCGGCGCGGAGATGAGCGATGTCGAGGTGAAGTCGGCGGCAGGAGGTCTGCCGAAGAGCGTCACCGAAAGCCTTTCGGCGTTCGCCAACACCAACGGCGGCACGCTGGTGCTCGGACTGGACGAGAACGACGGTTTCCGTCCAGTCCGACTCGGTGACGCGGCGAAGCTGCGGGATGACCTGGCCGCACTCGCGAGCGACTGCCTCCACCCGCCACTGCGCATCGCGGTGGACGTCGTCGAGTTCGAGAGCATGCCGGTCGTTCTGGCGGAGATCGATCCGCTGCCTTCTGACCACCGTCCGTGCTACGTGGACTCCAAAGGCATCGCCACCGGCTCGTACGTGCGGGTCGGCGATGGCGATCGCAGGATGACCCAGGCGGAGATCGGCCTGGCCATCGCCAACCGCGGCCAGCCCCGCTACGACCTCGAAGCCGTCACAGACGCTGTGATCGGCGACCTCGACCGCGTCTCCTACGGCCGCACCATCGAGCGCGTGCGCCAAACGTCCCGTCCCTTCCGCGACATGGACGAGATCACGGCCTTGGAGCGCCTGCGGGTGCTGGTCCGAGCCGACAACGGAACGCTGGTGCCGTCACTCGGCGGATTGCTGAGCTTCGGTACCTATCCACAGCAACATCTTCCCCAGTTGACCGTGTCGGTCGTGGTCTACGGCGGCGATGAGAACGGCCCGCGGTTCGACGACAACCCGGTGGTCCGCGGCCCGATCCCGGAACTCGTGTCGGAGACGATGTCGGTGCTGCGCAGGCACATGCGCGTTCGCAGCCACGTCGACAGCAGCGGACGCCGCGAACAGCTCGACTACCCGATGGAGGCCGTGCGGGAAGCAGTGGTCAACGCCCTGCTGCACCGGGACTACAGCGGCGGTACCCGCGGCACCCAGGTGCAGATCGAACTGCACCCTGATCGGCTGCTCGTGCGGAGCCCAGGGGGTCTCTTCGGACCGGTCGTCCTCGAAGACCTCGGCAGCGAGGGGGTCAGTTCGTCGCGCAACTCGTTCCTCGCCTCGCTGTTGTCCGACACCTACCTGCCGCTGAGCGACCGGCTCGTCGCCGAGAACAGGGCGTCCGGCATCCCGTCCATGATCAAGGATCTCCAGCGGTCCGGCCTGGCACGACCGATCTTCCGCAACTTCGCGAACCGGTTCGAGGTCGAGTTCAGCCGGTCGGAACTGCTCGATCCGGCAACCCGTCAGTGGCTCGCGCGAATGCGCGAACCAGGGCTCACACAGCTGCACGAACTCGCTCTCGCGACGATGCACCACGGTCGACCGATCAGCAACGCGGCTCTCAGGCAGTTCGGAGCGAGCCAGGCAGACGCGACGGCCGTGCTGCGCGATCTGGTGAACAAGGGCCTTGCTGTTCGCACGGGTGGACGCCGGTATGCCACCTACTCCCTGGGAGCCTCGGCCGAAACCCCGGACCTCTTCACGATCACGCCACCTCCGGCTGATGTCGCCGAGGTGCTGCGCACTCTGGGTTCGGCAAGTGCGCGAGAGCTCATCGCGGCAACCGGGTACTCGCGCCCGACAGTGCTCGCACGACTCGAGGAACTGACCGAGAAGGGCCTCGTTCGCGCCGAAGGGGCACAACGCAGTCCCAAGCGCCGATACCTGTGGACGGGGACCCCCTGACTCCACCCGTCTTTTAGTGAGGAAGGACTCAGCCGAGACGTGGCCCCGACCGCTTGTCCGACCAGGTGTCCCACACTGGCCTGATGGTCGAAGAAGCGGAACGGGCGCGCCTCGCGGAGTCGGACACCCCGACCTCGCCGTGGCGGCTGTGGGGGCCGTACCTGTCGGGTCGCCAGTGGGGCACGGTCCGCGAGGACTACTCGCCCGAGGGTGACGCGTGGGCCTCGTTCCCCTTCGACCACGCCCGGTCGCGCGCGTACCGGTGGGGCGAGGACGGCATCGCCGGCATCTGCGACGTGCACGGGTTCCTGAACTTCTCGGTGGCGCTGTGGAACGGCAGGGACCCGTTCCTCAAGGAGCGGTACTTCGGCCTCACCAACGAAGAGGGCAACCACGGCGAGGACGTCAAGGAGCACTGGTGGGTGACCGACGGGACGCCCACGCACTCCTGGATGCAGGTGGTCTACCGGTACCCGCAGAAGGAGTTCCCGTACGAGCGGCTGCGGGAGATGGCGCGCAGTGCCGGGCGGGAGAACCGCGAGCCTGAACTCAGCGACACCGGGGTGCTCGACGAGAACCGGTTCTTCGACATCCAGGTCTCCTACGCGAAGGCCGACACGGACGACATCTGCGTCGAGATCAGCGCCACCAACCACGGGCCCGAGGACGCTCCGCTGCACCTGCTGCCGCAGCTGTGGTTCCGCAACACGTGGGCGTGGGGGCGGGACCAGCGGCCGTGTCAGCTCGTCGCGAGCACCACGGCCGGGCGCAGGGTCACGGCTGACCACGGCAACCTCGGCCGGTACACGCTGCACCTGGACGGTTCGCCGTCGATGCTCATGACGGACAACGAGAGCAACGAGGTCGCGCTCTTCGGGGCCGACCGCAACCCGTCGCCGTGGACCAAGGACGGCATCTGCGAGTACGTGGTGGGCGGCAGCACCAGCTCGTGCCAGGTGGTCGGGCCGGACGACGCGGGGACGGCGGGCACGAAGTTCGCCGCCTGGTACTCGTTCGACCCGGTCGAACCCGGTGAGACGGTGACGATCCGGCTGCGGCTCGTCGGCGGCGACGGGCACCTGGACCCGTTCGGGTCGAGCTTCACCGACACCGTGGCGGCCAGGAAGGTCGAGGCCGACGAGTTCCACGACGCCATCGCGCCGCGGGTCGGCCGCGAGGAGAAGCACGTGCTGCGGCGTGCGCTCGCGGGTCTCATGTGGACGAAGCAGCACTACCGGTTCCGCACGCGCGACTGGCTCGACGGCGACCCGACCAAGCCGGAGGCGCCGTCCAGCAGGAGAACGGCCAGGGCGCGCAACGTGCACTGGCGGCACCTCGACGTCGCCGACGTCATCTCCATGCCGGACGAGTGGGAGTACCCCTGGTTCGCGGCGTGGGACCTGGCGTTCCACACCATCCCGTTCACGCTGGTCGACCCGGCGTTCGCGAAGGAGCAGCTGCTGCTGTTCTGCCGTGAGTGGATGATGCACCCCAACGGCCAGATTCCCGCCTACGAGTGGGAGTTCGGCGACGTGAACCCGCCGGTGCACGCGTGGGCGGCGTTGCAGGTCTACCGCGCCGACGGCAGCAGGGACCGCGGGTTCCTCGCCAAGATCTTCCACAAGCTGCTGCTCAACTTCTCGTGGTGGGTCAACCGCAAGGACGCCGACGGCAGCTACCTGTTCGAGGGCGGGTTCCTCGGCATGGACAACATCGGGCCGGTCAACCGGTCGGAGCCGATGCTGGGCGAGTGGCGGCTGGAGCAGTCCGACGCCACGTCGTGGATGGCCGCGTACAGCCTGCACCTCATGCAGATCGCGCTGGAGCTGGCGCGCGACGACGAGTCCTATGAGGACGTTGCCACCAAGTTCGTCGAGCACTTCCTGTCGATCGCGGAGGCGTTCACGCACTTCGGGTCGCACGGCGGCGGGATCTGGCACGACGAGGACGGCTTCTGCTACGACCGGGTCTCACGGCGCCGCGCCGATGGTGAGGTCGAGTCCGAACCGGTGCGCGTGCGGTCGATGGTCGGTCTCATCCCGTTGCTCGCGTCGGCGGTCTTGGAGCCGTGGGTGCTCAGCGACCTGCACGGGTTCACGAGCCGGTTGGAGCACCTGCTCAAGCGCCGGCCCGAGCTGCGGCAGTTCATCACCTTCCACTACGAGCGCGGCGCGTTCGTGTCGTTGCTCGACGAGGGCAGGCTCAAGCGCGTGCTGCACAGGATGCTCGACGAGCAGGAGTTCCTGTCGCCGCACGGGATCCGCTCGCTCAGCGCCGCCCACCGCGAGGGCCTGGAGGTCAAGGTCGCGGGCCAGGACCACCGCATGGGTTACGAGCCAGGCGAGTCGCACACGCCGATGTTCGGTGGCAACTCCAACTGGCGCGGGCCGATCTGGTTGCCCACCAACGCGTTGCTGGTGGAGGCGTTGCGGACGGTCTGCGCGTTCCACGACGGCATGTTCCAGGTCGAGATGCCGACGCACTCGGGGCGCTGGGTCACGGCGGGCCAGGTGGCGGACGAGCTGTCGGACCGCCTCGTCGGGCTGTTCCTGCTCGACCACGACGGGCGCAGGCCGTCGGACGGCAAGCGGATCGAGGCCTCGGAATCACCTCTTTGGCGCAGTCACGTCACCTTCAGCGAGTACTTCGACGGTGACACCGGCGAGGGTCTCGGCGCGACGCACCAGACGGGCTGGACCGCTCTCGTGGCCGGTCTGATGACCGAAAGAACACGCTGACCAGCACCGTCGTGATCAAATCCTGATCAAGGAAACACTCGCGTATCGTAATCATTCGTGTGCAATACGTGAAGAAGTTGTGTGATCTGGGCCAAACTGCGCAAGATTTTGCGATCAAAAGGGCGATTTGACGCAGGATCGTTGCAAGGGAGTGGCCTGTAACACGCACGTGCTGTCCACCACGTCACCCGAGTGGCAGGATCCCGTTCACTCGTCCGCGACAGTTACGAGGAGTGACGCAGTGGCTCGTCGACCCAGGCACGTGCTCGCCCTGCTGCCCGCAGCGGCCCTAGCGCTGACCGCGCTCGCCGGTTGCGCGACGAGCACCAACAGCGGTGGAGGCACCACCGACGGTGGCATCAAGCTTGTCAAGGAAGGCAAGCTCGTCACCTGCACCCACCTGTCCTACAAGCCGTTCCAGTACACGGACGGCGACAAGACGGTCGGCTTCGACGTCGACCTGGTGGACCTGATCGCCAAGGACCTCGGTGTCACGCAGGAGATCTTCGACACCCAGTTCGAGACGATCACGTCCGGCGCGAGCTTCAACGCCAACCAGTGCGACCTCGCGGCCGCCGGTATGACGATCAAGGAAGAGCGCAAGCAGGCGATCGACTTCTCCGACCCGTACTTCGAGGCCACGCAGGCGCTGCTGGTCAAGAAGGACTCGCCGATCAAGGCTCTGGCGGACCTCAAGGGCAAGAAGATCGGCGTCCAGCAGGACACCACCGGTGAGATCTACGCCAACGAGAACAAGGCCGCCAACGGCTACGAGGTCATCCAGTTCGAGGACCTCCCGCTGATGGAGACCGCCGTTCGCACCGGTGCCGTCGACGCCGCGATCAACGACAACGGCGTGCTCCTGGACTACGCCAAGGAGTTCCCGGACACCGTCGTGTCGGCCGAGTTCAACACGAACGAGCAGTACGGCATCGGCATCAAGAAGGGCAACACCGCCCTGGCGGAGAAGGTCAACGCCGTCCTGAAGAAGGCCAAGGACGACGGCGAGTACGACAAGATCTACGAGAAGTGGTTCGGCAAGAAGCCGGAGAAGAAGTAGCGACATCGAGCTGACGGGGCGGCGGACGACGCCGCCCCGTTCGCGTCCGAACCACATCCGCTAGGAGTCAGAATGGCGCTGTCGAAGCGCAAGCGGGCCGAATACTTCCGGTACTCGCAGTACACGCTGCTCGTCGTCATCGCCGTCGTGATCGCGTTCCTGGCCGACTGGGAGCAGATCCGCACGGCGTTCTTCAACTTCAAGACGATGGGGGACATGTTCCCCAACGTCATCACCATCGCGTTGAAGAACACGCTCATCTACACGGCGCTCGGCTTCTCGTTCGGTCTCGCGCTGGGCCTCGTGCTCGCGCTGATGAAGCTCTCGTCGATCGCGCCGTACCGCTGGATCGCGACCGTCTACATCGAGTTCTTCCGCGGTATTCCGGCACTTCTGGTGTTCATCGGCCTCGCGTTCGGCGTGCCGCTCGCGTTCCAGATCCAGTTCGACATCTACTCCACGGTCATGCTGGCGCTCGGCATCGTCGGCGCCGCCTACATGGCCGAGACCATCCGCGCCGGCATCCAGGCCGTGCCGAAGGGCCAGATCGAGGCGGCCCGTTCGCTCGGCATGTCGCAGGGCCGCGCGATGATCACCATCGTGATCCCCCAGGCGTTCCGGATCATCCTGCCGCCGCTGACCAACGAGCTGATCCTGCTGACCAAGGACTCCTCGCTGATCTACATCATCGGACTGGCCCGCGACCAGTACGAGCTGACGAAGTTCGGGCGGGAGACGCTGAGCCGCAGCCCGTCGCTCACCCCGATCCTCGTCGTCGGCCTCTGCTACCTGATCATCACGTTGCCTCTCGGGTACCTGTCCCGGTACCTGGAGCGCCGCTCCGGCGGAAAGAAGGTGTCCGTCCTGTGAGCGAAGTCAGTGTCGAGATCACCGGGCTGAAGAAGTCGTTCGGCTCGCTGGACGTTCTCAAGGGGATCGACGCCACCGTCAACAGCGGTGACGTCGTCTGCATCATCGGCCCGTCGGGTTCTGGCAAGTCGACCCTGCTGCGCTGCGTGAACCTGCTGGAGGAGCCGAACGGCGGCAAGATCGTCGTCAACGGCGTCGAGCTGACCGACCCGGACGTCGACATCGACCGGGCGCGCACGAAGATCGGCATGGTCTTCCAGTCGTTCAACCTGTTCTCGCACCTGAACGTCCTCGCGAACCTCACGGTCGCGCAGCGCAAGGTGCTCAAGCGCGGCGAGAAGGAGGCGCAGGAGATCGCCCTGCGCAACCTGGAGCGGGTCGGCCTGAAGGAGAAGGCCAACTCGATGCCGGCGCAGCTCTCCGGCGGCCAGCAGCAGCGCGTGGCGATCGCCCGCGCGCTGTCGATGGACCCCGAGGTCATGCTGTTCGACGAGCCCACCTCCGCGCTCGACCCCGAGCTCGTCGGTGACGTGCTGGGTGTGATGCGCCAGCTCGCCGACGAGGGCATGACGATGCTGGTCGTGACGCACGAGATGCAGTTCGCCCGCGAGGTCGCCGACAAGGTGATCTTCATGGACGGCGGCTACATCGTCGAGGAGGGCCCGGCGGCCGAGGTGATCGGCAACCCGCAGGAGGCGCGCACCCAGGAGTTCCTGGCGCGCGTGCTCGACCCGACGCACCACGGCCCGAGCGACCCGGTCTAGCTGCATGGCGAGGGGGAAGGTCGCCGCGGCGGACGTGCTGCGGGGGCTGTTGGGGGAGAACGAGAGTTCCGGTGGTGGCGGGTGGAGGTTGCCTCGGCGCAAGCCGAGCACCCCACCCGTCGTCCGCGTGGAGAACCAGTCGGTCACCGGCGTGCTCGACCTGCGCGCGGTCGACGTGCCGTACGTGCTGGAGTTCGAGCGCTGCCAGTTCGAGGCGGCGCCGGACCTGCGGCAGGCCAACCTGGCGGGCATCTCGTTCAGCGACTGCGACCTGCCGGGGCTGCAGGCGCGGAACCTGAACAGCAGCAACGACGTTTCGCTGCTCGACTGCACGGTGTCCGGTCTGACCGACCTGACCGACGCCGACATCGCGGGCTCGGTCCTGTTGCGGGGCACCAGGTTCAGCGTGCCGGACGGACTGTGCCTGCACGGTGACCGGCTGACGGTCGCGGGCGCGGTGCTCGGGTTCGGGATCGTCACCGAGGGCGAGGTGCGGCTCGCGGGCGCGCGCATCGGAGGCAACGTCAACCTCGGCAGCGCGGTGCTGCAGAACGCCGACGGGTTCACGTTGAACGGCAACGGCATGCAGGTCGGCGGCAACCTGCTCGGCGCGTTCACCTCGCACGGCGTGGTGTTCCTGTCCAACGCGCGCATCAGCTCGACGTTGTCCCTGAGCGGCGCGGTGCTCTCCCGCGGCTCGGACTTCAAGGACACCAACGACCCGCACGCCGACCCGTCCGCCACGCTCGTCCTGGACCGCGTGCACGTGTCGGGTGATCTCGAACTGGACCGCGGCTTCTCCAGCAAGGGCACCGTGCGCGCGGTGAGCGCGCAGATCGCCGGCACGTTCTCGGTGGCAGAGGCTGTTTTAGATGCTGTCTCGCCTCCCGCCGTGGGCACCGACCCGACCGGTTCGGGCCGCGCGTTGCACGTCGACGGCGCGGAGATCGGCGGTGACGTCGTCGGGCGCGGCGTGAAGATCAAGGGCCAGCTGCGCATGGTCGACACGCACGTGCGCGGCAGCATCACGCTCGAACGGGCCACCGTGGACAACCCGGCCGCCGACGCCGTGCTGGCCAACCGCTCCCAGATCGGCAGCAACTTCGTGGTGCGCGAGTCGGACGTCTCCGGTGGGCTGGAGCTGCGCGGCATCACCGTCGGCGCGAACCTCGACCTGCGCGGCAGCAGGCTGACCAGGCCCGGCACGTACCGGCACCAGCCGCGCGAGAAGCCGTCGCTCGACATCGGCGGCGCCACGATCGGCCGCGACCTCATCTGCGCACGCGGCGACAAGGAGTTCGTCGCGCACGGCGGCGTGCGGTGCCGTCGCGCGGTGATCGGCCGTATGGCGAACTTCAACGGCGCCGTCCTCGGGTACAAGCTCGACAGCCACGCGTTGAACGCCATGGGCATGCAGGTGCAGGAGCTGATGCTCAACGTCGTGTCGCCGCCCAAGGGCCTCGTGACGCTGCGGCAGGCGCGGTGCACGTCGTTGGACGACAACGAGAACTTCTGGAACGCCACGGGTTTCATCGACCTCGACGACTTCCGGTACGACTCTCTCGCGTACCCCATCGACCTGCGCGACGACGACCAGGTGCAGCAACGGCTGCGCTGGCTGCGGCAGGCGATGCGGCGCAGCTACCACCCGCGCCCGTACGACCAGTTCGCCGAGATGCTGACCGCGGCCGGCAACGAGGAGCACGCCTCGACCGTGCTGATCGAGAAGCAGCGCCTGCGGTACAAGGCGGTCGCCGAGGGCATGCGGTTCTTCGGGCCGTTGGTGCTGTTGTGGAGCTTCCTGCAACGGTCGATGGTCGGCTACGGCTACCGCCCGGCGCGTGCGCTGGGGTGGCTGATCGCGGCGTGGGTCGTGGGCAGCCTGTGGTTCCAGTTCAAGGGACCGCTGGTGGAGATCAACGACGACGACCACCTGCCGTGGAACGCGTGGCTCTACACGATCGACCTGGTGGTGCCGATCGTCGACTTCGGCAACAAGAACCGCTGGCAGACGCCGGGTGCGTCGCAGTGGATCGCGTCGGGGCTGATCGTGACGGGGTGGATCCTGGCCACGACCGTGGCGGCCGGTCTCACCCGGATGTTGAAGCGCTAGATCCTTTCGCTGCTTTCGCCACCATCGGGGAATTCCGCCCGGTTCGGAACAGTGGTGCGATCGTCCGGTGATCGCCGCCGAGTCGACCGAGCTGTTCGTCGGACCTCGGACCGCGCTGCTGCAGGTGGTGCGGCTGAGCTCGCCTGCGCTCGTGGGCCCCGTGCACGCCCACGTGTCCGGGCCCGGGCTGCGGTCGCCGCGGCACGGCGGTTCGCTGGGGCTCGGGCCGTTCGGCTACGAGCTCTGCGTTGACGTCTCGGAGCACTCTCCTGGTGCGGTGGTGCCCGCTCAGGTCGTGGTGCGGTCTTCGGCCGGCGAGGAGACCTGCGCGTTCCCGCTGGTCGTGGGCTCGCCGGGGTGGACGGTGCACCTCGTGGGGCACGTTGCGGCCGACGCGCCGTTCTCGGCTCTGCGGGCACACCTGGACCTGGCGCTGACCGATCCGGCCTACCGGTTCGCGGTGACGTCCGTGGAGTTGCTACAGCCCTACTGGGACACGTTTCCGCAGCACCGGCCGGTGTTGTTGCGGCTGATCTCGGAGGGGCGGGTCGAGGTCGTCGGGGCGGAGTCCAACGTGGTCGGTGTGCCGCCCGTGCTCTCCGCCCTGCCGGTGGGGTCGCCGCTGGCCTGTTCGTCGTTGGGCGAGGCCGAGCGGGCGGTGTACTCGTCGTTCCTGGCGCTGCGGTCCGGGGCTGCCGCGCCGCACGTGATGCTGCCGGTCGGGGTTGCTCGTGATGCTCCGAACCCGTGGATGACCGCGATCCATCACGACTGGAGCGCGCGCTATACGTGGCCTCGGGTCGTGTGTTCGTTGCCGCGCGACTACTACGTTCGCGGCTCTGTGCCCGTGCCTCGCGCTTCGGAGGACGACTCGCCTGCTGCCGTGTTCGCGTCGCACGCGTCTCGGCTGACCGGGGCCGCGTTCCCCGTCGCCGCGCTCTCACGCGCTGCCGTCGCGCACCCGCGAGAGGCCTTCGACCTGCAGTCCGACGTCGTGTCGCGGTCTCTGAAGGCGCTGACGTCCACTGTGGAGTCTTCGGTGGTCGTCTGGAACCCGGCGGCTTCCGCTTGCACCGACATCGTGTCCGTGCACCTGCCGTGCGCGCGCAACGTGCACGTTGAGTGTGATGGGGTCGTGCTGCCGACGTTGGTCGATGGCGTCACCGTGACGTTCTTGGCGCGTGACGTGCCTGGGTGCGGATGGCGCACCTACTCGTTGGTCGAGGACGAGGTCGACCACGGCTGGAAGCGCGGCTACGGCACCGAGATCGCGTCCACTCATTACGTGCTGTCGTACGACCCGATCGCGTCCCTCATCGCCGTGGACGGCCCTGTGTTGGAGGCACCTCGTCTCGTCGGGCCGATCAGCGTGTGGCACAGCGAGGTCGGCGAGAAGATGGTCGGCTCCACGGCCGTGGTGCTGTGGAACGGCGTGGGGCACCTGGGCCCTTCTTCGCTGGTGGGCGTGCTCGGCTCGCGGTCGCCGTCGTGCGGCACGTTGCCCTCCGTGGCTCCCTCTTCGACGGAACGGCCTGACCTGGGTCCGGTCGCGCCCGAGGTGACCCCGGTGTTCGCGCGCTACTGGCTGCACGAGCCGGCGCCGTTGGGCGGGCTGCCCGCGAACGTCCGGCTGGAGGTGCTCGGTCCCGGGCGGCTGCGGGTCGTGGCCGTGTCGGACGGTCCGGAGTTCTCGGGGGTCGTCCGGCTTTCGCTGCCGGCGGGGTGGTCGGCGTCGTGGGAGGCGCTGCCGGTGTCGATTCCAGCGGGCGGTCACGTGTCGGCCGAGGTGCGGCTGGAGGCGCCACGCACTCCTGGCTGCTATCCGGTGCGCGCCGTGCTGGAGGGCCTGCCGTTCGAGGTGTACGACGTCGCGCTGCTGACCGTGCCGGAGTGGGACGCCGACGACCCCGTCGAGGTGCTGTGGATGGCGTCGACACCGTGTTCGGTGACCGTGCGGCCGGGCTCGTCGTCGCTGGTCAGGGTCGTCGTGGCGTCCGGCGCGCACGGTGACCTGCCGGTGCAGGCCCGGCTGCTGTCGCCGCGCTCGTCGTGGGAGCTCGTCGGCCCGTTCTGCGTGGGCGGTTTGCTGCCGGCGCAGGGTCGTCTGCCGTTGGACTTCAGCTTCTCGGCACCTCCGTGGGCCACGCCGGGCCGATGGTCGGCCGTGGTGCGCGTGACGGCGGGCTCGCTCGTCAGGACCACTGCGCCCATCAGCCTCGAAGTGGCTGATTAAGCTGGTTCATCGTGACTGATCTGGTGCTGGCACTGGACTTCGGCGGCACCAAGATCGCCGCCGCCCTGGTGGACCCGTTCGGCGCGGTGGTGCGGTCCTCCCGCGTGCCGACGCCGTCCACCGACACGTGGGACGCCGTCGTCTCGGTGATCTCGTCGGTGGTGGAGGGCTCCCCGGTGGCGGGCGTGGGCATCGCCTCGGCGGGCCCGGTGAACACCACGACCGGCACCGTCTCCCCGATCAACGTGCCGACGTGGCAGAACTTCCCGCTGCGCGCGTCGGTGGCGTCGCTGTTCCCGGACGTGCCGGTGGAACTGGCGGGCGACGGCGTGTGCATGGCGCTGGGCGAGCACTGGCGAGGCGCGGGCCAGGGCAGCAGGTTCATGGTCGGCCTGGTCGTGTCGACCGGTGTCGGTGGCGGGCTGGTGCTGGACGGACGCCCGTTCGGCGGCCGCACCGGCAACGCCGGCCACATCGGCCACGTCGTGGTGGAGCCCGACGGCCAGCCCTGCACCTGTGGCGGGCGCGGGTGCGCGGAGACCGTGGCGGGCGGGCCGCGGATGGTGGACTGGGCGCGGCGGGCCGGCTGGCAGGCGCCGGACGACGCGGACGCCGCCCTGCTGGCCGCGGCCGCGCTGGCCGGTGAGGAGATCCCGCAGGTGGCGTTCGAGCGTGCGGGTCGTGCCGTGGGGATGGCGATCGCCGGGGCCGCGGCGGTGTGCGATCTGGAGCTCGCGGTCGTCGGGGGCGGGGTGGCGCAGGCCGGGGAGCTGCTGTTCGAGCCGGTGCGGCGGACTTTGAAGGCGTACGCCGGGTTGTCGTTCCTGGAGGGGTTCGAGGTGCGGGCTGCCGAGTTGGGTGGCGAGGCCGGGCTGGTGGGGGCGGCGGCGCTGGTGCGTCAGAGCGGCTGACCGGGGCTTGGCCTGAGTGGGCTCGGGGTGCGCGTTGGTGGGCAGGTAGGCCGAGTCGGGCAGGACGGAGTCAGGTGGCGGGGCCGTGCGGCCTTGCGAGGACGGCAGCGCCGGTGCGGCCGGCCTTGAGGTGCCAGCCGCTCGGGCGTCAGACCGCCTGGCGCGTGTGGCGGAGCGGCGACTCCACGCGGCCCACCGCCACCCCCGCAGACTCCATGGCCGAACGGACCGCTCGAGCGATCTCCACCGCGCCCGGCGTGTCCCCGTGCACGCAGATCGAGTCCGCCTGGATCCGGACCGGGCGGCCGGACACGCTGCGGACCCACCCCTCCGTCGCCAGCTGCACGCAGCGGGCCGCGATCTCGGCCGGGTCGCGCAGCACGGCGCCAGGTTCGCCGCGTGGCACCAGTGCGCCCGATGCCGTGTAGGCGCGGTCTGCGAAGGCTTCGTGCCACACCCTCAAGCCTGCTACCGAGGCGCGCTTCAGCCACACCGCGCCGGGCGCTCCCAGCACGGCCAGCGTCGGGTCGAACAGGCGGACGGCGTCCACCACGGCGTCGGCCTGGGCCTCGTGGCGGAACAGGGCGTTGTAGAGGGCGCCGTGCGGCTTCACGTACGAGACGCGGGTGCCGGCGGCTCGGGCGAACGTCGACAAGGTGCCCAACTGGGCCAGGACCTCGTTGGTCAGGGTGTCCGGGGCCACGTCCACGAAGCGGCGGCCGAAGCCCGGCAGGTCGAGGTAGCCCACGTGGGCGCCGATCGCCACGCCCGCGGACGCGGCGAGGGCGCAGGTCTCGCGCATCGTGTCGGGGTCGCCGGCGTGGTGGCCGCACGCGATGTTCGCGCTGGTCACGATGGACAGCAGCGCCTTGTCGTCGCCCAGGGTCCAGTGGCCGTAGCCCTCGCCCAGGTCCGCGTTCAGGTCCATGGCCGTCCTCCCCGGTGCCGGCTTGTAGGATTGTTGAACGATTCTACGATAGTGCAATCGAACGATCCTGCAAATAGACTTCTCAGGTGACCGAGACGTGGGTGTCGACGCTGGCTCAGGGCAAGGCCGACCTGGAGCGCGCCAGCACAGCGCAGAAGGTCGCGGACATGCTGCGGGAGCGGGTGCTCGACGGTGAGCTGGAGCCGGGTCTGCGGCTGAGCGAGGAAGCGATCGGCGGCGCGCTGGGCGTCAGCCGCAACACGCTGCGGGAGGCGTTCCGGCTGCTCACCCGCGACCGGATCCTGGTGCACGAGCACAGCCGCGGCGTCTTCGTCAGGCGTCCCACCAGCGACGACGTCAAGGACCTCTACTCGGCCCGCCGCGCCATCGAGTGCGGCGCGCTGCGCCTGTGGAACGACGTCAGCGAGGCTCGGCGAGAAGCCGTGCGCGCGCCGGTCCGCCAGGCCGTGGCCAGGGCCGAGAAGAACGACTTCAGCAAGACCGGCAGCGCGAACATCCAGTTCCACCGCGGCATCGTCGGCCTCGCCGGCAGCGCGCGGCTCAGCGACGAGTCCGACCGGCTCTTCGCCGAGCTCATGCTCGCCTTCCGCGTCGCCCGCGAGATGGACGCCTTCCACCAGACCTACCTGCCGTGGAACCGCAAGATCGTCGAGCTCCTCAACAACGGAACGGTCGACCAGGCGGTCCTGCAGCTCGACGAGTACTTCGACGCCGCCGAACGAGACCTCGCCAGCCGTCTGGTGGCGGATTAGTCCAAAGAGAACGTTAAGGCGAAGGCAACGATTGCGATCACGGAGCTGACGGCACCGAGATGCAGGCCTAACATCCGCGCAACACCGCGTACACGGAGGGCCACCATGCCGTCGGACCACAAGACCGGCTTGCGCTGGAGCAACTGGAACCTGCTGCTGATACTCCCGTTGTTCATGCTCATCACGCCGTGGTTCAACCAGGACGAGCCCCGGATCTTCGGGTTGCCGTTCTTCTACTGGTACCAGTTCCTGTTCGTGCCGCTCGGCGTCCTGTGCGTCGGGATCGTCTACGTGAAGACCAAGGACGAGCCCGTGGTCACCGGCAAGCCCGACAAGCTCGGCGTTGACGACCTGGACGAGGGAGCGAACTGATGCAGTGGACAGAGCTGATCGTTTTCAGCGCCCTCTTCCTGCTCGTCACCGTGATGGGCTTCCTGGCCGCGCGGTGGCAGAAGGGCGACACGCTCGAACACCTCGACGAGTGGGGTCTCGGCGGCAGGAAGTTCGGCAGCTGGATCACGTGGTTCCTGGTCGGTGGTGACCTCTACACGGCGTACACCTTCGTCGCGGTGCCGGCGCTGATGTTCGGCGCGGGCGCGCTCGGCTTCTACGCCCTGCCCTACACGATCATCCTGTACCCGCTGGTCTTCCTGCCGCTGGTGCGGATGTGGTCGGTCAGCCGCGTGCACGGCTACGTCACGCCCGCCGACTTCGTGAAGGGCCGCTACGGCTCGCACTGGCTGGCGCTGCTCATCGCGATCACCGGCATCGTCGCGACCATGCCGTACATCGCGCTGCAGCTCGTCGGCCTCGAAGCGGTGCTGCGGTCGATGGGCCTCAACGGCTCCGGCATCCTCGGCCACCTGCCGCTGTTCATCGCGTTCCTGATCCTCGCGCTCTACACCTACCAGTCGGGTCTGCGGGCGCCGGCGCTGATCGCGTTCGTCAAGGACATCCTGATCTACCTGGTGATCCTGGTGGCGATCATCTACCTGCCCTCGAAGTTCGGCGGCTGGGGCGAGATCTTCAACGACGCGCAGGCCAAGTTCGACGCGACGCCGAGCAAGGCCGACGGCATCCTGCTCACCGGCACGAACCAGCTGCAGTACGCCACGCTGGCCCTCGGTTCCGCGCTGGCGCTGTTCCTCTACCCGCACTCGCTGACCGGCATCCTCGCGAGCCGCGGCCGCAACGTCATCAAGCGCAACATGGTCGCGCTCCCGGCGTACTCGCTGCTGCTGGGTCTGCTGGCACTGCTCGGTTTCGTGGCGATCAGCGCGGGCACGAAGCCGATCGTCAACCAGGCGACCGGCCGTCCGGACACCAACACGATCGTGCCTGAGCTCTTCGGCGCGAACTTCCCGTCGTGGTTCGCGGGCATCGCGTTCGCGGCCATCGGCATCGGCGCGCTGGTGCCTGCGGCGATCATGTCCATCGCGGCGGCGAACCTGTGGACGCGCAACGTCTACAAGGAGTACATGAAGAAGAACGCCACCCCGGCGGAGGAGGCCAAGCAGGCCAAGCTCGCCTCCCTGGTGGTGAAGTTCGGCGCCGTGGCGTTCATCGTGTTCGTCGACCCGCAGTTCTCGATCGACCTGCAGCTCATCGGCGGCGTCATGATCCTGCAGACGCTGCCCGCGGTCGCGATCGCGCTCTACACCCGCTGGTTCCACGTGTACGGCCTGGTCGCCGGCTGGATCGGCGGCATGGGCTACGGCATGTGGCTGCTCTACAACATCGGCAACCCGGCCGTGGGCAAGGCGCACTTCGCCGGTTCCGCGCTGCCGCTGGGCAACATCTCGATCTTCGGGTGGCACCCGTTCGGCGCCTCGACGACGCAGATCTACGTCGGCATCGTCGCGCTGTTCGTCAACCTGCTGGTCGCGGTGATCGTCACGCTGATCGCGAAGAAGGCCAAGGCCCCCAACGGCGTCGACCACACCGACCCGTCGGACTACCACGTCGACGAGGACAACCCGCGGGTCAAGCCCATCGCTGCCCACTGAGATCAAATCGGCAACACTATGGGCCACCCGTCGGTTACGGCGGGTGGCCCTTTGCGTCGAGGATCGACTACGTGAAAACCATCGCCGGACTGGTAGGACTGACCGCTCTCGCCGTCACCCTGAGCCCTGCCGTCGCGCACGCGCAGAACGCGAACTGCTACGACACCACCGCCGCGCTGACCGTCGAGGAACAGCGGCTCGACGACGTGCTCGTCGTCGGCGGCCCCGCCGTCGGCCCGTCGCTCGTGAAGCTGGCCGGGTTCGACGGCCGCGTCACGGACTTCACCGCGAAGCTGTGCCGCCAGGTCCTGCCGAAGCAGGCGCAGCAGTTCGTGGAACGCGAGGGCAACGCCCTGTGGAAGGCCGCCGTCGCGAGAGCTCAGAGCACGGCACCGCAGGCGCACGACGCCTACGACGACCGGCCGCTCTACTGGGCGCGGTTGCAGCTCAGTTCCGCGCTGCGCCAGTGGAGGCCGCGCTTCGCCCTGTCACCGCACGACCGCGCGACGCTCCTCCAGAAGTTCGACTGGGCGTCCCGCGGCCTCAGCGACGCCGCGTTCCCCGCCAAGCCCGGCGTGCGCAGGATCGCCGTCACCGGCTTCGACCCGTTCCAGCTCACGGGTGTGAACGTGCGGCGCGCGAACCCGGCCGGCGCGGCGGCGTTGCAGCTCGACGGACGCGAGATCTCCACGCCGGAGGGCAAGGTCGTGCTGCAGGCCTCGGTGCTCCCGGTGCTGTGGGGCGGGTTCGACGAGGGTGTCGTGGAGCAGTTCTACGGCACCGCGCTGGGCCAGAAGCCCGACGCGTTCGTGACGATCAGCCAGGGCAGGCCCGGCCGGTTCGACATCGAGCGGTGGGCGGCGCGCTGGCGCGGTGGCTTCGCGGACAACAACAACGTCGGTTCGTACGGCAGCGTCCCGAACGCTCCCGGCTGGCCGCAGCCGACCAACGAGTTCATCGAGACCTCGCTGCCGCACCAGAAGATGATCGACGCGGGCACCGGGCCGTTCACCGTGAACTACAACCTGGCCTTCTGCGAGTGGGTCGTCGTCGGCTCGCAGCAGTCGTGCCGCACGGACCAGCCGACTCCGGGCAGGGTCGCGGCCTCCGGTGGCGGTGGTGACTACCTCTCCAACGAGAGCATGTACCGGGCCAACAGGCTGCGAATCGGTTACGGCGCAACGAACGTCCTCGGTGGACATCTCCACACGCCGGTGCTCGGACAGCCCGCCGATCCGGCCGCGTTGACCGATGCGGCGTTCGAAAAACAGCGTCGGGACATCGCCGACCAAGTGAAGGCCCTAGTCTCTGTGGTGTGACTCGTGTGCGGCTGGCGGTGGCAATTGTCCTGAGCGCGTTGACGCTGTCCGCGTGCGCGATTCAGGTGGGAGGGCAGGCGGTCCCCGGACCGATGCCGTCCACGGCCTCCGCCTCCGCGCCCACGCTGCCGAAAACGGGGCAGTGCATGAACGCCTACGAGCTGAAGGTGCTGCAGTGCACCGACTCGCACGAGGCCGAGGTCATGAGCGTCGGTGAGATGAGCGGCCTGCCGTCGACCTACCCGGACACGCAGGCGCTGCGCAAGGCCGCTCTCCCGCCGTGCCGCCAGACGCTCAGCGAGTACCTGGGCAGCGGCGACGCCGACTCGACGCGCCTGCGGGTGTGGGCCTTCTGGCCGAACGAGCAGGGCTGGAAGGACGGCCAGCGCTGGCGGCTGTGCACCGTCGTGGAGATCAGCCCCGACGAGAAGCCGCTGGCGCGCAAGGGTTCCGTGCGCGACATCCTGAAGGACAACGGTTTCGGCACGTTCCAGACCTGCACCCAGGGCTCGCCGTCGAAGGACCAGGAGGTCAAGGTCGTCGCCTGCAACACCGCGCACCTGGCAGAGGCAGTGCCCGCCGGTGTCGTGTCGCTCGGCAAGTCGACCGACCCCGCTCCGTCCAAGGAGCAGATGAACTCCATCGCGAACGAGAAGTGCACCAAGGCCGTGCACGACTACCTGGGTTCGACCAAGCGCACGGACGTGTTCCCTGCGTGGCGGAACCCCGGCTCGCAGGCCTGGTCAGAGGGTTGGACCAACGCCGTCTGCTACGCGGAGTCCACCAAGGCCTTCACCGGCACCCTCCTCGGCATCCGCGACAACCCGCTCCCGAGCTGACCCGGCGATCACGACCATCAACACGGCGGCCAGGGACAGCACCAACATCGCGATTCCTGCGATACCCACGGCACACCTCCCGTTCCGCCTCCGGTGACGATCTTTGTGACCGCCATCACATACCTAAGACGTTCCCGGAAGGGTCCAGGTTCATTCCTGGTGCAAGAGCATTTTCACGACCCGCGGAGCAGTCCCCAGGCTTGTCCACAGCCATCCACAACATGTGCACAAGTCCGTCCACAACTGTGGACAACTTCATCCCAAGTGGACGATGAGCTGGGCTGACTCAGAGAAATTCGCTGCACAGGACCACGCCGGCGACCACGCCGATGGCCAACCCCAGCCCGAACACGAGCAGGTAGCGCCACCACGACGTGCGGGCCGGCTCGGCGGTCGGGGGCACCGGGTAGTAGCGCACGATGCCCGTCGTCGGGCCGACCTCCACATCGCGCGTCGAACCGTCGAAGTTCAGCCCGCCGAGGAAGTCGTCCTGCTTCACACGACTAGTAGTACCTCATGGAGAAGCCCCACCGGTCGCCGTTGACCGATGGGGCTTCTGCGAACACCTGGGAAGCGGTGTGGCCCGGAACGTTGCCGGGCGGATTCGCGGTCAGACGGGTGCGTCGTGGTGCCGCCCCCACGCCCCCGTACTGGTTGTACGGGGGCGTGGGGGCGGTGCCGCGACGTGCCCTGCTGGGCGTGAATCCGCCCGCCAACGGGCCGGGCCGCGCCGCTCAGCCCAGGCGCTGCTTCAGGGCAGCCAGCTCGTCGCGGAGCGTGGTCGGCACCTTCTCGCCGATCTTGGCGAACCACTCCTCGACCAGCGGGATCTCGGCACGCCACTCGTCGGCGTTGAACTCAAGTGAGGCCTCGATGTCCTCACGCGACGCGTCCAGGCCGTCCAAGTCGAGGTCGGCCGCGGTCGGCACGTAACCGATCGGCGTCTCCTGCGCGGCGGCCTTGCCCTCGATGCGCTCGATGGCCCACTTCAGCACGCGCGAGTTCTCGCCGAACCCGGGCCACAGGAAGCGCTTGTCCTCGCCCCGGCGGAACCAGTTGACGTAGAAGATCTTCGGCAGCTTGTCGGCGTCGGCGCGCTTGCCGAGGTCGACCCAGTGCTGGAAGTAGTCGCCGGCGTTGTAGCCGATGAACGGCAGCATCGCCATCGGGTCGCGGCGCACGACACCGGTCTTGCCGACCGCGGCGGCCGTGGTCTCCGACGACAGCGTGGCGCCCATGTAGGTGCCGTGCTGCCAGTCGCGCGACTCGGTGACCAGCGGGATCGTCGTGGCGCGGCGGCCACCGAAGAAGATCGCGCTGATCGGGACGCCGTTCGGGTCCTCCCACTCCGGCGCCTTGATGTCGCACTGCTCGATCGGCGTGCAGTACCGGGAGTTCGGGTGCGAGCTGAGCTCCTCGCTGTCCGGCGTCCAGTCCTGGTGCTTCCACGAGGTGAGGTGGGCCGGGGGCTCGCCCATGCCCTCCCACCAGATGTCGCCGTCGTCGGTCAGCGCGACGTTCGTGAACAGCGAGTTGCCCTTCGCGATGGTGCGCATCGCGTTCGGGTTGGTGTGGTAGTCGGTGCCGGGCGCGACGCCGAAGAAGCCGTTCTCCGGGTTCACCGCGTACAGGCGGCCGTCCTCACCGAAGCGCATCCAGGCGATGTCGTCGCCGAGCGTCTCGACCTTCCAGCCGGGGATGGTCGGCTCCAGCATGGCGAGGTTCGTCTTGCCGCAGGCCGACGGGAACGCGGCGGCGATGTAGTACGCCTTGTTCTCCGGCGAGGTGAGCTTGAGGATCAGCATGTGCTCGGCGAGCCAGCCCTCGTCGCGCGCCATCGCGCTCGCGATGCGCAGCGAGAAGCACTTCTTGCCCAGCAGCGCGTTGCCGCCGTAGCCGGAGCCGAAGCTCCAGATCTCGCGGGTCTCCGGGAAGTGCGAGATGTACTTGGTCGTGTTGCACGGCCACTGCACGTCTTCCTGGCCCGGCTCCAGCGGGGCGCCGAGCGAGTGCAGCGCGGGGACGTACGAGGCGTCCTCACCGAACAGCTTCAGCGCCCTGGTGCCCATGCGGGTCATGATGTGCATGGAGACGACGACGTACTCCGAGTCGGTGATCTCGACACCGAGCATCGGCTTCTCCGCGTCGAGCGGGCCCATGCAGAACGGGATGACGTACATCGTGCGGCCACGCATGCAGCCCCGGTAGAGCTCGGTCATGATGGCCTTCATCTCGGAAGGGTCCATCCAGTTGTTCGTCGCGCCCGAGTCCTCCTCGCGCACCGAACAGATGTACGTGCGCTCCTCAACCCTGGCGACGTCACTGGGGTCCGAGGCGGCCCAGAACGAGTTGGGCTTCTTCTTGAGCGGCACGAACGTGCCGGCGTCGACGAGCTTCTTCGTGAGACGGTCCCATTCGCCCTGAGACCCGTCGGCCCAAACAACCTCGTCGGGGCAGGTCAGCTCAGCGACTTCCTGAACCCATGCGAGCAGCTGCGCGTGGTTGGTGGGTGCCTGTTCGAGACCGGGAATGGTCACTGCCGTCATCTCGTCTCGTCTCCTGACTGAACGCCTCGGCAACCCGAGCACGTGGTGGTCCGGTGCAGGACTTCGTCGTCCTCGGGAATAGCTCCAGACGCCCGGTGGGGCCGGGCGTGCGTGGAAGGGGTTGGACCGAGGTTAGCCCGGTGAATGGCAGGTAAAGCACCCCCAGCCTGTCGCTTCGCTCACAAAACCGATTCTGGAATCGATTCAGCACTCGGACGGCGTTAAGGCCGGCTTGAGGTGGGAAAAACACAAGAGGCCCCGATGCGGTTCTCACCACATCGGGGCCTGTGACCTGCGCTTCAGTTCTGGTGTCAGTTCGGGCTGATCCACTGCCCCGTTGTGGAATCGATTCGGACGACGCCGTCGAACCGTTCTTCCTCGAGCCAGTCGTCCGAGTCGTCCAGAATGCCGCTCTTCGAGTCCGTCACGTACCGGCCGTCGGACTCGA
Organism: Lentzea sp. NPDC058436; assembly: GCF_042721515.1. Classification (NCBI taxonomy): domain Bacteria; kingdom Bacillati; phylum Actinomycetota; class Actinomycetes; order Pseudonocardiales; family Pseudonocardiaceae; genus Lentzea; species Lentzea sp. NPDC058436. The sequence goes on from NZ_JBHXLF010000009.1 coordinate 116,589, forward strand.
TGTGGCCGTGCTCGACCTCGACCCAGTCGTCACCGCGGTGTTCCGACATCGTGACCTCGCCGGATCGTGTGATCTCGGTCGCCACGTCGGCCTTGCCGTCGCCGTTCTTGTCGGTGAACAACCAGGTGTCGCCGTCGTCGTCCTTGACGACAACGGTGTCAGCCTTGCCGTCCCCGTCGGTGTCCTCGGTGGCCTGACCGACGTTTCGTTCACCGTCGTCGGTCTCCACGACAATCGACTGCTTGGAAGTCGAATTCGTCTTTTCCTGCTGCGAGTCGTTCGGATCGACCGCGACCCACTCACCGGAATTCTCCTCGAACCGCGCCTGGCTCAGGAGATTGCCGTCCTTGTCGAACGTGCTCATCAGATCGGCGTCACCGTCGCCGTTCGTGTCGGTGAACGCGAGATGACCGCCGTCATCGGTCTCGACGACGGCGGAGTCGTTCACGCCGTCCTGGTCGAGGTCGAAGGTGACGTCGGCGGTGTACTCCTCGTCCTCGACGGTCACCTTCAGCTCGGCGTCGGCCGCACCGTTCTCGTCGATGTACACCGGGACACACCTCCATGCCTGCTCATGTACCGGTATGACCCACGTTATGCCGGTTTGGTTCCCCGGCCAACCTCACGGGGCGTGAAGGTCGTCGTCGCTCTGGTCGATGGCCGCGTTCAGGGCGTCGCGGAACTCCCGCATCTGCGCACCGGCGAGAGTGAAGGAGGGACCTTCCGGGCCGGCGATCTCCACGGTTCCGGCGCTGACGCTGACCTCGCACACCGCGCTGTCCGCGTAGCTGTCACTGCAGCGAAGGAGCCACTCGCGCCTGACGCCCATGGTCAACCTCATCTTCGCCCCAGTCAGCTCATATTAGACTTAACTTTAGAACTACTTGAGGCTAAAGTCGCTCGCCTAAGCGTATGAAGGGTGGCAGCCGCGTGGGTCAAGCCAGGCAGACGGCGGAGCGTCTCCAGTTGGGATTGACGCTCCAGCGCCATCGGCTGGCCGCAGGAGTAGCGCAGCAGGACGCTGCCAACGCGATCGGCAGAAGCGCCGGCAGGTTGAGCCAGGTCGAGAACGGCAAGGGCGCACTGGGGTTGGACGAGCTGGTCCGCTTGCTCGATCTCTACGGCGTCACGTCGTCAGACCGCGAGACCATTCTTTCTCTCGGCAAGGCGAGCAGGCGCAGACAACCACGAGCCGGTTATCTCGACACCTTGCCAGACTCCTACCTGCGGTTCACCGACATGCTGGCTGCAGCGAAGCGGATCGGCTACTACGAGGCCGGAGTCATGCCGGGGATCGTGCAGTCGGAGCCGTACATCAGAGCGCTGATGGATGCCGCCAGCGCGGTGAGGTCGGAAGCGGAGACGGCCGAACGGATCGAGTTCCGGCTGCAGTCCCAGCGGCGCGTGTTCGAACTCGGGAACGCAGAGCAGATCGACATCGTGTTCACCGAGGAAACGCTTCTGCGGGTGGTCGGCGACGAGGCAGTGATGAGCCAGCAGGTGGTGTACCTCCTCGGGTTGCTTGACCAGCACCCCCACCTCGAGGTGCGGATCGTGCCGCTCAGCGTCGGCAACAACCCCCTGCTGGGCGGCGGGTTGGTGTCGCTGGAATTCGAGAACGCCACTATGATCACGTTCGCTCCCGCGGTCTGGGGGCCGTCGCAGTACTTCGACCAGCCTGCTGACACAGGACCGATGAGACGGCTCTTCGCGGCGGCGCAGGACATCGCCCTGAGCCCACAGGACAGCCGCGGTGCTCTCATTCGTTTTCTGGCAAGGAGCACCTGACTTGTTCGCGTGGACCAAGAGCAGCCACAGCGGTAGCAGTAATGACAGTTGCGTGGAAGTGCGACTGAGCAGCGGCGTTGTGTCCATTCGGGACTCGAAGAACGCCGAGGGGCCGTTGTTCGACGTCTCGTCGCACGCGTGGCGGGCGTTCCTAAGCTCGGTCTCGCACGGACCTGATCCGGCCCAGTAGCTCCTCGGCCTTCGACTGCCCCGACTCCACCTCGGCCAACTGACGGGTCGCGGACTGCAGCTCGCGACCCCTCTCGCCGGCCTCCATCCGCAACGCCCGGTCCACCTCCCGCAGCTCCGCCTCGATCGCCTCGATGCGCTTGGCCAGGGCCTCGTCCAACGCCAACGACAGCGCCTGCTCGGCCTCGATCAGCTGCTCGGCGGCCAGTTGGTCCACTGTGGAGCGAGCATCGGCGATGGCGTCGGACAGCCACTGCTTGACGTGCTGCTTCTCCGCGGTGTGGGTGCGGGTGCGGGCCATCCACCAGCCCGCGCCGAGGCCCAGGGCGATGGTGACGGGCAGGACGATCGGGTTCAGCACGGCTATGCCCAAACCGGCCAGGGGCATGACGGCCAGTTTGCCCGCGCCCAAGCCGCCGGAGACGCCCATGAAGACCAGCAGTTTGTCCTCGGCTGTCGGAGGGCGCTTCTCCTTGGGGCGCAACACCACTGGCGGTTGCTCGCCTCGGGCGAACTGGCCTCGGATCAGGGTCAGTTCCTCTGCGGAGAACAGCGTCGCGAGGACTGCGTCGGTCACCTGGGCGAGGCGTACGGACAGCGCTGTGGAGATTCGGCTGGAGACGACCTGCAGGGCCGTGTCGACCTGGCCCGGCAGACCCGCCAGGGCCGTGCGGTCGGCCGCGTCGATGGCCTGGCGGTACCACGTTTGCAGGTCGCGCATCTGGCGGGAGATCTCGTGCGAGTTCTCGATGCGGGCCCGCTGGACCTCGCCTCGGAGGCGGACCTGCCAGCCTCTGGTCGAGGAACGGCGTTCGGTCTGGAGTTCTTCGCGGCGGGCGCGGAGCACTGCTGCTTCGTCTTCGCCCACGGAGAGAGCGCGCTTCTCGTGTTCGAGGCGTACGACCAGTTCGGCGAGGACTGTGGAGAGGGCGCGGAGGGCGTTGGCTTCGGCCAGCATGCCGGCGCGGCCTGTGACCAGTTCCTGGAGGGCGGTCTGCAGACCGGAGATGCCGGAACGCTCGCGGAGCATGGAGGCCGCGTCCGGGTTCGGGGCCTGTGCGGCCATGCCGAACATGCGCGACGACACCGGGTACCAGGTCACGTCGGCGAAGCGGGGGGCGTGTTCGGCCAGCAGGGCTCGGTTTGCGTCCAGGACCTGGCGCCAGCCCCGGTACTGGTCGGTCTTGGTCAGGGCGAAGACGACGGTTTCGACCCGGTCGCCGACACGCTTCAGGAAGTCGAGCTCACCGCGGGTGAACGGGGACGAGGCGTCGACCACGAAGACCAGGGCGGTCGCCGAGGTGACGGCCTCCAGGGCCAGTTCGCCGTGCACGGACTCCAGGCCGCCTACTCCAGGGGTGTCCACGACCGACATGCGTTCGAGCAGCGGGATCGGGGCGTCGACCTCGACGTAGCGCGGGGGTAGTTCGCCCTCGGGGAGGTCGTGGGCCGCGGAGACCCAGTTGATCAGTGCGGGCAGCGGGAACGAGACCGGCGCGAGCAGGCCGGGGTAGCAGGCTCGGGCCGCCCACGACGGGCCGTGCTGAAAGACCAGGTACGTCGAGGTGGCGACGTCCGCGTCCACCGGAGACAGGCCTGGGGTTGCCAGCAGGGCGTTGACCAGCGACGACTTGCCGCGGTTCGTCTCGCCGACGATCACGACCGACGACACCTCGGGCGTTGCGCTCCGCGTTACCCAGTCGGCCATCGACGGGTCGAGGTCGCGTACGAGAGAGGTGAGGCGTTCGCGGGTCTGCCGGACCGTCTGCGAGAGGTTGCTCATCGGGCCGTGTAGACCGTCACGATCGGGGCCCGCAGGGTCCGGCCGCGGTCGCGGAAGCCGGGCACCTCGGTCTCGGCGACCAGGCCCTGCAGCGACAGGTCGTCCGTCGGCACGGCGCCGCCTGCCTCGTGCTGCGACGGGTCGAAGCGCTCACCGTCCGCCCGCACCGCCACGACCCCTATGGACGACAGGCCTTCCTCGATGCGTGCGACCACGCCCGCACTGGCGCGGTCCAGCGCGTACAGGCACAGCTGGACCAGCGCGCGGCGTTCGGCCAGCGCCTGGTCGAGCAGCTCGTCGGCAATGGTCTCCACACCGTCGTCCGACGCCAGATCGGGGTGTTCGGTTCCGTTCACGCTCATCGGTGCCCCCCAGCACGTAGTTGCTGCCAGATGAGGAAATACGCCCGGTGGACGACGTGCGCCACTCGAGCCTGCGCGGGGGTCGCCCCGAAGGAGGCGAACGAACGCCACCAACCGGCTCTTTCCAGCGCGAACGCCGTCAGTTCCGCGCCCGGCCTGCCCACCAGGCCCAGCCGGGCGGCCACGTCGGGGGTGCTGCCGACGCGCAGCACCTCGTCCGTCAGGTCGGGCGCGAGCGCGACGGTGCCGGACGAGACGAGCGTCAACGCCTCCAGCAGCCTCAGCTGGTGCGCCTCCGGACGGGCCAGCAGGACCTCGATCGCGTCGTGCACGCGCTGCCGTTCGCCGGGATCACCCGAGGCCAGCGACGTGACGGAGGCCAGCGCGGCGGCGGCCTTGATGCCGTCGGCACGCGCGCGGAAGACCGCGTCGAGGCGGCCGCGGACGGCGGCGAACCCGGACGCGTCGAACAGCACGCGCCGCAACGCCCCCGCGGGCAGCGCGGGTTCGGCGTCCAGGGCCTCCAGCGCGCGGCCGATGCCGTACAGGTCCAGCTTCTCCAGCAACCGGGACCGCACGCCGGCCGCGACGTCGCACTCCCACGACGTGAAGAGGTCGCCGGACATCAGCATCATCGTGCGGGTGTCCGCGTCCAGCGCCGCCAACGCCCGCAGCGCCTCCGCGTCCGCCGACGTGAACTCCCCGGTCTCCGCGGACTCGGCGAGCAGGCTGATCACCGGCAGCACGTCCGCGACGCGCGGCTTGAGCAGGTCGGCCTGCTTCGCCGCGAGGATCTGCGCCGCGCGCCAGACGTCGCCCTCCGAACCCTCGACGGTTTCTGGCGCCACGGCGTCGACCTTGTTCAACGCGGCGATGGCGTTGACCGGACCTGCCTCGCGGGACGCGGTCGCGGCGGTGAAGGCGGCCAGCGTCGACTGGTCGTCCGCGCGCACGCCCTGCGTCACGACGTAGAGAACGGCCTCGGCACCCGCGACGGCGTTGCTGGACACGGGATCCAGGAGTTCTTCGGTGCGGGCGACCGAGCCGGCGTCCAGCGAACCGAGTCCCGGTGTGTCGATGACGGTGAAGTCGCGCAGCACGGCGTTCGTCAGATATGCCTCGATGTGCGAAATGCCTTCCACGCCAAGAGAAGCGGGGATCATGCCGTTCGCGTCGAACGGCAGCACCTGCCGCCTGCCGTCCCGCAGCACGACTTCGATGCGATCGACCGTGCCGTACTGATAGCGCGTGACGAGTCGTGTGCACTCGCCGACGTCGGTGGGCGCGACACGGCGGCCGATCAACGCGTTCACCAGAGTCGACTTGCCGGACTTGATCCGGCCGGCGACGGCGACCTGCAACGGCGCGTGCAGGCGGCGCAGCACCTCCTGGAAACCGGCGGCCGTCCGAGGCGACACCTGCGGCTGCAGGGCAACGCACAAATTGGCCACCGCCGCGCACAGCGGACCGGCCAGTTGTTGTCCCTGCAGCGCCGTCACGAGCACTGATCGTGCCACGGTTTGTGCGCGTGCGTGCGCGGGTAGCCACAGCGCATGGGTGACAGCTACGTGACGTTCCTAGTGCTGGGGATCGTCCTGGTCGTGGTCGACGGCCAGCTGATCTACCACAGCGGCAAGGGATACCTGAGGCGCGCTGCGTACGACGACGAGCAGGCCAGCGGCATGATGAAGCTGACGGCCGTGCTCTTCCACCTCGTCGTGCTCGGCCTGCTCGCGTTGGTCTCGGTCATCAAGATCGAGACCGGTGACGCGGTGAAGGACGTGGTCGTGAAGCTGGGCGTGGTGCTCCTGCTGCTGGCACTGGCTCACGGCGCGACCATGGCGATCCTGGCAAGGATCAGGGATCGCCAGATGCAGCAGCAGCTCGCGGACCAGATGGCGGAAGAGCACAGGATCTACGAGGAGCGCCAGGAAGAACGTCAGGCGCACATCGGCGAACCGCGACCCGCACCCAAGATCGAGTCGCCTTACTCACCCACGTAGTGGGCTCGCACGGCGTTCAGTGCCTCCCCCTCACTGGCGCCGAGCGACCGAGCGATGGCGACGTACTCCGCCGCGGCGGCGGAGAGTGGGTCCGGTGCATGCGAAGGCAGGGCAGCCACGACGGTGCCCTGCCTTCGTCCTGTCGTGATCACGCCCGACGTCTCCAGCTCCCGGTAGGCCCGCGCGACCGTGCCGGCGGCGAGCCCGAGGTCCGCGGCGAGCTGCCGGATCGTCGGCAACCGCGACCCGACCGGCAGCACCCCGCCGTTGATCAACCGGACGAGCTGGTCCCGGACCTGGCGCCACGGCGGGACACCGTTCTCGACGTCTACGACGATCCGGGGAGAGTTCACCAAGCAATCTTCTTGGACACGACGTTCGTGTTGGCCATCAGGACCCACGCGAAGACGCCCAGGAACAGGTAGCCGCCGCCGATGAGCGCGCAGATCATGGCCGCGCCGATGCCCGCCGACACGTGCACGCTGCGGGTGCGCAGCACCCGGTCCACCTCCTCGTCACCGTCCACCGGACGGGCGACGGCCGCCCAGACGACCGTCGCGACCGCGGCCACGGACACCACGAAGACGGGCAGTTGGGTGATCTGCAGGTTCACGACGAGCCACACCAGCCCGAACAACACGACCACCGCGTACGCGCCCAGCACGTACTGCGAGGCGATGTCGAACAGGCCGCGCGGGGCGAGCGAGGCCGACCGCTGACGGCCTTCGCGCGGCAGCGACAAGGCGATCAGCTCGGCGAGCAACGTGCCCCCGAGCACGATCGCCGCGAGCGACCCCAGACCGCGACCGCTGGCGAACGGCACGAACGACAGGCCGACGAAGAGCCACGGGTAGAGCAACCGCCGCCGCTTCAGGTACCGGATCGCGTCGTCGATCTGGGCGGGCGTCGGATCGGTGACCTTCCAGCTCTTGAGCAGGCGCCTGCCGGTCGACCGCGTGGGCCACAACAGGACCAGCAGCACCAGGCCGATGCCGGCCGAGACCAGTACGTCGTACACCGCGCCACCCCCTCAGTTTTGTATCAACCCCTCGACACAATAACTCACACTGAAGTCGTACGCAGGGTCAGCCCGTGGCGCGACGCGCGGAAGTTCGATCCGAACCTAATCTTGTCCGGTGCGGCGGTTCAGCCTGTGGATGAAGTCTCATCCGGCGTTCGGGGACTCCCTGATCGCCGGTTTTCTGCTGATCTTCGACCTGGGCTTCGCGGTCACCGGGATCGACAGGGGCGTGTCCTTCTCGGCCTTCCTCGCCGTGACGCTGCTGATGCTCGGCCCGCTGCCGTTCCGGCGCCACCACCCGCTGGGCGCGAGCTACCTGATCCTCGGGGGCGCGTTCCTCCAGCTGTTCACGCACGGCGGCGCCGACGGCATACCGGTGCGGATGTCCGACTTCGCGCTGGCCGTGGCGCTGTACACGCTCGTCGCGTACACGAACCGCAAGACCGCGCTGATCTACACGGGGTGGCTGCTCGCGGGCACGTTCCTGTGGGCGGTCTTCCGGGTCGGCGAGATCCAGGCCGTGTTCTTCGTGTTCCTGATCTCCGTGATCTTCGGGTTCAGCTGGGCCATGGGCGAGTTCATCGGCGCCCGCCGCGCCTACCAGCGCGAGATGGAACAGCGGCTGCTCCTGCTGGAGACCGAACGCGACCAGCAGGCCAAGATCGCGGTGGGCGAGGAGCGGTCCCGGATCGCCCGCGAACTGCACGACGTCGTCGCCCACGCGGTGAGCGTGATGATCGTCCACGCCGACGGCGCCGCGTACACGATAAGGACCAAACCGGAGATGGCGGAGAACGCCGTCCGCACGATCGCCGACACCGGCCGCCTCGCACTGACCGAGATGCGCCGCCTGCTGGGCGTTCTGCGCAGCGAGGACGCCGAGACGCAGTGGGCTCCCCAGCCCGACGCACGGGGTGTGGTCGAGCTCGCGGAGAACACCCGCGCCGCCGGCGTGCCGGTGCAGCTGGAGATCACCGGTGACGTGGACGACCTGCCCGTGGGCGTCGGCCTGAGCGTCTACCGGATCGTGCAGGAAGCACTCACGAACGTCATCAAGCACGCGGGAGCGGACACCACCGCTCTGGTCCGGCTCGCTCGCACGCCGGAAGAGCTGCGCCTGGAGGTGACCGACAACGGCTTCGGCACACCCCACGACGTGGTCAAGGTCTCCGGCGGCAACGGACTGATCGGCATGAGGGAAAGGGCTGCGGTGCTGGGTGGCGAGTTCGAGGCGGGTCCCAACCCCGGCGGGGGCTGGCGCGTCCGCGCGATCTTCCCACTGGCCGCATAGGGTGATCGAGTGATTCGGGTGCTGCTGGTCGACGACCAGGAACTCATGCGCATGGGCTTCCGCATGGTGCTGGGTGCGCAGGAGGACATCGACGTGATCGGCGAGGCGGCCGACGGCCTCGACGCCGTGCAGATGGCCGACAAGCTGCGTCCCGACGTCGTGCTGATGGACGTCCGCATGCCCGTGATGGACGGGGTGGAGGCCACCAAGCGCATCGCCGAGGCCGACTCGGCGAAGGTGCTGGTCATGACCACCTTCGACATGGACGAGTACGCGCTGTCGGCCCTGCGCAACGGAGCCAGCGGCTTCCTGCTGAAGGACACCCCGCCGTCCGACCTCGTGTCGGCCCTGCGCGCGGTGGCCTCGGGCGACGCCGTGGTCTCGCCGTCGGTCACGAAGCGGCTGCTGGGCCGGTTCCTCGGCGACGGCGGTGGTGAGCTGCGGGACGCCTCGATGCTCGACGTGCTGACCGAACGCGAGCGCGAGGTGCTCGTGCTGATCGCGAAGGGCCTGTCGAACACCGAGATCGCCCGCAAGCTCTTCCTGTCAGAGGCGACGGTGAAGACGCACGTCGGACGGATCCTGGCGAAGCTGGAGCTGCGAGACCGGGTGCAGGCGGTGGTGCTGGCCTACGAGACCGGTCTCGTCCGCCCCGGCGACGCCTAGTGCGGTGACCACAACCCGGCAAGGGTTGGTGGTCACCGCCCTAGCGGTACTTCTCCGGGTCGGCCTCGACGACCTGACCCGCCATGCGCGGCTTCACGACGTCGTCCCACCAGTGGCCCCAGTCGGGCTGCGAGCCGTCGAGGTCGGTGAACCCGTACTCGCGCTTGAGCTTCCACGACGACAGGCACTGCCCGGCGAAACGCCTGCGGTTCTCGTCCGCCGCGAGGTGCGCGAGGCCGCGGCCGAGGTAGTGCGGCGTCTCGGACAACGCGTAGTCCGGCACGTCCTTGATCGCGTCGCGCCAGTTCTCCTCGGTGACGCCGAAGCCCTCCAGCATCTGCTCGGAGCGCAGGAACCCCGGTGTGGCGGCCAGCGCCGTCACGTTCGGGTGGTCCTTCAGGTCCTTGGCCAGCACCTCGCCGAACCGCCGCACGGTGTTCTTCACCGCGTCGTACGGGAGGTTCACGAAGTACGCCTCGCCGTCCTCGCCGTCGGTCACCTCGACCACCAGGCCGTCGTCGGACTTCAGGACCAGCGGCATCAGCTTGTGGATGGCGACCAGGTGGGTCTCGACGCCGTTGCGCCACATGTGCAACTGCCTGTCGAGGTCGTGCTCCCAGAACTTGCCCCACTCGACGAGGTTCTCGCCGCCCCACGCGTTGTCGACGAAGACGTCCAGCTTCTCGATGCGCGCTGCCAGAGCGTCCACATCGGACGGTTTCGTGAGGTCGCAGCGCACGGCGATCCCCTTGCCACCGGCCGCGTCCACGAGCTCGGCGGTGTCCTCGATCGTCTCCGCCCGCCCGACCTCCGACCGCTGCTCCCGCGTGCTGCGGCCGGCGACGAACACCGTCGCGCCCGCCGCCCCGAGCTCCACGGCGATCGCCCGTCCCGCACCACGCGTGGCGCCGGTGACGACCGCGACCTTCCCGCTCAGATCGGGCTCACTTCTTGACGACACGGCGAGTTCCCCTTCCCTCGTGCCAAGACAGGACGACCATCTCGTCGCCCTCGACAGTCATCTGCACGACCTCGGTGACATCGAACCTGAACACGTCGATCTCGCCCGGATCCCATCCCGTGCGGTCGAACAGGTCCTTGAGGTAGTTCGCCTTGTCGGTCCAGAACTCGGCGGTGCCGCTGATCTTCGCGTCACCGGCCTCCGTCATCGACGCGGTCGTGCTCATGCAGTGCAGCGCGAACCTCGGGTCGCGTTGCAGGTCCTTCGACTTCAACGAACCGGGCATCATGCCCGCCCACAGCTCGCCGCGGTTGAAGTCCGGTTCCACGCCGCTGATCCGCGGCGAGCCGTCCTTGCGCAGGGTCGCGAGCAGCGCGTGCCGGTCCGCGGCGAACCTGCCCTCCGCGAACGCGGCCATGGCGGGCTGCTCCGCCGCGAACTCCGCCCAGGTAGCCATTCAGCGCATCCCTTCCAGCACCAGGTCGATGTCCTCGCCCATGCGCGCCATCAGGTCACCGCGCGGGCGCACCGACCAGTCCATCGATATCCCGTACACCAGCGCGGCGAGGACGCGCGCCGCGTTCGGCGGCAGCATCTCCGCCGCGCACAACGTCTCCAGCTCCCGTTCCAGCACCGCGTAGTGCTGGGCGAGCAGCGCGCGCAGCTCCGGGTCGATCAGGTCGACCCCGAGCTGTGCCAGGTTGTTCGTGGCGACCACCGGGTCGGCCAGCCGGTCGAACCACAGCATCAGCGCGTCGCGGACAGTGCCCGCCTCGCGCATCCGGCGCGCGACCTCCTCGGTCCCCGCCTTCGTCAACGCCTGCAGCAGTCCGCTCTTGGACCCGAACCGCTTGGCCACCGCCCCGACCGACACCCCCGCCTCCGCCGCCACGTCCGCGACGGTGAACTCCGGTCCGCGCCGGTCGATGACCGCCGCGACGGCGTTCAGGATCCGCTCGTCGGTGATCGTGCGAGGTCGTGCCACCCAGTTAGTGAACCACAATTCACTAACCTTCGCATAGGGTGGTGTCACGTGAGCTGGAGACCGCGCCTGGTAGCGCTCGACATCGACGGAACCCTGACCCCGGTCGGGTCGAACGACATCTCGCCCGCCGTGACGGCAGCCGTCACCCGCGCTTCCGAACACGGTGCTCACGTCGTGCTGTGCACCGGTCGCAGCGTCGTCGGAATCCGCGAGGTCGCCGCGAAACTGCCCGCCTCGTACGCCGTGTGCTCGAACGGCGCCGTGTGGTGGGACCCGGCTCTGCGCGAGATCACCAGGCGCGTGACGTTCGACCCCGGCCCGACGATCAAGGCGCTGCAGGCGTTGCTGCCGAACTCGGTGTTCGCGGTGGAGCAGACCGGCGTCGGCAGCCTGCACCTGGGCGAGTTCCTGCCGGACGACCTGTGGGGCGTCAAGACCCGGGCGACGTTCGAGGAGATGGCCGTGCCGACCCCACGGCTGGTCATGCGCTGGCTCGACCACACGCCGGCCGAGCTGTCGTTCGCCGTGCGGGAGCTGGAACTCCCCGGTGTCGAGTGGTCCGTCGACCACACCGAGGCGTGGCTGACCGCCGTGCCGCTCGACGTGAGCAAGGGCTCGGCGCTGGACGAGCTCTGCGTGCAACTGGGCGTGACTCCGGCGGACGCGCTGGCAATCGGGGACGGGTCCAACGACATCGAGATGCTGACGTGGGCCGGACTCGGCGTCGCGATGGGACAGGCGCCGGCGCACGTCCAGGCGATCGCGGACGAGGTGGCGCCGACCGTGCTGGAGGACGGCGCCGCCCAGGTGCTGAACCGCTTCTTCCCCGGCTAGACGGACGACAGGACGGTCTCGCGCAACCAGCGCTGCGCCGGGTCGGCGTCGAGGCGGGCGTGCCAGAGCATGCGCGCCTCCACCTCCGGCAGCGGCAGGCCGATCGGGAACCACCGCAGGCCCGAGTGCTGCGCGGCGAGGCGCTGCGGGACCAGGCCGACGTAGTCGCTCGACGCCACCAGTTGGACGGCGGCCGAGAAGAACGGCACCACCGCGGCGACGTGCCTGCGCAGACCGATGGCGTGCAAGGCGTCGTCCAGCGGGCCGCGCACCCGGCCGCGGCGGGACACCGAAACGTGCGGGTGGCGGCAGAGCTGACGCGGCGTGGGGCGGTTCCCGAGCGGGTGGTCGGCGCGGACGACGCCGACGAACCGCTCGGTGAACAGCACCGCGGAACGGATGTCGGACTCGTCGTCGTGACCGGCACCGATTTCGAGGTCGACCGACCCGTCGCGCAACGCCTCCACGCTCTCGTCGCCCTCGGCCACGAACCGCAGCACCACGCCGGGGGCCTGCGCGGCGACAGCGGCTACGACGGAGGTCACCACGCCGTCGCTGACCCGGATCGTGAACGTGCGACGCAGTTCGGCGGGGTCGAGCTCCTTCGCGTTGACCAGCGCGGCGGCCTCGTCGAGCAGTGACCGCACCCGCGGCGCGATCTGGAGCGCGAACGGCGTCGGCACCATCCCGCGACCCGCGCGGACCAGCACCGGGTCGCCCACAGCCCTGCGCAGCCGCGCCAGCGCCCGGCTGGCCGCCGGGATCGACAGGTGCAACCGCTCGGCCGCCGCGGTGACGCTGCCGTCCTGCACCAGGGCGTCGAACACGCGCAGCAGGTTCAGATCGAGCTGATCAGGCATATTTGCATCGTATGCAACCCAGACTTGCCAAAGTTGCGTGGCGAGCAAAGCCTGGCCGCTCGCAGCATGGGCGCATGACAACTTTCGAGGAAGCCGGCGTCACCGCGTTCATGCTCGTCAAGACCACTCCCGAGTGGCTCACCCTGACCGTCCCGCAGCGGGTGGAGGTGTTCAAGGCCGAGATCCTGCCGGCGATCGAGAAGAACTCCGAGAGCGTGCGTTTCCGCTTCTACGACACGGAGTTCTACTCGACGCGCGTCACCGACATCTGGGTGTGGGAGGCGCGTGACCACGAGTCGTACCAGCTGCTCGTGGAGGCGTTGCGCGAAACCCCGTTCTGGGACACCTACTTCGAGGTGGTGGACCTGCTCGTGGGGGTGGAGAACGGGTACGCGCGCAACTACGGCATCGACCCGGTCTCCACCATCGACAACTAGTCGGAGACGTTCCGGACGGCGACGACCTTGTCGACCTTGACCCGCACGACCATCTCACCGGGCACCCCGTTGCGTTCGGCGTACTCGTCGGCGCGGTCGTCGCCCATGTAGCGCGCGGCCGTGCGGCCCGCCCAGTACTTGAGCTGCTCGGGGTCCTCGTCGACCACGGCCTGGCCGGTGATCGTCACGAAGTTGAACGGCGGGGTCTCGTCGTCGAAGCAGAGCGCCACCCGGCCGTCGCGCAGGATCGACTTGCCCTTGACCGTGTCCCGCGCGGTCAGGAAGACCACGTCGGGGCCGTCGAGGTCCACCCAGACCGGTGCGACGTGCGGCGACCCGTCCTTGCGGGTGACCGCGAGCTTGGCGGTGCGGGCCGGCTTGGCCAGCACGAACTCACGCCACCAGCCTTCGGGCGCTTCCGTGTATCCCATGTGGCTCATTCAACTACGACCGAGGTAGCGCCACACGACGACGGAAGTTGACGCACGCGCAGACCGCAGGCCGATGTGGCGGCACCCCTCGGAGCGGGAAGGTAGTCCCATCACCGAGAGGGGAAAGCCAATGATCGAGGCAATCGGCCTCACCAAGAGATACGGCAGGACGGTCGCGGTCGACGACCTGTCGTTCACCGTCCAACCTGGACGGGTGACCGGATTCCTCGGTCCGAACGGCGCAGGCAAGTCGACCACGATGCGCATGATCCTGGGGCTCGACCGTCCGACGGCAGGCCGCGTGCTGATCGACGGCAAGCCCTACACCGAGCTCAGCCGTCCACTTCAGACGGTCGGCGCGCTGCTCGACGCCAAGTGGGTGCACCCGAACCGTTCGGCTCGCGCTCACCTGCGCTGGCTCGCGAAGTCCAACAACCTGCCGAAGACCCGCGTGGACGCGGTGCTGGAGGCGGTCGGGCTCACGCAGGTCGCCGGCAAGAACGCGGGCGGGTTCTCGCTCGGCATGTCGCAGCGGCTGGGGATCGCCGCGGCACTGCTCGGCGACCCGAAGGTGCTGCTGTTCGACGAGCCGGTCAACGGCCTGGACCCCGAGGGCATCCTCTGGATCCGCACGTTCATGCAGAACCTCGCCGCCGAGGGCCGCACGGTCCTGGTGTCGAGCCACCTGCTGTCGGAGATGGCCCTCACGGCCAGCGAGCTCGTGGTGATCGGCCGGGGGAAGCTGATCACGCAGAGCACCACGCAGGAGTTCATCGACCGCTCAACGGGTAACACCGTGCTCGTGCGCAGCCCTCAGCTCTTCAAGCTCGGCCCGTTGCTCGTCGACAAGGGCTTCACGGTTCGTGACGGCGCGGACGGCGCGTTGTCCGTATCGGGTGCCACCAGTGACCAGATCGGGGACATCGCCGCTGCGAACGGTGTCGTCCTGCACGAGCTGAGCCCGCAGCGCGGTTCGCTCGAAGAGGCGTTCATGCAGCTGACCGGCGATGCTGTCGAGTACCACGCAGAGATCGGGAAGTGAGTCTGATGACCCTGTTGGCAGTTGAGAGAATCAAGCTCTTCTCGACCCGCTCACCGTACTGGTGCAGCGCGCTCGCCCTGGTCCTCGGCGTCGGGCTCACCGCGATCATCGCGGCCTCGACCGACAACGGCCAGCTGTCCCTCGGTGCCACGCAGTTCGGCAGCAGCCAGCTCGCGCTGTCCGTCGTGCTGGTGATGGCCGCGCTCGCGGTCACGACCGAGTACCGCTTCAGCACGATCCGCGCCACGTTCCTCGCGGTGCCGAACCGCACGTCCGCGCTGGTCGCGAAGACCGTCGTGGTGGCGTTCATCGCCGCTCTGCTCGGCGAGATCATCGCGTTCGGCTCGGTGGGCATCGCGAAGGTGCTGTCGCCCGCCTCCGACCTCGCGATCACCACGGGCGACGAGTGGCGGCACGTGGCGGGCGTCGGCCTGCTCTACGGCATCGGCGCGATCATCGCGATCGCGGTCGGCATCCTGGTCCGCCAGACCGCCGGCGCCGTGGCCATCCTGCTGGTCTGGAACATGCTGCTCGAAGGCCTGATCGGGATCATCCCGAAGGTCGGCGTGAAGATCCAGGCGTGGCTGCCGTTCATGAACGCCAACCACTTCCTGCAGCTCGGCGGGGACAACCCGGCCGAACAGGCGGCGGCGGGCGTCGACTTCAAGTTCAGCCAGTGGGGCTCGCTGGCGTACTTCGCCGGTGTCGCCATCGCGATGCTGGTGGTCGCACTGATCGTCGCGAAGCGGCGGGACGCGTGACCTGTTCCAGGTAAGGGGGAGAGGGACCTGGGTCATCCGTCGGGGGGTGACCCAGGTCCCTGTCAGTTTCGTCGAGCGAACCGGGAGAGGTCATGATCGAAGCAGTCCGCCTGCAGAAGCACTACGGCAAGACGAAGGCCGTCGACGACCTGTCGTTCACCGTCCGGCCCGGCCGCGTGACCGGGTTCCTCGGGCCGAACGGCGCCGGCAAGTCCACCACCATGCGGATGATCCTCGGCCTCGACACCCCCACCGGTGGTGACGTCAAGATCGACGGGAAGCACTACGCCGAGCTCAAGCAGCCGTTGCGCAAGGTCGGCGCGCTGCTCGACGCGAAGTGGGTGCACCCCAACCGTTCCGCGCGCTCGCACCTCAAGTGGCTCGCGGTCTCCAACAAGATCCCGGTCAGCCGGGTGAAGGACGTGCTGGAGGTCGTCGGCCTCACCGAGGTCGCGCACAAGAACGCCGGTGGCTTCTCGCTCGGCATGTCGCAGCGCCTGGGAATCGCGGGCGCGCTGCTCGGCGACCCCGAGGTGCTGCTGTTCGACGAGCCGGTCAACGGCCTCGACCCCGAGGGCATCCTCTGGATCCGGCAGTTCATGCACCGCCTCGCGGACGAGGGCCGCACGGTGTTCGTGTCGAGCCACCTGCTGTCGGAGATGGCGCAGACCGCCCAGGACCTGATCGTGATCGGCAGGGGTCAGCTGATCGCGCAGACCTCCACCGAGCAGTTCATCGCCGACGCCACCCAGGACACCGTGAAGGTGCGGTCGCCGCACGCCGCGAAGCTGCGCGAGATCCTCGCGGCGCACGCGACGGTGACGGACGACTCGGTGAGCGGAAGCCTTGTGGTGCACGGAATCCCGGCGCAGCAGATCGGTGAGCTCGCGGCGGAGAACCAGATCGTGCTGCACGAGCTCAGCCCTCAGCGCGGTTCGCTGGAGGAGGCCTTCATGCAGCTCACCAAGGAGTCGGTGGAGTACCAGGCTCACTGACGGGCCTGGGGCGCCGCGACCGGATGGCGGGCAACGCGATCAGCAGCCCGGTCATCACGGCGGTGCCGCCCGCCATCGCGGCGACGAACGGCAGCCGGTCGCTCATGTCGGCCGGCTGCTCGGGTCGTTGCGCGGCGAGGGTCGGAGTCGGTTGCGGCGTCGAGGGTTTCGGTGCCGGCAGCAACGGGTTCCGTTCCACCGGCGGGAGTTTCGCGGTCAACGCGCCCATCGGGTTGACCATGCCGAACCCCGTCGTCGCGTCCCTGCCGGGTTCGGCCAGGTCCGTCGCGGTGCTGACCAACGCGTTGACGACGTCCTTCGCGGGCATCTCCGGGTGCTTGGCGCGCACCAGCGCCGCGACCCCGGACACGATCGCCGACGCCGCGCTCGTGCCGTCCATCTCGGCGTACCCGCTGGCGTAGACGCTCACCGGCGCGGTCGTCACGACGCCCTGCGCCGGAGCCGCGAGCACCGTGTCCGCGCCGACGTTGGACGACGCCCACGGCTTGCCGACCTTGTTCGTGCCGGCGACCGCGATCACGCCCTTGATGTTGGCGGGCGCGGAGACCTCCTTGCCGTCGTTGCCGGTGGCGGCGACGAGGACGACGTCCTTCTCGATCGCGTAGTTCACGGCCTTGACCAGCGACGGCGTCATCGAACTGGAGAAGCCCAGCGACATGTTGACGACCTTGGCGCCGTGGTCGGCCGCCCACCGGATGCTCTCGGCGACGACGTCGAGCCCGAACTGCTCCTTCTCGTCGGCGCTCGCGATCGGCAGGATCCTCGCGCCGGGTGCGATGCCGAGCGCGCCGCCGCCCTTGCCGGTGGCGGCGATGATCCCGGCCATCCCCGTGCCGTGGCCGTCGGTATCAGTCGTGCCGTCCGTGCCCTTGGACCTGCCGAAGCCCGTACCGGGTAGAACGCGGCCGGCGAGGTCGGGGTGCTTGGCGTCGACGCCGGAGTCGATCACCGCGACGATCACGCCGTCGCCGCGCGCCTGGGCCTGCGCCGAGTACACGTCGAGCGCGTCGAGGTGCCACTCCTGCTCCTCGATCGTCTGCGCGGCGAGCAGCAACGGCAGCGCGACGGCGAGCGCGGGGAGCAGTGACACGTCAGCTACATCGTGTTTCCACGTCACAACGCAACGTGCCTGGCGTCACAGGTTGTGCGCCATCTTGCGTAAGAGGGCTGTTAACAACCGATAAAAACAGGCATTTTGGACAACACCAACGTTTGGTTTCCCGTTCAATGGGGTTATCCCCGCTGCGGAGGTGGCCAGTGGTCCGTGTGGAAGCAATGCTGGGCCTCGAGTGGTCCAGTGCACTCGAAGCACCCAACCCTGATGAGATCGCCCTCACCCCTGCGCAGGCGCGTCGTTCCTGGGTGAACCGCGCCCCCGAGCACGAGGTGCTCACGATGTACCGCTCGGTGCTCAACGCCGAGAAGGCGCCCGCGCCGTGGTGGCTGCGTGCGATGGAACGGGGCCGTCTGCGCTCCCGTGCAGAAGGTCATGCCGTCGAGGACGCGGTGAGCGAGCTGCTCGCCTCCCGTCCCGGCTGGGTGTTCGTGCCCTGGGTCGACCTCGGCGAGGTCGGGTACTGGGAGTACGTGCCGTCCGAGAGCGGCGTCTACGGGCCAGCCACCCCGACGACCGTGCAGTTCACCGACTCGCACCGCGGGTTCGTGCACCTGGTTCCTGCGCACCGCGGGCCGGGCCGTCCGGAGGCCATCGACTTCACGGTCGACGACCTGCGTGCTCAGATCGAGGACATCGAACTGATTGCTTAGAATGTCCGGTCGTGACCAGCGCTGAGTTCCCCCGTTCCATCGTCAGCTTCGTCCAGCGCGGCGAGCGCATGACCGTGGGACAGGAACGAGCCTGGGACACGTACTGGGAGAAGATGGGCAACGACGTGAAGTCGTTGCCCGAGGGGCCCCTGGACTTCGACTCGTGGTTCGGACGCTCCGCGCCCGTGCTGCTGGAGATCGGATCCGGCATGGGCGAGACCACCTCGCAGCTCGTGGCCGCCGCGCCCGAGCTCAACTACGTCGCCGCCGAGGTCTACAAGCCCGGCCTCGCCCAGCTGCTGCTGCGCGCCGAGCACCTCGGCGGTCTCGACAACCTGCGCGTGCTGCGCGGTGACGCCGTCGTGCTGCTGACCGACCACATCGCGCCCGCGTCGTTGCACGGCGTGCGGATCTTCTTCCCGGACCCGTGGCCGAAGAAGAAGCACCACAAGCGCCGGCTCGTGCAGCCGGAGTTCGTGTCGCTGATCGCGTCGCGGCTGGCGCCCGGTGGCGTGCTGCACCTCGCGACGGACTGGGAGAACTACGCCGACCAGATGCTGGAGGTCTGTTCCGGCGAGCGGTTGCTGACCAACCTGCACGACGGCTGGGCGCCTCGGCCGGACTGGCGGCCCGTCACCAAGTTCGAGCAGCGTGCGGTCAACGAAGATCGGGTCTCGCACGACCTGATGTTCAGGCGGAACGACCTCACCTGATCGAGGTCTCAAGCCGATCGAGTGAACACCTTGGGTCTACCGTTCACTCGTTGGAGTGGCCGGTGTTGATCACCCGAAATGCCCCGAGTGGCAGTGACGCGTGAGGCTGTTCCGGGCTTAGCGTCTCGCTCCGTGACCCCCGACGTCCTCCCCGTCGCGGAGGAGTTCGTCCGCATGTTCCACGCGGCGCACTCCGACGCAGGCTCTCTGTCCGCCCGCATCGCCCAAGTGCGCGCCGAGATCGCCGAGACCGGAACCTACCGCCACACCACCGACGAACTCGCGTACGGCGCGCGGATCGCGTTGCGCGACTCCGGTTGGTGCACCTCGGGTGTGCCGTGGCGCAGGCTCAAGGTCCGCGATCTGCGCGGCTACCGCAACGCTGCCGCCGTCGCCGGCGAGTGCGTGGAGCACCTGCGGCTGGCGACCAACGGCGGTGAGATCCGGCCGCTGGTAACGGTTTTCGCGCCGGACGCCCCCGGCTCTCCCGGTCCGGTGATCTGGAACGAGCAGCTGATCCGGTACGCCGGGTACGCCGACGGCATGGGGGACCGCCGGTACGCCGGGTTCACCGAGTCCATGCAGGGCATGGGGTGGCGTCCGCCCGTGCGGCGCTCACGCTTCGACCTGCTGCCGTTGGTGGTGGAGACGCAGCACGAGGGCCCGCGGCTGTTCACGCTGCCGTCCGAGATCGTGCACGAGGTTCCTCTGGAGCACCCGACCCTGCCGTGGTTCGGCGAGATGGGCCTGCGCTGGCACGCGGTTCCGGTCATCGCGAACATGCGGCTGTCGATCGGTGGCGTGCACTACCCCGCGGCGCCGTTCAACTCGTGGTTCGTCGGCGCCGAGATCGGCACGCGTTCCCTTGCCGAGGAAGGTGCCTACGGCGTGGCGCGCGAGGTCGCCGAGGCGTTGGGTCTGGACACCTCGTCCGAACGCACGCTGTGGCGGGACTTCGCGACCGTTCACCTGAACGCTGCAGTGCTGCACTCGTTCGACAAGGCGGCCGTCACCATCACGGACCACCACGCGGAAGCGTTGCACCGCCTGGCCTGGCTGCGTTCGCGGCAACGACCTTCTGCCGCACGGCCCGCGTTCCGGCTGGACACCGCAGCCGCGGCGCGCGCACGGAACGGTTCACCCGCGCGCTTCACGGCCGCGTTGGACGAGACCCGTCCCCAGCCGACGAGCAGGCTGGCGGAACTGCTCCGCCAGCAACACTCCCTGACCAGCGCCTGACTTCCCCATCACACGCTGGTCGACGTCAGGGCCTAGTTCTTCGAGTCGATCATCACGCCCGAGAGGGCCATCAGCGCGAGGACCAGCAGGCCGACCACCGCGGCGGCCCAAGTGAACACGACTGACAACATGGCTTTCCTCCGTTTCCCCGACTTCCTGCTCCTCCAGAGTCCGTGACCGCCGCGTAATCCGGCATCCGCCGTGAGGGTGTTTCCGCAGGTCGCTTCCTCAGCCTTCCGGCTGATGCCCAGGTAGCCCCTGGTCGGACGCGGGGTGGTCCTTCCGGCTCTAGGGTTGCTCGGGTGGAGAGCACGGACTTGACCTGGCGGCTGCTCGCCAAGCGCCAGTGGCCGCTGGCACTCTCGCTGGCCGGGATCACCCTCGCCGAGACCGGGTCGATCAGCACCACGTCCGGCTGGTGGCAGATCCCCGGCGTGCTGGTCATCTGCGCCATCTCGGTGCTCGCGCCGCGCAGACCGTTCGACGCGGCACTGGCTGCGGCGTTCGCGATCGTCTGCGTGGCGATCTACATGCGGTTCCTCGGCGCCTCGATCGAACCGCACTTCTTCCTGAGCGGCGCCAACATCTCGATCACCGGCGCGGCCATGGCGACCGTCGCGATCCTGGTGCGCGAGGCGTCGCAGTGGCGCGCGGTGGCGGGAACGCTGCTGGTGATCGCGGCGATGATCACGATGGAGGTCCTGGGGTGGCCGATCGTGGCGGAGCTCGAGTACCGCAGGTGGGAACCGGATCCGTCGTCGTACCTGTTCGGCGCGTGCATCATGCTCGTGCTCGCCGTCGGCACCGGCCTGTACTTCCGCGCCCGCGACAACGAACGCGCGTCCCAACTCGCGGTCTCCGTCGCTTCGGCGCAGAACTCCGAGCGGATGGCGTTGGCACGGGAACTCCACGACGTCGTGGCGCACTACGTGACGGCGATCGTCGTGCACGCGCGGGCAGGTCAGCTCAACCGCGAGTTCGACGTGCTGCCGGGCATCGAGGCGTCCGGGAACGAGGCGCTCACCGCGATGCGCCGCCTGGTGGGAACGTTGCGGGACGGTGAGTCCTCAGGGCCGGCGGCGTCCTCGTCGCTCGTGGACGACGTGCGCTCGCTGGCGGCGGAGTCCGAACTGCCGGTGCGGCTCTCGTTCGACCTGGAGGACGCAGTGCCTCAGGAGCTGGCCCGCTCGGTGCTGCGACTGGTGCAGGAATCGCTGACGAACACCCAGAAGCACGCGGCCGCTGTGTCCTCAGTGGACGTATCACTGTCCTCAAGCGACGGTGTGCTGCACCTGGCCGTGCTCGACGACGGCATCGCGTCGGGCGTTCCCGTTGGCGGATCGGGAGGTTACGGGCTCGTCGGCATGCGCGAGCGCGTGGAACTGCTGGGTGGTTCGTTCTCCGCGGGCCGACGCGAACCGACCGGGTGGACGGTCCGCGCCGATCTGCCGATCAGCTAGTGGTGTGGCTCGCAACGTCGCCGGTGGAATTCGCGGTCAGACGGGTGCGTCGTGGTGCCGCCCCCACGTCCTCGTACTGGACGCATGGGGGCGTGGGGGCGGTGCCGCGAGGCGCCCTGCTGAGCGTGGATCACGCCGCCGACGTTGCGCGGCACACCACTAGCTCAGGCGTCGTCGCGGATGGCTTCGAACTCCTGGGTCATCTCAAGATCGCTCTGCTGGTCGTCGTTCTGAGGGTCGATGTCGGCCACTGATGCCTCCGCATGATCACGCCCGTACCGTGGAGTGTGATCATGCCAACTCAGCGCCGGGTCGGCGGCTTGGGGGTGGCGGGCTTCTGCGCCCGGCGGAACTGACCGGCAGACGTGCACGACTTCTTCGACATGATCTTGGGACGCCCCTGTCCTGCCCGTGGTTGCTCATGGATGCACAAAGGGCCCGTCGGCTCATGCACTGACGGGCCCCTTGGTCGGGGAGAAGTTTTAGGCCGGGGCGGACCCTGGGGGTCGGCCCGCGCCCGACACAGCGAGGATGCCCAGGCGCCCCGGAAGTATGCGTGAATGTGACTGCGGTCACAATGGCAGGATTCTCCGCATGTCACTGCGTCTGCACGCCCCGGTGGTCCTGCCCTGCGACCCGTCCTGCGCCGTGTTGCGCGACGCGGTCGTGGACGTCGTCGACGGCCGGATCACCTACGTGGGTGAGTTCTCGTCCGCGCCCGAGTTCGACGGCGAGGTCCGTTCGCTGACGGGCATCCTGCTCCCCGGCCTGGTCAACACCCACGCGCACAGCCCGATGACGGTCCTGCGCGGCCTGGGCTCGGACCTGCCCCTGCTGCGGTGGCTGCAGGAGCAGATGTGGCCGAACGAGGCGCAGATGACCGCGGCCGACGTCGGCACGGGCATGCTGCTCGGCGCCGTCGAGATGCTGCGGCACGGCGTCACCACCTCCGCCGAGATGTACTTCCACGGCCCCGAGCTGGTGTCCGCCGTTCTGGAGGCCGGTTCGCGGGTGGTGTTCGGCGGGGCGATCCTCGACGTGCCCGGGATGGACTGGAAGTCGCTGACCGGCGAGATCTCGTCGTGGATCGACGCCGACGGGCTGCGGTTCGGGCCTGGTGAGCGGGTCGAACTGGCCTACGGGCCGCACTCCGCCTACACCCTTTCCGCCGCTCAGCTGTCCTCGATCGCCGTGGAGGCGCGGGCGCGCGGTGCGTTGTTCATGGTGCACGTGGCCGAGTCGCCGTTCGAGGACGAGGCCGCTCGCGCCGAGTTCGGGTCGGTGCCGGCGTTGATGAAGGCTTCGGACGTTCTGGGCGGGCGGGTGCTGTCCGCGCACTCCGTTCACCTGTCCGATGACGACATCGCCCTGTACGCGTCGTTCGGTGTCGGCGTGGCGCACTGCCCGGGGTCCAACACGAAGCTGGCCTCGGGGATCGCTCGGGTGCCGGAGATGCTGGCCGCCGGGGTGGCCGTCGGGCTCGGGACGGACGGGCCCGCGTCCAACGACGACCTGGACCTGTTCGAGGAGGCTCGGCTGGCCGGTTTGCTGGCTCGGGTCTCCAAGATGGACGCGACGGTGCTCGGGGCCGCGCAGGCGTTGCTGATGGCCACTCGGGGTGGGGCCTCGGCTCTCGGGCGCGACGACATCGGGGCGCTGGAGGCCGGTCGGTGGGGCGACGTCGTGCACATCGCCGCTGATGACCCCGCCTTCGCGACCGGGTTGGACTCGCCGGACCCGCAGTTGCTGGCGAACCTGGTCTGGGGGTCGGGGTCGCGGCGGGTCACCGACGTGTGGGTGGCCGGGGAGCAGGTCGTCGCCGGTGGGGAGTCGACTCGCGTGGACCGGCACGAGGCCCAGGCCGGGGTCACCGCGGTGGCGCGACGACTCCGGAGCGTCAACCTCTAGCCACAGGCTGTTGATGGACCTGTGGACAACTCAGTGCGGGCGCGACCGCACGTTGATCTCGGTGATGTGGGCGTCGGGCGTCGCCAGCACGGCCGCCGCCACCGCCCGCCCCACCGAGGCCGGGTCGAGGTACTTCGACGGGTCGTACTCGCCGCCCTCGTGCCGCCGCACGTCCTCCTGCATGGGCGTGGCGGTCCGGCCGGGGTACACCGTGGTCACGCGGATCGACGGCTCGTCGCCGCGCAGGGCGTCGGCGTAGGCGCGGAGGGCGAACTTCGAGGCCGCGTACACGCCCCAGCCGGGGTTGGCGTTCAAGCCCGCGCCCGAGTTGATCAACACGACGTGCCCGCCCGCCGTGCGCAGCTGGGGGAGGACGAGGTTGGTCAGTTCGGCCACCGCGAAGACGTTCACGTCGAAAGTCTTCCGCCACTCGTCCTGCGTGGCCTCGCCCAGCGGGCCGAGCAGGGCGATGCCGGCGCTGTGCACGATCACGTCGAGGCGTGAGAGGGCGCCGAGGTCGGCCGAGGCGACGTTCGTCAGGTCGAACGGCCAGGCCTGCGAGCCCGATAGCTCGGCGGCCAGCACGGACAGGGAGTCCTCGTCGCGGCCGCCCAGCAGCAGGTCGTGGGTGGGGGCCAGAGCGCGGGCGATGGCCGAGCCGATTCCGCTGGATGCCCCGGTGACCAGGGCGACCGGACGATCAGTCATGGGAGAACCCTAGTGCCCAAGAAGTCGATCGGTGCGGTCGCCGTGGTCCTGTGGGCCAGGCACGGAGACCGCACCGGAGAACGGAAGCGGCACGGCGGGCGGGCTCGTTCAGACGGCGGGCACGGAGAAGGTGTAGAGGGCTTCGTACTTGACGGAGGTCTGGGCGCCCTCGGTGCAGGCGCCGGTCGGCGCGAGGCCGCCCTTGGTGTTGAGGCGCTGCACGTAGCTGACGCCCGCGAAGACGCCCGCGCCCCTGGTGGACTTGGCCTTGAGCAGCAGCTCGGGAACGGCTCCCGGCACCTCGTTGCGGGCGCCGTCGACCGGGGCGGCCTCGACCGCGCTGCCGTCGACGGTGGAGACCCAGATCGGGC
The DNA here is from genome assembly GCF_042721515.1 of Lentzea sp. NPDC058436. Classification (NCBI taxonomy): domain Bacteria; kingdom Bacillati; phylum Actinomycetota; class Actinomycetes; order Pseudonocardiales; family Pseudonocardiaceae; genus Lentzea; species Lentzea sp. NPDC058436. Next base: position 141,185 of record NZ_JBHXLF010000009.1, read on the forward strand.
CGCGGGAGTGCAGTCCGACCGCCCTGCCGAGCCTGTCGGCCAGGGTGGCGGCGGGTTCGAGGCCCTTCCACGCGCCCGCTGTGCAGGTGTAGGTCTGCACGCCCTTGGCCTGGAGCCTCTCGACGATCTTGTGGCCGGACGGGACCTGGACCGCGGGTGCGACCCTCGCGGAGGCTTCGCTCGTGGCAGCCTCGGTCGGCGCGGCCGTGGAGGCCACACCTCCCGCGAGGATGCCCAGAAGAGTTGATGCGACCAGGACGATGCCAGTTCGTTTCATCACCCCCGGTCGTACGGACCGGTCAACGGACCGGTTCAGTCTCGTCTCAGTTGGCGGCGTAGAAGGTGTAGAGCGCCTTGTACGGAACGGACGTCTGCGCGCCTGCCTTGCAGCCGCCCGCCGGGGCGACGCCGCCCTCGGTCGCGAGGCGCTGGACGAAGGTGACCTTGCCGAACAGGCCGTCGCCGCGCACGGCCTTGGCCTTCAGCAGGAGTTCGGGCACGGCGCCCTTGACGTCGTTCTTGGCACCCTCGACAGGGGTCGCCTCGACCGCGCTGCCGTCGACCGTGGAGATCCAGACGGGACCGCGGGAGTGGATGATGATCGGCTCGTCGTTCTTGTCCATGAGCGTCGCGGTGGGCTCCAGGCCCTTCCACGCGTTGCCCTGGCACGAGTACGTCTGGACCCCCTCCGCCTGGTACTTGCCGACCAGCTTCTGCCCCGCGGGGATCTGGACGGCGGCCGCGACGGGCGCGTCCTTCTCCTGAGCGACGGGCGTGGGGGTGGCGGTGCCGGCGGTGGGGGTGCCACACGCGGCGAGACCCAGAAGAGCAGCAGCACCAACGAGAAGACGAACCTTCACGACTCACTCCAAAGTGGACGACCAAAGTGGACTTTCCCTTGGCTGTCCGCGGTGCAGCCACCCATCACACGGACGGGTGGCCGCACCGGTTCACGGCTTCAGAGTGAGCCGGACCACATGATCAGTCGCAGATCCTGCGGCGGTCCTTGCGCCACACCACCGCGACGGACGGACGCGGCTGCGAGGTGCCGCCGTCCGGCCAGTGCGACAGCGGGTTGTTCGCCGAGGCACCGTCGATCTCGCCGGGGTGCTGCACGGACACCAGCACGAAGTCGTCGGTGATGACCGGACCGCAGGTCTCCGCGCCCCTCGGCACGGTGAGGAACTGCTTCACCTGGCCGCGGCGCTTGCCGGAGACGGGCACCGCGAACAGGCCGTCGTTGGAGGCCAGCGCGTTGCCGTCCGTGGAGATCCACAGGTTGCCGCGCGAGTCGAACGCGACGTTGTCCGGGCACGAGATCGCGCTGACCTGCGACTTGTCGAAACCGCCGAAGTACGTGCCGGGGTCCTTCGGGTCACCGCAGACCAGCAACAGCTTCCACGAGAACGCCAGCGCCGTGTTGTCGCTGCGGCGCTCCTCGATCTCCAGGACGTGGCCGTGCTTGTTGCCGTTGCGCGGGTTGATCTCGGTCGGGCCTTCCTTGCCCGCCTTGCCGCGGTCGGTGTTGTTGGTGAGCGCGGCGTAGATCCGGCGGTTGTGCAGCGAGGGCTCGACGTCCTCCGGGCGGTCCATCTTCGTGGCGCCCACCTTGTCGGCGGCCAGGCGCGTGAAGACGTAGACCTCCTCGGCGGTGAAGCCGGGGACGAACGACTTGTCGTTGTGCGCCAGCGCGATCCACTCGCCGGAGCCGTCGAACTCGCCGTCCTTCGGCAGGGTGCCGTCACCGACGATCTCGGCGGCGGGGCTGTCACCGGTGAACTTGGCGACGTAGAGCGTTCCCTTGTCCAGCAGCTGCTTGTTGTGCTCGCGGGCGCGCTTCGAGTCGCCCTTCTGCATCTTCTCGTCGGTGACGAACTTGTACATGTAGTCGAAGCGCTCGTCGTCGCCCATGTACGCGACCACGCGGCCGTCCTTGGCGACGATGACGTTGGCGCCCTCGTGCTTGAAGCGGCCGAGCGCGGTGTGCTTGACCGGCGTCGACTTCGGGTCGAGCGGGTCGATCTCGACGATCCAGCCGAACCTGTTGGCCTCGTTGGGTTCCTGAGCCAGGTCGAAGCGCTTGTCGAAGCGCTCCCACTGGCGCAGCGACGCGCCGCCGCTGATGCCGTAGCGGGCGAACTTGGCCTTGGTGTCCGGGTCCGTGACGTTGCCGCCGTTGGCGAAGTACTGGTTGAAGTTCTCCTCGCCGGACAGGATCGTGCCCCACGGCGTGACGCCACCGGCGCAGTTGTTCTGCGTGCCCAGGACCTTGCGGCCCGTCGGGTCGGCGGAGGTCTTCAGGAACTTCGAGCCGGCGGCCGGGCCCTTGACCTCGAACGGCGTGGTGAGCGTGATCCGGCGGTTGTACTTCTTCATGTCGTCCTTGCAGACGACCAGCTTGCCGGTGCGGCGGTCGCGGTCGACCAGGACGACCGACAGGCCGTGCGCGGCCCACGCGATCTTGGCGTGCTTCTCGGTGATCTTGTCCGGCGCCCAGTCCTTGAACATGAAGGACTCGGTCGTGTACTCGTGGTTGCTCACCATGAGCCAGCTGTCGTGGTGACCGGGCACCGGGACGAGGCCGCAGAAGTCGTTGTTGAAGCCGAACTGCTTGGCCTGCGCCTCTGGCGTCTGGTTGTCGAAGTCGAACTTCGGCGCGCCGGGCAGCACCGCGTCACCCCAGCGGATGACGACGTCCTGCTGGTAGTCCTTCGGCACGCTGATCTGGTCGAGGGTGTTGGGCGCCACCGGCTCGAAGTTCAGACCGTCGTTCCCGTGGCCGTTGTTGCCGCCACGGCCGAGGATCTCGGCGTCGGGCTGGTCGGGTGCGGCGGAAGCCGCGCCGGAGAACGCGAGGGCACCGGCGCCGGCGGCCGCGACGACCGCACCGGCCTTGAGCATGCCGCGGCGGCTCACGACCTCCTTGACGACGTCGCCGAAGTACGCGTTGGCCGACGAGTTGGGCGCCTCGTGCGAACAAGCGTTGCCGCAGCGGAACTCGCAGGTCACAGCCTGACGCCCGAGCGGGTGGTTCGTCGGGAGCAGGGGCAGCAGGCGGCGGCCCCGATCGGTGGGTGAGGACACGCAGGCCTCCGAGATCGGTCAGTGTGGGAACTGGCCGAACCTAAGAGCCCAACGAGATCGCCTGCCGTCCAGAAGGTGAACGGCAGGCGAACTCGTACTACACCCGAACGATCACAGCACGCGCCGTGATCAACCGATCTCTCCCAGTTGACGACGACCCTTGCGCCACACGGCCACGACCGACGGCCTCGGTCGCGCGGTACCCCGGTCCGGCCAGTTCGAGACGGGCTTGTCGGCGTTCGCGCCGTCCACCTCGCCGGGGTGCTGGACGCACACGGTGATCACCCGCTCGCCGATCACCGGGCCGCACGTCTCACCCCCGCGCGGCACCGTGAGGAAGAGCTTCAGGTGGCCGCGTTCCGGGCCTTCCAGCGGCACGCCGTAGAGGCCGTCGTTGAGCCCGTCGAGCTTGCCGTCGGCGTCGGTGGAGATCCACAGGTTGCCGTGCCGGTCGAACGCCACGTTGTCGGGACTGGAGATCGGGCTGACCTGCGACTTGTCGTAGCCGCCGAAGTAGGTGTTCGGGTCCTCCGGGAAGCCGCAGACGAGGAACAGGCCCCAGTTGAACGTCAGCGCGAGCGCGTCTTTGCGCCGTTCCTCCAGCTCCAGCACCTGGCCGTGGCGGTTGTTGACGCGCGGGTTCGGCTCGGTCGCGCCCTCCTTGCCCGCCGTGACGCCGCGTTCGACGTTGTTGCTGAGCGCGCAGTAGACCGTGCCGGTGCGCGGGTGGCACTCGATGTCCTCGGGGCGGTCCATCTTCGTGGCACCGACCTTGTCGGCCGCTTCCCGCGTGAAGACGTACACCTCCTCGGCGCTCATGCCCGGCACGAACGACTTCTTGCCCGCCGCCAGCGGGATCCACTCGCCGGCGCCGTCGAACTTCCCGTCACTGGGCAGCTTTCCGGTGCCGTCGATCTCGGACGCGGGGCTGTCGCCCTTGAAGCGCGCGACGTACAGCGTGCCGTCGTCGAGCAGCGTCATGTTGTGGCGGCGCGCGGCCTTGCTGTTGCCGTGCTTCATCTTCCCGTTGGAGATGAACTTGTAGATGTACTCGAACCGCTCGTCGTCACCGGAGTACGCGACCACGCGGCCGTCGTCGGCGACGCGGATGTTCGCGGTCTCGTGCTTGAACCGGCCGAGGTGCGTGTGCTTGACCGGTGTGGAGTCCGGGTCGTGCGGGTCGAGCTCGATGACCCAGCCGAACCTGTTGACCTCGTTGGGTTCCTGGGCCAGGTCCCAGCGCTTGTCGAAGCGCTCCCACTTGCGCGTGGTCGCCGTGCCCGTGACGCCGTAGCGGGTGAGCCTCGGGTCGTTGCGGCCGGCGGCGTTCGCGAAGTACTGGTTGAAGTTCTCCTCGCCGGACAGGATCGTGCCCCACGGCGTGACGCCGCCGGAGCAGTTGTTGATCGTGCCGAAGACCTTCTTGCCCGTCGGGTCGACGGACGTCTTGAGCAGGTCGCTGCCGGCGGCCGGACCGCGCACCTCGAACGCCGTGTTCAGCGTGATGCGGCGGTTGTACCTGCTGAAGCGCGGCCGGTAGTGCCCGGAGAACAGCGACCGCTTGATCATGAACACCGAGAGCCCGTGCGCGGCCCAGGCGATCTTCACCTGTTCCTCGGTGGGGTTGTTCGCGTCGTAGCCGCGGAACATGAACGGCTCGCTGGTGTACTCGTGGTTCGTGACCATGATCCCGGTCAGGTCCAACGGGTCCAGCGGCAGGATGGCGGCGAAGTCGCAGTTGAAGCCGAACTGCTTCTCCTGCTTCGCGGCCGTCTGGTTGTCGAAGTCGAACTCGGGGACGCCGGGGAAGAGCGGGTCGCCCCAGCGGATCACGATCCCCTGCTCGTAGCCCTCGGGGACGACGACCTCGTCCTTGGTGTTGACCGCGACGGGCTTGAAGTCGAGTCCCCTGGGTGGGCGGCCCTGGGACTGCTGCGGTTCGGCGGCGGCCACAGCCGGTGTCGCGATGGTGGCCGCGGCGGCGACGACCGCACCGGCCTTGAGCGCGGTGCGGCGGCTGACGAGATCGCCGAAGTACGGGTTGTCCGAAGTGTTCGGGACGTCGTGGAAGCAGGCGTCGCCACAACGGTATTCGCATGTCACCGCAGCTCTGCCGACGCGGTGGTTGACGAGCGGCAGGGGGATCATGGTGGTGGCCTCCTACGGTCGGTGCGGGAACCGCGACCGACCGTAGTTCACCTTCCGTTAACCCACTAGCTGCTCGCTCGCGATCACGACTTCCGTAGGTACCTCACGCGTGTCGGTTCGGTTGAACGCCAGCAGCACGGCCGCGACCGCGCAGAGCACCGCCGCCACCACGAACGGCTGGGCGAGGTGGCTCACGAACGTCGCCGCCAGCGCGCCGCCAAGCCAGCGCAGGAAGTTGTACCCGGCGCTCGCCACCGGCCGCGGCGCGTCGCTGACGCTCATCGCGGTGCCGGTGAACAGGGTGTTGAGCAGGCCGCTGACCAGGCCGGAGATGACGACGGCCACCACGAGCAACGGCTTGCTGGGCACCGCCATCAGCAGCATCAGCACGGCGAACGCGAGCACTGACCCGATGATCGCCCGCTTCTCACCGACGCGGTCCGCGAGCCGCGGCGCCAGGAAGACGCTGGAGACGGCGACGCACACGCCCCAGCCGAAGAAGATCAGTCCGATCTCGACGGCACCCCACCGCAGCACGAACGGCGACCACGCCAGAACGGTGAAAAAGGCCGCCGTGTAGAGCGCCGCTCCGATCGAGGTGCGGAGCAACACGGGGTTCTTGAGGGCCTTCAGCGGGTCGAGCAGGCCGATCTTCGGACGTTCGTGGTGCGAGTCCTTGGCCAGGAACGTTGCACAAAGGATCAACGCGGCCGCCATCAGGATCGCGGTGCCGAGGAACGGCCCGCGCCACGAGACGCTGCCGAGCAGCGCACCGAGCAGCGGTCCGACGCTCAGGCCGAGACCGAGCGCGGCCTCGTAGAGCAGGATCGCGGCCTTCTGCCCGCCGCTCGCCGCGCCGACGATGACGCTGAGCGCGGTGGCGATGAAGAACGCGTTGCCGAGCCCCCACACGGCCCGCAGGCCGACGAGTTGCGCGATGTTCCCCGCAGCGGCGCACAGCAGCGTCGCGACGACGATCAGCGCGAGCCCGCCGACGAGCGTGCGCTTGGCCCCGAACCGCGCCGTCGCGGCACCGGTGAAGAGCATCGCCACGACCTGGACGCCGAGGTAGGAGGAGAAGAGGAGCGTGACCTGCGACGGTGTTGCGTGCAGACCCTCTGCGATGGACAGCAGGATCGGGTCCACGAGCCCGATCCCCATGAAGGCGATCACGGCGGCAAAAGCCGTGATCCAGACCTGTTTGGGCTGAGCCTTGAAATTCACTTCGCCATCCTAACTGATTTTGCTTAGCATGGCGAAGCATCGTGGGTCACAGGGTACGGTTCGGGGCGTGGATGCGGTGATCTTCGACCTCGACGGCGTGCTGATCGACTCCGAGCAGGTGTGGGACGAGGTGCGCCAGTCCTTCGCCGCGGCTCACGGCGGGGAGTGGACTCCGACCGCCACCCGCGACATGCAGGGGATGTCGACGCCGGAGTGGGCTGCGCACCTGGTGTCGGCCGTGGGGGTGCGGTTGCCCGCCGCCGAGGTGTCCGCCGGGGTGATCGCCGAGATGGAGAAGGCCTACGCCGCCCATCTGCCGGTGATTCCCGGAGCCGTGGATGTCGTTCGGGCCGTGGCGTCCCGCTTCCCGGTGGCCATCGCCTCGTCGGCGCCGGCGGCGCTGATCAAGGTCTTCCTGGACGTGACCGGACTGCCCGTGCCCGTCGCGGTGTCGTCCGAGGAGTGCGCGGCGGGCAAGCCTTCGCCGGACGTGTACCTGCTGGCGGCTTCGCGGCTCGGCATCGAGGCTTCTTCCTGTTACGCCGTCGAGGATTCGACCAACGGGTTGAAGGCCGCACTCGCCGCCGGAATGACCGTGCTGGCGGTGCCGAACCCGCACTTCCCGCCCGCCGAGGACGTGCTGGCTCAGGTGCGGGTGCTGGGGTCGATCGCCGACCTGCCGGACGCGCTGGCGTAGCTGATGGCGGCCATGCCGACGGCGATGCAGGTGCAGGCGAGGACGCCCTTCGGCCAGTAGATGTGGCTGCTGAGGAACAGGTAGCTGCCGAGCATCAGGAACGCGGCGCCGGGGATCGCCTTCAGCCGGTGTGCGATCAGCGCGCAGACCGCGATCGCGAGACTGGCCGCGAAGAAGCACCACGCGCCGACGGTTCCGAGTTGGTTGCCGATCCGGAAGATGGCCGCGTCGCCGGGCGAGCGGCCCCCGTTCTGGACGGTCAGCGCTCCGCCGCCGATGCCCGCCAGCGCGTCGAGTGCGCCGTAGAAGACGACGTAGCCGAAGGCGGCGGCGCGAGCCGGGTAGCGGACGTAGCGCGGGCTGTCGTCGAGCAGGACCCATTGCGCGGCACCGAGCAACGGGAAGACCACCGCCAGGATGATGTGCATGTTCTGCCACCACAGCGCGGTCGACGCGTCCAGGTGGTGGGGGTGGGTCAGGCCGATGCCGGCCAGGACCAGGCCGGGGAGGGCGACGAGCAGCGTGCGCACCGTGCCGAACGTAGCGGATGCACGGCTAGCGTGGCCGTCATGACGCAACGAGTTGCCGTGGTCACCGGCACGGCGCAGGGCATGGGGCTGCGGATCGCGGAGGTGCTGCGCGAGGACGGGTTCGCCGTCGTCGGCTTCGACCTGCAGGAGAGCGAGGGCGGGGTCGTCGGCAACGTGGCCAGCGCCGCGGACGTCCAGCGCCTGACCGAGCACGTCGTGAACACCCACCAGAGGGTCGACGTGCTGGTCAACAACGCGGGGATCGCCGGCATCGTGCCGTTCGAGGACACCACGCTGGAGCAGTGGGAACGGATCATGGCGGTCAACCTGACCGGGCCGTTCCTGCTCACGCAGGCGTTGGGCAAGGTCATGCTCCGGCAGGGCAGCGGGAGCGTGGTCAACATCGCGTCCGTCGCCGGGCTGCAGGGGGTGGCGGACCGGGCCGCGTACAACACGACGAAGCACGGGCTGATCGGGTTGACGCGCACGCTCGCCGTCGAGTGGGGCGGGCGGGGGATCAGGGTCAACGCCGTGTGTCCCGGCTGGGTGAAGACCGAGATGGACGTCGAGTCGCAGGCCGGCGGGTACTACGTGGACGACGACATCACCGACCACGTACCCGCTGGGCGCTTCGCCGCGCCGGACGACATCGCGCAGGCCGTGCGGTTCCTCGCGAGCGACAACTCCAGGTACATCAACGGTGTCGCGCTGCCCGTCGACGGCGGGTGGACCGCGGACGGCAGCTGGCAGAAGCTCAGGCTCTCGAAGCGATGAGCGAAGGGGCCGCCCGGAAGCGGCCCCTCACGTCACACCTCGCCGCGGATGAACTTCTCCACGGCCTCGTGCGCCTCGGAGTCCGAGTACTGCACGGGCGGGGACTTCATGAAGTACGACGACGCCGAGAGGATCGGGCCGCCGATGCCGCGGTCCAGGGCGATCTTCGCCGCGCGGACCGCGTCGATGATGATGCCCGCGGAGTTCGGGGAGTCCCAGACCTCCAGCTTGTACTCCAGGTTCAGCGGCACGTCGCCGAAGGCGCGGCCTTCCAGGCGCACGTAGGCCCACTTGCGGTCGTCGAGCCACGCCACGTAGTCCGACGGACCGATGTGGACGTTGCGCTTGCCCATCTCGCGGTCGACCTGGGACGTGACGGCCTGGGTCTTGGAGACCTTCTTGGACTCCAGTCGCTCCAGTTCCTTCATGTTCAGGAAGTCCATGTTGCCGCCCACGTTGAGCTGCATGGTGCGGTCGAGCTGGACGCCCCGGTCCTCGAAGAGCTTCGCCAGCACGCGGTGCGTGATGGTGGCGCCGACCTGGGACTTGATGTCGTCACCGACGATCGGGACGCCGGCGGCGCGGAACTTCTCCGCCCACTCCGGGTCCGACGCGATGAAGACGGGCAGGGCGTTGACGAACGCCACACCGGCGTCGATCGCGGCCTGGGCGTAGAAGCGGTCGGCGTCCTCGGAACCCACGGGCAGGTACGAGACCAGCACGTCGACCTCGGCGTCGCGCAGCGCCTGGACCACGTCGACCGGCGCGGCGTCGGACTCCTCGATCGTCTCCCGGTAGAACTTCCCGAGACCGTCGTAGGTGTGACCGCGCTGGACGACGACGCCGAGCGGCGGCACGTCCGCGATCTTGATGGTGTTGTTCTCGCTGGCCCCGATGGCCTCCGAGAGGTCGACACCGACCTTCTTCGCGTCGACGTCGAACGCTGCGACGAACTCGACATCGCGCACGTGGTAGTCACCGAACTGCACGTGCATCAGACCGGGCACGCGGGTGCTCGGGTCGGCGTCCCGGTAGTAGTGGACGCCCTGCACCAGCGACGCCGCGCAGTTGCCAACCCCGACGATGGCCACTCGAACGGTGCGGCGGTTTTCGCCCATTGCCGAGTCCTCCTTGATCAACATGTGAGTTACTGCTCGTCCTGCTCGGACTGTTCGTGCGCGATGAGCTCGTTGAGCCACCGCACCTCGCGCTCCGTGCTCTCCAGGCCTTGGCTGTGCAGTTCCCGGGTGTAGCGGTCGATCTGCTCGCCCGTGCGCGCGAGCCGCTCGCGGAGTCCTTCCCTGCGTTCCTCGACCCACCGCCGGCGGCCCTCCAGGATGCGCATCCTGATGTCGGCCGGCGTGCGCGAGAAGAACGCCAGGTGGACCCCGAACGAGTCGTCGTCCCAGGTCTGCGGCCCCGCCTCGGACAGGAGTTCGGCGAACCGCTCCTTGCCCTCCGGTGTGAGCTTGTAGACCTTGCGAGCCCGACGTCCCCAAGAAAGAGCCGACTCCTCCGGCCCCTCCTCCACGATCAGGCCCGCCCTCTGGAGTCGCCGCAGTGTTGGGTACAGCGATCCGTAGGAGAACGCGCGAAACGCTCCGAGCAGGTCATGCAAGCGCTTGCGCAGCTCGTAGCCGTGCATGGGCGCCTCGTGCAGCAGGCCGAGCAGCGCGAACTCGAACACGAGTCACCTCCTCGCACCTGCACCGATAGGTGAGGTGATTATATCGGCGCGATACATCGTGTGCTCCTCAGAACTGTGGGATGTGGCACACCGTGATACCGCGTCCGTCACTGCTGCCCTGAACGGCCCATCATCGAAAAGCGCCCGGCACGTACTCTTGTCACGTGTTGACCCAACGACAGGTGGTGGACTACTCGCTGCAGCGCCGTGCGCTGCTGGCGGAGGTCCATGCCGGTCGGACGGGCACCATGGAGGTCTGCGACGCGTCCCCGTACCTGCTGCGAGCTGCGAAGTTCCACGGAACGGTGACGGAGGTGCCATGCCCGGTGTGCCGGAAGGAACCGCTGACCCACGTCTCCTGGGTCTACGGTGACGAGCTCAAGCACGCAGCCGGTTCAGCACGCACGCCTGAAGAACTGGTGAAGATGGCGAACCTCTTCGACGAGTTCTCCGTGTACGTAGTTGAAGTTTGTCGCACATGCAGTTGGAACCACCTGGTGCAGTCATACGTCCTGGGGAAGCGTGGGCTGGAAAAGCCACGCAGGAGGACTGCGGCGGAATGACGCTCAGGTGACACTGCTCCGAACGAAGTACGACCACCGAACCGTGTGCTGATGCACGCCGGTCTGGGAGGCCTTTTCACGTGAACGACCAGCATGATGACCGGCAGCGCGGAGGCGAGCCGCAGTGGCCGACCGGGGACGACCCGGACGGCGGCGGCACGAGGCGCGATGTCCCGAATCAGCCGCGACCGGGCACCCCGCCCGGCGGTTTCGCGCGCCCTCCTCAGGGTGGCACGCCGCCCGGTGGTTTCCCACAGCAGCAGCCCCCGCGCCGCCCGAACGGACCAGGCGGTCCACAGGGTGGACCCGGTGGGCCTCAGGGCGGTCCCGGCCGTCCGCAGGGGCCGATGAACGGTCCCGGTGGACCCCAGGGCGGGCCAGGCGGTCCGCAGGGTGGCCCCGGCCGTCCTCCGACGCCTCCGGGCGGCATGCCGATCGCCCCGCCCCCCGGTGCTCGTCGCCCCGGTGGACCTGGTGGTCCCGGCGGCCCTCAGGGCGGTCCCGGTGGACCCGGCCGTCCCGTTCCCCCGCGCAACCCCGGCGAGGAACGCACCACGCAGATGCCGCCGGTCAACCGGCCGACGCAGCGCGAGCCCGAGCTCATCACGCACCGCGAGCCGGAGGACGAGTTCCTCATGGCCGGTGCCGCCGCCGATGACGACGACTACGAGTACGACGACGAGCCGGAGCTCACCGAAGAGGAGGAGCGTCGTCTGCGCAAGAAGAAGATCTGGAAGCGCGTCCGCATCGGCGCGTTCGTCGCGATCGGTCTGATGATCCTGGGCCCCGTGATCGCCGTGGCGGTCACCTACCCGCTCGTCGACTGGCCGCGGCCGGACAAGATCGCGGCCGACCAGGACAAGACGATCACGTTGCTCTACTCGGACGGCTCCGAGATGGGCAAGATCACCTCGCCCGGTGAGAACCGCACGCTGCTCACGTACGACGAGCTCCCGGACTCCGTCAAGCAGGCCGTCATGGCCGCCGAGGACGCGAACTTCTACGACAACCCCGGCTTCGACGCGAAGGCCATCGTCCGCGCCGTCTGGATCCAGGCGACCGGCGGCAGCTCGGGTGGTTCCGGCCTGACGCAGCAGTACATCAAGAAGGCGACGAACAACGAGGCCCCGACGCTGACTCGTAAGTTCACCGAGCTCGTCAAGGCCTACAAGATGAGCAACGAGTCGGACCACAACACGATCCTCACCGCGTACATGAACACGGTGTACTTCGGTCGTGGCGCGAACGGCATGAAGGCCGCGGCGCAGGTCTACTACAACAAGCAGATGAAGGACCTCACGCCTTCCGAGGCCGCGTTCATCGCCGGCATGATCCAGATCCCCTCGTGGTCAGAGGACGAGGAGCACGCGAAGAAGCGCTGGGAGTTCGTCATGCTCCAGATGCTTCAGAAGAACTGGCTCAGCCAGGCCGACTACGACGCACGCCAGTACCCGACGCCCCTGCCGTTCGAGCAGACGCAGCCCGCGAGCCTCGACGGCCCGCTCGCCCGCGTGAGCCAGCGAGTCCAGAACGAGCTCGACAGCGACCTGGTCGGCATCACGATGGAGAAGGCGCAGAAGGAAGGCGTCACCATCACGACCACGATCGACCCGAAGATGCAGAAGGCCGCGGTCGACGCCGTCAACTCCGTCATGGAGGGCCAGGACGCGGAGCTGCGCACGTCGCTCAGCGCGATCGAGCCGCAGTCCGGTGCCGTCCGGGCCTACTACCCCGGCAAGGACGGACTCAAGGGCATCGACTACGCCATGGGCACCGCCCAGGAGGCCGGCTCGTCGTTCAAGCCGTTCGACCTGGTGGCGGACCTGAAGCGGGGCAACGGGATCGGCGAGGTGTACGACAGCACGCCGCGCAAGATCGCCGGCATCCCGGTCCGCAACGCGAGCACGACCACGTGCGGCAAGGAATGCCCGGTCAAGCAGGCCATGAAGGAGTCCCTCAACACCGTCTTCTACGAAATGGTGGCGGACGAGAAGAGGGGCACGGGCACGCGTGCCGTCGCGGACGCCGCGCACGAGGCGGGCATCCCGAAGACCATCATGATCGAAGGCAAGCAGAGGGACACGCTGGTCGGTGAGGGCGGCAACGCCCCCAGTGCCGGTATCGCCATCGGCGCCGAGAGCGCCCAGGTGCGCCCGTTCGACATGGCCTCGGCCTACGCCACGTTCGCGGCCCGCGGCATCTACCGCGCTCCGTTCTTCGTCAGCAAGGTCACGGGTCCGACCGGCGACCTCCTCTACCAGCACGTCGACCAGCCGGTACCGGCCTTCGACCCGGTCGAGACGAAGAGCCGCGACATCGCCGACAACGTCACCGAGACGCTGAAGGAGATCCCGACCTACTCGAAGATCGGGTGCGCCGCCCAGCGCGAGTGCGCCGGCAAAACCGGTACGCACGAGCTCGTGAACAGCCTCGACCAGAACTCGAAGGCCTGGATGGTCGGCTACACGCCGCAGCTGTCCGCCTCGGTCTGGATGGGCAAGGACGCCGGCAACGTCGCCATCAAGAACAAGGAAGGCAAGGCGATCTTCGGTTCCGGCCTTCCCGGCCAGATCTGGAAGAAGTTCATGGACGGGGCGCTCGCGGACGCTCAGAAGGAGAAGTTCGCGAAGCCGAACCCGATCGGCAACTTCAACCCGCCGCGCAAGTCCGAACCGCCGGTCGCTCCGCCGAGCAACCAGCAGCCGAGCACGCCGCCGAGCAACCAGCCGCCGTCGCAGACCTCGGAGCCGGGCAAGCCGTCGCAGACGAAGCCGCCCAACTGCATCCCGGGCATCAACTGCCCGGACCCGTCCGACGATCCCGATCCGTCCACGAGCGGCCGCCCCAGGGGTGGTCCAGGAGACGGCTGACAAAGCGAAGGGGCCCGGCGCACAGCGCCGGGCCCCTTCGCTTTGTCGGGAATCGGTCGGCGCGAGAAGCACCGCCGTGTTCGCGACTTGCCTGTCTGACCGGACAACCACCACACGCCGTCTTGACGCAGCACCCGACAGCAACTTAAATCGGTCCAGTGGCGGCCGGACGACCTCCACACGGGCAATGTCCGCGCTGGGGGGCGTATCGGAGAGCAACTCGCCGATCTTTTGTCGATCATCGTTGCCGATTCGGGCGACACTCCTGCTTCTTCCACAGCACTGAGCCTGCGTCATGCGCAGGCCGTTCAACCTGCCCGAAAACGGACAGGAACAGTTGCACATTTCTGGGGGAAATGTGAAAAAGGCTGTATTCGCCCTGCTCGGATGCGTCATCGCGGTCGGCTCCTCGACGCCGGCCAGCGCGGGGCCCGCCGACGACTTCTGCGTCGGCGTGACCGACGAGAGCGGTCAGCGGACCAAGCTGACCTGCGACGTCAAACCCGACTCCGGCAAGCTCAAGGCTGCCAGGGCCGAGGCGATCGCCGCCAACCGCCAGGACCTCATCACCTGGTACAACGACGCCGGATGGTCGACCGCCGGTGGTTGGTACGAGTGGTGGGGCACCGCCGGGCCCTGTGATCGAGAGGGCTACAAGACCACCATGACGGGCGACCAGACCGTCTGGCGGAACAAGATCTCGTCGTGGCGGGTCTGGGCGCCCTGCGACTCCGTCATGTCCTACGACGTGGCCGGTGTGGAATCCAGCGCCTCCCGCAGGGACAACGGCAGCGTCTGGTACGTCGGAGACGACTGGAACGACACGATCGAGATGTTCCGGGTCTCGCTTCGCCCTTAGTCACCGACTGATCTTTTCCACCTTCTGATTTCCAGCTCGTGGTCGCACGTGTTCGTGCGACCACGAGCCGGTCAGCATGCGAAAAACATCATTTGGGGGTGTTGTTTTGTCAGGGAAACGAATGCGAAGACGAGCTCTGATCGTCGCGGGAACCGCGGCGCTGATGCTCGCTTCCGTTGTCCAGGCCGACGCGAAACCTGTTCCGGTCGTTCCGTCGACCAACCCGGACTCACCGGGAACGATGAAGGCCAAGCCTCCGGTCGAACCGCCGGTGGTGCCCTCGGAGAAGCGGCAGGAGTTGCTCGGCCAGGGCTGGCAGCAGTCCGGTGACCGGCTCTGGACCACGTCCGGTGACGGCAACGGGTTCCACGTGCTGGTGGCGGAGGCCAAGACGGGCTACTCGTGGCGCACGGTCGCCACGCTGGGTTCGAAGGCCGTCGACACCGACAAGTGGATCGGCAACGCCTGCGTGACCGGCGACGGCACCAAGGCCGTGGTCGTGTACGCGCCGCGGATCTTCACGAACAAGCCGGAGCTGTTCGCGCGCGGTGGCCTCACCTCCGTCGTCGACCTGGTCTCCGGCGAGGTGAAGAACCTGCCGGTGACAACGACGCTGGCGTACTTCAACCCCGGCTGCGGTGTCGGTGACACCGTCGCGCTCACGCAGGCCGGCGAGGAGGACCGCGGCAAGACGCGGCTGCTCACCGTCGACACCAAGACCGCCAAGCTCAGCTCACCGACCGACCTCGACGGCCAGGTGACCTCCGCCGTTCCTTACCAGGGCGGGTTCGCCGTCGCGAGCAGCGGCGGAGTGCTCAAGGTGAGCGGTGACGGCAAGAAGGAACGGCTTGCCCGCACCAAGGGCACGCCGTCGTTCCTGCGGCCCGACGCCGAGAACGGCGTGGTCTTCGTCGCGCCCGAGGACACCACGAAGGTGAGCGTCCAGCGCACCACCACCGGTGCCGGTGCGAAGGTCACGACGCTCGCGACCGGCAACGCCAGTGAGCTCGGCGTCACGTCGGGCACCGCGGGCAAGGTGTTCATCACCGGCAAGGCGGCCAAGGTCGAGGCGCTGCCCCGGTTCGTCCGCAAGCTCGACGTCGGACTCGGCGCCGAGGTGTCGACCGACGGCGAGGCGGCGATCACCGAGCAACTGCCGACCGGTTCGGCGGTGCAGGGCGAACCTCAGGCGTGGCACCTGAAGACGAAGAGCCTCAGGACGGGCAAGGAGGTCGGCTTCACGGTCGACGCCGCCGCGGCGCTGAAGCCGCGTGAGGTGGAGCCCGGCTACACCTGCGCGATTCCCCGCAACGACACCTCGATCCAGACCTACCAGCCGAAGCCCAAGCAGGCTGAGTGGGCGGCGAACATGGCGGTCAAGAACCACCTGTACGTCCAGCGTCCGGCGAACTGGCGCGGGCTGGGCATGGGTG
The DNA here is from genome assembly GCF_042721515.1 of Lentzea sp. NPDC058436. Lineage (NCBI taxonomy): Bacteria > Bacillati > Actinomycetota > Actinomycetes > Pseudonocardiales > Pseudonocardiaceae > Lentzea > Lentzea sp. NPDC058436. The sequence continues at coordinate 157,054 of NZ_JBHXLF010000009.1, forward strand.
CCTACACGCCGCAGGGCATGTTCCCGCCGATCACCTTGGCCAACACCAACAACAACGGCAAGGTGCCCGCGCAGATCCTGCTCGGCATCATGGGCCAGGAGTCGAACATGTGGCAGGCGGCCCGCCACGCGCTGCCTGGGGAGACCGGCAACTCGTTGATCGGCAACTACTACGGTCTGCCGATCTACGACGACATCCCCAGCAACGACTGGGACGTCGACTTCTCCAAGGCCGACTGCGGCTACGGCATCACGCAGCTGACCGACGGCATGCGCCGCACGGACTCGGAGGTCTTCCCGAACGCGCGGAAGGCCATCGCCACCGACTACGCGGTCAACATCGCCGCCGGTCTGCAGAAGCTGATGGAGAAGTGGAACCAGGTCCAGAACGCCGGAATGCGCGTCCACGACAACGACTTCTCGAACATCGAGAACTGGTTCCTCGCGGTCTGGGCCTACAACTCCGGCTTCTACGCACCGGGTGAGAGAGACCCGAGCGCCTGGGGTCTCGGCTGGTTCAACAACCCGGCCAACCCGAAGTACAACCCGCAGCGCGGCTCGTTCGGCGAGAACCCCCGTGACTTCGCCACCCCGCAGAACTGGCCGTACCCGGAGAAGGTGATGGGCTTCGCGGCCAACCCGCCGTCGGGCTTCGAGAACGAGACCACCGAGGTCCCGTTCTTCCGCCCCGCGACGTGGAACGGCATCGACGGTCCCGCGAGCGTCCCCGGCACCGCCGCGAACAACCGGCGGAACGTGAAGCCGGGCATCTACACGTTCTGCAACGCCAGCAACAGCTGCGTGCCGGGCGGGAGCTTCACGCCGAACGACCCCGACGTCGTCGGTGAGCCCGCCGGGCCCTGCGGGCACAAGAACGGCAGCGGTCTGTACGACCTGCGGTGCTGGTGGAACCAGTCGGTGTCGTGGAAGGAGGACAACTGCAACCGCACCTGCGGTTTCGAGTTCATCCGCTACGACTACCCGGACTTCGCGGCCGAACCGGACAACGGGACCAGCTACCCGCCGACCTGCGACCTGGCGAACCTGCCGAACCAGGGCACCAGCCTGATCGTCGAACACCCCGCGCCGAGCCTGCGAGCCCCGGACTGCGCCCGGCCACCGTCGAACGGCGCCCTGTCGTTCCGCACCGACGGCAGACCGGCCGCGATGGTGGACCTGCACCAGATCGGCAGCGGGCTGGGCGGCCACATGTGGCAGACCACGGTGAAGGGTGACAACTTCACCGACCAGAAGGCGGCGATCACCGCCGAGTGGCAGCTCAACAAGTTGCTCAAGGGCCGGGTCGACGTCTGGGCCTACATCCCGAAACACAGCGACATCAAGGCGACCCAGGCGCAGTACAAGGTCGAGACGGCGGACGGCGTGCGGACCACCACGGTCGACCAGTCGAAGTTCGCCGACAAGTGGGCCTTCGTCGGGTCGTTCGTCTTCAACAACACGCCGAAGGTGAGTCTGAGCTCGATCACGCCCAACGGCGGCGGGTTCAACAATCAGGTCATGGTGTTCGACGCGCTCGCGTTCAGCCTGCCCACGCTCGGCACCGACAACGACAGGTCCACGCCGATCGTCAACGACCAGACCGGGAAGTGCCTGACCGTCACCGACCAGACCGGCGGGCGGACCAGCGTCAGCCAGACGCCGTGCGCGGGTTCGATCACCGATCACTGGCTGATCCGCAAGGCGGGAGGGCAGACCGAAACGGCGCCGCCCGGTGTCGCGCCGCGCGACTGGTGGAAGTACCAGGTCATCCACCGCAGCACAGGGTTGTGCATGGCGGTCGAAGGCAACACGTACAACCCCGGTGCCATCGCTGAAGCACGCCCGTGCGACGACACGTCCTACATGTACTGGATCAACGACCGTCTGCTCGACACCGCGGCTGACAGCACCTTCCTGTTCTCCAAGCCGGGAATGGGGCTTCGCCCGCAGAACGACAGCAGCGCGGACCTGACCTTCATGAAGCAGGAGGCGGTCAACGTCGACCAGCCTCCGCAGAGTCGCTTCCTGCTGTGGGACTACTGATCCCGCGATGAAGATCCTGCTCGCGCTGGTGATGCTCGCGGACCTCTCCTGGCAGCTCGAACTTGAGCACGCCTGGGAGGTGTCCAGGGGCAACGGGGTGGTCGTCGGTGTCGTCGACACCGGTGTCAACGACGACCGCCCCGCACTCGCGGGCGCCGTGCTGCCCGGTGCCGAGTTCCCCGAACTCGGCACCGGGACACGCGACCGGCTCGGCCACGGCACCGACGTGGCCGAGTTGGTCGTCGGCGTCGCGCCCGAGGCCAAGATCCTTCCGGTGAAGCTCAACGGCAACAGCGTCGAGGCGAACGCCGCGATCAGGTGGGCGGTCGACCACGGCGCTCGCGTGCTGAACCTGTCGCTCGGCAGCTCGGCGACGGGCACGTTCGACGAAAGCCTGCGCTACGCGGCGGAACACGACGTCGTGGTCGTGGCGGCGGCGGGGAACGCGGGCACCGACACCGCGGTCACGGCTCCCGCCAACGGTTTCGGCGTGCTGGCGGTGTCCGCTGTGGACGGTGACGGAAAGTTCCGCCCGGACGTCAGCGTCGAAGGTCCAGAGGTGGCGCTGGCCGCACCGGGAGTCGAGGTGACGCCGGACAAGCGTTCCGGCACCAGCTTTTCCGCCGCGATCGTGTCGGGTGCGGCGGCACTCGTCAGAGCCGCCCACCCGGATCTGACGGCGCCGGAGGTGGTCGACCTGCTCACGTCGACGGCGAAGGACGCCGGTTCACCTGGCCGGGATCCGCAGTACGGACACGGCATCGTCGATCCGGCACGAGCCGTGACGGCACAACCCGCACACAGTTCGGAAAACAGCTTCTTGTGGTGGAGGTCCGCCGCAGGCGCGCTCGGGGTCGCCGGAGCGCTCGCGGTGTTCGTCCGCCTCAGGAGGAAGTACCGCACAGACCGGAAGACGTAAGACCGAACCTGGGGGATCGAGATGCGCTTACCCGGAGCAAGAGCGCGGGGCCGGGCCCTGCGCGGCAAACCCAAGATCGCGGTGGCCGCGATCATCGCGTCGTTGCTCGTCACCACCGCTCAACCAGTCACGGCGGCACCTGAGGCGCCCCGGCGACCCGCGGCACCGGTCGACAGGACCGACCCCAGCACGACCGACGCCGGCAAGCGCGCCGAACAACTCGGCGCCGGCTGGCAGCAGTCGGGGGACCGGGCGTGGACCACGAGCGGTGACGCGGACGGTTTCCACCTGCTGGTGGCCGACGCGTCGACCGGCTACACGTGGCGCACCGCGGCGACCCTGTCCGAGGCCGGTTTCGACGCCGACCAGTGGATCGGCAACGCCTGCGTCACCGAGTCCGGCAAGCGCGCCGTCGTCGTCTACGCGCCCCGCATCTTCACCAACCGCGACGCGCTCTCGGCGCGCGGCGGATTCAGCGCCGTGGTCGACCTCGACACCGGTGCCGTGACGAAGCTGAACGTCCGGTCCAGCCTCGCCTACTTCAACCCCGGTTGTGGCAACGGCGAACAGGCCGTGCTCACCCAGGAAGGCGACGAGTTCGACAAGACGGGCCTCAGCCGCGTCGACGCCGCGGCCGGGTCGGCGAGTGCGCGCATCGAGGTGGACGGACAGGTCACCTCGGCGGTGCCGACGAAGGCCGGGATCGTGGCGGCGGCACGCGACGCGGTCGTCAAGATCGATGAGAAGGGCGTGCGCACGAGGATCGCGGCCGCCACCGGAACGCCGTTCCTGCTGAAGCCCGACGCCGACGGAGGCCTCGTCTTCCTGGAACAGCTGAAGGACGACGTGCGGGTGCGGCGTTCGCTGCCGGCCGACCCGAAGGCCAAGCTCACGACGCTGGCCACCGGTGCGTTGAAGGACCTGGCCGTGACGTCCGGACGGGCCGGCAAGGTCTTCATCACCGGCACCGCGAAGTCCGTGTCGGCTCTGCCGCCGTCGGTCGCGAAGATCGACGTCGCGAGGGACGCCACCGTGTCCACCGAGGGCAGGAGCGCGGTGGAACGGTCCGAATGGGACGGTCCTGCCGAGGGCGATGCCGCCCGTCCGGCGAAGGTCGAGCTGAAGGTCCTCCCGACCGGGCAACGGCTCGGCTTCAAGGTCGACCCCGCGGCACGGGTCAGCGACAAGGCGGCTTCCGGCCGTGCGCTGCACCCGAAGCTCGGTGACAGCAAGGTGCAGGCCCAGCTCGCCGGCGTCACCGACGCGGTGGACGCCGACCGGGTCTGCTCGATTCCGCGTGGTGATCCCGACCAGATGGCGACCCAGCCGACGCCCGCCCAGGTCGAGTGGGCAGCCGACCGGGCCGTGCTCGGCACGCTGGAGCAGACCACCGGCGCGCAGAAGATGTTCCCGCGCGTCGCGATCGACGGCGGCGACAAGGTGCCGCCGCAGATCCTGCTCGGCATCATGGCCCAGGAGTCGAACCTGTGGCAGGCCGCGCGGTACGCGCTGCCCGGCGTCACCGCGAACCCGTTGATCGGCAACTACTTCGGGCTGCTGATCTACAACAGGGACGGCTCTGACGACTGGGACATCCACTGGGACAAGGCGGACTGCGGCTACGGCATCACGCAGGTCACCGACGGCATGCGGCTGGCGGGCAGGGAGGGAGACATAGACAGGCACGGTCGGGCGCTTCCCCTCGACCAGCAGCGCGCCATCGCGTTGGACCACAAGTCCAACATCGCCAAGGGCCTCCAGATGATCTCGGAGAAGTGGAACCAGACGCGGCGTGCCGGCCTGATCGTCAACGACGGCAGCTACCGGAAGATCGAGAACTGGTTCTTCGCGGCGTGGGCCTACAACTCCGGCTTCAACGTGAACAAGGGCGACGGCTCCCCGTGGGGCCTCGGCTGGACCAACAACCCGATCAACCCGAGGTACCAGACGAACCGCAACGCGTTCCTGGACACCTGCCAGTGCGACGCCAAGAACCCCCAGTACTGGCCGTACCCGGAGAAGATCATGGGCTGGGCCGCCCACTCGATCGGCACGACCTCGGGTCCCGGCTTCGCCCCCGCGTGGTGGGTCAACCCCGAGTACCGCTCGGCGGTGAAACCGCCCTCGGACCTGTTCTGCAAGGCGGAGAACAACTGCTACCCCGGACAGAAGTGGGTGCCGGACGACCCTTCGGTGCTCCCGGAGGAGGGTGACGACCCCGAGCCCGCCGGACCGTGCGACAACAAGAACCCCGCCACCGGCAAACGGGACCTGAAGTGCTGGTGGCACTTCCCGGCGACGTGGAAGAACGACTGCACCGCCGAGTGCGGCAACTGGAACTTCACCTACGACGTCGAGCCGTCTCCCGGCTGGGGCACCAACTACCCGCCCCGGTGCGGACGGGAGACCCTGCCGCAGGGCGCCCTGATCGTCGACGACTCGGTGAACACGCCTCAGCAACCGTCGCCGGCGTGGGCCGACCCGGCCCGCAAGTGCGTGCGCGACTGGAACAACCAGGGCAAGTTCGAGCTCGACTTCCACGACTCACCGTCGGCGAGGATCGACTTCCACCAGATCGGTGCCGGCTTCGACAACCACTTCTGGTTCGGGCACACCCGTCAGAACGACGAGCAGGGCGGGTTCGCCAGGGTGACCGGCACGTGGACGCTGAACCAGTCGCTGAGCTGGGCCCGCGTGCTGGTGCACCTGCCCGACCACGGCGCCCACACCCAGCAGGCGAAGTACGAGATCGACCTCGGCAACGGCATCACGAGGGAGCGGTACATCTCCCAGGGCACCGAGGCGAACAAGTGGGTCTCGCTGGGCGTGTACCAGTTCGCCGGACCTGGGAAGCCGACGGTCAGGCTGAGCTCGGCGACCAGGGAAGGGCTCGGCACCGCCGACGTCGCCTGGGACGCGATCGCGTTCCAGCCGTTGCCGGGCAAGCCCAAGCACGTCATCGCCGCTCTCGGTGACTCCTTCTCGTCGGGCGAAGGAGCCGGCGGGTACTACAAGGAGTCCGACAACAACCACGGCAACCAGGAGTGGAACGCCTGCCGGCGCAGCCAGGACGCGTGGCCGCGCAAGTTCACCCTGCCCGGCGTGGACGGGTACGTCGGGAACGCTTCTGACCGTTTCCAGTCCGACGTCGAGCTGGGATTCGTGGCCTGTTCCGGGGCGGTGACCTGGAATCTCGACGGCGGTGCGAGCGGGACCAGTTACCCGAGGTCCTGGGACGAGCCGGACAACTACGATCTGGGTGAAGGGCAGTTCCGCGAGATCAGGCAGTTGGACAGCGGTGTGCTTTCCGCCGACACCACCTTGGTCACCCTGTCGATCGGCGGTAACGACGCCAATTTCAGCAAGGCCATCGCGGACTGCGTCGTGTTCGACTGCTCAACGGAAAGCTACCAGTCGTTGCACAAGTCGAACATCGACAAGGCACAGGCGAACATCCTGCGCGTTCTCAACAACATCAAGGTCAAGGCGAGAAACGCCAAAATCGTGCTGATGGGTTATCCCGCGCTTTTCAGCACGACGAACGCCTGTGCTTATGGAATCACCGGAGACGAAGCCAGGGCGATCGCCGGGCTCGCCCAGTACATGAGCGACAAGCTGAAGCAGACCGTCACCAGTGCCGGATCGGCGGTCAGCTTCGCCGACCCGCGCAGCCAGTTCGCAGGTCACGGCATCTGCGATCCGGAACCGATGATCAACAGCTACATCTTCGGACCGCAGGGTGAAGGCGATTTCCACGCCGGTGACAAACAAACGCTCTGCTGGCTCATCAATTCCAGCTGCGCCAGCCGTTCGTCCGTGCACCCGAACGTCTCGGGAACCTATGGCTACGGAAGGGTGTTGGAAGCAAAGCTCCAGGAGATGAACTACGGTCGATGACTGACTCCGATCGCACGAATCCCACCGACGCCGGGCGTTCCGTCCGGCGTCGGTGGGGTCTCACGATTCTTACGATCCTGATTCTGGTGGGCCTCCTGCTGGCCGCGTTGCAGATCTACCTCAAGTTCCGCGAGATGAACCCCGAGAACCAGCTTTCCCAAGAGGTGGAGAACATCCAGAACCGCCTCCGCGAACGCGCTGCGGACGGGATTCTGACGAACGAGGAAATAATGCGGAGCACCCACCGCGACAGCGATGGCGATCCGAAGGTGCGCCAGGACGGGTCCGCACTGCACTTCGACACCGCGGTGTACGTCGTCACCAGCTCCTTTCTCGGTTCCTCCTCAGCGGAGGGGTGCTACACGTTCACGGTCTCCACACCGCTGTCGTCCGCCAGCACCGTCACCGCCGCGAAGATCGCGACGGATCCGCAGTCGGCAGGATGTTGACCACGGCGAAACGGTCTTGGCCGTAACATCCGCGACGTGCCCAGCAGCCCTGCCGAGCGTCCCGCCGAGGCCCCCGAGTCCGACCTCGCCGAGGACACCGCCTCGCTCACCCGCGAAGAGCGCGTCGCGCCCACGTGGACCGAGTCCCTCGCGCGCGGCCTGAGCAGACCGTTCGGCGGTCCGCTGGGCGAGCACGCGCTGGTCGGCCGGAACTACTTCTGGACGGCCGTGCGGGTGATCCTGCTGCTCGCCATCGTCACGTTGCTGTTCGGGTGGGTGCAGAAGTCGCCGTGCATCCAGCAGTACGTGGACGACAAGGGCGTCGTGCAGCTGGACTGGCGGGGCAGCAAGCAGTTCACCGCGCTCTGCTACTCCGACACCGTGCCGCTCTACACCGCGGAACGGCTCGACCAGCGCGGTTCCTTCCCGTACATCACGTCGTGGAAGGACGACGAGGGCAAGCCGACCGAGCACGTCCGGTACATGGAGTACCCCGTGGTGACGGGTGTGTTCATGTGGCTCAACGCTCGGGTGGCGCAGGGGCTCGTGGCGCTGGTGCCCGGCCTGCCGATGACGGTGATCGTGTTCTTCAACGTCACCGCGTTCTGGCTGGCCGTGGCGTGGCTCGTGACGGTGTTCTCGGTCGCCCGGATCGCGCGGCGCAGGACGTGGGACGCGGCCATCGTCGCCGTGTCGCCGCTGGTCATCGTGCACGCGTTCACGAACTTCGACACGATCGCCACGGCGTTCGCGACGGCCGGTCTGCTGGCGTGGGCGCGGAAGAAGCCCGTGCTCGCCGGTGTGCTGCTGGGGCTCGGTGGTGCGGCGAAGCTCTATCCGTTGTTCCTGCTGGGGCCGTTGCTGTTGTTGTGCTGGCGGTCCAACCGGATCAAGGTCGGTCTCACCACCACCGCGGCGGCCATAGGCGCGTGGGCGCTCGTCAACGCGCCGATCGCACTGAACCCGGCCTCGCACACGGGGTGGAGAGAGTTCTTCCGCCTCAACACCGAACGCAACGCGGACCCGGACACGCTCTACAACGTCCTCGTGCAGTGGACGGGCTGGCAGGGCTTCGACCCCGGGCTGACGCAGGGGCAGCCGCCGACCGTCCTCAACACGGTCAGCATGGTGCTGTTCCTCGTGTGTTGCGCCGGCATCGCCTACGTGGCGCTCTCGGCGCCCACCCGGCCGAGGCTCGCGCAGCTCGGGTTCCTGGTCGTGGCGGCGTTCCTGCTGACGAACAAGGTGTGGAGCCCGCAGTACTCGCTGTGGCTGGTGCCGCTGGCCGTACTCGCGTTGCCGCGCTGGAAGCTGCTGCTGGCGTGGATGACGGTCGACGCGCTGGTGTGGGTGCCGCGCATGTACTTCTACCTCGGCACGGACAACAAGGGCCTGCCGATCGACTGGTTCCTCGGCGCCGTCCTGCTGCGCGACGCGGCCGTCATCACGTTGTGCGTGATGATCATCAGGGAGATCTACCACCCGGAGCGCGACCGCGTGCGGATGGCGGGCGACGACCCGTTGGAGGGCGTGCTGGCCGACGCGCCGGACCGTCCGCTGGTCATACCCGCACGAGGCGAGCCATTGCACCGAATGCGGCCCCGTTCGGATGCAGGTGATCACCGGAGTCGAACTCCGGACGCAGTCTGAGCTGGTCGGCGGGGTCGCGCACGGCCCCGTCGAAGTCGATGGCGCCGGGGTAGGTGGCGCGGATCCACGCGTTCACCTTCTGGCGCTGCTGCTCGCGTTCCTCGGTCCAGGCGAACCAGCCGCGCCACGGCGTGATGGTGCCGATGTGGAACTCCACGCCCTCCTGGCGGCAGCGCAGCTGAACGGTGCGGATGCCCGCGATGACGTTCTCGGCGCTGACGCCGTTCTGGATGTCGTTGATGCCGCCGAGCAGCACGACCTTGCGGACTTCCTTGCTGAACAGGACGTCTCGGCGCACACGGGTGACCATCGGCGCGTTGCCCAGCACCACGCCGTTGCCGTTGATGCCCGCGTTCAGGATCGCGTAGTCGCTCTCGACCAGCGACGGCCAGGTGTTCTCGTAGAACCCCTCGGTGATCGAGTCGCCGAACATCACCACGGCGCCCGGTGCGGTGAAGCCCGCGACCTCGACCGCCGAGACGAGGCAGATCTGCTCGCGCGTGGACGTGATCGTGCGATGTGCCCGCGCCTGACACGGCGTGCCGGCCGGGGTGTACGTGCTGATCTCCAGCGTCTTGTCGACCGCGAGCCGCACGGCGTCGCTGTAGACCTCGGCGCGGGCCCTGATCGTGACGGCGCGGGACCTGCCGAACGTGAGCTGCCGCGTCTCGCCGTCGGCCGTGACGGTGGCCTGTTCAACGCGGACGGGCTTGGTGCCCATCAGGTTGGACAGGCGCACCCGGACCGACGTACCGCCCGCGTCGAGGTCGACCGTCGTGCGCACGCTCTGGTCCGGCACGGTGCTCGACAGGGTCGGCACGGCCTGCCACACCGGCAGCCAGCGGATCACCTCCGAGCGCACGGGCACTCCGGAGGCACCGCAGACCAGCAGCAACGCCAGCACGATGATCACCCTCACGGGTGCAGTCTGCGGCCGGTCAACGCTGTGCTGCTACGTCCCCGCGGAGGAATTTCAGATCTTCGTGGTCGTCCTCGGTCACGTCCCTGGCCTTGAGGAACACCACGAACAGCGCCACGAGCAACGCGGCACGGCCCCACACGCCGATCATCACGGCCTGCGCGGAGAAGCTGTCGTAGATCCCGGCCGGCTGACCGAACTCGATCGCCCAGAACCAGCGGAAGATGCCGATGCCCATGGCCAGGTCGACCACGAAGTACGCGAACGCCCACATCAGCCGCACGCGCAGCAGCACCAGGAACGGCACCAGCCACAGCGTGTACTGCGGCGAGTGGACCTTGTGCAGCAACATGAAGCCGCACAGCATCGCGCCGGACACCGCGATCCACGGGTAGCTGCCCTCGCGCCGGAACCGCATCCAGCCGTAGCCGGCGGCGATCGCGAACGAGATCAGGATCGTGATCGGCGAGATCACGCCGACCAGCGACTGCATCGCGTCGTCGCCGATGAACGGCCGCAGGCCCCAGTACCAGATCGAGTTCGTGGTGATGTCGACCCTGCGCAGCGACTGGAACTCGAACGACGCCGCCCAGCCGTCGTATCCCGCGATCGCGAACGGCACGTTGACCAGCACGACCGTGACGATCGAGGCGAGCGCGACCTTGACCGCGCCGGCGACGTCGACCTTCTTGCCCTCCGGCATCTCCTGGCCGCGCCAGCCGCCGGTGGCGACGAAGAGCATCAGCGGCAGCACGAACGCAGCCGGGTAGACCTTGAACGCGAACCCGAGCCCGAGCAGCACGGACGCCACGGTCGCTCTTTCGACCAGTGGCCGGTTCCACCGGTGCACCACGAAGACCGCGGCGACCGAGCACAGGACCACGGGCAGGTCCCAGTTGTGGAAGGCGTAGAGGATCAGCGGTGGCCCGATCGCCCACAGCAGGGCGCGCCAGCGGGCCAGCTTGCCCAGCAACCAGCCCGTGAGCAGGCCGAACGGCGCCATCAGGAGCGACGAGAAGAGCAGGTACTGCGCGTCGTTGTGCGCGAAGATCGCGCCCGCCCAGATGATCAGGCCGGAGAGCACCGGGTACTCGACCGAGCCCCCGATGAGGATGCCCTGCTCGTTGATGTTGCCGTCCACGTACGGGAAGACGTGGCGGTCGATGTCGCGCCCGATCCAGAGGTGCTGGATGTCGGAGTAGCAGACGTCCTGCTTGTTGCGCTCGTCGTAGTCGGGCTGCGTGCGGCCCCACTGGTCGAACGCGGGACCGGTGCAGCGGTCCTTGTTGACGAAGCCCAGCAGCAGCGTGAGCCCGCACAGCAGGACGAGCACGACGGCGGCGGGCCTGCCGAAGCGGCTCGCGAAACGCCCGCCTTCGCCTCGCTCGGGCGTCACGCTCACCACCTCGTGCACGGTGTTCACCGGCCGGCGCGGTCGCGCAGGAAGGCGATGTCGTCGGCCTGGCCCTCGTCCGGTGTCTCCACCACGACGGGGCATCCGGCGGTGGCGACCACGGCCGCCAGCTGGTCGGCGTCGATGGTGCCAGTCTTGATGTTGTCGTGCCGGTCGCGCGAGGAACCGAACTCGTCGCGCGAGCTGTTGAGGTGCACGAGGTCGATGCGGCCGGTGATCGCTTTCACCCGATCGACGATGCCGACCAGGTCCTCACCGGCGGCGAACGCGTGGCAGGTGTCGAGGCAGAAGCCCGCGCCGAACTCGCCGACCGCGTCCCAGAGGAGCTTCAGGGAGTCGAAGGTGCGGGCCATGGCGCCGTCGCCGCCCGCGGTGTTCTCGATCAGGACCGGGACCGCGAAGCCGCCCTCGGCGACCTGGCGCTCGAAGAACTTGCGCCAGTTCGCGAAGCCCTCTGCCGGGTCCTCGCCCTTGGTGACGTGCCCGCCGTGCACGATCAGGCCCTTGGCGCCGACGGTCGCGGCGGCCTCCGCGTGCTGGATCACGTTCTTCCTGGACGGAATCCGGATCTTGTTGTTCAGCGACGCGATGTTGATCATGTACGGGGCGTGGACGAACACCTCCAGATCGGAGGCGAGCAGCGCTTCCGCCTGTGGATGAGGTTTCGGCTTCTTCCAGCCCTGGGGATCCGACAGGAAGAACTGGACGACCTCGGCCCCGCGTTCGGCCGCGGCGCCGACCGGGTCGTCGTCGCGTACATGGGCCCCGATGCGCATGTGCAGGAGGGTAGTCGGCGTCCATAACGCGATCGCAGCCGCCGCCGATAGGAGTAATTGCGAAAACTGGGGGTGGTTCGCGTCACCACCAGGACCTACGGTCGTTACTTGAGAGTAGGAAAGGGGTTCGCATGAGGCTGTTGAGCGTCGCCGCCACGGCGCTGCTGGCCCTGGCGTCCGCTTCGGTGGGCGGGGTCGCACACGCGGCGGATCCCATCGTGGTCGGCAGTTGCGCCACCACCGTGCAGGGCGCGCCCGGCACTCCTGTCTCCCTCAGTCCGGCCGCCGTGACGCAGCCGATCACGGACCTCGTGCGCGCCGTCCCGTTGCTCGGGCCACCGCTCGCCGAACCGTTCAAGCAGGCGTTCGCCCAGGTCAAGCCCATTCCGATCGGCGCGGTGCAGGTCGGCACGACGACCATCTCCGGCGGCACGATCGCGAACGCCGTCATGGTCGAGGTCAACAAGATCCCGCTGCTCGGGCCGATCCTCGGCACGCTCGACAAGACCGTCCGTTCGACGCTGACGGGCGGCTGCAGCATCACCGTCGTCGCCGTCAACCAGGTCGCGGCGCCGATCCAGGACGGGACCGCGGCGATCGCGAACAAGTCCGAGGAAGCCGTCGGCGCGCTTCCGGGTGCACCGAAGCCGCCCGGCCAGCAGCCCCAGCCGCAGCCGGGGACCAACCCCGGCACCCAGCCGGGCACGCAGCCCGGCGTTCCCGGTGTGGGCGCTGGCGCGCCCAGCAACCGCGACTTCTCGCTGTACCCGATCGGTTCGAACTTCGGCCGCGTGCCGCTGTTCAGCTACGGCTCGCTGCCGTTCGCGATGCCCGGCCTGTACTCGCCGTCGCCCGGCGTGCGGTACGGCTCGCAGGTGCCCCGCGCGTCCAACGGCACCGGCGTCGCGGGCGACTCGGTGCAGGCCGCCGGTCGCGCGACGGCGTTGCCCAGGCTCTCCGGTCCCGGCGGCGTCGGCGCTCCGGTGCTGGTCGCGGTGCTGATGCTGGCCCTGGTCACGGGCGCGCTGGTGCGGACCTGGGTGCTCCGCCGCACCCCTGCGTAGTCGCCGGACGCGCTCTGTTAACCTTTGTCAGTTGCTGACGCGACGACCCTCCTGCCACGGAAAGCCCGTGGCCGCGAGTCCACAGGAGGTGAGTGGTCCTCATGCGTCATTACGAAGTGATGGTCATCCTCGACCCCAGTCTCGACGAGCGCACGATCGCGCCGTCTCTCGACACGTTCCTCAACGTCATCCGCACCACGGGCGGAAACGTTGAGAAGGTCGAGGTGTGGGGCAAGCGCCGGTTGAGCTTCGAGATCAACAAGAGCAGCGAAGGCATCTACGCCGTGCTCGACCTGACCTCGACGCCGGACGCGGTGAAGGAACTGGACCGCCAGCTCGGTCTGCAGGAGACGGTGCTCCGGACGAAGGTCCTGCGCCGCGAGCCCGCCAAGTCGGCCGCCAAGGCCTGACGAACCTCGATTAGGGGAGCTCCCAAGACATGGCTGGTGAGACGACGATCACGGTAGTCGGGAACCTGACTGCCGACCCCGAACTCCGCTTCACCCAGAGCGGTGCCGCGGTGGCGTCCTTCACGGTCGCTTCCACGCCCCGCACCTTCGACCGCCAGTCCGGCGAGTGGAAGGACGGCGAAGCGCTGTTCCTGCGGTGCAACGTGTGGCGTCAGGTCGCCGAGAACGTGGCCGAGTCGCTCACCCGCGGTTCGCGAGTGGTGGTCACCGGACGGTTGCGCCAGCGTTCCTTCGAGACGAAGGAAAACGAGAAGCGCACCGTCGTGGAGCTGGAGGTCGACGAGATCGGCCCCTCGCTGCGCTACGCGACCGCGAAGGTCAACAAGGTCAGCCGTGGAGACGGCGGCGGTGGCGGCGGCTTCGGCGGCGGCGGCGGTCAGCAGTCTCGTGGCGGTGGCGGCGGCGCGCCGGCAGACGACCCGTGGGGTTCCGCCCCGCCGGCCGGCTCCGGTGGCTTTGCCGACGAGCCCCCCTTCTAGACCGACTGCACCGGTCATCCAGTACTTCACACATCGCGTATCCAGGAGTTAGAGACACATGGCCAAGCCGCCTGTGCGCAAGCCCAAGAAGAAGGTCTGCGCCTTCTGCAAGGACAAGAGCGCGTCCCTGATCGACTACAAGGACACGACGCTCCTCCGCAAGTTCATCTCCGACCGCGGCAAGATCCGTGCCCGCCGCGTCACGGGCAACTGCTCGCAGCACCAGCGCGACGTCGCTGTTGCCGTGAAGAACGCCCGTGAGATGGCCCTGCTGCCCTACACCTCGACCGCCCGCTAAGAGAAAGGGAACATTGCGATGAAGCTCATCCTCACCGCTGACGTTTCCGGCCTTGGCGCGCCCGGCGACATCGTCGAGGTCAAGGACGGCTACGGCCGCAACTACCTGCTCCCGCGCGGCCTCGCCATCGTCGCGACCCGCGGCGCGCAGAAGCAGATCCAGGTCATCACCCGCGCGCAGGACACCCGCCGCGTGCGCGACCTGGACCACGCCAAGGAGATCAAGACCGCGCTCGAGGGTCTCTCCGTGGAGCTCAAGGCCAAGGCCGCCGCCGGCAGCAGCAAGCTGTTCGGCTCGGTCACCGCGTCGGACGTGGCGGCTGCCGTCAAGTCCGCCGGTGGTCCGGTCCTGGACAAGCGCGCCATCGAGCTGCCGGGTCACATCAAGACGACCGGCAAGCACTCGGTCACGGTTCGCCTCCACCCCGAGGTCACCGTCGCCCTGCCGCTCGTTGTGACGGCGGGCGAGTAGTTCGATCTCGTAGGGCGTCCCCGCCACACGTTGGTGGGGTTCGCCCACGGTTCGGTTTGCTGAAGCGCTGCTCACCCGGAATGCTCCGGGTGGGTGGCGCTTTCGCTCGTTCGGACTAGTGCCGCTCTGTCCACGTCCTGTGGATAAAATCGAGGTTTAGCTCGTCCGCGACACGCCGACAAAGGTGTTTCTCGCGACACGCCGACGGTGTGGCACACAACTTCTTCCACAACTTGTGCACAGCCTCTGAGCTGCGGTTATTTCTGTCACTCCACGGGTTGTCAACAGGTTGTCCCCAGCGCCGTGATCCCTGTGAGCAACCATCCACAGGTTGTCCCCCAGTTGTCCACAGGTCGATCCACACGCTGGTTTGCTTGCTCCGGACGGGTCCCTCTAGCGTCGCGTCCAGGGCGACGCCATCGCACAGCGTGGCCGCCCGGAATTGTCGGTGCCGCGCGGTACAACTAGGGGACTCAGGCACCGTCTCTCGACTCTTCGCAGGGGTGATTCGGCAGTGGCGCTCGTGGACGACCGGGGTATGGCAGAACCCTCATTCGAGCGTCAGCCGCCGCAGGACCTCGCCGCCGAGCAGTCCGTTCTGGGCGGCATGCTGCTGTCCAAGGACGCGGTCGCGGACGTGATCGAGGCCCTCGCGCCGAACGACTTCTACCGCCCGGCGCACCAGGCGATCTACGACTGCATCCTCGACCTGTACGGCCGCGGCGAGCCCGCGGACCCGATCACCATCTCGGCCGAGCTCGAACGCCGGGGCGAACTGATGCGCGTGGGCGGCGCGCCGTACCTGCACACGTTGATCGCGACGGTCCCCACGGCCGCGAACGCCGGCTACTACGCCGAGATCGTGGCCGAGAAGGCGGTGCTGCGCCGCCTCGTCGAGGCCGGCACGCGGATCGTGCAGCTCGGGTACAACGGCGCCGAGGGCGCGGACGTCGACGAGGTGGTCGACCGCGCGCAGGCCGCGATCTACGAGGTCACCGACCGCCGCACGACCGAGGACTACGTCGCCCTCGAAGACCTGCTCCAGCCGACGATGGACGAGATCGACGCCATCGCGTCCCGAGGCGGCATCTCGCAGGGCATCCCGACGGGCTTCGCCGACCTAGACGCCCTGACGAACGGCCTGCACGGCGGCCAGATGATCATCGTCGCCGCCCGCCCCGGTGTCGGCAAGGCGCTGGCGCTCGACACCCCGCTGCCCACCCCGTCCGGCTGGACGACGATGGGCGAGGTCTCCGTAGGCTCGTTCCTGATCGGCGCCGACGGCCGCCCGACCCGAGTGGCCGCCGCGACCGAGGTGATGACGGGCCGCCCGTGCTTCGAGGTGGAGTTCTCCGACGGCACGGTCATCGTCGCCGACGCCGAGCACCAGTGGCTGACGGAGTCGTGCAGCGAGACCGGCGGTTTCTGGGCGATCCGCACGACAGCGCAACTGTTCGACCGCGTGGGCGTCTGCCGCATGTTCGTCCGCATGTCGGCGGCCTGGGACCTCCCGACCGCCGCACTGCCCCTGCCCCCGCGCAAGCTGGGCCTGTTCCTCTCGGGCCTCGGCGACCTCGAACTGACCGACGACGAACTGCGCGTCGCCAAGGACCTGGACCTGGCCGACGACCCGCACATCCCAGCCGCCTACCTCCGCGGCTCGCGCAAACAGCGCGAAGAACTGCTGGCCGCACTCCAGATCGACGGCCGCTTCGCCCGCCTGCGCCAGGACGTCGACGAGCTCGTCGCAAGCCTCGGCAAGCACGACCAGGTGGAGATCACCGCCGTGCGCCCCATCGCGTCGGTGCCGGTCAGGTGCGTGGAAGTCGACAACCACGACCACCTGTACCTCGCTGGCAAGACGATGATCCCGACCCACAACTCGACGCTGGGCCTCGACTTCGCCAGGTCGTGCTCCGTCAAACACGGCCTGACCAGCGCCATCTTCAGCCTGGAAATGAGCCGCACGGAAATCGTCATGCGCATGCTCTCCGCCGAGGCCCGCATCCGCCTCAGCGACATGCGAGGCGGCACGATGAGCGACGACGACTGGACCCGCCTGGCCCGCCGCATGAGCGAGATCAGCGAGGCCCCGCTCTTCGTGGACGACAGCCCGAACCTCACGATGATGGAGATCAGGGCCAAGGCCCGCCGCCTCAAGCAACGCCACGACCTCAAGCTCGTGGTCGTCGACTACCTCCAGCTGATGTCCTCGGGCAAGAAGACGGAATCGCGCCAGCAGGAAGTCTCGGAGTTCTCCCGAAACCTCAAGCTGATCGCCAAGGAACTCCACGTCCCGGTCATCGCGATCTCCCAGCTGAACCGAGGCCCGGAACAGCGAACCGACAAGCGCCCGATGCTCTCCGACCTCCGAGAGTCCGGCTCCCTGGAGCAGGACGCCGACATGGTCATCCTGGTCAACCGCCCCGACGCGTGGGAGCGCGACGACCCGCGCGCTGGCGAGGCCGACCTGATCATCGCTAAGCACCGCGCGGGGCCGACCGCGACCATCACGGTGGCGCACCAGCTGCACTACAGCCGTTTCACGGACCTCGCACAGACCTGATCAGCGGTTGCGGGGTTCAATCCCCACGACCAGATCCTCTTTGTCCCGCGGATGCCGTCATCCACCACGCTGCGGTCCCGAACAAAACACCGGGCACGGCGGCTTGATCCACGCCCGTCGAGTCGAACCACACGATGCACGCTGATCCAGGTCTGCGACCGTCGGCCGCCGGCCGCAGAACGTGATCAGCTATCGGCTAGCACCAGATCCAGCCGGCGCCCTGACACATCTCGCACTGCTCGTCGCCGCGCAGGCCGGAGCCCCCGCAGTCGGGACAGTGTTTCGTGTCTGCGTTGTGGTTCATGCAGGTCAGGCTGTCGCTGATGTCGAACGCATCGTCCCCTCCAAAAACAAGGGGTTCGCGAGTTCGCGCTGCGACAGCCGCCACGGCGGGCCGACACTGAAGTCGTGATCAAGCACATGGAGATGGACGACACGCCGACCGGTGCGATCGTGCGCAACTGGCCAGGATTCGAGAACTGGGAGTTCGAGGCTGACGTCGATCTGCGCACCGGCCGTGTGTTCCTGCGTCGTATCAGCAAACCGCCACGATCACGCCGCCAACTCCCGCGCGAAGAGGCCCGCCGCATCATGCGCGCGGTCGGAGTGCGCTGGGGGTTCGGGGTGTTCGATCCCAGCGCATCGGGCGCAGCCGATGAGCAGGAGCAGCTCGTGCGCCAGCGGATGCCGGTGGCCACGGGATTCGACGCGGTTGACTTCGTTGTCGCATCGCGGCCCTACCCTCGTGGGAGGCACAACAAGCGGGAGCGTGCCGAGACGGTCGCGATGGTTTACGGCGTTGCTCTTGGTCAGGGCCTTTGTCCGTTCAAGGTGCTGTCCAGGGTCTACGGGCACCGGGTGAACACCACCGGCACGATCGACAAGTTCAGCACCACCGTCGCGAGGTGGGTGCGAGAGGCACGTGAGGAAGGGTTCCTCGCGAAGTTCGACCGCGCCAAGCACATGCCGCAGCGCTGGCCGGGTGCCCCCAGGCACGAGCTGGAGGCGCGGCGCTCTCCGGTCATGAAGCCGACACCACCTGTGGAAACCACGAAACGCCCTGCTCATAACCAGAGCGGCGGCCAGCTGGATGGGTGCGCGACACCGCGCCTAACTGCGGTAAGGCTGGACCCGATCTACGAGCGAGGCCGCAGGCCTCGCAACGCCGTGTCCACCACCTGCTCCGCATAAGCCCCGGTCAGAGGCGCCGTCCGGTGCAGCCACCGGTTGAGGATCGGCCCCCAGATCAGGTCGATCGCCACCTCCAGGTCCACGTCCCCGTCGATCTGCCCTGCCTGCTGGGCCGCGCGGAGCCGCGCCCTCTTGAGGTCGCGCATCGGGCCGTCGAGCCGGGTGGCGTAGTCGGCGGCCAGAGCCCTGTCCAAGACGATCTCGGTGTGGAGGGCTCGCATCGTCTGGTCGAAGCGTTCGTCGTTCAGCTCGTCGACGGTGGCCACCAGGACGAGTTTCAGGTCTGCTGCCAGGTCGCCGGTGTCGGGTAGGGCTGCTGCTTCGCCGTCTCCCGCGAGGCTCAGGAAGGCGTCGAAGAAGAGCGCGCCCTTTGAGGGCCACCAGCGGTAGATCGTCTGTTTGCCCACGCCCGCTGCCTTGGCGATGCGTTCGATCGTGAGTTTCGCGTACCCCACTTCGCCCACCTGGTCGATGGCGGCGGTGAGGATGGCTCGCCGGACTGCGTCGTTGCGCCGGGTGGGGTCCGGGGCGGTTGTCGTGGACACGGGGCCGACGATAGCAAATGGCGAGACGAGACGTCTCGTCTTGACATGGCGTTGCAGCTCGGGGCATGCTTCGGCTCGTCAGCGAGACGAGACGTCTCGTCTCGCCAAAACGAAGGATGCACGATGACTGCTTCAGCGAGGGTTTGGTTCGTCACCGGTGCGAGTCGGGGTCTTGGGCGGGCGTTCACGGAGGCCGCGCTCGCCGCCGGCGATCGGGTGGTCGGCGTGGCCCGCGACATCAGCACGCTCGACGACCTGGCGGAACGGCACGGTGAGCGGTTGCTGGCGTTGAGCCTCGACGTCACCGATCGGGAGAAGGTGTTCGACGTCGTCGGGCAGGCCGTCGAGCGGTTCGGGCGGCTCGACGTCGTGGTCAACAACGCCGGGGCGCTGTTCACCGGGATGGTCGAGGAGTTCAGCGAGGCCGAGGCTCGGGCGCAGATTGAGCTCAACTTCTTCGGCGCGCTGTGGGTGAGTCAGGCCGTCGTGCCGCATCTGCGGCAGAACGGAGCTGGGCACCTGCTGCAGGTTTCCAGCATCGGGGCGTTGGGCGGGTTCGCGAGTACCGGGTTGTACAGCGCCAGCAAGTTCGCGCTCGAAGGCATGAGTGAGGCGTTGGCTGCCGAGGTCGCGAGGTTCGGGGTCAAGGTGACCATCGTGCAGCCCGGCGGGTACTGGACCGACCTCTACACGAGCAGCCGGGCGGCCTCGCCGGACGCCGTCTACGACGAGCTTCGGGAGGAGTTGCAGAAGATGTGGGCCGAGGGGTCTGTCGACAGCGCGCCGGCGTTGGCGGCGGAGGCGGTGATGACGCTGGTCGACAGTGACGAGCCGCCGCTGCGGTTGTTGCTCGGCAGCATGGTCTACGACGTCGCGTTCGACATCTCGCGGCGGCGGATGGAGACGTGGGCGGCTTGGGAGGAGACGAGTCGCGCCGCGGAGAAGGCGATGCCCCAGCCGTGAGGTTCACCCTGGTCAACGCGGTCTGGCTCCGCTAGAACCGGACTGTGCTGCACGACCCGCTGACGGGGCTGCCCGGACACGCGTTGCTGCTCGATCGGTTGGAGCAGTCGCTGATCCGCGCCCGGACGAGGGGGACGCTCGTGACGTTGGTCCTGGTCAGCAGGCCGGACGACCTGCTGACGACCGCACGAGCGCTTCGGGAGAACCTGCGGCCGGACTTCACGGTCGCGCGGTACGGGGACTCGGTGCTGGCGGTGCTGGCCGAGCACGACTTCGGGGACGGGTCGCCGATCGCGGAACGGATCAGGCGGCTGGCCGGGGAGAGTCCGCACGTCCACTGGGTCACGAGCGACGGGGACGCGGAGCCCGAGCAGGTGCTCCGAACAGCGCAAACACCCCCCGCACGGCACTGAGCCCCGGCGACACCGTCGTGTCGCCGGGGCTCAGCTTCTTACCGGAGGAGGGTGTTACAACTGCGGGGTGTTACAGCGAGCCGGTCACCGTCTGGAACAGGTTGGCCGGGTCGATCATGGCGAGCGCCGGGGCGCCCAGCGGCAGCTGCGGCAGCGCGCGCTCGTCGGCCTGCGGGGCCAGGCCCTGGGTCGGGTTCAGGTTCAGACCCGAGAGGGACGCCGGGCCGTCGACCGGAAGGGTCGGCAGCGAGCGCTCGGTGGGCAGAGCCGGCAGCTGGACCGGAACCGGCAGGGCCGGGGCGGTCACGGGCAGGGACGGCAGCGAACGCGCGGTGGCGCCGGCGGGCACCAGGCCCTGAGCGACCTCGAGCACCTGGCCGAGGGGCAGGCCCTGCACGTTCGGGGTGATGCTGCCGGTGCCACCGTTCAGCGGCAGAGCGGAACGCTCCTGCGCCACGCCGGGCAGAGCCGGGGTGGGCAGCTGGCCGGCCATGGCCGCCAGGTCAGCCGGGTTCGGGAACTGGTTGACCGGGAGCTTGCTGTCGAGGCCGTGGAACGCCGGGACCTCGTTGGCCTGCAGCAGGCTGTCGACGCCCTTGGGGAGCTCGAGGCCCTTGAGCTGCGCGGCACGCAGGGTGCCGGCGTCCTCGCCGGTGAGCTGCGTGTCGTCGCTGACGCCCTCGGTCACGGCCTGGCCGACGACCTCGACGGGGATGCGCGCGACCTTGGCCGCCGCCTCGACCGGAACGGTCATCTCGCGGGCGGTCAGCGGGCCGGAGCCCTCGGTCAGCATCTCGCCACCGGCGGAGGTGTACGACGACTTGTCGGTGACCGTCGTCGCGTTGCCCGCAGCCGCGACCGCGTCCGCGTACACGCCGGCGAAGGCGTTGGCGGGGACGTGGATCAGGTTGCCGGAGACCGAGGCGTCCTCAGCCGTCGAGTAGCTGTCGGCACCCGAGACGACGTTGGTGGCGGAGACCACGTCGGAGTTCGTGATGCCGGCCGCCGCGACGGAGTTGCCGGGGACCGCGGGGAGAACGGCCGGCTGCGCGCCGATCAGGTTGCCGGAGACGGCGCCGCCGTCGCCCTTGCTGTTGACGTCGCCACCGGCGACGGACGACAGCGAGTTGGTGGAGAAGGCGTCGACGTTGCTGCCGCCGCCGACCGACCAGCCGAGCACCTGGGTGCCGGTGGCGACCGGAGCCGACACGACGTTGCCCGCGATGGAGCCCTTCTCACCGGTGGTGAGCGCGTCGCCGCCGGCCTTCATGTCGGTGGCGTTGTCGCCCGTGGTCTTGTTGTTGCCGACCAGGGTGGCACCGTCGGCGAAGACCTGGGCCGGCGTCGAGGTCGGGACCTGGACGATGTTGCCGGAGACCGAGGACTTCTTGCCGTAGGCCTTCGGGTCCTTGCCCGCGATGACCTTGGTGTCGTTCGCCGTGTCGGACGTGGTGTTGCCCACCAGGCCGGCGGTGACGGCGAAGACCTGCGGCGCGACGGCCGTGGGCGCGGTCACGATGTTGCTGGAGACCGTGCCGTGGTCGTCCTGCGTGTTCGGCTGACCGCTGGAACGGACCAGCTTGGTCTCGTCCGCGGCACCGGACGCCTGGCCACCGAGGGTGGCGGCGAGGCCGTAGACCTCGGCCGGAGCGGCGAGCGGGGTCTGCGCGATGTTGCCGGAGAGGACCGAGTCGTTGCCGGTCGTGCCCTGGTAACCGTTGGTGGTCGACTTGACGTCGTTCTCGCAGGTGCCCGCGGCCTGACCCGCGAGGGTGGCACCGTTGCCGCACACGTCGACGGCCGTGGCCGGGGGAACGTCGGCGATGTTGCCCGAGAGGACCGACTTGTCGGCCTGGGTGTAGGTCTCGCCGCCCGCGTTCGAGGTGACCTCGTTGGCGTGGTCGGTGAAGGCGTTGCCCACGAGGGACGCGCCGTTGCCACCCACGGCGGCGGGAAGCGAGACCGGCGCGCCGGCCACGTTGCCCGACCCGGTCGAACCGGTGCCGCTGGTGTGCTTGGTGCCACCGGCGTTCGCCCAGTTGGACGTGTCGCTGACGGCGTTCGAGTTGCCACCGACGGCGGCGGCGTTGTCGTCGACCGTGATCGGGCCGGCGAGCGCGGGCTCGACGATGTTGCCGGCCAGGGTGGCCGGGTCGCCGTTGGTGTCGACGTTGCCACCGGTGATGGCGGTGCCGGTCTGCGTCGAGTCGGTGTCGGCGTTGCCGGCGCCGGCGGCCGCGTTGCCGTTGACCTCGGCCAGCGGGGACAGCGGAACCGGGATGGCGTTGCCGGAGATCGAGCTGCTCTTGCCGCTCGTCCAGATGTCGCCCTCGGAGGAGGCGAACGTGTCGGCGGTCGAGTTGGCGTCGGCGATGCCGGCCGCTCCCACGCCGTTGCCGGTCAGCTGGACCGGGGTCGCACCCTGCTCGGAGATGACGTTGCCCGAGATGGCGCCCTTGTCACCGTTGGTGGTGATGTCGCCGCCGGTCGTGGAGACCTGCTCGGCCGCGGTGTGCGTGGTGGCGTTGCCCGCCGCCGCGATCGCGTTGCCGGTGATCTGGACCGGGAGCACGTGGTTGACGGCGACGACGTTGCCGGCAAGCGCCTGGCCCGCGCCGTCCGTGACGATCGTGCCGTCGCGGTGGGTGTGCTGCGAGCAGTCGGCGGTGGCCTCGGTGTTGGAGAGGACCGCGATCGCGTTGCCGCAGATGTTGATCGGCACATCGACGTGCGCCT
The DNA here is from genome assembly GCF_042721515.1 of Lentzea sp. NPDC058436. Taxonomy (NCBI): domain Bacteria; kingdom Bacillati; phylum Actinomycetota; class Actinomycetes; order Pseudonocardiales; family Pseudonocardiaceae; genus Lentzea; species Lentzea sp. NPDC058436. The sequence continues at coordinate 180,316 of NZ_JBHXLF010000009.1, forward strand.
GGATCGTGTTGCCGCGCACCACGTTCTGCAGCGGCGTGCCCTGCAGGCGCTCACCGGCCTGGCGGACGAGCGGGTTCGCGACGGGCGCTGCCGTGCGGGTCGGCACCGCGCTGGTGACGCGGTCCGTGCTGATCGTGCGGTCGATCTTGGGGAGGGTGACCTCCCGGACCGGCGTCGCCAGCTTGTTCTGGTCGGCCTTGATCGGAACAGCCGCCGCGACGTCGACGGCCGGAGGCGCGGCGTCGGGGTCGACGTTCTCCTGGGCAGAAGCGATGCCCGTACCGAGCATCAGCAAACCACCAGTGACAAACGCGGTCTGAAGTCCGCGCTTTGCCCAGGTCTGCATTAGAACTCCTTCATTGGGTTTCCCGTCAGAAGCGACGGGGGCTCAAGGGGGTGGGGCCGAAGCGCGCAGGGGAAGGCGCGCCATCACCGGGGGAGTCGCACGCGGTGATCGACCGAATTGAGCGCAAGAAAAAAGCGCGACGGTCGACTTCCGGACAGCCAGGGGAGGAGGGCTGCCGCGGACCGCGCGCTGGAATCAGTCGGGGTTGATACCGGGCTGCTTGCCCGGCGTCACGGTGACCTCGTCGGTGGACGGCGCGAGAGCGCGCGTCGACGAGATGCCGTGAGCGTTGCCGGACGCAGCGAGAGCAGCAATGGTGCTGCCCTTGGCAGAGCCAGAACCGTCGTGGCACGAGGAGCACTGCACCGGCGCGGGGGCCGGTGCGGGCAACTTCGGCATCGGGTTGCTGGGCAGGGACGGAGCCTGCTCGGAGGGCACGACGAAGTTGTTGTGCTCCAACAGATCCGTCCACGAGGCACCGGACACGCCGGTGACCTGCGGAACCACCGGAGCCGGCGACTGAACGGCTTCGGTGACGGGAACGGCCGGGATCTCCGGGAACGTCACGTCCAGCGACCGCGCGGTGGCGGGAGCTTCGGACTGACCGATCCTGGAGACCTGCGGCAGGATTCGTGCGGCGATCTGCTCGACCGCCTGGGAGACCTGCACGTCCGGCAGAGCGGCGCGAGCCTTCTCGTGCTCGGCGCGCAGGGTCTCGTCGATCTTGTGCACCGCGTTGGCGGCGGGGGCGACGACCGGCAGCTTCTCGTCGCTCTTGGCGACGAGCTTGCTGATGACGTCGACCTGCTGCGCCTCGGCGGGGACCACCTCGTCGGCCGCGTGAGCAGCCGAAGTGCTGAGCACCCAGGCAACCGCAGTGCCCGCGATCGCACCACCAACAGCGAGCAACGCACGAGAGGCGAACCGGCGCATGCCGTTCGCTCCCGTCTTCGCTCGCAGATCAGCGGACAACGCAGGAAACCTCGCTACTCGGTGGCACTCAAGGGATTCGCCGACGATCAAGCTGATCAAGTCGACGTCGGCGACTCTGCCAGTCCATCCACCATGAATGCACGCTCTGAGCGCTCGGTTAACTACATCGTGTGAACGCCTTGCCCTGCCTCACACCCGCTTCAGGACGCGTGCCGCACCCGCCGCCGCGGTCGACGCGAGGATCCATCCGACGGCCACGAGCAGCGAAGATATCCATTGCGACGCACCGGTGAACTGCCACTTGCCGTCGTGTCCGAAGTCGATGATCGGGATCAACAGGTCGAGCGCGAGGAGGGCGGCGTTCCACACCGGGTCCTCGTCCTTGTTGAGCTTGACCATGGGGTGCCAGTTGAACCACAGCGCGCCGAAGAGCCAGAAGACGCCGAGCCAGCAGATCGCGAGCCACGGCCGGTAGCCGTAGCCGACCGTCCACCTCTGCACCGCGCCCCACACCCGGCCGGCACGACCGAGTTCGGAGTAGCGACGGCGTTGCTTCTCCAGCTGGACCTTCTGCGCGAGCTCCTCCTCACCGCCCTGTTGGTAAACGGCGGCGAGCTGTTCGTACGGCCCCGGCGCGAAGTCCGGCTGCACCTTGAGCAACCACTTGAGCCGCGTCTGCACCGGAACGTCCGGGTCGGCGGTGATGCCGGCGAACTCGAAGTCGTCCACGGCGACGCCGCCCTCGGCGTCCCACAGACCCGGCCCGTCGGTCACCGACACCGCTTTGAGGCGGCTCAGCACTATTTTCCCCTTGGGCTGCTGGCCCTCGGGGATGTGCAGGCGGAACTGGTGGACCGTCAGCCCGTACGCGTTCAACGCGATGTCGGCCGCGGTCGAGCCGAGGTGCGAGTCGCTGAACGTCGCCATCTTGCCGACCTCGCCCAGCCGGATCCGCACGCCGCCGACCGCGGTGAACCCGCGGCTGCACAGGAGGTCCTTGCCGATCGTGATGGCGCGGGCGTCGAGCGACGGCTTCTGCGTGCCGTTCGGACGGAGCCGCGGCAGGGTCAGCTCGGCGCCGGACATGTCGAGCGTGGAGCCGATGTTCGCGTTCTGCAGGCGGACCGAGCCCTTGGCCTTCAGCTCGCGCAGGAAGAGCGTGCCGCCGATCTGGAGGCGGTCGGCGAACAGGACGTCGATGCCGGGCCCGTGCAGCGAGACGCCGGACATGCTGGCGCTGCCCATGATGTGCGCGTTCGACAGCCGGACCTGCCCGTAGGTGCGCAGGGCGGGCGAACGGGTGCCGCCGCCGTTGACGGCGCTGCGGGCCTCGACGTCGCCGCGGACCTGCATGCCGTCCGCGTGCAGGGCGACCGGGATGCGGTTGGTGACGTCGCCGGCGAGCTCCTCCGCCACCTCGCGCGGCCCGATCACCGCACCGGACAGCCGGAGATAGCCGCCGATGCTCGCGTTGGGCAGCCGGACGGTGCCGGTGCTGGTGAAGCCGTCGTCGAGCTCGACGTTGCCCTCGACCCGGATGCGGTCGGCCACGAGCGTCGCGGCCTCGTCGGCCGATCCGTGCGGCAGGACCAGGACCTGGTTGTCGACCTGGTGCGTGGAGTTCAGCCGGGCTCCGGTGAACTCGAGGTTCCCGCCGACGCGCGCGCCGTCGAACAGCACCCGGCCGTCGGCGGTGAAGCGGCCGCCCTCTGAGTTGCAGAAGACGTTGCCCGAGACGACGACACCGGACGCGTCGAGCGCGTCCTTGCCGGGGTTGATCAGCCGGGCGCCGCCGAGGTGGACGCTGCCGCCGATCGCCGAACCCCTGAGCCTGACCTCGCCGTTGGCCCGCATCGCGATGGCCTGGACGGAACCGCTGACCCGGAGGCGGGCGCCCAGCAGCGCGTGGTCGGTGTCGGACCGCAGCACCGCCCCGGCCAGCCGGAGCGTGCCGTCGACGGCGGCGTCGGTGAGGTCGACGGTGCCGGTGCAGGTGAAACCGGCCTCCAGGACCAGGTCGCTGAACACCCTGAGGTTGCGGCCCTGCAGTCCCGGGACGCGGGTGCCGCGCAGCCGCAGGCCGATGAGGCGGGCCATCCGCAGGTCGAGCGGGTTCTCGAACGTGCAGTGGGTGAGGTCGATGACGCGCGTGACGCGCGTGCCCTCCAGTTCGAACTTGCCGGTGATTCGTGCGTTGCGCAGGCGCAGAGCGGGTAGTCCCTTGCGCGGAACGCGGTACATGCCGGTCAGCAGACCGGTGAGCACCTCGCCGCGAGCGCTCTGCCCGGTCAGGTCCAACTCGGTACCGCCCGCGTAGGCCCCCGCGACCTGGCGCTCGACTTCGGTCAAGTCTTCCGGCTTGATCACTTCGTCCTCCCCTGACGAGTCGGATCATCCCTGGTGGAGTTCCGGCTTGGCGAGGGTCCGAACAGTTAACGTGAGGTCCATGAGCACGCCGGAGTCCGAGATCAGCGGCCGAGTTCCGAAGCTGCTGCGGGTGAGTGCCGCGCTGAGCTGGCGGTTCGTCGTCGTCGTGGCCGCGTTGTACGTGGTCGCCTACGTGTTCGGCTATCTCGCGTCGATAGTGATCCCCGTCGCTATCGCGTTGTTGCTGGCAGCGCTGCTGTCGCCGGGCGTCTCGAAGCTCGTCGAGTGGCGGGTGCCGCGCGGCGTGGCGGTGACCGTGATGATGATCATCGGTCTCGGCGTGCTCGGCGGCGTGCTGACGTTCGTGATCAGCGAGTTCTCCCGCGGTCTCCCCGAGCTGCAGACGCAGGTGGCCGCCTCGCTCGACACCATCCAGACGTGGCTGAAGGACGGGCCCGCCCACCTGTCCGACCAGCAGTTGCAGAGCTACGTCAACGAGATCGTGAAGACGATCAAGGAGAACCAGGCCGAGATCACGTCCGGCGCGCTGACGACCGCTGCCACCCTCGGCGAGTTGCTGACCGGCTTGCTGCTGGCGCTGTTCACGTTGATCTTCTTCCTGCACGACGGCGACGGCATCTGGCGGTTCGTGACGCGGGCAGTGCCTCGCGACGTGCGTCAGCGTGTGGACGTGGCCGGCCGTCGCGGGTTCGGCTCTCTCGTCTCTTATGTGCGCGCCACGGCCGTGGTCGCGATCGTGGACGCAGTCGGCGTCGGTGTCGGCCTGGCGATCATCGGCGTGCCGCTCGTGGTGCCGCTGTCGGCGTTGGTGTTCCTCGGCGCGTTCATCCCCATCATCGGTGCGGTGTTCACGGGTGCCGTCGCGGTCTTGATCGCGTTGGTGACCAACGGGCCTATCGCGGCTCTCGTGGTGCTCGCCGTTCTGATCGGCGTGATGCAGCTGGAGTCGCACGTGCTGCAGCCGCTCCTGCTGGGCCGCGCGGTCAAGCTGCACCCGCTGGCCGTGGTGCTGGCGATCGCGGGCGGCCTGGTGACCGGTGGCATCGCCGGCGCGCTGCTGGCCGTACCGTTGCTGGCGGTGCTGAACTCCGGGATCCGGTCGCTCCTGTCCGACGCGGACGCGGAGCAGAACCCGGACAAGGTGGACGTGCTCAACCCCCAGGACACAGCGCCCAAGGACGACAAGAGCGAGCGGGTCAAGGAGCTTTGACGCTGTGCGGACCGGAACCTTCGACTACACGATCAACGGCAGGGGCACGGTCGCGTCGGCGGTCGACCTGATGGCGGACGTGCCGCGGCTGGTCACGATGCACCCGCTGGCGGTGCGCGCGGAGGCCGTGCCGCCGCCGGGTCCGGACGTCCTGCGCAGCACGGCCGTGACGTCGCGGCTGAAGTTCGGGCCGGTCGGCATGCACATCACCTACCGCGCCGACCTGATGGTGCGGGACGAGGACGAGGTGCTGACCGTGGCTCACCAGCAGCCGCGGACGACGCTGACCAGCCACGTGCGGGTGGCGGAGGCGGGCGACGGGGTGCAGATCAAGGTCCGCGTCACGTTCGAGTGCCCCGCACTGTTGTTCTCCTACGCGTTCGCGAAGGCCCGGTTCGCGCACGAGCACATGGCGTCGGAGATCACGAAGTACCTGAACGACTAGGCCGCCGAGAGGGCAGACCGAACCTCGCCAGCACGCCCGGCGAGTGGAGAACGCTCACCGGCTCGCCCGAGATCGGAACGCCTGCGGCAGTGACCAGGTCGCCCTCGCACTCGACGAGGGTGGCCCGGTTCAGGTCCCAGGCGGCGTGGTCGTTGGGGAGGTAGACCGTCCTGCCTGCCAGGGTGGTGTACAGACCCCACCGCGCTGTCAGGAACTGCTCCAGCGCAGTCGGTTGCGCGACTCTCTCGCCGACCCGCACGGTGAGCCTGCTCGTCGCGCCTGGGCGAGGCCACCGGCGCCGGCACGTGTAGCTGAGCACGTCCGCGGAACGGCTCATCGTCATGTCCGACCACATGTACGGCAGACGCGCGCTGGCACGTGCTGCGAGAGAGAACGTGAGGTTCGCGGCGTCCATGGACAGGAACACGACACCGGCCCGTCCCGCGTCGTCGGTGGCATAAAGGCGCACGTTGGTCTCCGGGAAGCTCCAGACGTTCCCGAGGCGCGGCCAGCCGAGCGAGTGGAGGCGGAACGCGACGAGGCCGACGAAGGTGCGGCCGTCCACCACGTCCGGCACGGTGCCGGGTGGCAGCAGGTGCGCCACCGCGGCGGGATCAACGCTCCAGTGCACGAACGCGACGTCGCTCCACCGCTGGGTGAGGACGGACCGTCGGATGGAGCGCGGTGCATCACGCGTCATGACCACAGTGTTCTAGGCCATCGAAACGAGGTTGCGGCCGTACGCCTTGGCCGCGAGCAACGCCGCGTCGGCCGCCACGAGCAGGTCCGGCAGCTCGTACCCGAACCGAGTCGTCGTCGACACCCCTATAGACACTGTCAGGCCGTGCAGCTCGTGCGGCTGTCCGTTGGTCGCCATCGTGGGCACGCGGAGGTTCTCCACGGCGTCGCGCACGCGTTCGGCCACCACCTCGGCCTCGGCCGCGGTGGCCTCGGGCAGCAGCACGACGAACTCCTCACCGCCGAACCGTCCGACGAGGTCGCCGCGGCGGACGGTGCCGCGCAGCAGCAACGAGATCGCGGCCAGCGCGGCGTCGCCCGCCAGGTGGCCGACCTCGTCGTTGACCCGCTTGAAGTGGTCGAGGTCGAGGAGCATGACGGCCATCGGGCGGGTGCGGCCGGAGCCCTTGGTGAGTTCGTAGCGGGCCCGGCTGTCCCAGTGCACGGCGTTGGCGAGGCCGGTCTTGGCGTCGCGCTGGGCCGAGCGGCGCCACTGGGGGAGCTGCGCCGCGCGTTCCAGGAGGGCGAGGGACGGGCCGGCGAGCAGGGCGTGGACGGCGTTCGACTCCGCGACGCAGCCCATCAGGCCGCCGATCGACACGGCGACGACGCCCAGGACGGCGTCGATGGGTTCGCCGACGTTCTCCTCGAACGTCGCGTCGGGGCGGCGGAGCTTCAGGCCGAACGCGATCAGCCCGGCGCGCAGGACCAGCAAAGCGCTGGCGCCCAGGGTGAGGATCACCAGGTTCGCGTGCGGGTCGACCCAGCCGAGCAGGTAGCGGGTGCTGAAGACGGCCAGGGTCGTGGCGCTCAGCGTGAACAGCCAGCGGTGGGTCTCCGGGCGTTGCGCGAGCAGGCAGTGCAGGGCCGGGCCGAACAGGAGCAGCACCATCAGGTTCGGCGGAAGGGCGAGGATGCCCGCCGTGAGATAGGAGAGGTGCGCGGCCCACGGGTTGCGTTCGGTCTCGCCCAGGCGGTGGCTGTAGATGGAGCTGCCGATGATCACCGCGCCCGCGGTGCCGGCGATCGCGGCGAACCTGGCGATTTCGGAGGGTGACGGCGTTTCGGAGGAAACGATCGCGTAGACGACGGTCGCGAAAGCTGCGGCGTCGATCAACAACCAGTAGCAGAGCGCGGGCCGCCGCAACGTCCACAACGGCCAGTCGCGCACCCGCATTCGCCCTCCCCCGGACCCGGAGAGCGTCGCACATTCCTCCGTTCGGCAGAAGACGGCCACCTGGGGGTTAGCCAGCACACGTTCACGCGGCAGGATGGTGTCCGAAAGGAGCACAGCGTGCCCAAAGAGCCTGCCGAACGTGTGACGAAGGTGATCGACGACCCGGCCACGCCCCTGTGGCGCGGGACGATCGCGCTACGCATAGTCACATTCCTCTTCGCCGCGGCGAACGTCATCGCGAACCACACGGAGTACGTCCGGCCGTGGCTCGCGTGGACGACGCTGGGCGTGATGGCGCTGTGGTCCGTCTTCACCAGCCGCGCCTACAGCACGACGTGGGGCAGGCGCTGGCCGCTCGTCCTCGTCGACCTGGTGCTGACCTGCGGCCTGATGTCGCTGTCGCCGTTGATCATGTCCGACCACCAGTTGCTCACCCTGAACGTCCCGCTGATCACGACGATCTGGGCGTGCGTGCCCGCGGTGGCGTTGGGCGCGTTGGGCGGGGCGTACGCGGGCTTGGCGGGTGGCCTCGCGGTCGGTCTCTCCACCTACCTGACCAAGGGCGTGCCGAGCCTCGACCTGCTGCGCGACGTCGTGCTGCTGGCCGGCGCGGGCATGGTCGTCGGCATGGCCTCGGCCACGGCACGGCGTTCCGCGGTGTTGCTCGCACAGGCTTTGAGAGCGGAAGCGGCGACGGCGGAACGCGAGCGCCTTGCCCGTTCGATCCACGACAGCGTGCTGCAGGTCCTCGCCCGCGTCCGCAAGCGCGGCCTCGAAGTCGGTGGAGAGGCAGCCGAACTGGCTCAGATGGCAGGCGAACAGGAAGTGGCGCTGAGGAATTTAGTGGCCGCCGCTCCCGTCGACTCCACTGTGGATGGAGAGATCGACCTGCGGCCGGGGCTGCAGGTCCTCGCCACGCCCAGGATCCAGGTCTCGACGCCCGCGACGCAGGTGATGTTCGCGTCCGCGGCGGCCGGCGAGCTCACGTCGCTGGTGCGCGAGGCGCTGTCCAACGTGGACAAGCACGCCGGCCAGGACGCGCGGGCCTGGGTCCTGCTGGAAGACCTCGGTGAGGAAATCGTGCTGAGCGTCAGGGACGATGGTCCGGGGATCCCGGAAGGCCGGATCGCGGTGGCCGCCGCGGAGGGCAGGCTGGGGATCGAGAAGTCGATCAAAGGCCGGGTGGAGTCGCTCGGCGGAACGCTGGAGCTCCAGACCGGGCCGGGGGAGGGCACGGAGTGGGAGGTTCGGGTGTTCAGGAAGGGGGCAGCACGATGACGGTCTCGGTGATGGTCGTGGACGACCACCCGATGTGGCGCGAAGGCGTCGCGCGCGATCTCCAGGAACGCGGCTTCGAGATCGTGGCGACGGCGGGCGACGCGCCCTCCGCCGTCCGGATCGCGAAGGCCGTGCGACCCAACGTCGTCCTGATGGACCTCAACCTCGGCGAGCTGTCCGGGGTCGACGCCACGGCGATGATCACCAGCGAGCTGCCGGAGACGCGCGTGCTCGTCCTGTCCGCGTCCGGCGAGCACGACGACGTGCTGCAGGCCGTGAAGGCGGGCGCGTCCGGCTACCTGGTGAAGTCCGCGTCCTCGGAGGAACTGGTCGAGGCCGTGTCCCGCACCGCCGCGGGTGACGCCGTGTTCACGGCCGGGCTCGCGGGCCTGGTGCTGGGCGAGTACCGGCGCATGGCTGCCGCGCCGGACGACTCGGAGGAGAAGCCGCAGCTCACCGATCGGGAGACCGAGGTGCTGCGGCTGGTGGCCAAGGGCCTGACCGCACGACAGATCGCGAACCGCCTGGTGATCTCCCACCGCACCGTCGAGAACCACGTCCAGTCGACATTGCGGAAACTTCAACTGCACAACCGGGTGGAGCTGGCGCGTTATGCCATCGAGCACGGTCTCGACGCCGAACCGGAGGCAGAGAAATGACAGAACCGAGAGACTTACGCGTGTCCGACGCGGAACGTGAGCACGTCGTCAGCCTGCTGAACAAGGCCGTGGGCCGCGGCATGATCACGCTGGACGAGTTCACCGTCCGCACGGACACCGCCCTCGCCGCGAAGACCAGGGCAGACTTGAACGCCGTGTTGATCGACCTGCCCGGCATGGTCAACAACGAGCTGGCCCGCGAGCGCACCGAGCTGAAGAACACGATGAGCACCACGACCCGCAAGGGCCACTGGGTCGTGCCGAACGAGCTCGTCATCCGCAACACCCTCGGCACCACGAACCTCGACTTCACCGCCGCCGAGGTGCCGCCCGTGGTCAACGTCGACCTGGACGTGTCGCTGGGCACCGTGAAGATGCTGCTGCCGGCGGGGGCGTCGCTCAACTTCGACGCCGTCGAGATCACCGCCGGTGAGGTGAAGGACAAGGTCCGCAACACGGCCGGGAGCCCGCACTTCCAGCTCAAGGGCGTGGTGCGCGGGGGGACCGTGGTGGTCAAGCGCAGCAAGCGCTGATCTGCGCGACCACCTGCGAACCCGCAGGATCGAGGCATGCGATGCCTCGTGACCGGCGCGACCGGGTACCTCGGCGGACGGCTCGTGCCCAGGCTGCTGGCCGAAGGGCACGAGGTCCGCTGCCTCGTGCGTTCACCGGAGAAGCTGCGCGACGTCCCGTGGGCCGCTGACGTCGAGATCGTGCGCGGAGACGTGTTCGGCGACCTCGACGAGGCCATGCGGGACGTCGAGGTCGTGCACTACCTGGTGCACTCGCTGCAGTCGAAGGACTTCGCCGACGCCGACCGCAAGGCCGCCCAGAACCTGGCCTACGCCGCCGAACGCGCGGGCGTGAAGCGGATCGTCTACCTGGGCGGACTGCATCCCGAGGGCACGGAGCTGTCGCCGCACCTGGCCTCTCGCACGGAGGTCGGCGAGGTCTTCCTGCGCGCGAAGCCCGAGGCCGTCGTGCTGCAGGCGGCGGTGATCATCGGGTCGGGGTCGGCGAGCTTCGAGATGCTGCGTTACCTCACCGAACGGCTGCCGGTCATGGTCACGCCGCGGTGGGTGCACAACCGGATCCAGCCGATCGCCGTGCGGGACGTGCTGCGGTACCTGGTCGGCGCGACGACGCTCGAAGGCCAGAACCGCACGTTCGACATCGGCGGGCCTGACGTGCTGACCTACCTGCAGATGATGTTCCGGTACGCCGAGGTCGCCGGGCTGCCCAAGCGCCGCGTGCTGCCCGTGCCGTTCCTGACGCCGCGGTTGTCGTCGCACTGGGTCAACGTCGTGACGCCGGTGCCGAAGTCGATCGCGCAGCCGTTGATCGAGTCGCTGGTGCACGAGGTGGTGTGCCGGGAGAACGACATCCGCGAGGTGTTGCCCGGCGAGAACATCGGCTACGACAAGGCCGTGGCGCTCGCCCTCGACAAGATCCGCGACGCCGACGTCGAGACGCGCTGGTCGGGCGCTTCGCTGCCGGGGGCGCCGAGTGAGCCGCTGCCCAGCGACCCCGACTGGTCCGGTGGTTCGGCCTACGTCGACGAACGCGAGCGGCGCACGACCGCCAGTCCCGAACGGCTCTGGGAGGTCGTCGAGGGCATCGGCGGCGAACGGGGTTGGTACTCGTTCCCGCTGGCCTGGGCCGTGCGCGGGTGGATGGACCGGCTCGCGGGAGGGGTCGGGCTGCGGCGCGGCCGGCGGGACCCGCACCGGTTGAACGTCGGTGAGGCGCTCGACTGGTGGCGCGTCGAGGAGATCGAGCGCGGGTCGTTGTTGCGGTTGCGGGCCGAGATGAAGGTGCCCGGCAAGGCGTGGCTGGAGCTTCGAGTGGCGGCCGACGAGGGACACGGGTCCACTTACCGCCAACGCGCCGTGTTCGTGCCCAAAGGGCTCGCCGGACACGCTTACTGGGCGGCCGTCTGGCCGTTTCACGGCATCGTGTTCGGCGGCATGGTGCGCAACATCGCCAATGAAGCTGAGCTGCACAACAACTTCAGAAAGTCCTGATGGACTGCACAAGCAGCAAAGGGTGAGACTTCCCGCATGAAGGCTCTCGTCAAGGTCGCCGCTGGGCCTGGACTCGAACTGACCGACGTCCCCGACCCCACCCCGGGTCCCGCGGACGTGCTGGTCAAGGTGTTGCGCACCGGCATCTGCGGCACCGATCTGCACATCGACTCGTGGGACGACTGGGCCGCGACCAACATCAAGGCACCGCTGGTCCTCGGCCACGAGTTCGTCGGCGAGGTCGTCGAGATCGGCGCGTCGGTGACCGGTGTGAAGGTCGGCGACCTGGTCAGCGGCGAGGGCCACCTCGTCTGCGGGACCTGCCGCAACTGCAAGGCCGGCCGCCGCCACCTCTGCGCCAACACGCGCGGTCTGGGTGTGCACTCCAACGGCGCGTTCGCGCAGTACGTCGTGCTGCCCGAGCAGAACGCCTGGGTGCACCGCACGCCCGTCGACCTGGACGTGGCCGCGATCTTCGACCCGTTCGGCAACGCCGTGCACACCGCGCTGAGCTTCCCCGTCATCGGCGAGGACGTGATCATCACGGGCGCCGGCCCGATCGGCATCATGGCCGCCGCCGTCGCGAAGCACGCGGGCGCGCGCAACGTCGTGATCACCGACATCTCCGAGCACCGCCTCGACCTGGCCCGCAAGGTCGGCGTCGACCTCGCGGTGAACGTCTCCGAGAAGACCATCGCGGACGCGCAGGCCGAGCTCGGCATGGCCGAGGGCTTCGACGTCGGCATGGAGATGTCCGGCAAGCCCGTCGCGATGCGCGACATGATCGCGAACATGGCCCACGGCGGCCGCATCGCGATGCTCGGACTGCCCGCGGACGAGTTCTCCGTCGACTGGAGCAGCGTCGTGCTGAAGATGCTGCACATCAAGGGGATCTACGGCCGCGAGATGTTCGAGACCTGGTACTCGATGACCGTGCTGCTGCAGCGCGGCCTCGACCTCGCGCCGGTGATCACCCACCGGTACGACCACACGCAGCACGCGGAAGCGTTCGCGACCGCGCGCGAAGGCAAGTGCGGCAAGGTCATCCTCGACTGGACGGGAGCCTGATGTACGGCGAGCTGAAGAACGACCTGGTCAAGACGATCGGGGAGATCCGGGAGGCAGGGCTCTACAAGTCCGAACGCGTCATCGCCACCCCGCAGAACGCCGCCGTCCGCGTCGGTTCCGGCGACGAGGTGCTGAACTTCTGCGCCAACAACTACCTCGGTCTCGCCGACCACCCGACGTTGATCGAAGCCGCCAAGAAGGCGCTGGACGACTGGGGCTTCGGCATGGCCTCGGTGCGGTTCATCTGCGGCACCCAGGAGCCGCACAAGGAACTGGAGCGCAAGCTCAGCGAGTTCCTCGGCACCGACGACACGATCCTCTACAGCTCGTGCTTCGACGCGAACGGCGGCCTGTTCGAGACGCTCCTCGGCGCCGAGGACGCGATCATCTCCGACGAGCTGAACCACGCCTCGATCATCGACGGCGTGCGCCTGTCCAAAGCTCGCCGGTTCCGCTACAAGAACCGCGACATGGACGACCTGGAGCGCCAGCTCAAGGACGCCTCCGACGCCCGCTACCGCCTGATCGCGACCGACGGCGTCTTCTCGATGGACGGCTACCTCGCGCCGCTGGACGAGATCTGCGACCTGGCCGAGCGCTACAACGCCCTGGTCATGGTCGACGACTCGCACGCCGTCGGCTTCACCGGCCCGACCGGCCGCGGCACCCCGGAACTGTTCGGCGTGCAGGACCGCGTCGACATCGTCACCGGCACGTTGGGCAAGGCGCTGGGCGGCGCGTCGGGCGGTTACACGTCCGGTCGCGCGGAGATCATCGAACTGCTCCGCCAGCGCTCGCGCCCGTACCTCTTCTCGAACTCCCTGGCGCCGTCGATCACCGCGGCCGCCATCGCCACGCTGGACATGCTGTCGAACTCGTCCGAGCTGCTCACCCAGCTGCGGTCGAACACCGAGCTGTTCCGCCGGCGGATGACCGAGGCGGGCTTCGACCTGCTGCCCGGCGAGCACCCGATCATCCCCGTGATGATCGGCGACGCGGCGGAGGCGGCGAAGCTCGCGGACCTGTTGCTGGAGCAGGGCATTTACGTGATCGGCTTCTCGTACCCCGTGGTACCTCACGGCAAGGCCCGTATCCGCACGCAGATGTCCGCTTCACACACGACCGAGGACGTTAACCGCGCTGTCGACGCGTTTATCGCCGCGCGGGAGAAGATGTAAAGGTAGGACTTGTACCGGCTCCAAGAACTACTTCCTTCGGGCACATTCGGAAGGAAACAATGGAGCCGGTACAGGCTGTGCTTCTACTTTCGTCGACATGCCACGACGAAAGTCCAGTGTGGTCGGCCGCGAGTTCGGTGACGCCGTTCGCCAGGTCATCGGACAGACCGGCCTGACCCATCGCAAACTCGCGGAAGAACTCGGCTGGGACGAAGCCAAGCTCTCCGACCTGGTCCGCGGCAAGGGCGGCGTGACCGAGGTCGAAGTGATGCAGTTGCTCAGCTACTGCCACGTCAAGCCGGACGTGATCCGGGACCTGCTCGTGCTGTTCCACGAGACTCGGGTGCGCGGGTACCTCAAGTTCCCCGACGATCGGGTGCCGGCTCTCCTCGAACAGGAACGCCTGGCCAACGAGATCACCGTCTGGTCGTCGCTCCTCATCCCGGGTCACCTCCAGACCACCGACTACATGCGGGCGGCCATCGACGGGGTGGTGCACCCCGAGGCGGTCGACTACGAGGAAGTCATCGCCGCGAAGCTCGAACGCCACAAGCTCTTCCACTGGAGCCGCACGTTCGTCTTCTACATCCACGAATTCGCTCTCCGCCTCCCCGTGGGCGGGCCGGAAGTTATGAAGGATCAATACATCCACCTGTTGGTGATGGCGCAGCGCTCCTACATCACCATGCGAATCGTGCCGGCCGCGATCGGCGCGCACGCGGGTGTTTCGGGGTCGTTCATCCGGCTCGGTTACGAGAAGTTCGAGCCGGTGGTCTTCCTCGAAGGCGAGAACTCCGGTCTCTTCCTCGAAGACGCGGCCTCGCTCGCCGTCTACGCCTCCGTCGTGAAGCGGCTCGACGATCAAGCTCTGAATCCGGAAGAATCGAAGGAGCTGATCACAGACTTCCTGATCTGAGGAGACGTTCCGCATGTCGACCTGGCGCAAGAGCTCCTACAGCCCGAACTCCAGCGACTGCGTTGAGGTCGGACACGGCATCGGCATCCGGGACAGCAAGGCGCCCGCCACCCACCTGCCCGTGTCGGCCACGGCCTGGTCGGCGTTCCTCCGAGATGTGACCCGCATCACTCCGCGGTAAGAATCGGCGCGGTCGCAGCACTACCCACCGTGGAGGACTTCCCGGCCGTCTACCGCGAGTGCTACCCGCGGGTGCTCGCCTATGCCGCGAGCCACGCGGGGCCGCGCCTCGCCGAGGACATCACGAGCGAGACCTTCACGATCGCCTGGCGCAAGTCGGCCCAGATGCCGTCGAACGCGCTGCCGTGGCTGCTCGGCATCGCCCGCAACCTGGTGCGCGCCGCTCACCGCCAGACGACGCACTACGAGCTCACGGACTTCCCTGCCGACGACGACTTCGCGGTGATCGAGCTGCGGGCGGCGTTGTCGAGTCTGTCCGAGGGTGACCAGGAAGTTCTGACGCTCATCGCCTGGCACGGGCTGGCGGCCGCCGAGGCGGCGCAGGTGCTCGGGTGCACGACGGCGACGTTCTTCGTGCGGCTGCACCGGGCTCGGCGGCGGTTGCAGGCCGCTCTCTGGACTCCGAAATTCGACAGTGCGAGGGAGTCATGGAAGACGTCCTGAAGGACCTTGCCCAGGCCAGGCCGCCTGTTCCCGAGGTCGACGCCGAGCGGATGGAACGCGATCTCGCGCGCATCGTCGCGTTGCCGCGGGAGAGGCCGGTGCGGAAGCAGTTCGTGCGGCGGTTTGCTCCGTTGACTGTCGTTGCTGCCGTGATTGCTCTTGTGGTCGTGGCGCTGCCTCCGCCTTCTCAGCCCGTGCAGCCTGCGGCGCCCACTCAGTGGTGGCGGGTGTTGCGGCAGCAGTCGTCGTTGATGGTGGTCGGGGAGCCGTCGAAGCCTTATGTCGTGCGGTTCGACTCCAAGACCGACCAGTGGCAGGCCGGGAAGCGCGAGATCGCGGTGGTGCAGAAGGACGGTCTGGTCGAGCCGTACTCGCGGGACGACGACGCCGCGTGGGAGGCCGCGGGCCGGCCGGAGGTCGTTCCCCAGCTCGGTGGCAGCCGGTCGGTGCGCGTCGGTGCGATGGAGCCGGCGGTGCAGGAGTCCTACGTGACCGGGCTGTCGCTGACGTCCATGTACTGGGAGCGGCTGGAGTCGTTCGACGACCTGCCCGCGGATCCGGCGGGGATGAAGGCGAAGCTGATGCCCGAGGACAAGAGCACCTACGAGCTCGCGGACCTCGTCATGGCGGTGATGCTCTCGAACGTGCGCGACGACCAGCGGCGGGGAGCGTTCGAGCTGCTCAGGTCGCTCGACGGGGTGCGGTACCTCGACCACGTGCGCCTGCGCAACGAGGGCGAGGGCGTCGGGGTGGCGATTCCCGCGCCGCCGCAGTTCCAGTTCAGCGGCGTCGAGACCCGGTTCGTCATCAACCCCGGCACCGGCAAGCCGATCCTGAGGCAGAACGTCCTCACCACGTCCCAGCACGGCCTGTCCGCGAACACGGCGATCTCGGAGGAGCAGTACCTCCTGCTGGAGGGGACGAACATCGAGCCGATCCTGCCGCTGGGCGTCCCCGTGAACGGTCCGGTGGAATCCCCCATCATTGAGCGGTGATCGATCCACGACGGCTCCGCGTGCTGCGCGCGTTGGCCGACCACGGCACGGTGACGGCCGCGGCCGCCGCGCTGCACCTCACGCCGTCGGCGGTGTCGCAGCAGCTCGCGGCACTGGAGTCCGAGGCAGGACACCCGTTGCTGCTGCGCAAGGGCCGCCGCGTGTCGCTGACCCCGGCAGGCTCGTTGCTCGTCGCGCACGCCCACGCCGTCGCCGCGGAACTGGAACGCGCACAGGCCACTTTGGACGGTCTGGCGACGGGCGTCGCGGGCCGCGTGGCCGTGGCGGCGTTCGCGTCGGCGATCACGCAGGTGGTCGCGCCGGCGTTGGCGGCGTTGAAGGAACGGTCGATCGAACTGTCCGTGCGCGACGCCGAGGGGCACGAGAGCGTGCGGCTGCTGCTTGACGGCGAGATCGACGTGGCGATCACCGAGGAGCACCGGACCACCGAGCGCTTCACGCGGTTTCCGCTGTACACCGAGCCTTTCGACGTCGTGCTGCCGCCGGGGCGTTCTGGTTCGGGCCCCGTGGACCTTGCCTCGCTGGCCGATGAGGACTGGGTCGTGACGCTGCCCGGCAACCCTTTGCGGGACGTCGTGGAGATGGCGTGCGCGCAGGCCGGGTTCACGCCGCGCATCCGGCACACGTCCGACGACTTCCGCGCCATCGAGGCACTGGTCGCGGCTGGTGCCGGGGTGGCGTTGGCTCCTCGCAACGCCGTCGGCGGGGTGAAGGCCGTGCGGCGGGCCGTGGCGGGGGTGGCGCCGTTGCGGCGGGTCGTGGCGGCGGTGCGGCCCGGCTCCGAGGACCACCCGTTGATCAGGGCCGTTCTCGACGAGCTGCGCCCCGCATGACTTCACGCTTGAAGTCATGTACGGTTGACTTCAAGCGTGAAGTCATTGGAGGCAATCGTGAGCAAGCCGGAGTTCTTCGCCACCCCCGGATACGGCGAGACGCAGCTGGAGAACATGCGCTACAGCCAGGCCGTCCGCATCGGCGACCGGGTCGAGATCTCGGGTCAGGGCGGGTGGAGCGACGAGTTCGAGTTCCCCTCGGCGCTCGAAGACGAGATCGTGCGCGCGTTCGACAACGTCGAGCGGACCCTCGCGACGGCGGGGTCGTCGTGGGCCGACGTGGTGCACGTGAACTCGTACCACGTGCTCGGCGGCGACACGTTCGACGACCACAACCGCGTGATGGTGGAGCAGTTCCGCAAGCGGATGGGTGAGCGGGCGCCGATCTGGACCGAGAGCGGGGTCACGGCTCTGGGGCACCCGAAGATGCGCATCGAGATCCGGGTGACGGCGATCGGTTAGACGCGGGGGAGGTGGGCGGCGACCTCGGCGAGGGCGTCCAGGGTGTCGTGGTCGACTTGGCCGCTCGCCGTCTCGGCCTCGGCGACGGTCACGGTCCGGCCGTCGCGATCGCTGCCGTAGCGCAGGCCGGTGAAGCGGATCTCGGCCAGGTCGAGCAGGTGGCTGCCGAGCGGGTGGACGTCGCCGCTGCCGTGCCTCGTCATGACCGACTCGAACCTGCGGGCGTCGCCGTCCGAGGCGAGGCCGACCCAGACGACGGAGATCACCGCCGTGTTGCCGGACCCGTCGGCCACCGCGAACAGCACCCGGTCCAGTGAGGCGCAGCGGTTGCGCAGGAAGAACTCGCGGATCTCACCGAACGACACCGACACGCACTCGGCCTGCTGACGGGTCGTGCGTCTCAGCTGCTTCATGCCCATGCGCTGCCACGCACCCTCGGCGTCGCCCTTGCGCGCGGCCTTCTGGCCTTCGGCTTTGCGCGGGCCCAGCCGTAACGACGACCCGCCCGAGCCCGCCTCGGTGCCGAGACCGCCGATGGTCGAGACACCACCGGTGCCCGCGGCCACGGCCAACGCCAGCGCTCCCGCCACCACGACGCCGGCGCCCTTCTTGCCGCCGCCCCCGCCGTTCAGCGGGATGACCTTGCCGTTCTTGGTGATGAACCGAGTCATGCGACCACAACGCGGGGGCCGAGCCCCCGCGTTGATCACACGATCGAGTGATGCCCCCTAGTGCGGGGCGCGCGCCGCCAGCTTCGCCGCCGCCGGGTCGCCTGCCGCCAGCGCGCCACGGGCCGCGAGCTGGCAGATGTCCACGCTGGTGCTCGCGAGCTTCGCACCGACGCCCGTGAGTGCCGTGTGGTTCATGGACAACGACGTGATGCCGAGGCCGATGAGCACGCACGCGAGCAACGGGTCGGCGGCCGCCTCGCCGCAGACACCGACGGGCTTGCCGGTGGCGGTCGCCGCCTCGCCGACCTGCGCGATGAGGCGCAACAACGCCGGCTGCCACGGGTCGTTCAGGGCCGCGACGCCGCCGAGCTGGCGGTCTGCGGCGAAGACGTACTGCGCGAGGTCGTTGGTGCCGATGGAGATGAAGTCGACGACCTGCAGGATCTCGCGGGCGGACAGGGCGGCGGAGGGGACCTCGACCATGACGCCGGCGCGCTGGATGCCTGCCTTGCGGGCTCGTTCGACGAACCACGCGGCCTCGGCGGCGGTGGCGACCATCGGGGCCATGACCGAGACGTCGGCGCCGGAGGACTTGGCCGCGGCGGCGATGGCTTCGAGCTGGCGGTCGAGGATCTCGGGGCGGTCGAAGGCGACGCGCAGACCTCGGACGCCCAGGGCCGGGTTGGGCTCGGGATCCGGGTTCAGAAACGCCAGCGGCTTGTCCGCGCCCGCGTCGAGGGTGCGCACCACAACGGGTTTGCCCGCAAACGGCGCCAGCACCGCTTCATAAGCAGCAGTCTGTTCAGCAACGGTCGGTTCCTCTGCCGCATCCAGGAAGCAGAACTCCGTGCGGAACAGGCCGACGCCTTCCGCACCCGCGGCCGCCGCTGCTGCCGCGTCCGCCGGGGAGCCGACGTTGCCGAGGACCTTCACGCGGTGGCCGTCCTTGAGGACACCGACGCCGTTCCACTCGGCCTTCTTGCCGGTGCCCGCCGTGCGGACCTTGCCGTCCGACTCGCGGATCTGGCCGGTGTCGCCGTCGACGTCGAGAGAGGTGCCCTCGAACGCCAGGATGCCGCGGCACGCGACCACGGCCGGGATGCCGAGCGAACGGGCGAGGATCGCGGTGTGCGAGGTGGGGCCGCCCTCCTCCGTGACCAGGGCGAGGACCTTCGACGGGTCCAGGCCCGCGGTGTCGGCGGGCGCGAGGTCGCGGGCCACCAGCACGGACGGCGAGGCCAGGTCGGGGACGCCGGGCGCGGCCAGGCCGAGGAGCTCGGCGACCACGCGGTCGCGAACGTCCTGGACGTCGCGGGCTCGTTCGGCCATGTAGCCACCGGCGGCCTGCAGCGCGGAGATGAACTTCGCGGCGGCCTGGTGGACGGCGCGGGCGGCGGGCAGCGATTGGTCGCTGACGAGCTTCTCGGCGGACTTGATGAGCGACGGGTCGCCCGCCATCGCCGCCGTGGTCTCCAGAACGGCGCGGGCGTCGCCCTCGACCGTCTTCGCGCGCTCCATCAGGCGCTGCGCCACGACCTCGGTGGCCGGACGGATGCGTGCGGCCTCAGCCGCTGTGTCCGCAGGCCGGGGCCCCGCAGGAGGTTCGGGAAGGGCCTCCGCGACCCTCACGACGGGACCGGTTGCCCGGCCGCTGCTGACACCGACACCGCTGAGCCGCGTGCTCGACATGGTCTAGACCATACCCTTCGACCGTTCACCCCGGACAGTTCAGTGTGACCAATGGAGCGCCCGCGCGCGGAGTAGGCCGTTCGGAGCAGTACGGTGACGAGCCGTGCGCCTTCCGTACGTCCTCACCGCAGCGCTCCTGATCGCCGGATGCGCTTCGGCACAACCGGACTTCGGCTCCGAGATCACCGTCCCCGCGGAGCTGGGCTCCATCCAACAGGCTGTCGACGCGGCGCGCGAGGGCGCGACCATCCTCGTCGCCCCCGGTGTCTACGAGGAGTCCGTGCGCGTTAAAACCAGGGGTCTGACGATCAGGGGGACCCGCCGCGGCAGCGTGATCATCGACGGGAGGACCGAGCGCGCCAACGGGATCGTGGTCGCGGCGCCGGAGGTGTCCGTGCAGAACCTGACGGTCCGCAACCACACGTCCAACGGCGTGCTGATCTCCGCGCAGCGGGACTTCCGCGTCTCGTACGTGACGGCCAGCAACAACGCGGTGTTCGGCATCCACGCGTTCGACTCGCAGCGCGGCGTGATCGAGCAGAGCTACGCGAGCGGCAGCGCGACCGCCGGCATCTACGTGGGCCACTGCCGGCCGTGCGAGATCGTCGTGCGCGGCAACGTCGCCGAACGCAACGCCGTCGGCTACGAGGGTGCGAACGCGTCCGGCGAGATGTTCGTGCTGGGCAACAGGTTCAGCGGCAACCGGGTCGGCCTGGTCTCGAACGCCGAACGGCAGGACTACGTCACGGTCGCCGGCAACCTGGTGTCGGACAACGACGAGGAGCTGGCACCCGCGCGGCCCGACGGCGGGTTCGGTGTGGGCATGAGCATCACGTCGAGCCCGCGCAACGTGGTGTTCCGCAACCTGGTCGTCGGCAACCCCAGGGGTGACGTGGTGTTCGGCATGCCCACGCGGAAGTCCAGGACACCGCGCGGAATCCCGTTCACGCAGGTCGCCGCCCCGCCCGTCCAGCCGGAGATGCCGAACGGGCCGCTGCCGGGCAGGACGCCGGACGCCGAGAGGTACGCGCTGCCGGACGAGGACCTGTTCGACGACCGGGCAGCGGTGCGGTCCTAGCCGACCTCGGCGGCGGTCGGGTAGGACGGCTGCGCGCCCGCCTTCGTGACGGACAGCGCGGCGACCTTCACGGCGTAGCGCGCGGCCTGGACCAGGTCGTCGCCGTCGGCCAGCCGGGCGGACAGGGCTCCGGCGAACGCGTCACCGGCGCCGGTGGTGTCCACGACCTCGGCGACCTCCACCGCCGGCACCTCGACGACACCGGACCGCTCGACCACGGCGATACCGCGCGAGCCGAGCGTCACGATCGCGGAGGTGGGGCCGAGCGCGAGGAGGTCGTTCCACTCAGGCGCTAGCTGGGCGGCCTCGTGCTCGTTCACGACCAGCACGGTGAGCTGCCGCAACGTTTCCGCAGGCAGTTCCGCCACGGGCGACAGGTTCAGCACGGTGCTCAGTCCGGCTTTCGAAGCGGCGCCGATCGCGTGGATCACCGTCTCCAGCGGCACTTCCAGTGAGCACGTGAGCACCTGGGCGCCGTCGAACGACAGACCGTCCACGTCGGACGACGACACGTCGAAGTTCGCGCCGGGCGAGACGACGATGGAGTTCTCGCCGTCCGGCGTCACGGTGATGTACGCGATCCCGGTGGGACGCGCGGAGGTCTTCACCAACGCCGTGTCGACGCCGGACGACTCCAGGGACTCACGCAGCAGCGAGCCGTACCCGTCGTCACCGACGGCGCCGACCAGCGCGACGGAGGCACCGACGCGAGCGGCGGCGACGGCGGTGTTCGCGCCCTTGCCGCCGGGCAGCACCACGGTGTCGCCGCCGAGCACGGTCTCACCGCCGGCGGGCCGCCTGCCGACCTCGACCACGAGGTCGGCGTTGGCGGACCCGAGAACGAGCAGAGTCTGTGTCACTTGACGAACTCTGCCACGTTCTTCGCGGTGATGACCTTGACCTCGACGTCCACGACCTGCTGAACGGCCTCGCCCTTGGCCGCGTGCACGGCCTGCTCGACGGCCTTGGAGCCGAGGAGCTTCGGCTGCTGCGCGACGGTCGCGGCGAGCGTGCCGTCCTGGATCGCCTTCAGGCCGTCCGGGGTGCCGTCGAAGCCGACGACCTGCACGTCCTTGCCGGCACGGGCGCCGAGGGCCTTGATCGCGCCGAGCGCCATCTCGTCGTTCTCGGCGAAGATGCCCTTGAGGCCGGGGTTGCCCTGCAACAGGTTCGTGGTCTCGTTGAGGCCCTTGGCGCGGTCGAAGTCCGCGACGGCCGAGGCGATGACCTTGATGTTGCCGCTGTTCAGGCCCTGCTCGAAGCCCTGGCCGCGGTCACGGGACGCGGACGCGCCAGGGATGCCCTTGAGGTGCGCGACGTCGCCGGAGGTGGCGCGGCCGAGCTCGATGGCCGCGAGGCTGCCGCCCGAGACGTTGTTGGACGCGACCTCGGCGGCGACCTTGCCGCCCTCGACGGCGCGGTCGACCGAGATCAGCGGGATGTTCGCCGTCTCCGCGGCCTTCGCGGCGGGCGCGGACTGCTTGGAGTCGACCGGGTTCAGGATGATCGCCTTGACGCCCTGCGTCACCAGCGTCTGCACCTGGTTGACCTGGTTCGTCGCGTCGTTCTGCGCGTCGACCACGGTCAGCTTGGCGCCGAGCTGGTCGGCCATCTCCTGCGCGCCCTGCTGCAGCTCCACGAAGAACGGGTTGTTCAAAGTGGACACCGCGAGGCCGATGGTGATGTCTCCGGACGCCCCAGTTCCGCTGCAACCGGTCGCCACGAGAGCAGCGGCACCGAGAGTCAGCGCGATCCGTCGGGTCACCTTCATTGGTGTCTTCCTTACCTGTTGCGGGTTTTCTCAGCGACGGCGAAGTGAGTCGAGCAGCGCGGCGAGAGCGATCACCACGCCGATGACGACCTGCTGCCAGAACGGCGGCACCTGCAGCAGGTTGAGGCCGTTGCGCAGGACGGCGAGCACGAGTGCGCCGACCAACGTCCCGGTGGCGCGGCCGACGCCACCGGACAACGACGCACCACCGATGACGACAGCGGCGATGGCGTCGAGCTCGTATCCGGCCGCTGCCTGCGGACCGGCGGACCCGAGCCGTCCCGCCAGCACGAGGCCCGCGGCGGCGGCGAACAGGCCGGAGAGCGCGTAGATCCAGAGCTTGTTGCGGCGCACGTCGATGCCGCTGAGCTTCGCGGCCTCCTCGTTGCCGCCGATCGCGTACATGCGACGGCCGAGGTTGGTGCGTGTGAGGACCAGGCCGGTGACGCCGAAGAACGCGAGCATCAGCAGCAGCGGCAACGGCACGCTGGGCGCGAGGTTCGAGCCGAGGAACGTGACCAGCTCGTCCGTCTCGTGCGGCTGGCCCTCGGAGAACACCAGCGTGAGACCGCGGGCGACGCTCAGCATGGCCAGCGTCGCGATGAACGGCGGCAACTTGCCGTAGCTGATCAGCGCGCCGTTGACGAGACCGCACAACGCGCCGACCAGCAGCCCGACCGGTCCTGCGGTGAGAGCGCCGACCATCGCGGCCAGCGCGGCGATGCTGCCGACGCTCAGGTCGATGCCGCCCGCGACCACCACGAACGTCATGCCGAACGCCATGATCGCGATGACCGCGGCCTGCACGCCGACGTTGAGCAGGTTCTGCGCGTTGAGGAACGCCGGCTGCATCAGTGCGATGACCAGGGCGAGGACCAGAAGCCCCGCGAGGGCGCCGTTCTCACTGGCGTACTTGCGAATGCTGATCGTGCTCACGCTGGAATCTCCTGCACGGCGAGTGCCATCACCTGGTCTTGGGTCGCGCCCTTGGGCAGCTCACCGGCCACGCGGCCGTGTGCCATGACGACGACTCGGTCGCTCATCCCGATCACCTCGGGCAGGTCGCTGGACACGAGCAGCACGGCCCGGCCCTGCGCGGTCATGCGGTTGATCAGCTCGTAGATCTCGACCTTGGCGCCGACGTCGACGCCCCTGGTCGGTTCGTCGAGGATCAGCACCTTCGGATCGGCCAGCAGCCACTTGCCGATGACGACCTTCTGCTGGTTGCCGCCGGAGAGCTCCTTGACCGGCTGCTCGACGCGGCCCTTGATGCGGAGCTTGCCCGCGATGTCGTGCAGGCGCGTCTGGTCGCGGTCGTCGAGCGTGACGAGTTCGAGGTTCTGGCCGACGGTCGCGGTGAGGACCAGGCCCTGGCCCTTGCGGTCCTCGGGGACCAGGCCGAGACCCGCCTTGATCGCCGCCTGGACGTTGTGGCGCGGCAACGGTTTTCCGTCGACCGCGACCGTGCCGCGGTCGTAGCCGTCCACGCCGAACGCGGCCCGCGCGACCTCCGTGCGTCCCGCGCCGACCAGTCCGGCGATGCCGACGACCTCGCCAGCGTGGACCTCGATGGTGACGTCCTCGAACGCCCCGCGCCTGGTCAAGCCCTGGATGTGGAGCAGTGGCTGGCCCGGACGCTGTTGTGCGCGCGGGTACTGCTCATCGATCGGGCGGCCGACCATCAGCTCGATCATGTGCTGGGTGGTGGCCTTCGGGCCGAGGACGCCGACCGACCTCCCGTCGCGCAGGACGGTGATGCGGTCGGCGATCCGCTGGATCTCGTCGAGGTGGTGGGTGATGAAGACGAGCCCGACGCCGTTGTCCCGCAACTGCGCCATGATCCGCAGCAGCCGGTCGGTCTCGGTGTCAGTGAGGACCGCGGTCGGCTCGTCGAGGATCAGCACGCCGGTGTCCTTGTCGAGCGCGCGGGCGATCTCGATCATCTGCTGCTGGGCGATGCCGAGGTCACGGACCTTGGCGTCCGGGTCGACCTGGAGGCCGACCTTCCGGAGCAGTTCCGGTGCCCTGCGGCGCATCTCGGCACGGTCGACGAGGCCGAACCTGCGCGGGAGGCGGTTCAGGAACAGGTTCTCGGCGACGGACAGCTCCGGCACGAGCGCCAGTTCCTGGTGGATGACGGCGAGGCTGGCGTGGCCCTCGATCGTGCCCGCGTCGTGGCCGTGGATGCCCGCGAGGACCTTGACCAGCGTGGACTTGCCGGCGCCGTTCTCACCGAGCAGGACGTGGACCTCGCCCGCGTTGATGTCGAGATCGACGCCGTCCAACGCCTTGGTGGCGCCGAAGTGCTTGGTGATCCCACGAGCGGTGATCAGGGCGTTCACAGCTCGGCCTCCCCGAGCGAGCCGCGCAGCACGAGCTTCGCGGTGAGCCGGACGTCGTCGGGCTGCCGGCCGTTGATCAGGGCGAGCAGGCTGCGGGCGGCGGCCCTGCCCATCTCGACGGTCGGCTGCGCGATGACCGTGATCGGCGGGTCGAGCAGCGGGAACCACGGCTGGTCGTCGAACACCGCGAGCGCGACGTCGTGCGGGATCTGCAGGCCACGAGCCTTGATCTCGCCGAGAGCGCCGAGGCCCATCAGGTTGTCCATCGCGACGAGCGCGGTGGCGCCGCCGTCGAGGAGCTTCGCGGCGGCCTGACTGCCGCTCTCCTGCCGGAAGTCGCCGTGCACGACCTGCGCGAGGCCGCCGAGCGACCCCGTGAGCACGTCGGTCCGCTCTCTTCCGGTGGAGGTGTTCGGCGGACCCGCGATCACTCCGATGCGGGTGTGGCCGGCGCCGACGAGCCGCCGGGCGAGCGCGGTCAACGCCTCGCTGCCGTCGGCACGGACGACGGGGCATGTGGCGCCCCTGACCGTCCGGTCCAGCAGGACGACGGGCACGCCGCCTGCGCTCACTTCGCGAACCAGACTCGGGTCGTCGGTCGCGGGGCACAGCAGGAGGCCGTCCACCCGGCGGTCGAGCAGGGTGCGCACGTAGGTCGCTTCCTGCTCGGCGCTCTCGTCGGCGTTCCCGATCACGACGCAGTAGCCGTGTGACCGGGCTTCGTCCTCGACCGCTCGGGCGATCTCGGCGAAGAACGGGTTCAGCAGATCGCTGATGACCAGACCGAGGGTCTGGGTGCTGGTGGTCCTGAGGGATCGCGCCAGTGCGTTGGGCCGGTAGCCGAGCTCCTCGATCGCGGCGAGCACTCGCTCCCGCGTCTCAGGGGTCGGCGCCGAGTGGCCGTTGAGCACGCGCGACACGGTGGCCGTGGAGACGCCGGCGTGCAGCGCGACGTCCTTCATTGTGGTCACGGCGCAGTAGTTAATCGATTACACATGGATCTAGTCAAGCGGATGAGTAGGTGTACGGATGTCACCGGGCGTGCGCTGCCTCACTCTGATCACATGGACGGACAGGATCGCCTCGGGTACGAGCAGCGCCTCGCCCTGGAGCTCGCCGCGATCGGGCAGCGGCTCTCGACGATCAGCTCGGAGATGCGCGAGCACTCCGCCTCGACCGCGACCGCGGTGATCGAGGCACCTGAGGTGGCACGGCCCGTCGAGGTGCCGCAGCCGCCTGCCACGAGCGTGCCGACGCCGCCGGCCGGGGTGCCGCAGCAGGGACCCGGTGTCCCGCCGCAGCAGGCGCCCGCCGGAATGCCGCCGAACCCGTGGTCGCCGCAGGCAGCCGCGTCCGCCCAGCTGCCGCCTCCCGGCCCGCAGTTCCCCGGTCAGCAGCTCCCGCCGCCTCCGCCCGGCCACGGCTTCCCGCCGCCTCCCGGTCAGCAGTGGCCGCACCCGCAGCAGCCGTGGGCACCGCAGCCTCCGCGCGAGACCCTGTTCGAGAAGCTCGGCAAGGACGGCGCCGGCTCCAGGCTGCTGGCGTGGGTCGGTGGCGCGATCACCGTGCTGGGCTTCGTCATGCTGCTGGTCCTGGCCGTGCAGCGCGGCTGGCTCGGCCCGTTGCCGCGCGTCATCGGTGGTGCCGTGTTCAGCGCCGCGATGATCGGCATCGGCATGCGGCTGCACCGCAACCCCGCCGGCCGGACCGGTGCGATGGCGTTGGCGTTCACCGGTTTCGCCGGGCTCTACCTGGACGTGATCGCCGCGACGAGCCTCTACCACTACCTGCCGGAAGGCGTGGGTCTCGTGCTCGGGCTCGGCGTCGCGGCCTCCGGTGTCGTGCTCGCGCTGAAGTGGGAGTCGCAAGCGCTCGCGGTCACCGTCGTCGCAGCGTGTGCCGTGTGCTCGCCGATCATCACCGAGGGCTTCTCGGTGCTGCTGGTGGCGTTCCTGCTGGTGCTGAAGCTCGCCAGCACGCCCGTCCAGCTCAAGCGCAACTGGCCCGGTCTCGCCGTCGCCGGCGGGTTCCCGCCGATCCTCGCCTCGCTGCTCGCCACCGCGAACGCCATCCCGCGCTCGTTCGAGTGGACCGTCGTGGGTGTCGCCGCGGCCACGACCGTCGTCGGCATCGCCGTGGCGTTCCTGACGATCCGCAAGCGTCCCGACGACATCGTCGCGATCGCGCTGGTCGTGGGTTCGGCGCTGCCGTCGCTGTTCGCGACGACGTTGCTCTCGGACCCCACGAACTCGATCCTCGCCGGTGCGGTCGCGGCGGTGCTGCTGGCGATCTGGATGGTCCCCGACCTGCCGCGCGCGTTCACGACGGCGGCCGGTGCGACGGGCATGCTCGCGTTGTTCCAGACCACGGTGATCGCGCTCGACGGCAACGTCCGCACGGCGATCGTGCTGGCCGAGGCCGTGCTGCTGGCGTTCCTCGCGGCTCGCCTCAACAAGAAGAGCGCGCTCGTCGGCTCGATCGCGTTCGGTCTGCTCGGGTTCTTCATGACGATCGGCCTGGCCGTGCCGATCACCTGGCTGGTCGAGGAACCGCGGTTCTTCGACAACGTCGGGCCCGGCGACTACGCGGCCGGTCTGGTGACGGCGATCGTGCTGGGCGTCTTCGCGGCCGTGCTGCCGTGGGCGGCGCTGAAGATGCAGGTGCTGCGCGAGCCGGCCAGGCACCCGTTCCCGTGGATCGTCTCCGGGCTGGTTCTGCTCTACGGCGCGGCCGGTGTGGTGCTGTGCGCGGCGCTGCTCGTGTCGCCGGACGAGACCGGGTTCCTCTTCGGACACTCGGTGGTGACGGTGTCGTGGACGATCGCCGCGTTGTTCCTGCTGGTCAGGGGGATCAACAACAAGGCGCTGCGGATCTCCGGCCTGATCCTGGTCGCCGCCGCGGTCGTGAAGCTGGTGCTGTTCGACCTGTCCGCGCTCGACGGCGTCGCCCGCGTGCTGGCGTTCCTCGGTGCCGGTCTGGTCCTGCTCACCGCGGGCACCCGGTACGCGAAACTGGTGTCGTCGGCCAAGGCCCCGGAGCCGCAGCAGACCCAGCAGATGGCTCCGCCCACCTACCAGTAGGTCCCGTGAACCGCACCGAACGGCTGTACGCGCTCGTCGAGGAACTCCGTGCCGTGTCGCCCAGGCCGCGCAGCGCGGCCTGGCTGGCACGCCGGTTCGAGGTCAGCGTGCGGACGGTCGAGCGGGACCTCGACGCCCTGCGGGAGTCCGGTGTCGCCATCCGCGGCGACGCCGGACGCAACGGCGGGTACAGCCTGGATCGTGAACGCACGCTTCCGCCCGTGACGCTGACCGCGCGCGAGGCGTTGGCCATCAGCGTCGCACTGCGGGCGGCGTCGGCCACGCCGTTCGCGGACGCGGCTCGACGTGCGGCGCAGAAGGTGCTGGCCGTGCTGCCCGCGGACGTGCGCCGGCGGGAGGACGCGCTGGCCGCGCGGGTGCACCGGGTCGGACCGCACCCCGACCTCCCGGTGATCAGCGGACCGGTGGCCGAGGCCGTCGAGGACGCCGTGGTGACCAGCCGCGTGCTGCACCTGACCTACACCGACCGGGCCGGCGCGACCTCGGAACGCGACGTCGAACCGATGGGCCTGCTGTGGGGGCCGCACGGCTGGTACCTGGTCGCGTGGTGCCGCCTGCGCAACGGTGTGCGCGGGTTCCAGCTGCACCTCATCACCGCCGCCGAACCGACCGGCGAACGCTTCCGCCCGCGCGAGGCCGAGTGGGCCGCGGAGCTCGACCGCCTGGACGCCGAAGCGCTGCGCTGAATGTGACGCCGAACACCGACAGGACGGTGTCGCGGTCCGCTGAAACCGTGGCGTACATGGAGAACAACGAAGAACGAATGCAGCAGTGGTGTCGCATGTGGAGCGAGGACCCGATGCTGGCGCACGAGCTGATGACCCCCGGCTGCGTGCAGTGGTCGGGGCAGACCACGGGGCTGGACGGCGTGGTCGGTCCGGCGGAACAGGTGCGGTTCGTCGAGGGCTACCGCGCCCAGCACGTCAACGTCTTCACCGCGCGGGTGCTGGCCGACGGCGGCGACCGGTTCGCCTACCTGTGGGACGTGAAGAAGCCAGACGGCGGCGTGGTGACGGGCTTCGACTTCAACGTCCTGCACGGCGGGAAGGTCGCGGAGAACTGGACCTTCGCGGCCGACTGGCACGACTCGGAGCCCGACCTCCCGTACGCGGGCGGCGACGACCTGGAGAAGGTGCTCGACGACTGGCTCAGCCGGCGCGGGCTCACCGTGCACCGAGAGCCGGTCCTGGACCCGGTTCGCGGCACGATCGCGTTCCTGTGGACCGGTCCCGCGGCCAGCGGCGCCGAACTGCTGGCGGTGCGCGACGGTGAGGTCGCCCGGTCGTGGTCGCTGACCGGAACGCGGCCCTTCCGCTACTGAGGCCACGGTCTTACTACGTCCAGGCAAAGATTTCCCTCGACCGAGTGACTGAAGTGGATCGAAAGCACCCGGAAGTGTTCCCATCGGGCGTATGGCAAAGCCACGCCTCGTGGCCGCGGTTCTAGCGCTCTCAGCGGCCTTCGCGGCGACGGGTGTCCACCAAGGACACGAGTACACGACCACCTCCTCCGCATCGGTTGCGCCGCTTGCGTACGTCGTGGGGAAGACCGGTCTCGTCCAGGTCGTGGACACCCGCAACGGTGCCGTTCTCGTGGAGGCCGACACCGGCGGCCGGGTGACGGGCGTCGCGGTGTCCCCCGACGGGCGGCGCCTCTACGTGATCAACGGGTGGACGGGCGCGATCACCGCGGTCGACCCGTCCACCGGCGCGATCGTCGACCGGCTCTTCACGCAGGTCCAGCTCTCGCACGCGGCGATGCGCCCGGACGGTGAGCGGCTCTACGTCTCGACTTCCGGCGGCGTCGCGGTGGTGAACCCGGAGACCTTCCAGCTGGTCGCGGTGGTCAGGGCCGGCG
This sequence comes from Lentzea sp. NPDC058436, assembly GCF_042721515.1. Classification (NCBI taxonomy): domain Bacteria; kingdom Bacillati; phylum Actinomycetota; class Actinomycetes; order Pseudonocardiales; family Pseudonocardiaceae; genus Lentzea; species Lentzea sp. NPDC058436. Next base: position 210,180 of record NZ_JBHXLF010000009.1, read on the forward strand.
GGCAGCCGCAGGGCCTCGCCGTGCACCCGGACAACAAGGTCCTCTACGTCGCCAACTCGCAGGACGGCACGGTCGGCCTGATCGACACGGCGACGGCGTCCCAGACGTCGGCGGTGCAGATCGGCGGGCTGCCGCAGCACCTCACGATCTCGCCGGACGGCAAGCGCCTCTACGTGAGCGGCATGCGGCTCGGGAAGACCACGCCCGGCACGTTGTCGGTGATCGACACGACCACGAACCAGGTCGTCGGCGCGGTCGAGGTCGGCAGGGGAGCGGGCAGCATCGCTGTCACCCCGGACGGCGCCACGATCTACCTGACGCTGCCGAAGGAGCGGTCGGTCGTCGTCCTCGACGCGGCGACGATGACCGTGCGCGAACGTCTGTACATCGACTCGCCGAGCGTCGCCATCGCGCCGGGTGACACGAGGGTGTTCCTCGCGACCGGCACGACGACGACGGTGCTGGACAGCACGAACGCGGTGCTCACCACGTACCGGATGAAGACGGGTGAGTTGCGGGAGGCGAGGCCGCGCCCGTTCGACGCGGCCCTGGTCGCCTTCCCGCCTCAGCCCACGGGGACCGGCTTGCGGACCTCGTCGTCGAAGTCGTCCAGGTCGTCCACCGGCTCGTCGTGAAGCGCGAGGCGTTCCTGGATCTTCTTGAGCGGACCGGGTGACCACCACGCGGCGTTGCCGAGCAGCTTGAGCACGGCAGGCACGAGCAGCATGCGGACCACGGTGGCGTCGAGCGCCAGCGCGAGGATCATGCCGACGCCGACGAACCGCATCATCGCGACCTGCGAGAACGCGAACGCGCCGGTCACCACGATCAGCAGCAGCGCGGCTGAGGTGATCACGCGGCCGGTCTTGGCGAGGCCGGTGGTCACCGCCTCCTCGGTCGTCGCGCCCTGGCCGCGGGCCTCGACCATGCGGGACAGCAGAAAGACCTCGTAGTCCGTCGACAGACCGAACACGATGGCCGCCATCAGCACGACGATCCCGGATTCGAGCGGTCCCGGCGTGACACCGAGCCAGTCGGCGAAGTGGCCCTCCTGGAACACCCACACCAGCACGCCGAACGTCGCCGACAGCGACAGCGCGCTCATGACGACCGCCTTGATCGGCAGCACGACCGAGCCGAACGCCAGGAACATCAGGATCAGCGTCGCGCCGACCAGCAGCGTGACCATCAACGGCAGTCCGTCGGCGATGGCGTCGAGCGAGTCGCTGACCACCGCGGTGTTGCCGCCGATCAGCACCTCGGCACCGGCCGGCGGGGCGAGCGCGCGGACGTCCTTGAGCGCCTGCTTCGACTCCTCGCTCAGCGCGTCGTGCTCCAGACCGGCGGACGCGGCCGTGACGCCCTTGTCCGCACCGGTCGGCTGGACCTCACCGACGCCGGGCACGTCGCCGACCTTGCCCAGGAACTCCTGGACCGCGGCCTGCTCGCCACCCTTGACGACGACCTTGAAGCCGGTGTTGGAGAGAGTCGAGAAGTTCTGGTTGATGTTCTCGGTGGCCACGCGCACGGCGTTGCCCTCGGGCAGGACCTTCTCGGTGACCTGGCCGAACTGCACGCCGAGGAACGGCGACCCGAGCGCGACGAGCACACCGATGATCGGCACGGCGATCAGCAGGGGCTGCTTCATGACGGCACCGCTGAGCTTGCGCCAGCCGCGGTCGCTCGGCTCCTTCTTGCGCCACGGCATCGCGAGCTTGTCGACCCGCTTGCCGAGCACACCGAGCAGCGCGGGCAGCAGCGTGACCGAGACCAGCGCCGCGATCGCGACCGAGGCCACGCCGCCGTACGCGAGGGACTTCAGGAAGCCGTGCGGGAAGAGCAGCAGCCCCGCCAGCGCGATGACCAGCAGCGTCGCGCTGAAGACGACGGTGCGTCCTGCACTCGCGACCGTGCGGCCGACGGCCTGTTCGGTGGTCCGTCCCTGCGCGAGCTCCTCGCGGAACCGGCCGACCATGAACAGTCCGTAGTCGATCGCCATGCCCAGGCCGAGCAGCGAGGCGACGTTGACGGCGAACGAGTTGACCTCGGCGAAGAGGGCGACTGCGTGCAGCACGCCGAGCGCGCCCATGATCGCGAGACCGCCGACGACGACCGGGAGGGACGCGGCGACCAGACCGCCGAAGATGATCACGAGCAGCAGCAGGACCAGCGGCAGCGAGAAGATCTCCGCGCGCGTCAGGTCCTCCTGGGACATGTCGTTGATGGCCTTCTGGGTGGGCACGAGCCCACCGACCTGCTCGGTGAAGCCGTCGATCTTGAGCTGCGACTCGACGTCCTGGAACTGCTTGATCTGCTCGTTCGAGTCACCGCTGGTCAGCGTGATGGCGACGAGCGCCTGCTGCTTGTCGTCCGACGGCACCGGCCCGACGGCCTTGAGCACGTCGTCCTTCGGGAAGCCGCTGATGTGGTCGGCGATCTTCTTGAGCTCGAGCGGATTACCGAAATCGCCACGGTAAATGACGATCACATCACCGTTCTGCCGCCCGAACGCCTCCTCGGCTACCTTGTCGGCCCGCGCAGCCTCACTGGAAGGAGCCTCGTAGCCACCCTGGCTGAGCTTGTCGAACACGCCGATGCCCCACACGCCGCCGAGCACCGCGAGCAGTACGGTCGCGATCAACACCACCCACCGGCGGCGATATGCGATAGAGCCCCACTTCGCGAACATCGACGACGGCCTCCTGGGTTACCGTGCTGTGAATCCCGTGAACTCTTGTAAACACCGTTCACTGAAACCGTACGGGTCAGTGGACGGGGTCTACAACCCGATGGAGTGACATATGACCGAGGCCACTCGCCGAGAACGACTCCGCGCCGAGACCGAGCGTGAGATTCGGCAGGCGGCCCGCACCCTTTTGGTCGAAAGTGGCCAAGATGCGGTTACCCTCCGTGCGATCGCGCGCAAACTAGGCATCACAGCACCCGCGCTGTACCGCTACTACGACTCGCACGACGCCCTGCTGCGGCAGCTCTGCGACGACATCTGCGCGGACATGGCGGCCACGTTGTACGCGGACCTCGCCGCCGACACGTCAGGCCAGGTGGGGTGCAAGGTGAGGGCGGTGTGCCACGCCTTCCGCCGCTGGGCGCTGGCCCACCCGCAGGAGTTCGCGCTGGTGTTCGCGTCGCCGCGGGACCCGATCGGCGCCGACCAGTTCGGCTCGGTGTTCCTGCAGCTGGCCGGACCGCTGATCGCGTCGAACCAGGACGCGAACCACGTGGACGAGCCGGTGCCGGCGGTGCTGCACGAGGATCTGGTGCGGTTCCAGCAGGTGCTGCGGGACGCGGTGGCCGAGCACGGCGTGACGCTGTCGGACGAGGTCCTGAACCTGGGCAAGATCTACCACGTCGTGCAGTCGTGGGTGCGGCTGTACGGGCACGTGGCTTTGGAGGTGTTCGGACGGTTCCCGTTCGCGGTGAGCAACCCGGAGCCGATGTTCGACAGCATGCTGGACCAGATGCTGGCGGACATCGGCTTCCAGGAAAGCTGATCGCCAAGAACGCTGGCTAGGCGACCGCGTCGCGCACGTAGTCGCGGAACGTGCGCGGCGCGTGCCCGAGCAGCTTCGTCATCGTCTCGACGTCGGCGGGATCGGTCGGGATCGCCGCCGCGCTGAGCAGCTCGAAGCTGCGGATCCAGTCCTGCAGCTTCTGCCCCTGAAGCCTCTTCGCGAACGCCTCGCGCCACTGCGGGTCGTCACCGGTGTAGCGGACCTCGCGCCCGAGCGCCTCGGCCCAGATCCGCGCGGACTGCTCGCCGTTCAACGACTCCGGCCCGACGAGCTGGTAGGAGCCGGCCGCGAAGCTCACGTCGGTGAGCGCGTTCGTGAGCACCTCGGCCGCGTCGCGCAGGTCGATCCGGTTGACGCCGCCGACGTGCAGGGGAGTCGGGAAGACGCCAGCCTCGATGTCCGCGCGGAAGACCTCGTCGTTCTGGGCGAAGTTGGTCAGGCTGAACATCGCGGGCCGGGTGTCGGTGCTCGCGAGGAACGCCGCGAGCTGCAGTTTCGGCTTGTAGGCAGGGATCGCGCGGGCCGCCGCCTCGCGCGCGTCCGCGTCCTCGATGTGGAAGCCGCCGAACACGAGCCGTGCGCCCGCGCGTTCGGCCTCCTGCCCGAAGACCGTGGCGATCTCGATCTCGTTGGTCTCGTGCGGCGACACGTAGAACGCCGAGTCGACGCCCCTGACCGCCCTGCTCACGGCCTCGCGGTCGGCCAGGTCGCCCTCGACGAGCTCAACGGTGTCCGGCAGGTTCGCCCTCTCCTTGTTGCGCACCAACGCGCGCACGTCCACCCCTCGGCGTACGGCCTCGTCCAGCACCAGGCCACCTACGGTGCCCGTCGCGCCGATGATCAGCGTCTTGGTCATGGTCCCTCCATTGACTCCAAGTCAGTGACTCTTAATCAACGGATACTCCTTCACTGACTGGGAGTCAACGAACCTGTTAGCGTGGGCTCATGACCCGCGCCGCCACCGCCGCCGCGACCAGGGAGAAGGTCCTGGTCGCCGCCCGAGAGCTGTTCATCACGTCCAAGTACGACGAGGTGAAGGCAGCCGACATCGCCCGAGCCGCGGGAGTCGCGCACGGGTTGGTGTTCCACCACTTCGGCAGCAAGCAGGGGCTTTACGGCGAGGTGCTGTGCACGATCGGGCGTGAGGTGCTCGACCTGCACGTCAGCGACCCGGCCGTGCCGTTGGGAAAGCGGATCCGCCAGTCGCACCGGGCGCACCTGACGTACCTGGCAGCGCATCGCGATCTGGCACTGAACCTGGTGCTGCGGCCGTGGGGTGCGGAGGAGCCGTTCGACGCCGTGCGGGACGACGGCAACCGGAAGCTGTGCGAGAACCTCGGCCTGGACTTCGAGCGACCGGCGGTGCGGGCCGTGCTGCGGATGTACACGACGGCGGCGGACCAGCTGGCGCGAGATCACCTGACGAGCGAGCACCCGTTCGACGTGGACCTGGTCGTGGAGATGCTCATGACCGTGCTCGCGGGGGCGCTGCGGGCGGCACGCGTGGCCGACCCGTCTTTGGAGGTGGAGCAGGTGCTGGTGGAGCTGGCGCGGCCGTAGCCACGCCAGCTCCTCCCGTTGCTACAGAACGATGTTCACCAGGCGACCGGGCACCACGATCACCTTGCGCGGCTCGCCACCGGCGACCAGCTCGGCGATCTTCTCCTCGGCCAGAGCCGCGGCCTTGATCTCGTCCTGCGACGCGGACGCCGACACGACGACCCGCGAGCGGACCTTGCCGTTGACCTGGATCGGGTACTCGACCGTGTCCTCGACCAGGTACTGCTCGTCGGCCTTCGGGAACGGGCCGTGCGCCAGCGTGCCGTCGTTGCCCAGCTTCGCCCACAGCTCCTCGGCCACGTGCGGGGCCTGCGGCGCCAGCATCAGGACCAGGGGCTCGGCCAGCGCGCGGGGCGTGCCGCCGGCGTAGTGCTTGGTGACGTAGTTGTTCAGCTCGATCAGCTTCGCGCCCGCCGTGTTGTAGCGCAGGTTCGCGTAGTCGTCGTGGACGCCGGCGATCGTCTTGTGCAGCAGCCGCAGCGCTTCGGCCGAGGGCTCGTCGGTCGTCACGCGCAGCGAGCCGTCGGTCTCGTCGACCAGGTTGCGCCACAGGCGCTGCAGGAACCGTTGCGCGCCAACGACGTCCTTGGTCGCCCACGGGCGGGAGACGTCCATCGGGCCCATGGACATCTCGTAGAACCGGAAGGTGTCGGCGCCGTACCGTTCGCACATCTCGTCCGGCGTGACGACGTTCTTCAGGCTCTTGCCCATCTTCCCGTACTCACGGCGGACTTCCTCGCCGTTGTACGTGAACTTGCCGTCCTGCTCCACGACCTCGTCGGCCGGGACGTAGACGCCGCGCGGGTCGACGTACGCGTACGCCTGGATGTAGCCCTGGTTGAACAGGCGGCGGTACGGCTCGTCGCCGGACACGTGGCCCAGGTCGAACAGGATCTTCTGCCAGAAGCGCGAGTACAGCAGGTGCAGCACCGCGTGCTCGACGCCGCCGATGTACAGGTCGACGCCGCCGGGGTCGTTCGCGCCGTGCTCTGCCGTGCGCGGGCCCAGCCAGTACTTCTCGTTCTCCGGGTCGACGAACCGCTCGGTCTCGACCGGGTCGACGTAGCGCAGCTGGTACCAGCACGAACCCGCCCAGTTCGGCATGGTGTTCGTGTCGCGGCGGTAGGACTTCAGGCCGTCGCCCAGGTCCAGCTCGATCGTCGTCCACTCCGTGGCGCGCGACAGCGGCGGCGACGGCTCGGTGTCCGCGTCCTCCGGCTCGAAGGTGCGCGGCGAGTAGTCGTCGACGTCCGGCAGCTCGATCGGCAGCATCGACTCCGGCAGCGCGATGGCGGTGCCGGCCTCGTCGTAGACGACCGGGAACGGCTCGCCCCAGTAGCGCTGGCGGCTGAACAGCCAGTCGCGCAGCTTGAACTGGACGGTGCCGTGGCCGGAGCCCTGCTCCTCCAGCCAGCCGATGATCGTCTTCTTGGCCTCGTCGATGGCCATGCCATCCAGGAAGCCGCTGTTGATCGCCGGGCCGTCGCCGGTGTAGGCGTCGCCCTCGAAGCCCTCCGACGGCTGCACCGTGCGGATGATCGGCAGGTCGAACTTCGTGGCGAAGTCCCAGTCGCGCTGGTCCTGGCCGGGGACGGCCATGATCGCGCCGGTGCCGTAGCCCATCAGGACGTAGTCGGCGATGTAGACGGGGATTTCCTCGCCGTTCACCGGGTTCTTGGCGTACGCCCCGATGAAGACGCCGGTCTTCTCCTTGTTCTCCTGCCGGTCCAGTTCGGACTTCAGGGACGCTGCGCGCCGGTACGCGGCGATGTCTGCCACGCGATCGGGCGTCGCAATCTGGTCCACCAGCTCGTGTTCCGGTGCCAGGACCATGTAGGTCGCGCCGAACAGCGTGTCCGGACGGGTCGTGAAGACCTCAATGTTCTCGCTTCCCACCGCAAATCGGACTCGGGCACCGTGCGAGCGCCCGATCCAGTTGCGCTGCATGGCTTTGACCTTGTCGGGCCAGTCCAGCCGGTCCAGGTCGTCGATCAGCCGGTCCGAGTACGCGGTGATGCGCATCATCCACTGGCGCAGGTTTTTCCTGAACACCGGGAAGTTGCCACGCTCACTGCGACCGTCCGCGGTGACCTCTTCGTTCGCCAGCACAGTACCCAGTCCGGGACACCAGTTGACGGGCGCCTCCGACATGTAGGCCAGGCGGAATTCGCCCAAGATCCTTTGCTGGTCGGCAAAAGACAGCTCAGACCACGTGCGGCCGCCCTCGACGTCCCGTTCGCCAGACTCGAACTGCGAGATCAACTCGGCGATCGGCCGAGCCTTGCCGGCGTCGGCGTCGTACCAGGAGTTGAAGATCTGCAGGAAGATCCACTGAGTCCACTTGTAGTACTCGGGGTCGATCGTCGAGATGCGACGGCGCTCGTCGTGGCCCAGCCCCAGCCTGCGGATCTGGCGCAGGTAGGTGTTGATGTTGTCCTCGGTGGTCTTGCGCGGGTGCTGACCCGTCTGCACCGCGTACTGCTCCGCGGGCAGGCCGAACGCGTCGAAACCCATGGTGTGCAGCACGTTGCGGCCGTTCATGCGGTGGTACCGCGCGAAGACGTCCGTGCCGATGAAGCCCAGCGGGTGGCCGACGTGCAGGCCGGCGCCGCTCGGGTACGGGAACATGTCCTGCACGAACAGCTTGTCCGCGGGCACGTCACCCTTGAGCGCGCCAACGGGGTTGGGCGCGTAGTAGGTGCCGTGGTCCTCCCAGTACTGCTGCCACCGCGCCTCGATCTGGTTCGCCAGGTCGGCGGTGTAGCGGTAGGCGGGGATCTCCGCCGCGTCCGTGCTCATTTCAAGGTCCCTCTCACGTCTGTTCCTGCCCCTGACATGACGAAACCCCCCAGCCCAGATGGGCATGGAGGGTGGCCGCGCCGACCGTCTCTCGAAGAGGTCGTCGCGGCTAGATAAGGAGCAGGCGGGCCGTGCTCATGTCGTCAACGGTATCAGCGCAGCGCAAGCGGGATGCACCCGGCGGTGGCCTGAGGCACATCTGCACGGGGTGAGGTCGAGGTGAACGCGAGCACCGGCTTACCCTCATGGGGTGAACATCGTGCTGTCGGTCGTCCTGGGTGTGCTCGGCGTCGCTCTCGGCGCGGTCGGTCTCATGGGTCTGCAGGGCAAGCTGCGCCGCAACCGCTTCGTCGGTGTGCGCACGGCCGCCGCCCTGCGCGACGAGGAGACGTTCGCGCTGGCCAACCGGGTCGCGGGGGTGCCGAACATCGCGGCCGGTGCCGTGGCGATCGTGTCGGGCGCGATGGCGTTCGTCATGGCCGACCTCGCCGTCACCGCCGGGATCATCGGCCTGGTCGGGGCGCTGGTGATCGCGTTCGCCGCCGGGGTCGTGGGGAGCCGCGCGGCGGAGGCGCTGCCAGAGCCGGTCAAGCCCAAGGGCTGTGGTGGCTGCGCCTGCGGTGGTGGCGGTTGCTCGCCGCTCGCCGGGCTCTAGGAACTGCAAGCATCAGGCCGGATCACCGGGTGATCCGGCCTTTTTCGTGCCCGAGGTTTCACGTGAATCAGTTGTCGCGGACGTCCTTCGGGTAGGTCGACAGCAGCGCGAGGGGCATGCCCTGCCGGCGCAGCACCCGGCCCCACAGGTCGACCTGCGCGCCCACCAGCACGTCGTCGGCCAGCCCCGTCACGACCATCCAGTCGCCGCGGTCGATCTCGCCCTGCAACTGCCCCTCGCCCCACCCCGAGTAGCCCGCGAACACCCGCAGGCCGCGCACCAGCGGCATCAGGTCGTCCGGTTCGGCGTCGAGGTCGACGAGGGCGATCGGGCCCTGCACGCTGACGAGGCCCTCCACGGTCGCCGGGTCGGTGCCCGCCTTCAGGGCTGCCAGGCACAGCGCCGTCTTCTGCTCGACCGGGCCGCCGATGTGGATGCACTGCGGCTTCGTGACGTGGGAGCCCCACGGCGGCAGTACGTCGTGGACTGCCACCTCGGAGGGGCGGTTCAGCACGACGCCGAGGGTCCCCTCTGGACGTTGGTCGATGATGTAGACGACGGTGCGCGTGAAGTTCGGGTCGTTGAGGCTCGGAGCGGCAACCAACAGGGAGCCTGGCTCGACTTCGACTTCGTCATCGGGACGCACGTCACCATGAAATCACTCGTGATCGCCGGAACAACTCAGGCCCGCTCCCCGTTAGACTGAGGTGTCGGATGTCTTTGTGTCCCCCGGGCTCAACAGACAACCGCCCTTGCGGAATACCGTTCGGCTGGAACCGCTTGGTGCAACGCGCCGTGAGGCGACCTGGCATCCGGCACCAGGGGAGCCGGACCGCGAGGTCCGGCTTTCGTGGTTTTCACCACTGCGCGCATAGAGTGCAACGGTGACAACGCTTGCGGTGGAGAAGCACCACTGGGGATCACGCCGGTTCCTCGGCATTCCCGAGTACCGCAGGCTCCTCGCCACCCGCCTCGCGTCGCAGTGGGGTGACGGACTCTTCCAGGCCGGTCTGGCCGGCGCTGTGCTCTTCAACCCCGAACGGCAGGCCGATCCGGCGGCGATCGCGGCCGGGTTCGCCGTGCTGCTGCTGCCGTACTCGCTGATCGGGCCGTTCACGGGCGCGTTGCTGGACCGGTGGGACCGCAGGAAGGTCATCGTCGTCGCGAACGCCACGCGGGCGGCGTTCATCCTGCTCACGGCCGCGGCGGTCGGCGCGGGGCTCAGCGGGTTGCCGCTCTACGTCTCCGCGCTCGTCACCATGGGCATCGGCCGGTTCGTCGGGTCCGGGCTGTCCGCGTCACTGCCGCACGTCGTGCCCGAGGACCACCTCGTCGAGGCGAACGCGCTGGCCACGACGGCCGGCGCGATCATGGCCGTGATCGGTGCGGCCTGCGCGATCGGGTTCCGCACGGTGCTCGGCGCCGGTGACGGCGGGTCGGCGTGGACGACCAGCATCGCCGTGCTCGGGTTGCTGCTCAGCGCGTTCATCGCCAGCCGGTTCAAGCCTGGTGTGCTCGGGCCGGACGAGGTCAACGAGCCGCACAACGCCATCAGCGCGGTCGCACGGGGTCTGGTGGACGGCGCGAAGGCCACCTGGCGCACGCCGAGCGTCACGGCCGGTCTGGCCGCGCTGCTCGCGCACCGGGCCGCGTTCGGCATGAGCCTCATGATCACGCTGCTGCTGATGCGCTACAGCCTGGAGGACGTCGGCATCCTCAAGGCCGGCATCGGCGGGCTCGGCGAGGTCGCGGTCGCGGGCGGCGCGGGTGTGCTGCTCGCGGGCATCCTGACCGACCGGATCGTCGACAGGTTCGGCGTCCGGCGCACGATCTGCGGCGCGTTGCTGCTCACTGCCGCCGCGCAGGTCGGGCTCGGTCTGCCGATGACGCTGGTGACCATCCTGCTGGCCAGCTTCGTGATCATCTTCGCTGGTCAGATCGTCAAGCTGTGCGTGGACACCGCCGTGCAGCACGACGTCGGCGACGAGGTGCGCGGGCGCGTGTTCGCCCTCTACGACACCCTCTTCAACATCGCGCAGGTCACGGCGGTGTCGATCACGGCGACGGTGGTCCCCCTGGACGGGCGCTCGCCCGGCCTGATCCTCGTCGCCGCGTCCCTCTACCTGGTCGGGCTGGGCGCCTACCTGTTCCTGTCAGCGCGGAAACGGCAGGTGCAGCATCCCGGCCTCGTGCGCGAAAACGACAGCAGCCACTCGATCGGGTAGATCCAGGCGCAGCAGGATGTCGGCCACCTCGTCGGCCACCTGCTGCTGCCCCATGCCGAGCACGCGCGCGATCTCGTGCTCGGCGTGACCGCGTGCGAGACACCGCAGCACGGCCCGTTGGTCGTCGGTCAGAACGTCCAGGTCGTAGACGGCAGGACCTGCGGAAAGTCCCCAGGCGAACATCTGCACCACCCCCCATGCGCCCCCTAGCGCGGGTTCCATGGTGCCTCCCCGCGCTGACACTTCGCTAACGCGGGGATTGCATTCGCTCACAATGCGTCACTACGCGGGCGGGGTGATCCCCTGTTCGCGCGCCCAGTCGAGCAACGCGGCCTCGGCTTCGTCGCGATCCAGTGGTCCGCGGTCGAGCCTGAGCTCCTTGAGGAACTTCCACGCGGCCCCGACCTGACGGCCCGGCGGCAGGCCGAGGAGCTTCATGATCTCGTTGCCGTCGAGGTCCGGGCGTACGCGCGCGAGGTCTTCCTCGGCGGCGATGCGCGCGATGCGTTCCTCAAGGGAGTCGTAGGTCCGCTTCAGCAGGTTCGCCTTGCGCTTGTTCCGGGTCGTGCAGTCCGCACGGACGAGCTTGTGCAGCCGCGTCAGCAGGTCACCCGCGTCCGTCACGTACCGGCGCACGGCCGAGTCGGTCCACTCGCCGTTGCCGTACCCGTGGAAGCGCAGGTGCAGGTAGACGAGCTTCGCGACGTCCTCGGTGATCTCCTTCGAGAACCGCAACGCGCGCAAGCGCTTGCGGACCATCTTCGCTCCCACGACCTCGTGGTGGTGGAACGAGACGCCGCCGCCGGACTCGAACTTCCGGGTCGCCGGCTTGCCGATGTCGTGCAGGAGAGCGGCGATCCTCAGCACCAGATCGGGTGATTGATCAACTTCTTCAAGATCAATTGCCTGTTCCAGCACAACCAGCGAGTGGTCGAAGACGTCCTTGTGCTGATGATGTTCGTCGATCTCCAGCTTCATGGCCGTGAGCTCGGGCAGCACGACGTCGGCCAGCCCGGTCTCCACCATGAGCTCGATGCCGCGGCGCGGGTGCGCGCCGCACAGGAGCTTCGAGAGCTCCACCTGCACGCGCTCCGGCGTGATGCGGGTGAGCTGGCCTGCCATCGACCGCATCGCCTCGATCACGCGCGGCGCGGCCGTGAAGCCGAGCTGCGAGACGAACCGGGCGGCGCGCAGCATGCGCAGCGGGTCGTCGCCGAACGACTCCTGCGGGGTCGCCGGGGTGTCCAGCACGCCGTCGTGCGCCGCCTGCAGACCACCGGTCGGGTCGACGAACTGCGAGGCGGCGATGTCGAACGCCATCGCGTTGACGGTGAAGTCGCGCCGGACCAGGTCGCCGTCGATGGAGTCGCCGAAGGTCACCTCGGGGTTGCGGGTCACGCCGTCGTAGACGTCCGCGCGGAAGGTCGTGATCTCGATGATCTCGCCCTTCTTGGACGCCCCGACGGTGCCGAACGCGATGCCGGTGTCCCACTGCGCGTCGGCCCAGCCGCTCAGCAGCTTCTGGATCTCCGCAGGTCGCGCGTCCGTCGTGAAGTCGAAGTCGTTCGTCGGGCGCCCCAGCACGGCGTCGCGCACACTTCCACCCACGAGGTAGAGGCGCTTGCCCTCGGCTGCGAACCGGGCGGCGAGCTCGGCGACGACTGGTGTGATGGCGGGCTTCTCCACCACCGCATTCTGCTGGAGCGATCGAGACACGAGAAACCAGCGTACTTAAGGTTCGTAAGTACGATCGGGCTCATGTCCCCGTCAGCGTCACGTTCCGGGAGTCCCAAACCGGGGCGCCGGAAGAAGCGCCGGGGTCGGAGGCTCAAGACCGTCGACGAGACGTCGGCGGGTGGCCTGGTGCTCGACGGAGAGCAACGGGCCGCGGTGATCGGCAGACTTGACCGGCGAGGCCGGTTGCTGTGGTCTTTGCCCAAGGGTCACATCGAGGCCGGCGAGACCGCGGAACAGACCGCGGTGCGCGAGGTCGCCGAGGAGACCGGTATTCATAGCAGGGTGCTGCGCCCGTTGGGGTCGATCGACTACTGGTTCGTCGCGGACGACCGCCGGGTGCACAAGACGGTTCACCACTTCCTCCTCGAAGCGACGGGGGGAGAGCTTTCCGACGAAGACGTGGAGGTCACCGAGGTGGCGTGGGTGCCACTCGGCGAACTGGACGAGCGACTCGCACATGCCGATGAGCGCCGTCTGGTCCGCCGAGCCGCCGAACTGCTCTCCGACCGCTGCCCGAACGGGGCGGAGTCGGCGTGAGCCTGAGGAAGCTCGTCTGCACAGCCGCCGTCGCCGCGTTCGTGGTGATCGCAGCGCCGCCCGCCGGCGCTCAGCAGTCACAACCGGACGAAGTGGACGCGCTGCCGTTCATGCCCGCACCGGCTACGCAGGTGTGGGCGACCAGATCGCTTTCCGCACAGCCCGGCCAGGCGCAGCCGCAGTTCCTGCGGCTCGACATCGACCAGCTCACACCCCGGTTCGTGACGAGCGACTCCCCGTCGACCGTCAAGATCACCGGCAAGATCGTCAACGTCGGCGACCGCAAGGTGTTCGACATCGTGCTGCGCCTCGAACGGGGTGAGCCGCTCGAAGCCGAGGACGACCTGCGCAAGGCGTTGCGCGAGCCGGCGTCCGCCGAGGCCGTGCAGCCCAAGTTCACCCCGGTCGCGGGCGAGCTCGAACCCGGCCAGCAGAAGGACTTCACGCTGGAGGTGCCGCTGCGCGGTACCGAGCCGACCTCGCTGGAGGTCGACAAACCGGGCATCTACCCGATCCTCGCGAACATCAACGGCAGGCCGGACTTCGGTGGCCAGGCACGCCTCGCGGCGCTGTCCACGCTGCTGCCCGTCCTCGGCGTGCCCGGTGGCGAGACCAAGGGCAAGGTCGGCGCCGGCGCGAAGATGACCGTGCTGTGGCCGATCGCGGACCGCCCCCGGCTGGTCAGGCTCGGCGGCGAGGGCGACTCGGAGCTGATCGACGACGACCTCGCGACGTCGCTCTCGGTCAACGGCCGGCTGTACGGCCTGCTGCAGGCCTACGAGCAGGCGATCTCGCAGATGAGCACGGCCATGTGCCTCGCCATCGACCCCGATCTGCTGCGCACCGTGCAGGCCATGAGCAACGGCTACGAGGTCCGCGGTGGCGCGGAGGGCAAGGGTCAGAGCGAGGCCGAGCTGTGGCTCGACCGGCTCAAGCTCGCCGTCACGGGCCGGTGCGTCGTCGCGCTGCCGTACGCCGACGCCGACCTCGTGGCGCTGAACAGGGCGAAGCTCTCCACCATCAGCACGCTCGCCGTGACGGACGGTCCCAAGCTCATCCAGGACGTGCTGGGCGTGCAGCCGCTGCCCGACCTGGTCTGGCCGGAGGACGGCGTGCTCGACCAGTCGACGTTCGACGAGCTGGTCACGCCGCAGCCGGACAGGCGCTACCCCGGCGTGAAGTCGCTGCTCCTGGACCCGACGGGTCTCGCGGACGCACCGGGCACCGGGCCCGTCGGCATCGGCGGCAAGACCCCGGTGACCGCGGTGAAGATCGACTCGATGGTCTCGGACGCGCTGCAGGGCAGCGACTCGCGGCCGCGCACGCTGTCCGGCGTGGCCGCGCCGGTCGAGAGCCAGCCGGTGTCGGTGCAGAACGCGCTGTCGGTGCTGGCGTTCCGCGCAGGCTGGCAGGGCGACGGCCGCAACGTGCTGGTCGCGCCGCCGCGCCGCTGGCACGCGCCGCTCTCGGAGATGACCGAGTTCCTGGCCACCGCCCAGAAGCTGCTGGCGGGCGGGTACGCGACGCAGACCGGCCTGGAGGAGCTCACCAGCGCCACCCCTGAGGTCACGAACGCCAAGGTCGCCTACCCGCCGGAGGCCGGTGCCAGGGAGATCTCGGCGATCATCTCGGACTCCGTCGCGAACCAGAGCGCCGAGCTCAACGGCCTGGTCGCGGCCATGCAGCAGGAGGACACGGCGCACGCGTCGCCCGCCGACCTGGCCGACCCGCTGTGGCTCGGCCTGCTGCGGACGATGTCCGGCGCGTGGCGGGGCAACGAGCAGGGCGCCCGGTCCGCGGCGCAGGTCAGCCAGAGCGAGATCGACGCGCTGACCGGCATGGTCGGCGTGACGCAGCCGAACAGCCCGATCCTGCTCGGCTCCGGCGACAGCCCGATCCCGATCACGCTCACGAACAAGCTCGACGTCCGCGTGACGGTCCGGATCAACCTCGCCGACACCCCCGGCATCCGCAAGCTCGACCTCGCCGACCAGGTGCTCCCCGCCCGCGGTGAGCGCGTCGTGCGGGTGCCGGTCGAGGTGCTGCGGTCCGGCCGGTTCCCGGTCAACGTGCGGCTGACCACTCCCGAGGGCGTTCCGCTCGGCGACACTGTCAAGCTGGAGGTGTCGTCGTCCGCGTACGGCACCATCACGGTCATCGTCACCGTGCTGGCCGGGATCGCGCTCGTCCTGCTCTCGGGGCGTCGCATCTACAAGCGGGTTCGCGCCCGCAACGGCGAGAACGGCGACGCACCTTCCATCGAGAACGTCACACCGGAGAAGTCGAGCGCGTGAGCGAGACAGCCACGACCACCCAGCCAGAGCAGCAGAAGCAGGAGCCGTCGGTCGCCAGGGCCAGCGGCTCGATGGCGATCGCGACGATCGTCAGCCGGGTGACCGGCCTGCTGTCGAAGGTGCTGCTGGTCGCGGCACTGGGCATCGGCACCCTCAACGACTCCTACCAGGCGGCCTCGACGCTGCCGACGATGATCAACGAGCTCCTGCTCGGCGGCATCCTGACCAGCGTGGCCATCCCGCTGCTGGTCCGCGCCGAGAAGGAGGACGGCGACGGCGGTGAGTCGTACGCCCAGTGGTTGATCAGCATGGGCACGGCGATCCTCGGCGTCGGCACGGTGATCGCGGTGGCCAGCGCCCCGCTGCTCACCTCGCTGTTCATCGCCGACTCGCCGAACGCGAACAGGGACCTGGTCACGGCGTTCGCCTACCTGGTGCTGCCCGGCATCGTGTTCTACGGCCTGACGGCGCTGCTCAGCGCGGTGCTCAACGCCCGGCACGTGTTCGGCCTGCCCACCTGGGCCCCGGTCCTGAACAACCTCGTCGTGATCGTCGTCCTCGGCGTCTACTGGCTGCTGCCCGGCGACATCACGCTCAACCCGGTCTCGATGACCGACAGCCACGTGCTGGTGCTGGGTCTCGGCACCGCGCTCGGTGTGGCGGTGCAGGCGTCGGTGCTGATCCCGGCGCTGCGCAGGACCGGTTTCCGGTTCAAGTGGCGGTTCGGCTGGGACGCGCGGCTCGCCGAGTTCGGCGGCCTGGCGTTCTGGGTGCTGCTCTACGTCGGCCTCGGGTTCGCCAGCCTGACGGTGCTGACCAAGGTGGCGACGAACGGCAACGGCGCCCTGGCGGCGTTCAACTTCCAGTGGCTGATCGCCCAGGTGCCGTACGGCGTCCTCGGCGTCTCGCTGCTGACCGCGCTGATGCCGAAGATGAGCCGGGCCGCGGCGAACAACGACAACGACGCGATCGTGCGCGACCTGCTCTTCGGCAACCGCATGTCGTCGATCCTGCTGATGCCGTTCAGCGTGCTGATGACGGTCTCGGGCGTGGCGATCGGCCTGGCGGCGTTCGGGTTCGGCAAGTCGGGCGTGGAGGGCGGCACGGCGGTCGGCCTGGCGCTCGCGCTGTCGGCGTTCGGCCTGGTGCCGTACGCGATCACGCTGCTGCAGATCCGGGTCTTCTACGCGATGAAGGACGCGCGCACGCCGACGCTGATCCAGGCGTTGATCGTGGCCGTCCGGATCGCGTTGCTGTACTTCTTCCTCGCGGTGTCGGAGCCCGAGCAGCTCGCCGTCGGCGTGTCGCTCGCGATGTCGCTGAGCTTCGTCTTCGGCGCGATCGTCGGCCAGGTGTGGCTGCGGATCCGCCTCGGCCGCCTGCGCACCGGCTTCACCATCTGGACCGTCTGCCTCACCGTGGTCGCCTCCGCGGTGGCCTTCGCGGTCGCCAAGGGCGTGAACCTGCTGCTCCTGGGCGTGATCGGGTTCTCGAACCCGGTCGTGGCCGCCTGGTTCGAGACGATCCTGGTGACGCTGATCGGCCTGCCGCTCGCGTTCGGCCTTCTGGCCGCGTTCCGAGTGCCGGAGATGAAGCCGGCGATCGCCAAGATCAACCGTTTGGTGCGGCGAAGGTGACTCCAGTCCGTGACCGTCGTCCCGTACCCTCGTTTCCGTGAGTAGCGGAGTTCACGCCGCCCTGGTCCCCGGCGGCGTCATCGGCAACGGCCGCTACCGGCTGCTCGCGAAATCCGGCACCGACGCGAGGTCCAACGCGGAGCTGTGGCGCGCGCGGGACGGTCAGCTCAACCGGGACGTGGCGCTGACGATCCTCCTGGGCGACCTGGCGAACGGCGAAGCAGCCGCCCGTGCCCGCCGGACGGTCGAACGGGCGATGCACGCGTCGTCGTTCACGCACCCCGGTGTGTCGAGGGTGATCGACGTGCTGACGCCGGGCACCGGCATCCGTCCCGACGAGGGCATCCTCGGCATGGTCATCGCCGAGTGGACCCAGGGCACCGACCTGATGGACCTCATCGCGGAGGGTCCGCTGCCGGCGGGCGCCGCGACCCGCCTGCTCGAGCCGCTCGGCGCCGCCATCGAGGGCGCGCACCACGCCGGTCTCGTGCTGGGCGCAGACCACCCGCAGCGCATCCGCGTCACCTCGGACGGCCGCCTGCGCCTCGCGTTCCCCGGTCCGAGGCCGGACGCGATCGCGCGCGACGACGTCAAGGGCCTGGGCGCGATCCTGTACCTGCTGCTCACCGGCCGGTGGGCGCTGCCGGGCGGCCCCCAGGGCGTGCCGGTGGCCCCGACCGGGCCGGACGGGTCCGTGGTCGCGCCGAACGCGTTGCACCCGTACCTGCCGCACGACCTGTCGTCCGTCGCGGTGCGTTCGCTGGAGGACACCTCGGTGGGCGGCATCCGCACCTCCGCGGCGATCCTGCAGGTCCTCGACCAGATCGCTGCCGAGGAAGCGCAGACGTCGCTGATCCCGGCCGTGGCGTCCCGTGGGGATGATGACGACGACCAGGTCGTGTGGACGACCCAGCGGCCGCGGCAGGACAAGCAGCAGAAGAAGAAGCTGTGGATCAGCGTCGCGGTGCTCGCCGTCGCCACGCTGACCGTGATCGTGTGGCTGAGCGTGCAGATCGTCGGGTTCTTCAGCGACGAGCCGTCCAAGGGCGGCGGCCCGACCGTGGTGATCAACCAGCCGGGTTCGAACGGCCAGACCGCGCCCCCGCCCGCGCCGGCCGGACCGGTGCAGCCGGGCCAGATCGGCGTCTACGACGTCACGAACCAGCCCGACAGCGCGAACCAGGCGAGCAGGGCCGTCGACGGCAACGCGAGCACGTTCTGGCGGACCGACAACTACTTCCAGCCGTTCCCGACGCTGAAGCCGGGCATCGGGCTGATGGCGTCGTTCGCGGAGCCGGTGAAGCTGGCCTCGGTCACGGTCACCTCGCCCAGCAAGGGCACGAAGGTCGAGATCCGGGTCGCCTCGGCACTCGACTCGCCGCTGGAGGAGACCAAGGTCATCGGGGTCGCGGAGCTGTCGGACGGGCAGACGCAGATCCAGCTGAACGAGCACGAGGCGACCGGGCACGTGCTGATCTGGATCACGCAGCTGGCCAGTCCGGGCGGCGGCAAGAACCAGACCGAGATCCGCGAGATCCTCTACACCAGGGCGCAGTAGCTTTGGCCGCTGGCGCAGCGGCCCACCAAGTAGGTCTACTCAGCCACGCTGGGTAGACCTGTACGGGTGACCTGTGATCGTCCTCGCTAAAGTGCCATTCGTGACCGCCGCAGCCAGCTCGGACGCCGATCTCATCTCGGCCCACGCCGCAGGTGACCCCTACGCGTTCTCGGAGCTGGTCAAACGGCACCGGGACCGGATGTGGGCGGTGGCGTTGCGCACGCTGCGCGACCCGGAAGAGGCCGCGGACGCGCTCCAGGAGGCGTTCATCTCGGCCTTCCGGGCGGCGTCGTCGTTCCGCGCGGAGTCACAGGTCACCACCTGGCTTCACCGGATCGTGGTGAACGCGTGCCTCGACCGGATGAGACGCCGACAAACAAGACCGACAGTGCCGTTGCCCGAGGCCGGTCCCGGTGAGCCCGTCGCGCCACGTGACGCGATGAGCGACCGCGAGACCAGCCTCATGGTGCAGCAGGCGTTGATGGAGCTGCCGGAAGAGCAGCGGGCGCCCATCGTGCTCGTCGACGTGGAGGGGTATTCGGTCGCGGAGACGGCCAAGCTCCTCGGCATCGCGGAGGGCACGGTCAAGAGCCGGTGTGCGCGAGGTCGCGCCAAGCTCGCCAAAGTTCTCGGGCACCTCAGGAACCGAATCGCAGATGCGAACGTCCCAGCTGACGGTGTGAATGTGCAAGAGCAACGTCAGTGGGAGGGTCGATGACCGGCATGGAGCGCGTGCCGATGGGTCCGCCGTGGTCGGTTGACCTCATCGCGGACCTCCACGCGGGTGTGCTGCCCCCTGAGGTCGCCGCACAGCTGCGTCCGAGGGTGGAGGCGGACGCGGAGTCGGCCGAGATCCTCCGGGCTCTCGACGCCACGCTGGAGGACCTGCAGGCGTTGCCGCCGATCCCGATGCCCGACCACGTGGCCGCTCGGATCGACGCCGCGCTGGCCGCCGAGGCCCGTCCGGGCATCGCGCCGGTGGTCTCGCTGAACGACGCTCGCCGTCGCCGCAACCGCAGGCTGGGTTTCGGCGGTGGTGGTGTGCTGGTCGCCGCCGCGGCCGCGTTCGGCATCGTCCTGGCCGTGTCGCCGGAAGCGCAGCAGACCTCGAACGACGCCCAGCCCCCCGCGGCCACGTCGTCCAAGCCCGCCGACGCCGCCCCTCCGCTGGCGCTGAAGCGCGAGGAGCTGGGCTCCGCGGTCGGTGAAGTGCTCAAGGCGCAGAACTACGGCCCGCTGGAGACGCCCGACCGGTTGGCCGGCTGTCTCAAGGGCGGTGGCATCACCAGCTCGGGCACGCCGCTCGGCATCAGCCCGATCAACCTGGAGGGCAAGGACGCCGTGATGGCGATCCTGCCCGCCGGACTCGGTGAGTTCCGGCTGGTCGTGCTGGATCCGGAGACCTGCGGGCCGGACAAGCCGGCGGGCGTTCTGGCCGACACGACCATCAAGCCTAGGTAGTCGCTCAAGTCACGGAATTAGCTGCACCTACGATCCGTTGAGCCAGTCAGACGACGAGATCGAGGAGTTGCAGAGCCGTGAGCGTGCGCAACGTGATCATCATTGGATCGGGACCGGCGGGCTACACCGCGGCGGTCTACGCGGCACGTGCGCAGCTGGAGCCCCTGGTCTTCGAGGGTTCGCAGTACGGCGGCGCCCTCATGACGACGACCGAGGTCGAGAACTACCCCGGTTTCCGCGACGGCATCATGGGCCCCGAGCTCATGGAGCAGATGCGCGAGCAGGCCATCCGCTTCGGCGCCGAGCTGCGCGCCGAGGACGTCGAGTCGGTCGAGCTGACCGGTGAGGTCAAGAAGGTCGTCGCGAACGGCGTCGAGTACGAGGCGCGCGCGGTCATCCTCGCGATGGGTGCCGCCGCCCGTTACCTCGACATCCCCGGCGAGCAGGAGCTGCTCGGCCGCGGTGTGTCCGCCTGTGCGACGTGCGACGGTTTCTTCTTCCGCGACCACGACATCGCGGTGGTCGGCGGCGGCGACACGGCCATGGAGGAGGCGACGTTCCTCACGCGCTTCGCCAAGTCCGTGACGGTCATCCACCGCCGCGAGGAGTTCCGCGCCTCGAAGGTCATGCTGGAGCGCGCCCGCGCCAACGAGAAGATCAAGTGGCAGCTGAACACCCAGGTCACCGACGTGCTGGGTGACGGCACCGTGTCGTCCATCAAGATCAAGGACACCCAGACCGGCGCCGAGTCCGAGATGCCCGTCACCGGCTTCTTCCTCGCGATCGGCCACGACCCGCGCTCGGCGCTGGTCAAGGGCCAGATCGACCTGGACGCCGAGGGCTACGTCGTGACCAAGGGCAAGTCCTCGTACACGAACCTGGACGGCGTGTTCGCCGCCGGCGACCTGGTCGACCACGAATACCGTCAGGCCATCACCGCCGCGGGGTCCGGCTGCAGCGCCGCGATCGACGCGGAGCGGTGGCTCGCCGAGCACGGCACCGAGCAGGCCGAGATCGCCGCCGAGGCCGTCGGTGGCGGCTACGGCAAGAGCAACTGAAGTTCCTTCTGCGAGATCTTTTAGGGAGAGCAACATGGCAGGCGCCACCGTCACGGTGACCGACAAGTCGTTCGCGGACGACGTGCTGACCAGCGAGAAGCCCGTGCTGGTCGACTTCTGGGCGACCTGGTGCGGCCCGTGCAAGATGGTTGCCCCGGTGCTGGAGGAGATCGCGGCCGAGCACAGCGCGAAGATCACCGTCGCCAAGGTCGACATCGACGCCAACCCGTCGATCGCCCGCGACTACCAGATCATGTCCGTGCCGACGCTGATCCTGTTCCAGGGCGGCCGTCCGGTGAAGCAGATCGTCGGCGCGAAGCCCAAGGCCGCGCTGCTGAAGGACCTGCAGGACGTCCTGGCCTGAGCCGGAAAACTTGCATGGCCTAAGAATTTCTTTGCAACGCGCAACGTGGCCCGCCCGTCTATCGATAAGACGAGCGGGTCACGTTCGTTTTGGTGCCGAGGCGGTGATCTCGGTACGACTGTGAGTAGCCCTGCATCGATCACTTAGCGCAGCAGGGCACAATGAAGACTTCCCAACTGACGCGCCGACCAGGTTCGGCGCCCTAGTCGAGCGAGGGTGCATGCAGCTGCTCCGCCGCGGGGACGTCGGAAGTGATGTTGCCGAGATCCGGTCGACCCTGACCAGGCTCGGACTGCTTCCGCCGGCCGACCCACAGGCGCCGCCGGTGTTCGACCAGCAGGTCGAGCACGCAGTGCGCGCGTTTCAGCAGCAGCGGGGGCTGATCATCGACGGCATCGTCGGACCGGCGACCTATCGCTCGCTGCGCGACGCGACGTTCCGGTTGGGGGACCGGCCGCTCGCGTACCTGATGTCGCAGCCGACGACCGGTGACGACGTCCTGATGCTGCAGGAACGCATGCTGGAGCTCGGCTACGACGCCGGCCGCGCGAACGGCGTGTTCGGTCAGCAGACCGAGCAGGCGCTGAGGAACTTCCAGCGCGACTACGGCCTGATCGTCGACGGCATGTGCGGACCGGACACGGTGCGCGCGTTGCGCCAGCTCCAGCCGAAGGTCCGCGGCGGCCGCCCGCAGCTGCTGCGCGAACAGGAACGCCTGCGCGGCGCCGGCTCGCGCCTGTCCGGCAAGCGGATCGTCATCGACCCCGGCCACGGCGGCCAGGACCGCGGTGTGGTCGTGGACGGGCTGTCCGAGGCCGACCTGATGCTGGACCTGGCCCGTCGCCTCGAAGGCAAGATGGCGGCCACCGGCATGGAGGCCCTGCTGACGCGCGGTCCCGACAACTGCCCTGACGAGGGGGAGCGCGCCCGGTTCGCCAACGAGGCGGGTGCCGACCTGATCCTGTCGCTGCACAGCGACGGCAACTCGTCGCCGAACGCGCAGGGCGTGGCCACGTTCCACTACGGCACGGGCAACGGCACGTCGTCCACGGTCGGTGAGGCGCTCGCCGGGTTCATCCAGCGCGAGGTCACGGCCCGCACGACGATGTCGAGCTGCGGTTCGCACCCGAAGACGTGGGACCTGCTGCGGCTCACCCGCTGCACGGCCGTCCGCGTCGAGGTGGGCTACCTGACGAACGCCGAGGACCGCGCCCGCCTGGCCACGCCCGGTTTCCGCGACATCGTGGCCGAGGGCATCCTCGTGGCCGTGAAGCGCCTGTACCTGCTCGGCAAGGACGACCAGCCGACGGGCACGTTCACGTTCAACGACCTGCTGCGCTACGAGATGTCGAAGAGCTGATCTGACGAAAAGGGCCCCTCCGCTGTGCTGGAGGGGCCCTTTTCGCTGTCCTAGACCGGTCGGAAGCTGGGTTCCGCCGTCGAGACGGTGACGCTGTTGAGAAGGCGCTCCAGGGCGGCCTCCACGTCTTCCTTCCAGGTGATGGAGCTGCGGAGCTCCATGCGCAACCGGGGCCAGCGGGGGTGCGGCCGCACGGTCTTGAAGCCGACGCTCGTGAGGAAGTCGGCCGGCGTGACGCAACTGGCGCCCTCGTCGTCCGGGCGCATGTCGCCGAACGCCTCGATGGCCTTCACGCCACGACGCGTCAGATCCTTCGCCACGGCCTGGACGAGCACGCGCGCGAGTCCTCCCCCTCGGAACTCGGGGAGCACGTCCAGCGACGTCATGAGGACGGCGTCCGGGCTCACCGGAGAGGTGGGGAAGGCGGCGCTGCGCGGAACGGCCGCCGGTGGTGCGTAGAACACCGAACCAGCGGGGATGCCGTCGCAGTAGATCAAACGACCGCACGAACCCCATTCGAGCAGGACGCTGGAGACCCAGGCTTCCTTCTCGAACTCGGTGTCGCCGTATTCCTCCGCCTGTTCGCGCAGGTGAGGAGCCAACTCCCAGAAAACGCACGTCCTGCTGTGCTTGGAGAGATGCTCCAGGTTGTCCAGCGTGACGCCCACGACGCGACGGGACACCCCGACCTCCACCCGTTAACACACACAGTGAACCCATACGAGGGTAGGCGAATGTGACGGAACCCGGAAGGCGCGTGCCCTGAACGGGACGACGGTTACACTCGCTCGGGACATTTCCCATACAGGAGTCCCCATGACGATGCCCGGTCAGCCAGCCAAGCAGGGCCCCAGAAGCCTTGACCCCCACCTCCGCCGCTACGCAGCGCGCACGGCAGGGATGACGGCATCGGAGATCCGGGCACTCTTCGCAGTCGCGTCCCGTCCCGAGGTGGTCTCGCTGGCCGGCGGCATGCCGCACCTGGCCGCGTTGCCGCTGGAGTCGCTGTCCGAGGAGATCGGTCAGCTGGTGGCGTCCGAGGGGCTCGTGGCGCTGCAGTACGGCTCGGCGCACGGTGTTCCGACGCTGCGCGAGCAGATCTGCGACGTCATGGCGTTGGAAGGCATCAACGGCCACCCGGACGACGTGGTGGTGACCGTGGGCTCGCAGATGGGCCTCGACATGGTCACCCGGATCTTCTGCGACCCCGGTGACGTGGTGATCGCCGAGGGACCTTCTTATGTGGGCGCCCTCGGGTCGTTCACGGCGTACCAGGCGCAGGTCGTCCACGTGGCGATGGACGCTGACGGTCTCGTGCCCTCGTTGCTGCGAGAGGCGCTGGAGGCTTGTCGTCGTGCCGGTCAGCGGGTCAAGTTCCTCTACACGATCCCGAACTTCCACAACCCGGCCGGCGTGACGCTGGCGGTGTCGCGACGGGCCGAGATCCTGGAGATCTGCCGGACGTACGGCGTGCTGGTCGTGGAGGACAACCCGTACGGGCTGCTGGGCTTCGACGGTCAGACGTACCCGGCTCTGCGGTCGATGGACCCGGACAACGTCGTGTACCTCGGGTCGTTCTCCAAGACGTTCGCGGCGGGTCTGCGGGTCGGCTGGGTGCTGGCGCCGCACGCCGTCCGCGAGAAGCTGGTGCTGGCGGCCGAGTCGGCCACGCTGTGCCCGCCGACGCTGAACCAGATGATCGTGTCGCGGTACCTCTCGACCCAGGACTGGAAGGGTCAGATCAAGACGTACCGCGAGGCGTACCGGGAACGGCGTGACGCGGCGATCTCGGCCCTCGAACAGCACATGCCGCAAGGTTCCACGTGGAACATCCCCGACGGCGGTTTCTACGTCTGGGTGACGGTGCCGGAGGGCATCGACACGAAGGCGATGCTTCCCCGTGCCGTGACGGCCCGCGTGGCCTACGCGTCCGGCACCGGTTTCTACGCGGACGGGTTCGGCTCCCGGCAGTTGCGCATCTCGTACTGCTACCCGACCCCGGAGCGCATCCGCGAGGGCGTCCGCCGTCTGGCGAACGTCATCGAGGAGGAGATGCAGCTGGCCGCGACCTTCGGGGCGACGCCGGGCCGTCAGCTGTCCGGTCCGCAGACCCCGTCGCCTGACACCGCCTGATCCTTGGAGTTGTGCTGTGGCTGACCGCATGGTCGCTGTGCTGTCCGGTGGGCTCTCCCACGAACGCGAGGTCTCGATCCGCTCCGGCCGCCGTCTGTCGGCTGCCCTGCGGTCGGTGGGCCTGACTGTGGAGGAGTGGGACGCCGACGCCTCGTTGCTCTCGCGCCTGCAGTCGTCGCGCCCGGATGCCGTCGTCGTCGCCCTGCACGGCGGTGAGGGTGAGAACGGCTCGGTGCAGGCGATCCTCGAAATGTTCGGCGTGCCGTACGTGGGCACGGACTCGCGGGCGTGCCGCCGGGCGTGGGACAAGCCGACCGCGAAGGCCGAGCTGGCCCGTGCCGGGCTGGCGACGCCGGAGTGGATCGTGCTGCCGCACGCGACGTTCCGGGAGCTGGGCGCGCGGCCCGTGCTGGACGCGATGGTCTCGACGCTCGGGCTGCCGTTGATGCTGAAGCCGGACCAGGGTGGCTCCGCCCTGGGTGCCCAGGTCGTTCGTGACGCGGCCGAACTGCCGCCGGCGATGGTCGGGTGCCTGGCGTACGGGGACACCGTGCTGGCCGAGCAGTTCATCTCCGGGGTGGAGGTGGCCGTGTCGGTGGTCGACGGTCCGGAAGGGCCGTACGCGCTGCCCGCGGTCGAGATCGTTCCGGAGAGCGGGGTGTACGACTACACCGCCCGGTACACGGCGGGGCTGACGGACTTCCACGCGCCGGCCCGGTTGGACGCGGTGGCGGCCAAGGCGGTCGGTGAGCTCGCGGTGGCGGCGCACCGGTTGCTCGGGCTGCGGGACGTGTCGCGGACCGACGCGGTCGTGGCCGAGGACGGCACTGTCTACTTCCTCGAAGTGAACGTGTCGCCGGGGCTGACCGAGACGTCGCTCCTGCCGATGGCCGTCGAGGCGGCGGGGCAGTCGTTGGGGGAGATCTACGCCGGGTTGATCGAGCGGGCTGTCGCTCGCTGACGTTCGACCTTTGAAGGTGCGGTGCCGAGCTTCTCGGCGCCGCACTTTTTGTTTGCGCCGAAAAAGCTTGCCCCGTGCGCGTGCGCCGACAGACTGGCCGTGAAGGGGGATTCGATCAAGGGGGACAACTTGCGCATTGTCACGCTCGCCGCTGCGCTGGCGGCAACGTTCTGCATGGCGACGCCGGCCCTCGCGACCGAGCAGGTCGACTGTTCGGTGGACGGCGTGAAGATCCACTGGGTCGACGGGTCCGGTGCCCAGAGGACGAGTTGCTTCGGCGACGCCGGCACGCTCGGGGTCACGCTTCCCCGTTCGTCGAGCGTCAACCCGGACGACAGCAACTACGGCTGGGTCGAGTACACGGGTTCGAACGGCGCGACGGTTCGGCGGTCGTTCGAACCGGGTCAGGTCGTCCCGATCGGCGGCTTGACGATCACGAAGGTCGCCATTCACTGATCGACAAATAGGTGACGCCCCGTATCCGTAAGGATGCGGGGCGTCATCGTCACCGTGACATAAGGCCCTGGTGTGATCCTATGGGCCTACTCCGATGTCCGAATTGTCGTTTCTGGGCTCATCATGCCGATGATCCTTTGAAGATCATCAACCGACCCGAATTCGACGACGATCCGCCCTTTTCGCTGCCCGAGTTCGACCTTCACGCGGGTGTCGAAGTTGTCGGAGAGGCGCTCGGCGAGCTCCTGCAGACCGGGCGCGTGCATCTGCTTGCGCGGCGCGGCCTTCTCCTTCTTGGGCTTCTCGTTCTTGGCGATCGTGACCGCTTCTTCGGTCGCGCGGACCGACATGCCCTCGGCGATGATCCGTGCCGCGAGATCTTCCTGCGCGCCGGCGTCGTCCAGACCGAGGAGCGCCCGCGCGTGACCGGCGCTCAGCACGCCCGCCGCGACCCGTCGCTGGACGGCGAGGGGGAGCTTCAGCAGCCGGATGGTGTTCGTGACGACGGGGCGGCTGCGGCCGATGCGGTCGGCGAGCTCCTCGTGCGTGACCCCGAACTCCTCCAGCAGCTGCTGGTAGGCCGCCGCCTCTTCGAGCGGGTTGAGCTGGACGCGGTGGATGTTCTCCAGCAACGCGTCGCGCAGCATGACGTCGTCGGCGGTCTGCCGCACGATCGCCGGGATCGTCTTGAGCCCGGCCTGCTGCGTGGCGCGCCACCGGCGCTCGCCCATGACGAGTTCGAACGTGTCCGCGGTGAGCTCGCGGACCACGATCGGCTGCATGAGCCCGAACTCCTTGATGGAGAACGAGAGCTCGTCGATCGCGTCCTGGTCGAACACCTGGCGTGGCTGCTTGGCGTTCGTCCTGATCGCGGTGACCGCGATCTCGCGGTACACAGCACCCGCGACCTCACCGGCCGGCTGCTGCGTCAGCGTCTTGGAGGCGGCTCCGTTGCCGACCGCCGCCGCGGGCCGGATGGCGCTAGGCGCACCGACCGGCGGACCCTGGGGGATGAGCGCGGCGAGACCGCGCCCCAGTCCGCCCTTGCGCTGTTCCGTCATGCGCCCTCCCTCTTGGCCCCGCGAATCGCGATCTCCTTGGCGGCGTCGAGGTAGCTCATGGACCCGCGCGAGCCCGGGTCGTACGTCAACACCGTCTGCCCGAATCCTGGTGCCTCTGAGACCTTCACGCTGCGCGGAATCACGGTCTTGAGGGCGACGTCGCCGAAGTGGCCACGCACCTCACTGGTCACCTGGTCCGCGAGCTTCGTGCGGCCGTCGTACATCGTGAGGAGGATCGTGGAGATGGCGAGGTCGGGGTTGAGGTGCTGCTGCACGAGCTCGATGTTGCGCAGGAGCTGGCTCAGACCCTCCAGCGCGTAGTACTCGCACTGGATGGGGATCAGCACCTCCTGCGCGGCGACCATCGCGTTGACGGTCAGCAGGCCGAGGCTCGGCGGGCAGTCGATGAACACGTAGTCGGGCTGCAGCTGGTCCAGAGCCTCCGGGCTCAGCGCCTCCTTGAGCCGCGACTCGCGGGCCACCATCGAGACGAGCTCGATCTCGGCGCCGGCCAGGTCGATCGTCGCGGGCACGCAGTAGAGGTTCGGAGACGTCGGGCTGACCTGAGCCGCCTCGGCGATGGAGATCTCACCGATCAGCACCTCGTAGACGGACGGCGTGCCGCTGCGGTGCTCGACCGAGAGCGCCGTGCTGGCGTTGCCCTGCGGGTCGAGGTCGATCACGAGCGTCTTGAGTCCGTGAATGGCGAGCGCGGCGGCGAGGTTCACCGTGCTCGTCGTCTTGCCGACGCCACCCTTCTGGTTGGCGACGGTCATCACCCGGCGATGAGTCGGGCGGGGGAGCAGTGACTCGTCGGGGTGCAGCACGCTTGCCGCACGAGCCGCCTCTTCTGCAATCGGGGTCCACACCACGGCGCTGTCATCTCCGTTGTTGGTCGGCTTGAATTTGGGTTTGGAGGGCTTCGTTTCACGTGGAACATCGGCAGCCTGAAACTCGGGGTACACGCTCACCGATCCCTCCGCGTCTGGCGCTCCACGATGAGCACCGTCGTAGGCACCTCAAGTACGTCCGCTCCCACGACGACGACCTCGGGGTTGACGCCCCCGAGCTTGGCCACCGCACCGCCGTCGCGGTCGAGCTCTTCTTCAGCGCGCTCGCCCTTGAGCGCCACCATCCGTCCGCCGCCCTTGAGAAGCGGCAGGCACCACTTCGCGAGCTTCTCCAGCGGAGCCACCGCCCGCGCCGTGACCACGTCGCAGTTCAGCAGCTGCTTCCGCACCGGCCCTTCCTCGGCGCGGCCGCGGAGGACCGTCACGTTGTCGAGGCTCAGCCGTTCCTTCACTTCCTCAAGCCAGGCGATGCGGCGCGCCATCGGCTCAAGAAGCGTGATCCTCAGGTCGGGCCGCGCGATCGCCAGCGGCACCCCAGGCAACCCGGCACCTGAGCCAACGTCCACGACACGTTCGTTCTTGTCGAACAGCTCCTCGATCACCGCCGAGTTGAGCACGTGCCGTTCCCAAATCTTGTCGACCTCGCGGGGACCGATAAGTCCACGCTCGACGCCGTGCTCCTCCAGGAGCCTGACGAACTCGGCGGCACGCTCAACGTGCTCACCGAAGACGAGCTTCGCGTTGTCGGGCAACTCCCCGGCCATGTTCTCCGTCCGTGAGCGTTTCACGTGAAACCACGCGGCGGCGACGTTCCGGCGGCCGGTGGAAAAGCTGGCGAATGCCAGGGCACCATCATGACGGATCGACCGTGTGCTCCGCCAAATCCTGAGCGCCGTTTCACGTGAAACTTGGGGGAAAGTTGCGCCCGACTCTCTACACCGTCGCCTGGAGCGGTCCCGGCGCCGTCTCAACGATGGCGCACCCGGCTGGCGGCGCTCTACTGGAAGGGAAAGTTCGAGGGCTGCGCCACCTCGGGGTGGACGTCCTGGTGTCCGCTCAGACCGATGAGGAACGGGTCGAGTGCGACCTCGTGGATCAGGAGCGGGTGGTGCTGGCCGCCGGACTCCAGTACGTCTGCTTCCCAATCTCGGATCGCTCGGTGCCTGACGTGGCGGCCGCGGTGAGCGTCGTCGAGCCGCTCCACTCGCTGTACCGGGGTGGGGCGCACGTGGTGTTCCACTGCTGGGCGGGGATCGGGCGGTCGTCGTTGTTGGCCGCGTTGCTGTTGGGGATGGAGGGGGTGGAGCCGGGGGAGGCGTGGCGGTTGATCTCGGCGGCTCGGGGGTTCCCCGTGCCGGACACGGTGGCACAGGAGGAGTGGCTGGCCGCTTGGTGGGCCGGGCGGTAGTTGGGTTTCACGTGGAACAGCGCGCGGGGCCGGCGTGCGAGGTCGGCCAGAGGAGTCGGCCAGAGGGTTGGGGGCAAGTTTCAGCGGGGGAGATGCCGACACAGTGAGTTGCCGCAGGGGTGCGTATCGCGGACGACACCGAGCCTGCGCCGGGCATCGCCGTTGACGGAACAGGTGCTCGCCTTCTGCTTCGCTTCCAGCACAGGGAGGGCGCCTCGGTTTGGCCATTGCGTCGAGACCTGGGGGTGCTTGGCTGCGCCGTCGCCACGCGCTCCGCCTTCCAGTGAGCCGCCGCAGGCTCTGCGCTCTTGTCAGCGCACTCGACTCAGCGCCGCCCATCCTCAGCCCAACGCCCTTCGCTCTACGCACTGCGCCCTCCCACGCTCCGCAGTCCGCCCTGCAGCCAGCCGCCCTCACTCCAGCCTCGCCCTTGCACCCCAGCGCCCAACCTCGCCCCTCCCACCCCAGACACAGCAAACGGCCCCCGGTTCCAACAGGAACCAGGGGCCGTGAGTGAAAGCGGTGCCGCTTACGGCTTGGGGAAGATGATGACCCGCCGCTGCGGCTCCTCACCCTCGCTCTCGCTGTGCACACCCGCCACCGAGGCAACGGCGTCGTGGACGACCTTGCGCTCGAACGGGGTCATCGGGTGCAGGCGGGCGCGCTCCCCGGAGGCGACGACCTTCTCCGCGGTGGTGCGGCCCATCTCGGCCAGTTCGGCGCGGCGGCCCGCTCGCCACTGGGCGATGTCGAGCATGAGGCGGGAGCGGACTCCCGTTTCCTGCTGGACGGCGAGGCGGGTGAGTTCCTGCAGCGACTCGAGGACGTTGCCTCGGGGGCCCACCAGCTTGGCGAGGTCTTCGCCGCCGTCGATGCTGACGATGGCCCGGCCGCTCTCCACGTCCAGGTCGATGTCGCCGTCGTAGTCGAGCAGGTCGAGCAGGCGCTCGAGGTAGTCGCCCGCGATGTCGCCTTCCTGGACGAGCAGGTCCTCGGTCTTGCTCTGCGACTGCGGCTCGGTCCCGGTCTCGGACTCGGCCGCGGCCGTGGTCTCGGACTCGGCTGCGGCCTCCGACGACGCCTCCACGTCGTCGGTCGCCTGCAAGGTCTCCGACACGATGTCTCCTCTCCGGGGCAACGCCCGAAATCAGCGGCGCTTCTTGCTGCCCGGCTTCTTGCTGGTGGATCGGCCTGGGGTCAGGCCGGGAATCTCGGTGTTGGAGCTGCCGTTGGTGGCGTCCGGCGAAGAGGCCTTGGGCGCGGAGGCCTTCGGTGCGCCGCTCGGGCCCGCGGTCGGCATGCGCTTGGCGCCGTTGGCCGGCTTGGCTCCGGAGGCGGGCTTCTTCGGGTTGACCGGCTTCGCGCCCGGCTTGGGAGCGAGGGCCTGGCGGGTCTCGACGACCGTGGCCTTCTTCTCCTCTTCCTCGGCGTCGATGCGCTTGTACACGAAGTGCTGCTGGCCGAGGGTCCACGCGTTGTTGGACAGCCAGTACAGCAGGATCGCGACAGGGAAGAAGAAACCGCCGGCGAGGACGCCCAGGGGGAAGATCCAGAGCGTCAGCTTGTTCATGATGGCCGTCTGCGGGTTGTCCAGCGCGGCCTGGTTCTGGCGGGCCACCGAGTGACGCGCCGTGAAGTGGGTCGCGATGGACGCCACGATCATCAGCGGCACCGACAGCAGGATGACGTTCAGGCGTTCGGTGCCGAACGTCGCGAGCTGGTCGGACGGCATCGTGATGAACGTCGAGAGGTTCGTGCCGAAGAGCTTGGCGTTGACGAACGAGTCGACGCCCTGCTTGTCGAAGAAGTAGACCTCGCCCCAGCCGGGCTTGAACGAGCGCAGCACGTGGAACAGACCGATGAACACCGGGATCTGCACCAGCATCGGCAGGCAGCCGCCGAGCGGGTTGACACCGTGCTCGGACTGCAGCTTCTGCATCTCCTGCGCCTGGCGCTGGCGGTCGTTCGGGTACTTCTTCTTGATCTTCTGCATCTCCGGCGCGAACTCCTGCATCCGCCGCATGGAGCGCACCTGGCCGACGAACGGCTTGAAGAGGATGGCGCGGAGGGTGAAGACCAGGAAGATGACGGCCAGCGCCCAGGCGAAGCCACTCGACTCACCGAAGACCTTGCCGAACACCCAGTGCCAACACCACAAGATGAAGGACACCGGGTAGTAGATGAAGTTGAGCACGGGAGCTACTCCTCGGTGGATACGTCGGGGACCTGCCGCCTCGGCGGAACGGGGTCCAGGCCTCCAGGGTGCCAGGGTCCGCAGCGCAGCAACCGGCGGATGGTCAGCCAGGTTCCTCGCAGCGCACCGTGGACGGTCAACGCCTCCACCGCGTACGCGCTGCAGCTGGGGTAGAAGCGACAGGTCGGTGGCAGCAGCGGCGAGATGAACTTCCGATAGAAGTGCACCGGCAGCAGCGCGACCTTCGCGGGCAACGTGGTCATCGCAGCACCTTGCGCAGGGCGGAAGTGAGATCGGCGGCGAGCTCGGAGCTCGACGCCTCGGCTGCTGGTGCCAACGCCCTGACCACGACGAGAGTTCCCGGCGGCAGCTCTTCCAGTGCCGGGCGGACGACGTGGCGCAGGCGGCGGTAGACGCGGTGGCGGACCACCGAGTTGCCGACTGCCTTGCTCACGACGAAGCCCACCTTGGACGAATCCAAGGTGGGCACGTCGGGCTTCAAGACGTGGACGACCAACCGGGGTCGTCCGGCGCGGCGGCCTCGGCGGACCACCAGGCCGAAGTCCTGGCTGCGGGTGAGCCGGGCGGCCGGTGGTAGCACGACGACGCTGCGCTTACCAGCCGCTGTCAGGCGGACAGAGTCGCACGGCCCTTGCTACGGCGCGCGGCCAGAATGGCGCGGCCGGCGCGGGTCCGCATGCGCAGCCGGAAGCCGTGCGTCTTCGCGCGGCGGCGGTTGTTGGGCTGGAAGGTGCGCTTACCCTTGCTCACGGTCGGTCTCCCGGTGCTTCACTGCTGACAAAGCCTGTGTGGTCGTCCCCGACGGCAGTGGACGTAGGCGCGCGAAAGGCGCCCGTCGCAAGCGGGAGACTCGTACGAGGGTACGCATGCCCGGGTGCGGCGACCAAATCGGGGTGGCCGAGACCACGTCTTGTGAGGCGTGCCGGGCCTTGTTACCGTTCGTCCTTCGCGCATGCCGGGCTGGCGTGGGAGCCGCCACCGACCGGCAACACAACACACCTTTTAGTGCACAGTTGTGGATAACTCTGTGGATACCTCTATTCTCCGTGTCCACATGTGGAGTCTTGGGCTCCGGCGGAGGGGAGGGGAGCGCGGAGGTGTCGAACCAGCAGGTCGATCTTGGTCTCGTGTGGGCCGAGGTGGTGCAGGAACTGGCGACCAGCCACCTGTCCCCTCAGCAGCGCGCGTGGATGAGGGTCACCCGTCCCATCGGTCTGCTGGACGGAACGGCACTGCTCGCTGCTCCCAGTGACTTCGCGAAAGAGGCGATCGAACGCGCGCTGCGCGACCCGATCACCGCGGCGCTCTCCCGCAGGCTCGGCCGGTCGGTCTCGCTCGCGGTGAAGGTCGACTCGCCGGAACCGGTGAGTCCCGTCGTGAGCCCGCCGACCACGCCGATCTCGGTCCACGCGATCCAGACCGCGCAGGTCACCCAGCCGGTGGTGCCGGTCGTCCCGGCGATCCCCAACGGCGACACGCCCGGCCCCGTGATCACGGACGACCTCACCGGCGACGGTGCCGAGGAAGAGGTGGACGAGGCCGGCGACGCGCTCGCCGCCGTCTCCGAGATCTGGCCGACGTTCAACACCGCGAACACCGCGAGCGGGATGGCGCCGAACGCCAACCTCCCGTACACGCGGCCCGCGAACCCGTCGCCGTCGCAGACACGGCTGAACGAGAAGTACAACTTCGACACGTTCGTCATCGGCGCCTCGAACCGGTTCGCGCACGCCGCGGCCGTCGCGGTGGCCGAGGCTCCCGCCCGTGCGTACAACCCGCTCTTCATCTGGGGCGAGAGCGGCCTCGGCAAGACGCACCTGCTGCACGCCGTCGGGCACTACGCCCAGCGCCTGTTCCCCGGCATGCGCGTGCGGTACGTGTCGACCGAGGAGTTCACCAACGACTTCATCAACTCGCTGCGCGACGACCGCAAGGTCGCCTTCCAGCGCCGCTACCGGGACATCGACGTTCTTCTCGTCGACGACATCCAGTTCCTGGAGGGCAAGGAAGGTACGCAGGAGGAGTTCTTCCACACGTTCAACACGCTCCACAACACGAACAAGCAGATCGTGGTGTCGAGCGACCGGCCGCCCAAGCGGCTGGAGACGCTGGAAGACCGTCTGCGCACGCGGTTCGAGTGGGGCCTGATCACGGACATCCAGCCGCCCGAGCTGGAGACCCGGATCGCGATCCTGCGCAAGAAGGCGGCCCAGGACCGGCTCGCGGCTCCCGCGGACGTGCTGGAGTTCATCGCCTCCCGCATAGAACGCAACATCCGCGAGCTGGAGGGCGCGCTCATCCGCGTCACGGCGTTCGCGTCGCTCAACCGCCAGCCGGTCGACATCCAGCTCGCCGAGATCGTGCTGCGCGACCTCATCCCCGACTCGCACGCGCCGGAGATCACCGCGCCGATGATCATGGCGGTCACCGCCGAGTTCTTCGGCGTCTCGATCGACGACCTGTGCGGCCCCGGCAAGACGAAGGCGCTCGCTCAGGCGCGGCAGATCTCCATGTACCTGTGCCGCGAGCTGACGGACCTGTCGCTGCCGAAGATCGGCCAGACGTTCGGCGGCCGCGACCACACGACGGTCATGCACGCGGACAAGAAGATCCGCAAGGAGATGGCCGAACGCCGGCGCATCTACGACCAGGTGCAGGAGCTGACGTCGCGCATCAAGCAGCGCGCCCGCCACATCTCCTGACCCACCCGGGTGGCAACGAAGGGGTCCTCCATCGCGGAGGGCCCCTTTTTCGCACGCCCGGACCCGGCCGCGCGACGGGTCCGTTCGACCCGCGACGGCGGCGACACGACCCGACCGCGAGCACCCGGGGGCGAGGCCGCGGTTCGGACGCGAGCACCCGGGGAGCGGTTCGGCGATGACATGGGGATACATCAGTACGTGCGGCTCCAACCACCACCACGCGCCGCGCACGTACCCAGGTAGACGAGGCTCGATCGCCCGCCCGGCGAAGCTTTCTGTTCGCCCCCGGCACTCGAAGGGGTGGGGACAACTGGAAAAGTCTGTGGCCCCGGCCACGATCTGGCCACAGAAGCCTGTTGAACACCCGGGTACAACTGGCCCGCACCCGGGGACGCACCCGGGGACAACTGTGGACGATCTGTGGATCGCGAGCTGTGCACAACTGGCTGTCCCCGGGTGCGCCGATCTGTCCCCGGGTGCCATCCCCCCTTTGTCCCCATGGTGGGTGACACCTTGACCTGCAGGTTTAACGGCTGTCCCCACAATCCACAACCCTTACTGTTACTGCTGTTGGTTCTCTTCAAGGAAGAACTTCAAAGCAAAACAGCGGGGGATGGTTCCCGGGGATCGGTGCCCGAACCCCGAAGTGACGGGAAGGGCCAGGACGCTCTAACGTGGTTGCTCCGCACCTCGGGAAGCCGAGGGTCGAGGCTCCCTGACCCCCCACTGGCACGTTGTCGTGGATGGGCTTGTCGACTGTCGAGGAAAGGACGCCTCATGAAGATCCGCGTCGAACGCGACGGCTTGGCCGACGCTGTCGCCTGGGTCGCTCGCAGCCTTCCGTCCCGTCCACCGGTTCCGGTGCTCGGCGGCGTGCTGCTCGACGCGGAGTCGGACGATTCGCTGACGGTCTCCGGGTTCGACTACGAGGTCTCCGCTCAGGTCGGCGTCCCCGCGACGATCGCCGACGGCGGCCGCGCACTGGTCTCCGGTCGTCTTCTCGCCGACATCACCAAGGCGCTCCCGAACCACCCCGTCGAGATCGCGGTCGACGGCGCTCGCATGATGATCAGCTGTGGCAGCGCCAGGTTCAGCCTCCCGACGATGCCGGTCGAGGACTACCCGGCTCTGCCGTCGATGCCGCAGCTGATCGGTGAGCTCCCCGGCGAGGTCTTCGGCGAAGCGGTCAGCC
Organism: Lentzea sp. NPDC058436; assembly: GCF_042721515.1. NCBI lineage: Bacteria > Bacillati > Actinomycetota > Actinomycetes > Pseudonocardiales > Pseudonocardiaceae > Lentzea > Lentzea sp. NPDC058436. The sequence goes on from NZ_JBHXLF010000009.1 coordinate 245,937, forward strand.
AGGTCGCCGTCGCGGCCGGCAAGGACGACACGCTCCCGATGCTGACCGGCGTCCGCGTCGAGATCGGCGAGGGCAAGCTGACCCTCGTCGCCACCGACCGGTTCCGGCTCGCGATGCGCGAGTTCCCGTGGGAGCCCGACGCGTCCCTCGGCGAGGTCGCCGTCCTCGTCCCGGCCCGCACGCTCGGCGACGCCGCGAAGACGCTCGGCTCCGGCGGCAGCAAGGTCGAGATGTCGCTCGCGGCCAACGACGGACTGCTCGGCCTGTCCGGCTCCGGCAAGCGGACCACCACCCGCCTGCTCGACGCCGACTTCCCGAAGTACCGCCAGCTGCTGCCCTCCGAGCACTCGGCCGCGGCGATCATCGACATCGACGCGCTGCAGCAGGCGATCAAGCGCGTGTCGCTCGTCGCCGAGCGCGGCACGCAGGTGCGCCTCGAGTTCGTCGACGGTGGTCTGCGTCTCTCGGCCGGTGGCGACGACGAGGGATCGGCCGAGGAAGAACTCCCCGTCGAGTACACCGGCGACGCGGTGACCATCGCGTTCAACCCGGGCTACCTGCTGGACGGCCTCGGAGCCGTCCGCACGCAGAAAGTCCACTTGTCCTTCACCACACCCAGCCGACCGGCGCTGCTCAAGCCGGTGGACGAGGATGGGAACGTGGCGCCGGGCTACCTGTACCTGCTGATGCCCGTTCGCCTTCCCGGCTGAGAAAACCCTTACCGGGTACCAGAAGAACACAGGGGAGAACACCGTGCAGCTCGGACTCGTCGGCCTCGGCAAGATGGGTTTCAACATGCGCGAGCGGGTGCGCCGGGCCGGTCACGAGGTGATCGGCTACGACCGCAACCCCGAGGTCACCGACTCGGAGTCGTTGGCGGACATGGTGTCCAAGCTCCAGACGCCGCGCGTGGTGTGGGTCATGGTGCCCGCCGGCGACATCACCCGTAACACGGTGAAGGAGCTGTCCGAGCTGCTGGAGCCGGGCGACCTCGTCGTCGACGGCGGCAACTCCAAGTTCACCGACGACCGGATCCACGCGGACCTGTTGGCGGAGAAGGAGATCGGCTACGTCGACGCCGGTGTGTCCGGTGGCGTGTGGGGCCTCGACAACGGTTACGCGCTGATGGTCGGCGGCGACGCGAAGCACGTCAAGCAGGCGATGCCGATCTTCGACGCGCTGCGTCCGGAGGGTCCGCGCGGAGAAGGTTTCGCGCACGCGGGCAAGGTCGGCGCCGGCCACTACTCGAAGATGGTCCACAACGGCATCGAGTACGGCCTGATGCAGGCGTACGCCGAGGGCTTCGAGCTCCTCGACAAGACCGACGTCGTGGACAACGTGCCCGCGGTCATCTCGGCGTGGCAGCGCGGAACGGTCGTGCGGTCGTGGCTGCTCGACCTGCTGGTGCGCGCGCTGGAGTCCGACCCGGAGCTCGACGACCTGCGCGGGTACGTCGAGGACTCGGGCGAGGGCCGGTGGACCGTCGAGGAGGGCATCAACAACGCGGTGCCGCTCCCCGTCATCTCCGCCGCGCTGTTCGCCCGGTTCACCTCCCGGCAGGAGGACTCGCCGGCGATGCGCGCCGTCGCGGCGTTGCGCAACCAGTTCGGCGGCCATTCGGTGCACCTCGCCGGGCCGTCGTCCGGCGGCGGCAGCACCCAGGGCTAGCGAGTGCACGTCAGACACCTCCAGGTCAGCGACTTCCGGTCGTGGCAGCTCGCCGACCTGGAGCTCGAGCCCGGCGCGTCGGTGCTCGTCGGCCGCAACGGCCAGGGCAAGACGAACCTGGTCGAGGCGATCGGGTACGTGGCCACGCTGGGGTCGCACCGCGTCTCCAGCGACGGGCCGTTGATCCGGCACGGCGCCCAGCGCGCCGTGGTGCGGGCGGCCGTGGTCAACGACGACCGCGAGCTGCTCGTGGAACTGGAGATCACGGCCGGCAAGGCGAACCGGGCGCGGATCAACCGCGGTCCGGTGCCCCGGCCGCGTGACGTGCTCGGGATCCTGCGCACCGTGTTGTTCGCACCGGAGGACCTCTCTCTCGTGAGGGGCGATCCGAGCGATCGGCGGAGGTTCCTCGACGAGATGCTCGTGCTGCGCGCACCGCGCTATGCCGGTGTGCGCAGCGATTACGACCGTGTGTTGAAGCAGCGCAGCGCGTTGCTGAAGACGGTGAAGCACTCGCGGTCGGCTGATCTCTCGACGCTCGACGTCTGGGACGGGCACCTGGCCCAGCACGGCGCGGAGCTGCTGGCCGCGCGGTTGAAGCTGGTCCGCGACATGGCGGACCACGTGACCTCGGCGTACGCGGAGGTCGCACCGGAGTCGCGTCCGGCGCTCATCTCGTACCGGTCGAGCGTCGGCGACCTGCCGGAGGACAGGGAGAGCATCGAGGACCTGCTGCTGGCCGAGCTCGACAGGGTGCGGCGGCAGGAGATCGAACGCGGCGTGTGCCTCGTCGGTCCCCACCGGGACGACCTGGATCTGACGCTCGGTGAGCTCCCGGCGAAGGGCTACGCCAGTCACGGAGAGTCATGGTCGTTCGCGCTGGCCCTGAGGCTCGGCGGCTACGAGTTGATGCGTGTCGACGGCATCGAACCGGTGCTCGTGCTGGACGATGTCTTCGCGGAACTGGACCGCGGCCGGCGGCAGCAACTGGCCAAGGTGGCGGCCGCCGCCGAGCAGGTGCTGATCACCGCGGCGGTGGCGGAGGACGTTCCGGACGAGCTGACCGGTGCCCGGTTCGAGGTCCACGGCGGGGAGGTGCGACGTGTCTGACTCAGAGGCTGACTCTGGGGGTTCGAAGCCCCCACATGTAGCTCGATCGGGTGTGTCCGCCCACACATCTGGGGACAAGTCTGTGGATGGTGTGGATAACTCCGTCACAAATCCGGACTTGTCCACAGGTTCATTCACACCTGAGGGTGAGCCACTCAAGGGTTCGGACCTCGCGCGAGCCGCTCTGGAGGCGGCGAAGGCCAGTACGAAGGCCCGCGGACGGGTGCCGGGGAGCAGGTCGAAGGGCCGTTCGGTCAACCGCAGCCGGCGTCGCTGGTCGGGTGCAGGGCCCGACGACCGCGACCCCCAGCCGCTCGGGCGGATCGCGTCCAGGATCGCGGCGGACCGCGGCTGGGTCGAGCAGCTCCAGGGTGGCCAGGTCTTCGGCCGATGGGCGAAACTGGTGGGGGAGGACGTCGCCGAGCACGCGAAACCGATCGCGCTCAGTGACGGTGAACTGACGGTCCAGGCATCGTCCACGGCGTGGGCCACCCAGCTGCGCCTCCTGCAGCGCGAGCTGATCAAGCGCATCGCCGCGGGCGTGGGCCACGGCATCGTCAAACGGCTCAAGATCAAGGGTCCGGACGCTCCCAGCTGGCGACACGGCCCCAGGCACGCGCCGGGGCGCGGTCCGCGTGACACCTACGGGTGAGGTCCCGTCAAGGGCTCAGCGGCGATTCTGTGGCTCAATGAGCGTTCACCAGCGGATTTAAACCCCCGTTTCAGCCGTCCTGACCCGTCTCGTGCTTCTTGAGGCGCTCTCTGACCGAATCAAAGGTGTCCTTGCCCCCGTTCTGTCGGGGTGCCCCGGTAGAATCACGGGTAGAGCGTCACCATCCCAGAAGTCGGGGAACACCGTGCGGGCCCTGCCCGCATCAGCGAGGAGACTCCAGGCCCGTGTCAGCTAAGAAGAATGAGTACGACGCGTCCTCGATCACCGTCCTCGAAGGCCTCGAGGCAGTGCGCAAGAGGCCGGGTATGTACATCGGCTCGACCGGCGAGCGCGGTCTGCACCACCTGGTCCAGGAGGTCGTGGACAACTCGGTCGACGAGGCGATGGCCGGGTACGCGACCACGGTCGACGTCACGCTGCTGGCCAACGGCGGCGTCCGGGTGATCGACGACGGTCGTGGCATCCCGACCGGCATCCACCCCGTCGAGGGCGTGCCGACGGTCGAGGTCGTCATGACCAAGCTGCACGCGGGCGGCAAGTTCGACAGCGACTCCTACGCGGTGTCCGGCGGTCTGCACGGCGTCGGCATCTCCGTGGTGAACGCGCTGTCCACCGCCGTCGACCTGGAGATCAAGAACGCCGGCCACGTCTGGACCCAGCGCTACGAGGCCTCCAAGCCCGCGCACGAGCTGCGCCAGGGCGAGGCGACGACGGAGACCGGCACCACGGTCACGTTCTGGGCGGACCCGGAGATCTTCGAGACCACCGAGTACAACGTCGAGACGATCGCGCGCCGCCTGCAGGAGATGGCGTTCCTCAACAAGGGGATCACGATCGTCCTGCGCGACGAGCGGGTCTCGCCGGAGGACGAGGAGGCCGACGCCGAGGGCCACAAGGCCGCGGTGAAGGAGCGCACCTTCCACTACCCGGGTGGTCTGGAGGACTTCGTCCGCCACATCAACCACACCCGCGAGGCCGTGCACCAGAAGGTGATCGGCTTCGAGGTGCAGGGCGACGACCTGCAGGTCGAGATCGCGATGCAGTGGAACACCGGCTACACGGCGTCGGTCTACACGTTCGCGAACACGATCAACACGCACGAGGGCGGCACGCACGAAGAGGGCTTCCGCGCCGCGTTGACGCGTGTCGTCAACGAGTACGCGCGTGAGAAGAAGCTGCTGAAGGAGAAGGACACCAACCTCACCGGTGACGACATCCGCGAGGGTCTCGCCGCGATCATCTCGGTGAAGTTGAAGGAGCCCCAGTTCGAGGGCCAGACGAAGACCAAGCTGGGCAACAGCGAGGCCAAGTCGTTCGTGCAGAAGTCGACGAACGAGCACCTGGCCGACTGGTTCGAGCGCCACCCCAACGAGGCCAAGACGATCGTCACCAAGTCGGTGTCGTCGGCACAGGCCCGCATCGCCGCCCGCAAGGCCCGCGAACTGGTGCGCCGCAAGGGCGCCCTGGACATCGGCGGCCTGCCCGGCAAGCTGAAGGACTGCCGCTCGACCGAGCCGGAGCGCTGCGAGCTCTACATCGTCGAGGGCGACTCCGCTGGCGGCTCGGCCAAGGAAGGCCGGGACTCCATGTACCAGGCCATCCTCCCGATCCGCGGCAAGATCATCAACGTCGAGAAGGCGCGCATCGACCGCGTCCTCAAGAACACCGAGGTCCAGTCGCTGATCACGGCGCTGGGCACCGGCATCCACGACGAGTTCGACCTGTCGAAGCTGCGCTACCACAAGATCGTGCTGATGGCCGACGCCGACGTCGACGGCCAGCACATCCGCACGCTGCTGCTCACGCTGCTGTTCCGCTTCATGCAGCCGCTCATCGAGCACAACCACGTGTACCTCGCGCAGCCGCCGCTCTACAAGATCAAGTGGCAGCGCACCGAGCCGGAGTACGCCTACTCCGACCGCGAGCGCGACGCCGTGATCAAGGACGGCATCGCCGGCGGCAAGCGTCTCGGCAAGGACGACAACATCCAGCGGTACAAGGGTCTTGGCGAGATGAACGCCGAGGAGCTGTGGGAGACCACGATGGACCCGGCGAACCGGATCCTGCGCCAGGTCACCATGGACGACGCCGCCACCGCAGACGAGCTGTTCAGCGTGCTCATGGGCGAGGACGTCGAAGCGCGCCGTTCGTTCATCACCCGCAACGCCAAGAGCATCAAGTTCCTCGACATCTGAGTCGCGGTCTTGGTCCCTAGGCATCCTGGCGTTTCTGGCGAGAAGGAAAGAGAACAGTGAGCGAGACGACTCTGCCCCCGCAGCACGACCGCATCGAGCCGGTCGAGATCCAGCAGGAGATGCAGAACTCGTACATCAACTACGCGATGTCCGTCATCGTGGGTCGTGCGCTGCCGGACGTGCGCGACGGGCTCAAGCCCGTGCACGTCCGCGTTCTGTACTCGATGTTCGACTCCGGCTTCCGTCCCGACCGCGGCTTCAACAAGTGCGCGCGCGTCGTCGGCGACGTGATGGGCAACTACCACCCCCACGGTGACTCGGCGATCTACGACGCGTTGGTGCGTCTCGCCCAGCCGTGGGCCCTGCGCTACCCGTTGATCCAGGGCCAGGGCAACTTCGGCTCGGTGGGCAACGACCCCGCCGCCGCCATGCGGTACACGGAATGCCGGCTCTCCCCGCTGGCCATGCAGATGCTGGCCGACATCGAGGAAGACACCGTCGAGTTCCGCGACAACTACGACGGTCGCATCCAGGAGCCGACGGTCCTGCCGTCGCGCATCCCGAACCTGCTGATCAACGGCAGCTCGGGCATCGCCGTCGGCATGGCGACCAACATCCCGCCGCACAACCTCCGCGAGGTCGCGGACGGCGTGGTGTGGGCGCTCGACAACCACGAGGCCTCCGACGAGGAGACCCTCGAAGCGATGATCGCCCGGATCAAGGGCCCGGACTTCCCGACGTACGGCCAGATTCTCGGCACCTCCGGCATCGAGGACGCGTACCGCACCGGCCGCGGCTCGGTCCGCATGCGTGCGGTCGTCGAGATGGACGAGGACGCCAAGGGCCGCACGATCCTGGTCGTCACCGAGCTGCCGTACCAGGTCAACCCGGACAACCTGGTCGAGAACATCGCCTCGCTGGTGCGCGACGCCAAGCTCACCGGCATCGCGAACATCGCCGACGAGTCGAACCGCCGCATCGGCATGCGCATCGTGATCACGCTCAAGCGCGACGCGGTGGCGAAGGTCGTGCTGAACAACCTCTACAAGCACACCCAGCTGCAGTACTCGTTCGGCGTGAACATGCTGTCCCTGGTCGACGGCGTGCCGCGCACGCTGCGCCTGGACCAGATGATCCGCCACTACGTGAAGCACCAGATCGAGGTCATCGTCCGGCGCACGCGGTTCCGCCTGCGCAAGGCCGAAGAGCGCGCGCACATCCTGCGCGGACTGGTGAAGGCGCTCGACCAGCTCGACGCCGTCATCGCGTTGATCCGCCGGTCCGAGACGCCGGACATCGCGCGCACGGGCCTGATGGAGCTCCTCGACGTCGACGAGGTCCAGGCCAACGCGATCCTGGAGATGCAGCTCCGCCGCCTGGCCGCCCTGGAGCGCCAGAAGATCATCGACCAGTTGGCCGAGATCGAGGTCGAGATCGCGGACCTGAAGGACATCCTCGAGAAGCCGGAGCGGCAGCGCGCCATCGTGCGCGAGGAGCTCATGGCGATCGTGGACAAGCACGGCGACGACCGCCGCACGAAGATCATCCCGTTCGACGGCGACGTGTCCATGGAGGACCTGATCGCGGTCGAGGACGTGGTCGTCACGATCACGCGCACCGGCTACGCGAAGCGCACCAAGACCGACCTCTACCGGGCGCAGAAGCGCGGCGGCAAGGGCGTCCAGGGCGCACAGCTCAAGCAGGACGACATCGTGGCGCACTTCTTCGTGTGCTCCACGCACGACTGGATCCTGTTCTTCACGAACAAGGGCCGTGTGTACCGCACGAAGGCGTACGAACTGCCTGAGGCGAACCGCAACGCCCGCGGCCAGCACGTCGCGAACCTCCTCGCGTTCCAGCCGGAGGAGGAGATCGCGCAGGTCATCCAGATCAAGAACTACGAGGTGTCGCCGTACCTCGTGCTCGCCACCCGCAAGGGTCTGGTGAAGAAGTCCAAGCTCACCGACTTCGATTCCAACCGATCGGGTGGACTTATCGGCATCAACCTCCGCGAGGACGACGAGCTCGTCGGCGCGGTGCTCTGCTCGGCCGACGACGACCTGCTCATGGTCTCCGCCGACGGCCAGTCGATCCGCTTCCACGCGACCGACGACGTGCTGCGCCCGATGGGTCGCGCCACGTCAGGCGTGCAGGGCATGCGGTTCAACGCCGACGACGAGCTGCTGTCCGTCGGTGTCGTCCAGGAAGGCCTGTTCGTTTTGGTCGCGACGGACGGTGGGTACTCGAAGCGAACGCCCATCGAGGACTACCCGGTCCAGGGGCGTGGCGGCAAGGGTGTGCTGACCATTCAGCACGACCGACGACGTGGCAGGCTGGTCGGAGCGCTCATCGTCGACGTGGACGACGAGCTCTACGCCATCACCTCGACCGGCGGGGTCATCAGGACCAAGGCCGAGCAGGTGCGCAAGGCTGGACGGCAGACGAAGGGCGTGCGGCTGATGAACCTCGGCGAGAGCACCACTTTGATCGCCGTCGCACGCAACGCGGATGAGCCCGTCGACGTCACTAACGGTGAGACGTCTGTCGCGGAGGATTCTGCCGCCGACCAGGCAGCCACCCCCACCGACTCGGCCGAGTAGCCGGAATCGCTAGCGAGAGGTCAAGGACAAGCTCGTGACTCCACCCGAGAACCGCGAAGGTCGGGACGCGGACAAGACCGCGGTGATCACCAAACCGACTCCCCAGAGTTCTGCGCAGAAGCCTGCGGAGAAGGCGGAATCGGCAGCGGCGGCCTCCGGTTCCTCGGGTGGAACCGCGCAGGACAAGACCAAGCCCGTGTCGGCGGAGAAGGCGGCGGAAGCCGTCGCCTCCGCGCCGGCCAAGGAGAAGCCGGCCGACGACAAGCCGGCCGAGAAGGCGGCGACCCCGGCACCCGCGGCCGCTGCCCCGGTCGAGGAGAAGACGGTCTCGCTGAACACGCCGGCACCGTCGGCTCCGGTCGCCGCTCCGGCACCGACTCCGACCGCTGACGAGCCGGTCGTCGTCTCGGCACCGCCGCCCTGGCAGCGCGTGACGAACGACACTGAGGCCTCCCACCACGACGCGACCGAGACGTACACGGCCCCGGCCGCGCCGCCCGTTCCGTCGTCCGAGCCGGCTCCGGCCTTCCCGCTGACCGACCCGGACACGGTGAAGGTGCAGAAGCCCGTGGTCACGGGCTCGGCGGTGCCCGCGGGACTCGGCAGCAGCCGCACGTCGGTGAACATGGGCAGCAGCGGTTCCCGCCCTGCCGCGTCCACCCCGTCGGCCCGCCGCCCCGGCCGCGGCCCGCGCCGCGCCTCGCTCCAGGTGAAGCGCGTCGACCCCTGGTCGGTGCTCAAGCTCGCCCTGGTGCTGGGCGTCGCGTTGTTCTTCGTCTGGCTCGTGGCGGTCGGCGTGCTCTACGGCGTGCTGCACGGCATGGGCGTCTGGGACAAGATCAACAGCACCGCGAACGACCTGCTCCAGGCCAACGAGCCGGGCGAACCGCTGATCAGCGCCGGCCGCGTCTTCGGCGTCTCGGCGATCATCGGCGCCGTCAACATCGTGCTGTTCACGGCCCTCGCGACCGTGGGCGCGTTCGTCTACAACGTGTCCGCGGATCTGGCCGGTGGCTTGGAGTTGACGCTCTCCGAGCGAGAGTGACCCCCTGATTTGGGGCAGCGAAGGACGATCCTGTAAGGTTCTCCTCGTTGCCCCAAGGGGTGATGATCGAGGGCCTATAGCTCAGGCGGTTAGAGCGCTTCACTGATAATGAAGAGGTCGGAGGTTCAAGTCCTCCTAGGCCCACTCGATTCGAGGGGTTTTTGTGTCGGCGAGAAATACGCCGACCGAATCTCGAATCATCGTCTTTTATCTGGGGGCCAAGCCCCCAGACCCCCGGCCGGGGGCGAGCCCCCGGACCCCCATCACAGTTGATCGCTCGGCTGCCGCAGCCTTGCTGTAACGTGGTGGGGTCGCTTGCTTTTACGGTCTTTGGGAGGGATTCGAAGTGGCTAAGAAGATCATCGCACTCGTCGTTGTCGCCGGTGCGGTCCTGTTCTTCGTGAAGCGCAACCGTTCGGCCAAGGCCGACGCGGACCTGTGGCGCGAGGCCACCGCTCCCACCGACTGATCTTCGCTCTGACGGGTGGCCCGCCGCCCTCAGGCTCGGGGACGTAGCTCAATTGGCAGAGCACCGCCTTTGCAAGGCGGGGGTTAGGGGTTCGATTCCCCTCGTCTCCACGTATGGATGGCTCGTGCTCGCGGAGAGCGCGAGCCTTTTACGTTCCGAAGTGTTTTCTGGGGGCCGAGCCCCCAGACCCCAGCCGGCGGGCTCCGCCCCCGGACCCCCGGCCGTCTCGCCTTCGGCTTTGGCGGCCCCTCCGCGGTCATTCGCTCGAGCCGAGCCGAGCCGTCCACGGCTTGTCGGCTCGCTGCTCGCCGGCTTGTGCGCGGACTGCGGTCTCTCCACCCTGCGGTCTCTTCATCTCACGGCCCACCCCCCTGCGGCCTGCCGCCGCCTACTGTTCGCGACCTGCGGAGCGCGACCTGCGGATTGCCGCCCATTGGTCCGCCGGTCGTCGCCGCGACCCGTCGCTCGCCGCGTTGTGGCCCGCTAGCCCATGGCCCCGCCGACCATGCCCCTGGGCGTCCTCCGCCCTCCGCCTCCTCGGCTGCAGCCCTCTCGCCTGCAGCCCTCTCGGCTGCAGCCCTCTCGCCCTCCACTCTTCGGCCCCTCCGCCTCTCGCCCCCGGCTCTTCTGTCCCCGTGCCCTGCAGCCCGTCCTCCCACCCCCTGCTTTCTCCCATCCCTGCTTCTCTCTTGCCCTCTCAATGTCGAAGCCCCCGTTCGCGGCGTTGCGAACGAGGGCCTCAGGTGAGTTCCGCGGCAGGGGGTCTCATGTCATGCGTTGGCGAGTGACTTCTTCGCGGACTTCTTGCGGAGGTGGTCGATGCTCCAGGCGCCGGCTCCCGTGAAGGCCAGGAGCAGGAAGGCCCAGGAGTAGACCGCCGCGAGCTCGCCGCCGTTCTGGATCGGCAGCAGGCCCTTCGGCTGGTGCACCACGAAGTACGCGTAGGCCATGGCGCCGGAGCTGAGCAGCGCCGCCCAGCGCGTCCACAGGCCGACGATGATCAGGCCGCCGCCGATCAGCTCGATGAGGCTCATCGGGCCGCCGGGCCACGACAGCAGTTCTGTTCCCTTCGAGATCTTCTGGACGCCGTGGAACACGAAGAGCAGGCCGATGACGATGCGAAACAGTGCCAGGGCTTGCTCTCGTCGTTGCTCCAGAAACTCCATGGTCAACGTCCTTCCGGGGGCTGTGGCAGGGGACAGGGGCACAAAAGGTATGGACCAATCCCGAGTGTGCCGGTTCGGGCGCTCTCCGTATCTGGTTGACTGTTGCCCCTATGAAACGAGCACTGTTGCTGCCCCTGCTCGGCGTTCTCGCCGCATGCGGCACGGTCGGCGGTCAAGCGTCGCCGGTGCCGACCGGTCAGCCCCAGCAGGTCACCACCACGACCAGCGCGGCTGCGACTGTGCCGCCCGCGCCCCAGCCCGCGAAAGACGGGACCTGCCCGTACCTGGCGACCACATTTGTCGCGCAGGCCAACGGTCAGCTTGTACCCAAAGTGAAACTGTCAACGGACGAACCTCACCCTGCGTGTTTTTTCTACGCCAACGCGACGGAAGTTCAGCTGACCGTGCGGGTGTACGTGGGTGACGAGCGCGTTGCGAAGTTGATCGTGAACGAGGCGGCGCCGGACGGTTCACAGCCCGCGAACTCGCCCACCGGGTGGACCGGAGGGTACGTGAACGGCGACAGCGGCGTCGTCTACGCCGTGGCGAAGAGCGACGCCGCTGTCGTGGTCACGAGCAACCAGAAGCAGTCGATCAAGGCCCGCCGGATCGCCGAGGAGGCGATCAAGGGGCTGAAGCTCTGACCTACTTGACCGGTTCCTTCTGCGTGGGAACCTGGCCGTTGAGGACGGGCTCCGCGTGCGGGGCCTGGTCCTCGTCCTGCAGGTGCACCTCCTGCGGCCTGCGCGTCATCGCGACGTAGCCCGCCGCGGCGGCCGCGATTAGGAGGCCCAGCACCCACGGCCAGCGGCGGCGCTTCGGTGCGTCGGCACCGAGCTGGGCCGCGGCCTTGCGGATCTCCTTGGCGCGCACCTTGGCGTCCTTGCGCGCGTGCTTGGCTGCCTTCTTCACTTCCTTGCGCACGACCTCGGCCTTGCCCATGAGGTCGGCGCGGGTCTGTGCGCTCTTCTTCGCGAGGCGCTTGCGAGAGCGACGAGTCTGCTTCTCCCAGTCCTCGGCCTTGCCCATGAGCGTGTCAGCTCGCTCGACGAGTGCGCCGCGAACCTGGTCTGCTGTGATGCCGCGGTCGGCCAGCTTGGCCTCAGCGGCGTGACCAGCGCGAACGACACCCTGACGCGCGGCCTTCAGACCGGTGCCGACAGCCTTGCCAACGTTCTCGCCGGCTCGGGTCATGACGTCCACCTCGTCCATTCTGTGCTCCACACGTTGTCGTCCGGTGATGGCATAGAGGTACCCATCGTGCCCGTTTCTGAACATCTCCGCCTGTGATGGCACGATGGAGTGGTGGCTGACAGCAACGAATCCTTCGTCGGGACCAAGGTGACGGCGACCCTGCACACCACGCAGGGCGACATCCGCATCAACCTGTTCCCCGACCACGCCCCCAAGACGGTGGCGAACTTCGTGACCCTCGCGGAGGGCACGAAGAACTACACCGAGGCGAACGCGAGTGGCACGAACTCGGGCCCGTTCTACGACGGCACCCTGTTCCACCGCGTCATCGCGGGCTTCATGCTCCAGACCGGTGACCCGACCGGTACCGGCCGTGGTGGCCCCGGCTACCGCTTCGCGGACGAGTTCCACCCCGAACTGCAGTTCAACAAGCCCTACCTGCTCGCGATGGCGAACGCCGGGCCCAACACCAACGGCTCCCAGTTCTTCGTCACCGTGGCGCCGACGACGTGGCTGAACTTCAAGCACACGATCTTCGGTGAGGTCGCGGACCAGGAGTCGCGCGACGTCGTCGACGCGATCGGCAACACCACGACCGGCGCGGGCGACCGTCCGGTCAACGACATCAAGATCGAGCGGATCACGATCGAACGCGCGTGAGCAACGCATCCGTGCCACCGGAAGGGCCGATCGGAGCGGAGCCGGAAACCCCGGTCTGCGCACGTCATGCCGATCGGCCCACCCGGCTGCGCTGCACCAGGTGCGACCGTCCGGCGTGTCCGGAGTGCCTGCGTGACGCGTCGGTCGGCATGCAGTGCGTCGACTGCGTGAACGAAGGTGCTCGCTCGGTTCGCCAGGCGCGCACCTCGGCGGGCGCGGTCGTCTCGAACGGCCGTCCGATCATCACGCAGGTGATGATCGCGCTGAACGTGCTCGCGTACGTGGTGACGGTCGTCCAGTCCGGCAGCCCGATGAACAACCAGCGGTCGGGGCTGTTCACGGCGACGTCGATGATTCCGGAGCTCACCGCCAACGGTGAGTGGTGGCGCGTCTTCACGTCGGGCTTCATGCACTTCGGCCTGATCCACCTCGCTCTCAACATGGCCGCCCTCTTCGTGGTCGGTCCCGTTGTGGAGCAGGAACTGGGCAAGCTGCGGTACAGCGCCGTGTACCTGCTGTCGCTTCTCGGCGGCAGCGCGGCGGCGTTCTACTTCGGCACCGTCTGCCAGCAGCTCGCCGGCGCGTCCGGTGCGGTGTTCGGACTGATGGGTGCCCTGCTGATCGTGTTCAAGCGGCAGAAGCGGGACATCTCGACGATCCTCGTGGTCGTCGGCATCAACCTGGTGTCCAACCTCTTCACCAACGCGTCGCTGCTGGGGCACCTCGGCGGGTTCGTCATCGGCGGCCTGCTGACGCTCGCGATGGTCAGGGCGCCGCAGAAGAACCGCAACGCCTACCAGATCGGCGCTGTGGCGGTGGCCGTTCTCCTGCTCGGCGGCATGTTCGTGTTGCGTGCCACCGAACTCGACACGGCGGCGGAACTCGTCTCCGAGTACGCCAGGACGTGCGGCCCGAACTGATTCACGGGCGCAGCGCGTGCAGCACTCCGGCGACTTCTTCGGGATCGGCGCCGAGGTCCAGTCTCGTGAGCACCACGAGACGGTCGTCGGCGTCGAGTTCCAAGGTCTGCTGTTCCCTGCCGAGGCGGCGGGTGGTCTGCAGTTTGACCTTCACCTCGTGCCACGGCAGCAGCGTCGTGCTCGCGAACCCGCGCACGGCGAGCCCGTTCGCGTCCGCCGTGAGCCTTGGCCTGGCGATCGACGCGAACGCCGCGAGGTAGCTGACCAGCAACGTTGCCAGTCCGATGAGAAGACGGCCGGCGTTGTCGTCGGCGACGAGGGTCGCGACGGCGAGGGCGAGGGCTGCCACCCACCCGACGGCGACCGCCGCCGCGGGCGTGGACCAGGTTCGAGTCACACTGTCGAGTGTCCCGCATGAATGTGGACAACCGAACGGGTCCACATGAGGGAAAACCGTCGCTTGTGCATTTTGGTGCAAAGTTGTCCACAGGACTTGTCCCCAATGGGGATGACTTACAGCTGTGTGCTTCGGTGACGCTCGGATGAACCAGGTGAACCTGGAGAGAACAAAGGTCGGCCCGGACGTGTTACGTCCGGGCCGACCTCACGAACTGTGATCTGATGAGCGCCTAGCGCCAGCGCATCGTCATCAGCAGACCGATGATCATCAGCGCGAAGCCGATGGCGAAGTTCCACGCGCCCAGCTCGAGCATGAACGGGATCTTCTCGGCCGCGATGTAGTTCACGACGAGCCACGCGAGGCCCAGCAGCATGAAGCCGAGCATGACAACGACGTAGACCGGGTGAGACGGCCCCGCTGCCTTGACCTTGACCGGCGTGCGGCGGTCAGTGGGTGCGGTGTAGACCGCCTTCTTCCGGACCTTCGACTTGGGCATGCTGTCCTCGCCTGACGTGGATATCCGTGAGTGACGCGAGTTTACGTGCACTACTCAGGAGACACGTTAACGTAGCGGCGGTGGTCAGCGAACCATCCTTGTAGACGCAGTTGTTTTCAGTTCACAGTGCGCGCGGAGGTTCTCAGGTGAACTCGGGACCGCAGCAGCCGCCACCAGGGCGTCCTGCACCCCGTCGTGACGACCTTCAGCAGGTGCGACCCACTCCTTCCCCTCGTCAGCTGCCGCCGGAAGCAACGCAGTTCACCAGCGCTTTCTCCGGAAGCCTGCCCCCGAACGCGCCGCCGCGGCACCGTCAGGGCCCGCCGTCGTTCGGCCAGCCGGGTCAGCCCTTCCAGACGCCGCCGCCCGGCACGCCCGCACGAGGTGTGCCGCAGACCGGCACTCCCGCTCGCGGCATTCCGCAGACCGGCACTCCCGCTCGCGGCATTCCGCAGACCGGCACTCCCGCTCGCGGCATTCCGCAGACCGGTACCCCCGCACGCGGCATGCCCCAGTCCGGCCGTCCCGGTCCGCCGCCGGGAACCCCGCCGAGGGGAATGCCACCTCGTCCGATGCCACCGCGTCCCCGCCCGGTCGACCCGCCCACCGAGGTGATCCCGCGCGTTCAGGACAGCGCCGACGACTACTACGACGATGACGAGTACTACGACGACGAGCCGGCCAAGAACGACCTGCCGCCGGACAGCTTCGCCCGCAAGGCGGTGCGCGGCTTCGGCGAAACCCTCATCACGCTGGGCCTGGTCGTGCTGCTGTTCGTCGTCTACGAGGTCTACGTGACCGACCTGCTCTCCGCGGGCAAGCAGGAGGACGCGACCGCCGCGCTCGACTCCGAGTGGAGCTCGAACGTCGTCACGCCGCCCCCGGCCGACCCGAACCGCAAGTCGCAGCTCAACCTCATCGAGGGCAAGGCCTTCGCGAAGATGTACATCCCGGTCTTCGGCAACGACTGGAAGTTCTCCGTCGTCGAGGGCACCACGGACAAGCACCTGGAGATCGGCCCCGGCCACTACAAGGACACCGCGCAGCCGGGCGAGGGCGGCAACTTCTCCATCGCGGGCCACCGCGTCGGCAAGGGCGCGCCGTTCAACGACCTCGACCTGCTCGAATCGTGCAACTCGATCGTCGTGCAGACCCAGACCCAGTGGTTCGTCTACCGAGTGCTCCCGATGAGCAGCGAGGTGGCGGGCTGGGCCGCGAACCCGAAGTCGAAGGAAGCACCCTGCGCCGGCGTGGCACCGCTGGCGACGACGTACGGCGACGCCTACGCCAAGACCGTCGGTCAGGAGATCGTCGTCCCGAGCCAGGGCGAGGTCATCGCCCCGATCCCGCACCAGGTCGGCACCACGGTTCCCACCGACAAGCAGGCCCGCCTGCTCACCCTGACGACCTGCCACCCGCGCTTCTCCGACAAGCAGCGCCTGATCGTGCACGCCATCGAGACCAAGAGCTACCCGGTGGCAGACGGCTTCGTGCCGCCCGAGATGACGGAGGCCTGATGTACGGCTGGATCTGGCGGCACCTGCCGGGCCCGCTGTACCTGCGGATCGCCGAGGCCGTCGTGCTGGTCGTCGGCATCGTCGCGCTGCTGATGTTCGTGGTGTTCCCGTGGGCGGAGCCGCTGCTGCCGTTCAACAACGTCACCACCGAGTGAGCTGCTCCTCGGCTCGTTCCAGGTACTCGCGCACGTAGCCGAGGAACGGCTCGGGATCGTCGTCGTAGCTGTTCAGCGCGAGGCGCGCGTCATTGGGCAGCGGCTGGAGGATTCGCCAGACGTGGTCCTCCCAGTCGTCTCTGTTCTCGCCGGCGAGGATCCGGCGGGCGACCTCGCTCCCGAGGACCCACTCCGCCTGCTCCTCGGCCATCAGCGGCACGTCGAGTTCGGCGAACACCCGCCTGATCAGCGGACAGGCCTCACGCGAGTCCAGCCGGGCCGGCGGCTCACCCGCCAACTCGCACAGTGCCGGGGTGTCGGCACCCGCGACCAGCAGGTCGCAGGCGAGCCACGGGCGCGACCGAAAACTGAAACCGCCATCGCGTCCAGACGCGATGGCGGCCTCATCGAGGAACGGCGGTCAGCCGTTCAGGCATTTCAAGCTCAGCCGTTGGACACCGAGGTCATCTCCTCGCGCGACACGACCTTCACGCGTTCACGTCCGTGAGCCGCACCCAGCGCGATCTCGTGCGAGTCCAACCGGCTCCAGCCCTCGTTGGTCACGAACGGCACGCCGCGCTGCGTGAGGAACTCGACCACCGAGGCGGGCGAGGGGGAGGTGGCCGGGGGCAGTGCCGCGGCGTCCTCCAGCAGGCTGGTGATGGTCTCCAGCGCGTCACCCTTGGTGTGGCCGATGAGGCCGATCGGGCCGCGCTTGATCCAGCCGGTCGTGTAGACGCCGGGCATGGGCACCTCGTCGAGGTCGAGCACGCGGCCCGCGAGGTGCGGGATCGTGCCGGCGACGTGGTCGAACGGGATGTCGGCCAGGTGCGTCGAGAGGTAGCCGACGGCGCGGTAGACGGCCTGGACGTCCCAGTCGGTGAAGACGCCGGTGCCCCGCACGTTGCCGTCGCCGGTGAGCTCCTGGGTCTCGGTGCGCAGGCCGGTGACGCAGGAGGAGCCGAGGACCTCCACCGGTGCTTCCAGGAAGTGCAGGTGCAGGCGGCGGGTGCGGGTGCCGACGTCGCGGATCGCCCACTCCTGGAGGGTCTTCACGATCATCTCGACCTGCTTGTTGGTCCTGATCGCGTGCATCGAGGCCTCGTCGAACTCGATGCCCTCGGCGTGGACGATGACCTCGACGTTCGGCGAGTGGTCGAGTTCGCGCAGTTCGAGCGGCGTGAACTTGGCCTGGGCCGGGCCGCGGCGGCCGAAGACGTGCACGTCGGTGACCGGCGACGACTTGAGGCCCTCGTAGACGTTGGCCGGGATCTCGGTGACGAGGAGTTCGTCCGCGGTCTTGGCGAGGATGCGGGCCACGTCGAGGGCCACGTTGCCGACGCCCAGCACCGCGACGGACGTGGCTTCCAGCGGCCAGGTGCGCGGGACGTCGGGGTGGCCGTCGTACCAGGAGACGAAGTCCGCGGCGCCGTGGCTGCCGGGCAGGTCGATGCCGGGGATGTCCATCGCGCGGTCGGTGGCGGCGCCGGTCGAGAAGATGACGGCGTCGTAGAACTGGCGCAGGTCGTCGAGCTTGATGTCGACGCCGTACTCGACGTTGCCGAAGAAGCGGACCGACGGGCGGTCGAGCACCTTCTGCAGGGCGCCGACGATTCCCTTGATGCGGGGGTGGTCGGGGGCGACGCCGTAGCGGACGAGGCCGTAGGGCGCAGGCAGCTTCTCGAAGAGGTCGATCTGCGCGTCGACGTCGGACTTGGTCAGGATGTCGGCGGCGTACACGCCGGCCGGTCCGGCGCCGACGATGGCGACGCGCAAGGTGCGACTCATGACACCTATTTTAGGGTAGCCTTACCTGAGTGAAGACGAGAGCTAACTCACTCGACGCGACCGACTAGGCTCTCTCCATGCGCGTGCTCGTGGTCGACAACTACGACAGCTTCGTCTACAACCTCGTCCAGTACCTGGCTCAGCTGGGTGCGGAGTGCGTCGTGCGGCGCAACGACGAGGTGGACCTCAACGAGATCGACCAGGTCGACGGTGTCCTCGTCAGCCCCGGCCCCGGGACACCGGAGCGCGCGGGCGCGAGCATCGACGTCATCAAGAAGTGTGCCGACATCGGCAAACCCGTCTTCGGCGTCTGCCTCGGCCACCAGGCCATCGGTGTGGTGTGGGGCGGCACGGTCGACCGCGCGCCCGAGTTGTTGCACGGCAAGACGAGCATCGTCTTCCACGAGGGCCAGGGCGTTCTCAAGGGCGTGCCGCAGCCGTTCATCGCCACCCGGTACCACTCGCTGACGGTGCTGCCGGAGACGATCCCGGCGGAGTTCGAGGTCACCGGCAAGACCGAGACCGGCATCGTCATGGCCATGCGCCACAAGGAACTCCCCGTCGAGGGCGTGCAGTTCCACCCCGAGTCCGTGCTGACCGACGGCGGCCACCGGATGCTCGCCAACTGGCTGAGGACCTGCGGCTTCGAGGTTCCGGAGTCCACGGTCGCGCAACTGGAGAACGGCATGCGCACGCTGGCCGCGGCCGCGCGCCTCTAGACGAGAAAAAAAGGGGCGGCTCCCGATCGGGAGCCGCCCCTTTTCACGTCCGGAGAACTAACTCCCGCCGATCCCCAGCGAACCGACGGTCACGGTCACCGCGGTGCCCTTCGTGATCGCCGTGCCCTTCGGCGGCTGCTGCGAGAGCACCTGGTCGCGCTTCGTCGGGTCCGTGGTGGACTCCTTCTGCACGTTGAAGGAACCGTTCCAGCCCAACGACTTCAGCTTGTTCTCGGCGGCCTTCTGGTCGAGACCGACCAGGTCGGGCATCTCGATCTGGTTGCCCTTCGAGACCTTCAGCGTGACGGTCGTGCCCTTGTCGACCTTGCTGTTGGCGCCGGGGGTCTGCGACAGGACCGTGCCGGCCGGACGGGCGCTGTCGACCTGCTCGATCTGGACGGTGAAGCCGGAACCCTCCAGCGTCTGGCGGGCGTCGTCCTCGTCGCTGTTCACGACACCGGGCACGTTCACCTTGTCCGGCGCCTTGCCGAGCTGGACGGTGATCGTGCTGCCCTTCTTCACCTTCACGCCGACGTCGGGGTTCTGCTGCGCGACCTTGCCCGCCTTGGACGCGTCGTCGACCGGGACGGTCTCGTTGGCCTGCTCCAGCTTGAAGCCGTTGGGGTCCTTGTCCAGGACCGCCTGGGCCTCCGCCGGGGTCTTGCCCTTCAGGTCGGGGACGGTGCCCTCACCGGGAGGCGCGCCGACGGAGATGGTGATCTGGCCACCCTTCGCGAGCTGGGTGCCTTCCTTCGGGTCCGTGTCGATGACCTTGTTGATCTGGTCGGTCGTGCACTTCGCGGGGGCGCCACCGGCACCGGGCTCGCAGGCCACGTCCGCCTGGACGGCCACGAGGCCGACGTTCCTGATCTTGTCCTTGGCCTCGAGCGGGCTCAGGCCGATGATCGACGGAACCGTCACCTTGTCGGGCGTCTCGCTGCCCTTGTCCATCACGTTCGCGGTGATCCACGCGGCGAGGCCGAGCACGGCGACGCAGAGGATCACGACCAGCGTGACCATGATGGCCTTCTTGCGCCTCGCGCGACGTTCTTCTTCCTCGTCGGCGATCGGGTCGTAGTCGTCCGGCTCCGACTTCAACGCCGCCGGGCGGTGCCTGCCACCGGACACGACCTGCGTGCGCGCGGGACGGGCTGCCGCCTGCTCGTTCATCACGGCGGTGCGGTCCTCGGCCGTCATCACGGCGGGCGCGGACGGGCGCTGACCCGACAGCACGCGCACCAGGTCGGCGCGCATCTCCGCTGCCGACTGGTAGCGGTTGGCCGGACCCTTCGACATCGCCTTCAGCACGATCGCGTCGAGCTGCGGCGACACCTTCGGGTTGAGCTGCGACGGGGCCTTCGGGTCCTCCCGCACGTGCTGGTACGCGACCGCGACGGGGGAGTCGCCGGTGAAGGGCGGCTCGCCGGTCAGCAGCTCGAACAGCACGCAGCCGGCCGCGTAGACGTCGGAACGGGCGTCGACGGACTCGCCGCGCGCCTGCTCCGGCGACAGGTACTGGGCCGTGCCGATGACCGCCGCGGTCTGCGTGACCGCCGCCTGGCCGTCGTGCAGCGCGCGGGCGATGCCGAAGTCCATCACCTTCACGGCGCCGGACTTCGTGATCATCACGTTCGCGGGCTTCACGTCGCGGTGCACGATGCCGTGGCGGTGGCTGAAGTCGAGGGCGGCCGACACGTCGGCCATGACCTCCATCGCGCGCTTGCCCGACAGCGGGCCCTGCGTCTTCACTATGTCGCGCAGCGTTCGCCCGTCGACGAACTCCATCACGATGTACGGCAACGGGCCGTACTCGGTCTGCGTCTCACCTGTGTCGTAGACGGCGACGATCGCCGGGTGGTTCAGGGCGGCGGAGTTCTGCGCCTCACGTCGGAAGCGCTCCTGGAACTGGGAGTCGCGGGCGAGATCGGCTCGCAGCACCTTGATCGCCACGTCCCGGCCGAGGCGGACGTCCCGCCCCTTGTGGACCTCGGACATGCCGCCATACCCGAGTGTCTCGCCCAGTTCGTAGCGGTTTGAGAGCAGTCGCGGAGTGCTCATCGGTGCTTCGTCCCGCTCCTCGTCGACGGTGTTCCCAAAACGTTTCTGGTCTTGCTCATGGCGCGCACGTCACCTTCACCTGCGAGCCGACCGGCACCTCGCCTGTCGGCTCGATGGCGGTGACCCTGCACTTCTTCAGGTCACCCGGCGACGTGCCCTGCGCACTCTGCACCCGTGGTTCCAGGCCGTGGTCGATCAGATCGATGCTGACCTCGTCGCCGGAACGACCGATGTAGTCGTCCTCGTTGATCCGCTTCGGCGAACTCCCCGGTATCCGGTCGGCGGAATCGGGCTTCGCCTGCCCGTTCGCCGGAGCGTTCGGGTTCACCGAATTGGAAGCGGTCGGCCGGCCACCCTGCCCGGCGCTCTCGTTCGACCCCGCGGTCATCTTCCACAGGACCACCACGCCGAGCACCAGAAGCACGGTCACCAGAAAAGCGACCATAACCCAGACGACGGTCCGGTTTCTCCCCGGTGGTGTCGGCATGGGGGTGAACGTTCCGGTCTGGTGCACCGGTTGCAGTCCGCTCTGGTGCGGAGGATGGGTGCCCGTGAGCACCGGACCCGTCGGGTGGTGCGGCAGCTGCGACGGAATCGGCAGCGGCTGCGACACCTGGGGCGGTTGCTGCACGACCTGCTGCGGAATCGGCGGGGGCATCGTGAACCCCGACGGCGTCGGCAGCGGCTGACCCACCCGCACGGCGCTGACGGCGGCGGCGAACTCCCCGCCGGTCCGGTAGCGCTGCCTCGGGTCCTTCACCAGCGTGGCCTCGATCAACGCCCGCGCACCCGGCGGAACGTCCCGCGGCAACGGCGGCGCGATGTCGCGGATGTGCATCATCGCGACGGTCACGGCGTTGTCCGACAGGAACGGCCGGTGACCGGCCATGCACTCGTAGCCACACACTGCCAACGAGTAAACATCGCTCGCCGGTTCGGCCTCGCCGCCAAGAGCTTGTTCCGGGGCGATGTAGTGCGCGGTGCCCATCACCATGCCCGAGCGCGTCACGGGAGCCGCGTCCACGGCCTTCGCGATGCCGAAGTCGGTGATCTTCACCTTCCCCGACGGCGTGACCATGATGTTGCCGGGCTTCACGTCCCGGTGCACGAGCCCGCGTTCGTGGGCCGCCTGCAACGCGTTGCCGGTCTGCTCCAGCAGGTCGAGCGTCACGTCGGCGGACAGCCGGCCGCGGGAGATGATCGTCGCGAGCGGGTCGCCCTCGACGAGTTCCATCACCAGGTACGCCGTGTCCTCCGGCCCGTCCGGGATCGACGCCGTCTCGCCGTAGTCGTGCACCGACGCGATGCCGGGGTGGTTGAGCGACGCGGTCATCCGCGCCTCGGTGCGGAAGCGGTGCAGGAACTCGGGATCTCCTGAGAGCTCCGCCTTGAGCACCTTCACGGCGACGCGGCGGTCGAGCCTGTCGTCCGCCGCCTCCCAGACCTCGCCCATGCCACCGACCGCTATCCGCCTGGTGAGGCGGTAGCGGTCGGCGAGGAGCTGGCCCGTCGTGAGCATCAGCGACCTGCCAGGTACGCGTTCATCACGGCACGCCCGATCGGCGCGGCGACCTTGCCGCCGGTGGCGCCCAGACCGCGGTCGCCGCCGTCCTCCACGATGACCGCGATCGCGATCTCCGGCTTCTGGGCCGGCGCGAAGGCGATGTACCAGGCGTGCGGGTTGTTCTCCAGCGGCTTGGCACCGTGCTCGGCGGTACCGGTCTTGGACGCCACCTGCACGTTCTGCAGGCGGCCCTCGCCACCGGTGTTGATCTCGGACTGGATCATCATGTCGCGCAGCGCGTTGGCGTTCGCCGTGCTCATCGCGGTGTCGACCTGGTCGGGCTTGGTGTCGTCGATCGACTTGAGGTCCGGGCCGAGCACCTTCGACACGAGGTACGGCTGCATGCGCTTGCCGTTGTTCGCGATCGTCGCCGCCACCACCGCGTTCTCCAGCGGGGTGATCTGCACGTCGCGCTGGCCGATGCCGGTCTGGTAGAGCGCGGCCTCGTCCGGGATCGGGCCGAGGGTCGAGGTCTCGACGGCCAGCGGCACCGTGAGGTCCGGGTCGTTGAACCCGAACTTCTCCGCCTGCCTGCGCAGCTTGTTCGCGCCGACCTGGCCCGCCATCTCACCGAACGCCGTGTTGCACGACTTGGCGAGAGCGGTCTCCATGGGCACGGTCTCACCGGGGCCGCAGGGGGTGCCGTTGAAGTTCGGCAGCGGTGCGGTGCTGCCGGGCAGCGTGATCGACCCCTTGGCGGTGTACTGCGTGTCCTTGGTCTTGCCGTCGGCGAGCGCGGCCGCCGCGACGACGACCTTCAACGTGGAGCCGGCCGGGTAGAGGGCCTGCGTCGCGCGGTTGACCAGCGGGTCGTTCGCGTCCTTCGCGGTGAGCTGCTTCCACGCCGCCGCCTGCTCGTTCACGTCGTGGCTCGCGAGCAGGTTCGGGTCGTAGGACGGCGTGCTCGCCATCGCGAGGATCTCACCGGTGTCCGGCTTGATCGCGACGACGGAGCCGGTGTAGCCCTTCGCCGTCAGCTGGTCGTACGCGGCCTGCTGCACCTTGGAGTTCAGGGTGAGCTGGACGTTGCCGCCGACAGGGTCGCGACCGGTGATCAGCGCCGAGATGCGGCGGGCGAGCAGCCTGTCGTCCGACCCGTTCAGCAGGTCGTTCTCGGCGCGCTCCATGCCGGAGGTGCCGTAGGTGACCGACAGGTAGCCGGTGACGGGAGCGTAGGCAGGGCCCGCGTTGTAGGTGCGCAGGAACCGGAGACGGTCGGTCGTCTCCTTGACGTCCGCGATCACCGTGCCGTCGGCGACGGTGATGAGACCGCGCTTGCGGGCGTACTCGTCGAGCAGCACCCGGCGGTTGTAGGCGTTCTTTCGCCACTCGTCGGCGTTGATCACCTGGACCCACGTGGCGTTGCCCAGCAGGAGCAGGATCATGACCATCATGGCCATGCCGACGCGGCGGAGCGGTGTGTTCATTTGGGACGCTCCACCATCACAGTGTGCTGGTCCGCGATGGCCGGTTGTTGCGGTTTCGGCTTCGCGACCCTCTGCGGGGTCCGTGCCGCCGCAGAAATTCGCAGTAGCAACGCGACCAGGATGTAGTTCGCGAGAAGCGACGAACCACCGTAGGACAGGAACGGCGCGGTGATACCCGTCATCGGGATCAGCTTGGTGACACCGCCGACGACGATGAACACCTGGAAGCAGACCGCGAAGGCGAGGCCGCCGCCGAGGAGCTTGCCGAAGCTGTCGCGCACGGCGATGGCGCCGCGCAGGCCGCGCAACGCGAAGACCATGTAGACCAGCAGCAGCGCCGCGAAGCCGACGAACCCGAGCTCCTCGCCGATCACGGCGGTGATGAAGTCGGTGTTGGCCTCGGGGATCATCTCCGGCCGGCCCGCGCCGAGACCGGCGCCGCCGATGCCGCCGGTCGCGAGACCGAACAGCGACTGCGAGATCTGGTAGCCGCCGCCGATGATGTCGTAGCGGGCGATCGGGTCCTGCCAGTTCGCCACGCGCTGCTGGACGTGCGTGAAGAGCTTCCACGCCACGACCGCGCCGCCGGCGAACAGACCGAGACCGAGCACGACCCACGCCGCACGTTCGGTGGCGACGTAGAGCAGCACGAGCACGATGCCGAAGAACAGCAGGGACGAGCCGAGGTCCTTCTGCAGCACCATGACCGCGACCGTGACGCCCCATGCCGCGAACAGCGGCCCGAGGTCACGGGCACGGGGCAGGTCCATGCCGAGGAACCGGCGACCCGCCACGGTGAAGAGGTCCCGCTTCGACACGAGGAACGCGGCGAAGAAGACCATCAGGAGGATCTTGGCGAACTCACCCGGCTGGATCGACAACGGGCCGATGCGCAGCCAGATCTTCGCGCCGTTGATCGTCGGCGCGATGAAGCCGGGCAGCACACCGGGCAGCAGCAGCGCGACCAGTCCGACGAGGCCGAACGTGTAGCCGAAGCGCGCGAGCATCCGGTGGTCAGGGAGGAACTTCAGCGTGGCCGCGAACAGCAACAAGCCGATGCCGGTCCAGATGACCTGCTTGAACGCCACCGGGTCCCACACGGAGCCGTCCGGGAAGACGGTGCCCTCCAGGGCCAGGTCGATCCGGTGGATGACCACCAGTCCGAGCCCGTTGAGCAGCGCGACGCACGGCAGGATCGCCGGGTCGGCGTAGGGCGCCCACCTGCGCACGGCGAGGTGAGCGCACGCGAAAAGACCCAGGTACGCGACGCCGAGGTAGAGGATCCTCATGCTCAGCGAGCGTTCCTGGTTCAGTTCGACCAGGATCAGTGCCAGCGTCACGAGACCGGCGGCGAACGACAGCATCACCAGTTCGGTGCCGCGTCGCGTCGGCGCCTTCAGGCCTGGCGACGTGTTCGTCGCAGGCGACGCGCCTGGTGAGCCTTCCCCGGTGGGGGCGGGCGAGCCCATCAACTACGGACCCTCCCGGCATTCCACACCCGGCTTTTGCTGGGAGGGGGTGAGCGAAGGCTCGGTGGACGTGGACTCCGGCGACCCGTTGGCGGGCGGCGTGCTGGACGCGCTGCCGGGCGTGCTGCTCGGCGTGGACGACGGCGTCGTGGGCGTGGTGCTGGTCGACGACGTGTCCTTGCACAGCGGCAGCATGTGCTCCGTGCGCAGCAGACGCACCGCGGCGCGCGCTCCGTCCAGGCCGTTGTCGCTGCGGATGCCGGCGGTGATCGTCTTGCGACCGGCTTCCTGCAGGTCCTTCAGCGTGATCGGGGTGCAGCCCGTGGATCCGGGCGGGCACGAGTCCTCGACCTTGGACGACAGCTTGAAGCCGAGCACCGAGCCGTTGAGACCGCGGAAGATCGCGACCTGGCCGTCCTCGGTGGCGCCGACGTAGTACTGGGTGTTGAGCCACAGCTTGCCGCCGACCGCGACCACGCCTGCCAGCAGGAGCAGCACGAAGATGAGCGCGAACGCCTTGAGGGCGTTGCGCTTCTTGCGCTTCGGGTCCTGCGGGGGTGGTGGCGGGGCCTCCATGCGCTGCGGCATCGGCGGGCGCTGCTGCGTGAGCGCGCTCGCCCGTGAGGCCGCGGAGTCCGGCGGAGCGTTGTGCTCCTCGCTGCCGTCACCGGCCGCGCCACCGACGATCGGGTAGTCGTCGCCGAAGGTGACGTCCTCGACGTCCGCCACGATCACCGTGACGTTGTCGGGACCGCCGCCCTTGAGCGCGAGCTCGATCATCCGGTCGGAGCAGGCCTGCGGGTCGGGGATGCGGATCGCCTCGTCGAGCGTCTCCAGGCTCACGACACCGGACAGACCGTCCGAGCAGAGCAGGAACCGGTCGCCGGCGCGCGCCTCGCGCACGGTGAGGCTGGGCTCGAAGTCGTGGCCCGTGAGGGCGCGCAACAGCAACGAGCGCTGCGGGTGCGTGGCGGCCTCGTCCGGCGTGATCCGGCCCTCGTCGATCAGCGACTGGACGAACGTGTCGTCGTGCGTGATCTGGGCGAAGGAACCTTCCCGCAGGAGGTAGGCACGCGAGTCGCCGATGTGCACGAGCCCGAGGCGGTTGCCCGCGAACAGGATGGCCGTGAGCGTGGTGCCCATGCCCTCCAGGTCCGGGTCGCTCGTCACGAGCTCGGAGATGGCGCCGTTGCCACTCGCGACCGCGTCGCGCAGCTTGCCGAGGAGGTCGTCGCCGGGCTCGTCGTCGTCGACGTGGGCCAGCGAGGCGATGACCACCTTGCTCGCGACCTCACCGGCGGCGTGGCCACCCATGCCGTCGGCCACTGCGAGCAGGCGGGGGCCCGCGTACACGGAGTCCTGGTTGTTGGAACGAACCAGGCCCCTGTCGCTTCGGGCCGCGTATCGAAGAACCAAGGTCATGAGCGCAGCTCGATCACCGTTTTGCCAATGCGGATCGGGGTGCCGAGAGGTACGCGCAGGGGTGCGGTGACCTTGGCTCGGTCTAGGTAGGTGCCGTTCGTGGAGCCGAGGTCCTCCACGTACCAGTCGGTACCGCGCATGGACAGCCGCGCGTGCCTGGTCGACGCGAAGTCGTCGTCCAGCACGAGAGTGGAGTCGTCAGCACGGCCGATCAGGATCGGCCTGCCGTCGAGCGAGATGCGGGTGCCGGTCAGCGCCCCGTGGGTGACCACGAGTTGCCGAGGCGCCTTGCTTCCCCTCGCCGACTTCTCGGACCTCCGGAATCCGGGCAGACCTGACGCCCGGAGCCCTGAGGCTGCGTAGAGATCAGAGCGGACCACACGTAGGGCGGCCAGCACAAAGAGCCAGAGGAGCACGAGAAAGCCCGCTCTGGTCAGCTGCATCACCAGCTCTGGCACCGGTTGTAACCGCTCCTGCCTTGAGTTGCTTACCGACGCCCGTGTCGACCTCTAGCCCGCGGTGCGGAAGACCAGTGACGAGTGGCCGATGCGGACGACGTCGCCTTCCGCGAGCTGCCAAGTCTGCACTGGCGTGCCGTTCACCGTGGTGCCGTTGGTCGAACCGAGATCAGCGAGCATCGCATTCTGCCCGTCCCAGGAGATTTCCAGGTGGCGCCTGGAGACACCCGTGTCCGGGAGGCGGAAGTCGGCTTCCTGCCCACGTCCTACGACGTTTCCACCCTGCTTCAGGTTGTACGTCCGGTTCGATCCGTCGTCGAGGTGCAGCGTCGCGTTGAGCTGACGGTTGCCGCCCTGGGTGGCCGGCGGGGCGTATCCGCCCTGGTTGTAGCCCTGGTCGTAGCCACCTTGCTGGCCGTAACCCTGGTCGTAACCGCCTGCCTGCTGCTGGCCGTAACCCTGGTCGTAGCCGCCGCCCTGCTGGCCGCCGCCGTAACCCTGGTCGTAGCCCTGCTGGCCGTAGCCCTGCTGCTGGCCGTAACCCTGGTCCTGGCCGTAGCCCTGCTGCTGGCCGCCGCCGTAGCCCTGGTCGTAGCCCTGCTGCTGCTGGCCGTAACCCTGGTCGTAGCCGCCGCCCTGCTGGCCGCCGCCATAGCCCTGGTCGTAGCCCTGCTGGCCGTAGCCCTGCTGCTGTTGCTGGCCATAGCCCTGGTCCTGGCCGTAGCCCTGCTGGCCGTAGCCCTGGTCCTGGCCGTAGCCCTGTTGCTGCTGCTGGCCGTAGCCCTGCTGGTCGTAGCCCTGCTGGCCGTAGCCGCCCTGACCATAAGGGTCCTGGCCGGGCTGGCCCTGTCCTTGTCCGTAGCCGGGTGGCTGGCTCATGGGTCGGTCTCCTGCGGTGCGAGGTTGTGCTGACCGTCGGCTGGCCGCTTTCACGTCGGGGTCGACGGACGAGCTGGTTCGGAAC
This sequence comes from Lentzea sp. NPDC058436, assembly GCF_042721515.1. Classification (NCBI taxonomy): domain Bacteria; kingdom Bacillati; phylum Actinomycetota; class Actinomycetes; order Pseudonocardiales; family Pseudonocardiaceae; genus Lentzea; species Lentzea sp. NPDC058436. Next base: position 274,074 of record NZ_JBHXLF010000009.1, read on the forward strand.
TGTCCGGTGTGCAGCGCCTCGGAGCGCTCCAGGGAGACTACGACGTCACCATAGGTATCCCATCCGGACTCGGCCAGGTGCTCTCGCAGGCCCTCTGCGAGAAGCTGTGTGATGCGTAGTTCATCCTGCTCGTCGCCCGCAAGACGTTCGTGGTCCTGAGGTCCGAGGAGCACCTTGTAGTGGTTGGGGGCTAGCAGTCTGCCACCCGCGAGTTCGCGGATGTTGCTGTCACCCTCCCGATGCAGTGCCTGTGCCACCTCTTGGGGCACCACGCTGCCGCCGAACACGCGCGCGAAGGTGTTGCCGACCAGACCCTCCAGCTTGCGCTCGAAGCGCTGCAGGCCCATGTCTCTCCTTCCGCTCGGACCGGCTCCTGTACCGATCGTATCCGGGTACGACGACGCCTACAGGGGGCGATTAGGAACCTGGTTTGGACGCGTGCTAGTGTTCCCAACGTCTCCAGGGGCAAGTGGCGGAATGGCAGACGCGCACGGTTCAGGTCCGTGTGTCCGAAAGGACGTGGGGGTTCAACTCCCCCCTTGCCCATAGATAGACAGAAAGAACCCCTCTCGCGGAAATCGCGAGGGGGGTTCTTTCGTTGATCGGCACTATCCGATTCCTTGATCCACCGGGTGATGTCTGTCACTCGTTCGGGGGGCACCATGTGGGCGATCGCGGCGGCCGATTTCGGGGCGGACCTCGACCTCGTCGAGCTTCCGGAGCCGGTGGCGGGCCCGAACGAGTTGAAGGTCAGGGTGCTCGCGGCGAGCGTCAACCCGTTCGACCGCAAAGTCGTGAACGGGATGTTGCGCGACTCCGCTCCCCATCACTTCCCCCTGGTTCCAGGAACAGATGGTGCGGGAGTGGTGGAAGGTTCCGGGGAGAGGATTTTCGGCACGTTCTTCCGGCGCCCGGTCGGCGGCGGTACATACGCCGAGTACGTCACGGTTCCGGCGGAGAACCCATTGGCTCCGTTGCCCGATGACATGGATCCCGCCGTCGCCGCCGCATTGCCCACCGCGGGTATGACGGCCTTGCAGTTGGTCGAGTCCCTCGGCGCCGCTCAGTCGGTTCTGATCGTGGGTGCGTCGGGCGGGGTCGGGTCGTTCGCCGTCCAGATCGCCCGTGCGGCCGGGAAGCGTGTGATCCCAATTGGTCGCGGCGACTCTCTCGTGGAGGCCGACGCGCTGGTCGACCTCGTCAGCGCCGACCGTTCGTCGTTCGAGGCGAACGCGCGCTACGCGCCGTTGGCCTTCAACACGAACTACGTGTCCGCTGATCCGGCGCAGAACTTCGGCATGAAGGGATCGCGGGAAGCGTTGGTGCGTCTGGCTGCGTTGGTGCAGGCCGGCGACCTGGAAGTGCCGATTTCGCGACGCGTGCCGTTGCGTGATGCCGCTGATGTTTTCGCAGGTCACGGGCCGGGTAAGACAGTGATCATCATGTAGGTGGTCGTTCTGGCGCGGTGAACGGTCGACGGACGGTGACCGGCACCGTTGAGCGGTTTTTCGCCGCCACGCCTGGCGCACCCACTTTGAGCAGCTCTTTTCGTGCGTCCATACGGATTAACGTCACCCAGACGGCAGCACCGTAGGACCGAACTCCCCTCGCCACTCCTCGACCGGTCACCGACCGGTCGGCGCCGTCGATCGCAGGGGGTCCTCTGACCTGGGGGCGGGCCGCGCGCTTCCTGCTAATTCTTATCCAGAGCACGAGTCGAAACGTGGCGGATCTCCCGCCGCGGGTGACGAGGAGGCACTGGCGTGAGCAGCACCCCAGCAAGGATCGCGGCACTCGACAGCTCGAACGGTCTGTCGACCACCCCGGTCCCGGTTCCGGAACTGCCCGCGTCCGTCGAGGAGTTGGCAGCCGCTGCGGCGATCCGCCTCGGCTGGCACGGAGTGGTTCTCCCCGAAATGGTCCTCATGGGCCGCAAGGTCGTCGTCGTGGCCGAGCTCCTGGCCGACGCCCACGCCGAGCGCGTGTGCGTGGGTGCGGCTCCCGAGGCCGACAAGACCACCGTCTCCACCTGGGTGTGGCCGGAGATGGAAGGCCGCGTGCCGCCGTCCGCCGTCCGCATCGTCGGCGTCCTGGCCGTCGCCCGCCACTGGCGCACCGCACTGGCCTCCGCGGTCCCCTTCTCCCGCTACGGCAACGCCGCGGTCGTCCTCCCCGAGTCGGTCGCCTTCTCGCACGACTACCTCGCGAACTGCCTGCCGCGCGTCCGCCGCTACGGCGTCTCCGTCCTGCTGGCCGACGACGAGAAGGACCTCTCGGTCGACGTGTCCGGCCGCCAGGAGTGCGTGCCCGCCGAGGACACCGCCATCACGCGCTGGGTCAACGAACTGGTCTACGAGCAGGTCCTCGCCACCACCGCCTCCTGATCCACGAGTCGTGCCGCCCGCGGTTCACTGATCTACGGTCGGGACCATGCGAGTAGTCATAGCCGGCGGACACGGGCAGATCGCGCTGCTTCTCGAGCAGCAGCTGGCCACCCGTGGAGACGCCGCCACCGCACTGGTCCGCAATCCCGATCACTTTGGTGACGTGCAGGAAGCCGGAGCCGTTCCGGTGTTGTGCGACCTGGAGTCCGCTGATCTGGACTCGGTCGCCTCGTATTTGAACGGTGCAGACGCGGCCGTGTTCGCCGCTGGTGCGGGTGCCGGATCCGGTGCCGCCCGCAAGGACACCGTGGACTACGGGGCCGCCGCTTTGTTCGCCTCCGCTGCTGTGGAGGCGGGGGTGCGGCGGTTCCTCCAGGTGTCGACGGTGGGGATCGAGGCCGCTGACTCGCCTGAGGTGGATCCTGCTTTTGCGGTCTATCTGAAGGCCAAGAAGATGGCTGAGGAGGATCTTCGGGGGCGGGATCTGGATTGGACGATTCTGCGGCCTGGGCCGTTGGTGGATGGGCCTGGTACTGGGCTGGTTACTTTGGGGGCGCCTCGGTTGCCTCGTTCGCCGGTTACCCGTGCTGATGTTGCTGCTGTGTTGGTTGAGCTTTTGGTCGCTCGGAACACTTTTGGGAAGACGATCGAGTTGGTCAACGGGGAGACGCCTGTTGGTGAGGCGGTTCGGGGCGTTCTTTGACGGCTCGTTGGTCGTGTTCGCCTGTTTGCCGTGTTCGCCTTTTGCGTGCGGCGACCTTGCGTTGCGTGCTTCCCCTGGGGGCTCTGCCCCCAGACCCCCGGCAATCTGATCGGGGGATAGCGCTGTGAGCAGGTTGATGGCACGCCTGTTGCGTAGGGCGGCTGCCGGTTGCGTTGTTTGTTGCGTTGGCGGTGGGGTCCCGTCACGAGTCGCACCAAGAGCGGGCCACAGTCAGGTAGGGGTGTGGACACGACGAAAAGCGAGTAGAGTTGAAACCCCAACCAGA
>NZ_JBHXLF010000010.1:0-277071 GCF_042721515.1 Lentzea sp. NPDC058436
GACGAAGAGCGTGTCGACTTGACCTCACCCCTCAGGTGCAGCAAGAGCTATGGCGCGACTCGTGATGGGACCCCACCGCCCGGCCAGCTTGCTAAGGACGGCTCGCCTGCGGCATCGCGGCAATCGTCCGGCTCGCCTTCGGCATCGCACCTGTCGTGCGGCTCGCCTTCGGCGTCGCTGGGCCCATCCGCCAGTCGCCGCTCAGCCCGTCCCGCTCAGCCCTGGTCGGCAGCGCCCCACCTTGCCCCGACCCGCCTTGCTCCGACTCGACTCGGCCCGCCTCGCTCCGACTCGACTCGGCCCGCCTCGCTCCGACTCGACTTGGCCCGCCTCGCCCGACCCGCCTCGCCTCGCGCCGCCTCGCCTCGCGCCGACCAGCCTCGCTCCGACCCGCCCCGACCAGCCTTGCTCGACCCACTTCGCCGAGCCAGGCCCGCTGCACCCCAGTCCAGACCTGCCTCGCCCGGCCAGCCCACACCCCGCCTCGCCTCGCCCGGCCAGCCCACACCCCGCCTCGCCTCGCCCGAGCTGGCCTGCCCCGCCTCTTCCCTGCCCGGCCTCTACCCGGCCCCTCGCCTCGCCCGTCAGCGGTTCTGCGCGTACGCCGCCAGCCCCGCCAACTGCACCGGGTCCAGGGACGGGCGCACCACCCCACGTGCCTTGGCCAGGTGCGCCTGCGTCACCTCCGCCGCCTCCAGCGACTCCCGCATCGCCGTCAGCGCTGCCTCGCGGACCAGGGCCGCGCAGTCCGCCGCCGAGTACATGTCCAGCTCGCCTGCCAGCGTGGCGAGGTCCACGTCGCCTGCCAGCGGCGTGTTGCGGGACGACGCCTTGAGGATTTCCGTGCGTGCCTCGGCGTCCGGTGGCGGCACGTAGATGATGCGTTCCAGCCTGCCTGGGCGGAGTAGCGCCGGGTCGATCAGTTCCGGGCGGTTGGTGGCGGCGATGACCACCACGTCTCGCAGGGGTTCTACGCCGTCCAGTTCGGTCAGGAGGGCGGCTACCACTCGGTCGGCCACGCCTGAGTCCGAGGACTGGCCTCGGCGGGGGGCCAGGGCGTCCACCTCGTCCAGGAAGACGAGGGCCGGGGCGGCGTCTGCTGCTCGGCGGAAGAGTTCTCGGACTGCTCGTTCCGACTCGCCCACGAACTTGTCCATCAGCTCTGCGCCCTTGACGGTCAGGACGTTGAGCTGGCCCGTGCCCGCGAGGGCTCGGACGAGGAACGTCTTGCCGCATCCCGGTGGGCCGTAGAGGAGGAGGCCTCGCGGGGGTTCCACGCCCAGGCGTGCGAAGGAGTCCGGGTAGCGCAGGGGCCAGAGGGCCGCTTCCGTGAGGGCCTGCTTGACCTCCTTCATGTCGCCGACGTCGTCCAGCGTCAGGCCGCCTGTCTGGACTGTGTCCGAGGCGGACATGGAGATCGGGCGCACGGTGTTGAGGGCGCCCAGCAGGTCTTCTTGTCCCACACGGGGTTCTTGTACTTCGCGTTGGCGGAGGGCTGCTCGGACCGCTGCCTCGCGGCGCAGGGCGCAGAGGTCCGCTGCCACGAAGCCCGGTGTCCGGGCGGCCACCTCGCCGAAGTCCACATCGGACTCCAGGGGGACGTCGCGGAGCAGTACGCGCAGCAGTTCGGTGCGGCCCGCTGTGTCGGGGAGGGGGAGTGCCAGTTCGCGGTCGACCAGGTCTGGGGCTCGCAGGCGAGCGTCCACCGATTCTGCTCGGGCCGAGGTGACGACCAGTGCGAGGTTCGGGCGGGAGATGGCCGTGCGCAGGATGTCCAGGACGACGGTCGCCACGGGCGGTGGGGCGGTGGGGAGCAGGGCGTCGATGTCCGTCAGGAGCAGGACCGTGGGCTGCTCCGGGACGCCCGCGATCGCGTCGCCGAGTTGCTTCGCCATCGCGCCCGGTTCCAGTACGGCGATGCTCGGGGCGGCCAGTTCGACCACCAGGGCGTCGACGGACCTGGCCACCGCGCGCACCAGCGTTGCCTTGCCGACGCCTTCCGGGCCGCTGACCATGGCCGCGAGGCGGGCTGAGGCGCCCAGCTTCGTGAGGAGTTCGGGCTGGCGGAACATCAGCTCCAGCCACTCGGTCAGCCGGCGCGCCTGCTCGCGCTGGCCCACCAGGTCCGCGACGGGCAGCGCCTCGTGCTTCTCCTGCACCACCACGGGTGTCACCTCGGCAGCGGGGGCCGACGCCGAACGCCACCCCACGACGCTCGACGGCTGCACCGCCACCGGGCCCGCGGGGTCGGTCGAGGTGATGGTGATGAGCTCGTTGGTCCACGTCATGCCGATGGCGTTGGACAGCTTGCGGCGCGTCTCGGACACGTTCGCGCCGGGCGGCGGCGCGAGGTCCTGGGGGAGCAGCGAGACGTTGTCGCCCACCGTCAGCACCTTGCCCGTCAACGCCATGCGCACGTGGTCGGGCGTCAGCGCCGTGGTCGCGAGCCGCGAGCCCGCGACGGTGATCGACCGCGCTGCGGTCACCTCCACCGGAGCCACGACGATCTCCGACCCCTCGACGACGCCGAGGTTCGTGAGCGTCACGTCGTCGACCAGCACCACGCCCGGCGGCTGTTCGCCCGAGGCGGCCAGCGCGGCGCTCACGCGGGCGCCGGTCAGCTTCACCGCGTCCCACGCGCGCAGGCCCAGCGCGTCGAGCACCTCCGGGTGGAGGCGGACGACACCGCGCCGGGTGTCCAGAGCGGACGGGGACAGGCGAGCCGTCAGCGTGATCACGCCCACGACTCTAGTTCCTCGCGGCGAGCGCGCCGGTTGTTCGACTGACCTGAACGGAGTCTTCCTGGCAGTCGCGCCTGAACCGGGCGAACGAGAACGGGCCGGACACGATGAACGTGTCCGGCCCGCGATCGGAGAACTGTCAGCGCTTCGGCTGGCGCCTCAGGCCCAGCTGCCGCCAGGAACGACGGCGTCCGTTGGTGGAAGGCGCAGCACCCTCCACAGTGGAACCCTCACGCCGAGGCCGGCGCACGGCACGCATGGCCGCACCGGCCACACGACCGCGCAACGGCTGGCGCAGGCCGAGCCGACGTGCCGCGACACCGTGCGCCCGCTTGATCGCGCGACGGTCGGCACCGGTGACGGTCCACGCCTCCGGGTGCTTCGACAGCCACATGTACCGCCGCACCGAGTAGGGCAAGTGCGCCAGGTACAAGACCATCGCCACGATCAACGCCACCAGCGGGTAGGTGATCACAGCGGCCGCCAGCAGACCGACGCCCACCAGCAAAGGCGCTGCCGCGCGCGGCGGCACCTTCACCGTCTTCACCGACAGCGTCGGGATGCGCGACACCAGGAGCATCGCGACGAGGACGGTCCACCCGGCCACGACGTAGGAGTTGTTCCACCAGCCGTCGGTGCGGACCTGCTCCTCGATGATCAGGGGCAGCAGCAGCAACAACCCGCCTGCCGGAGCCGGGACGCCGACGAAGAACTCCTTCGCGAACGGCGGTTGTTCCTTCTCCAGCAACGTGTTGAAGCGGGCCAGGCGGACCACCATGCAGACCGCGAAGATCAGCGCGATGACCCAGCCGGCGCGGTTGCCCTCGAACTTCCAGAGGTAGATCGCGAGGGCGGGCGCGACGCCGAACGAGATGGCGTCGGCCAGCGAGTCGAGTTCCGCGCCCATCTTCGACGTCGCGTCCAGCAGGCGGGCGATGCGGCCGTCGAGCCCGTCGAAGATGGCCGCCGCCCCGATCGAGGCGATGGCCGCGCCCCACATGCCGACGTTCGCGAAGTGCACCGCGGACAGGCCCGAGCACATGGCCAGGACCGTGATCGCGTTCGGCAGCAGGCGGACGCCGGGCCCGCTGGGCGCCACTTAAGCCTCCGGGAGTTCGGCGAGAACGGTCTCGCCGCCGATGGTGCGCTGGCCGGCCTCGACCAGGACGCGGCTGCCGCGCGGCACGTAGAGGTCCACGCGCGAGCCGAAGCGGATCAGGCCGTAGGTCTGGCCGGCGGTGACCTTCTCTCCCTCGGCGACCTCGCACACGATGCGGCGGGCGACGAGGCCGGCGATCTGCACGACGACGAGGTCGTGGCCGTCGACCGTGCGCAGCCACACGGTGTTGCGCTCGTTCTCCTCGGAGGCCTTGTCGAGATCGGCCGAGAGGAACTTGCCGGGGTGGTACGAGACCTGGACGACCTCGCCGTCCGCGGGCACGCGCTGCACGTGCACGTCGAAGACCGAGAGGAAGACGCTGACGCGCGTCATCGGCTGGGAGCCGAGGCCGAGCTCGGCGGGCGGGACGGCGTCGACCACGTGCGAGACGGTGCCGTCGGCCGGGGCCACGGCGAGGTTCGGACGGGTCGGCGTCACGCGCTTCGGCTCGCGGAAGAACCACGCCACCCACGCCGTGACCAGCGCGAGGACGACGCCCAGGCGCTTGAAGCGCAGCCGGACGAGGAGGGTCGCGATCGCCGCACCGGCGACGAACGGGCGCCCTGCCGGGTGCATCGGCGGCACCATGCCGCGCGCGAGTTCGAGGAAGTGGGAGACGGGCTTCTCGCTGCTCATCGTGTCTGTGGGTTCCGTAGCTTCCGTGGATTGTCGGGCGGCATCACGCTACGGCAACACCCCAAACCGCCCAGCGGGACTGCCGGAAAGACAAGTGGCCGGTCGGCCCGTGCATCCCCCGACGAATGCACGGGCCCACCGGCACCTGCGGGCAGTGTAATCCCCGTCACATGGGGTGAACAACGTCGCTGGGTGAGCGTTCCGTCACAATCCGTTGACGCCGAGCGCGTGCAGCCAGGACCGCACCTCGGGCACCCGATTAGCGTCACGCACGGCGGGGGCGACGAGGTCGTCCGGGTAGACCGCAGCTCCGTCCGCCATCCGCAGCACGAAGAGTCCGCCCCAGTTGAGTTCCAGCACCGCGCGGTTAGCCGACACGAGCTGGTCGGCCACCATGCAGCCCAGGAGTTCCGTCACGGCGTCGACGGCGGCGTCGTGCACCGCCTCCGGGGTCAGCGAGGCGTCGACCGGACGTCCGGTGAGGTCGTGCAGCCTGCCCTGCTCCAACGCGGTCAGCACGGCGCCGAGGGTGTCGCCGATCTTGCTGACCCTGCCCGCGTGCCGCAGCCCGTCGGCGTAGCGCCGCACGAGCAGCGGGCCGGTCAACGGCGCGAGCTCCTCCCACGTGATCGGCGGGCCCTGCACCTCGATCAACGAGGCGACCGCGTCGGAGGACGTCCCGTCGAGCAGCGACCACGCGGACCGCTCGTCGACGGCCTCGGCGACGCCGTAGGAGGGGAAGAGCCGCGCGATCGTCGCCACCCGCTCGCGGATCGGCGGGTGGCTGTCGAACACCGACGACGGCTCCTGCGCCGCCAGCAACGGCTCGATCTCGCGCAGCTGGTGCACGCGTCGCGGGTGGTCCAGGTACGCGCGGAACCCCTCCAGCAACGGCGGGGTGCGCCCGGCGATCACGGCCAGCGAGACGTACCAGCGCAGGTAGTCGGCCCACGCCTCGCCGAGCGGGCCGGTCCGCAGCAACGACCGCGTCGTCGCCTCCCGCCCGGCCGCCGCCACGGACACCTCGTCGGCGAACTGCTCGTGCTTGCGGCTCTCCGAGGCCGCGACCAGCGCGTACAGGCGGGCCCACGCGTAGAGCACGCCGGTCGTGTCGAACCGCCCGGCGCCGAGCCCGAGGGCGAGCTTCGCGCGGTACGTGAACGCGGAGACCTTCGTGTGCCCGCCGCCGTAGTGACCCAGCTCGTGCGCCAGCACCGACCGCAGCTCACCGATGCTCATGCCCGCCACGAACGGCAGCCCGAGCTCCAGGTACCGCGTGCCGTGGCGTTCCCAGACACCCGCGTTGGGCTCGCTGACCAGGCGGATGTCGTCGGGTCCTCGGGTGCCGGCGATCCGCGCCAGCTCGTCGACGTGCCGCCACAGCTCCGGATGCGTCGCGCGGGTCAGCGCGCTGCCGCTGGGCTTCGGGCTCGACCACACGGCGACGGCCATCGCGACCAGCGGCGGGCCGCCGAGCACCAGCGCCAGCGCGCTCAGGATCAGCCCGCCCTCGACGTCGTCGCGCTGGAAGAGCGTGAGCGCCAGCCCTCCCAGGCCGGCGAACAGCACCACCGCGAGCACGAAGAACCCGGCGAGCATCACCAGTGCCAGCGCCGCTCTCATGTCCCTGCTTCCCCCAGATCGTTCAGAACTACTGCAGGTATCTCACGGTGACCTCTGCTCCCGCAGCCAGTTCGGTCACGTCCTCCGGCACCTCGATCAGGCAGTTGGACAGCGCGAGCGCCGACAGCAGGTGCGATCCAGGCCCGCCCACGGGCGTCACGACCTGGCCGGACGACGGGTCGTGCAGGCCGCGCCGGAACTGCGTCCTGCCCGCGGGGGACGTCAGGCCGGTCGTGATCGTCGCCTGCGCGGTGAGGCGGTCCGGCCGCGGGTGGCCCATCGACGCCAGCAGCGCAGGCCGCACGAACACCTCGAACGACACCTGCGCGCTCACCGGGTTGCCCGGCAGCGACAGCACCGGCACGCCCTCGTACACGCCGGAGCCCTGCGGCCCGCCCGGCTGCATCGCGACCTTGGTGAACTGCACGTCGTGATCCGCGAGGGCGTCCTTGACCACCTCGTACGCGCCCGCGCTGACCCCGCCGGACGTCACGATCACGTCCACCGCGCCCAGGTAGGGCTTCAGTGCCTGGTGGAACGCCTCGACATCGTCCGGCACGAACCGCAGCTGCGTGGCGACGCAGCCCGCGTCCCGCACGGAGGAGGCGAGCATCATGCCGTTGGACTCGTAGATCTGGCCCATCTCCAGCGGACGGCCCGGTTCGACCAGCTCGGAGCCCGTCGACAGGACCAGCACGCGCGGACGGCGGCGCACCGGCAGCTCGGGCAGGCCCAGCGCGGAGGCGAGACCCAGCGTGGACGGGCGCAGCACCGTGCCCGCGGCCAGCACCGCGTCACCCTTCTGCACGTCGTCGCCGCCGGTGCGGATGTTCTGGCCGGGCTCGACGCCCCGGTGGATCGCGACGGTCTCCGTGCCGCCGTCGGTCCACTCGACCTGGACCACCGCGTCGGCGCCGGGCGGGACCGGGGCGCCGGTCATGATCCGCTGCACCGTGCCGGGCTCCAGCGGGTTCAGCTCGGTGCGGCCCGCGGGGATGTCGTCGGCCACGACGAGACGGACCGTCTCGTCTCGTTTCAGGTCGGCGGCCCGCACCGCGTACCCGTCCATCGCGGAGTTGTCGAACGGCGGCAGGGCGAGCGGCGCGATGACGTCGGCGGCGAGCACGAGTCCGAGGCACTCCTCGAGCGGGAGCTGCAGCACGGGCATCAGCCCGACGAGATCCCGGACGCGCTTGCGGTGTTCGGCGACAGAGGTGGGGGGCACGACTGCATACTGCCAACGACGCGGCGAACGTGACGACCGCGTTGCCCCGTTTCACCCCGGAGGTGTTGTTCGTGCAGGTCAGGACCAGGCACACGCCGACGTTCGGCGTGGCGAGACTCGTCCTCGCACCCGGCGAGGCGGTGCTGGTCGACCCGCTGACCATCGCGGCGACGAGCTACGGGCTCGTGGTCGAGGTGAGGGGCCAGGTCGCGCTGTGCACGGCGGGCGCGGAGGGCGGCTGGATGGACGCGACGCCCGTGCTGCCCGGCGACCTGCACCAGGTCGAGCTCGACGGGAGCCACGGCTGGTGCGTGTCGCGGCACGGCTGGATCGCGTCGAGCAGCACGGTGGCGATGAACCCGGAGGCGCCGCCGATGCAGGCGATCTTCGGGGGCGTCGAGGGCTTCATGAACTACGCGCACGGCAAGGGCGCCGTGGTGCTCGCCTGCTACGGCGCGCTGGACCTCGTGACGCTGGAGGCCGGAGAAGCCGTGACCATCAGCAGCGATCACGTCGTGGCGTTCCCGGACACCGTGCAATGCCGTCTCCGGCCGTCGGTCCCGGATGGCGTGCAATCCATTCAGACAGGTGAGGGCCTGGTGTTCGACTTCGCCGGTCCAGGGGCCGTGCTGACGCAGTCGCGTGGACCGCGGCGGCTCACCACCTGGTTGCGCGCCAACGGAGTCAGCCCCCGTTCATGACTCCGTAAGGAGGTATCCGCGTGAGATTTCTTCTTTTAGCGTTGCTCTCTGCGCTATGCGTGAGATGCGTGATCTGAAGGAGGACGTCTTGGCTCTCGGTACCGTCAAGTGGTTCAACTCCGAAAAGGGATACGGCTTCATCGCGACCGATGGCGGGCCCGACGTGTTCGTGCACTACTCGGCGATCCAGATGGAAGGCTTCCGGACGCTCTCAGAAGGCGACCGGGTGGAGTTCGAGGTGCAGGCCGGACGGGACGGGCGCAGCCAGGCGTCGGACGTGCGGCGGGCCGGATAGCGACCCGCTCCCGAGTCCTCCTGATCACAGCTTGGGCCAACCCGGGGCAAGCCGATCTCGCCGGACGTTAGGCTGCCTCGCGTGTCGGAGGACCTGAGCGGACGGCGAATCGCGCATTACCGGATCGACGGAGTGCTCGGCCGCGGTGGCATGAGCGTGACGTACCGGGCCACGGACGTGAGGCTGGGGCGAAAAGTCGCGCTCAAGGTCATCGGTGAGCACCTGGCGCCCGACGCGGAGTTCCGCGAGCGGTTCGTGGACGAGGCGCGCAACACCTCGGCGATCGACCACGCGAACATCGTGCCGCTGTACGACTTCGACGAGGTCGACGGCCTGCTCTACATCGCGATGCGGCTCGTGGACGGCAAGGACCTCGCGGTCCACATCAAGGAGGGTCCGCTCACGCCCGTGCGTGCGTTGACGCTGCTCGGCCAGGCCGCCGACGCGCTCGACATGCTGCACGGCAAGGGCCTCGTGCACCTCGACGTGAAGCCGGCCAACGTGCTGGTCACGCAGAAGGAGGGCGTGCGCGAGCACGTCTACGTCGCCGACTTCGGCCTGACCCGCCGCGGCGCCACCGGCCACCGCACCCGAACGGGTGATTTCCTCGGCTCGCCGACCTACGCGGCGCCGGAACACCTGCGCGGCGAGCCCGTCGACGGCCGCACCGACCAGTACGCGCTCGCGTGCATGCTCTTCGCCTGCCTGTCGGGCCGTCCGCCGTTCCAGGGCGGCGTGCAGGAGGTCATCCAGGGCCACCTCGGCTCGACCGTCCCCGCGTTGTCGCAGCTCGTGGCGCTGCCGCCGGCCATCGACGAGGTGATCCGCAAGGGCACCTCGAAGGACCCTGCTCAGCGGTACGCGAACTGCGCCGAGCTGATCAGCGCCGCCCGCGTCGCTCTCGCCGGGGTCGCGCAGGGCTCGGCTCCCGCTCAACTCGGGCCGCAGTCCGGCTCGTTCCCCGCCCAGTCGCCGGTGTCCGGGCCGATGCCCGCGCAGCAGGGGCAGTACCAGGGCGGCGGGTACCAGCAGCAGTTGCAGGACCCGGTCCGGCTGCGCCCGCCGAACCAGGTGGGCGTGAGCGCGTTCACGTCCGGCAAGAAGGGCCGGCCCGCGTGGTTCGCGCCGGTCATCGCGGCCGCGGTGGCGATCGTCGTGATCATCATCATCGTGGTGATCCTGTCGCCGGGAGACGAACCCGCACGCCAGCCCAAGACGAGCTCCGCGCCGTCGCTGAACATCGGCGACGAGCCGACCTCGCGCAAGCCGCTGCCGACCTCCGTGCCCGTCCGCACCTCACCCTGAGTTCGCTTGCACTCGCCGCACCCGAGTGCTAAACACGAACTAGCACTCGGGCAAGTGGAGTGCCAAAGACAGTGAGGCTAGGACTGGTGAGGCCCTTCCGGGGGTCGTCCGTCGCGGGCACCACCCTGGTCACTCGCACCGTGTTCCGCTGTGGGCTCTGCCGGCCCGCAGTGGCCCAGAATCCACAAAGGCGGAGGAACACACCGCAATGGCCAAGATGATTGCGTTCGACGAGGACGCCCGCCGCGGTCTCGAGCGGGGTATGAACACCCTCGCTGACGCCGTCAAGGTGACGCTCGGCCCGAAGGGCCGCAACGTCGTGCTCGAGAAGAAGTGGGGTGCGCCGACGATCACCAACGACGGCGTGTCCATCGCGAAGGAGATCGAGCTCGAGGACCCGTGGGAGAAGATCGGGGCCGAGCTCGTCAAGGAGGTCGCGAAGAAGACCGACGACGTCGCCGGTGACGGCACGACGACCGCGACCGTTCTCGCCCAGGCTCTGGTGCGCGAGGGCCTGCGCAACGTGGCCGCCGGCGCCAACCCGCTGGGCCTCAAGCGCGGCATCGAGCAGGCCGTCGAGGCCATCGCCGAGCAGCTGCTGAAGAACGCCAAGGAGATCGAGACGAAGGAGCAGATCGCTGCTACCGCGTCCATCTCCGCCGCTGACCCCACGATCGGCGAGCTCATCGCCGAGGCGATGGACAAGGTCGGCAAGGAAGGCGTCATCACCGTCGAGGAGAGCAACACCCTCGGTCTCGAGCTCGAGCTCACCGAAGGCATGCGCTTCGACAAGGGCTACATCTCCGGTTACTTCGTGACCGACCCCGAGCGTCAGGAAGCGGTCCTCGAAGACCCGTACATCCTGCTGTTCGGCTCCAAGATCTCCACGGTCAAGGACCTGCTCCCGCTCCTGGAGAAGGTCATGCAGGGCGGCAAGCCGCTGCTGATCATCTCCGAGGACGTCGAGGGCGAGGCCCTGGCCACGCTGGTCGTCAACAAGATCCGCGGCACCTTCAAGTCCGTCGCCGTCAAGGCGCCCGGCTTCGGTGACCGCCGCAAGGCCATCCTCCAGGACATCGCCACCCTCACTGGTGGCCAGGTCATCACCGAGGACGTCGGCCTCAAGCTGGAGAACGCCGACATCTCGCTGCTGGGCAAGGCCCGCAAGGTCGTCGTCACCAAGGACGAGACGACCATCGTCGAGGGTTCGGGCGACGCGGAGCAGATCCAGGGCCGCGTCAACCAGATCCGCGCCGAGATCGACAAGTCGGACTCCGACTACGACCGCGAGAAGCTCCAGGAGCGCCTCGCCAAGCTCGCCGGCGGCGTCGCCGTCATCAAGGCGGGCGCGGCCACCGAGGTCGAGCTCAAGGAGCGCAAGCACCGCATCGAGGACGCCGTTCGCAACGCGAAGGCCGCCGTCGAAGAGGGCATCGTCGCCGGTGGTGGCGTCGCGCTGCTGCAGGCCGCCGAGGCCGCCTTCGCGGGCCTGAAGCTCACGGGCGACGAGGCCACTGGCGCGAACATCGTCAAGGTCGCCGTCGAGGCCCCGCTGAAGCAGATCGCCGTCAACGCCGGCCTCGAAGGCGGCGTCGTGGTCGAGCGCGTCAAGTCCCTCCCCTCTGGCGAGGGCCTGGACGCCGCGACCGGCGAGTACAAGGACCTGATCAAGGCGGGCATCATCGACCCGGCCAAGGTCACCCGTTCCGCGCTGCAGAACGCCGCGTCCATCGCCGCCCTGTTCCTGACGACGGAAGCCGTCGTCGCGGACAAGCCGGAGAAGAACGCCGCGCCGGCCGCGCCGGACGCCGGCGGCATGGACTTCTGAGTCCTACCGCTCCGCTCCACCTCCGGGAGGCCCGGTTCGCTTCGGCGAGCCGGGCCTCCCGGCATTTCCGGGCGCCGTTGGGGAGGTCGGTGGGCTCGCCGGGTCGGGGAGGCAGGCGCGTCAGCGGCGCTGAGGGGCACTGGCGGGGAGCCGCCGCGACTGGCGCGTGGTCGTGGCGCTGCGGGGTACCGGCGGGGAGGAACCCTGCCTGCCGCTGGATCAGGAGCTGCCGAGAGGCGGTCGCCCGCGACTCCCCGGTCAGCCCGCGTCCGCCACGACGCCCGCAGCCCCGGCGGTGCCCTGAGCAGCGGCCTCATCTGCAGCCTCGTTCGCCGCCACGATCTCGACGACGTTCTCCTCCGCCCACACGCGCAACGCGGCCAGAGGCACCTCCAGCGACAGCCCCAGCTCCGTGAGCCGGTAGTGCACCTGAGGCGGCACCGTGGGCTCCACCCGCCGTCCCGCCAGGCCGTCCCGGACAAGGCTGCGCAACGTCACCGCCAGCATCTTCTGCGAGATCCCCGGCATCCGCCGCCGCAGGTCCGCGAACCGCACCTCGCCCGGCGCCGCCTCGGCCAGCACCTTCACGGCCATCGACGTCCACTTCGTGCCGAGGCGGTCGAGCACCTGTCGGGTGGGGCAGTCGGGAACGAACAGGTCGCCACGCCGTGCCTGAGCGGTCACCTGGACCTCACCACCTGACGGGAAAGTGCCTTCTGGTCTGCCGAACGCAGGTTACCTACCGTTTCAAGGTAACCAAGAGAAACCAGGGGAGACCATGGTCGCCAAGCTGACCAGCATCAACACCAACGGCATCACGATGAACGTCGCCATCGAGGGCGAAGGCCCGCCGGTCGTGCTCCTGCACGGTTTCCCGCACACCTGGCAGCTGTGGCGCGAGGTGATGGGGCCGCTGGCCGCACACCGCAGGGTGATCGCTCCCGACCTGCGCGGCTTCGGTGGCAGCACGCGGGCGGAGGACGGGTTCGACGCGGACACGATGGCGTCGGACCTCGAAGGACTATTGGACGCGCTGCGAGAAGAGAGCGCGGACGTCGTGGCGATCGACGCCGGAGTGCCCTCGGCGTTCCTGTTCGCGCTGCGAAGGCCGGAACGGGTGCGCAGGCTCGTGCTGATGGAGTCGACGCTGGGCACGCTGGCGGGGGCGGAGGACTTCTTCGCCGCGGGGCCGCCGTGGTGGTTCGGCTTCCACGCCGTGCCGGGGCTCGCCGAACGCGTCGTCGCCGACGCCGAAGCGGAGTACCTCGACTTCTTCCTGCAAGCAGGCACGCCCAACAGCGGGCTGCCGCCGGAGCTGAGGGCGGCGTTCGTCGAGGCGTACACGGGGACGGACGCCCTGCGGTGCGCGTTCTCGTACTACCGGGAGCTACCGCGCAGCGGTCGTCAGATCGCGGAGGCCGTGGCCACGCGCAGGCTGACGGTGCCCACCCTCGCGGTCGGCGCGCACCCGGTCGGACCGGCGTTGCACCGGCAGCTCGAACCCGTCGCGGACAGCCTGAGCGCGAGCGAGATTCCCGACTGCGGTCACATCATCCCTCTTGACCGCCCTCGCGAACTGCTCTCGATCCTGCTGCCGTTCCTCGACGCGTCATCGCCGTGAAATGCCCCAGTGCGATCCCACTCCGCCGAAATCCCCAGAACCCCAGAACGTCAAATCCGCCGCACCGCCGAAAAGAACTCAAAGCATGATCGTGGGTGTCACAACCGTCCGTCCCGGTTCCCCGCGGGAATTCACCAGGTGCACCAGAATCTGCGTCGTCCCGGCCGGCACGTCGGGCAGCACGAACCGGCCGCCGTCGTCGGCACGGGTGCAGGACGACTGGTGGTCGGCCACCCTGACCTCCACCTCGTGCTCGCCTGCGGGCACCAGCCAGCCGTCGATCCGGTGGCGCGACCCGGTCGAGGTGAAGTTCACCATCAACGTCAGGTTGTCCACGGTGAACGTGATCGTGCCGGTCTGGCCCCCGCGCACACCGGCGAACGACCCCGCCCGTTCCCAGCGCGCCACCTCGACGTCCAGTGACTCCAGGGCGATCGCGAACTTCACGCGGTCGACCAGGTCGGCGGGTGGCGGGTCCAGCTCGTCGACGAGTCTGTTCAGCTCCGAGAGGACTGCGGTGTCCTCGGGGCCCCTGCGGTCGTCGCGCGGGTCGGTCTCGTTCACCGCGATCCTCCTTCCGTCTCCAGGTAGTTGCGCAGCAGTGTCAAACACCGTCCCCTGGTCGGACCGATGCTGCCGTGGGGCATGGCTAGTGCCTCGGCGACGGCCCGGTACTCCGCGCGGCCCGCGAGCACGGTGAGCCGCAGCAGTTCCTGGCACCTCGTGGTCAGGCGGCCGAACGCCAGCCAGAGCCTGCGGTCGCGGTCGTCCAACAGCGTCACGTCCTCCGGGAGGCCGGTGTCGGACTCGAGCTGTTCGGCGAACTCGTCCGACAGGTGCGTTTCACGCTTGTTGGGTGTCCAAGTTCGGCGCGCTTCACGCCTCGTCGTGACCACCAGGTAGCCGACCAGGGCCTTTGGCTCGTTGATGTTCTCGATGTTCTTCAAGAACGCCAGCCACACGGTCTGCACCACGTCCTCGGCGGCGGCCTTGTCCAACCCCTGGCCGCGGGCGACGTGCCACAGCAGCGGGGTCAGCTCGGTCACCAGGACGTCCAGCGCGTCGCGGTTGCCCTCGCGCGCGGCGGCCACGCAGACCGCGTGACGTTCGGTGCCTTCAAGCCCGTCCCACGGCGGACGGTCATCCGCCGTGTGCAGCTCGTCCATGCAGCACCTCCGATCGGCCGCCCTTGTCAGCGCCGTCCGCCAACTCATGAAGGGCTAACTGGGCGGTAGATACAAAATTCACTCGGATGGAGCAGTATTGCCGCCGGGTTGGCCCTCATCTTCCTCCGGGTACGCCAGCGGCCCGTGATTCCCCCTCCGAGTCACGGGCCGCCAGTGGTGGGAGCCGCGCCGGCCGGCACCCCTCGAACCGGCTGACGCGGACTCCACGCCTGAACAAAGCGCTCATCAGGAAAGGAGCGCTGCTCAGGCGAGCAGATACAGCCTCTGACGCAGCGGACGTGACGAAGGCTCCCGATTCACGAAAGCACACGTTATGGTCTAGACCATGCCGATTCTCGAAGTGATCGCACTGGACGCGAAGGACGCCGAAGCCGCGCAGGCGGGCGGCGCCGACCGGCTCGAACTGGTCGCCGACATGGCGAGTGACGGCCTCACGCCGTCGGTCGCCACCTTCAAGGAGGTCCAGAAGGCCGTCGACATCCCCGTGCGCGTGATGCTCAGGGACGCCAAGGGGTTCGCGCCCGCCAACCTCAAGCACCTGCGCCGCCAGGCGTGGGAGCTCAGGGAGGCCGGCGCCACCGAGTTCGTGCTCGGCTTCCTCGACGCGGGCGGTGAGATCGACGAGGGAGTCACGCTCAACCTCGTCGCCGAGTTGGAGGGTTGCGCCTGGACCTTCCACCGCGCGCTCGACAACTCCAACGACGTCTTCCGCTCGTGGGAGGTCGTCAAGACCCTCGGCTGCGACACCGTGCTCGCGGCGGGCAGCGCCAAGGGGGTCGAGGACGGAATCGAGAACCTGAAGAAACTGGTCGCGCAGGCCCCGCCCGCACTGCTCGTCGGCGGCGGTCTGCAGGCCCGTCACGTGCCAGAACTGCTGGCAGCGGGGGTGAACGGATTTCACGTTGGCAGCGCGGTCCGTCCGTCCGGATGGGATTCGCCGGTCGACGGGGCGTCTGTGAGGGAATGGGTCAATCGTCTGGTCTAGACCCTTGCCCGAAGGCGTTCTACAGTCACGTTGCTTCCTGTGAAATAGCTGTTGCAACATACGCAACGTGAAGGGCGCGACGATGCGACTGAAGACACTCGCGGCGGTGCTGGGCGTGGGCGCGGTGGTCGCCTGCGCCCCGGTCCAGTCGGGACCGACCAACTCCGGCACGGACGAGCAGACGGGACAGCTGCGGGTGTGGCTGTTCGACGAGGTCAACCGGGCACCCAAGGAAGCCGTGGTCAAGGAGGCGATCTCCGAGTTCCAGGGCAAGCACAGCGGCGTCACGGTCGACGTGCAGTACATCCAGGTCTCCAGCCGGGCGGAGCGCTTCAAGGCCGCGTTCAGCGACCCGAAGAGCGCTCCGGACGTCGCCGAGTTCGGCAACACCGACCTCGCGGGCTACGTGTCCGCCGGCGGCTTCTCCGAGCTCGACCTGGGCAAGTGGGACGAGTCCAAGGACCTGGTGCCCACGATCCTCGACACGGCGAAGGTCGACGGCAAGACGTACGGCGTCCCGTGGTTCGTCGGCGTGCGCGCGTTGTACTACCGCACGGACGTGTTCACCGAGCTCGGCCTCAAGCCGCCGACGACGTTGGACGAGATCGCGACGACGGCCCGTGAGATCAGGCAGAAGAAGCCGGAGCTCATCGGCATCTCGGCCGGCGGCAAGTACCTGTTCGCCGCGCTGCCGTTCATCTGGGCGCAGGGCGGGGACATCGCCAAGTCCGACGGCGGCAAGTTCAGCGCCACGATCGACAGCGCCGAGGCCAAGGCCGGTGTCGCCAAGTACACCGAGCTGATCAAGGACGACATCTGCCCACCCGCCACCTGCGCCGGCAACGGCGGTGACGCGAGCGTCGAGGCGTTCCGCGCCGGCAAGGCCGCGATGACCATCGGCGGCGACTTCAACCGCAAGTCCGTCGACGCCTCCTCGGCGGCCGGCAAGTACGGCGTCGTGCCGCTGCCCGGCAAGACCGCCGGCTCGGTCGCGCCCGCGTTCGCCGGCGGCAACCTGCTCGGCGTCATGAAGGGCACGCAGCGCAAGACGCTCGCCAACGAGTTCACGCAGTTGCTCGCGTCGAAGAAGTACCAGCAGAAGATGTACACGGCGATGGGCAACCTGCCGACGTTCTCCGACGTGCAGAAGCAGGTCGCGGACTCCGACAAGTTCCTGGAGCCGTTCACGAAGACGCTGCAGTCCGGCACGAAGTTCGTCCCCGTCACGCCGGCGTGGGCGAAGATCGAGGCCCAGGCCGTGGTGCCGACGATGCTCCAGGAGATCGTCACCGGCGCCAAGAACGTCGACACGGCCACCGCCGACGCCGCCAAGACGATGAACGCGGCCTTCACGTCGTGAGCGTGACCGCCAAAGGCCAGGGGCGGACCGCGTTCGCCTACCTGGCTCCAGCGCTGCTGATCCTGGGAGGCCTGCTGGCCTACCCGATCTATCAGCTGGTGCTCATCTCGCTCTACGACTACGGCCAGGAACAGGTCAGCGGCGGCGCGCCGCTGGAGTTCCTCGGTCTCGGGAACTACCAGAAGCTGCTGGGAGACCAGCAGTTCTGGACGGTGTTCGGGCAGACCGTCGCGTTCGCGGCGGTCTGCGTGGTCGGCACGTTGCTAGTGGGCGCGTTCCTCGCGATCTTGGCGACTCGGGTGAGGACCTGGGTGCGCATGACGTTGTTCCTGGCGGCGCTCGGCGCGTGGTCCACGCCCGCCGTCGCCGGTTCGACGATCTGGCTCTTCCTGTTCGACGCGAACTTCGGGTTCGTCAACGAGGTCCTGGGCATCCAGGGCTTCTCCTGGACGTTCGACAAGTGGACGGCGTTCGGACTCGTTGCCGCACAGGTGATCTGGTGCTCGTTCCCGTTCGTCATGGTGACGCTCTTCGCGGGCATCAAGGCGATCCCTGGCGAGGTGCTGGAGGCCGCGGCGCTGGACGGCGCGTCGGCGTTCCGCACGGCGTGGAGCGTCACGCTCCCGTTGCTGAAGCCGATCATCCTCGTCGTGACGATCCAGTCGATCATCTGGGACTTCAAGGTCTTCACGCAGATCTACGTGATGACGAACGGCGGCGGCATCGCCGGGCGCAACCTCGTGCTCAACGTCTACGCCTACCAGCAGGCGTTCGCGGCGTCGGAGTACGGCCTCGGCGCGACCATCGGTGTCGTGATGACCGTGCTGCTGCTGGGAATCACGATGTTCTACCTGCGTGCGCTCAAGAAGTCGGGGGAGGTCCTGTGAGGCGCTGGCTGACCGAGGGCTTCGTCCTCATCGTCGCCGCTGTGGTGGCGTTCCCGCTGTTCTGGATGGTGCTCAGCGCCTTCAAGCCGGAGGACGAGATCATCTCGGCCGACCCGGTGCCGTGGACGACGCGGCCCACGCTCGACAGCTTCACGCGGGCGTTGACCGTCGCGAACTTCGGGCGCTACTTCATGAACAGCATCGTCGTGGCATTGATCGTGGTCGCCCTGAGCATCGTGATCTCGTTCCTCGCGGCGACCGCGCTGACCCGCTTCCGGTTCCGCAGCCGCACGACGTTGCTGATCATGCTGCTGGTCGTGCAGATGGTGCCGGTCGAGGCGTTGACCGTGCCGCTGTTCTTCCTGATGCGGTCCGTGGGCGACTCGGTGCCGGTCTTCGGCCTGAACCACCTCGGCTCGCTCGTGCTGGTGCACCTGGCCTTCAGCCTGCCGTTCGCGATCTGGATGCTGCGGGGCTTCGTCGCCGCGGTGCCGGTGGAACTGGAGGAGGCCGCCACCCTGGACGGCGCCTCGCGGTTCCGGTTCCTGTGGCAGGTGCTGTTCCCGCTCGTCGCGCCCGGCCTGGTGGCGACGAGCGTGCTGTCGTTCATCCACGCCTGGAACGACTTCCTGTTCGCCAAGACGTTCATCATCTCGGCCGTGGAGAACCAGACCCTGCCTCTGGCGCTCCAGGTGTTCGTCAAACCCGACCAGAACGATTGGGGCGCGATCATGGCGGGCTCCACCCTGATGACCATCCCTGTGCTGATCTTCTTCATCTTCGTGCAGCGCCGTCTGGTGTCCGGTCTTGCGGGGGCGGTGAAGGGATGAACCTCCTCCCGCGTCCGGTGTCCTACGTGGACGGTGGACGGCTCTGCGAGTACAAGGGCTGGGAGACCGTCCTCGTCGACGGTCCTCCCGGCGGCTACCGGTTGCTCTCGTCCGACGACGGCGTGCTGATCGAGGCGAACGACGCGGCCGGCGAGATGAACGCGTTGCAGACCCTGCGGCAACTGCTGGGTCCTCAGGCGTTCCGGGCGGCGGGCGACAAGCCGTCGGTCATCCCGGCGTGCGAGGTCCTGGACCACCCGCGGTTCCAGTGGCGTGGCGTGATGCTCGACGTCTCGCGGCACTTCCTGCCCAAGCGGGAGGTGCTGCGGTACGTCGAGCTGCTGTCCGTGCACAAGCTCAACGTCCTGCACCTGCACCTCACCGACGACCAGGGCTGGCGCTTCGAGGTCAAGCGCTACCCGAAGCTCACCGAGGCGGGGTCGTGGCGGGAGGACTCGCGGTTCGGCGACCGGCGCTCCGGTGGTCTGAAAGGCCGTCCGCACGGCGGTTTCTACACGCAGGACGACCTGCGGGAGATCGTCGAGTACGCGCGGGCCCGGCACATCACGGTGATCCCGGAGATCGACATTCCCGGCCACTCGCAGGCGG
Organism: Lentzea sp. NPDC058436; assembly: GCF_042721515.1. Lineage (NCBI taxonomy): Bacteria > Bacillati > Actinomycetota > Actinomycetes > Pseudonocardiales > Pseudonocardiaceae > Lentzea > Lentzea sp. NPDC058436. The sequence goes on from NZ_JBHXLF010000010.1 coordinate 18,993, forward strand.
CGATCGCGGCCTACCCGGAACTCGGCGTGCACGGCGGCGGGGTCTGGACCGACTGGGGCGTCAACGAACGCGTGCTCAACACCGAAGAGTCCACAGTGGACTTCTACCGGAACGTGTTCGACGAGCTGATGGACGTCTTCCCCGCGGAGATCATCGGACTCGGCGGCGACGAGGCACCCGGCCACGACGGCGAACTGGTCCGCGCGATCGCGGAGCACGTCGTCAGCAGGGGCCGGCGGCCGTACGGGTGGGACGAGGTCCTGGACGCCCGTCCACTGCCGGCGAGCACGGTCGTCGCGTCGTGGCGCGGGGTGGAAGGCGGCATCACGGCGCTGGGCGACGGCCACGACGTGGTGATGTGCCCTGAACAGCACGTCTACCTGGACTACCGGCAGTCGGACTCGCTCGACGAGCCGATCCCGGTCGGAACGGTGACGACGCTGGAGGACGTCTACGCGTGGGACCCGGTGCCCGAAGGCCTCACCGGCGAGGAGCCGGGGCGCTTGCTGGGCGCGCAGGCGAACATCTGGACCGAGCACCTCGACTCGGCCCGGCGGGTGGACTACGCGGCGTTCCCGAGGCTGGCCGCGTTCGCCGAGGTCGTGTGGTCCCCGGCGGAGAAGGATCCCGGCTTCGTGCAACGACTCCAGGAGCACCACCTGCCCAGGCTCGACGCGCTGGGGGTGGAGTACCGGCCCCTCACCGGACCCCACCCGTGGCAACGACTACCTGGAGTTCCCGGATTCCCACGGTGATCACATCGCAGCGTCTTCCTCGGGCATGAGGATCCAGGCGGCGACGTAGAGGACCGCTCCGGTGCCGAACCCGAGCAGCGTCGCCGCCACGAGGATGATCCGCAGGATCGCGGCGTCCACGCCGACCATCTTGGCGACACCGCCGCAGACGCCGGCGAGCATCTTGTCGCTGCGACTCCTGCGGAGCTTCTTGACCTGGGCTGTCGCGTCGTTGAGCACGTTGTTCGTCATGGCTCAAGAGTCGTCGTTGCGCGGGCCCGGCACATCGGTGACCACCCCGAACCCGACCCTGATCCGGACCCCGGGATCTCAGTCCAGGCAGAACTCGTTGCCCTCGACGTCCTGCATGACGATGCAGGACTCGTTCTCCTCGTCGGCCTCCATCACGCGCACGCACACCGCACCGATCGCCTCCAGCCGGACGCGTTCGGCCTGCAACGCGGCGAGCCGTTCGGCACCCACCATCCCGGTGCCCACCCGCACGTCGACGTGGACGCGGTTCTTGACGGTCTTGCCCTCGGGAACGCGCTGGAAGAACAGCCGCGGACCCACCCCCGACGGGTCGGCGCACGCGGACCACGACCCGTCGCTCTCCGGCGGCGCGTCGTACCCGAGCACCTGGCTCCAGAACTCGGCGACGCGCACGGGTTCCGCGCAGTCGAACGTGATCTGGACCTTCTTGATCGACCCCATCCACGCAGGTTAGTCGTACCCTGAGGCGCATGCAGTCCCCTGAGGAACTGGCGTCGGGGCTCGACCGCGCGGGGTACCTGCCGGACGGCGGGGTGGCCACGGCGGCGTTCCTCGCGGTCCGCATGGGCAGGCCGCTGTTCCTCGAAGGCGAACCCGGCACCGGCAAGACCTCCCTCGCACTGGCGCTGGCGCGGTCGATGGACGTCCCGCTGATCAGACTCCAGTGCCACGAGGGCATCGACGCCACGCAGGCCCTGTACGACTGGGACTACCCGCGCCAGCTCATGCACCTGCGCGTGCTGGAGACGCGGGGCGAGGTGGACGAGGCGTCCCTCTACACGCGACGGTTCCTGCTGGCCAGGCCGTTGCTGCAGGCGCTGGAGAACGCGCCGTGCGTGCTGCTGGTCGACGAGATCGACAGGGCGGACGACGAGTTCGAGGCGTTCCTGCTGGAGGTGCTGTCCGAGAACGCCGTGAGCATCCCGGAGTTCGGCGAGATCAGGGCCACGACCCCGCCGCTGACCGTGCTGACCTCGAACCGGACCCGCGAGGTGCACGACGCGTTGAAGCGCCGCTGCCTCTACCACTGGCTGGAGCACCCGACGCTCGACCGCGAGGTCGCGATCCTGCGCCGCACCCTGCCCGGCCTCGACGAACGGCTCGCCTTGAAGGTCGCCGAGGCCGTGGGGAAGATGCGCGGCCTCGACCTGCTGAAGCCGCCTGGCGTCGCGGAGTCGCTGGACTGGGCGCGGGCGTTGCAGGCGCTGGGGCGTTCGGAGCCGGACGCGGAGACGTTGGGCGCGGTCCTGAAGTATCGGGAGGACGCGGAACGCGTGCTCGGGAGCAGCGTTCTGGGCTGAGCTCAGGCCGCGACCACCGCCCGCGGCCGCCACCAGCAGAAGACCAGCCAGTCCAGCACGACCAGGTCGTAGAGGTTGAACGTCATCAACGCGGTCTCGGCGGCGAGGAACGCGGTGCCGAACCCGAGGTCGCGGCCGTCGCGGACCGACAGCACGAGCGCGGTGAGCACGGTCGCGATGGTCAGGCCGATGAGGACCGAGACGATCTTGGTGACCCGCTTGCCGCGTTTGCTCTTCTCCCCGAACCGCCGCTGGATCGCCGGCGGGTAGCTGTGCACGGCGAAGTCGGGAGCCACTCGCCCGGCCACCAGGAGGATCGCGGTGAAGACGGCGCTGAACGCCAGACCGAACCACACCGCCTCGACGAACACCGGCAGACCCCCGAGTCTCAGTTAGGGCAGCCTAACTCCGTTCGCCACTGCGGGAAAGCGCGCACAATCGAGGGATGACGGAAGCCTGCGTCGGGTTCACGAGCGTCCTGCGCGGCGCCGGACTCCAGTGCGGGCCGGACCGCGTCCAGGCGTTCCTGCGCGCCACCGAGCACGTCGACCTCTACTGGGCCGGCCGCCTCACGCTGTGCGCCGACCCGGACGACCTGCCGCGCTACGACGCCGCGTACCGGGCGTACTTCGGCGGCGCCCCGCCCCGTCCACGCACGACGGTCGAGCTCGACACCGTGACCGTCGGTGTCGCCGCGTCCGATGTGGAAGTGTTGAAGCACAAGGACGTCTCGGAGTTCAACGCGGCGCCGCTGATCGCGCGCCTCACGCCGCTCCCGCCGCGGCGCAGGTCGCGCAGGCTGCGCAAGGCCCGCCGCGGCCGGATGGACTTGGCCCGCACGGTGCGCGCGATGATCGAGACCGGCGGTGAGATCGCGTTGCCGCGCCACCGCCGTCGTGGGTCCAAACCGCGCAGGCTGGTGTTGTTGATCGACGTCTCGGGCTCGATGGCCGCCTACTCGGACGCGCTGCTGCGGTTCGCGCACGTCGTCGCCCGCGCCATGCCCACCGAGGTCCACACGATCGGCACCCGGCTCACCCGCGTGACCCGTCAGCTGCGGGAACGTGATCCGGAACGTGCCGTGAAAGCCGCCGGCCGCGCGATCCCGGACTACGAGGGCGGCACGCGGCTCGGCGACGCGCTGCGCCGGTTCAACCAGCGGTGGCGGCAGCGCGGGGCGGTCGTCGTGCTGTTCAGCGACGGCTGGGAACGCGGCGACCCAGCCCTGCTCGCCACCGAGATGGCGAGGCTGAGGCGCTTGAGCCACAAGGTCATCTGGGCCAACCCGCACGCGGGAAAACCGGGATACCGTCCAGTGCAGGGCGGTGTGGTGGCGGCGCTCCCGCACGTCGACACCATGGTCGCCGGGCACAGCGTGCACGCGATGGAAGAACTTCTGAAGGAGGTACGGCGTGCGTGATGTCCTCTACGACCTCGCCGAACGAGTCGCGAACGGCGAGACGGTCGGGGTCGGCACGGTGGTCGCGACCTTCAGCTCGGCGCCCCGTCCGGCTGGCGCGGCGATGCTCGTGACGCAGGACGGCGAGGCGGTCGGCAGCGTGTCCGGCGGCTGCGTCGAGGGGGCGGTGTACGACCTCGCGCAATCCACGGACGCCCCGGTCCTGCAGCGGTACGGGGTGAGCGACGACGATGCGTTCGCGGTGGGGCTGACCTGCGGCGGGATCATCGACATCTTCGTCGAGAAGATCAACGCCGACACGTTCCCGCAGCTCGCCGAGGTGGTCGAGACGGTCCGCGCCGAGGCGCCCGTGGCCGTCGCGACGGTCATCGAGCACCCGGACGGCATCGGCCGCCGCATGGTCGTCTGGCCCGACCGGCGGGACGGCAGCCTCGGCAGCGCGCGCATCGACGACGCCGTCGCGGACGACGCCCGCGGGATGCTGGCCTCCGGCCGCAGCGGGGTGCTCCAGTACGGACCGGACGGTCAGCGGCGCGGCGAGGGCATGAGCGTGTTCGTGAACTCGTTCGAACCGCCGCCGCGCATGCTCGTGTTCGGCGCGATCGACTTCGCCGCCGCGATGGCACGGCTCGGAGCGTTCCTCGGTTACCGCGTGACCGTGTGCGACGCACGGCCTGTGTTCGCCACACGCAGCCGTTTCCCGGAGGCCGACGAGGTCGTCGTGGACTGGCCGCACCGGTATCTCGAACGCGAAGCGTCCAAGCTCGACGAACGCACGGTGATCGCGGTGCTCACGCACGACCCGAAGTTCGACGTGCCGCTGCTGGAGGTCGCGTTGCGACTGAAGGTCGGCTACGTCGGGGCGATGGGATCGCGCCGAACGCACGAGGATCGGCTGAATCGGTTGCGAGAGACGGGAATGACCGAATCCGAACTTGCGGCGTTGTCGTCGCCGATCGGCCTCGATATCGGCGGTCGAACGCCTGAGGAAACCGCAGTTGCGATTGCGGCAGAGATCATTTCCTTGCGGTGGAAGGGAACCGGACGCCGGCTGACGGAGATCGAAGTCCCGATTCATCGGTGATCGGGTTGTTGAATCGCAAACAGAGGAGCAGTCTGAAGTGACCCTCGTCACTTCAGGCCCACCACTCTGGGAGGGTTCATGCACATCTCGGTCAACGTCGACGGAGTCACGTACGCCGACGAGGTCGAACCCAGGCTCCTGCTGGTGCACTACCTGCGGGAGCGTCTGGGCAAGACCGGCACCGTCGTCGGCTGCGACACCGGAAACTGCGGTTCCTGCACGGTGCACCTGGACGGCCACAGCGTGAAGTCGTGCTCGATGTTCGCGGTACAGGCGAACGGGCACGAGGTCACGACCATCGAAGGCCTCGCCCGCGACGGCAAGCTGCACCCGGTGCAGGAGGCGTTCCGGACGAACCACGCGCTGCAGTGCGGTTTCTGCACGCCCGGCATGATCATGCAGGCGATCGACCTGCTCGCCGACGAGTCGGATCCCGACGACGAGACCGTGCGCAAGGGCCTGGAGGGCAACCTCTGCCGCTGCACGGGCTACCAGAACATCGTGCGCGCGGTGCAGGACGCCGCCCAGCGGATGAAGCCCGGCGCCGGTCCCAAGCAGGAGCAGCACAGCGACGAGCACGTCTCGTCCAAGCAGCCGGTAGGTGGCGAATGACCGCCACGGCCGAGCCGGAGGTCGGCAAGGCCCGGCTCCGCAAGGAGGACGCGCGGCTGATCACCGGCCAGACCCGGTGGACCGACAACCTGCAGCTGACCGGCATGCTGCACATGGCCGTGCTGCGCAGTCCCGTCGCCCACGCCCGCATCACGAACATCGACGTCAGTCGCGCGACGGCGATGCCCGGCGTGGCGCTGGTGCTGACTGGTGAGGACTTCGCCGCCGAACAGGGCTCGCTGCCGTGCGCGTGGCCGATCACCGAGGACATGAAGTCGCCGCCCGCGCCCGCGATGGCCGTCGACCGCGTGAACTTCGCCGGTGAGGCCGTGGCGCTGGTGATCGCCGACAGCGCGTACCACGCCGCGGACGCGCTGGAGGCCATCGACGTCGACTACGAGGACCTCCCGGTCGTGCTCGACCTGGAAGAGGCCTTGCGGGACAACGACCTCGTGCATCCCGACCTCGGCACGAACAAGTGCGCGACGTGGATCTTCGACTCCGCCGAGGCGGGCGCGGGGACGAACGTCGAGGACGAGATCGCGGCCGCCGACGTCGTGATCGAACGGACGTTCCGGCAGCAGCGGCTGATCCCGGCGTTCATGGAACCGCGCTCGGTCGTCGTGGACTCGACCGCCGGCATGTTCACCGTGTGGTCCGCCACGCAGATCCCGCACATCCTGCGGTGGATGCTCTCGGCCGTCACGGGCATCCCCGAGCACCGGCTCCGGGTGATCGCGCCGGACGTCGGCGGCGGGTTCGGCGGCAAGCTCCAGGTCACGCCGGAGGAACTGCTGTGCCTGCTGGTCGCGCGCCGCATGGGCCGTCCGGTCAAGTGGACGGAGACCCGCACCGAGTCGATGCTGTCCGCGCACCACGGCCGCGACCAGCTGCAGAAGATCACGCTGTCCGCCCGCCGCGACGGCACTGTGACCGGCCTGAAGGTCGAACTGCTCGCTGACATGGGCGCCTACCTGCGCCTGGTCACGCCCGGTGTGCCGATCCTCGGCGCGTTCATGTTCAACTCGATCTACAAGTTCGCCGGCTACCGCTTCGAGTGCACGAACGTGTTCACGAACAAGGTGCCGACGGACGCGTACCGCGGTGCCGGACGGCCCGAGGCGACGTTCGCGATCGAGCGGATGATGGACGAGCTCGCGGTCGAGCTCGACATGGAGCCGATGAAGCTCCGCGAGATGAACTGGATCAAGCACGAGGAGTTCCCGTTCACCACGGTCGCCGGGCTCACCTACGACTCCGGCAACTACGAGGCCGCAACGGCTCGTGCGATGGAACTGTTCGGGTACGACGAACTGCGCGAGGAGCAGGCACGGCGCCGTGCTGACGGTTCCGTGGTCCAGCTCGGCATCGGGATCTCCACCTACACCGAGATGTGCGGCCTCGCGCCGTCACGCGTGCTGGGCGCTTTGCGTTACGGCGCAGGTGGTTGGGAGACCGCGTCGATCCGGATGCTGCCCACCGGCAAGGTCGAGGTGATCACCGGTACCTCGCCGCACGGGCAGGGCCACGAGACGGTGTGGTCGCAGATCGTCGCGGACAGGCTCGGCGTGCCGTTCGAGGACGTCGAGGTGCTGCACGGTGACACGGCGACGTCGCACAAGGGCATGGACAGCTACGGCTCGCGTTCGCTGGCCGTCGGTGGCACGGCCCTGGTGTACGCGGCGGACAAGGTGCTGGCCAAGGCCCGCACGCTCGCCGCGCACATGATGGAGTGCGACGAGGCGGACGTGGAGTTCGCCTCCGGCTCGTTCTCCGTGCGCGGCACGTCGACCGTTCGTTCCCTGGGTGACGTGGTGCTGGCCGCGCACGTCGCGCACGACCTGCCCGAGGGCATGGAACCCGGCATGGACGCCGACGCCACGTTCGACCCGGACAACTTCTCGTACCCGCACGGAACCCATTTGTGCGCAACGGAAGTCGACACCGAGACGGGCATGGTTCGCATCGTGCGGTACGTCGCCGTGGACGACGTCGGGACCGTTGTGAACCCGTTGATCGTCGACGGCCAGGTGCACGGCGGGCTCGCGCAGGGCATCGCGCAGGCGTTGTACGAAGAGGCCACGCACGACGAGATGGGCACGCTGACGTCGGCGACGTTCGCCGACTACCTCGTGCCGTGCGCGGCCGACCTGCCGGCGTTCCTCACGGACCGCACGACGACTCCGGCGACGTCGAACCCGTTGGGCGCCAAGGGAGTCGGTGAGGCGGGCACGATCGCCTCGACGCCGGCGGTGGTGAACGGCGTGCTGGACGCAGTGCGGCACCTGGGCGTGCGGGACATCGAGATGCCGATGTCGCCGGAACGCGTGTGGACCGCGCTGCAGGGTCGTCCGGATCCAGGTTCTGGCGAGGTGGCCGCGGGTGGACTCGGCTCGATCGACGCGCAGGGAGGACAGTCGTGATCCCGGCGGAGTTCAAGTACCTGTTCCCGTCCAGTGTGGACGAAGCCGTGCGGATGCTCGCCGAGGAGGGCGAGGACGCCAAGGTCATCGCGGGCGGGCAGTCTCTGGTGCCGGTGCTGCGGATGCGCCTCGCCGCGCCCACGGCGTTGATCGACATCGGCGGCCTGACCGAGCTGACGGGCGTGCGCGACGACGGCGACTCGTTGCTCATCGGTGCCATGACCACGCACTACGAGGTGCAGCGCGATCATCTGGTGCACGACAACGCGTTGTTGTTGAAGCTGGTCACGGACACCATCGCGGACCCGCAGATCCGGCACCGCGGCACGTTCGGCGGCTCGCTGTGCCACGCGGACCCGGCCGGTGACCTGCTGGCACCCGTGCTGGCGCTGGACGCCGTGATGATCATCGCCGGGCCGTCCGGACGGCGTGAGGTGCCCGCGTCGGAGTTCTTCGTCGACTACTTCACGACGGCGCTGGGCCCCGACGAGATCCTGCTCGACGTCCGGGTGCCGAAGTACACCGGCTGGAGCGCGCACTACGAGAAGCTCAACCGGGTCGCGCAGGCGTGGTCGATCGTCGCCGTCGCGGCAGCCGTGCAGGTGCGTGACGGTGCCATTTCCGCAGCTCGGGTGGGTCTCACGAACGTGGGGTCCGGGCCGGTGCGCGCGGTGGAGGTCGAGGAGGCCCTGGTCGGTCAGCCCGCGTCGGCCGAGGCGATCTCGGCGGCGGCTCTGAGGGCGTCCTCGGGTGACGGTTACACAAGGACAACCTGGCCCGCGTGCTGACCGGACGTGCGTTGACGGCGGCGGTCGCGGGATGAAGTTGACGCACTCGTTCCCGTCACCGGCGCCCGCCGAGGAGGTGTGGGAGGCGCTGCTCGACCCCGAGCGGGTGGCGCCGTGCCTGCCCGGCGCCACGCTGACCTCGGTGGACGGCAAGACGTTCAGCGGGGAGGTGAAGGTGAAGCTCGGCCCGGTGCAGCTGCTGTACCGGGGCACCGGCGAGTTCGTCGAGATCGACCCGGTGCTGCGCCGTGCCGTCATGAAGGCCGCGGGCAAGGACACGCGCGGCAACGGCACGGCGTCGGCCCTGGTGACCTTCGTCGTCGGCGACACGGTCGACGTCGAGACGGACCTGGCGATCACCGGCCGTCCGGCGCAACTGGGCCGCGGCCTGATCGCCGAGGTCAGCGGCAAGCTCGTCGACCAGTTCGCGGAATGCCTGGCGGGCTCGCTGGTATCCGTGGATCCTGACGAGGTGGCGCAACAGCAGCATCTCCGAGTGGTCCCCGACGAGCCGATCGACCTGATCGACACGGCAGGCGTTCCGGTGTTGAAGCGCGTGCTGCCCGTCGCGGCAGCAGTGCTCGCCGTCGTGCTCTTCGTGGTCCTGCGACGCAGGCGGCAGCGCTGAGGCGTGAGGTCCGGTGGACGGCATTCGTGCTGGCCACCGGCCTTTTGCTGTCCGCGTGCACCGCCTCGCCGACCGTCGTCAGCTCGCCGACCGCCGTGCCCGCGCCGACGTCCTCGTCCGAGGGCCCGCCCCCGCCGCGCTCGTTCACGCTGACCGCGGGTGGGGACATCCTGATCCACCCGGCGCTGACCGACCAGGCCGTGGCCGATGGAGGCGCGGCTGGCCGCGACTACCTGCCGTTGTTCTCTGGCATCCGCGAGACCCTGAAGGCCGACCTCTCCCTGTGCCACCTCGAGGTGCCGCTGGGCCCGAAGGAGGGCCCGTTCTTCGGCTACCCGGCCTTCCTGGCCCCGCCCGAGGTGGCGAAGGGCCTGGTGGACGTGGGTTACGACGCGTGCTCGACGGCCTCGAACCACACACTCGACCGCGGCGTCTCGGCCATCACCACGACGTTGGACGCGATGGACGCCGTCGGCCTCAAGCACACGGGTTCGTACCGCACGCAGGAGGAGTCCGCGGCCCCGCTGATCCTCGACGCGGGCGGGGTTCGCGTGGCCCAGCTGTCGTTCACGTACGGCTTCAACGGCATTCCGCTGCCCCAGCCGTGGCGAGCGAACCAGATCAACGCCGAGAAGATCCTCGCCGACGCGCGCGCCGCCCGTGCCGCCGGCGCCGAGGTCGTCGTGCTGTCCGTGCAGTGGGGCAACGAGTACCAGCACGAGGCCACCGCTGAGCAGAAGGCCCTGGCCAGGCTGTTGCTGGCCGACCCGGCCCTGGACCTGATCATCGGCACGCACGTCCACGTGGTGCAGCCGTTCGAGAAGATCGGCGGCAAGTGGGTCGCCTACGGCCTGGGGAACGAGGTCGCCCGGCACTCCGAGCCCCGCGGGGTGACGGAGGAGGGTGCGATCGCGCGGTTCAAGTTCGAGCAGGGGCCTTCCGGCTGGTCCGTGGTCGAGGCTTCGTACACGCCCACGTTGGTCGAGCTGGGGCCGCCGATCCGGCTGGTCGACCTGACACGGGTGCCGGCTTCGGAGCGGCGGACCCAGGCGATCGACCGGACCGAGGGGATCGTGTTCAGCATGGGGGCGGCGGAGCAGGGGCTGAAGCGCGGCAAGCCTTAGATCGCTTGAAGGTGTGTAATTGCGTCCGGGATTGGAGCTCCTCCATGTGCGACGGTGGATGAGACGGAAGGAGACGCGGTGACCGCACTACCCGACAGGCGTCTGCTTGCTGTTGCGGCGGGTTCAATGACCGTCGCTCAGTACGCCGCGCTCGGAGAAACCGAAGACGGCTATACGGAATTGGTGAACGGCCGTCTGATCATGTCCCCAAGCCCACTCGCCGATCACAACGTCGCAGGCGCCAACTTGTTCGCCCAACTCGTCAACCAGCTGCCTGACGATCTCGAAATCATCCTCGACATGGATGTGGACCTGGAGCTGGCCTCACCGGAAAAGCCGGGCTACGTCCGTCGTCCGGACCTGATCGTGCTCCACCGCGGTGCCCGCAAACGACAGAGGGCCGAAGGCGGCCTGATCAAAGCTTCCGACGTCGTCCTCGTGGTCGAGGTGATGTCGCCGAGCTCGCGCTTGACGGACTACCGCGCAAAGCGGGACGAGTACGCGTGGGCCGGCATTCCGTTCTACTGGATCATCGATCTCGACGAGCCGATCTCGCTGACCCCGATGCACCTGGCCGGAGTGTTCGGTTACCAGGAGCCGCCCGCGGAGACGAGGGTCTACGAGGCCGTCGAGCCGTTCCCCCTGAAGATCCAGGTGGATCGCCTCATCGACTGAGGTTGCTCAGCACCCTGTCGTACCGATCAGTCCAGGCCTTCTTGAGCACGTTGCTCTCGAACCCCTCGACGAGGTCCGGCACGGGTGCCTTCGTCAGGACAGGCAGATACCCGTCCACAGGCAGGAGCGAGTCGCTCGTGACGTCCCCGTCCAGCAGTTGCAGCGTGGCCAGCCCACACGCGTAGTCGAGACTGGGCAGCGCGGCAGCGAGGGCGACCCCGGCCGCCATGCCGACGGACGTCTCCAACGCCGACGACACCACGCACGGCAACCCGCACGCCTCGGCCACCTCCAGCGCCTTCCGCACCCCGCCCAGCGGCGCCACCTTGATCACCGCGATGTCGGCGGCACCGGACACCGCCACCTTCAGCGGGTCGTCGGCCTTGCGAATCGACTCGTCCGCCGCGATCGGCACGCTCACCCTGCGCCGCACCGCCGCCAACTCGTCCAGCGTGCGACACGGCTGTTCCACGTACTGGAGCCCACCGGCGGCCCTGTCCATGGCCTTGATGGCCGCGACGGCCGTGTCGACGTCCCACAGCATGTTGGCGTCGATCCGAACCGAACCCCGCGGCCCCAGCGCGTCCCGCACCGCTTCCAGCCGCGCGCAGTCCTCAGCCAGCGTCGACTCGGCGACCTTCACCTTGGCCGTAGAACAACCCGAGCGCGCCACGATCTCGTGGGCCCGCTCCGGCCCGACCACGGGCACGGTGCAGTTGACCGGAACCCGGTCCCGCAGCGGCGCAGGCCAGCCCTCGAACGCGGCCTCGTTCGCGCACGCGAGCCAGGCCGCGGCCTCGGCGTCGTCGTACTCCTCGAACGGGCAGAACTCACCCCACCCGGCCGGTCCTTCGAACAACAGGCCGGTGCGCTGCGTGATGCCGCGGAACCGGGCGCGCATCGGAATGGAGTAGACGTGCACAGCCCGATTCAAGCGCACTGCTGGAACTCCAGCGAATGCCCACCCCCACGCAGGTTCACCGTCCCGACGGGTTGGACGCCGAGCAACGTGCACACGATCTGCTGAACAGCGGCCGCGCTGAGCAGCGAGACATCGGTAGACAGGTTCACGTCGAGCCCGTTCGCGACGCGGTCGACGGTGGCGGGAGCGGCGTCGAACGGCACCTCCGTCGACAGCCCGCGCGCCTGCTCGGCACCGGTCGGACCCTGCGCCAGCAGCGCGACGACGTCGAACCCGCTCAGACTTCCCTCCGGCCGCGCGACGGGCAGCACGCCGCCGCCCCGGGAGACCCAGAAGAGCGACGGCGAGGTGTTCTCGACGGGACCGCTCGGGGCTTCGAGGCCGGGGATCGGGTCGGTGGGGCGGATGCCGCACGCGGTGAGCACGACCAGGCACAGCAGAACCCATGAACGCCTCACACCTCACCACCCAGCGGCAGCCGCAGCGTGAACAACGCCCCGCCCCCAGGCCGGTTCGCCGCCGTCAGCGTCCCCCCGTGCAGCCGCGCGTTCTCCCAGGCGATCGCCAGCCCCAGCCCCGACCCCTCCGACCGCCCGCGCGCCGAATCCGCCTTGTAGAACCGCGCGAACACGTGCGGCAGCACCTCGTCGGACAACCCGGGCCCGGAGTCGGCGACCTCGATCACCAGCGAAGCTCCCGAGACCGACAACACCAGCGACACCGGCGGCGAGCCGTGCCGCAGCGCGTTGCCGACCAGGTTCGCCACGATCACGTCCAGCCGCCGCGGGTCCAGCCGCGCCCGCACGCCGTCCGGCAGGGAAGCCGTCACGTCGGCGAAGCCGCGCATCCGCAGGCACGTCCGCACGACCTCGGCCACGTCCACGTCGTCCAGCGCCAGCGCGGCGGTCCCCGAGTCGAACCTCGTGACCTCGATCAGGTCGTTCACCAGCCTGGTCAGGTTGAGCGTCTCCCGGTTCACCAGCCGCGCGGCCTGCCCCGCCACACCGGGCAGCGACGCGGTCTCGGCGTCCAGCACGTCCGTCACGGCCGTCATCGCGGCCAGCGGCGTGCGCAGCTCGTGCGACACGTCCGCCACGAACCGCCGCGCGTCCGCCTCCATCCGCCGCAACTCCCCGACGTGGTGCTCCAGCGAGGAAGCCGTGCTGTTGAACGTCGACGCGACGGACGCCAGCTCGTCCCGCCCGCGCACCGGCACCCGCGCGGACAGCTCGCCCTGGCCGAGCTTCCACGCCGCCAGCTGCAGCTCTCGGACGGGCCGCAGCACCCCGCGGGCGGCCAGGAAGGCCAGTGCCAGAGCCAGAACCAGCACCGCGCCGCCGATCAGCCACGCGTTGCGCGCCAGCTCGTCGACGAACTCGATCTCCGACGTGAACGGCCGCAGCACGTACACCTCGATGCCCGACGGGCCGCCGGACGTCACCCGCACCTGCATGCCGACGACGAGCCACACGGCGCCCCCGTACGACACGCGCTGCCAGCCGACGCGTCCGGACGAGACGAGCGAGCGCAGCTCGTCGGTGATCACCGACGGGTCCATGCCGCCAGCGGAAAGTCCGTTGCCGTAAGCCAAAGCCGAGCCCTCACGCCCGGAGACGCGCCCGGCGATGCGTTCGAGGGTGGCGGCGTCCACGGTCCGCGCGGGCAGCGGGTAGAGCTGCTCGACGCGGTTCGTGGTCTCGATGACGGCGTTGTCCTGAGCGCGTTGCACGATTGCGTCGCGCGCCCGCACGTACCCGGCGCCGGCGACGGCCGCGGCGGTCACGATCGTCAGGAAGGCGAACGCGAGCAAGAGCCGCAGGCGGAGCGTCACAGCGGCCCGAAGCGGTAGCCGAAGCCCCGCACGGTCTGGACGTACACGGGCGCCGCCGGGTCGTCCTCGATCTTCGACCGCAACCGCTGCACGCACGCGTCGACCAGCCGCGAGTCGCCGAGATAACCCTGGTCCCACACCGATCCCAGCAACTGCTGCCGCGACATCACCCTGCCCGGCGACGACGAGAGCTCCAGCAGCAGCCGCAGTTCCGTGGGCGCCAACGACACCGGCTTGCCGAACCGCGTCACCACGAGCCCGTCGCGGTCGATCGTCAGGTCGCCGTGGTGCTCGGCCACCACCTCGGCGACCGGGGCGGACGACCGGCGCAGCACAGCGCGGATGCGGGCCTCCAGCACCCGCGCCTGGGCGGGTTTGGCGACGTAGTCGTCCGCACCGGCCTCCAGGCCGGCCACCACGTCGATGTCGTCGTTGCGCGCGGTCAGCATGATGATCGGGAGGTCGCCGGACGCGCGGATGCGGCGGCACACCTCGAACCCGTCCACGCCCGGCAGCATCAGGTCCAGCACCACGACGTCGGGCGTGACGCTGCCCAGCAGTTCGAGGCCTTCCTCGCCCGTGCGCACCGCGTCCACGGTGTGTCCCTGGTAGGTCAGGGCGAGCGACAGTCCCTCGCGGACCGCCTCGTCGTCCTCGATCAGCAGTACGCGCGGCATGCCCTCCAGCCTTCCCGACGGGTCTCATGGGGACGTTCGTGCGACGTCATCGTTGCGTAACGACCGTCCGCGCGCAGTTGTTGGACCACGGCCGGCAGGTCACGCACCCAGCCGCTTGCGCACCCAGCCGGAGGCCTGGTCGACCACGACCACGAGAAGCAGCACCACGAGGATGTGCGTGACCATCTCGTCGAACCGGAACAGCTTGATCGACTGGTTGATCAGGAAGCCGATCCCGCCGGCGCCGACGAGGCCGAGCACGAGCGACGACCGCACGTTCACGTCCAGCCGGTAGAGCAGGAGCCCGGCGAGGGACGGCATCACGGTCGGGAGCACCGCGTGCAGCGCGACCTGGGGACCGGACGCACCGGTCACCTTCAGGGCGTCGCGCGGCCCGCGGTCGCTCTCGTCCATCGCCTCGGCCCAGAGCTTGCCCATCACACCGGTGTTGTGGAACACGAGCGCCAGCACACCCGCGAACGGCCCGAGTCCCACCGCCGTCACGAAGATCAGCGCGAACACCACGTCCGGCACCGACCGCAGGAACGACAGCACCGCACGAGCCGCCTGCTGCGCCCACGCCGCCGAAGTCGTCGCCCTGGACGCCAGCAGCGCCAAAGCCAGCGCGAACGGGATGGAGAACGTCGTGCCGAGCAGTCCTATGTAGAGCGTGATCACCGCTGCTTCCAACGACTTCCCGAGCACCGAGAAGTCCGGCGGCAACGACTCGGCGAGGAAGTCGGCCATGCCGTCCCAGCCCGCGACGAGCGCGGCGGGGGAGAACTCCGTGGCTTGCCAAGCAAGCGCGTGCACGGCGAGCAGGACCGCCACGGCGATCCAAACCGCGGGGGAGGGCCAACGGCGCCGGGGAACCGGGAGCTTCGCAGGAGCGCTGACGCTCATGCCGCGACCCCCGCCCGCATTTCCACGACACGATGCGCGTAGGCGCTCGCGAGCTCCGGCTGGTGCAGGACGGCGACCACCGCCATCCCCTCGCCGGCCAGGCCCCTGAGCAGCTCCATCACCTGCACCGCGGCCTGCGGGTCGAGCGCCGACACCGGTTCGTCGGCGAGGATCACCCCCGCACGCTGGCACAACGCCCGCGCGATCGCCACACGTTGTTGCTGCCCACCGGAAAGCCGCGCGCACCGGTCCGTCGCCCGGTCCGCGAGCCCGACCCGTTCCAGACAGCCCATCGCCTCTTCCCTGACGTCGTGCGGGAAGAAGAACGAGCGGTGCAGCGGAAGCCGGCCGAGCGCGCCGGAACAGACGTTGTCCAGCGCGGTGCGGCGGCCGACCAGGTGGATCTTCTGGAACACCATCGCGGCGCTCCCGCCGACCTCGATCTCGCCGCCGTCCGGCGTCTCCAGTCCGACCACGCACCGCAGCGCCGTGGACTTGCCCGACCCGTTCGGCCCGAGCAGCGCCACGAACTCGCCGGCCTCGACGGAGAGGTCGAAGCCGTCCAGCACGGCGCGGCCGCCGAACGCCTTGCGCAGGCCGCGGATGGCGAGCATCAGACGTCCTCTTCCTTGAGTCCCAACGTGGTCGCGAGGTCGAAGAGCACCTTGTAGGTGTCGTTGTTCACCTCGACGAGCGGCCCGGGAGGCGTGACGTCGAGGAACGCGCCGACCTTCTCGACGTCCTGCGAACCGAGGCCCAGGAGTGCCTTGCGCACCTTGTCCTTGAACGCCGGGTCGAGGTCACCGCGCACGGTGATCGGGTCGTTCGGGATCGGCTCGGACTTCCAGACCTGCCGGAACCTCGACTCGTCGAACGTGCCGGCGGCCTTCGCGGTGGCGAGCTGCTGGCTGTTGATCTCTGCGGCGTCGACCTTGCCGTTGACCAGGGACAACAGCGCCTCGGGATGCCCGCCGGCGTAGTCGAGCTTCACGTCGCTCACGTTGTGCTTCTTGAGGCCGTAGCGGGGAAGCGCGTCGCCGGACGCACTGCCGACGCTGCTCAGCGCGAGCGACTTCCCTGCCAGGTCCTCGATCCTCCGCACGGGCGAGTCGTTGGCGACCCAGATCCCGGCGGTGTAGCTGGTGAGCTTCCCGGAGCCGTCCGCGAAGGACACGAGGGGTTCCGCCCCGGCCTTCTGCGAGGCGAAGACGTACCCGAGCGGGCCGAACTGCGCGATCTCCAGCTTGCCGTTGCGCATGGCCAGCACCTCGGCCGCGTAGTCGTCGACGACCTGCAGCTCCACCTCGCAGCCGAGCTTGGAGGTGAGCGCCCTGGCGAGCACCTCGTACGCGGGCTTGAGCTTCTCCGGATCTTCGTACGGCTCGACGCCGAAGCGCACCTTGCCGTTCGGGCAGTCGCCGTTCGCGGCGGAAGTCGTCGTGCCGCAAGCGGTCAGCGCCAGCGTCGCGGCCAGCACGACACCGAGGACGGTCCTGGGGACTCTCATCACATCTCCTGGAGGAGGTCGTTGAGCACGGCCGGGGCGAGGCCGAGCGCGGTGGTCATGCCGATGCCGGACGTGACCGAGACGACCCTGGTGAGAGGAACGGGCGTCGCGGTCAGGAAGGGTTCGGGAGCCGACGCGTAGACGCCGCGCCAGCGTTCGAGGACGTGCAGCGACGGAACGCCGAGCAGCCGGGCCGTCTCGGCGAGCACCAGGTCGTCCAGGTCCTCCGGCCGGTACGGGTCGACCGTGCGGCTGTAGTGGTGGGTGTCGCCGATCGTGAGCGAGCCGTCGGGGAGCTGGGTGAACATGAGGTTCAGCCCGGCTTTCACGAGCTCGGGGTGGTCGTTCGTGAGGCGCTCGCGGACCTTCTCGATGCTCGGGCACCGCGCGAACGCGTCGTAGCGCAGCATCGAGAACCCGGTCAGCACGGCCGGGTCGATCACGCCTTCGTGTGCGACTCGCAGCATGTGCAGCCGGCAGCGCTGGATCTCGTGCTTCTCGGCGATGTCCGGGAAGAACCTGTCGACGTCGTGGCCGACGGCCACCACGGCGGCGCGGCAGTGGATCTCGCCGCGGTTGGTGCGGACCAGGCCTGGCTCGATCGTGAGGACGTTGGTCGACCAGTGGAAGGTGACGCCGCGGTCCGCCAGCAGGGCGGCGATGGCGTGGACGGCTTCGCGCGGGTTCACGCGGATGTCCAGGGGGAGGAGGGCAGCGCCGAGGATCGAGGGATTGTTGAGCAATCCGACACTTGGCTTGTTGAACGATCCTGCCGTCGGATTGTTCAACAACTCAACATCGCGGACCTCGGCGAACTCGTGCAACACCGCGAGCTCGTCCTCCGCGCGGGCCACGACCAAAGTCCCGGACTCGCGCAACCAGAACCCGGCCTCCCGGGCGAGCGTCAGCCACTCCGCCCGAGCGGCCATCGCGTACGAGAAGGCCACCCCGTCCTGAGCGGTGAAGCACCCGTGCCCGAAGTTGCGCACGGAAGCCCCGGCCGCGTGCTCGTCCCGCTCGACCACGGCGACGGACAAACCCCGCCGCACCGCGTGCCAGGCGTGCGCGAGCCCCACGACCCCCGCGCCGACGACCACCAGGTCCACACTTGTCATGACAAGAACGATGGGCGGCCCAAAGTCCAGAATCAATGCCCAGTTCCAACGTGTCCTGACGTGTTCACCGCACGTTAACACTTGTTATGACATGTATCGTCAGGTGCATGGAGACGCCCCTGCACGAGCGCATCGCGGCCGACCTGCGCCGCCGCATCGCATCCGGTGAGCTGGCCGTCGGCGATCCCGTGCCGTCCGAGTCGCAGCTGGGCGCCCAGTGGAACGCCTCGCGCGCGCCGGTTCGACAGGCACTCACGTCGTTGCGGGCCGAGGGCATGATCGGCGGCGGGCGCGGCAAGCCCGCGGTGGTGCGCCGGCACACGTTGTCGCAGCCGTTCGAGACGTTCCTGTCGTTCTCCAGTTGGGCCGCGGGGCTCGGGCACGTTCCAGGGCAGCGGACGCTGGAGATCGCGCGCCGGCCCGCCGACGCCGACATCGCGGACGCCCTCCAGCTCGACGAGGGCACGCCGGTCGTGCAGTTGCTGCGGCAGCGGTTGATCGACGGGCGGCCGACGATGCTGGAGCGCACGACGTTCGTGGAGGCGGTGGGGCGCCTGTTGTTCGACTTCGACTGCGACAGCGGCTCGCTCTACGCGCACCTCGCCGACCAGGGCGTCGACATGACCGTTGCGCGGCACCAGATCGACGCCGTCGCCGCCGACGAGACGGATGCCGAGCTGCTGGAAGTCGAACGGGGCGCGCCACTTCTGCGGGAACGGCGGCGTGCGTCCGGAGTGGACGGACGGCCGGTCGAGTACTCCGACGACCGCTACCGGCCCGACATGGTCAGCTTCTCGATCGAGAACTCCCAGCAGGCGCACCCGGCGCTGCTGCGGGACTGGAGGGCCTCGTGAACCCGATCGACCTCGTGGTGCTGGACATCGCCGGCACCACCGTGGAAGAGCACGGACTGGTCTACAAAGCGTTGGCGGACACCGTGATCGCGGCCGGTGGACAGGCGCACGACGTCGGCGAGTGGATGGGTGCCGACAAGTACGAGGCGATCTCCGCGATGCTCGGGAAGTCCGAAGTGGACGATGAGTTCCACGACTTCCACGAGCGGCTCGCGAAGTACTACGCCGAGACGCCGCCCACCCCGATTCCCGGCGTCCCGGAAGCCCTGGAACTGCTACGGGACAACGGGATCAAGGTCGCGCTCACCACCGGCTTCGACCGGCCGATCGTCGACGGGCTGCTGGACGTCCTCGGCTGGCGCGAGGGCGTGCTGGACGCGGTGGTGTGCGTGGACGACGTCAAGGCAGGCCGGCCCGCGCCGTACATGATCCACCGTGCGATGGAGCTGACCGGCGCGCGGAACGTCCGGCGCGTGCTGACGGCCGGGGACACCACCAGGGACCTGCAGGCGGGCACGAACGCCGGGGCGGGGTTCGTGGTGGGGGTGCTCAGCGGCAGCCAGACGGCGGAGCAGCTCGGGGCCACCGAGCACACGCACCTGCTGAAGAGCGTCGCCGAGATCCCACGACTGATCGGGCTGGCCTGAATGGGGGCGATGTCCCAGGGCTGATCGGGTTGGCGGGGCGATGTGCGAGGGACGTTCGGACTGGCCTGAGCGGCGTCGCCCCCTGGCCAGCAGCTAGTCCAGGGCGGCGGTGTGGCGCAGCTGCTCCGGCGCCGGGTCCGACACCAGCACCCGCAACGCGTCCGCGAACCGGTCGAACCGCCGGTCGAACTCGGCCAGCTCGCGCGAAGGCTCCGCGACCAGCGCCGCCCGCCCCGCCCTGGGTGCGGCGGTCGCCAGCGCGTCGCGCAGGGGCTGGGCCCGGCGCAACGCCACGAGCAGCGTCCACAGCCGCTGCTCGACCAGCGCCACCTGCACCGGGTCGCCGGAGACGCGCAGGAAGTCCGCACGCAACGACGTGGCGCGGCGGCGCTGTGCCGGGCAGGTGAAGTCGGTGGAGCGGACGACCTGCGCGTCCGGAGCGGAGCGGGCGAGCGACTCCTCCGTCCGGAACCGCCGCGCGGGCACGGTTCCGGACGGGTCCCACATCCACCAGGAGGTCATCCGACCAGGTCGTCCGCGTCGACGATCTTGTACGCGTAGCCCTGCTCGGCCAGGAAGCGCTGCCGGTGCGCCGCGTAGTCGGTGTCGAGGGTGTCGCGCGAGACGACCGAGTAGAAGTGCGCCTGCCGGCCGTCGCCCTTGGGGCGCAGGATCCGGCCGAGGCGCTGGGCCTCCTCCTGGCGCGACCCGAACGTGCCGGACACCTGGATGGCGACGGACGCCTCCGGCAGGTCGATGGAGAAGTTCGCGACCTTCGACACGACCAGCGTCCTGAGCTCGCCGCGGCGGAACCTGTCGAACAACTCCTCGCGCTCCTTGTTCTTCGTCGACCCCTTGATCACCGGCGCTCCCAGCTCCTCGCCCAGCTCGTCGAGCTGGTCCAGGTAAGCACCGATCACCAGGGTCGGCTCGTCGGGATGCCGTTCCAGGACCCGGCGGACGACGGGGATCTTGGTCCTGGCGGTCGAGCAGAGCTTGTAGCGCTCCTCGGGCTCGGCCGTCGCGTACTGCAGGCGCTCGTTGTCCGTCAGGGTCACGCGGACCTCGGTGCACTCGGCCGGCGCGATCCAGCCCTGCGCCTCGATGTCGCGCCACGGCACGTCGTAGCGCTTCGGGCCGATCAACGAGAAGACGTCGCCCTCCTGGCCGTCCTCGCGCACCAGCGTCGCGGTGAGCCCGAGACGGCGGCGCGACTGCAGGTCGGCGGTCATCCGGAACACCGGCGCGGGCAGCAGGTGGACCTCGTCGTAGACGATCAGGCCCCAGTCGCGCGAGTCGAACAGCTCCAGGTGCTTGTACTCGCCCTTCGACTTGCGGGTGATCACCTGGTAGGTCGCGATCGTGACCGGGCGGATCTCCTTGCGTTCACCCGAGTACTCGCCGATCTCCTCCTCGGTCAGCGAGGTGCGGGCGATCAGCTCACGCTTCCACTGCCTGCCCGCCACGGTGTTCGTGACCAGGATCAGCGTGGTCGCCTGGGCCTCGGCCATCGCCGCCGCGCCGACCAGCGTCTTGCCCGCGCCGCACGGCAGCACGACGACGCCGGAGCCACCCGCCCAGAACGTCTGGGCGGCGAGGCGCTGGTAGTCGCGCAGCTTCCAGCCGTTCTCCTCCAGCTCGATCGGGTGCGCCTCGCCGTCGACGTACCCGGCCTCGTCCTCGGCCGGCCAGCCGACCTTGAGCAGCAGCTGCTTGAGCCTGCCGCGCTCGCTCGGGTGCACGATGACGGTGTCGTCGTCGATGCGGGCCCCGAACATCGGCGCGATCTTCTTGTTGCGCAGCACCTCTTCGAGGACCGCGCGGTCGTTGGTGTGCAGCGTCAGCCCGTGTGCCGGGTGGTTGGTGAGCACCAGCCGCCCGAAGCGGCTCATCGTGTCGACCACGTCGACCAGCAGCGGCTGCGGCACCGGGTAGCGGCTGAACCGCACCAGCGCGTCGACCACCTGCTCGGCGTCGTGCCCGGCCGCCCGCGCGTTCCACAGCGCGAGCGGCGTCACGCGGTACGTGTGCACGTGCTCGGGAGCCCGCTCCAGCTCGGCGAACGGCGCGATGGACGTGCGCGCGTCGTCGGCGAGCGGGTGGTCGACCTCGAGCAGCAGCGTCTTGTCCGACTGGACGATCAAAGGGCCATCGGTCACGCCCACAAGTCTCCCTGACGACGCCAAATGCGTTCGACCTGCGTCAACTGGCGACGTGAAGTGTGAGTCGACACACGCAGCCAACACGAAGTGTCGTACGTTCTCGGCCATGAGCACCGAGTCGACTGATCCCGTCGAGCCCCCGGCCGGGGTGGTCCCGGCTCCGGACGAGGCCGAGACCGACGAGACGCCCAAGAAGAACAACTGGCTGAAGTTCGTCATCGTCGGCGTGCTGGCCGTCGTGCTGGTCGGTGGCGGTGTGTGGGCGCTGACGTCGCTCAACAGCACCGGGGCCGGCGACTGCGTGAGCGCCTCGCCGAAGGACGCGGACAAGCCGGACGGCGAGTGGAACCTGTCGTCGGAGGGCTGCAACGACACGGCCGCGACGCACCGGGTCGCCGTGGTGCTCAAGAGCGCCGAGGACCAGTGCCCCGCCGAGGGTCTCTACGAGCCGGTGAAGTCCGGCGACGAGACGCTGTGCCTCATGCCCAACCTCATCGAGGGCAAGTGCTACAACTCGGGCGACGACGGCGTGTTCAAGCAGGAGGCCTGCACCCCCGAGTCACCGGTGAAGATCGTCAAGAAGGTCGACGGCCTGCCCGAGGAGGGCACCGTGTGCCCCGAGACCGCGGGCGAGTGGCGCTTCAGCGAGCCCGCCTCCGTCTACTGCATGGGTGTCCCGGAAGGATCCTGATCGGGTGAACTCGGTTGAGTTGAACCCCCTCTGACGCCGATACCCAGGCCATGAAGAAGGTCGGCCTGGGTTTCGCCGTTGTCCTCGCCCTCGTGCTCCTCGGCGGGTTCGTGATGAACCAGCTCGGCGACGTGGCGAAGGCGGCGAAGGCCGGCGACTGCGCGCGGATCTCCGGCGCGCTCGACAGCCCGAAGTACCAGGCACTCGACTGCGGGTCGGAGCAGGCGAACGTCAAGATCGCCAAGGTCCTGGACTGGAACGAGAAGACCTGCCCGTCCGGCGGCATGGACTACTCGACGTACACGGGTGACGCGACCCTGTGCCTCATGCCGAACTTCGTCGAGGGCTCCTGCTACGGCCAGGACACCGACGCCGGCATCGCGAAGGTCGACTGCGCGACCAAGGACTCGGTGAAGGTCGCGAAGGTGTTCTCCGGCAAGACCGATCGTGCCGCCTGCGGGGAGTCACGCGCGGCGGTCTTCCCGGAACCCGCTGTCACCTTCTGCCTCGAACGCGGCGACCAGAAGCAGTGACGGTCGCCGCGCGACCCACCAGCTGATCCAAGTCGCCGTAACGTTTCCGTAAAGCCCCAGCGCTTTTCTGCGCCGCGTGGCACTCTCTGCTCCGGCTGTGTCGGGGGGCATGGGCCATCTGGGGTAATCGGAAATGAGAGAACAGCATGAGCACGACTGAATCCGCTTCGCCCGCGCACGCGCCGGAGCCCACTCAGGAGCCCGCGCCGAAGAAGTCGAGCATCGGCAAGCGGATCCTGACCTACGTCGTCGGCCTGGTGGTCGTCGGTGCCGCGTTCTACGCGTTCAACTACTTCACCAGCGACGTCGCGCAGGCCAAGGTCGGCGACTGCGCGTCGGTCACCGGCACGTCCACCAGCCCGGAGTACAAGCCGGTCGACTGCGGTGCCGCCGAGGCGAACTACGTGGTCGGCAAGGCCGGTGGCACGAGCGAGGTGTGCGGCAACGGCTACGACGAGTACACGCAGACCCAGCGCCGCGGCCCGAAGACGAAGCTGTGCCTGGCGCCGGTCCTCGCCGAGGGCAAGTGCTACGCCGAGAACGTCGGCGGTGTCGGCGCGAAGGCCGTCGAGTGCAACGAGTCCGCCGCGTTCAAGGTGACCAAGGTCGTCAAGGACACCGCCGCACCGCAGTGCACCGAGGGTGAGGAGCCGCAGTCCTTCCCCGAGGCGAAGCTGCACTACTGCGTCGGCGCTCCCGCGTAACGAGGTCCGGCCTCATGAAACCGGAGTCGTGTCCCACGGCTCCGGTTTCGCTGTCTTCAGCGTGACCTTCCGAGAGGAACCTCCAGTGACCGACCCCAACCAGCCGCAGCCAGGGCCCTACGGGCCGCCTCCCGGTGGACAGCAGCCCTACGGCCAGCCGAACCCCTACGGTCAGCAGCCCCAGCAGGGCTACCCCGGCCAGCCCGGTCAGCCGGGCGACCCGTACGCCCAGCCCGGCCAGTACGGGCAGCAGCCCGGTCAGTACGGCCAGCAGCCGGGCCAGTACGGCCAGCCCGCGTACGGCCAGCCGGGACAGCCCGGTCAGCCCGGTGACCCGTACGCCCAGCAGAACCCCTACGGCCAGGTGCCCGGCCAGCCCATGGGCCAGCCGATGCCCTACGGCCCGCCGCCCAAGAAGAGCGGCGCAGGCAAGATCATCGGCTCGATCGTCACCATCGTCGTGCTCGTCGGCGTCGGCATCCTGGTGAAGGCCCTGATCAGCGGCGGTCTGAGCAGCATCGGCGAGCCCTCGGCCAAGCCGGGCGAGTGCGCGAGCGTCACGGGCACGACGTTCAGCCCGAAGTACAAGAAGGTCGACTGCAACGCGCCGGAGGCGAACTACATCATCGCCAAGGCCATGAAGTCGACGTCGGAGGCGTGCCCGAGCGAGGACTACGCGGAGTACACCGAGTCCGGCCGGCGCAGCTCGTCGCTGAAGCTCTGCCTGGTGGAGAAGCTCGAAGAGGGCAAGTGCTACGAGGAAGAGCTCGTGAAGATGAACATGGAGGGAATGAAGGTCGTCGACTGCTCCAAGGGCAGCAACGAGTTCGCCGTCCAGAAGGTCCTGAAGATCGAAAAGGTCGTCAAATCGGCGACCGCGGACTGCGGTGAGGCGACCGCCATTTCGTACACCGAACCGTCACCGGGGCTCACTTACTGCGTATCGGCGCTAAGCGGACGGTGACGAACGAGAAATGGCGGGCTGCAACTTGCAGCCCGCCATTTCCCATGCCTGAATGCAACTAATTCGTCGTGCCGGGAGGCAGCAACTGCTGCACGTCCAGACGCCCGGAGAGCACGTCCTCGGTGTCCATCATGTCGGCGACGCGCTGGAGCCGGATCGGGTTCAGCGACAACGGGAAGGTGCCCACGGACACGAGCGCGGCGGTCGGCTGGTCGATGTCGGCGTAGCTGGTCAGCGAGTCCTGCACGCTCAGCTTGTTGGCCTGCGCGCGCTGCTGGGCGTCCCGCAGCACGTCCCGGAACACCTTCAGCGTCTTCGGGTTCGCCTCGGCGAACTTCTTCGACGCCGCGTACCCGGACATGGGGAAGTCCAGTGTCGGGCCGCGCGCGGTGTCGGTGAGGATCTTCGCACCGATCTTGCGCTGCGCCTTCGTGATGAAGGGCTCGATCATGAAGGCGGCGTCCACCGTGCCGGACGTCAGCGCGCCCTCCATCTCGGCGAACGGCATCGACCTGAACTTGATCTTCTGCTTCTCGACCGCGGCGGTGTCCAGCACGGCACGCGTGGTCAGCGCGCCGATGTCGGCCTCGCTGGGCACGGCGATGGTCGGCGACGGCCTCTTGCCGGGGTCGTCGTAGTCCGAACCGGCTGAGGTGACCAGCGCCATCGAGTTCGGGCCTGCCTGGTAGGCCTCGCCCTGCAGCTGCAGTTCAGTGCCCTCGGCGACCGCGCGGAAGAGGCTCACGTGGGTGGCCCAGGTGAGGTCCAGCGTGGTGTCGAGCTGCTTGATGGCGTCGGCTTCGCTGGGCTGGGGCACCAGGGTGACCTGCAGGCCGGCCTTCTCGAACAGCTTCTCGTTCAGCGCGATCCGCAGCGGGGCCACGTCGACCACCTGCATCACGCCGATGCGGATGACGTTGCGTTCCATGTCCGCCGCGCCGCCGTTCGACGAACCTCCGAACAGGCCGCAGCTCGCGGTCAGAACACACGTGATGAGCACTGCGGCAAGCCGCAGAGCTTTGGCTCGGGTAGCCATGGCACCTCTCGCCGGTAGGCCTTGGGTAGCTTCGAATTGATCAGTGAGTGTCACCACAGACCAGGGCGTCCGCAGTCCGAACTGCGAGTTCGGACGGACGTGGGGTGTGCCGACAACCGGGGATGTTAACCACCTGAACGTATGAAACGACACCCCATCTCGATACGGTGAGTGCTTCTGGAGACTTCCCCAACGGAGGGGGTGACCATTACCCTTCCCGCTCGGGTGGCACAGGTCGTAGTAGACCCACGTGTCTTCAGACGAGGTAGGGCGCCTCACCGGGCGAACAACCTCTGTGCTGCAATTCGGCCCGTTTGACGAGTCCATGCTCGGTCCTGGGGAGAGACCGGGACACTGCTGCTGGAAGAGGAAGCCCAGAGTGGCCCGACGTGAGAGAGGTCCCAGCCAGTTTGGCGTGGGTGACACCACACGCTCCGAAAGGCCCGAATCGGGTGACGGACTGGCTGCGCTGGGTAACGGACCGATGAACGTGACACCGGACCCGGTGAAGCACGACAACGGTGCCGGAACCGGTTCAGGATCTGCCCGATCCGCTGGCTGGCGCCTGCGCAACTGGCGGTTGCGCACGAAGCTGCTCGCAGTTCTGCTCATCCCGACGGTCTGTGCGCTCGCCCTCGGTGGTCTGCGCGTGCGCACCGACCTCCAGGCCGCGACGGAGTTCAACAACCTCGCGAACCAGATCCGCCTCGAGACCGCCGTCGCGGACCTGGTGCAGCAGCTGCAGCGCGAACGCGACCTGTCGGTCAGCTACGTGGCCTCGAACAAGAAGGTCGACAGGGTCGTCCTGGAGCGCCAGCTGCGCCGGGTGAACGACACCAGCGAGGCCTTCCGCAACAAGATCTCCGAGCTCAGCTCCGACCTGAACCCGGCTGCCGTCGAGCGGTTCCAGGTCGCGTTCAACCAGCTCGAACGCCTGAACAGCCTCCGCAACTCGGTGCGCGACACGCAGTACCCCGCCGAGGCCGTCCAGCGCACCTACTCGGAGTCCGTCGAGACGCTCATCAACCTCGGTGAGCAGACGATCTCCGAGATCAACGACCCGGAACTGGTGCGACTGCACCTGACCACGAACGCCATCGCGCGCATCAAGGAGCAGGAGTCGCTCAAGCGGGCGATCCTCCTCGACGTCTTCCAGCGCAAGGCGTTCACCCCGTCCCAGCTGCGGTCCCTGCAGGCCGCGGACGCCGAGCTCGAGGCCGCGCGGAACGACTTCCGCAAGGCCGCGACGCCGGAGCAGGCCAAGATCTACGACGACACCGTCACCGGCCTCATCGTCGACAACGCGAACGACATGCAGGAATCGGCGATCAACCAGGAGCGGGGCGCGAAGGACTTCACGCAGGTCACGCCCGAGAAGTGGGACATCGCCGCCACGCTGACGGTCAACCTGACGCGTGACGTCGAGAACCTGCTGGTCGAGCAGCTGCAGACGAAGACCGACGACCTCGCCGGGGACACCCGCACCAGGGCGTACGTCGAGTCCGGCATCGTGCTCGCGATCCTCGCGCTCGCGTTGCTGATGGCGCTGTTCGTCGCCCGCTCGATCCTCAACCCGCTGCGCACGCTGCGCCGCACCGCCCTCGACGTCGCCGACCACGGCCTTCCGGACGCGGTCGAGCGGATCCTCGCGGACCCGAACCCGGAGGACGCGGCCAAGACCGCCGTCGAGCCGGTGCCGGTGCACACGCGGGAAGAGGTCGGCCAGGTGGCGCGCGCGTTCGACGCGGTGCACGGTGAAGCGGTGCGACTGGCCGCCCAGCAGGCCCTCCTGCGTGACAACGTCAACGCGATGTTCGTCAACCTGTCCCGCAGGTCGCAGGCACTGGTCGAGCGCCAGCTGAACCTGATCGACCGGCTGGAGCAGGACGAGCAGGACCCGGACCAGCTGGCCTCGCTGTTCGAGCTGGACCACCTCGCGACCCGCATGCGCCGCAACTCGGAGAACCTCCTGGTTCTGTCGGGCACGGACCTCTCGCGGCGCCTGACCCGGCCCGTCCCGGCCGCCGAGGTCCTCGGCGCCGCGGTCTCCGAGGTCGAGCAGTACGCCCGCGTCCAGGTCGGCCAGACCCCGGACCTCACGGTCCAGGGCCGCGCGGTCAACGACCTCGTGCACCTCATCGCCGAGCTGCTGGACAACGCCACGGCGTTCTCCGACCCGGTCACCAAGGTCACCGTTCGCACGGCGAAGACCCGCAAGGGCGAGCTGGCGATCGAGATCCAGGACCGCGGCGTGGGCATGGGCGACCAGGAGATCATCGACGCCAACGAGCGTCTGGCCGACCCGCCGGACGTCGACGTCGCCGTCTCCCGCCGAATGGGCCTGTACGTGGTCGCGCGGCTCGCCAAGCGCCACGACATCAAGGTCCGCCTGCGCGGCAACGAGGACATCGAGGGCGGCACGACGGCACTGGTGATCGTGCCGGAGACGCTCATCGCGATCCCCGGCCAGGCACCGACCTCGACCCCGCCTTCCGGTTCCGGTGGGCTGGCGTCCGCGTTCGGCATGTCGCCCACCGCGTCGTCGCCGGGCATGTCGCCCGTGCCGATGCCCCTGGCGCCGGCCGAGCACACGACGGAGATCGGCACCACCGCGACGAGGGCCAGCGGCATCGCGGGCGCCTTCGGCGGTGCCACCGGTGTCCAGCCGAGGGTCGACGAGTCGAGCCCGAGCATCCCGGTCAGCTTCGTGCCGAGCGGGATCACCGACACCGGTGCGGGCGCGACGGCGATCCCCGTCTACAACGACCCGCCGATCGAGGACGTGACGCCCTCCGAGCGGTGGCGTCGCGACCAGCTCGCGGCAGTGGAACCGGAGGGCTCGTTCGGCGAGTCCACCCTCTTCACCGCCTACGAGGACCGCAACGAAGAAGTCGGCGAGATCTCCTTCGAGCCCGGCTACGAGACAACGCAGTTCGTCCCCATCCCGCCGATCGAGGACGAGCCGGTCTCGTCCAACGGCGTGTCGCGGGCCTCGGTCGACGAGGGCCGGCTCGACATCGGGATGGGTCACCGCAACGGCACCTCGGAAGCCTCGCGCAAGAAGATCGAGCACGACCTGGACGCTCCGACGGAACGCCTGCCGATCTACGAGGCGGTCCTGTCGCAGTGGTTCCAGGCCGTGGGCAGTGAGACGTCCGCATCGGCCGCTCAGCCGGTCCCTGCGGGCTCAGAGGAAGACGCACCGGCAGCCACCAACGGACACGTCGAGTCGAGGCTCGGCGGGACCGGCAAGGGCTCTGTCGAGTACATCGACGAGCCGCCGACGGTCCCCCCGCTCTCGGACGGTCCGGAACCGGAGCTGCCGACCCGATCTCGCAAGCCCGTCCCGGCGGTGGCACCCACCACCACGTCGGCCGCTGGTCTTCCGGTGCGCACGCCGCGCTCGAAGGTCCAGCCGGCGGTCGAGGAAGTACCCGCACCCGCCGAGCAGGAGCGAGTTGTGGAACCCGAGCCCGTTGTGGAGGAGACTCCAGCGGCGGCAGCTACTTCCGAATCGGCTTGGCAATCGCCTGCCGATGAGGGATGGCACGCGGCTCAGGCGTTGTTGAACAAGACGCCGGAGACGAAGACCACGGCAGGATTGCCGAAACGGACACCGAAGGCTCAGCTCGTGCCAGGATCTGCTGCACCCAAGCAGTCGCCCCTGTCCACGACAGCGCAGCGCCCGCCGCTGCCGCCCCGCACCGCCGATGCGGTGCGCGGACGGATGTCGAGTCTGCAAAGTGGTGTCAAGCGAGGCCGGCACGCATTGATCGAGGCATACGCTGGTGACCAGTCGAGCCGGCAGAACGAGGAGCAGGAGTGACGACCGCAGCGCAGCCAGGCAGCTTTGGTTGGCTTATCACCGACTTCGTGCGGAGGGTGCCCGGTGTGGCACATTCCGTTGTGGTGTCCGCGGACGGGCTGTTGCTCGCGGGTTCCCAGGGCTTGCCCCGGGACCGCGCAGAGCAGCTCTCCGCGGTCGCGTCCGGACTGGTCAGCCTCACCCAGGGTGCTGCCCGCTGCTTCGAGGCAGGCGGGGTCAACCAGACGGTCGTCGAGATGGAGCGGGGCTACCTGTTCCTCATGTCGATCAGTGACGGTTCTTGCCTTGCCGTCCTGGCGGCACCCAACTGCGACATCGGCCTCGTGGCCTACGAGATGACGCTGTTGGTGGAAAGAGTCGGTCAACAACTCACCCCTGAGCTGCGCGCGCAGCTTCAGGGCGTGGTCCGTCGCTAGACCTCATCTGAAGTTCAGGGGTGAGAACAAATGGCTGGTAGATCTGGCGCTAGAGGCCGAGGCTTCGGTAGGAACTTCAACTACCAGGAGTGGGCTTCTGGCGGGTTTCAGTTCGACGAGCCTGACGCGATACCCCAAGAATCAGAGGAAGCTGAGGACGCACCCCTCGATGAGCGGGTTACAGGGCAAGGGCTAGGCGATATGTCTCAGCGTGAGGTGGACGACTCGTCGTCGTATCCGTACGACGACGTACCGAACCGGTTCGACATAGACGGGTACGGCACCGGGTTGTTCGGTGGCCCCGGCGCGGACCTGTTCGGCCAGCACGAGATGCCGGACGCCGTACCGGAACAGCTGCCGTACACAACGGGTTCGCACCCGGTGTACAGCACCGGCGGCCAACCGGCGTACAGCACCGGTGCGCAACCTCAAGTGCGCCCGGAGGAGAATGCTTCCGCGGACTCGGGTTCACTGGTGCGGCCTTACACGCGCACCGGTGGACGCACACGACCCGACTACGACCTGGCTATCGAGGCGCTGATCTCCACCAGCGAAAAGGGCCTCGAACGGGATGCCGCAGTGCTTCCCGAGCACAGGTCGATCTGCGGGCTGTGTGTGGACACGCGGTCGGTGGCCGAGGTCGCGGCACTCCTACGCTTGCCACTAGGCGTCGTGCGGGTGTTGATCGGCGACATGGCAAGCATGGGTTTGGTTTTGATTCACCAGGGCGGTCTGGTCGTGGGGGACCGGCCTTCCATGGAATTCCTGGAGAGGGTGCTCAGTGGGCTTCGCAGGCTCTAGTCCCCAGGGCGCCGAGGGCGCACGGAAGCCGACGACGTCCGCCAAGATCGTGGTGGCGGGTGGCTTCGGTGTGGGCAAGACGACGTTCGTCGGCTCGGTGTCCGAGATCGTCCCGTTGACCACCGAGGCGGTGATGACCGAGGCCAGCGCGGGGGTGGACGACCTCTCCGCCACGCCCAACAAGGTCACGACGACCGTCGCGATGGACTTCGGCCGCGTGTCGCTCGACAGCGACCTGATCCTGTACCTCTTCGGTACACCGGGTCAGCACCGGTTCTGGTTCATGTGGGACGACCTGGTCCGTGGTGCCATCGGCGCCATCGTCCTGGTCGACACCCGCCGCCTGGCCGACGCGTTCGCCTCGATCGACTTCTTCGACGACCGGCAGCTGCCGTACGTCGTCGGCGTCAACTGCTTCGACGGCCTCCTGCACCACAGGCTGGAGGACGTGCGCGAAGCGCTGACGATCGACGAGTCGGTGCCGATCGTGACGTGCGACGCGCGCAACAGGCAGTCGACGAAGCAGACGCTCATCACGCTGGTGGAGCACGCGATGCGCCAGTGGATGTCCGTCCGCGCGGGCTGAACTCCTTCCGCCGGAGTCCCGACCGCAGACAACTGAACGAGGCGAGCGCCACCTTCGGGTTCGGCGCTCGCCTCGTCGTTGCGGTCTGATTCAGCTCACGTCTTCGTCCAAGCGGTCGTCCCTTCGCCGTGGGTCGTGGCTACCCGATGGACAGGCCGACACCGACGACGGCGCCGATGGACAGGCCGTCGAGGAGACCGTGGTGATGGTGGCCGTGGTCCCAGTCGTCCCAGTCGTCGTCCCAGTCGTGGTCCCAGTCGTGCCAGTGGTGACCGGTGTCCACGACGAGTCCGACGCCCAGGCCGATGCCGATGCCCTTGTCGGCGGCGACCTCGGTCTGAGGGGCGACCACCGCTGAGGTGTCGGCGACGACCGCCGTGGTGTCCGCGACGACCGCTTCGGTCACCTCGGCCGGTGCCGTGACAGCCGGCTCGACAGCGGGCGCGCGGTCGTCGGTGGCGCTCACGTCGGCAGCGACCTGTGCGTCTGCTGCCACCGCGGTGTCCACACCGGCGTCCACTGCCGCGTCGAGGTCGACCGCGGCCTCCACGTCGGGTTCCACTGCCGCGTCGAGGTCGACTGCCGCGTCCACGTTGGCGTCGAGGTCGAGATCGAGGTCCGAGTCGAAGGCGTCGACCCCGACACCCGCGCCGACCTGAGCGGCGAGGCCCAGCGCGACCTGGATGCCACCGTTGCCCAGGACGGTGACGCCGTGACCGGTGTCGAGCGCCACGTGGGCGCCGGCCGCGACGTCGAGCATGTCGACGTTGCCGCTCACCCCCACGTTCGCGTTGACGTTGTTGTCCTGCAGGAGGACGAGGATCGGGTCGGCGTTCGCTGTGCCCGTCGAGAACGGCACGGCGAACGCCAGGGCTGTGACGGTGGCGGCGGCTCGCAAAGCCCACCGGGAGCTGGCCATGTGCGCAGGACCTCCTAGGTCGACGTGAACGTTTTCGGGAACGTCCACGTCACTCGACGCTAGGTCGCGGCACAGCCACGCAAGGGTGATCGCGGGTTCCTACCGGGGGATGACCGACCGTCAGTCCTCGTCCACCAATGCGGCGGACGTGACGCGATGAAGAGGGAACCTGAGCACCTCTCCGTAGCTGTGGTCGTAGCCTTCGAGCACTCCACCCCCGACGACGTGCGGCTCGATCACGCGCTGTGCCGCCGTTCCGTGGGAGTCGACGAACCCGACGAGCACCCTGCGGCGCGCCCGTGCGGCCTGCTGGAGCAACGACAGGGTCGCCGACGGACCGGCGCCCAGGTTGCCGGGAACGGCCACGCGTTCACCCCGTGGTGTCGCCGCGGCGCGATCACCGGCCCGGACCAGCCGGACGAGTTCACCCAACCGCTCGTCGGCGGGCACTGCCGGTGACGCCGGTTTCCTGGCACTTCGCTGCCTCGGCGTGGTCCGGCGACCACCCGGCCGCAGGTCGAGGACCTGGCCGTCGGGGCCCTCCGCGGCCGGGGCGAACCCCGCCGAGCGCAGCCCGTCCAGCACGTCCGCCAGCGGCAACGGGCTGACGATCACGGTCGGGGCGATCCGGCGCAGCTCCAGCCGCATCGCCTCCGGGTGCGCGAGGACCTCGCTGATCAGCACCGGGTCGTCGCAGCGCAGGAACGAGCCCGCCGCCCCGCCGCGCAGCCTGCCGTGGCGGCGCGCGGCGTCGTCGATCAGGTACGTCAGCGACTGCGGCACGGGCGTGCGCGAGCGGACCTTGAAGAGTTCCTGCAGCTCGTCGGCGGTGCGCCCGGCGTCGAGGGCGCGGCGGACGGTGGCCTCGCTGATCCGGTAGACCGTGGCGCTGCCCGCCGACTCGACGTCCGCGACCAGCGCCAGCTCGTCGGCCAGATCCGGTTCGAGACGGCCGGGGGCGACGACGGTGAGGTCGGCCTGCACGAGCACGTGGTCGAGCGGCTCCGGCAGGGCGTCGCCGAGCGTCTTCGCGGCGTGGCCGGGCCCTTCGTCGAGCAGCACGCGGCCCGCTCCGGTGATCGCGCCGAGGGCCAGCACGCCGACCGCGGTGCCCTCCTCGACGGTCCAGCGCACCAGTTCGTCGCGCTGCCTGCCACCCCTGCGCGGGGCTCGCCAGCCGAGCAGCGCGGCCAGGTCGGCGGGGTTCGCGATCGCGGTGCCCACCGGGAACGCGGCCAGCGTCTCCAGGACCCACCGGCGGTCGCGCGGGGCCTGGGCGCGGCGGATCTCGTCCGCGAGCGGGTTGAAGAGCCGGTCCTTCTCGTCGCGGCGGCCGATCAGCGCGGGCAGCCGCGGCAGCTCCAGCCAGGCGTGCGCGAGCGTGGCCCAGCGGACCTCGGTGGTCGCGGCGAGCCAGACGTCGGCCTTGGTCGTCGGCACCCACTCCGGCTCGGTGGCCTCGGTGTTCGCGACCAGGTCGGCGCCCACCACGAGCTCGATCAGCAGGGCGGCGCGCTGCTCGTCGACGCCCAGGTCCTTGGCCACCTTGCGCAGGTCGCGGACGCCCAGGCCACCCGTGCGCAGCACCGGCGGGGGTTCGGCGGACCAGCTCGTGACCAGGTTCTCGACGTGCCGGACGAGCTCCAGCGCCTCGCCCGCGCCGGTGGCGTCGACGCCGTCCTGCCGCAGTGTGCTGGTCTTCGGCTTCGGCTCGGTGACCTGGATCGGGCCGAGCGGGCGTTCCCCGCGCAGTTCAAGACCGATCTCGCGCGGCAGTTCGACGGTGCCGGGGTCGCGCCGGAGCAGCAGACCGCGCGCGAGCAGGCGTTGGACGGGGGTCTCCGCCTTGTCGAGCGGCACGACCCTGGACGCGTCCTTGGTGTCGCCGATCGGCGGTCCGGCGGCGAGCTTCTGCAGCACCCGCTGCTCGCCCTCGGTGATGCCCCCGAGGTCGTAGGACTGCCCGGTCTTCCGCCCGAGTCCGCCGGGGTATGCGCCGAACGCCTCCCTGGTGACGGGCGGGACCGCCAGCGCGTCGTCGTCGCCCCAGGCGAGGGCGAGGGACCTGAGCCTCGCGACCGCCTGCTTGAGCGGCTTGGGCTTGACGTCCGGTCCGAGCAGGCGCGTGAGTGTGGTCAACGCCACGGGCTCGGCGTCCGCACCCTCCACCACCAGGGCTTCGAGCACCACCAGCGTGAACGTGTCGAGGTCCTCGCAGGCGCGCGCGATCGACGCCCTCGTGCCGACCCGTGTCGCGAGCACGGACATATCGGCAGGTGGGGGCGTTGCCAGGTCGGGACGCGCGCGCAGCAGCGCGACGAGAGCGACGTCGTCCTGGGCGCGCAGCCAGTCGGCGAGAGTGATGCCGGACATTCTCACCACGGTATATGGGCCGCAGGAGATCTCCTCGTCCTCTGTCACACTTGTCGCGTCAGCCGGCACCACCGAGGAGGAGAACGTGGCGAAAGGACGCCCGGGACGGGTCGACCCGCACTGGCCGGAAGGTCCGGAGGGCGGTCACCCCGTCACCGAACTGACCAGTGACCTGCAGGGGGCGCTCTCCCCGTTCGGCACGGTGACGTTCCCGCTGCCCGTCGAGGACCTGCCGTACAAGCACCCTGTGACGGAAATCAACAAGTCCTGACAGGACTGTCAGGACGGTCTTAAGACTGCCGAGTCGCGTGCGTACCGCAATGGGCCCGGGGATAGGCTCACTTCCCGCTTGAGCTGTACTTCGTGGGAGGACGACGATGCCGGTCCCCGGCCCTGGTTACTCGATCACCGTTCGTCTGGAGGCGCCGCCGTCAGCGAGCGCCGCGGGTGACCTCACCTCGGCCGTCGGCCGCGCCGGCGGTGTGATCACGGCGTTCGACGTCGTGGAGTCGCACAACGACCGCGTCGTCATCGACCTCACGTGCAACGCGCTCTCCGCGAACCACGCCAAGGACATCACCGACACGCTGGAGACGTTGCCCGGCATCGTCGTCCGCAAGGTGTCGGACCGCACGTTCCTCGTGCACCTCGGCGGCAAGATCGAGATCTCGTCCAAGGTGCCGCTGCGCAACCGCGACGACCTCTCCCGCGCGTACACGCCGGGTGTGGCCCGCGTGTGCGAGGCGATCGCCAAGAACCCGGACGACGCGCGCCGCCTGACCATCAAGCGCAACACCGTCGCAGTCGTGACGGACGGCTCCGCGGTGCTCGGTCTCGGCAACCTCGGCCCCGCCGCCGCCCTGCCCGTGATGGAGGGCAAGGCCGCGCTGTTCAAGAAGTTCGCCGGCGTCGACGCCTGGCCGGTCTGCCTGGACACCCAGGACACCGAGGAGATCATCCGCGCGGTCGAGCTCATCGCTCCCGTGTACGGCGGCATCAACCTCGAAGACATCTCCGCGCCGCGCTGCTTCGAGATCGAGGCCCGCCTGCGCGAGAAGCTCGACATCCCGGTCTTCCACGACGACCAGCACGGCACGGCGATCGTCGTCGTCGCGGCCCTGCGCAACGCCCTGCGCGTCGTGAACAAGGACATCAAGGACTGCCGCATCACCGTGTGCGGCGTGGGTGCCGCGGGTTCCGCGATCATCCGCTTGCTGCAGGCCCAGACGCCGGGCGACATCATCGCCGTGGACGTCGACGGCATCGTGCACCGCGACCGTCCGGGCCTCGACTCGAACCTCAAGTCGATCGCCGCGTCCACCAACAAGGACAACCAGTCCGGTCGCCTGCACGACGCGCTGGTCGGCTCCGACGTGTTCATCGGCGTGTCCGCGCCCAACCTGTTCGGCGCCGAGCAGGTCGCGACCATGGCGAAGGACGCCATCGTGTTCGCGCTGGCCAACCCGGACCCGGAGATCGACCCGATGGAGGCCCAGCAGCACGCCGCCGTCGTCGCGACCGGCCGTTCGGACTTCCCGAACCAGATCAACAACGTGCTGGCGTTCCCCGGCGTCTTCCGCGGCCTGCTGGACGCGCACGCCAAGACCATCACCGACGCGATGCTGCTGGCCGCCGCGCAGGCCATCGCCGACGTGGTGGACGGGGACCGGTTGAACGCGTCGTTCATCGTCCCGTCGGTCTTCGACAACACGGTGGCCCCGGCCGTCGCCGAGGCAGTGCGCAAGGCCGCCACTTCGTAAGCGCTCTCAGGGGTGGCGCCAGGCATACGATCGCCGTATGACCAAGCAGTTCACCCACCTGGACTCCCACGGTGCGGCCCGGATGGTCGACGTCTCCGGCAAGGAGCAGACCACCCGGACCGCCGTGGCCACCGGGATCCTGCACACGACCACCGAGGTGGTCGAGTTGCTGGGCGCCGACGGCCTGCCCAAGGGCGACGCACTGGCCACGGCCAGGATCGCGGGCATCATGGCCGCGAAGCGCACCTGGGAGCTCGTCCCGCTGTGCCACCCGATCGCGCTGTCGTCGGTGAAGGTGGACCTGGCGCTGGCCTCGGACTCGGTCCTCATCACCGCCACCGTCCGCACCACCGACCGCACGGGCGTGGAGATGGAGGCACTGACCGCGGTCTCCGTGGCCGGCCTGACCCTGCACGACATGGTGAAGTCGGTCGACCCGGCGGCGTCGCTGGACGCGGTGCGGGTGGAGCGCAAGGAAGGCGGCAAGTCCGGCCTGTGGGAACGCCCGTGACGGAGTACAAGGCAGTCGTCGTCACCGCGTCGAACCGTGCCGCCGCGGGGGTCTACGAGGACCGCAGCGGACCTTTGATCGTGTCCTGGTTGTCCGAGCGCGAGTTCTCGGTCGCCTCGCCGGTCGTCGTGCCGGACGGGGAGCCGGTTCGGCTGGCCTTGGTGGACGCGGTGGCGTCCGGTGCCGACCTGGTGGTGACCACCGGCGGTACCGGGATCAACCCGACCGACGGGACGCCCGAGGCGACCCGTGCCGTCGTCGACTACGAGGTGCCCGGGCTGGCGGACGTGATCCGGATGTCCGGGTGGCCGCGGGTGCCCGGCTCCGTGCTGTCGCGCGGGGTGGCCGGCGTCGCCGGTCGGACGTTGATCGTGAACCTGCCCGGCTCGACCGGTGGCGTGCGGGACGGGCTGGACGTGCTGGCTTCCGTTGTCGAGCACGCCCTCGACCAACTGCGTGGAGGTGACCACCGATGAGCGTCGTGCTGAGGGCCGTCGTGACTTCGGAGCCGTTGTCGGTGGAGGAACACGCTTCGCTGGTCGAGTCCGACCGGGCAGGGGCCGTCGTCACCTTCTCCGGCGTGGTGCGGGACCACGACGGCGGGCGTTCGGTGGTGGAGCTGGAGTACCACTCGCACCCGTCCGCCGGGGACGTGGTGGCCGAGGTGGTCGCTTCCCTCGCCACGAAGTACTCCGGGGTGCACGGGATCGCCGTGTCGCACCGGGTCGGGCCGTTGAAGATCGGGGACGTCGCGCTGGCCTGTGCGGTGGCCGCGGAGCATCGGGGGGAAGCGTTTTCCCTCTGTGCTGACCTGGTGGACGAGGTCAAGGCCCGGTTGCCGGTGTGGAAGCGGCAGGTGTTCGTCGGGGGCGACGACGAGTGGGTCAACTGCCCCTGAGGGGTTGGTCGCGTTTCGCGGGGTGGGTCGCCTTGCGTTGCCGGCTGTCCGGTCGGCACCGCGCGCCGGGCCTGCGTGCGCGGCCACCTTGCTCGGGGCGACTGCGGACGGAACCGCGTCCGGCGCTGCCCGACACGGGCTCCGCGCCTCGTTCTGCCGCGCCGCTCTCCGTCGCGGCCGCCCTGCTCGCGTTCGCCTGGGTTCTGCCGCGCCCGCCCCGCTCGCGTTCGCCTACCTGAGCCCCGCCCGCTCCACCTGACCCGGAAACCCAGGCAGGGACCTCACCGTCGGGGGGTAACGGTGAGATCCCTGGTCCTGTGTCAGCCCACGTCAGAAGGGCCGGCGGTCATGCGGCCGATCCGGTCCGAGCCTGAAGAGGCTCAGATCAGGATCTTGTGGCCCGGGAAGATCAGGTCCGGGTTCGTGAGGAAGCCCTTGTTCTTCTCCACGATGGCCTGGTAGCCGCCTTCGACCTTGTTGGCGTCGGCGATCTTCGACAGGGTGTCGCCCGCCTTGATCTCGTAGTTGCCGTCCGGGTTCGTCTTCGACGCCGGGGCGGCGGGGGCCTGCTGCACCGGGGCAGCGGCCTGGCGCTGCTGCGGCTGGGCCTGACGCTGCTGCGGGGCCGGGGCGGTCTTCGGGGCGGTGCCCGACGTGGCGCCCAGCTTGCGGCTGCAGGCGGGCCAGGCGTTGCTGACGCCCTGGCCGGCGGCGACGCGCTCGGCGACAGCGATCTGCTGTTCGCGGGAGGCGTTGGCCGGGTTGCCCTGGCCGCCGTAGGCGTTCCAGGTCTGCTGGGTGAACTGCAGGCCGCCGTAGTAGCCGTTGCCGGTGTTGGCGCCCCAGTTGCCACTCGCCTCGCACTGCGCGAGGGCGTCCCAGTTCACGGGGGCCGCGTTGGCGGTGCCAACGGCGAGGCCCAGAGGGGCGCCGGCGATGATGCCGGCGACCGCGACCTTGGCGATAGTGCGAGCTGCGGAACTCTGCTTGCCCTGCTTGCCTCGGTTGAAAGCCATGTGCCTCTCGGTCCACCACACCTGCTGCCAGGAACTCGGGTTCGGGGCCCGGTGCGTTCCTGCGTCCCAGTCCGGCGGTTTCTCTCGCTCGGGGTTGTTCCGGAGGACCCGTCGGACTGGGTTCGGTGCTGGGTCTTCCGGTGGAGCTCGTGGCTGGTTCGGGCCAGCCGAGGAGCGACCGTACGTAACCGCCGAGGCCGAATCCAAATGTTTCGAGCTGTGATGCGTGCCACAGTAACAGTTCGGAAAGTTGTGCTGGGGCTACAAAACGGCAGCTCAAAGGCTTCGTTATCGGTCCGTTTCCAATCTGAGATCGGCCGAGATCTATCACGGAAAGTGAGGCGTGGCTCACGCGTGTTGGGCCATCGGGGACGCCTCGCTCACGGTCGAGCGACGCCTCGCGGGCCGCGATCTGACCGCCGGCGCGGGCTGGTTGATGATGGCCGGATGAGCAGGGAGTCCCGGCAGGCCGCACTGCACCGCGCGCTGCTCGCCCGAGCGGGCGAGCCCGTGTTGTTCGGTGATCTCGTCCGCGAGGTCTGGGGTGACGAGCCGCCGGTGAGACCGCTGCCCGCGCTGCGCAACCTCGTGCGGCGGCTGCGGCAGTCGGTCGGGGACGAGATCGTCACGGACGCCTCCGGCTACCGGCTCGTCGTGCGCAGGCCCGGTCCGGCGCAGCTGCCCGCCGACCTGCCTGACTTCGTCGGACGGGAGCGGGAACTGGCCGCGCTGGCCGGGTCGGACGCCCGCGTCCTCGCTATCACCGGGCCTCCCGGCGTCGGCAAGACCGCGCTCGCGGTGCGGCTCGCCCACCGGATCCGCGACCGGTTCCCCGACGGGCAGCTGCACGTCAACCTGCGCGGGTTCGCCACGGGGCCGCCCGTCACGCCCGAGCAGGTCCTCGGCCGGTTCCTGCGCGCGCTCGGCGTGGCTCCGGAGAACGTTCCGCTCGACCTCGGCGAGCAGGTCGCGCTCTACCGCGAGACGTTGCGCGGACGGCGTGTGCTGGTGCTGCTCGACAACGCCGTCGAACCGGGACCGCTCGTGCCGGACGTCGAGGGCTGCACGGCCATCGTGACCAGCCGAAACGCGTTGCGGGCCGACGAGGTGAGGCTCGACGTCCTGACCGGTGGGGAGGCCGCGCGGCTGCTCGACCGGCTCGGAGTCGCCGGCTCACCGCACGAGCGCGCCGACCTGATCGGGCTCTGCGCGCACCTGCCGCTGGCGTTGCGCATCGCGGCCGCGCACCTCGCCGACCGTTACCTGCCCGACTACCTCGCCGAGCTGCGGGGCGGAGGCAGGCTCGACGCGCTGGAGATCGAGGGCGACGCGGCGGTCCGGGCGACCTTCGAGCTCTCCCACCGGACGCTGCCCGAGCGCGCCCGCGAGCTGTTCGGACTGCTCGGCCAGGTCCCCGGACCGGACTTCGGCGTCGAGGCGGCCTCCGCTCTGCTCGGCGAGGACGCGCACGGACCGCTCGACCAGCTGGTCGCCGCGAGCCTCGTGCACCGCGCCGGCACCCGCCACAGCCTCCACGACCTGCTCAGGGAGTACGCCCAGGGCCTCGGCGCTCCCGTGACGGCGAGGCTGGACGAGTACTACCTCCTCAACGCCGACGCGGCCGCCCGCAGCCTGAACCCGGAGCTGCACCGCCTGCCGGTGCCCGCACTGCCGGCCGACCTCCCCGCCCACGACCTGAGCGACATGCCGGGCGCCCTCGCGTGGTTCGAGGCGGAACGGGCCAACGTCGTCGCGGCCGTGCTCTCGGCGGGCGCCCGTCCGATCGCCTGGCAGCTCACCGACGCCATGCGCGCCTGCTTCCTGCACCACACCGGCAACGTGATCGACTGGTTCACGACCGTCCGCGCCGGGCTGGCGGCCGCCAGAGCCCTCGGAGACGTCGGCGCGGAAGCGGCCATGAGCGGCTCCCTCGGTCTCGCGCACTGGCGATCCGGCCAGTTCGCCGAGGCCCTGCCCGAGTACCGGCGGGCCGTGGAGCTCACCAGGCAGCGGGACGACCCCGAGGCGCTCAAGTCGTTCCTCGGCAACCTCGGGATCATCCACTGGGAGCTGGGCGACCTGGCCGAGGCGGCGGAGGCGATGCGCGCGTCGCTCGCCATCGAGCCGAGCCCGAACGCGCTGTACAACCTCAGCTGCGTCCTGCTGGACCTGGGGCCGCTGGACCTCGCCGTGCACTACGCGGAGGAGGCGCTGCGGGTGTCGACGGAGCTGGGGCTGACCGCGGGCATCGTGTTCTGCCTGCGGGGCCTCGCCGTCACGCACCTGTTCACGGGCCGGTTCGACCTCGTCGCCGAGTACCAGGACAGGGTGGCGGCGACGGCGACCGCCGAGCTCGGCCCGGTGTTCTTCGCCAGGGGCACCGAGACGCAGGCGTTCCTCCGCCTCGAACAGGGCCGCCTCGACGAGGCCGAGGCCCTGGCACGCAGGACGGTCGAGCTGGCCGTCGAGTGCGCGGACGACATGGTCGAGGTGGACGGACGCATCACGCTCGGCATGGTCCTGGAGCAGCAGGGCCGTGCGGAGGAGGCGGTCGAGCAGCACGACCAGGCCCTGGCGATCAGCAGGAAGTCGGCCTTCGCGAGGGGCGAGGTCCAGTCGCTCACGTGCCTGGCAGCCGACCACCGGGCGCTGGGCGACCTGGCCCTGTCACTGCGGTGCGCCACCGAGGCCGACGAACGCGCCGAGCGGGGGCAGCTGCGCGTCCGCCAGGTGCAGGTCGCGGGGGAGCTCGCACTGACCTACCAGGCGCTGGGAGACCGCGAGGAGGCCGAACGCCAGCGGCTGCGGGCGGTGGAACTGGCGCTCGCGACCGGCCGCCGGGGAGTGGGGGCGACGGTCGCCCGGCTCGGCCTCGCTCAGCCGCCCGCGAACGGCGGCAGCACGTCGAGCTGAGAACCGGCGGGCACGCGCGTCGAGGTGTCGCGCACCGCGACGCCGTCCAGCAGGAAGCTCGACGCGGCGAGGACCTTGCCGAGCTTGTCGCCGTGCCGTGCGCCGATGGTGCTCACCACGAGCGCCACGGTCGGTTCGGACGAGTCGAGCAGCAGGTCCTCGTCGGCCACCCCGGCCGCGGCCCGCGCACCCGCGAAGTAGCGGATGTTGACGGCGGTGCTCACTGTCATCCTCCGATGGCGCTCATGGGGCGGTCGGGCTGCGAGAAGCCCGCGTCGTTGATGCCGTGACCGGCCGCCTTGGCCCACATCGTGGCACGCCAGGCGTCGGCGATCGCGGCGTCGGGGGAACCGTCGCGCAGCAGCGCGCGCAGGTCCGTCTCGCCATTGCTGAACAGGCAGTTGCGGATCTGGCCGTCCGACGTGAGCCGGGTGCGGTCGCAGGCGGCGCAGAACGGCCTGGTCACCGACGCGATCACCCCGACGACCGCGGGACCGCCGTCGACCAGCCAGCGCTCGGCCGGAGCGCCGCCGCGAGGGGCCTCCGACGGGGTCAGCGTGAACGCCGACGAGAGCATCGTGAGGATCTCATCGGCCGTGACCATGTTCTCGCGCGTCCAGCCGTGCTGCGCGTCCAGCGGCATCTGCTCGATGAACCGCAGCTGGTAGCCGTTCTCGACGCAGAACCGCAGCAGCGGGACGGCCTCGTCCTCGTTCATGCCGCGCATCAGCACCGAGTTGACCTTCACCGGCTCCAGCCCGGCCTCGCGGGCGGCGTCGAGGCCGTCCAGCACGTCCGTGATGCGGTCGCGCCTGGTCAGCGTGGCGAACCGGTCGGGGTCGAGGGTGTCGAGCGAGACGTTGATCCGGTTCAGGCCGGCGTCCTTCAGCGACCGCGCGCGCCGCTTGAGTCCGATGCCGTTCGACGTCATCGACATGCGCGGACGCGGTTCGAGCTCGGCCGTCGCCGCGATGACCTGCTCCAGGCCGCGGCGCAGCAACGGCTCGCCGCCGGTGAACCTGATGTCCGTGACGCCCAGGTCGACCACGGCGATGCGCATGAGCCTGATCAGCTCGGCGTCGGTGAGGAGCTCGTCCTTCTGCAACCAGTCGAGGCCCTCGGCGGGCATGCAGTAGGTGCAGCGCAGGTTGCAGCGGTCCGTCAGCGAGACCCGCAGGTCCTTCGCCACCCGTCCGAACCTGTCGACGAGCAGAGGCGAGTCCGGTCGTGCGGACGCGTCAGGCGTGCCGCGCACGACGGGTAGTCCCAACTCCACTGCTGTCACCTTATTTAGCTTAATGAACAACCCGTTGTAGATGACTCCACAAACGAGGAATCTCACGTTCCGCCCGTTTGGAGCACTCTCACAAGGAATTGTCTTACTGGCTAAGATGTTCGACATGGAACCAGAAGTGCTGGAGAGGTTCACCTGGTACATGCGGGAGCAGAGCGCTCTGACCGTCATGTTCCACGCGCGGGTCGCCGAGCAGATGGGCCTGTCCGCGACCGACGAGAAGTGCCTCGATCTCGCCATGCGGGCGGACGGACCGCTCACCGCCGGCCGGATCGCCGAGCTCTCCGGCCTCTCCACCGGTGCCGTCACGGGCGTCATCGACCGCCTCGAACGCGCCGGATATGTCCGCCGTGTCCGTGACCCGCACGACCGCCG
Organism: Lentzea sp. NPDC058436; assembly: GCF_042721515.1. Classification (NCBI taxonomy): domain Bacteria; kingdom Bacillati; phylum Actinomycetota; class Actinomycetes; order Pseudonocardiales; family Pseudonocardiaceae; genus Lentzea; species Lentzea sp. NPDC058436. The sequence goes on from NZ_JBHXLF010000010.1 coordinate 62,289, forward strand.
CAAGGTCCTGGTCGAGGTCACGGTGGGGGACGTCGACAAGTTCGGCGCGCCGTTCGAGAAGGCCCGCGACAGCCTCGTCGAGGTCCTCGGGCACTTCGACGCCGCCGAGCTCGACGTGATCGAGCGTTATCTCAAGCTCCAGATCGGTACGTTTCGCAAGCGCGTGATCGATACTTAGACCCATGTGGCACTACTTGATGGACATGGACGGCGTCCTCGTGCACGAGGAGCACCTGATCCCGGGAGCGGACGAGTTCGTCGCGGAGCTGCGCGCGTCCGAGACGCCGTTCCTCGTGCTCACGAACAACTCCATCTACACGCCACGGGACCTGCGGGCACGCCTGCAGCGCACCGGCCTGGACATCCCCGAGTCGTCCATCTGGACGTCCGCGCTGGCCACGGCCCGGTTCCTCGACTCGCAGCGCCCGAACGGCTCGGCGTTCGTGATCGGCGAGGCCGGCCTCACCACCGCGCTGCACGAGATCGGCTACGTGCTGACCGACCGCGACCCGGACTACGTGGTGCTCGGCGAGACCCGCACCTACAGCTTCACCGCGATCACCAAGGCCATCCGGCTGGTCGAGGAGGGCGCGAAGTTCATCGCGACCAACCCCGACGCCACCGGGCCGTCGAGGGAGGGCTCGCTGCCCGCGACCGGTGCCGTCGCGGCGCTGATCGAGCGCGCGACCGGCCGTGAGCCCTATTACGTCGGCAAGCCGAACCCGTTGATGATGCGCTCGGCCCTGCGCGCCCTCGGCTCGCACTCCGAGCAGGCGCTGATGATCGGCGACCGCATGGACACCGACGTGCGATCGGGCCTGGAAGCGGGCCTGTCGACCATCCTCGTGCTGTCCGGGGTCTTCAGCGCGGAGTCCGCCGAGATGTACCCGTACCGGCCGACGCGCGTGCTGAAGTCGATCGCCGAGCTCGTCGGTCATTCCCAGGAACCTTTCGGCGAGTGGACGAACCACTGACGCGCGACGTTTCATCACCTATCGTCGCGGAGGTGGACACGGATCGACGCCCGATGTACGTCGTGGGTGACGTGCACGGGCACCTCTCGGAACTGATCAGAGCCCTGCACGTCGCCGAACTGTGCGACGAGGAAGGGCACTGGATCGGCGGAGAGGCCGAACTGTGGTTCCTCGGCGACTTCGTGGACCGCGGGCCCGACGGCGTGGGCGTGATCGACCTGGTGATGCGCCTCGGTGACGAGGCCGCGGAGGCCGGTGGCTCGGTCAACTCGCTGATCGGCAACCACGAGGTGCTGCTGCTCGGCATGTACCGGTTCGGCGACGAGCAGGTGCCGGACAGCCTCGGGCCGCGGTCGTTCGCGCGCAGCTGGCTGCTCAACGGCGGCCTGCGCAGCGACCAGGACCGGCTGACCGAGGCCCACGTCGAGTGGCTCACCAGCCGGCCCGTGCTGAAGCTGCGCGACGACCACCTGCTGATGCACTCCGACACGGTGGCCTACCTCGAATGGGGGGCCTCGATCGAAGAGGTCAACGAGTCCGTCCGGCAGGTGCTCAAGGGCGACGACCTCGTCGACTGGTGGGAGTGCTGGCGGAAGATGACGACCCGGTACGCGTTCCGGGGTCCGCAGGGACCGGAGATCGCGGACGAGCTGCTCGCGACCCTCGGGGGCGGCCGGATCGTGCACGGGCACAGCGTCATCGCCGACCAGCTCGGGGTGCCGCCGGACCAGATCGACGGGCCTCTCGTGTACGCCGACGACAAGGTGCTGGCGATCGACGCGGGCCTCTACAGCGGCGGTCCGTGCCTGGTCGTGCCCTTGCCATACGCCGAAGCCTGACTACCGTCTGGGGGATGACCTCCAGCTACTCCTCGGGCACGTCCGCCGCCCCGCTGCTGGGCGACACGATCCACGCGAACCTCGCGGCCACGGTCGCGCGGTTCGGCGACCGCGAGGCACTTGTCGACAAAGCCACAGATCGACGGTGGACGTACGCGGAGCTCTCGCAGGAGGTCGACAGGGCCGCCGCCGGGCTGCACGCGCTCGGGGTGCGCAAGGGCGACCGCGTCGGGATCTGGGCGCCGAACTGCGCCGAGTGGGTGTTCGTGCAGTACGCGACGGCCCGGATCGGCGCGATCCTGGTCAACGTCAACCCGGCGTACCGCGTGCACGAGCTGGAGTACGTGCTCAACCAGGCCGGCATCCACACGCTGGTGTCCGCGCGGTCGTTCAAGACGTCGGACTACGCGGCCATGATCGAGGAGGTCCGACCGCGCTGTCCTGAGCTGAAGAACGTCGTCTTCACCGACGATCCGCAGTGGACTCCGGGTGAGCTGCCCGTCGTCGAGCTGGACCGCGACGACCCGATCAACATCCAGTACACGTCCGGCACCACGGGCTTCCCCAAGGGCGCGACGCTCTCGCACCACAACATCCTCAACAACGGGTACTTCGTCGGCGAGCTGATCAACTACACCGAGCACGACCGCGTCTGCGTCGTGCCGCCGTTCTACCACTGCTTCGGCATGGTCATGGGCAACCTCGCCGCCACCAGCCACGGCGCGTGCGTCGTGATCCCGGCGCCGACGTTCGACCCGGCGAAAACCCTTGCGGCCGTTCAGGAGGAGCGCTGCACCTCGCTCTACGGCGTGCCGACGATGTTCATCGCGATGCTGGACCTGGTCGACGGCTACGACCTGTCGTCGTTGCGCACCGGCATCATGGCGGGCTCGCCGTGCCCGGTCGAGGTGATGAAGCAGGTCGTCGAACGCATGGGCATGAGCGAGGTGTCGATCTGCTACGGCATGACCGAGACCTCACCTGTGTCAACGCAAACGCGCGTGGACGACTCCCTCGACCGTCGCGTCGGGACGGTCGGCCGAGTCGGCCCGCACCTCGAAGTCAAGATCGTCGACCCGGAGACCGGCCTCACGGTGCCGCGCGGCGAGCCGGGGGAGCTGTGCACGCGCGGCTACTCCGTCATGCTCGGCTACTGGAACGAGCCGGAGAAGACCGCCGAGGCCGTCGACCGCGCCGGCTGGATGCACACCGGCGACCTGGCGGTGATGGACGACGACGACTACGTCAACATCACCGGCCGCATCAAGGACATGGTGATCCGCGGCGGCGAGAACGTGTACCCGCGCGAGATCGAGGAGTTCCTCTACACCCACCCGGACGTGCTCGACGCCCAGGTGATCGGCGTGCCCGACGCCCGCTACGGCGAGGAGCTGATGGCCTGGGTGCGCCTGCGCGACGGTGTCTCCGGGCTGACCGCCGAGGCCGTCCGCGAGTTCTGCACCGGCAAGCTCGCCCACTACAAGATCCCGCGGTACGTGCACGTGGTGGACGAGTTCCCGATGACGGTCACCGGCAAGATCCGCAAGGTGGAGATGCGGGCCAAGTCCGTGGAACTGCTGAACCTGGACGACAGCGCGAAACACGCGTAGCCGGACGGAACGTGTCCGCCGCGCTACAGCACGATGAGGCGTAAAGACCCTGGTGAACGGGAGTGCGACGGGCGCAGCATCAACAGTCCCCGTCGAAGGAGGCGAGCATGCTCACCGCCACCAGGACCACGACGATGCTCCCCGTCGAAGACCCCGAGCGCGCCGGCCGCTTCTACGCGGACGCGCTCGGCCTCAAGCCCCTCGGCACTGCCCCGGACGGCACGCGGATCTTCGCCCTGGGCCAGGGCGACGCGCTGGGACTGAGGCCTGCGGAGAAGGGTGCGCAGAGCAAGCAGACGGCCCTCAGCTTCGAGGTGCCCGACCTGGAAGCCGAGATCCGCGAACTGGAGAGCAGGGGCGTGCTCTTCCAGGACTACGACCTGCCCGACTTCAAGACCACCGGCCACATCGCGGTCATGGGCGACGAGCGCGCCGCGTGGTTCACCGACACCGAGGGCAACATCCTGTGCCTGCACGAGCTTCTGGGCGACGAAGCCTGAAGGCCGTGCTGCCGAGGAAACCTCCCGCGTCTCGCCCCGACGGGGCGCGGGAGACCCTCACGGGACCTCGACGATCTCCTTGCCCAGCGGCACCAGCGAGACCTTGACGAGCTTGAAGTTCGCGACGCCGAGCGGGATCCCGATGACGGTGATGCAGAGCGCGATGCCGGTGACGATGTGGCCGATCGCGAGCCACAGACCGGCCACGATGATCCAGATGACGTTGCCCAGCAGCGAGCCGGTGCCCGCGCCCGGCTTCTCCACGACGTCGCGTCCGAACGGCCAGAGCGCGTAGTTCGCGATCCGGAACGACGCGATGCCCCACGGGATCGTGATGATCAGGATGCAGCAGATGATGCCGGCGACCGCGTAGCCGACGGCCATCCAGAAACCGGCGAGCACCAGCCAGATCACGTTCAGGATGAGGCGCATACCTCCAATCTAAGCTGATCGCATGAAGTGGGGTGTGATCGCAACCGGTGGAATCGCGCAGACCGTGACCGCCGACATGCTGAAAGTCGAGGGCGTCACAGTTCTCGCGGTGTCCTCCCGCGACGTCACGAAGGCGCAGGCGTTCGCCGACAGGTTCGGCATCGAGCGCGCGTACGGCGACTACCGCGACCTGCTCGCCGATCCCGACGTCGACGTCGTCTACGTGGCCACGCCGCACGGCCAGCACCACGAGGTCACGCTTGCCGCGCTCGACGCCGGCAAGCACGTGCTGTGCGAGAAGGCCATCGCGCTGACGGTCGCGCAGGCCGAGGAGATGGTCGAACGGGCGCGGTCGAAGAACCTGTTCCTCATGGAGGCCATGTGGACGCGGTTCAACCCGCTGATCCGCAAGGTGCAGGAGGCGGTGGCCGGCGGCGAGATCGGCGAGGTGCGGATGATCCGCGCCGACTTCGGCTTCCGGCACGCCTTCAGCGACGGCGATCGCCTGTGGGCCAAGGAAGCGGGTGGCGGCGCGACCCTCGACCTCGGCGTCTACCCCGTCGCGTTCGCCCACCAGATCCTGGGCGTGCCCACGCACGTCCACGCGCACGGCAGCCTCGCACCGACCGAAGTGGACGCTGACGCGGGCATCTTCCTGGCCTACGCCAACGGTGCGCACGCCCTCCTCAGCTGCTCGCTCGTCGCCAACCTCGGTGCGCGCGCGGAGATCGTCGGCACGCTGGGCCGCGTCGAGGTCGTCGACCCGATGTTCAACCCGACGGCCGTCGTGATCAACGGCATCGAGCACGCGATCGAGGACGAGGGCTACCAGCACCAGATCCGCGCGGTCGAGGAGTGCGTCGCCGCGGGGCTCACCGAGAGCCCGCAGGTCACCTGGGCGAACACCCTGGAGGTCATGCGGACGCTGGAAGAGGCGTTGCGCCAGATCGGCGTCAGCTACGCGGACACCGTCAAGTAGATCAGCGCCACGTTCAGCACCACCACCGCGAACGCCACCACCCAGGCGGCGAACGTGACGGCGCGCCGGTTCGCGTACGAACCCATCACGGACCGGCGCGCGGTCAGCCACACCAGCGGCACCAGTGCGAACGGGATGCCGAACGACAGCACGACCTGCGACAGCACCAGCGCGAACGTCGGGTCGACCCCTAGCGCCAGGATCGCGAGCGCGGGCACCAGCGTGACCAAACGCCTTACGAGCAACGGGATCCGCACCCGCAACAGGCCGTCCATCACCACGGCGCCGGCGTAACACCCGACGGCCGTGGACGCGAAACCCGATGCCAGCAGGCCCAGGGCGAACAGCAGCGCGATCCCGCCGCCCAACGTCGAGCCGACGGCCGCGTGCGCGCCTTCCAGCGTGTCCACGCCTTCGCGACCCTGCAGGGCGGACGCCGCGAGCAGCAGCATCGCCATGTTGACCGCGCCCGCGAGCACCATCGCGACCACGACGTCGACCTTCGTCGCGCCGAGCACCGACGGGTTGCGCCCGTGCCGGTCGCGGGCGAGCGCGGAGTGCAGGTAGACCGCGTGCGGCATCACGGTCGCGCCGAGCATGCCCGCCGCGAGCAACACGCTGTCCGCGCCGTCGAACCGCGGCACCAGACCGGAGACCGCGCCGGAAACCGATGGTGGCGCAACGAAAAGTCCCGCCATGAACCCGACCGCGATCACGACCAGCATGGTGGTGATCACGCGCTCGAACGGCTTCTGCCCGCGCTTGTCCTGCACCAGCAACAGGATCGTCGACACCACACCGGTGATCACGCCGCCGAGCAGCAGCGGCAGGTCGAAGAGCAGGTGCAGCGCGATCGCGCCGCCGAGCACCTCGGCCAGGTCGGTCGCCATCGCCACGACCTCGGCCTGCCCCCAGTAGGCGAGCCGCACCGGCCGCGGCAGGTGGTCGCGCACCGCCTCCGGCAACGACCTGCCCGTCACCAGGCCGAGCTTCGCCGACAGGTACTGCACGAGCCCCGCCATGACGTTCGCGACGACGAGCACCCACACCAGCAGGTACCCGTACGTCGCGCCCGCCGCGGTGTTGGTGGCCACGTTGCCGGGATCGACGTACGCGATCGCGGCGACGAACGCCGGACCGAGCAACGCCGCACCCGCGCGCAGACGCGCCGACACAGCGACCACCAGGACACCTCCCCTTGTTGCCAGATTATGGCAACAAGGGGCCGGGAGGTCTAACTCATGCGTCCATCGTCACTCGGGCGACCCGCACGACGGCGTCCATCGCGCCGTCCAGGTCCCCGCTGGGCATCAGCAGGTGGCTCAACGCGAGCCGCACGGTCGTCTCGGCCGTGAACCGCACGTGCCTGCCGGGGAAGTGCCTGCTGAGGTGCTGTTCGACGACCTCGGTGGCGTGGAACAGGATCGGATGGCCGCGGATCGTGATGAACGGCAGCAGGTCCTCGGCGTTCTGGCCGGTCAGCACGGCCGAGACCAGCCGGTCCTTCTCGGTCTGCTCGAAGGTGAAGCGGAACGCCGACCGCATCGCCTCCCACGGGTCGGGGTCGTCCTGGAGCCGGGTCGCGATCCCGGTCAGGTACTCCTCCGTCTTGTGGACCGCGACGGCCTGGACGAGTCCCTCCTTGTTGCCGAACTCGTTGTAGACGGTCTGTCTGCTCACCCCGGCGCGACTGGCGACCTCGATCATGCGCAGCCCGTGGAAGCCCCGGGCCGCCAAGAGGTCGGCGGCCGCGTCCAGTAAGAGCTCGGTGATGTCGCTCACCCGTTCACCTTTACACAATTACACTTGTTGTAAAGACGTAGAGTCGGGTTCCGTGCCGTTCACCGTGGGTTTCGACCTCGACATGACCCTCATCGACCCGCGACCGGGTATGGCCGCCGTGCTGAACGAGGTCGGCGTGCGCACCGGCCACCAGCTCGACGGCGAGCACTTCGCGTCGAACCTCGGTCCGCCCCTCGACATGGTCTACCGCGAGATGGGCGTGCCCGAGGAGAAGATCCCCGAGATGGTCACGCTCTTCCGCGCGCTCTACCCGGACGTCGTGATCCCCGCGACGGTCGCGCTGCCCGGTGCCGCGGCGGCGTTGCAGTGCGTGCGGGAACTGGGCGGCAGCACCATGGTCGTGACCGGCAAGTACCGCAAGAACGCCGCGCTGCACCTGGAGGCCATGGGCTGGGAGGTCGACCACCTCTACGGCGAGCTGTGGTCGACGGGCAAGGCCGAGTCGCTCAAGCTGCACGGTGCGAGCGTCTACGTGGGCGACCACGTCGGCGACATGCGCGGTGCCGAGGCGGCCGGAGCGCTGGGCGTCGGGGTCGTCACCGGGCCGTGCTCGCGTGCCGAGCTGACCGGGGCGGGCGCGGCCGTCGTGCTGGAGGACCTGCGCGAGTTCCCTGAGTGGCTCAGGACCTCTTCTGCCGTGACTTCCTGATCACCGCGATGATCCCGAGCCCCAGGCCGATCGCCGGCAGGTAGGTGGCCGCGACGTTCAGCGCCACGGGCAGGTCGCTGTGGCCCGTGAGGAACAGCGCGAAGACCACGATGATCGCCAGTACGCCCACGGCGAACAGGCCGATGGCCAGCGGCATCAACTTCGGAGCGGTCATACGTGCAGGGTAGTCGCGCTAACGGAGGTGCCTTCGCCCTGGTGTTCTGGCTACTCTGGTGAGACGCGTCCTGGGTACGCCCCGGGCGCGTTCGTTGTGCAGAAGTAAGGGAATGGTGAGCGCGGTGCCGACCGGCAAGGTCAAGTGGTACGACACGGAGAAGGGCTTCGGATTCGTCACCCAGGACGGTGGCGAGGACGTCTACGTCCGCAAGGCCGCCCTGCCTCCCGGCGTCGACGGCCTCAAAGCCGGCCAGCGCATCGAGTTCGGCATGGCGGAAGGCCGCCGCGGACCGCAGGCGCTGTCCGTGCGCCTGGTCGACCCCGCGCCGTCCGTCGCTGAAGCACGCCGCCGTCCCGCGGAGGAGCTGCACGGACTGATCGAGGAAGTGATCAGGCTGCTGGAGACCAAGGTCCAGCCCGACCTGCGCCGCGGCCGCTACCCGTCCGACAAGAAGACCATGAAGCTCGTCGCCGAAGCCGTCCGCGTGGTGGCGCGGGACCTCGATCCGTAAAAGGATCGGCGTCATGTCTGACGCGGATCGCATCGTCGAGTTCGTCTACGAGGTCGGCCAGCTCAAACGCCTGCCCAGAGCGGGATGGCTCTTCGCCGGGGTGCAGCACCCCGAGTCGGTGGCCGCCCACTCGTTCCGGGTGGGCGTTCTGGCGTTCGCGATCGCCGTGCAGGAGGGCGCGAACCCCGACAGGGCGGCCACCCTGGGTCTCTTCCACGACGTGCCGGAGACGCGCATCGGCGACATCCCGTACGTCGGCAAGCTCTACCTCGACGTGAAGGTGCCGCCGGAAGCCGTGGCGCGCGATCAGGTCTGCCACCTGCCCGCACCGCTCGCCGCGCACATCGAGGCGTTGGTGGCCGAGCACGAGGCCGCCAAGGACATCGACCACACGCCAGAGGCGCGCTGTTCGCGTGACGCGGACAAGCTGGAGTTGTTGTTGCAGGCCAGGGAGTACCAGGCCGCGGGGATCTCCAAGATGGAACGGTTCATCCAGACCATGCAGGGCTCGGTGGTCACCGACACCGGCAAGGCGCTGATGGACTCCGCTCTGCGGATCGCTCCCACGGAGTGGTGGGAGGCGTTCGGGCGCCGTTAGTTCGTGATCTCGACGGCCCAGTAGCCGCGCAGCAGCGGCTGACCGGTCTCCAGGACCGCCGCGGCCGCCTCGTGGATCTCGATGCCCTGGAGCTGGTCGGCCTTGTCGGGCAGGGAGAGGGTGTAGGTGAAGTTCTCTCCCTTGCCCAGCAGGCCGGTGCCCGTGGTCGTCTGCTCGCCGTCCGCCTTCTTGTAGAGGAACACGGCTTCCCACAGGCCGTCGGCGAGCTGGCCGTCCACCGAGATCTGCACGACCTTGCCCGCGGGGACCTTCAGCGTCGCGGGCTTGTTCAGCTCCGCGCAGTTGTCGCCCCCGAGGTCGCAGTAGACCGCCGGCTCGACCCTGATCGTCTTGCCGTTCGCGTGGAACGTGACCTCGGGGTAGTGGCGGGGCATCGCGCACCCCGTCAGCACGAGAACGCTGGCAGCCATCACAGAAGCAAGTCGACGCACGTCAAGCAGCCTACGGGGTCACCGGAGCCGGCCTGCGGACCAGCCTGTGCAACGAGGTTCCGTTGCGGTACATCCACGTCTGCGTGAGACCGAGCGCGAGCAGCACGGCGAGCACCAGGAAGCCGACCCAGAACGTTGCGGGCAGCAGCACCCCCAGCGCGCCACCGAAGACCCACGCGAGCTGCAGGATCGTCTCGGAGCGGCCGAACGCCGACGCGCGCGACTCCTCCGGGAGGTCGTCCTGGATCACCGCGTCGAGGCTGATCTTCGCGAGCGACGACGCCGTGGCGCCCAGCAGGCCGACGATCGCGGCGGTGACGAGACCCGGCAGCGCGGCGGCGACGATCGTGGCCACCAGTGCCGTGGCGACGCAGGCGATGATCACCTCGTCGGGCTTGCCGAAGTGCTGGCGCGCGCCGATCGCGTTGCCGAGGAAGCTGCCCACGCCCGCGGCGCCGGCGATCACGCCGAGCAGGAGCAGCTGCCGCACCGCGTCGCCCTCGGTCTGCTCGCGGATCACGAACGCCGCGAACAGCGTAAGGAAACCGGTCAGCACGCGGATGGACCCGTTGCCCCACAGCGAGACCACGACGTGCCGCGACACAGGTTGCTTGGCGGGCTTGGCCGTCAGCGTCGCGGGGACCTCGCCCTCGGTCACCTCGACCCACGACGGGATCTTCATGCACAGCCACGCGTTCACCAGGCACAGGACGGCGGTGAACCACAGCGCGCCCGGCGAGCCGAACAGGTTCGCGAAGCCCGCTGCGAACGCACCGAACACGCCACCCGCCGCGAGGCCGAAGATGGTCATGCGGGCGTTGGTCTTGGACAGCGTGATGTCCGGCGGCAGCACGCGTGGGGTGATCGCGGACTTGAGCACGGTGAACGACTTGGACAGCACCATGCTGCCGAGCGCCGCCGGGTACAGCAGCCAGTTGTCGAAGTTCAGCGCCATCACGACCGACAGGCCGACCCGCAGCACGCACGACGCCGCCAAGGCGAGCCGCCGGCCGCGCTGGATCTTGTCGAGCAGCGGGCCGATCACCGGCGCGATCAACGCGAACGGCGCGACCGTGATCAGCAGGTAGAGCGCGACCTTGGTCTTGGACTCCGCGGACGCGGCGGAGAAGAACAGGGTGTTCGCCAGCGCGACGGCCATCGCGGCGTCGGCGGCGTAGTTCATCATCACCGCGTAGGTGACCGACGTCATGCCGGACTTCCCGGCGCCGTCCGCCCTGGCCGCGCGCCGGAACGCCGCGACCGCCTGCTGTGAGATCTGCTTGCTGCGGAACCACGCGACGCGCGTGACCGTGAGCTTGCGCGGCGGCTTGGGCGTCGGGGTCGTCTGCTGGTCCTGGTTCGGCAGCGGACGGGTGTTCTGCGGCCGGGGCGGCGGCTGGAAACCGTGCTCGGACGGCGTCCTGCGACGCTCCCGCGGCCGGTACTCGTCGTCCTGCCACGGGTAGCGCTTCGGAGTCTCGTCGTCACTCCACCCGCGGTCGCCCGTCACACCGTCAATCCTGCCCCATCCCGTTGAACCTCACCCGGAAGATGGTGGGCCAGTTCTTGCCTGTGACCAGGAACTCGTCGGTGCCGGGGACGTGCGCGATGCCGTTGAGGACGTCCACGTCGCCGCTCGGCTTGAGCGAGGACAGGTCGTAGGTGCCGGTCACCTGGCCCGTGGACGGGTCGATGCGGACGATCTCGTCGGTCTTCCAGACGTTCGACCAGACCTTGTCGCCGACGCACTCCAGCTCGTTGAGCTGGGTCAGCGGCTTGCCGTCCCGCGTGACCTGCACGCTCCCGGTCTCCGCGAACGTCTTCGGGTCGCGGAACGTCAGCTTCGCGGTGCCGTCGCTCATCACGAGGCGCTTGCCGTCGTCGCAGATGCCCCAGCCCTCGCCCTCGTAGGAGACGCGGCGGAGCTCGTTCAGCGTCTTGCGGTCGCGCTCGATCGCGATGCCGTTCTGCCACGTGATCTGCCAGATCGTGTCGTCGACGACCGTGATGCCCTCGCCGAAGAAGTCAGGGGGCAGGTCGACCTTCTTCTGCACGTTCCCGGTCGACGGGTCGAGCGCGCGCATCGTCGACTCGCCCTCCAGGCCGGTGCCCTCGTAGAGGACGCCGTCGACCAGTTCCAACCCCTGGGTGAACGCCGACGTGTCGTGCGGAATCTTCTGCAGGACTTCTACCTGGGGTTTTGTTTCCTGAGGCGTCGAACACGCGGCCAGGACCGCGACGAGAACTAGCCAGACGGGTGAGCGCACCCAACGGAGGGTGGCACGAGTTTTCGTCCCCGCGAAGTCCTGCGGCACAATTCATGTCGTGACCGCGACTGAGATGCTCCTCGACGCCGTTGACCTCGCCCGCGCAGCCGCGCAGGAAGAGGCCGGTATGGAACGTGTGGGCGCTCATGTCGGGGTGTCCGCCGAGGACGAGTTCTCGGTGACGCACCTGTTCGACGCCGAGCACGCCGGCTACCGCGGCTGGACCTGGGCGGTGACGGTCGCCCACGCGGGCGAGGGCACCCCGGTCTCGGTCAGCGAGGTCGTGCTGCTGCCGGGCCAGGACGCCCTGGTCGCCCCCGAGTGGGTGCCGTGGAGCGAACGCGTCCGCGCCGGTGACCTGGGCGTCGGCGACCTGATGCCGCCCCGCGAGGACGACCCGCGCCTGGTCGAGGCGTACGTGCAGTCCGACGACCCCGCGGTCGAGGAGGTGGCGCTGGAGATCGGCCTCGGCCGCACCCGCGTCCTGTCCCGCGAGGGCCGCCTCGACGCGGCGGACCGCTGGGCGACCTCCGACTTCGGCCCGCGCTCCGACATGGCCCGCAGCGCCCCCGCGCACTGCGGCACCTGCGGTTTCTACACCCGCGTGGCCGGCGCGTTCGGCTCGGCGTTCGGCGTCTGCGCGAACGAGATCGCCCCGGCGGACGGCCACGTCGTGCACGTCGAGTACGGCTGCGGCGCGCACTCGCAGGTCGAGGTCGACATCAGCCCGATGGTGCCCGTGGCCGACCTGGTCTACGACGACGCGCAGCTGGAAGTTCTGGACGTCTCGGAGTGACCGATCCGTTCGGCACCGAGGCCCTGCGCACCTCGGTCCTCTCGGCGTGGCGTGGTTCGCCCACCCGCTTCCGCGAGGACGCGAACGCCGAGGAGGACCTCCGCCTCGGTGGTTACCGCGACCGCCTGCTCGTCGAGCTCGCCCAGAACGCCGCCGACGCGGCCGGTGCCGAGCCCGGTGTGTTGCGGATCACTCTCGTGGACGGCGAGCTGCGCGCGGCCAACACGGGCGCGCCGCTGACCGCCGCCGGTGTCGCCGCCCTGGCCTCGCTCCGTGCGTCCTCGAAGGAGTCCGGCGTCGGGCAGTTCGGCGTCGGCTTCGCGGCCGTGCTGGCCGTGTCGGACGCACCGCGCGTGATGTCTTCTTCCGGCGGCGTGGAGTTCTCCGCTTCTCGCACCCGTGCCGAGGTGCCGGAGCTGGCGTCCGAGCGCGGCGGTGACGTGCCGGTGCTGCGCCTGGTCTGGCCGGTGACCGAGACCGTGCCGGACGGGTTCACGACCGAGGTCCGGCTGCCGCTGAAGGTCGAGCTGTCCCTGGACGACCTGGCGTCGGAGGTGCCGGACCTGCTGCTGGCGCTGCCCGGTCTGCGCCGCGTCGAGGTCGGCTCCCAGTCGTGGGAGCGCTTCGTCACCTCAGATGGCGTGGTCACCGTCGGCTCGTCGCGCTGGCTGGTGGAGCGCACCGTCGGCGAACTGCCCGCGGAGCTCGTCGCCGGCGTAGAGCAGCGTCCTCAGTGGACGGTGTCCTGGGCGTTCCCGCTGGAAGGCGAGCTGGGCGAGGACGTGCTGCACGCGCCGACCCCGACCGACGAGCGCCTGTCGCTGCCCGCCCGTCTGATCGCAACCCTGCCCGTGGAGCCCTCGCGCCGCCGGATCCTGCCCGGCCCAGCCGCCTGGTCGGTGCTGGACGCCGCGGCCGCTGCCTACCCGGCCCTCGTGGCGCGGGTCCCCGCCGTCGAACGGACCGCGCTGGTCCCGTTGCCGGGCTTCCCGCTGTCCGAAGTGGACGATCGCCTGCGGACCGCGGTGATCAGGGAGCTGCGCACGGCGGAATGGCTGCCGCTGGCGTCCGGCGAGTGGATCGCTCCCGCGCGCGCCCGCGTGCTCGACGTCGGTTCCGAGGAGCTCGTCGACCTCGTCGAGGACGCCCTGCCCGGCCTGCTGGACGCCGAACTGTCCGCTCCGGTGCACGCACGAGCCCTGGCCGCACTGGAAGTTCCCCGCGTCACGACCGCCGAGGTGGTCGCTGCGTTGACCGAGGTCTCCGGCGATCCCGGCTGGTGGCACGACGTCTACGCGGCCTTGTCTCCGTTGGCCGAGGTCGACCCGGACGTGCGCGAGGCACTGGCTTCGCTCCCCGTGCCGCTGGCCGACGGCCGCGTCGTCACCGGCCCGCGCACGACCCTGATCGCCGACGAACCGCTGCCCGGCCTGCGAGTGGTGCACCCGGACGCCGTGCACCCGCTGCTCGTCCGGCTGGGTGCCGTCGAAGCCGGCGCGGCCGAGCTGCTCGCCGATCCGTCTTTGCGCGAGAACGTGGCCCGGTCGCTGGAGGACGCCGAGGCCGGGCTCGACGGGCTGGACCTGGTCGAGACCGTGCTGCGCCTCGTCGACCGCGCTTCCGTTCGCGCCGGCGAGGAACCGTGGCTGGGAGCCCTGGCCCTGCCCGACGGCTCCGGCGAGTGGCACCGCGCGGACGAGCTGCTGCTGCCCGACTCACCGCTCGTGGGCGTGCTTGAGGCTGACGCGCTTCCGTTGCTGTCCAAGGAAGTCGCCGAGTCGTACCCGCGTTCCGCGCTGGTCGCTGTTGGAGTTGTGGACGGGTTCTCGGTGGTCGTCGACGACTCGCCTTCCGGGCCGGACCACGATCTGGCCGACGAGTCCGCGTGGTGGTCGTCCGTGCCGGACGAGCCTCGCCGGGTTGTCGCCGTTCGCGACCTGGATCTTGTGGCGGACTGGCCTGCGGCGTTGCGGTTGCTGGCCTCGGATCCTGTTACTTGGCGTGCGGTGGCTGAATCCGACGGGTATACGGGTTGGTGGATCGCCCGGTATGCGTCGCTTGGCGGTGCTGCGCCGCGTTCCTACCGGCTCGCTGACGCCTCGTTGCTGGACGGGCTGTTCGACGTCGTTCCGGATGTCGAGTTGCCGGAGCACGTGTTGCGGGCCGCTGGTGTTCGGTCGTCGTTGGAGGTTCTGGACGACGACGATGCCGAGTTCGTGCTGGACCGGTTGGGGGATGCGGACCGGGTCGTCGCCGACGCCGTGGTGTTGCGGGCTTATGCGGCGTTGCCTGAAGGGGATTTCGCGCCGCCCTCGCGGGTTCGGGTGTTGTCCGGGGACGTTGTTGATGCTGACGACGTTGTTGTGCTGGACCATCCGTGGTTGCTGGGGGTTGTGCCGGCTGCTCGGGTGTTGCTCGCGGACGGGTCCGAGGAGTTGGCCGATCTGTTGGATCTGGCTTTGGCTTCTGAGGAGTTCGACGGGTCGCCTGATCATGTCGGTGAGGTTGTTGCCTGGTCGGAGCTTGGGGCCGTTCGGATGGCTTGCGAGCTGCTTGAGGTTTCGCTGCCTGACGGGGTTGTTGTTGTGCATGAAGCCCTGGTCGTGGATGGGTCCCGGGTTGAGTGGTGGATGGCTGATGGGGTGCCGCATGCTGCGGACACTCCTGAGGGGTTGGCTCGGGCTTTGGCTTGGGTTTGTGGGCGGTGGGGAGATCGGCACGCCTTTGCTGCGCTGATCACTGATCCTCGGGCTGCGACTTTGTTGGGCTGACTTAGTTTTGTGGTTTTGTTGCGGGCGGCCTGTTTCTGCTGCGTGCTTCCCCTGGGGGCTCTGCCCCCAGACCCCCGGCAATCTGAAATGGGGGGTAGCGCTGCCTGCGGGTTGATGGCACGCCTGTTGCGTAGAGCGGCTGCCTGTTTCGTATGAGGGTTGCGTTGGCGGTGGGGTCCCATCACGAGCCGCACCAAGAGCGGGCCACAGTCAGGTAGGGGTGTCAACTCGACGAAAAGCGTGTCGAGTTGACACCCCTACCTGACTGCAGCAAGAGCTATGGCGCGACTCGTGACGGGACCCCACCGCCGGTTCCTCTTGGTAAGGACGGCTCGCCTTCGGCATCGCAGCTGTCAGGCTCCTAGCACGCGGTCCAGGTAGGCGTTGCTGAACGTCCTGCCTGGGTCCACCTCGTCCCGTACCCGCAGGAAGTCGTCGAAGTGCGGGTACAGGGGGCGGAGCTCTGTTGCCGTGAGGTCGTGCATCTTGCCCCAGTGGGGGCGGCCGCCCACTGACGCCGCGATGCTTGCGTACGCGTCGAAGAAAGTCTTGTACTGCATGCCCAGTGCCTGGTGCATTGAGATGTATGCGGTGTCGCGGCCGTTTGCTGTGGAGAGCCAGATGTCGTCGGCCTGGGCCACTCGTACTTCGCACGGGACGATCAGGTGGTCGCGTTCGCCCAGCTTCGTTGCTACTGCTCGGAGTTCGCGGATCACGTCGAGGAGCGTTTCTCGGGGGATGGAGAACTCCGTCTCCACGAAGCGGACTCGGCGTGGGGTCACGAAGACGTTGTGCGAGTAGTCCGAATAGGACCGTTCTGAGATCAGGGAGCCGCAGAGTTCGTTGAGGCGCTTGGTGTAGCGGGGGAAGGTCTTCGCCACCTTGGTGACCACGCCGAACGCTGCGTTCTCCATCACCTCGTACTCCCAGGTCTGGCGGAGTTTCGAGAGCGGGCGGGCGTCGTCGGTGATTCTGTTGTTGCGCTTGAGGATCACGCGGTCCGAGTGCGTGAACCAGTGGAACTCGACGTGGTCTTCCACTGCGCAGAGGTCGTCGAACTGTTCCAGCACGGTGTCGAGGCGGCCTGGGGATTCGGACGCTTGCAGGACGAACGACGGGACGCAGCGGAGGGTGAGGGTGCTGATGATGCCTAGTGCGCCTAGGCCCACCCTTGCTGCGTTGAAGAGGTCTGGGCGTTCTGTTCGGGAGCAGGTGACGGTGGAGCCGTCGGCGAGGACGAGTTCCAGTGACTCGATCGCTGTGGCGAGCACTCCCAGTTTGGCGCCTGTGCCGTGGGTCGAGGTGGAGACCGCGCCGGCCACTGTCTGGGCGTCGATGTCGCCCAGGTTCGGCATTGCGAGGCCGAGGCGGTGGAGGTCTGCGTTGAACTGCCACAGGGGAGTGCCCGAGCGGACCGTCACGAGGCCGGTTTCGGTGTCCGCTCGTACGATTCCCGTCCAGCGGTCCAGGTCTAGCGCCGTTTCTGGCGCTACCGCGATGTCGTTGAACGAGTGGCCGCTGCCTCGGGCGCGGACTCGGCCTGCGGAGAGTACGGCCGCGGCGATCTCGTCCGTGCTGGACGGGTGGACCACTCGCACCGGGGTGCAGGATGCGGTTTTAGCCCAGTTCGTCCACACGCGAACCTCCACGAGAGAGTGTGACCTGCGAGTAACGTAAGTGAAAGCTCTTCACGTTTCAAGGGTTGAGCACGTACCGTCAGAGCATGCGCAGAACTCGACTCGACGCCGCGACGAAGGATTTGGATCCTCCGTTCGCGATCGTCGACCTGGACGCCTTCGACCACAACGCGGCGGACCTCGCCCGTCGCGCTGCCGGTCATCCGATCCGGGTCGCGAGCAAGTCGATCCGCGTGCGCGAGCTGGTGAGCCGGGCTCTTGAACGGCCCGGTTACGCCGGTGTCATGTGCTACTCGCTGGCCGAGGCGTTGTGGTTGTCGGAGCAGAACGTCAGCGAGGACCTGCTGGTCGCCTATCCCACCGCGGATCGTGCCAGTCTGCAGAAGCTCGCTGCCAACGAGACCGCGCGACAGCGTGTCACGATCATGGTCGACTCGT
This sequence comes from Lentzea sp. NPDC058436, assembly GCF_042721515.1. Lineage (NCBI taxonomy): Bacteria > Bacillati > Actinomycetota > Actinomycetes > Pseudonocardiales > Pseudonocardiaceae > Lentzea > Lentzea sp. NPDC058436. The sequence goes on from NZ_JBHXLF010000010.1 coordinate 79,723, forward strand.
TGGAGCACCTCGACTTCGTCGACGCCGCGATCGGGCCGCACGCCGACATCCGGGTCTGCCTGGAGCTCGACGTGTCGTGGCGGCCGTTGCCCGGTGTCCACATCGGTCCGCGCCGTTCGGCGATCCACACGCCGCAGCAGGCGAAAGCGCTTGCGGGCAGGATCGTGCAGCGCGCCGGGTTCAAGCTCGTCGGTGTCATGGCGTACGAGGGGCAGATCGCCGGGCTGGGGGACAACCCGCCCGGTCAGCCGTTCCGCGCGCTCGGGATCCGGTTCATCCAGTCGAAGTCCGGGCCCGAGCTGATCCAGCGGCGGACGGCTGTGGTCAGCGCGGTGCGGCAGGTCGCCGACCTGGAGTTCGTCAACGGTGGTGGTACCGGCAGCCTGGAGCTGACCGGGTCGGACCCGTCGGTCACCGAGCTCGCGGCGGGCAGCGGGCTCTTCGGGCCGACGCTGTTCGACGCCTACCAGGCGTTCAAGCCGGAGCCGGCCGCGCTGTTCGCGCTCTCGGTCGTGCGCAAGCCGACGAAGCGGGTCGCCACGCTGTTCGCCGGCGGTTACATCGCGTCCGGTACGCCCACGCCCGACCGCCAGCCGTCGCCGTACCTGCCGGAAGGGCTGAAGACGCTCGGGCTGGAAGGCGCGGGCGAGGTGCAGACGCCGGTCACCGGCAAGGCGGCGGAACAGCTCGCGATCGGCGACCGGGTCTGGATGCGGCACGCCAAGGCGGGAGAGCTGTTCGAGCGGTTCGACGAGGTGCACCTGGTGCACGGTGACACCATCGAGCGCACCGTGCCCACGTACCGCGGTGAGCGCAGGAACTTCGGTTAGTCGGGCAGGCGCGACGACAGGTAGCCCCTGACCAGCGCCTTCGCCTCGACCAGGATCGCCTGGTCGCCGTTCGGGTTGTTGCGGAACGCCATCTTCAGCACGGCGTCGGCGGCCTCGACGGCGATCGCGATCGGCAGGCCGACCTCGCCGAACGGGATGCTGAACTTGCCGGAGATCAGCTCCGAGATCTTGTCGGAGATGACGGCGTTGTTGTCACGGCGGTCGTCGAGCAGGCGCATGTCCACGACGTCGCCGAAGTGCAGCTTCCCGAACGCGGGGATCTCGCGGTGCATCGTCACGTACACGTCGAACACCGTGTCCACGGCGTCCCACCAGTGCTCAAGCGTCGCCTGCTCAAGCCTTTCGGTGATGCCCTGGGAGAACTTGTCGACGTTGCGCAGCGTCAGCGCCTGCACGACGGCTCTCTTGTCGGGGAAGAACTGGTAGAGCGAGCCGACCGCGACGCCCGCTCTCTCCGCGATCAGCGTTGTGGTGACGCCGTCGTAGCCGACCTCGTCGATGAGAGTCGCGCAGGCCTCCAGCATGCGCTCGACTCTCTTGGCGCTGCGCTGCTGGACGGGCTGGCGGCGAAGCGGGGTGGTGCTCGTCACGGCGACTCCCAGTAGTTCGGGGACTTCCATCTTGCCCGTTGTACGGCTCTTTCACTTCCCTGAACCTGTCAACACGCCTACGATCCGAACAAGTTTCACATTTGGAGGATCGATGAGCGACTTCCTGTGGGGAGTGTCGACGTCCGCGTTCCAGATCGAGGGCGCGTTCGACGCCGGCGGTCGAGGTCCCTCCGTGTGGGACGAGTTCACTCCGGTACACGAGAACCAGAACGCTTCCGTTGCGTGCGACCACTACCACCGGTGGCGCGAGGACGTTGCGCTCATGACGCAGCTCGGCGTGAACGCGTACCGGTTCTCGATCGCGTGGCCGCGCATCCAGCCGTCCGGCAAGGGACCTGTCAACGCCGAGGGCCTCGACTTCTACGACCGCCTGGTCGACGCGCTCGTCGATATCGATATCGCCCCCGTGGTGACGTTGTACCACTGGGACACGCCCTTGGCACTGGAAGCTGAGGGAGGGTGGCTGAACCGCGACATCGCCGACAGGTTCGCCGACTACACGGCGCTGGTCGCGGACCGCCTGGCCGACCGCGTGAAGCTGTGGATCCCGGTCAACGAACCCGCGATGGTGACGTTGCAGGGCTATGCGATCGGTGAGCACGCCCCTGGCAAGACGTTGCTCTTCGACGCGTTGCCCACCGCCCACCACCTGAACCTGGCGCACGGCCGTGCGGTCGAAGTGCTCCGTGCGCACAACGCGCAAGCGGTTGGCACGGCGAACAACCACACTCCCGCGTGGCCGGTTGGGCCGGAAGACGTAGCAGCCGCCGAGGCGTACAGCGAAATCCACAACTGGATCTACGCGGACCCCATGTTGTCGGGCCGATATCCCGACGCAGTCGCCGATCTTCTGCCTATCGCCGATGGTGACCTGGCCACGATCCACCAGCCGCTCGACTTCTACGGCGTCAACTACTACAACCCGACGCGCCTCAGGGCGCCGTCCGAGGGCAACCCGCTGCCGTTCGAACTGGCCGAGATCGACGAGTACGAGCGCACCGGGTTCGGCTGGCCGATCGTGCCGGCAGGGCTGACCGAGATGATCAACGCGCTGCGCGAGCGCCACCCGTCCCTGCCGCCGGTCCACGTCACTGAGAGCGGCTGCAGCTTTCCGGAAGGCCTCCAGGACGCCGAACGGATCTCCTACCTCGACGGACACCTCAAGGCGGCCCAGGCGGCGGACGTATCCGGGTACTTCGTGTGGTCGCTGCTCGACAACTTCGAGTGGGAGGCCGGATATTCGCAGCGGTTCGGCCTGGTCGAGGTCGACTACGAGACGCAGGTCCGCACGCCGCGCGACTCGTTCCACTGGTACAGAAAGGTGATCAGTGGTGAGTGAGGCCCTCGCTGAGCCGGTGGTGCGGGTTCGCCGCGGCTGGATGACCTGGCTGTTCCTCGCGAACCTCGGGTTGTGGCTCGCGATCTACGCGCCGATCCAGGTGCTGTTGCCCCAGCAGGCCGAACTGCTCGACAAGGCGAACAAGGAACTGGTGTTCGGCATCGTCACCGGCTTCGGCGGCCTGGTCTCGCTGCTCGTCGTACCGCTGATCGGGTTCCTGTCCGACCGCACGACCTCGCGGTTCGGCCGCCGGCACCCGTGGACGCTCGGCGGTGCGGTCATCGGCGCCGTCGGTCTCGCCGTCCTGGCCACCGCGCCGAGCGTCGTCGTCATGACCGTCGGCTGGTGTCTGGTGCAGGCGGGGATCGGCGGCATGCTGGCCGCGCTCACGTCCGCGGTGCCGGACCGCGTGCCCGTCGAGCAACGGGCGCAGGTCGGCGGGCTCATCGGCATCAGCCAGATGCTCGGCACGGTGCTGGGCGCGGTCGTGGTGACGTTGCTGGTCAGCGGCCTGACCAACGGCTACCTGGCGTGTGCGGTCATCGTCGTGGTGGGGGCACTCTTCTTCGTGTGGCGAACGCCGGACACGCAGCTCATCGCGAAGCCGGTGAAGCCGACGTTCTGGATCTCACCGCGTGAGCACCCCGACTTCGCCTGGGCGTGGCTCGGCCACCTCATGATCAACCTCGGCAACGCGTTCGGGACGCTCTACCTCCTCTACTTCCTCGGCGACGTCGTCCACCACCCGTCTCCGGAGGACGGCCTCCTGGTGCTGATGGCGCTCTACGGGGTCGCGCTCGCCGCAGGAGCGGTGCTGTTCGGCGCACGGAGTGATCGTTCCGGCCGCCGCAAGCCCTACGTGTACCTCGCGTCGACCGTCATGGCCGTCGCGGCGCTGTTGCTCGTCGTCTGGCCCACCTGGACCAGCGCGCTGGTCGCCGCACCCCTGCTCGGCGTCGGCTTCGGCACGTACTGGGCGGTCGCGATCGCGCTGCTGACCCAGGTGCTGCCGGCCGCGTCCGACCGGGCCAAGGACCTGGGCGTGCTCAACGTGGCCAACGCGTTACCGCAGGTCATCGCCCCCTTGCTGACGGCGTTGATCCTGGCGAACCTGGGTGGCTACCGCGGTCTGTTCGCGGTGTCGGCGTTGGCGACGACGCTGGCGGCGGTGTTGATGAGTCGAGTGCGATCGGTGGTCTGATGCGGGTCGAGGGCAAGAAGGTTCTGGTCACGGGCGCGTCCCAGGGCATCGGCGCGGAGGCGGCCTTCCGGTTCGCCGCTCACGGCGCACACGTCCACCTTGTGGCCAGGAGCGCCGAACTGCTCGATCAACAGGTCAAGCGGATCACGGAGTTCGGCGGCTCGGCGACCGCTCACCAGGCCGACCTGGCGGACGCCGCGCGGATCCGCGCACTCGCCGAGGAGGTCCCGGCACCCGACGTGCTGGTCAACAACGCGGGTGTCGGGCGCTGGCTGTTCCTCGACGACACCGAGCCGGAAGAGCTGGTCACGATGACCGCGGTGCCGTACATGGCCGCGTTGTTGCTGACCAGGGAGTACCTGGGCGCCATGCGCGCTCGCGGGTCCGGCTGGATCGTCAACGTGAACTCGCCGGTCTCGCGCGTGCCGATCCCCGGCTGCGTGGGTTACCAGTCGGCGCGGTGGGCGTTGCGCGGACTGACCGCCTCCCTGCGCCTTGACCTGCGAGGGACCGGGATCGGCGTGAGCGAGGTCGTGCCGGGCAAGGTGAGCAGCGAGTACTTCGTCAACAACCCCGGTGCGGAGGAACGGATCCCCGGCGCCGCCCGGCTGATGATCCCGTCGGTGACGCCGGAGCGGGTCGCGAGGTCGATCGTCGACGCCGTGGAGAAGGAACGCGCCGAGCACCTGTTCCCGTGGCAGCTCAAGGCGTTCGAGATCTCCGGCCGGCTGTTCCCAGGGCTGACGAGCTACCTGGCGTGGAGGACCGGTACCCACCGCTGAGCATGGAAACGGCCCCCTACCTGCGCGGGAGGTGCAGGCAAGGGGCCGATGTGGTGACCGCGGGCCGACGGCGGTCGGGGAGGGTGGGTGCACGCCACCGGCCCGCGGGAATCCGTGGAGTTGTAAAGCTGACCGGGGCTCGCGATGTCGCGGTCGGGGGTTCGCACATCGCGAGCCACCGGTCAGTAGGCGGTTTGCAGACCTGGTCGTGTCGGGGGGACGCCAGGTCAGTCGCAAACGCCCGTTAGTGGGCTCGAGCCACCGCGCGGCGGGACCTGGTGACAGGAGGGGTCACCGGGGCCTCGCGCAGGTGGCGAGCCGGGCGCGGGGCGAGTCCGCCCGCAACCAGGTGTTCGTACGCGGCGCGCCACACCGAGCAAGGTGACTTCTGCTGGCGCCAACGGCCGGAGCACTCAGGGCAGTTGCCCTTCTCGTCCGGCTCGTGCGCTGCCAGCAGAGCACGCCATCCCTCGGTCAGCCGAGGGAGCTCGGATCGAGCCACCGACAGGAGGGACGGGGCGTCAGCGCGGCTCGCCAGCTCTGTGAGCAGGTCGAGGCGTTCCCACACAGCGTTGCGAAGAACCTGTCCGAGGATCGCGTCCATCGAAACGTCACCGTCACCTTTCCGCCTGGTCGGCGGCTTCGCGTAGCGCAGCCCTGAGCTGTACGAGCTGGTCGTGGGACAAGACTGCCGTCTCCCCGGGAGGTCCCACCAGAACCACTTGGCCCTGAACGACCTTCACGGTGAGCTGGCGGTCCCGGTCGACCACGTCGCCGCAGCTGATCTGCCACGTCCGACGCTGCCCGGTCGTGCCGCGCCATGTGGAGTCGGTGTCACCCGTCTCCACAATGGAGGTGGAGTACGAGGAGGAGCTGTCCATCTGATTGGTCATTCCTCTCCGTGCTCACTCGCTTACCGGAGTCCAGATTGCGATGATTCATGCCGGAACGGGACGTCACAGCGCCCACCGGTAAGGGTCTTACGGTGAGCGGTAAGCGGTTATCGGTAGGGCCGATCAGCTCCGCCGAAGAGGACTTCTCGGGCTCGGGGACCTGCCCCTAGTCTGCCGATGACGCCCAACGGACTGTGAGGGTGCGCGATGAACACCATTAGTTCCCAGGGCTCTCCGATCCCCACCGAGGTGTGGGACCACCAGGAGATGCGGGACGCACTTGCCCGACGAGAGATCAGCTCGGTCTACCGGCTGCTCCGAAGGCACGGCGTGTCCCAGCGCCAGATCGCGGCGCTCACTGGGCAGTCGCAGTCCGAGGTCTCGGAGATCCTCAAGGGACGCCAGGTGATGGCATATGACGTCCTGACCAGGATCGCCGTCGGCCTGGGTGTCCCACGTGGATACATGGGTCTCGCCTATGACGAGACAACGGCAGTACGGGTGGCCGCAGCCGCGGACTCACCCCATCCTGAGGAGGAAGAGTCGGTGAAGCGTCGGAAGTTCCTCGCGCACGCCGCCGCCGTGACAGTCGGCGCGGCCGTGTTCGGAGCGGACTCCGGGTCGTGGGTTTCACACCCCACACAGACTCCGGCTCCGGGACGCATCGGCATGACCGATGTGCGCCAGGTCGAAGCGGCGACTCGTGCGTTGCGGGCCCTCGACTACCAGTACGGCGGCGGTTCCTGCCGCGACGCGGTGGTCGCCCAGCTGTCCTGGGGCCAGCAGATGCTCGGCGCCAGCTCCACGGACATCGTCCGCCAGCGGCTCTTCGTGGCACTGGCCGACCTGCACAACCTCGCCGGTTGGACGTCGTTCGACACCGGTTTGATGGACTCCGCCCGCAACCACTTCGGGCAGGCTCTCGACCTCGCCAAGCAGGGCGACAACGAGGCCCTGATGGCGAACATCCTGTACCGCATGGGCCGCGTCTACCTGCACCAGAACGCCCCTGACGACGCGCTGAAGGTGTTCCAGCTGGGTCAGCTGGCCGCGCAGAACTCCGGTTCCGAACTGGCCGTCGGCATCCTCTGCGCGAACGAGGCCTGGGCCTACGCGAAGATGGGCTCCGACGAGCAGGCGCTCAAGCTGCTCGGACGCGCCCGTGACGAGTTCTCCCGCTCGAACGTCGCCGAAGCGCCGGCCTGGGCGCGGTTCTTCAACGAGATCGACCTCTCGTCCATGATCGGCACGGTGCACACGGAGCTGGCCCAGTCGGTGGATCCCAAGTACGCGCGGACCGCGATCCCGTACCTCTCCAAGGCGATCAACAGCTTCGGCGACGACATGGCGCGCAGCAAGTCGTTCAACCTCACCTCGATGTCGATCAACCACCTGATCCAGGGCGACATCGACCACGGCGCCAAGGTCGGTGGCCAGGCCGTCGACCTGTCCGAGGGACTGAAGTCGGTGCGCACGAAGCAGCGCATGGAGCCGTTGCAGAAGGAAGCCGAGAAGCGCCGCAACAACCCCGAGGCACGCGAGCTCGCGGACCGCGTCGCACGCTTCACCGGAGCCGACAGCGCCGCCTGATCCGGAACTCGTTTGGGTCCTATAGCACCCCTTTTGGATGGCGTGGGACACGAAGCGGTAACGCCAGGACCTCCCCACACGAATGCAGCATCGACGGGCGTGCAATCCACGCCTAAGGTGCGGCAGGTCGGGGCGGAGGACGAGGTGCGCGTGAGCCTTACTCGGAGGTGGCGTTCCAAGCGAGCGCTGCGGTCCGCGCAGTTGCTCGACGAGGTGGTGGACACCCAGCTGCCGCTGCTCGCGGGCTTCGACGAGGAGCGCCGGCGGAGGTCCGCCGACTACCTCGCCGAGCTGGTGGAGCTGGCCCAGGACTACCGCTGCTACGCCAACGGCTGGATCGACAGCCGCGAGCTGGACCGCCGCGGTCAGCGGACGATGAACCGGCTGGCCCGGATGCGCGAGGAATCTTCGGCCCGACTGATCACCGATTAGTCCGTTCGTGGGCAGCTCGTCGCGCCGATCGGACCACTCGCCGAGTCCGGTCGAAGTCGTGGATGTTTCACGTTGAACATTCGTCCCGCTCTCACCAGGGCACGGTCCCGGCGTCGTCGAACAGGCCGCCGGTCGGACCGTCGTCGGGCAGCGTGGCCAGCCTGATCGCGACCTTCGCCCCTTCCGCGGGCGTGCTCGTCCCCTGGAAACCGTTGAGGTCGGTCGCGACGTAACCGGGGCAGGCGGCGTTGACCTTGATGCCCGTGAGCTCCTTGGCGTACTGCACCGTGAGAGCGTTGAGGAACGTCTTCGACGGTGTGTAGGTGCCGTTGACCTCGCCGAACTCCACCTCCGGCGTGGTCTGCAGGGTCAGCGACGCGAGGTGGCTCGACTGGTTCACGATCCGCGGCCGTGCGGAACGGGCCAGCAGCGGCAGCATCGCGTTGGTGACCCGGACGACGCCGATCACGTTGGTCTCCAGCACCTCCCGCAGGCTCTGCGGTGTGGCGGCGGACGGCGCCGCGGGCCACGCACCGGCGATCGCCGCGTTGTTGACCAGCACGTCCAGACGGCCGAATCGTTCCTCGAACAGCGCTGCCGCCGCTAGAACGCTCTCGTCGTCGGTCACGTCCAACGTCACGGCGAACGCGTCGACACCGTTCGCCCGCAGCTTCGCCGCTGCCTCCTCGCCGCGCCGGGCATCCCTCGCACCGACTCCCACCGTCATCCCGAGACCGGCCGCGATCTCGTAGCCGATGCCCTTGTTCGCGCCGGTGACCAGCGCAATCGTCTGTTCGCTCATGCATTTGATCGTGGTCGGAGGCGTCGCGGGAACCAACACCACTCAGGTCTGGCACCGATACCCGGCTGATATGGATACGGTGGTCGGGTGGAGACCCGAGAGCTCCGGTACTTCGTCGCCGTGGCGGAAGAACTGCACTTCGGCCGCGCCGCCGACCGTCTCGGCATCGCCCAGCCGCCGTTGTCGAGAACGATCGCCCAGCTCGAACACCGGCTGGGCGTCGCGTTGCTGACCCGCACCAGCCGCAAGGTCTCGCTCACGGACGCGGGCGCGGTGCTCCTGGCCGAGGGCAGGGCGATCCTCGGGGCGGTCGCCGCGGCGGAGAGGCGGACGCGGACCGTCGACCGGCCGTCGCTGGTGCTGGCCGCCAAGGCGGGTGGCTCCAGCGAACTGCTCGCGAAGCTGCTCGACGCCTACGCCGCCGAACCCGGTGCGGTCGCCGTCGACCTGCTGCTGTGCGAGGCCCACACCTCGCAACCGCTGCTCGACGGCAGGGCGGACGTGGCGCTCCTGCACGAGCCGTTCGACTCGACCGCTGGCCTCGACGTCGAGCCCCTGCACACCGAGAGCCAGTTCGCGATCGTCGCGAGCTCGCACCCGCTGGCCGGCGCCGAGCGGCTGCGGATGGCCGATGTCGCCGACCTGCCGGAGCTCGTGCGCTGGCCGGAGCCCGACGGCAGTTACCTGCCCGGTCCCGGTGTGGAGGTGCACAACCTGACGCAGCTGTTCCAGCTGATCGCGCTGGGCCGCGCCGTCGCGGTCATGCCGGAGGTCGTCCGCCCCGGGCTGGGCGAAGGACTGGCCGCGGTGCCGGTCGTGGACGCGCCGAAGGTGACGACGGTGATCGCGTGGCCACCGCACAGCAGGTCGCGCGCCGTCGCCGACCTGGTCAGGGTCGCGACGGGCTTCAGCTGACCGGCGCGCGGCTGAGGATCACGGCCAACCCGAACGCGACGCCCATGATCGTCACTTCGAGGACCGCCCACTGCACGATCGCGGTGACCTTGTGCTGGGCGATCTTGGGCAGCAGCCGCCAGCGGACGTGCGCGCCGAGCACCGCGATGAGGGCCGCGCACACGAGCTTGCCCAGGAACAGCAACCCGTAGCCGGTCGTGAACAGCGACCGCGGGAACGGCACGACCGGGTTGAGGACGAGCTCCAGCAACCCGTTGAACAGGCCCGTCACCGCGACGACGATCAGGCTGACGGTCGCGATCTTCGAGAACTTCGGCAGCGCGACCGCCAGCAGTCCCTTGCGGTGGGCGACCAGCGCGATCAACGCGCCGAGGCCGCCGGTCCACGCCGCGGCGCCCAGCACGTGCAGCTCCATGGAGACCATCGAGTAGTCGTGGTACTTCCAGTTGGAGGCGTGCCCGGTCACGGGGATCGGCAGCAGACCGAACATCGAGACGAGGATGCGCAGCTCAGCGGGTACGGACTCACCGCTGCGGACGGCCATCACGCCGACGATCAGGTAGACGAACGCGCAGGCCGCGCTGAACAGCAGGCCCTTCCCGGCGCCCACCGTCGAGACGTAGTCGACGGCGTTGCCGATGCTGACGTCGCTGCCCGGCCGCAGCTCAGCGGCCTGCAGCACGATCGCCAGCAGTGCGGAGACCACCCAGACGGCGGCCGCGACCACCGCGGCCGGCCGGGCGATCCGCATGACGGGTTCGGTGTGGGTGGGCCGGTCGAAGCCGAGCAGCTTCGGCAGGATCGACAGCCCGACGACGACGGTCGCCGAGATGTCGAGCAGCACCCGCGTGACCGGAAGGCCGTACCGGACCGCCGCCCCGGCGTCGACGACCCCGGTGACCACCACGGGTGGTGCCAGCACGAGGCCGAGCGCGACCCCCGCGAGCGCGCCGAGGCCGAGCCCGGCGAGCACGCGGTAGTGGGTCGGGGCGGTGGTCCGGACTTCGCTCATGCCTTCGCGTTCCCGCCGCGCAGCGCGAAGAACACGCCACCGCCGAGGAGCACCACGGCACCGACGATCCACACCCAGATCGGCAGCCCGCCGCCCGAGCCCGAGTCGCCGGACGAGGCGTCGGCGTTCGCCGGAGCGGTGGGCGTGCCCGCGCCGTCCTTGGTGAGCGTGAAGGTCAGCTCACCGGAGACGGGGTGGCCGTCCGCGGACAGGATGCGGTAGCCGATCTTGTACTCGCCGGCCTTGCCGAGGGCGTTGACCTTGGCGGACACCGCCGTGTCCTTGATCGTCGGATCGCCCGCGACCTCGTAGTGGCCGCCGTTCGAGTCGACGACCGTGATCTCGTTGATGCCCTGCCCGCCCTGCACGTCCTGGTCGAACGTCAGGGTGATGGACGACGGACCGACCTCCAGCGAGGACTTGTCCTTCGGGTCGCTGCCGATGAGTGCGTTGTGCGCCGCCGCGGGGGCGGCCGTGGCGAGCACGGCCGCACCGGCGAACAGGAACGCGATCAGGGCGCGCTTCACGCCTTGCGCCTCGAACGCAGGATGGCACCGACGCCGAAGCCGAGGCCGAGCGCGCCGACGGCCAGACCGGCGCCACCGAGGTAGCGGGCGGTGTTGTCGGCACCGGCGGCGGACGCCTCGTGGGTGTCACCGCTGGTGGCGGCCGTGTTGGACGCGCCGTGGCCGTGGTCGTCGGCACCGGCGGCCTTCGGGGCGAGCTTCAGCGCGGGGGCCGGGTGCTCCGGCTCCTTGCCGTCGGCGCCGGGCGCCTGCGACCAGTCGACGACCTCGCCGTTCTCGTAGGTCTGCTTGGTCGGGAGCAGCAGGGTGTCCTTGCCCTCCGGCAGCGTGCCGAGGGCGACGTAGAACTCCTGGTACTCGTTGACGCCGATCTTGGTGCCGGCCTCCGCGGTCCAGGTGATCGAGGTGAACGCCTCGGTGATCTCCTTGCCGGCGACCGTCACGGACTTGTCGAGCTTGCCCTTGACGACCTCGGCCTTCCAACCGGTCAGCGGCTTGGTGCGCACCGACGTGAGCGGGGTGTCCTGCGGCAGCGTCACCTCGATCTTGGTGGTGCCTGCGTTGTCCCGCTCGTTCGGGACGCGGAACGCGAAGGTGGCGCGGCCGCCCTGGGTGAACTCCGCGGGCTGGGCGCTGACGTGCGCCGATGCGATGGTCGGGGTGCCGAGCACCGCGATACCGGCAACGGCGAGGACGGCGAGCGTGCGCACGCCGAATCGATTCGTCGACATGAAGTTGTGGCTCCTGATTGCCAAAGGGGGTTCGTACGAGGGATACGGATGATCAGGAGTCACAGGGCGGGCCGCGCCGCCGATTCGCGCGCACGACGTCCAGGTAGTGGGCGTTCTGGACGTACGGCGTGCGGGGGAACGTCCGCGCCGGCGTCGAGACCGGCAGCGGCGTGAGCCTGCGGGGGATCAGGCGGGTGACGGCGGCGAACAGCCTGAACAGGGCGTTCTCGGCGTGGAAGAGCAGCAGCCCGGTCAGCGTCGCGGCGACGAGGTGCGCCACGAACATCTGCCAGGTCAGCGTGTTGTTGTGCTCGTGGTTGACCCAGGTGAGCAGCAGGTGCTGCGCGAGCTGGGCCGTACCGAGCCCGGCGATGACCGAGAGCCTTCCGGTGCGCTTGTCGGCCAGCGATGCCGCCGCGAACGCGATCAGCACCACCAGCGGCAGCGCGTGGACGAACTCACCGATCTCGCCGCCGCCCAGCCCGTGGGCGGCGATCGTGAGGGCCGCGGACGTCAACGCGAGCGCGGCACCGCGAAGGGTGCGCAACTCATTCGTCCGTGTACTCACGAGGATTGAGGGTAATCGGAGGAGTTTGGTCTGGTCCACGAACGGGTAGTCCGGGCCGCATGACCGTTCAATGCGACAAGCCGGGGAAGACCGACCGGGTAGTTTTCGGCGTTGCCGCAGGTCTCACGCTTGCGTTCGTGACCTGGGGGATCGTCGGTACTGACTCGTTGGCCTCTGCTTCGAAGGCCGCGCTCGGCTGGATCATCCAGCATCTCGGCTGGGCTTTTGTGCTCTCGGCCACTGGTTTCGTCGTCTTCGCGCTGTGGCTCGCGTTCAGCCGGTACGGGAAGATCCCGCTCGGCCAGGACGACGAGAAACCCGAGTTCAAGACCGTGTCCTGGGTCGCGATGATGTTCAGCGCCGGCATGGGCATCGGGTTGATGTTCTACGGCGTCAACGAGCCGCTCACGCACTTCGTGACGCCGCCGCCCGGCTCCGACGGGGACCCGTTGGAGACCGCGATGGCGACCACGCTCTTCCACTGGACGCTGCACCCGTGGGCGATCTACGCCATCGTCGGCATCGCCATCGCGTACAGCAGCTTCCGCCGGGGCCGGTCCTCGCTGATCAGCTCGGCCTTCGCGCCGCTGCTCGGCAAGCGCGCCGCCTCCGGCTGGGGCAGGGCGATCGACGTCATGGCGATCTTCGCGACGTTGTTCGGCTCGGCGGCGTCGCTGGGCCTCGGCGCGCTGCAGATCGGGTCGGGCCTGCAGGCCGCCGGCTGGGCCGGTGACGTGGGCAAGGGCGTGCTGGTCGCGATCATCGCGATCCTGACCGTGGCGTTCGTCGCGTCCGCCGTCTCGGGTGTCGCCAAGGGCATCCAGTGGCTGTCGAACATCAACATGGTGCTGGCCGTGACGCTGGCGCTGTTCCTGTTCGTCGTCGGACCGACGATCTTCATCCTCAACCTGGTGCCCACGGCGCTGGGCGACTACTTCCGCGAGCTCGCGACCATGGCCGGCCGCACCGCGGCCTCCGGTGGCGACGCGACCGAGACCTGGCTGTCCGGCTGGACGATCTTCTACTGGGCGTGGTGGATCTCGTGGACGCCGTTCGTCGGCATGTTCATCGCGCGCATCTCGCGCGGCCGCACGATCAAGCAGTTCGTCGCCGGCGTGATCCTGGTGCCGTCCGCGGTCTCGCTGGTGTGGTTCGCGATCCTGGGCGGCACGGCGATCTTCGAGCAGCGGTCGGGCGCGGACATCGCCGGTCAGTCGACGCCGGAGTCGCAGCTCTTCACGCTGCTGGGCCAGTTCCCGCTGGCGGCGGTCGCCGGTGTGGTCGTGATGATCCTGGTCGCGATCTTCTTCGTGTCCGGCGCCGACGCGGCGTCGATCGTGATGGGAACGCTCTCGCAGGAGGGCACCATCGAGCCGAAGAAGCCGGTGGTGATCTTCTGGGGCGTGCTGACCGGTGCCGTCGCCGCGGTGATGTTGCTGGTCGGCGGGTCGAACGCGCTGACAGGACTGCAGAACCTCACGATCATCGTGGCTCTGCCGTTCATGGTCGTGATGGTCGGCTTGTGCATCTCGCTCGCCAAGGACCTGCGTTCCGACCCGATGATCAGGCGTGAGGAACGCGTCGCCGAGGTGATGGAGGAGGTCACCGCGCACCTCGACCCCGGTCAGGTGGTCGAGGAGGCGGCGGTCAGGGCGGTCGCCGAGGTGACCGGGAAGGTGCCGAACGTCAGCGAACGTTCAAACGCCTGAGCAATTCCTGCTCCAGCACTTCCAGATCTGTCGCGACGGCCCGGTGCGCTGCTTTGCGCCGGGCCGTCGGCATGCGTTCGGACGCGCGGACGGCGGCGAGCAACTGCGCGAGCCGCGCCTCGGTCTTCGAAACCCAATCGGAATCTGCCGCCCGGACCGTCTCAAGCGACTCCGAAAAGCCGACAATTCGCGCGTGCAGCCGGGCTCCGTACCCGGAGTACTTCCCGATGTCGGCGACGTCGATACCGAGCCTTCGAGCGCGATAGCGGTCGTACTGCTCGCTCAAAACCCCAGCTCCGCGGGCGATCACCGGGGCCAGCACCGGAATGAGCGCGGGAGCCACCACCTTCGCGACACCGACCAGGTTCTTCGCCCTGCTGGGCGTGAAGCCGGCCTTCGCTTTGCGCGCCATTCGGGTACACCTCCTCCGTCACGTGAAACTTACTGCCCAGGTTGCCGACACAGCAGGTGGACGCGCGACATACCCTGCATCCTGTGACTTCCCAGGTGCAGCTAGACGCCGGCGTGGTCACTCGTTGTCGGCGGCGGGTGCACCTCGAAAACGATCCGGAGATGCGCGACGCTCCCAAGGCGGCGCCGGATCCGGCTTCGGAGCAACGGAAAGCGGACGCGACGAACCACCGTCGCGCGGTGGCGGACGCGCTCGGAAGAATTGTCGGCTCGAATCTCTTCGAGGTGCCGAGCGGACCCGACGTGCGCAGTGCGGACCGCGAACGGGTGACGCTCGCGGCCATGGAGATGGGCGCGCAGTACATCTGGGGCGCCGCGCTGCCGCGTGATCCGCGCGGTGGCCGTCGAGGCGGAATCGACCTGCTGGTCAAGGACACCACCGGCTACGTGCCGGTGCTCGTGGTCCGGCACAAGATCACCGACCCCGGCCACGGCGCGAAGACGAGCCCGTTGACGATGCCGTTGCCCGACGGCAGCCGCACGGACCCGCACCGCAAGGTCCGTCCCCAGCCCCGTGACCAGCTGCGACTGGCCCACGCGCAACGACAGCTGCAGGCCGCCGGCCACGCGAGGGCGGGCCGCGCGACCGGCGGCGTGATCGGCATGGACGCCGACGTGGTGCTGTGGCACGACCTCGAAGCCCCGACGTGGCCGGGCGGCCGCACGGCGCTGGCCGAGTACGACGCGCGGTTCAGCGACAGGCTGTCCGTGGCGCTGGCGGCGGCGAACGAGAAGGAACCGCTGGCCCGTCCGTCGCGGATCGTCGACTGCAAGACGTGCCCGTGGTGGCCGACCTGCGACAGCGATCTCAAGCAGGGCAGGGACGTCAGCCTCGTCGTGCGCGGCGAGGACGCGGTGGCGCTGCGCAAGATCGGCCTGTCCACAGTGGACAAGCTGGCCGAGCTCGACCCCGCGGCGCCCGGCCCGATCCAGCTCGTAGGCATGCCGTTCGGCGACGCCGTGGTGCTCGCGCGGGCGTGGCTGCGCGACCTGACACTGGTGCGCCGGGTGCCCGAGATGAGCGTGCCGCGCGCGGACGTCGAGGTCGACGTCGACATGGAGAGCTTCGGCGACCTGGGCGCGTACATGTGGGGCTGCCTGCTGTCCGGAAAGGACATCGACGAACCCCACGGCTACCGCGCGTTCGTGACGTGGGACGCGCTGCCGTGCGACGACGAGGCCCGTTCGTTCGCCGAGTTCTGGACCTGGCTGACCGGCATCCGCCTGCGCGCCAAGGCACGCGGCCTGTCGTTCCGCGCCTACTGCTACAACGAGCTGGCCGAGAACCGCTGGCTGCTCGCCTCGGCGGAGCGGTTCGCGGGCAAGCCCGGCATCCCGACCGTCGCGCAGATCAAGGAGTTCATCAACTCCGACTCCTGGGTGGACCTGTTCGGCATCGTCCGCGAGCAGTTCCTGTGCGCGCACGGCAAGGGCCTGAAGGTCATCGCGCCGGTCGCGGGCTTCTCGTGGCGCGACCCGGAGGCGGGCGGCGAGAACTCGATGCGCTGGTACCGGTCGGCCGTGGGGCTGAACGGCGACGCGCTCGACGTGGAGCAGCGGCAGCGGTTGCTGGAGTACAACGAGGACGACGTCCTGGCCACCCACCGCCTTCGAGAGTGGATGACCTCGGACGCCATGTCCCGCCTGCCGTACGCCGGAGATCTCTGACAGTACTGTCATCGCGTTGACAGCACTGTCAGCGCCCTAGCGCGGTGCCATGCGGAGAGCGCCGTCCATGCGGATGACCTCTCCGTTCAGGTAGTCGTGGTCGATGATCGAGAGCGCGAGCTTCGCGTACTCCGACGGCTGCGCCAGGCGCTTCGGGAACGGGATGCCGGCGGCGAGACCTTCGCGGAACTCGTCGGAGACCGTGGCGAGCATCGGGGTGTCGACGATGCCGGGCGCGATGGTCAGCACGCGGATGCCGACGTTGCTGAGGTCGCGGGCGGCCGGGAGGGTCATGCCGACGACGCCGCCCTTGGACGAGGCGTAGGCGACCTGGCCGATCTGGCCGTCGAACGCGGCGATGGACGCCGTGTTGATGATGACGCCGCGCGCGCCGTGCTCCAGCTCCTCGGTCTTGCCCATGGCCGCGGCGGCCAGGCGCAGTACGTTGAACGTGCCGATGAGGTTGATCTCGATGACCTTGCGGTAGAGGTCGAGGTCGTGCGGGCCGGACTTGCCGACCGTGCGCGTCGACGGGCCGATGCCCGCGCAGTTCACCGTGATGCGCAGCGGTGCGCCGGAGCCGGCGGCCGTGTCGACGGCGGCCTGGACCTGCTCGCCCGAGGTCACGTCGGCCGACAGGTAGGTGACGTTCTCGATCGCGTCGGCCTTCTCGATGGCGCCGGGCAGGTCGAGCGCGAACACCTGCGCCCCACGCTCCGCCAGCGCGCGTGCGGTCGCGCCGCCGAGGCCGGACGCGCCACCGGTCACGATGGCCGCGGTACCCGAGATCTCCATGCCTTCATCCTCCTCGAAGCGGACTGCTCGCGAGGAGGTTAACGCTCGTTACCGCGAACCCACACGGTCGGTCAGGTGGAGCAGGGCCACCAGCGGCACCGCTGCCAGGAGCGCGAGGCCGATGAAGATCGTCGCGGTCGTCAGAATTCCCATGCTCAGAACTGTGCCGTTCGAACGTGTTCGAAACATCGGCCGCGCCGGTAGACCTCTGGTAGGAGATCTGTCACGGTCGGCTACGACCAAAGTCGTACCCCTCTCAGGGTCTGCTCCGTTCGGGTGTGGGGCATGGGTCACTTGGAGTCACGCAAGATAGTTAGCCTCGCGTACCTTTATGGACGTGTTCACCACGCGCCCCGAACTCGTCGGCACCTTCGGCATGGTCGCATCGACCCACTGGCTGGCCTCCGCCTCCGCCATGGCGGTCCTGGAGGACGGCGGCAACGCCTTCGACGCCGCGGTGGCGGCCGGATTCGTGCTGCAGGTGGTGGAACCGCACCTCAACGGCCCCGGCGGCGAGGTGCCGATCATCTTCTCGGCTGCCGGAGCGGCCCCTCGGGTGCTCTGCGGCCAGGGCGTGGCGCCCGCCGGAGCGTCGATCGAGCACTACACCGACCTGGGGTTGGAACTGATCCCCGGCAGCGGGTTGCTGGCCGCGACCGTGCCCGGCGCGTGGGACGGCTGGCTCACCCTTCTGCGTGACCACGGCACCAAGACTCTGCGTGAGGTGCTGGACCGGGCGATCGGTTACGCGCGCGACGGCTTCCCGTTGGTCGAACGCGCCGTGCACACCATCGGGATGGTCTCCGACCTCTTCCGCGACCACTGGCCGACCTCGGCCGCGCAGTGGATGCCCGACGGCGTCCTGCCGGCCCCCGGTGGCCGTTTCCGCAACCCGAAGCTCGCCGACACGTGGGAGTGGCTGCTGGCCGCCGCCGAGGCCGCAGGGGCCGACCGCGAGGCGCAGATCGAGGCCGCGCGCCGGGCTTGGTCGCAGGGGTTCGTCGCGGCGCAGATCGACGAGTTCTGCCGCTCGGAGTTCCGCGACGACTCGGGCCGTGATCACGCCGGCGTGCTGACCGGTTCCGACATGGCGTCGTGGGAGGCGTCGTACGAGGACGCCGTCGTCGCCGACTTCGACGAGTGGTCGCTCGTGAAGGCCGGCGCGTGGACGCAGGGACCCGTTCTGCTGCAACAGCTCCGGCTGCTGGAGGGCCACGACCTGTCCTACGTGGACGGCAAGCCCACCGCGCAGACGCTGCACCTGGCCGTCGAGGCCGCGAAGCTCGCGTTCGCCGACCGCGAGGCCTGGTACGGCGACGCCCCGGACGTGCCGCTGGAGACCCTGCTGTCGCGCTCGTACGCCTCCGAGCGCCGTGCGCTGATCTCCGAAGAGGCTTCCTTCGAACTTCGTCCCGGCTCACCGGACGGCCGGGAACCGTTGCTGCCCAAGCACATCACCAGCGGACCCTCCGCGTTGGTGTCCGACCCGACCGGTGCGATCGGCGAGCCGACCGTGGAACGCTCCGGCGTGACGCGCGGCGACACCGTGCACGTGGACGTCGTGGACCGCTGGGGCAACATGGTCTCCGCGACCCCGTCCGGCGGCTGGCTGCAGTCGTCGCCGACGATCCCGTCACTCGGCTTCTGCCTCGGCAGCCGCGCCCAGATGTTCTGGCTGGACAAGGGCCTGCCGAACTCGCTGGCTCCCGGCAAGCGCCCGCGGATCACGCTCTCACCGTCGATGGCACTGCGCGACGGCCGTCCGGCGCTCGCGTTCGGCACTCCCGGCGGCGACCAGCAGGACCAGTGGCAGCTCGGCTTCTGGCTGGCGCACCGCGCGGGCCTGAACCTGCAGGAGGCGATCGACTCGCCGATGTGGCACTCGAACGCGTTCCCGAGCTCGTTCTACCCGCGGGCCTGGACGCCGGGTGAGCTCGTCATCGAGTCCCGAGTCGGCGCGGACGTGCTGGAGGAGCTGCGGTCACGCGGCCACCAGGTCGTGGACGCCGGCGAGTGGACTCTCGGCCGGATGTCCGCGGTGGCAAGGGATTCCTTCGACGGACTCCTGCGCGCCGGGGCGAACCCGCGCGGCACGCAGGGCTACGCGGCAGGCCGCTAGCCGTCGACGACCTTGGTGCCGTCGTGGATCACGTCCACGTTGCCACCGAAGTTGTGCAGCGTGCTGACACCGGCGGCACCGGCGACGTCGCTGACCTTCTCGACCGGGTCGACCTGAGGGATCTCCGGGCTCGCGCTCGCGCTGCCGGCCATCGCGGCGAGAGCACCGGCGGCGATCCCGGCGGAAGCGACGAACTTCTTGATGCTCACGGCGTTCCGCTCCTGGAGGTCCGGAGAAAGTGGAACGGCGCCCGATTCGAGGGGGAGGGAATCGGGCGCCGCCCCGGCCAGGGAAGTCTGGTCAGATCAGGTGTCTGGTCAGATCAGGTGTCGACGCGGATCAGATGTCGACGTGAGCGAAACCGCTCGGGTTGCCCTGCGGCTCGTTGAGGCCGAGCAGCGTCGCGGCCGGCAGGCCCGTGGCACCGGCGTCGACGTTCTCGACGAGCGCGGTGACGTCGCCGTCCTGCGCGTTGATGGCCTGGATCTTGCCGTTGACGTCGGAGGTGTCGACCTTCGCGAGGTCGCCGACGGTCGCGATGTCACCCAGCTGCCCACCGAGGTCGGGCTGCGTGTGCGCGGTGGCGTCCGCGGTGTCGGCCATAGCGGTACCACCCAGGCCGAGCATGAGGGCGGTGCTGCCGAGGGCGACAGCGGCCCCCGCGACGGACTTCCTGAGGTTCATGGGCGCGAACGTTTCGTGTCCGGGCCCTCTACATCAAGCTGCGTAACTCAGGAGAGGGAAGTTCTTCATCCTTTGGAGGGACGCCACTCCATCCCGACCGTGCAAACGCGGATGTCGTTCCGCCACACCGTGATCGCGTACGTGCCCGCTTTCGTTTCAGTGCGCGCCAGGAAGTCGACAGCGCATTCGAGGGTGTAGCGGCGACGCCACTCCTCGCCTTTCTTTATGTACCAACCGTGGTCGAGAACTTCCTCGACGTGGTCGAGGTCCAGCGCGCCGCCGGACTGCCGGCGGTGGTACTCGATGCGGTGGAGGTGGTCCATGACCAGGACGTTCCTCACTGCACCCGTGGAGTGAGAATCTCAACTTCCGGATCCTGCCTCTACCGTTTGGACCGTGGCTGAACCCACGTTCCGGCAGAAGCGCCTAGGCGAGGCGCTCCAATTGCTGCGCGAACGTGCGGGCATGAGCCAGAAGGAAGCCGCGGACCGCCTCGACTACAACGTCCCCAAGCTCAGCCGCATCGAGAACGGCCAGGTTCCCGACATCCACGCGATGCGCGCGATGTTGGACATCTACGGCGTGATCGGCGACGAGGAGACGCCGTACGTCGAGATGTGGGAACTGGCCAAGGAAAAGGGTTGGTGGCGCGCCTACAACCTCGACGGGTACGGCTACCTGAGCCTGGAACACGACGCTTCGCGCGTCCGGGAGTTCCAACTCGGCTACATCCCAGGGCAACTGCAGATCGTGCAGTACATGCGTGAGTTGTTCGCAGGCTCCGTGACACAGCGATCAAAGAAACGGATCGAAGACGACATCGCTATCCGCGTGCGTCGGCAGCAGCGCTTGGTCAGCGACCGTCCGCTCCTTTTCCACGCGATCATCGCGGAGGCCGCCCTGCAGCGGGCCGGTCGGGAGCAGCTCCTGCATCTGGTCCAGACGGGTCGCCTTCCGAACGTCACCATCCAGGTGCTGCTCGACTCAGCCGGTCTGCACGAGGGGCAGAGCGGATCGTTCACAGTCCTGGACATGCCGTTCACCGGTGATCCGAAGGTCCTCTACATCGAGCACATGGGTGGCTCGATCCACATCGAGGACCCGCAGCGAATCAGGAGCGCTACGCTGGTCTTCAAGCACCTCTCGAAGTTGGCGATGACCCATGATGAGTCCGCCGCTTGGATCGAGAGGTTGGCTGAGAGGTAGTGATCAGGTGTCCACCTACTGGCGGAAGAGCAGTCGGAGTTCCGGGGGCCATGACGCCAACTGCGTCGAGATCGCCCTGAACGGCTCCGCCGCGCGCGTGCGCGACTCCAAGGGCCGGACGAGCTCCGAAATCGCCGCGCCGCACTGGGCAGCGTTCATCAGCGCCGTGAAGCGCGGCGACTTCGAAAAGAACTGACCGCTACCGACCGTCACTATTCTGGTCGTATTGGACACGCATTCCGGTGACCGAACGAGCCAGAACCTAGGCGATCGCTCCCGGCGGGAGCTTCAGCTTGAACGGCAGCGTCGTCACGACGGCCAGGTCGGAGGCCGTCGCCTTCATCAACGTGGGAGCGTTGCGCGCGCCGGGTTCAGGCAGGTCCAGCAGCCTGTCCACGGCCTCGACCAACGGGCCCTCGTAGATCCACACGGCCTGTGCCGGGCGAGCCGAGTCGCGGACCGCGGGCAAACGCCCCGCACGCGCCTCTGTCTCCGACCAGAACAGGATCGAGTCGATGAAGCCTCTGCGCTGCTTGAACGCCATGATCCTGTCGAGCTGCCCGGCGTCGTCCCTCAGGTGGAGGAACTGAAAACCGCTCTCGCGCAGCTCGATGACCTTGTTCAGTGCGTGGTCCATGGCGCACCTACCCCTGTGAGGTCCCCTTCGGGTGACTGATCAGTCATACGACCCGAAAGGATCGTACGTTAAGTCAACGTTCCGCCGTAAGACGTACTCCGAACGAGTATCTCAATTGGTGGACGTCTGTGGCGCAGGGTAATCGTTCGTCTTCTTGGAAGAGGAAACGGCCAGGAGCACCGTCACGGTTCGCACCAAGAACGCCAAACCGCCCAGTGTGACTAATGTCACGGTGATCAACATGTGCTGCCTCCGGATGGGTGACCTACACAGTTAGACGTCTAGCACTGCCCGGGGGTTGTACGTACCCGCCACGCCGTGGGTGGGCGGTCAGGCAGAATCCCAGGCGTGGACTTCGAGGGTGTGAAGAAGCAGGCTCTGGCCTTCCGGCAGGAGCTCCTCACGCGCAAGGAGCAGCTCGACGTCGACTTCAGTTGGTACCCGTACGACACGATGGCGAACATCTTCCACCTCGACGCCATGCTGACCGGGGAGCGCCGGGATCTGTTCTCGCAGATCGAAGGCCGCACGGTCGCGGACGTCGGTGCGGCGGACGGCGACTTCGCCTTCTTCCTGGAGCAGCGGCTCGGCTGCTCGGTCGACCTGATCGACAACCCGCTGACGAACTTCAACGAGGTGCGTGCCGCGCGGCGGTTGCGGGAGGAGCTCGCCTCCGAGGTGCAGATCCACGAGATCGACCTCGACACCCAGGTCAGGTTGCCGCGCGACCACTACGACATCATCTTCTTCCTGGGAATCCTGTACCACCTGAAGAACCCGTACTACGTGCTCGAAGAGCTGGCGAGGCGCGCCGACCGCCTGGTGGTGTCGACGCGGATCGCGCAGCTCTCGCCGGACCACGGCACCGACTTCGCGCACCTGCCGGTGGCGTACCTGCTCCACCCGACCGAGGCCAACGACGACCCGACCAACTTCTGGATCTTCTCGGAGGCGGGGCTTCGCCGGATCTTCGAGAGAACCGGCTGGGTCGTCGAGGACTACGTCAGCCTCGGTGCCACGGAAGGCTCCGATCCCGCTCACGGCAACCGGGACGAACGCGCGTTCGCCCTGTTGCGCAGCACCCGCCGATGAACAGCGCTGGAGACAGACACATGGAGTTGGACCGCCGGATCGAGTGGACCGGGGAGCGCCTCGTTCCCTGGACCGACGACTTCCAGTTGGTGTACGAGCACTACCACCGCTACGCGCTCGCGCGGGACTTCGCCGCCGGCAAGCGGGTGCTCGACCTCGCCAGCGGTGAGGGCTACGGCGCGGCCATGCTCGCCGAGGTCGCCGCGGAGGTGGTCGGGGTCGACATCGACGCGCCGTCGGTCGAGCACGCGCAGGTCAACTACGGCGGCTCCGGGGCGAGGTTCGTCGTCGGCTCCATCACCGACACCGCGCTGCTCGCCGACGCGGGCCGGTTCGACGTGATCACCTGCTTCGAGGCGATCGAGCACGTCACCGACCACGAGTCGCTGATGGAGCTGATCCGGACGCGGCTCGCTCCCGGCGGGTTGTTCCTGGTCAGCACGCCGGACACCGACGTCTACAGCCACGAGCACCACAACGACAACGAGTTCCACGTCAAGGAGCTCACCGAGCGCGAGCTGGGCGAGCTGTTGCGGGGGCGGTTCGCGAACGTCGCGATGTTCCGGCAGAACTTCGCCGTCGGGTCGGTCATCACGGCGACCGGTGACGTGCAGGGCGCGGTCGTCGGGCACACCGCGAAGTCGGACGGCGAGAAGCACTCGGTCGAGCCGGGGATGCCGCACACCTACCTGTTCGCGGTGGCGTCGGACGCCGAACTGCCCGCGTTGCCCGTCGCGGCGGTCATGCTCGACCCCGAGCAGACGCTGGTCCAGAAGAACACCGACCAGCTGCACGCCCTGTACGCCGACAGCCGGGCCGAGGTGGAGCGGCTCAAGGCGACGATCCGCGAGCTGGAACGGCTCCGCCAGACCGAGGAACGGGACAAGCTCGCCGCGCAGGAGTCGGTGGGGGACTCGCAGGCCGAACGCGAGCGCCTCTCCGGAGAGCTGCACCGGGCGCTGCGCACCGGCGACCGGGCGACGGCGATGGTCGAGTGGATGCAGGACTCGTCCGCCGCGCTCGAACAGCGCGCGGTGCGGGCAGAGGCCGAGGTGCAGCAGCTGCGCAAGCAGGTCGACGAGCAGAACGCGCTGGTGCAGCGCGCGCTCGGCAAGTACCGCAGCGTGGTGGAGAAGGTGGCGCCGCGCGGCAGCACGTTGCGCGACGGCTACGAGAAGGCGCTCGGCCGTCAGCCCGGTGTCGTGCCGGCGCAGCCGGTCGAGCCGAGGACGCCCGTCGCGGTCCACACCAGTGAGAAGCCGCTGGTCAGCATCATCATCCCGGTGCACGGCAAGTGGTCGTACACGCGGCAATGCCTGCTGAGCATCAACAGCGTGCACTCCACGGTGCCGTTCGAGGTCGTCGTGGTCGACGACGCCTCACCGGACGACAGCGCAGCGAAGCTCGCGGAGTGCCCCGGTGTCCGGCTGGTCCGCACGCCGCGCAACCTCGGGTTCATCGGCGCCTGCAACCTCGGTGCGGAGAAGGCGCGCTCCGAGCTGCTCCTGTTCCTCAACAACGACACCGAGGTGACGCCCGGCTGGCTGGAGGCGATGGTCGAGACCGTCAACTCGGACGACCGGATCGGCCTCGTCGGCGCCAAGCTGGTCTACCCGGACGGCTCTCTGCAGGAGGCCGGCGGCATCATCTGGTCGGATGCGACCGGCTGGAACTACGGCCGCAACGGTGACGCGAACGACCAGGCCGTCAACGTCCTGCGCGACGTCGACTACTGCTCCGGCGCCGCGATCCTGGTGCGGCGCGACCTCTTCGAGCGGGTCGGCCGGTTCGACACCCGGTTCGCGCCCGCCTACTACGAGGATACCGACCTCGCGTTCGCGATCAGGGCCTCCGGGCACCGGGTGGTCGTGCAGCCCAAGGCCGTGGTCGTCCACCACGAGGGCATCTCGCACGGCAAGGACGTCGCCACGGGCGTGAAGCGGCACCAGGAGCTCAACCGCACGGTGTTCGCGGAGAAGTGGGCCGACGCGCTCAGCCGCCAGCTTCCGGGCCCGAGCGAGGCGAACCTCTGGCTCGCCCGCCAGCGCGACCCGTTCGACCGCGGTGGTCCGCTCGTGCTGGTGATGGACCACCAGGTGCCGCTCACCAGGATGGACTCCGGGTCCGTGCGCATGCGCGCGGTGCTGGAGGAGCTCGTCGGCCTCGGCTGCCGCGTGGTCTTCTTCCCCGCCAACGGTGGTGAGCACCAGCCGGACACCGACGAGCTGCGCCAGCTCGGCGTCACGGTGCTCACCCAGAACGAACGGCAGTGGCAGTTCGTGCGCGAGGCGGCCTCCGAGCTGTCGTTCGCGTTGCTGTCCCGGCCGAACGTCGCCTGGATCATGCTCGAGGAACTGCGCACGCGGGCGCCGCAGTGCGTCATCGCCTACGACACGGTGGACCTGCACTTCCTGCGCCTGGAGCGGCAGGCGGCGGTTGCCGAGCGCGACGGCGAACCGGCGACCGCGCTCGGGTTGCGCCGCAAGGCGGCCGCCGCGCGCGAGCTGGAGCTCGGCCTGGTGCGGGCGACCGACGTGACGTTCGTGGTGTCCGAGGCGGAGCAGGACCTGCTGTGGCAGCTGGTGCCGACCGCCGACGTGCGGGTGCTGTCCAACGTGCACGCCGTCGACTGGACACCGTCCTCTGTGGACGGTCGCACCGATGTCGTGTTCATCGGCGGGTACGACCACGTGCCGAACCGCGACGCGGCGCAGTGGCTGGCCAAGTCCATCATGCCGTTGGTGCGCAAGCAGATCCCCGACGCCGTGTTGCGCATCGTCGGCTCCAACCCGACGAAGGACGTCGAGGCGCTGCACGACGAGGACGCCGGCGTGGAAGTGGTCGGGTTCGTCGCCGACCTCGGTCCTGTCTACGCCCAGGCGCGGATCACGGTGGCGCCGTTGCGCTACGGCGCCGGGGTGAAGGGCAAGATCGGGCAGAGCGTCAGCGAGGGCGTGCCCGTCGTCGGCACCACCCTCGCGCTGGAAGGCATGCACCTCACGCCGGAGCAGGACGTGCTCGTCGGCGACACCGAGGAGGACATCGCCGCGGCGATCGTGCGCCTCCTGCGCGACGACGACCTCTGGTACCGGCTCTCCCGTTCCGCTAAGGAACAGGTCGCCGCCCAGTTCGGGCCGCAGGTCGCGCGAGCCGTGCTGGAAGGCCTGCTCAAGTAGGACCACGTGAAGAAGGGCCCCGAGAACGTTCTCGGGGCCCTTCTTCACATGCGTGCGATCCCTTGCGGGATCAGGAAACGCGTTCGAGCCAGAGGCTGCCGCCGCCGAACGACCGGCGGCCGGGCAGTTGCAGCGCGTTCGCCACCAGGTTCGCGTGGCGGTGGTGCGCGTACGCCGAGCCGTAGAGGACGCGGAAGTCCTTGTTGTACATGAGGAACGCGCGCACCAGGTACTGCTCGTTCCAGCTGCGGTTCTCGGTGATCACCCAGTCGTGCGGGTACTCCGTCGGCAGGAAGATGTCGTGGATGTGGATCCGGACACCGGGGCGCAGCCGCGGGATCACCTCGAAGTACAGGTGGTTCACGTCGCTGCCGGTCTTCGCGACGTGCGACGAGTCGATGAACAGGATGTCGCCCGCCTCCAACTCCTCGAAGACGCTCATCGGGACGTCCTGCACCTTCGCCTGGATGAGGCGCGAGATGCCGTCGAGACCGTCGTTGAGGAACGCCCGCGGGTACGGCTCGACGCAGGTGAACTCCAGCGAGCCGTCCAGGAACCGCCGGTTCACGTCCGCCACGAGCAGCGACGAGAACCCGGAACCGACCTCGATCATCCGCTTGGGCCGCCAGTGCCGCAGCAGCACGAAGAGACTGCGGGCGTCGAGCCAGCTGAACTGCGAGTTCTTCGTGTAGAAGTCGGTGAGGTCCGGCGTCTCCTCCAGCTCCTCGGGGTAGTCGTACGCCCCGAAGTACTTGGGGAAGAGCTCCGTCAGGACGTGCTCGTGCATCTCGTCGTTGAAGTCGATGCCCAGCACTTCCGGCTGCGACGGCCACAGGCGGTGTGCCTGCATGGCCAGCTCGGCCGGATCCGTGACGGGCGAGTAGAAGTGGCCGTTCGGGTGCGACGCGTTGATCACCCGGTTCACCGCACCGTCGGAGGTGCGAACTCGACCTGGTTCTTCAGCAGTTCCTTGAACTGGTTCTCCGCCGAGGAACCCGACTCGGAGGTGAAGACCTCCACGACGATCATCTTGTTGTAGTAGACGTAGGTGGCGCGCAGGACCTTCTTGGCGGGGTCGGTGACGACCTTGACACCCTTGTACGAGAGGTCCTTGTTCTCCTTCAGCGCGGCCTGGTCCTGCAGGTACGCGGCGACCGTCTTGCTCGCGGCGGCCTCGTCCGTGACCGCCATGGCCATGATGCTGAGGGTGTTCTTGTCGTCGACCGACGTGGAGAGCGTCGCCTCGGTCATCCCGCCGGCGGTGAGCGCCTCGGTGGTCTTGCCGACCATCAGCTTCTGCGCCGCCATCTTCGGCAGGTCGAACTGACCGCCACCTGCCCGCTCGATACCGGGCAGCGGGCCGAACACGGAGTCCGCGGTCGCACCGGCGTCCGGCTTCTTCGCCGGCGGCTCCGGGATCGGCTTCGTCGTCGGCGTGGCCGGCGTCGAGATCTGCTCGGGCGGCGGCTGGGCCTCGTTGTCCTTCTTGCCGGTGAAGTAGAAGAAGCCCGCCACGCCGAGGCCCGCGAGGAGCAGCACGACGATCACGATGCCGACGATCTTCTTGCCCTTGCCCGACGATCCGCCCGCCGAGTCGAAGACCTCGGGACCCTGGTTCCACGACGGCGTCGAGAAGGAGTCGTCACCACCCGTCAGCCACGGCGGGGGCGGTGCGCTCCCGCCGCCCTGCTGCTGCCAGCCGCCGCTCTGGGGGAACTGCTGCGGCTGGTTGTAGTTGGGGTGGGGCGTACCGCCGCTGTTCGGGACCACCTGCGTGGCGTCCGGGTTCGGGTTCGCCTGCGCACCGCCGTTGACCGACACGACCTGGGTCTTGTCGGAGTTCTGCGCGGGCTGCGCCGTCTGCTGGGGCGGCACGGGCTGGATGTACTGCGTCTTCTCCGGGGCCTTCTCCGTCGCCGGCGGCACCGCCTGCCACTGCAACGGCCGCGGAGGGGCGAAACTGCCACCCTGCGGTGATGAGGTGTCACCGGACAGCAGAGCATCGCGGCGCTGCCGGTACTCGTCGGCGGACACCCGGCCGCTCGCCAACTCAGCGTCGAGCTTCTGCAGCTCGTCCTGCCAACTCACAGTAGCCCCCTGCTGACGCGTCCAACATGAAACCGCGTCATTGTCGCACCTGCTCACGAGAGACTTCGGGCAGAGGGTAGTTGTTCCGGCGAATCGATCCGGATGGTTCGCAGATGCAGTTATCGTCTCGTAGTGATGGGGGGACGTATGCCTGTTTCTGATCTGCCGACTGGGGGAAGGGTTCGGGCGGTGTCTTCCAGGCGGCCCTTCACGCAGGGGTTCACGTGGGTGCGCCTGATCGCGGCGTTGTGGGTGGTTTTCTGTCACAGCGCGCCGCTCGCCGGTGCGTCGATCATGTACCCGGGATGGTTCTTCGTGCCCGAGCACATGGGCCTGACCGCGTTCTTCGTGCTCAGCGGCTACCAGATCGCGGGTTCGTGGGCGGACGACCCGTCGATCGGCCGTTTCGTGTTCAAACGGTTGCTGCGAATCCTGCCGCCGTTGATCGTCATGTCGATGGTCGCCGCACTCGTCATTGGCCCGTTGGTCACGAACTGGCCACTCGACTACTACTTCGACGCGTCGAAGACGTGGGCCTATGTGCTCAACAACGCGACGGTGTTGAACCTTCAGCACACGCTTCCCGGTGTTTTTGATTACAACCCGTATCCGTACTCGGTGAACGGTTCGATCTGGACGTTGCCGATCGAGCTGGTCGGATACGTGATCGTCCTGATTCTCGGTGTGGTCGGCGTGATCAAGCGCTGGCGTTCCGTGACGGTCGTTCTGCTCGTCGCCGTCATCGCGTTCAACGTCTGGCTGGCGCTGGACCCGCGGACGGGCACCGCGCACTGGCTGCAGCTGTCGCTCGGCAGCACGGCGAAGTTCATGATGCCGTTCGTGCTCGGCGTGACCCTGTACGCCTACCGCGACAGGATCCCGTTGTCGCCGAAGGTGGCCGGCGCGCTGGTCGCGGTCCAGCTCGTGATCAACGCGACTGCGGCCGGCGAGTTCCTGACGACGCTCACCATCGCGTACGCCGCCCTCACGCTGGCCGCCCGCTGGCCGGAGCGGCTCGCGGCGCGCGACAAGGACTGGTTCAGCTGTTCGTACGGCACCTACCTGTACGGGTTCCTCATCCAGCAGACGCTCGCGTACCTGGGCGTGTGGGACAAGTGGATGCTCGCCGTCCTGGCGGTGCCGCTCGCCTATGCGGCCGGCCTGACGTCGTGGCACCTGGTGGAGAAGCCGACCATGAAGCTGCGTTCCCTGCTGCCGAAACCGGCCAGGACGCCGGTGCCCGCCCTCGTGCGCGAGGTCGCGCCGACCTACTGGCATCCCGCCCAGAGCCGATAGGGGATCGTTTCGGTGAGCGCCAAGGTCGAGTTCTTCGCCGACGTCGTGCAGACCGGCACCGTCCTCGGGCTCGACGCGAACCTCGGCCCGGACGTCGCGGCCGAGGTCATGGGCGGTCTGGGCGGTGAGAACCGCAGCGGTCGCACGTACCTGCGGTCGTACGGACTGGTCGAGGTCGGCTGGTACCTCAGGCAACGCGAGTTGGGCTGGCAGGGCGTGCATCTCGCCGTGCAGGCGCATCGGCTCAAGTACGGGGCCGACTGGCTGGACGACGCCGTGGCCGCGAAGTACGGCCGGTTCGACGGGCTGCTGATGTTCGACGAGTTACAGGCCGAGCTCGCGTCTCGCCGGGTCGAGCTCGTGAAGATCGGCGGGCCGGAGTTCGGCAACCAGCAGTACTGGCAGCCGGACGCCCAGGTCACGTTGTACGTGGGGGTGGATCCCGAGTTCGGTCCTGGCAGCGTGCAGAAGGTCTTCACGGCGTTCGGGCAGGACCTCAGCATCTCGTTCCGCGGTGATCACCGGGTCGTGTGGCGGCAGGTGAAAGCGGTTGCCGAGATGCCGGAGGAACGGCGGATTCGCTGGGCCACAGAGGAAAGTCCAGAGGACTTCCGGTCGTGGTGGCGTTACTGCACAAGGCTTGCGGCCGGGACGACGGCGTCGCACGACGAGGTGTCCGAGCGGGCCAGGTTCGTGGAGCTCGTGTTCTGGATGTGGGAGCACGGCCTGCGCGAAGGCGTGTACACGGCCAAGGAAATCGCTTACCTGCGCGCCGAGTTCGTGGCGCGGCTGGAAGAGCTCTACCCGGAACTGGCGCTGCCGAGCCACGACGAGGTGGTCGGCGCTTGTCTCGACCACGTCGGCGAACCGATGAGGCGGGACGACAAGAACCTCGTCGACGCGGCCCGGTTGTTGCGGCACGGGCTCACGGACACCAGCAGGTTCGACGCGGTCTACGAGCGCCGCAGGAACGGCTGATCAGCAGAAGATCAGACCGCACGGCTTCGTGGTCGTCGTGGTGGTCGGTCTTGGACGCGTGGTCGTCGTGGTCACCGGTGGCGGCGCATTGGTCGTTGTGGTCGTCGTGACCGCGACCGTCGTGGTGGTCGTCTTCGTCGTAGTTGTTGTCTTGGAAGAAGAAGACGGCTGCGACGACGAGCTGGACGCCACTGTCTGTGACGGAGGCTCGGATTCCGTCGGGAGCAACGAAGGCGTGTTGATGAGCGAGACGCGCGCCGGTCTGTCGTTGCCGGGATCTGCCGGATCGCCCGCTCCGAGCGATCCGACATACGTCCCGAGCACGCCGAACGCGGCGACGACAACGCCGACGACAGCCCCGGTTGCGAGCCGTGCAGGTCCACTCATCGCCGCGAACACTCGGATTGAGTATCTCGTTCACTCGATCGGGTCAAGCAAACCCGTGTTTTTCTACTCGTTCACACCTTTGTCACGGTGACGCCGACTACGCCCTGTGACAGGGTCGCGATCGTCTTGAACGCCTTGGGAGTCAGGTCGACGCACCGGCCGGAGATGAACGGGCCGCGGTCGTTGATCCGCACGGTCACGGTCTTGCCGTTGGACCGGTTCTTCACCTTGACCTTCGTGCCGAACGGGAGCGTCTTGTGCGCGGCCGTCAGCTTGTTCGGGTCGAAGCGCTCGCCGCTGGCCGTCGTGCCGCCGCCGGAGTAGTAGGAAGCCTTGCAGGTCTCGGCAGAAGCCACGGGGGAGAAGAACACGGCGGTGGTGAGGAGCGACGCGAGCGTGAGGCCGGCGGCCGCGAGGGTCTTTGTCATGTTGCAAGCAACTCACCCCGCGGCAAAGAGGCGCCTAACGCTCGCCTAACCGGGGAACTGCTCGGCCGCGGACACGAGCAGCTGCCAGTCGCCGTCCGGCAGGGTCCGCAGCCGGTCCAGCAAAGCGGACATCCTGGACAGCAACTGAGGGTGATCGGTCCAGAAGGAGTGATCTACTCTCAGTAGAGCCGCGAGCAGGTCGCCGGGGTACAGCGCGAACGACCGCAGCGGGTCGCCCTCCACGTGTTCCAGGGCCAGCAGCGCTGTCACGTCCAGCCCCACCTGGTGCGTCACGAGCAGGTGCAGCGACGTCGGCGTCAGCTGTCCCACCGGCAGGTCGCGCAACGCGCACAGGTCCCGGTAGAGCTGGGTCGACGACGAGTCGGGGCTGCCCCAGTCGTCCTCGCTGAGGTGCGCCAGCGTTCTGTCGCGGTCCACGCACCCATGGTCCCCGCAAACCGTCGCGCTAGCGGGCCGACGGAGGCAACGGTTCGGCATTGGGCGACTGCCAGCCCACCCGGACGAGCACCTCGCCCTCGTGCACCAGTGCCTGGGACGCGAGGCCCCACACGGTCGAGGCCAGCAGCACGGCGCTCACGGCCTCGCCCGCGCTCAGCCAGTCAGGCCCCAGCACCCGCAGCAGGACCCCGTTGCGCCGCGCCACGAGCTCCAGCTCGCAGTTCTCGGCGCGGGCCGCGTGCAGCAGCCACGTCAGCGCCGAGTCCGGCACCTCGCCGGGCAGGTAGGGCCGCGGATCGGCCCTGCGCAACGAGATCGCGGCCGCCGAGGCCACCTCGCAGCGGAACGCGTCGAGCTCCCAGCGCGGGTGCACCGACGCGACCTGGCCGTCCGGCTGGGGCGTGCGCAGCACGTGGCAGTCCCAGCCCATCGCCGACAACGCGACCCGCACGTGGTGAAGCACCGCACCACACGCGAGCAACGCCGTCTGGTCCGTGCGTGTGGTCACGAGCTCAAGGCACTCGTTGCCGTTGCGCCATCGCCACGGCGGAACGATGTCGAACGACGGTGCCCTGGCGGCGAGCTTCAGGACTTCTTCCACGGTTCCCGCGTCTGGTGTGCGCACGCTGGTCCTCATCCGGCCAGCCTGTTCCCGCCCGGTTGCACGGCGCCTGCGTCACGACTGCGCCGCGGCGATCACCGAGGCCACGGGCATCGCCGCACCGCGCGAGAAGTGCTCCTCGTACTCCTCGGGGCTCAGAGCCTGACGGCACAAGGCCACGCATTGGTCGTGCGACGCCGCGAAGTTCGCCGACCCGAACAACGGCAACCCGACCGACTGCCACACCCGGTCCGCGCCGCCCAGCAGCAGCGCGGCGTGCGACGCGGAACCGGTGATCACCGAGATCAACGCCAGCAGTTCGACGGACACGGCGATGCCCAGCAGGTCGTGGAACTGCTCCTTGATGCGCAACGCGGTGGTGGCGAGCTCGCGGGCCTCGGCGACGTCACCGCGTCCCATCGCGACGAAAGCCAGTACGTACAACGCGAACGCGCGCGCCCACAGCTCACCGTTCTCCTCACACACGACCCGCGCCTCGGTGCAGATCTCCGCCGCACGGTCCAGTTCGCCGCCGAACGCCACGGTGATCGCCAACGCCACCCGCGCCATGACCACGTTGCTGTCCAGGTGTCCGAGCTCGGCGTGCCGGCGGTCGGCCTCGGCCAGCAGCCGCGCGCCCAGCGGCAGGTCGTCGTCGAACACGGCCGCCGCGCCCTGCACGTAGGTCGCGTAGACGTCGGCGTCCTCGTCCTCCAGCGCCGCGGCCTCGGTGCGGCACGTCTCCAGCAGTGCCGGCACCGCGGACGTGTTGCCCTGCAACGTCGCCAGGTACCCGGTGACCCACAACGCCTTGCAGCGCGCCCGTGACGGCTCGGTCTCCAGCGACAGCGCCCAGTTCAGCCAGTGCCGTCCCTCGGCGAACCGCCCGCAGCCGACCCAGTAGAACCACAGCGTCGACGCCAGTCGCAGGCCCGAGTCGGCCTCGCCCGGCGTTGTCAGCGAGTGCTCCAGCGCAGCTCGCAGGTTGCCGCGTTCGGCCGCCATCGCGCCGACGGTCGCCGCCTGCCGCGGCGTGAACCAGGCCCGTTCCCCTTGCAGGGCAACACCTGCGTACCAGTCACGATGGCGCGTCTTCAGCCGTGACTCGTCATCGCTCGCACGCAACCGCGTCTGCCCGAACTGGCGCATGGTCTCCAGCAACCGATAGCGCGCCACGCCCGCGTGTTCTTCGCGCTGCAGAACGGACTTGTCGACCAGTCCGTCGACCGCGTCGAACATGTAGTCCGCGGTCAGCGCGTCGTCCGAGCACACCGCCTCGGCCGCCGCGAGGTCGAAGCCCCCGGCGAAGACCGACGCGCGCGCCCACAGCAGTTGTTCACGCGGCGAGCAGAGGTCGAAGCTCCACTCCATGGTCGCGAGCAGCGTCTGGTGCTGCGGCAACGCGGTGCGCCCGCCGTCGGTCAGCACGCGGAACCGGTCGTCCAGCCGTTCCAGCAGCTGCGCCGGGGTCAGGGCGCGCACCCGCAACGCCGCCATCTCGATGGCCAGCGGAATCCCGTCCAGGCGGCGGCACAGGTCCGTGACGGCCTGCTCGTTCGCCGTCGTGATGACGAACGAACCGGGAATTGCCGCATCAGCGCGTTGGGCGAACAACGTCGCCGCCGGATACGGCACGGACAAGGGAGACACGGACAGGACCTGTTCGCCGTAGACGCGGAGCGCGCGCCGGGACGTGGCGATGACACGGAGATCCGGCGCCATCCGCAGCAGCGTGTCCACCAGGACCGCGCAGTGGTCCACGACGTGCTCGCAGTTGTCCAGCACCAGCAACGCGTCCTTGCCGGCCAGGAAGTCCGTGAGCACGCTCAGCTGCCCGCGGCCCGTCTGGTCGACCACGCCCAGCGCCTCGGCGACGGCGTGCGGCACGAGGGCCTTGTCGCGCAACGCCGCCAGCTCCACCAGCCACACGCCGTCCGGTGGCTGCTCACCGCGCGCCACGTGCATCGCGAGCCGCGTCTTGCCCACACCGCCGACGCCGATGAGCGTGACCAGCCGGTGCCGCCCGATCAGGTCGGTGACGTGCTCGGTCTCCGGGCGGTCCACGAAGCTCGACCGGTCGGCCGGCAGGTTGCCGCGCACCGGCACCGGCACCCGTTCGGGCAGGTCGAGGCGGGGGTCGGCGGTCAGCACGGCCTGTTCGAGGTCTTTGAGCCGCGGCCCGGGGTCGATGCCCAGCTCGTCGACCAGGACGCCGCGCGCCCGTTGGAACGCGGCCAGCGACTCGGCCTGCCTGCCGCAGCGGTAGAGCGCGATCATCAGCTGCTCCCACAGCCGTTCGCGGAACGGGTGCTGCTCGACCAGCGCGTTGACCAGCGGCGCCACCGCGGCGTGCTCGCCCAGCGCGAGCGAGCACTCCATCAAGTCCTCGGTCGCGTCCATCCGCAGGTCCGTGAGCCGCGCGGACTCCTGACGGGTCCAGTCACCCGGACGGCAGTCCGCGAAAGCGTCGCCCGTCCACAACGCGAGGGCCTCGCGCAGCATCTTCGCGGACTCCAGCGGTTCGTTGCTGTGCCGTGCTGCTGCGACCAGCGCCTCGAACCGTGCGACGTCAACGGTGTCCGCGGAGGCGTTCAGGACGTAGCCCGGCTCGCGGGTCGTGATCAGCTCACCCAGTCCGGCGTCGCGGATCTGGCCGCGCAGCCGCGCGAGCAGGCTGTGCAGGGTCTTCGTGGCGGTCGCCGGCACCTCGTCCGACCAGAGCGCGTCCACGAGCGCACTCCTCGGCACCGTCTCTCCCGGCTTCAGGGCCAGCCGCGCGACGAGAGTCCTCTGTCCCGCACTGCTGAGCTGCACTGCTCCGTTCGGACCGGTGAGTTCGAGCGGTCCGAGCAGCCGGATGATCACGTATTTGGTCCTGTCGTCAGCCCCCGACAAAGGCCATAACCGCGCCAAGATAGCGCAATGGAATTCGACCCGAGAATCAACGCCCAGCGAGTCACCGCCTATGCCGAGCTGCGTGCGGTGCTGGCTGATCCGGTGACGTTCTCCTCCCGGAACATGGCTGGTCCGCAGGTCGCGGCCGTAGCGGCGCTGTTGCCGCCGGAACAGCGACGATTACTCGAATTGATGTCGTCGTTGAACGCGGCGGACGGCACCAGGCACGCCCGAATTCGTGCGGCAGCGAATCAGAAATTCACTCCAACGGCCGTGCGCCGAATGGCTGACTCAATTAGGGAACGTGCACGTCTTCTGCTGGACGAACTGCCGGAGGAGGCCGACTTCGTCAGCGGGTTCGCCGCCCCGTTCGCACTGGGCGTCGTCGGGGACGTGCTCGGCGTGCCGGAGGCGGACTTCCCGCTGTTCCGCGAGTTCACCGCGCCGGTGCTCGAACTGACCAGCGGCGAGGAGGTCAGCGAGCGCGTGCTCGGCTCGTACTTCGCCGCGATGAACGAGTTCTGCGCCTACTTCGGGCGCTCGGACGCGTTCCGCGGCGGGCAGCTGTCCGAGCAGGAACGGCTGTCGCTGTGCCTGGCGGTCGTCGTGGCCGGCACCGACTCGACCACGAACC
Source organism: Lentzea sp. NPDC058436 (assembly GCF_042721515.1). Lineage (NCBI taxonomy): Bacteria > Bacillati > Actinomycetota > Actinomycetes > Pseudonocardiales > Pseudonocardiaceae > Lentzea > Lentzea sp. NPDC058436. The sequence continues at coordinate 115,300 of NZ_JBHXLF010000010.1, forward strand.
TCCTGTCCAGCACGCTGCTGAGGCTCGATCCCCGCGAACGCAGGCTGGGCGGCGTGGTCGAGGAGGTCGTGCGGCTCGACGCGCCGTTCATCGGCTTCTTCCGGACCACGACGTGCCCGGTGACCACGGGCGGCGTGAAGATCGCCGAGGGCGAGCACCTGTTCCTCGACTACGCGGCGGGCAACCGCGACCCGAAGGTGTTCACCGAGGACTTCGACCCCGGCAGGCCGTCCGTGCCGGGCCACCTGGGCTTCGGCCACGGGCCGCACTACTGCCTGGGCGCCCAGCTGGCGCGCCTGGAGGGCACGATCGTCGCCGAGGAGCTGCTCGACCGCTCAGCGGAGCCGGTCGAGCAGCCCGTGCGCCTCCGCAGGCACCTGATCAGTCACGGGCCCGCGGAGCTGCGGTTCAGACCAGGGAGGCGTCGAGCGTGATGTTCTCGACGGCCGCGAGAGCCTTGGAGACGGGGCAGTTCGCCTTGGCGCCCTCGGCGGCCGCGACGAAGTCCTCCTGCGACAGACCCGGCACGTTGGCGCGGACCGTGATGTGGATGCCGGTGATGCCGACGCCCGCCTGGAAGCTCACCTCGGCCTTGGTGTCGATCGAGGTGGGCGGCGTGCCCGCACCGGTCAGGCCGTGCGAGAGCGCCATCGAGTAGCAGGACGAGTGCGCGGCGGCGATGAGCTCCTCGGGGCTGGTCTTGCCGCCCGCCTCCTCGGCACGCGCCTTCCAGTCGATGTCGAAGCTGCCGGCGTTGGAGGTGGCGAGGCTGACGTTCCCCTTGCCCTCGACGAGGGAGCCTTCCCAGTGAGCGTTTGCCGTCTGCTTGATGGCCATGATCTCGAGGTCCTTAGGTCGAAGCGAGCTGTCCCGACCACCTTTTCACGGGTGGGCCCGGAGATCACCCCGAGAACCACGTGCCGGGACTGCGAGAGTCTGTCGTGTGAACGTCTTGCTGCCCCCATGTGTCGTTGCCGGAGATCGGGTTCGCCTCGTGTCACCCGCGAGCTTCCCGGAACAGGAGGACCTCGCCGAGTCCGTGCGGGTGCTGGAGAGCTGGGGACTCGTCGTCGAGATCGGCGAGCACGCCCTCGACCGGCGCGGGTACATGGCGGGCCGCGACGCCGACCGGCTGGCCGACCTGAACGACGCCTATCGCGATCCCGGAGTGCGAGCGCTGTTCGCCACCCGAGGAGGCGCGGGCGCCTACCGCATCGCCCACGACCTGGACTTCGACGCCGTGCGAGCAGACCCCAAGCCGTTGGTGGGGTTCAGCGACATCACCAGCCTGCACCTGGCGCTGTGGAAGCACTGCCGGGTCACCGGGATCCACGGCTTCCTGTCCGGCGCCCGCTCGGCCGCTTCGACGCGGTCGTTGCTGATGGAGACCGAACCCGCCGTGCTGCACCGGGATCCCTCCGCGTTCACCGCAGCCGTCCGGGTGGGCGGAGCGGCCACGGGCAACGTCGTCGGCGGACATCTCGGCACGCTCGCCTGGTCCGTGGGCACCGGACTGCTCGATCTGGACGGCACGATCCTGTTCGTGGAGGCACCGCGGGCGGTCGGACTGGGCCACGTCGACCGGCAGCTGACGCAACTCATCCGCTCAGGCTCGTTGCGCGGCGTGCGAGGGGTGGCGCTCGGCCGGTTCCCGGGGTTCGAGGACTACACCGACCGCGACTGGTCCGTGCTCGACGTGCTGCGGGACCGGCTGGAGGCGCTGGACGTGCCCGTGGCCGGTGGCATCGACGTAGGCCATGGGGACCAGCCGCTGTCGCTCGCTCTCGGACCAGTCGCCGAGTTGGACGCGGACGCGGGCACGCTCACCATCGACCAAGCGGTCACGTGACTGCGGGGGGTTTGGGGGGTCGTCCCCCCAAAAATCATGGCGAAACGAGAAAGGCCCATGCTCTCCATGAGCATGGGCCTTCCCGAGTGGAGCGGATGACGAGACTCGAACTCGCGACCCTCACCTTGGCAAGGTGATGCGCTACCAACTGCGCTACATCCGCACTGCCTTACGGGGAGAACTATACAACAGGGGCTAAACGGCATCTTGCGAGGGGGGCTGTAAACCGGCCAGCAGTTGATCTACCTCGTCCAACTGCTCCTTCGGCCACCGCCACTCCCACAGCGCCCGCACCTTGGGCAGCACGTCGACCGGCAGCCACGCGGCCACCTCCTCGCGGAGGTTCCAGTCGTCGAACACGTGCTCGTAGAAGCTGATCAACGCCGCGTTCTCCAGGAACTGCTCCGGCTGGTGGAAGCACCAGTGCGCGAAGCCGTACACGCGCCGCAGCACGTCGTCGTCCTGCTCGCGGTGCGCTTCCTGGGCCAGCTGGTACAGCTCGGAGAAGAAGACGTGGCAGGACCATTCCTCGGTCTCGGCGACAGCCTGAAGTTCCGGCACGAGGGCCGAAGCGCGTTCTCGCCAGTCCACCACGTGCGTGACGATAGTCGCTCGATCTTGTCCGGCCGACCGTCCGACGCCCACCTGTGACCGTCCTGTCACCGATCACGTTGCGCTGATCAGCCCACTACTAACGGATGGTCTTGTATATCGACCTGTACTCATCCAGCGGCAGGTCTGGCCCCTTGTGGCATGTTGAGGCCTGTGATGGTCGACGAGAACGAGGTCGACCGGGACCTGCTCGCCAGGGTGCGCGAGGGAGACGACTCGGCCTACGGCGAACTGTTCTCCCGGCATGCGGACGCGATCCGCCGCTTTTCCCTCAGGCACGTCCGCGAGGCGGCCGAAGCTGACGATCTCACCGCTGAGGCGTTCTTCCGCATGCTCCAGGCCATCCGGCGTGGCAGCGGGCCCACGGACCACGTCCGCACGTACCTGCTGACCGTCGCCCGCCGCGTCGCGTGGGAGTGGAGCGGACGGCGCCGGGACGTGCCGGTGGAGGACGAGGAGCTGGGCCGTCGCGTCGAGCCGGTGAGCGACAACGCGAACCGCCGGGTCGAGCACAACCTCATCACCAGGGCTTTCTCCAGCCTGCCCGAACGCTGGCGGGTCGTGCTGTGGCGCGTCGAGGTGGAGGGCGAACGCCCCGCCACCGTGGCACCGCACTTCGGACTCTCGCCGAACGCCATGTCGGCGTTGGCCCGCCGCGCGCGCGAGGGGTTGCGTGCGGCGTACCTGCAGGCTCATCTCGCGGCCGACGACGGGCGTTCGTCGTGCGCGGCGATCCGGTCGAAGCTCGGCACCTACACCGCCGGCGGGGTGCAGGGGGTCGAGGAACGCCGCATCGGTGCCCACCTCGACACCTGTTCGTCCTGCTCACAGCTCTACACCGAGCTGAACGAGGTCTGCGCGACGCTGCGCGCCAACGCCGGGTTCCTGGTCGTGCCGGCCACGCTCGGGCTCGCGTTCGCCGGGAAGGTGTTCTTCACGAAGGCCAAGCTGGCGTTCGCGGCGGCGAGCGTGGCGACGGTCGGCCTGTTCGGGACGATGGCCGCGGTGTTCAACGGCGGCGCGGGCGTCGCGGTGGTGCAGCCGGACCAGAACCCGGTGATCGCCATGGAGACGTCCGGCTCGGCGAGCTCCCAGCACAGCCAGGAGCTGGTGGCGGCCCCGCCGCCCGCCGACGGGCAGCGCCAGGTGAAGCCGCAGGAGAACGTGGTCAACCCCGGTGCGGCACGGCACCAGGAGACCGTGCGCAGGACGGAGTCGTCCGTGCCGCCGCCCAGCAGCAAGCAGGACAAGGCGCCTCCGGCTGAGCGGGCAGAGGAGGTCACTGCGTCGTCTGGCCAGTCCGACCAGGTGAGCACGGCGCAGACCACGTCCCGCGACATCAGCTCGCTCGACGTGCAGTCGACCACGTCCGAACCGCCGACCTCGCAGCCGTGCTCGTCGCCGCAGACCACGGCCACGACGATCACGCTCTACCCGAAGCCGGCCTACGAGAACTGACGGTGACGATCAAGCCCGGCCGAGTTCACCCACAAGGCTCGGCCCGCGCCAGGTACGGTTTGTCCAAGACCGACCGAGCGTGGGAGACGGGTACATGACGCGGCTGGTGCGCGGTGCGGACGGGCGGATGTGGACGGTCCACAGCCGCATCGAGTGGCGCAACCCGGTGGAGTCCGACGACTTCGAGCACGACGTGAGCGGTGGAGCGCTGCCGGGGATCATGATGGCGGGCATGCTCGCCGTGATGGTGGTCGTGCTGATCGCCTGGACGCCGGAGCAGGTCGTCGTGCCAGCGTGGCTGATCCTCGCGCTGATCTTCCTGTTCGCCTTCTTCCCGGTCCGCTGGGCGCTGCGCCGCCCGCACACGCTGGTCGCGGAGAGCAAGGCCACGGCCGACGAGCTGCCGCCCGAGCGGTGGATCGGCTCGGTCCGCGGCCCGATGGCCGTGCGTCAGGAGGCCTCCAGGGTCGCCCGCACGATCGAGATGCACTCGCTGCCGGACGTCGAAGGCCCGTTGCAACCCGTCGACTGATGCGACACTGGACCGGTGCCCGAGCTACCCGAGGTAGAAGCGCTGGTCCACCACCTGCGTGAGAACGCGGTGGGCCGGACCGTGCACCGCGTCGACGTGGCGTCGCTCCAGGTCCTCAAGACGTTCGACCCGCCGTGGACCGCGCTGCACGGCCAGGAGGTCGTGGCCGCGCACCGGCACGGCAAGCACCTCGACCTGGAGGTCGCGGACGGCCTGCACCTGGTCGTCCACCTCGCCCGCGCCGGCTGGCTGCGCTGGGCCGACAACATGTCCGCACCGCCGCCCAAGCAGGGCCGCGGACCACTCGCGTTGCGCGTGCACCTCGGTCCGCCCGGTCAGGGTCCGGGCTTCGACCTGACGGAAGCGGGCACGAAGAAGGGCCTCGCGGCGTGGATCGTGCGCGATCCGCAGACGATCGCGAGCATCGCGAGGCTGGGTCCCGACGCGTTGGGGATCACCCGCACGCAGCTGGAGGACCTGTTCGCCAAGCGCACCGAACGGCTCAAGACGTCGCTGACGGACCAGAGCCTGATCGCGGGCATCGGCAACGCCTACTCCGACGAGATCATGCACATGGCGCGCCTCTCGCCGTACGCGACGACGGGCAAGCTCAACGACGAGCAACTCGACCACCTGCACGAGGCGATGCTCACGACTCTGACGGATGCGGTCGCACGGTCCGTGGGCCAGGACGCGGCTCGGTTGAAGGGCGAGAAGCGGTCGGGGCTGCGGGTGCACGCGCGTACCGGGCTGCCGTGTCCCGTGTGCGGCGACACGGTTCGTGAGGTGTCGTTCGCGGACAAGGCGTTCCAGTACTGCCCGACGTGCCAGACCGGTGGCAAGCCGCTGGCCGACCGCCGGCTGTCCAGGTTGCTGAAATAACCACTGCTTAACCGGGCCGGACCACCCTGGGCGACATGACTCGTCTGGGCAAAGCCATTGCCGTTCTCTCCATCGCCGCGGCCGCCTCCGTGATCGCGCCGATGAACGCCAACGCCGCCGAGTACGGGTGCTCCGGTTCGCTGATCGACACCTACAAGGTGAAGTCCAACGTGGGCAACCACCTGAGCACCATCCGGCTCTACTACAACGCCAGTTCCGGCTACAACTGCGCGGCCAACGTGAAGACGGCCTACTACTCGCAGTTCAAGCACGACGCCTCGATCCAGCTGCTGAACTCGGACTGGGCCGAGGACAACCACCGTCCCGGCTACAACATCGACACGGACAGCGGGAAGTTCCAGTACTACGCGGGGCCCGTGAAGGTGTACGGCAAGGGCAAGTGCATGTCCGTCACCGCCCACACCTGGTACTACGACGAGGTCGGTTACGGCCACGGCAGCGGCCACTGCGGCTAAGCCTCAGCCGACTATCAGCACCTCCAGGGTGCGCGGGCCGTGGACGCCCTCCACCCGGTTGAGCTCGATGTCGCTCGTCGCCGACGGGCCGCTGATGAACGTCAGCGGCCGCGTCGGTTCCAGTCGCCGCAACGCTTCCGGCACCGACGCCGCGATCTGGTCCACCCGCACGACGCACAGGTGGTAGTCGGGCAGCAGGGTGAGCGCGCGGCGGCCCTGGGCCTCGCCGCCGTCCAGCACGATCGTGCCGGTGTCCGCGATCGCGACCGCGCACCCGGTCAGCACGCCGTCGGACTGGTCCAGCTCGTCGATCGTGAGCGGCTCGTGCAGCCACGTGACGCCGTCGATCAGCCACTCGGGCGGAACGTCCTGGGGCACAACGATTCTCTTGCCCATCAGGCGTTCCAGCGCTGCGGGCACGTCGGTGACGGTGTGCACGATCGCGCGGTAGTCGGCGACCCGTTCGGCGAACAGGTCGACGCCGCCGGTGCCCTTCTCGTTGTAGCCGCGGACGACGGGTCGCGCCTTGGGCACCTGGGCGTTGCGGATGCGGTTGAGGATCTCTTCTTTGGCGCTAGCCACGGTTCTTCCTCCACCAGGCGCGGAACGACTCGGACGGCGGTGCGGGCACGTCGCGGGAGGCCGTCCACTTCGAGCCCGGCCACGGCAGCGACGAGATCCTGCCGTCGCGCGCCAGGAAACGGGCCAGGGAACCGGCTTTCTGCGCCTTCTCGTAGCGGGAGGCCTCCTTGAACATCCACGCTGCCGCCGCCATCGCGACGGACTCCGCCGTGCGTCCCTTGGCCTCCACGGCCTCGGCGCGCAGGTGCGTGAGCACGGACGGGATGTCGATCCGCACCGGGCAGACCTCGAAGCAGGCGCCGCACAGCGAGGACGCGTAGGGGAGCGAGGCCGCCTGCGGGTCGTGCATGTCGCCGACCAGTTGCGGCGTCAGGATCGCGCCGATCGGACCGGGGTAGACCGAGCCGTACGACTGGCCGCCTGTGCGTTCGTAGACCGGGCACACGTTGAGGCACGCGCTGCACCGGATGCACCGAAGTGCCTGGCGCCCCACGGAGTCCTCCAGCGTGGCCGTGCGACCGTTGTCGAGCAGCACGAGGTGGAACCGCTGCGGCCCGTCGCCTTCGGTGACCCCGGTCCACACGCTCGTGTACGGGTTCATGCGCTCCGCCGTGGACGAGCGGGGCAGCAGCTGCAGGAAGACCTCCAGGTCCTGCCACGACGGCACGAGCTTCTCGACGCCCATCACGGTGATCAGGGTCTCCGGCAGCGTCAGGCACATCCGGCCGTTGCCCTCGGACTCCAGCACCACGATCGACCCGGTGTCGGCGACGGCGAAGTTCGCGCCCGAGACGGCGACCTTGGTGGTGAGGAACTTCTCGCGCAGGTGGACTCGTGCGGCCTCGGCGAGGTCCGCCGGTTCGTCGGAGACCTCGACCCCCATGCGGCGCTGGAAGATCTCGCGGATCTCCGAGCGGTTGCGGTGGATCGCGGGCACCAGGATGTGCGACGGCCGGTCGTCGCCGAGCTGCACGATCAGTTCGGCGAGGTCGGTCTCGATCGCGTGCACGCCACCGGCTTCGAGCGCCTCGTTGAGCCCGATCTCGGCCGTGGCCATGGACTTGACCTTGACGACCTCGTCCGCGCCCTCGGCCCGGCACAGGTCGAGCACGATCCGGTTGGCCTCCTCGGCGTCCCGCGCCCAGTGGACGACGCCGCCGCGGGCCGTGACCGACTCCTCCAGTTGCAGCAGGAGCTCGTCGAGGCGGGACAGGACATCGTCCTTGATCTGCTCGCCGGCGACCCTGAGCTGCTCCCAGTCGGTCATCTCCCCGACCGCGGCCGCCCTGCGTCCGCGGATCGTTCCGGTGGCCTTGCGCAGGTTCTGCCGCAGCTGGGTGTCGGCCAGGGCCTTGTGCGCGGCCTTGGGGAACGTCGGGCTGCCCAGCCACGTCACCGGGTTGCGAGCCACGGGTCCTCCTCCGTCGAAGCCAGGATCTCCGCCAGGTGCACCGGTCGCACGCCCGCGCGCAGCCGCGAGAGCCCACCGCCGATGTGCATGAGGCAGGAGTTGTCGCCCGCGCTGAGCACCTCGGCGCCGGTCGAGAGCACGCAGGTCATCTTGTCCGCGAGCATCGCCGTGGACGTCTCGGCGTTCTTCACCGCGAACGTGCCGCCGAAGCCGCAGCAGTGCGTCGAGTCGGGCAGCTCCACCAGATCGAGTGCCTTCACCGCCCTGAGCAGCGCCAAGGGCTTGTCACCGACGCCCAGCATGCGCAACGAGTGGCAGGTGGGGTGGTAGGTGACCCGGTGGGGGAACCAGGCGCCGACGTTCGTCACGCCCAGCACGTCGACGAGGAACTCGGCGAGCTCGAAGGTGCGCGGCGGGGACACGCCCAGAGTGGGGTGGACCTCCCGCACCATGCCCGCGCATGACCCGGATGGAGCAACCACGTAGTCGTAACCGCCGAAGACGTCGGTGTACTTGCGCGCCAACGGCTTCGAGTGCTCGCGGTAGCCGGTGTTGAAGTGCATCTGGCCGCAGCACGTCTGATCCAGCGGGAACTCGACCGAACAGCCGAGCCGCTCCAGCAGTCGCACCACGGCACGGGCGGTCTCGGGGAAGAACGTGTCCGTCAGGCAGGTCGCGAACAGTGCCACTCTCACCCGCACACCCTCTCCCTGAAATCATCGGATGTCTACCCGGATCGGTGGACCGTACGGGGGTACGCCGGGCGCGCCTCTTGCTATAGGGGTGCCCCACAGCACAGCATGTGCACCGTGGGCGACCTGTTGACCGAGCGCGCCGTGCTCGGTGTCATCGCGACCCTGGCCGTTCTGGGCCTCTTCGTGATGCTCTGCCGCGCTCGACGAGTCAGCACCTCCGTCGAGGATGCTGTGATGGACATGCTCGACCGCATGTCCAGGGCGTCGAGCGACCTCCGCGCGGGCCTGACGGAGGACGCCGCGAACAAGGCGACACCCCACCTGCGAGAGATGCTGCGGTGCGTCGCGGTCGCCATCACCGACGAAGAGGGCACCGTCCTCTCGTGGGACGGCGGCGCCAACGACCACTACGAGTACCTCCGCGACACCGTGGCCCGAGCCATCAACAACTGCCACAAGGAACACGTCGACCACCGCAAGCTCGGCTGCGAGCTCCAAGGCCCGTGCTCCCTGCACAGCGTCGTCGTGGTCCCCCTGGTGGTCGAGGGCGACGTGGCCGGCACGTTGATCGTGGTCTCCGGCGTCGCCTCGAAGCGCCAGATCCGCATGGCCGAGGAGACGGCCCGCTTCGTCTCGACCCAGCTGGAGCTGGAGGTCGTCCAGAAGCAACGGCAGGCACTCGCCCAGGCCGAGGTGAAGGCGCTGCGAGCCCAGATCTCGCCGCACTTCGTCTACAACGCCCTGAACACCATTTCGTCGCTGATCCGCACCGACCCCTCGCACGCCCGAGAGCTGCTGCAGGAGTTCGCGGAGTTCACGCGCTACTCGTTCCGCACCGACGGCCTGTTCACGACCCTCGCCGACGAGCTGACCAACATCCACCGCTACCTGACCATCGAACAGGCCCGCTACGGCGCCCGCCTGAGCGTGCGCCTGCGCATCGCACCCGAGGTCCTGCAGGTGGTCCTGCCGTTCCTCGTCCTGCAGCCGCTGGTCGAGAACGCGGTGCGCCACGGCCTGGCCAAGAAGCCCGGCGGCGGCATGCTCACCATCACCGCCGAGGACAACGGCAACGAGGCCCTGATCAGCGTCGAGGACGACGGCGTCGGCATGGACCCGGACCGCCTCGACGACATCAAGGACGCCCACCAGACCGGCGCGCACGTCGGCATCGGCAACATCAACGACCGCATGCGCACCGTCTTCGGCGCGGAGTACGCGCTGGTGGTCGAGACGGCGCCCAACGCGGGCACCAAGGTGATCCTGAAGGTGCCGAAGTTCGCCCGCAACGTGCTGCCGAACCTGAACATCGGGTCGCAGATGACGGACGAGCCGATGACGAACGAGCAGCCGGCGATCCGCGCCTGACCTCGCGCCTGAACTTTCCGAAAGTTGCAAGGTCAATCATGCTCAACCCCGGCCCGCGCCGTGCCGATTGTGGTGGTGACCAACGAACAGCCGGTCGTTTGAGCAACCAGAGGCCGGCCGCGAGCAAAGGCCATCAACCAGTGCAGGAACAAACAGCACCCGAGCGCGTCCGCGTCTGCATCAAGTGCACCGCCAAGGGGTTCAACAGCTGCAAGTGCTGATCAGCGCGCTGCCACGGCCAAGGTCGTGATCAGCACGACGGCGCACACGCTCCAGCTCACCCACATCCAGTAGATGTGCATCGGCGTCGGCCCGGCGGCGTTCTGCCTGCCCCGGTCGTCCCACCACTCGACGTACCGTTCGAGCCAGCGGATCGGGTTGAACGTCACTGCCCGAACCTAACATGTTGTGTTCCAGGTCACGCGGGAGCAACCGACCACCATCGAGGCTCCCGCGTGTCCTCGAAACGCACGTACTGTCGAGTGCATGAGCGTCACGGACAAGATCGCGGCCCGGCTCCCCAGGGTGATGGACCGGGGCGAGCGGCCCCCGGTGGTCGCGGCGGTGCGGTTGCACGGGGTCATCACCCCGCAGTCCTCGCCTGTCGCGCGCAACACGATCAGCCTCCAGAACGTCGAGTCCGCGATCAACCGGGCGTTCGACAACGAGCGGCTCATCGCCGTGGCGCTGCTCATCAACTCTCCCGGCGGCGCGCCTACACAGAGCGCTCTCATCGCGGAACGCATCCGTGAGCTCGCCACCAAGAAGCACGTGCCGGTGCTCGCGTTCTGCGAGGACGTGGCGGCGAGCGGTGGCTACTGGCTGGCGTGCGCGGGTGACGAGATCTACGCGCACGGCACGAGTCTTGTCGGGTCCATCGGTGTCGTGAGCTCCGGGTTCGGGCTCAACGGCCTGCTGGAGAAGGCCGGCGTCGAGCGCCGCGTCTACACCGCGGGCGAGAACAAGGTCCGGCTCGACCCGTTCCAGGAGGAGAAGCCCGAGGACGTCGAGTGGCTCAAGAGCCTGCACGCCGATCTGCACGAGCAGTTCAAGGCGTGGGTGACCGAACGGCGTGGCGCCAAGCTCAACACCGAGACCGAACTCTTCAGCGGTGAGGTGTGGACCGGTAGCCAGGCGCAGCAGCTCGGGCTGGTCGACGGCATCGGCACGATCCGCAGCGTCATCGCCAAGCGCTTTCCCGACGCCGAGCTGACGATCGCCGAGCCGCGCAAGCCGTTGCTGGCCAAGCTCGGACTGGCCGGAGCGTCCACCCGATCGGGCGATCTCGTGACGCAGGTGCTCGCGAGCGTCGAGGAACGTGCTCGCTGGTCCCGATTCGGGCTCTGAGCATCAGTTCGGTTTCACAAGGCGTGTCGAGTCCTACCCCGGCGTAGACATGACCGCACATTGGTGGGCAAGATGCCCGACACAGTGAGTACCCAAGACAACGCCGGTCTCCTCGTCCTCGCAGTCGATGACGAGGCTCCTGGCCTGAGCGAGATCAAGTTCCTGCTCGAGAGCAGCCCTCACATCCGGCGCGTCCTCACGGCCTTCGACGCCGCCGAGGCACTGCGCATCCTGAGGGGCGACTACGAGCAGGAGGTCATGGCGAGGACCAAGGCCGGCCTGCCGCCGGTCGACGCGGTCTTCGCGGACATCAACATGCCCGGGCTGTCCGGCATGGATCTCGCACGGGTGCTCAGCGCGTTCCGGTACCCGCCCGCCCTCGTGTTCGTGACGGGCGTCGAGGAACGGGACGCGCTCGTCACGGCGTTCGACGTCGGTGCGCTCGACTTCATCAACAAGCCGATCAACGAGGAGCGCGTCCTCAAGGCGATCTCGCGCGTCGCGGACCGGGTGGGACGCACGGCAGCGCCCGCGACTCCCAGCGCGCAAACGAGCCAGAACCCCGCCGAACCGACCGACGACGAGGTCATCCCCGTCGAGCTCGGCGGCACCATCAAGCTCGTGCCGCGCGCGTCCGTGCGGTACGTCGAGGCGCAGGGCGACTACGCCCGCCTGCACACGCAGGACGGCAGCCACCTCGTCCGCATCCCGCTCGCGCAGCTGGAGGAGCGCTGGGCGAACGCGGGCTTCGTGCGCATCCACCGCTCGTTCCTGGTGGCGTTGCCGCTGGTGAGCGAGCTGCGGATGACGGCGAACGGCTACGCGGTCGTCATCGGCACCGGTGAGGGCGCCAAGGAGCTCCCGGTCAGCCGCCGGCACACCAAGGAGCTCAAGGAACGGATCGTGCGGCCGCCGAAGAGCAGCTGGTGAGCAGGCACGACGCGGGGAAGCCGGAGCAGCCCGCACGGGAGGCGTGGCTCGGTGAGCAGGGCAGCAGGCCGCGTCGTCGCAGGGTCGTGCTCGCCGACTCCACCAAGAAGAGCGGCAAGGCGTTACGCACGATCATCGAGCTGGAGGAGCAGACCAGCGTCGGTGAGAAGCTCGTCCGCGACCTCATCCGGCAGCAGCTCAAGTCCGCGTTCGGGCTCGCGTTCGCGGTCCTGATCGGCATGTGCCTGCTGCCGATCACCTTCTACCTGGTCCCGTCCATCGGTGACCTCAAGATCCTCGGCATCCCGATCCCGTGGCTCGTGCTCGGCCTCGCGCCCTTCCCGATCCTCTACGGCGTCGGGTGGGTCTTCCGCAGGCAGGCAGAACGGCACGAGAAGGACTTCGTGAACATGGTCGACCGCTGACGTGGACGCCACCTACTGGAGCCTCAGCGCCATCGTCGCCGTTGCGGCCGTGACCTTCCTGCTCGGCTACGTCGGGTCGCGCAAGGCGAACACCACGCCGGACTTCCTCGTGGCGCGCCGCGCGATCCCCGCCACCCGCAACGCCGCCGCGATCTCCGGCGAGTACCTGTCCGCTGCCTCGTTCCTCGGTGTCGCCGGGCTCGTTCTCAAGGACGGCGTCGACGCCCTCTGGTACCCGGTCGGCTTCACCGCCGGCTACCTCGCGCTGCTGCTGTTCGTGGCGGCCCCGCTGCGCCGCTCCGGCGCTTACACGCTGCCGGACTTCGCCGAGGCGCGGCTGGGGTCGGCGAACGTGCGGCACTTCAGCACGTTCTTCGTGGTGTGCATCGGCGTGCTGTACCTGGTGCCGCAGCTGCAGTCGGCTGGTCTGACGCTGACCACGATCACCGGCCTGCCCGCCTGGTTCGGCGGCATGATCGTGACGGCCATCGTGGTGATCAACGTGCTGGGCGGCGGCATGCGCGCGATCACGCTGGTCCAGGCGTTCCAGTACTGGGGAAAGCTCTTCGCGATCGCCGCGCCCACGTTCGTGCTCTTCGTGGTGTTCCTCGCCTCACCCGATCGCGGCACGCAGCCGATCAGCGACGACGGCGTCGTCAAGTTCCCGAAGGCCGAGTCGGTCACCATCGCCGAGCAGGTCGTGAAGGTCCGCGTCGACGAGCCGCTGACGCTGAAGGTGCGTGGCCAGATCGACGGCAGGGACGCGGACGGACCGGTTTTCTGGGGCCGCGGCGTCTACGAGCTGAGCCCCGGCACGACCATGGAGTTCACCGCGGGCAGCCCGGTGCCGGTCATCGACGGCTCGCCGACGTCGAACTACGACTGGACCCGGCCGCAGACCGGTGGTGTCTCCGAGCTGATCAGGACGTACTCGCTGATCTTCGCGACGTTCCTCGGCACGATGGGCCTGCCGCACGTCCTGGTCCGCTTCTACACCAACCCGGACGGCAAGGCGGCCCGCCGCACAGCGCTGCACGTGCTCTACCTGCTGGGCCTGTTCTACATCTTTCCGACGGTGCTCGGCGTGCTGTCGCGGCTCTACCTGCCGCAGTTGCTGGTGAACGGGAAGACCGACGCCGCGGTGCTGATGCTGCCGGAGACGATGCTGCCGAACCTGGGTGGTCAGATCGTCGGCGCGATCGTCGCGGCGGGTGCGTTCGCGGCGTTCCTGTCGACCTCGTCGGGCCTCGTCGTGTCGGTCGCCGGGGTGGTCTCGACGGACATCATGCCGGGCAAGGTTCGTGACTTCCGGTGGGCAACCGTGTTCACGGGACTGGTCGCGATCGGTCTCGCGCTGCTGTTGCCGCGCTCCGACGCGTCACTGACGGTGGCGATGTCGTTCGCGTTGGCGGCATCGACGTTCTGCCCGCTTCTGGTCCTCGGCATCTGGTGGCGCGGACTCACGTGGGTGGGCGCCGTGTGCGGGCTCGTGGTCGGTGGTGGCCTGGTGATCAGCGCTCAGGTCGTCAGCGTCGTGAGCTCCTACACCGGCCGCTGGGCGCCCGCGTTCATCACCCAACCTGCGCTGATCACGGTGCCGGTCGCGTTCCTCACCATGATCCTCGTCAGCAAGGCGACCCGCAGGCGGGTGCCCGCCGACGTCAGCCAGATCCTGCTGAGGCTGCACGCCCCCGACCCGCTGGGCTTCATCCGGGACCGCGACATCGCCCGGTTCGGGACCGCCGAGGAGAAGGCCAGGATGGCCGACGACAAGCGCAGGGGAGCGGGTCGAACACGTTGAGTAGCCATCGTTTCGAATGGGTGAAAATTGGTCACTCGAATCGGTGAACGGTGAACTAGGTCACGCAGAGTGCTGTTCGTCTACGCATACCGACCGTTCATCGCATCACCCGACTGCTGGGCGCAACGGCACGAACGGGGTCTTACCTGAGTGACTCAAGTCTCCATACGGTTCCTGACCAAGAACAGGACCGCACCTGGAGGCATTACGTGCACGTCACGTTGCTGACACCTACGACGAGTACCGCGAGGAGGGGCCTGTGAGCACCGTCGATCACACCCCGTCTGAGTCGGCCCCAGACGCGCAGAAGTGGGCCGACGTCCAAGCGAGCGCTGACTTCACCGAGCTGAAGCACCGACTGCGAAAGTTCGTATTCCCCGTCTCCGGCCTGTTCCTCGCGTGGTACCTGCTGTACGTGCTGCTCGCGGACTACGCGCACGGCTTCATGTCCACCAAGGTGTTCGGCAACATCAACGTCGGGCTCATCTTCGGCCTGCTGCAGTTCGTGTCGACGTTCGTCATCACGACGCTGTACGTGCGGCACGCGAACAAGAACCTCGACCCGCTCGCGGAGAAGCTCCGCAACGAGATCGAGGGAGACGGCAAGTGAACGAGTCCAGCCCGATCCTCAACATCAGCATCTTCGGTGTCTTCGTCCTGATCACGCTGTTCGTGGTCATCAGGGCGAGCCGCAACACCAAGACGGCTGCCGACTACCTCGCCGCCGGCCGCGCGTTCACGGGCCCGCAGAACGGCATCGCGATCGCGGGCGACTACCTGTCCGCCGCGTCGTTCCTCGGCATCGCGGGAGCCATCGCCCTCAACGGCTACGACGGCTTCCTGTACTCGATCGGCTTCCTGGTGGCGTGGCTCGTCGCGCTGCTGCTGGTCGCCGAACTGCTGCGCAACACCGGCAAGTACACGATGGGCGACGTGCTGAGCTTCCGGATGCGCCAGCGTCCGGTCCGCGCCGCGGCGGCCACGTCGACCATGGCCGTGTCGTTCTTCTACCTGCTGGCCCAGATGGCCGGTGCCGGTGGTCTCGTCGCCCTGCTGCTCGGCATCACGGGCACCGGCGGCCAGGCCCTGGTCATCGCCGTGGTCGGCGCCCTGATGATCGCCTACGTCCTCATCGGCGGCATGAAGGGCACCACCTGGGTGCAGATCATCAAGGCGGTCCTGCTGATCGTCGGTGCGGGCATCATGACCCTCTGGGTGCTCGGCAAGTACGGCTTCAACCTCTCCGCCCTGCTCGGTGCCGCGGTCGACAACGCGCCGAAGGCCGGCGAGAAGCTGCTCGGCCCCGGCCTGCAGTACGGCAAGACCGGGACGTCGAAGCTCGACTTCCTGTCGCTGGCCCTCGCGCTGGTCCTCGGCACCGCGGGTCTGCCGCACATCCTGATGCGCTTCTACACCGTGCCGACGGCGAAGGAAGCCCGTCGCTCGGTCGTGTGGGCGATCTGGCTGATCGGCATCTTCTACCTGTTCACGCTGGTCCTGGGCTACGGCGCCGGCGCGCTCGTCGGTCCGGACGCGATCAACGCGGCACCGGGCAAGGCCAACTCGGCCGCACCGCTGCTCGCGCTGGAACTGGGTGGCCCGATCCTGCTGGGTCTCATCGCGGCGGTCGCCTTCGCGACGATCCTCGCGGTCGTGGCAGGTTTGACGATCACGGCGTCGGCGTCGTTCGCCCACGACATCTACGCCAACGTGATCAAGAAGGGCAACGGCGACGAGAGCAAGACCGACGAGGTCAAGGTCGCCCGCATCACCGCGATCGTGATCGGACTCGTGTCGATCGGCGGCGGCATCATCGCCAACGGCCAGAACGTCGCGTTCCTCGTGGCACTGGCGTTCGCGGTGGCGGCGTCGGCGAACCTGCCGACGATCCTCTACTCGCTGTTCTGGAAGAGGTTCAACACCTCGGGCGCGCTGTGGAGCATCTACGGCGGTCTGATCGTGACGATCACCCTGATCATCCTGTCGCCCGCCGTCTCCGGCACGCCGACCTCGATGTTCAAGAACGCCGACTTCGACCTGTTCCCGCTGTCGAACCCCGGCATCGTCTCGATCCCCGTCGCGTTCCTGCTCGGCTACGTCGGCACGATCCTCTCGAAGGACAAGGCCGACCCCGCCAAGCAGGCCGAGATGGAGGTCCGCTCCCTCACCGGTGCGGGCGCCGAGAAGGCCATCGCGCACTAGCGGTCGTTCGACGAGAACGGGCCGTCCTTCACGGGGCGGCCCGTTTTTCGTGCGTGCAACCCTGGGCCCGCTGTCCGCGTATTGAACGCGACCGCAGCAGAGGTTGGGGGACCGGAGTGCGACGAGACGAAGAGTTCTCGGAGTTCTTCACGAACAGATTCGACTGGGCCCGGCGCACGGCGTACGCGCTGTGCGGCGACTGGTCGGAGGCTGAGGAACTCGCGCAGAACGCATTCGTGAAGGCGTATGCGAAGTGGCCGAGCGTCCGGCGTGAGAGCGCGGACGCCTACGTGCGAACCATCGTGACGCGTCTGTTCCTGGACAGCAGGCGACGGGTCCGCGGACGCGAACACCCGGTCGCCGACGTGCCGGAACGAGGTGTCGCCGGCGGTTTCGGCGAGCCCGACTCCGAACTGCACGTCGCTCTGCAGCAGGTGCCGCCGAAACAGCGGGCGGTGCTCGTGCTGCGGTACGTCCACGACCTGTCCATCGAGCAGACGGCCGTTGAGCTGGGCTGTTCGACGGGCAACGTGAAAAGCCAGTCAGCGAGGGGGTTGTCGACGCTCCGCGAGGCGTACGGCCGCCCGGTCGAATCGGAGAGTGCCTCATGAGGATCGAAGACGAGCTGCGCGGAGCTCTCGACGTCGCCGCGCCACCCACGTCGACCCGGTTGGAGGACGTGCTCGCGCGCGGCCGGCGCGAGATCGGGTTCCGGCGGGCGAGGATCGCGGGAGGCGCGCTGGCGGCCGTGCTGGTGGTCGCGGTGGGCGTCCTCGCCTGGCCGTTCGGGGTGCGCAGCGGGTCGGACCCGGTGAACTGGGCCCGCGCGAACCAGGAGCCGGTGCAGCAGGCCGACCCGCCGCGGGACAGCAGGGCCTGCCGCGACAACTCGAACCCACCGCCCCTCCTCAGCCAGGGAGGCGAGTCGCTGGTGCCCGCGCAGACCGATGTCTGGCTGGACCTGACCCGGTCGATGCTGCCGCGCGAGCGAGTCACCTCGCGGCCCGGCGGGTACGAACTCGTCCGCGTGTTCACGGTCGACGTCGGAGACCTGAGCTCCGTGCGGTTCACCAGGACGCGGTTCGACGGCTACACCCCGACCGCCGCGGCCGACAGGGCGCTGTGGGTGACCGGAGGGTGCACCCCGCCCCGCCGGACCACCGGCACCGACGGCACCGTGTACCAGCTCTACGACGCCGCTCCGACCGGGCAGGCCCTGCTCGTCTTCCGCCCTGACGGCCGCTCGTTGCGGATGGAGCAGGTCAGCGTCAGCAGTGTGGCCGGCTCGTTGCCGTTGACCGAGGCGGACTTCGTGGAGCTCGGGGCAGCCGTCGCGGAGGTGCTCTGAGGGTGGACCCGTGCCGGAGGTTCACGTGAGTGCAACCTCCGGCATGGGAACATCTGGGGGTGACTGTTCCAAGCGTGGAGATCGCCGACGTTCCGGCGCAGCTGCCCGAGGGCGCCGTTCTGCTGGACGTGCGCGAGCAGGACGAGTGGGACGCCGGCCACGCGCCCGGCGCCGTGCACGTCCCCATGAGCGAGATCGGTGCCCGTCTCGGTGAGGTGCCGAACGACGTGCAGCTCTACGTCGTGTGCCGCGCGGGCGGCCGTTCCGCCCGCG
This sequence comes from Lentzea sp. NPDC058436, assembly GCF_042721515.1. Lineage (NCBI taxonomy): Bacteria > Bacillati > Actinomycetota > Actinomycetes > Pseudonocardiales > Pseudonocardiaceae > Lentzea > Lentzea sp. NPDC058436. Next base: position 133,491 of record NZ_JBHXLF010000010.1, read on the forward strand.
TGACCCAGTACCTCAACGAGAACGGCTGGGAGGCCGTCAACGTCGAGGGCGGCATGCAGCACTGGGAGGCAGCCGGGCGTCCGCTCGAAGGCGGCACCGACGGCGCGGAACCCCAGGTCATCTGATCGTGCAGCCGCTGCAGCCGATGCGCGTGGACTGGGTGGCGACCCCGCCACCCGGTGCCTACCCGCCGCCGCAGGGCCGGTCGCAGCGGCTGTCCTACGGCGGCCCGCCGAACTACCCGGTCCCACCGCGCTGGGGCTTCCCGCTGCTCGCGTGGCGCTGGCCGACGGCCGTGCCGGGCACGGTGGAGCAGGCCGACTCGGTAGACGGCGTGCGCCGCCTGGGCCGAACCGCCCAGAACGCACTCTGGCTCCTCGCCGCCGTCGCGGTGTGGGGCGCGTTCTCCGAGATCTGGCGCTACGTGCTGGTGGCGATGAGCCGCTTCGGCGCGCTGTCGGCCGGCGTCGTCAGCGCGTCCGACGCCATGGTCGTGTCGTCCTCGGCGATCACCATCACCGGCTGCTTCCTGGCGCTGCTACTCGGCCTCGTGTGGGTGCGCCGCGCGCGCAACGTAGCCGCCACCCTCGTGGGCTACGGCCCATCGCGCTCGGACAGGGACGTGCTCATCGGCCTGATCGTGCCGGGCATGAACCTCGTGGTGCCGGGCTCGGTGCTCGCCGAACTCGAACACGCCGTGGCCCGCAGGCCGGCCGACGAACGTCCCGTTCCGTCTCGGCTCCTGCGCTGGTGGTGGGGCCTGTGGGCGGCCTCGGGCCTGACGGTCGTGGTGGTCGTCCTCTGGTCGTTCAGGTCCAGCACCCAGGCCATGGCGGACGGCGTGCTGCTGCACGCGTTCGCAGACCTGGTGCTCGCCGGCGTCGCGGTCACCTCGGCACTGGTCGTGCGCCGGATCACCACGCTGCTGCTGCCGGTGGACGCCGCGTCCGTGCGGCTGATGCGCGTGGTGGAGGTCAAGGACGCCCCGGAACCGCCGCTGCGGTCCGTTCGCGCGTCGGGCTCGCCCCGGTAGCCCTTTGGAGTGATCTTCGCTGAGAATCTCACTTCCGGGGTCTCACTGACGATCATCAGAGGATGCGCAAGCGCCACCCGCCGTTCCGCCGCCGCAAGCTGGCTAAGAAACTGCGGAAGATGCGCCTGCGCGCCCTGATGAGCACCGCGGAGGCCGCCTGGGCGTTGGACAAGGACGTCCAGGCGCTCTACCGCATCGAGGCCGGTGAGACTCGGGTCGACGTGCACCTGGTGCGGTCGATGATGGAGCGCCTTCGGCGTCGAAGACCATGCGAGCGCTGTTCGAGGCGCACCACCGCCAACTCAGCGCCGAGAAGCTGGCCAACGACGTGGCGGTGCGAACGATTCGCCAGCAGCGCTTGACCGATCCCGACAATCCGCTGATGTTGCACGCACTCATCGACGAAGCGGCGCTGCGAAAGATGGTCGGCGGGCTTGAGGTCATGCGCAGACAGCTGAGGCATCTGCTCGCCATGGCCGCCTGCCCAATGTGACCGTGCAGGTGTTGCCCACCGACTTGGGCGCTTACGACGCGATGAGCGGAAGCTTCACGCTCCTGAGCTTTCCCGACCCCGATGACCTCGATGTTCTCTACGTTCCCATGTCACGGGCGCTGTTCACGTGGAGAACCAGGCGGAGTTGAAGGAGTCTAGGCTTTCGTTCGACCGCTTGGCCGTGAAGGCCTTGAGCCCGACTGAGTCAGCGGCTCTGATCGGGCGGATCCTGGCCTGGTGAAAGAGGTGTCCACTGTGGACCTTTCTGCTGCGGTGTGGCGCAAGAGCAGTCGAAGTGGCGGAGCGGGCAACGACAACTGCGTCGAGGTGGCCTTCTCCGGCCCGGCCGTAGCCGTCCGAGACTCCAAGAACCCGGACTCCGCCCACCTCGTGTTCTCGTCTGTTCAGTGGGCGTTCTTCCTCAGGGGCTTCCAGGCCTGACCGGTCGGTGCCAGGTTGGGTGCATGCGGACACTCATCGGGGCTCTGGTGATCGCGATGGCAGCACCAGGTGCCGCCCAGGCGCACCCGAACCGGGACTTCGACCTCCAGGCGCACCGCGGCGGCATCGGCCTGACCGTGGAGAGCACGCTCAAGGCGTTCGGCAAGGCGCTTGAACTCGGCGTGACGACCTTGGAGCTCGACCTCCAGATCACGCGCGACGGCCGTGAGGTCATCACCCACGACCGCAAGACGAACCCGGCGAAGTGCCTCGACACCAAGCCCGCGTTTCCGGACGACCCCGAGTTCCCCTACGCCGGCAAGTACGTGAAGGACCTGACGTTCGCCCAGGTCAGGACCCTCGACTGCGGTAGCACGCGGTGGTCGCAGTACCCGGAGCAGGAACTGTCGCCGGGTGCCCGCATGCCCACCCTCGCCGAGCTCTTCGACCTGGTCCGCGAGCACCGCGCGTGGGGGATCCGCTTCAACATCGAGACCAAGGTCGAGGCCGCCGCCCCGCACGAGACCGCGCCGCGCGAGCAGTTCGTGCAGCGGGCGGTGCGGGAGATCCGGCGCTCGGGCTTCATGCGGAACATCACCGTCCAGTCGTTCGACTGGGGCACGTTGATGCGGCTGCGCGAGGTGGAGCCGCGCATTCCGCTGGTCGCCCTCACCCAGCCCGAGATGTTGCGGCCGGGGTCGCCGTGGACGGGCGGTCTCGAACTCGCGGACTTCGATGGAAGCGTCGCGAAGATGGTGAAGTCCTTCGGCGCCAAGGCTTTGTCGCCCGTGCACGGCAACCCGCAGAACGGCAAGGTCGGCGATCTGGACTACGTGCCGTTCACGACGAAGGCGCTCGTGCAGGACGCGCACCGGCAAGGGCTGAGGGTGGTCCCGTGGACGCAGAACGACCCGGCCACCATGCACAAGCTGATCGACGACGGGGTCGACGGCATCATCACCGACTACCCCGACCGGCTGCGCGAGGTCATGGAGGAACGCGGGTTCAAGCTCCCGAAGCGGTACCCGAAGCGCTAGTCGTTGCCCAGGGACAGCGAGTGCAGGCCGCGGATCACGAACTCGGCGCGCCGGTTCGGTTCCTCGGCCAGCACCGCGCCGGGAAGCTTGCGGTGCAACGACGACAGCGCCGCCTCCACCTCGATGCGGGCCAGCGGCGCGCCCAGGCAGTAGTGGATGCCCATGCCGAAGCCGAGGTGCGGGTTCTTCTCCCTGCCGACGTCGAAGACGTCCGGGTTCTCGAACACCAGCGGGTCGCGGGCCGCGGCGCCGAGCAGGGCGGCGATCTTCTCGCCCGGTTCGACGACGTGGCCGGCGATCTTCACGCGTTCGGTGGCCGTGCGTTCGAAGAGTTGCAACGGCGAGTCGTAGCGGATGAGCTCCTCCACGGCCGTGGGCATGATCTCGGGTGAGAGGCGTTCCCACTGCGAACGGTGCTGCATCAGGGCGTAGACGCCGTTGCCGATGACGTTGACCGTCGCCTCGTGGCCCGCCATGAGCAACAAGACCGCTGTGGCAACGAGTTCGTCCTCGGTGAGCCTGGCGCCGTCGGTGTCGGTGACGGCGACCAGGTCGGAGACGAGGTCGGAGCCGGGGTTCTTGCGGCGCAACGGGATCAGCTCGCGCAGGTAGGCGACGAACTCGGTGGCGGCGCGCTCGGCCACGTCCTGCTGCTCGGCGGGCAGGCCGTACTCGTACATCTTCACGATGGCGTTCGACCACGGCTGGAGCAGGTGGCGGTCGGGTTCGGGGACGCCGAGCAGCTCCGCGATCACCTCCACCGGCAGCGGGCCGGCCACGTGGGCCAGCAGGTCGGCCTGGCCCTGGTCCTTGATCTTGGTGACGAGGTCGTCGACGAGGCGGTCGGCCAGGTCGGCGACCCACGGGCGCAGGCGTTCCACGTGGCCTCGGCCGAACGCGGCGGCGACCAGGCGGCGCAGGCGGGTGTGCGTGGGCGGCTCGTTCTCCAGCAGTGAGTTGCGGTGCAGGAGGTTGAAGGCCGTGAACCGCTCGACGGGCTTCACGTCCGACCAGATCCGTCCGAACGAGCGGTGCCGCAGGACGGCCGAACAGGCCGCGTGCGAGACCGCGACGGCGACGCCCATCTGCTCGTGGTGATGCACCTCACCGGCTTCGCGCAGTGCGGCGAAGGCCGGGTAGGGGTCGGCGATGAAGGCGGGATCGCGCTGGTCGAACGTCACAAGGCGGACGGTAAGTCGCGATCGGCGATTCGTCCACGTCCATTTGATTGATGACTCAAATTGTTGCGGAGACACTATCGTTCGGCATGTGCAGCAGCCAGCCGTCGTCGCGCACCGAGGCGCGTCCACCGACCGTCCCGAGCACACCATCGGGGCCTACGAACTCGCCCTGAAAGAGGGAGCCGACGGGCTGGAGTGCGACGTCCGGCTGACGAAGGACGGCGAGATCGTGTGTGTGCACGACCGCACGCTCGCACGCACGTCGAACGGTCGTGGCACGGTCAGCGCGCTCACGCTCGAAGAGCTGCGGAAGTTCGACTACGGCAGCTGGCACGGTCATCGCCAGCCGGCCGAACTGCTGTTGCTCGACCAACTGCTGGAGCTGGTCAAGGGCACGAACGTGCAGCTCTTCGTCGAGACCAAGCACCCGGTCCGGTACCGCAACGAGATCGAGCGCAAGCTGGCCGAGGCGTTGAAGAGGCACGGACTCGCGAGCCAGATCGTCATGATGTCGTTCTCGGCGACCGCGGTGAAGGCGTTCCGCGAGCACGCGCCGGACATCCGCACGGTGCTGCTGCTCGACCGACTCGGCAGGCTGAGGAGCGGCGCGCTGCCGCCGTTCGCCGACTACACCGGGCCGGGCGTGCACCTGCTGCGCAACGACCCCGGTTACGTCGATCGGGCGAGGCGTGCGGGTCACGAGACCTACGTGTGGACCGTGGACACCCCCGAGGACGTCGCACTGTGCCGTGACCTGGGGGTCCGCTACCTCGCGACGAACGCCCCGGCGAACACCCGCCGCCTGCTGACGGCTAACTTGGCGACCTAGAACACGCCTGAGCACGAGGAGGGCCAAGGTGGCCAAGCGGACCGCGGTCAAGGACGCACCGAAGGACGGGATCAACCCGAAGCAGCCCTGCCCGTGCGGGTCCGGCAAGCGCTACAAGGCCTGCCACGGCGCACCCGGCGGCGCGACGGACGTGATCGTGTCCCGGCCGTTCGAGGGCCTCGCCGCCGAGTGCGAGCTCATCGCGCTGCGCGAGTTCGTGCCGTCGGCGATCGTGAAGCTGCCGACCAAGGACGGTCGTGAGGTCACGCTCGCCACCGTGCTGCCGATGGCCGCCGCCGGTCTGATCCGCGGCGACGACGTGCCGTTCGTGGGCCTGCAGGTGCAGACGCGCTCCGGCGACATCAGCCGCGACCTGGCGCGGGCGCTGCAGTGGGCGCAGCAGGCGAAGACCGGTGACGTGCTGCCCGTCGTGGGCCCGGACGCCGGCGAGAACCCCGGCCGTCTGCAGGACCTGCTCGACGCCGACGCCGAGCTCACGCCCGTGCTGCACACCGACTTCATCTGGTGGATGCCGGAGGGCACCGAGCCGACCGGTGACGTCGCGCTGTCGCTGGAACGCGCGAACGCCGCCATCCTGCCGACGGAGCGCCTCGACGCCCCTGGCGTGAAGGCCGCCTACTGGGTCGACGCGGGCGACAAGGCGCACCTGCGCTGGGTCCGCCCGGAGCCCGAGGAGAAGTTGCTCGACGCGATGGCCCGCCTGTCCGCGCGCGGCGAGCTCGACCTCGGCGAGGGCTCGCGCTACGCCGGTTCGTTCCGCGCGCACGGCCTGCTCGTGCCGGTCTGGGACCTCGACCGCGAGATGCACGCCCGTGAGTGGGCCGAGCCGGCCGAGGCGCTGGGCAAGCGGCTGCTGGAGGCGCTGGCCTCCGACGAGCAGCTGTCCGACGCCGAGCGTCGCGCCCGCGAGGGCCTGCGGGGACGCCAGATCACCCTGCGGTAGTCCACAGGGTTGTCCACATAGTTGTGCACAGGGAGCTGTGGATAAGTGCTGCTGCACATCATCACGGAGGCCGGCTGGGCTGCTGCCCGGTCGGCCGGCTCCATCGCCCCCGCTGAGGGCGAGGAGTTCGTGCACTGCTCCGACCGCGGAGTCGTGCACGTGACGGCCGGCAAGTTCTTCCTCGGGCAGAGCGGGCTGCTGCTGCTCGTGATCGACCCGAAGCTGCTCGACGTGCCCGTCCGGTGGGAGGCCGTGCCGGACTCGCCGCTGTGGTTCCCGCACGTCTACGGGCCGATCCCGGTCGCAGCGGTGGTCGAGGAACACGACTTCCCGACCCGCCCCGACGGCTCGTTCGTTCTGCCGGAAGCCGTTGCCGTTCTGTGATTTAGTGGGGCAACCGTTCGGCGCGCTCAAGCGTGAACCCCCTCGAAGCCAGTTCGCTGCTTTGGGGGAGGGAGCGTGCCGTGACGGCGGTGCTGCAGCTGGGGACAGCCGCCGAACGTGGTGGGGGAAGAGCGGAAACCGTGGGGGATTTCGCTGAGTTCGTACGCATGTCCATGCCCGGACTGCTGCGGTACGGCCATGCGCTGACCGGGAATCCGCACGACTCCGCCGACCTGGTGCAGGCCGTGCTGGAGAAGGTCGGTTCGCGCTGGGTCTCCGTGCAGGGCAAGGGGGACGACCCGCTCGCGTACGTGCGGCGGGCGATGGCCAACACGCACATCAGCATCTGGCGCCGGCGCCGCCGCGAACGTCTCGTGGCGGACTTCCCGGACAGCGGGGCCGTGGCGCCGGAGCTGAGCAGGCTCGAGAACGAACCGCTCTGGCAGGCGTTGCGCGAACTGCCGCCACGGCAGCGCGCGGTGATCGTGCTGCGCTACTACGAGAACCTCTCCGAGGCCGAGATCGCGCACGCGCTCGGGATCTCGTGCGGCACGGTGAAGAGCCAGAGCAGCAAGGCGATGGCGACCCTTCGAACACGCCTGGGAAAGGAGTGACCGTGGACGATCTCGACGACGACCTGCGCAGGCTCTTCAGCGATGACCGGCTCGACGTCCACTCCGAACCGGTCGCGGTGGAAGCGGTCGTCAGCGGTGCGCGCCGGCGCCGCCGCCGACGAACGGCCGTCACCGGGGCGTTCGTCGTGGTGGCCCTGGTCGGCGCCGGTGTCGGGTTGACGCAGCTGAACGCGCTGAAGTCGGAGGACACGACAGGCGCGTTGCTGACGACAAGCGCCTCCGCGCCCCCGCCGTCACCGTCGACCAGCACGGTCGTGTCGACGGTGACCCAGACCGTGAACGCGCCGCCGCCCACGGGTGGCAGCTCACCCGGCACCGGCAACCCGGGCAAACCGAGCTCGAACCGGTCGTCCACACCGCCCACGCCGGAGTCCCTGCCGGGCAGGTACGGGACGCTCGCGCTGGGCATGTCCGAGGCCGAGGCGCTGGCGACCGGATCGCTGCTCGAATCGAGTCCGGCCGACGCGGAGAACCGCTGCAAGGCGTACGCGACGAAGTCGGTGCCCGATCCGAACGCGGTGATCGTCTCGCCGGCCAAGGGAATCGTGCGGATCACGATGCCGAGCTACGCCAGGACACCGAAGAACGTCGGTGCGGGCTCGACGGTGAACGACGTGAAAACCGCCTACGCCAATGCGACGCAAAGCGGTTCCAGCGTCACGGTGCAAATGACTGCGTCTCCGCCGTGGTCGTATGTCTTCGAAAGTGATGGGACCACGGTCACCACTGTTTTCCTCTGGTCGGCCGCCTACGACTGTGCGTCTGGGTGACCGGCCTGGATTTGGCATACCCGCAGCTCAGCGCTGGTGGCGTTACCTTCTTGTGATTGACTGACTCGCAACCGGAATCGCGTGCGGGCGTCTTTAGAGATGTTCAGGACGAACTTCTCTGGGGGAAGAAATGAAGCGCTCTGCCGCACTCGTCACCATTGTCGCCGCATTCGGTCTTTCCGTGTGCACGTCCACTCCCGCGCCGGAGCAGAAAGCCTCGCCCACCACCCCGCCCGCCGAGGTGGTGACGGAGGTCGTGACCGCGACGGTGACGAACCCTCCGCAACCGGCCGCGGAGGTGGACGGCCGCCTCGGGTACGGCGCCCTCAAGCTCGGCATGTCGCTGGAGGAGGCGCGGGCGGCCGGCCTGACGGACCTCACCTGGAACGACGAGGCGATCTGCGTCGCCGACGACGAGGTCGCGATCTCGAAGAAGCACGGCGTCGTGCGGATCACGCTGCCGCTGGACGCCAGGACCTCCAAGGGGATCGGGGTCGGCTCGACCTTCGCCGAGGTGAAGGCCGTCTACCAGGGCGCCTCCGAGTACCGCGCGGGCTGGTCGGCGCCCGTCGACGACAACGCCGGCTACGCGTTCATCGGCAGCACGAAGCTCGACCACTTCGCCGACACCGACAAGGTCATCCTCATCAAGCTGGGCTCGGGCAGCGCCGACTGCGACATGGCCGACCTCTGAGCCTCACGAACCACCGTGCCCGCCCCGCTGGGGGTGGGGCGGGCACGGTACCCGCACGTCACGACATCCCTGGGGGGACACGAAATGAACCGCTCGCTCGCCTTCGTCACGATCGCCGCCGCACTCGGCCTGGCCGCCTGCACGTCCACGCCGGACACCGCGGCCCCGCCCACCTCGTCCACGACCACCACCGCGCCGTCGACCCCGGTGGTCACCGAGGTGGTGACCGAGACCGTCACCAAGCCGATCGCACCGCCCGTCAAGCCCGTGATCGACTCGTTCGGCTACGGCGCACTCAAGCTCGGCATGACGCTCCAGCAGGCGCTCGACACCAAACTGGTCGGCCCGAACCTCTACGGCGAGCCGAACGCGCCATGCAGCTTCCACGACGTCATCGGCACCGGCGGCAAGGTCTACATCTCCAGGGCGAAGGGCGTCTCGTCGATCTTCTTCACCTCGCAGATGTCGTCCGACGGCGTCGGGCAGGGCGTGACCGAGGCGAAGCTCAAGTCCGAGTACACCAATCTCAAGGACTCCTACGGCACCGCCTACACCGCCGCGCCGGACGGCAACCCGAACGCCTACTTCCACTTCTCCCTCGACGTGGAGGGCAAGGTCGGTTCGGCCGCCCTCAACATCAACGGACAGGACTGCCACAGCTGAGCGAAAAGTTCTTCGCCGGCGATGTAGAGATCCGCGTTTCGGCTCCGTCCCCGAGGTGGAACGTGACCATGATGGGTCGCACCAGCACCGAGGGAGACATCAGAGATGGCGAAGTACCTGCTGCTCAAGCACTACCGCGGCGCCCCTGAGCCGGTGAACAACGTGATGATGGACCAGTGGTCCCAGGACGAGATCACCGCGCACATCAAGTACATGAACGACTTCGCGGACCGGCTCAGGGCCAGCGGCGAGTTCGTCGACGAGCGGGCGCTCGCGCAGGAGGGCACGTGGGTCCGCTACGACGGTGAGGGGCGGCCGCCGGTCACCGACGGTCCGTTCGCGGAGACGAAGGACCTCATCGCCGGCTGGATGATCATCGACACCGACACCTACGAGCGCGCGCTCGAACTGGCGGGCGAACTGTCGGCGGCTCCCGGCAAGGACGGCATGCCGATCCACGAGTGGCTGGAGCTCCGTCCGCTCTACGGCAACGCGCCGACGATCACGGAGTGACGGTGGACGAGGCGCTGCTCAGGAGCCTCACGCCGGCCGTGCTCGGCATCCTCGTCCGCCGCGGAGCCGACTTCGCGGCGGCCGAGGACGCTGTGCAGGACGCGCTGGTCGAGGCCGTCCGCGTCTGGCCGGACGATCCGCCGCGGGACCCGAAGGGCTGGCTGGTCACGGCGGCCTGGCGGAAGTTCCTCGACGCGACGAGGGCGGACACCGCGCGGCGCCGGCGTGAGGACCTCGTCGACGCCGAACCTGAGCAGGGCCCCGCGCAGGACGCCGACGACACGTTGCGGCTCTACTTCCTGTGCGCGCACCCGTCGTTGACGCCGTCGTCGGCGGTGGCGCTCACGCTCCGGGCCGTCGGCGGACTGACCACGCGCCAGATCGCCCAGGCCTACCTGGTGCCGGAGGCCACGATGGCCCAGCGCATCAGCCGGGCCAAGAAGACGGTCGGCGACGTGCGGTTCGACCAGCCCGGCGACGTGGCCACGGTGCTGCGCGTGCTCTACCTGGTCTTCAACGAGGGCTACTCCGGCGACGTCGACCTGGCCGCCGAGGCCATCAGGCTCACCCGGCAGCTCTCGGCCGCGATCGACCACCCCGAGGTCGCCGGCCTGCTCGCGCTCATGCTCCTGCACCACGCCCGCCGCGACTCCCGCACGGACGGCGGCAGGCTGGTGCCGCTCGCCGAGCAGGACCGCTCCCGCTGGGACACGGGGCTGATCGCCGAGGGCGTCGAGGTCCTGCAGGCCGCACTCGCGCGGGACCGGCTGGGGGAGTTCCAGGCGCAGGCGGCCATCGCGGCGCTGCACGCGGACGCACCCGTGGCCGAGGAGACCGACTGGGTGCAGATCGTGGAGTGGTACGACGAGCTGCTGGAGCTGACCGGCAGTCCCGTCGTCCGGCTCAACCGCGCGGTGGCCGTGGGCGAGGCCGACGGACCGCGCGCGGGGCTGAAGGCATTGGCGGAACTTGACGATTCCTTGCCCCGCTACTCGGCGGTGTCGGCATACCTCCACGAACGCGACGGCGACCGTCGAACGGCCGCACGGCTCTACGTCGAAGCGGCGGACAAAGCGTCGAACCTGGCGGAGCGGGAATACCTCACGCGACAGGCCGCGCGGCTCAACAACTGAAAAGGCCCGCCACCCGAACGGGTTAGGCGGACCTTTGTGATCAGGCACTCAATCGTGCGAAGAGAAAAGTCAGAGCTTGCCGCCCGCGGCGGTCGGGGCGCCCGAGTCGCCACCCTCGTCGCCCACGCTCTCGCGGGTGAGGAAGGTCTCCACGTAGAACATGTTGCCGTCGGCGCGGTCCATGATCGTGAGGAGCGTCTTCATCGAGGAGACCTCCTCGACCTGCTCCTTCAGGAACCACTGCATGAACTGCTCGCCGATGTAGTCGCTCTCCTCGCGAGCGGCCTTCGCGAGCGCGATGATCTGGTCGGTGACCTGCTGCTCCTGGCCCAGGGCGAGGGCGACGAGGTCACGCGGGGACTTGAACTCGTTGATCGGCGTCTCGACACCGGGAATCGCGACCGGGATGTCGTTGTCCATGAGGAACTGCACGATCATCATCGCGTGGTTGCGCTCTTCGAGAGCCTGCTTGTAGAAGTGCGATGCGAGGCGCGGGAGGTCCTCGTTGTCGAACCACACGGCGAGCGCGATGTACTGCTGCGAAGCGGAGAACTCGTTGCCGACCTGGGCCCGCAGGAGCTCGCGGAAGTTCGACTTTCCGGACAGGATCTTCTTCACGTTCGAGGCCATGGGGAGTACGTTAACCCAAAACAGCTATTCCCGCATTCCAGGAAAAGCTAACCTTTGTTTGGAAAGGTGAACCAAACAAAGGTTAGGCATTCCTAACGATCTACACCAATGGCGCGCGGTCGATCGGGCACGACATGCAACGGGGTCCGCCGCGGCCGGAACCCAGTTCCGAACCGGCGATCCGCAGCACCTCGACGCCCTGGTCCTCCAGGCGCGCGTTCGTCTCGACGTTGCGCTCGTACGCGACGACGAGACCGGGCGCCACGGCGAGGGTGTTGTTGCCGTCGTCCCACTGCTCGCGCTCGGCGGTGACGACGTCGAGGCCCGTGTCGATCACCCGCAGCCGCTCGATGCCCATCGCCTCGGCCGCCGCCTCCAGGAACGGCACGGGTCCGTCCACGCGCACGCCGCCGTCACCGTCGGACCGCAGCGGGTAGGCCGTCAGCGAGTCGCTGATCGCCGGGTACATCACCACGGCGTCGCGGTCGACCATCGTGCAGACGGTGTCGAGGTGCATCGTGGCGCGTTCCTGCTTGATCGGCACCGCCAGCACCGTGTGCGCGAGACCGTCCGCGAGAGCGGAGCGCGCGAACGACTCCGCGCCCGCCGGGGTGGTGCGTTCGCCGACGCCGATCGCGATGACGCCCGGCGCGAGCAGCAGCACGTCGCCACCCTCCAACGGCGCCGAGTGCGCGCCGTACGCGCGGCCCGTGCGGCGGAACCGCGGGTGGTAGGCGTAGATCAGGTCGGTCAGCGTCGTCTCGCGGTCGCGGGCGGGCAGCGCGAGCGACGTGATGGCCACGCGGTCGCCGACCCAGACCGACGAGTCGCGTGTGAAGAGCAGGTTCGGCAGCGGGTCGACGGCGAAGTCGATCGGCAGGTGCATCTTGCGCACCAGAGACGCGCCCTCGGCGGCCGGCAGCTCCTCGAACGTCATGCCGGTCATCAGCACCTGCGCGAGCTGCGGCGCGGGCAGCGAGGTGAGGTGGCTGCGCAGCGCGTCGGCCAGGTCGATGCCCAGGCGGCGCTCGTTGACGGCGCTGTGGATGCCGGCGATGCGCGCGCGGTTGTCCTCCAGCGCCTGCACCAGCACGTCGGCCAGCAGCAGGACCTCGACGCCCTTCGAGGTCAGCGTCGCGGCGAACGCGTCGTGCTCCTCCTGGGCCCTGCCGACCCACGGCACCCCGTCGAACAGCAGCTGGTCGTTGTTGCGCGGGGTGAGCCTCTTGAGCTCGTTGCCCGGCCGGTGCAGCAGCACCGTGCGCAAGGGGCCGACCTCGCTGTCCACGCGGGGCGCGGCGTCCGGAAGTGCTTCGGTCTCAGCGATCGTGTGCGCAGTCACCGGTCGAGCGTAACCCCGAACAGCACAAATCGCCGCTTGTGAGCTTCAACAGGCAATGAATCGTATGTGAATCCGGATCCGAGCAACGATTTGTTAGGGCAACCAGCTGACTTTGCCGCGCAACATTGTGTAGCCGACGAACGCGACGACGTCGAGGATCGTGTGAGCGATCACCAGCGGCCACAACCGCTTGGTGCGCTGCCAGTAGAAGCCGAAGACCAGCCCCATGACCAGGTTGCCGACGAACCCGCCGAAGCCCTGGTAGAGGTGGTACGAACCGCGCAGCACGGCTGCCGCGAACAGCGCCGTGTACTGCCGCCAGCCGAGCTGCTCCAGTCGCGTGATCAGGTACCCGACGACGAGCACCTCCTCCGCCCACGCGTTGCCGGCGGCGGCGAGGATCAACGCCACGCTCATCCACCACTGGTTGTCCAAAGTGGACGGCTGGACGGCGAGGTTGAGCCCCAGCGCCCAGGCGGCGAAGTAGAACGCGAGCCCCGGGATGCCGATGATCGCGGCCAGTCCCAGGGCCCCCAGCGAGTCCGCGAGCTTGCGGGTGCCGTCCAGCCCGATGACGCGCAGCTTGATCCCGGTGCGCCACAACAGGTACAGCCCGATCCCGCCCCACGCGGCGAGCTGCAGAACGCCGAGCAGCTGCGCGACCAGGTCCAGCAGGTCGGCGCGCGCCTGCGGGACGTTGATCGCGACGGACTGCTGGTTGAGCGGCGTCGGCTGCAGCAGGCTGTCGATCAGCCGCACGAGGCTGCGCAGACCGGACAGCCCCAGCGTCATGCTGAAGACGATCAGCAGTTCGAGCTGGTAACCGCGCTTCTCGTCAGCGGGAATCAAGGTCACCCGCGCGAGGCTACCTCTGGGACAGGAACGGGCAGCCCATCAACCTGCGCAGTTCCGCCGCCAGTTCCTGAGGAGTGCTGACGGGCTTGGAGAACGCGATCCGCACGTCGTGGTCGTCGCACTCGGCCTCGACCCGCAGCCGCAGCCCGAACCGGTCGAGCCCGAGCGGCCGCACGTGGCCGTTCTGCAGCTCCTCCGGCAGGTGGCGCGCGAGTTGGCCGACGACGTCGTGGTGCGCGGCCTCCAGGTGCCGCAGCCAGTTGTCCTCGTTGCCGCAGAACGGGTCCGGCGCCGCGCTCGCGAACTGCTCCGGCCTGATCGACGACGTGCCCTCGGCGTCCGCGATCACCATCGACGCCGGCGTGAGCCGCAGCACCGAGGCGCCGTGACCCGCGTCGAGCAGCCGGTGGTCGGGACGCACGTCGGCGACGGCGAGGATCTCGTCGCGCGCCTCCTTGCCGTCCAGGGCCGTGACCCAGCCGGTCAGCCACAGCAGGCCGCGGACGGGTTCGCGCAACGCCACCGGCGCCTGGTCGGCGATCTCCAGCATCGCCGTCACCTCGGCCCGGGGGGTCTGCCACAGCTGGCCGACCAGCGGGTGCTCGTCGGCCAGCAGCAGGATCGTGGTGCCGCACGGGTGCACGTGGTGGAACAGCGGGCTCGTGCGGGAGCCCGACTGAGGAAGCAGTGCGGCCGAGCCGTGGCGGGCCGCGATCGTGCGGGCGCGTTCCGCCGCGTGCGGCGCCGGCGGGCGCTTGGTCTGGGTGTCGGTCACCGCTCCACCTCCTCGGAAGGTTAGGCAAGCCTAACTTAGCTTCGCTCGGGAAGGGAAGCACCAGAAACATCACCTGTACGGTGGACAGGTGGTCGTGCCCAACAAGCCGTCCACCGAGGTGACGGCGCTCGACGATCGGTGGACCCGGCACTGCGCAGACCGGGCGAGCAGACGTGCCCTGGTGTGGACGATCGCCGCCGGCGCGGCCTTCGTGCTCCAGTTCGTGCTGGTCCTGGTGTGGTCGTGGTCCTCGCCGGTGGCACTGGTGCTGCTCTTCTTCGCCGCCGCCGTGCTCTGGGTGGTCACCCGTCGGCGTCCTGTGCGTTTACCGGAAGGTGAACCGTGGCATTTCGCTCATGTGCAGTGGGAGGGAGGGCGTCTGGTCGTGCTGTCGTCACCGCCTCTGTTGCTGACCTTGAGCGTCGGTCCTCTCCTGCGCGGACGGATCGCACGTCATAAGCGCGCGTGGTTCGTGCCGCCCGACTCGGCGGGGAACACCGTCGTGACGTTCCGCGGTGTGCCGCGCCTGATCCCCGCGCGCGTGGCCAGATGACGACGATGATCGAGAACTGGAGCGGCACCTGCCTCGCGCGGGCAGATCGGCGCGCCGCAGGCCACATCGTGTTCGGTCTCGCCGTGCTCTGCCTCGTGCTGCTGATCGGCTGGATCTGGCTCATCGTCCTGTCGGTGCCGGTGGTGCTGGAGCTGGCCGCACCGGGGCTGCGGCACTTCTTCCAGCGGCGCGGCACCGTCGAGCTGATCGAGCGGTTCCCGTGGCGACCGGTGTCGGTGAGCTTCGTGGCGGGCAGGCGCATCGGGCGGCAGGCGTACCTGAGCGTCGCCGACTCGGAGAAGAACCTGCGGCTGCCCGAACTCCCCGAACGGGCGCGCGTCCTGGTCCGGCACACCGGCAGGATCTGGATCGCCGGACCGGACGAGCGCGGACGGGTCGTGGCGATGACGCGCGGCCTCGCGTTCCTCACCCGAGGCCGGGTCATCGACCGTTGATCAGGCCGTGAAGAAGCGGTCGAGGACGTCCGCGGTGGCCGGTGGGTTGTCGGCGGCGTAGGTGTGCGCCGCGTCCGGGACCAGCCCGTCGCGCACGTCCGTCGCGGCTTCACGGGCGCCCTCCAGCAGGATGTGCGCCGGCAGGCCGTTCTCGCCGTGCAGCACCAGGACCGGCACCTCGATCTTGATGCCCGCGCGGGCGTTCCTGCCGTCCTCGGGGATCGAGGCGTAGTGCTCGAACCCGCCGCGCATGCCGTCCGGCCGGGTGAGCGTCCGCAGGATGTCGGTCTTGTCGTCGCCGGTGATGCCGCCGCCGATCATCATCTGCCAGAACCAGCTGACGTACTGCTCCTCGTTGCCCTTGACGACCTCGGCGGCGAACTCGCTCATCGCCTGGAACCCGAAGTGCCACCACGCCGCGAAGTGCTCCTCCAGGCCGAACCCCGGCAGGTAGCACTCGCTGAGCACGAGCCGGGTGATGTCCTCGGGGTACCGCTGGGCCCAGGCGTGCACGGTCATCGTGCCGACGTCGGTGCCGAGCACGTACGCCTCGTCGTGGCCGAGGTGGTGGATCAGCGCGTGCAGGTCGTCGGCCTCGTCCTGCTTGGTCCAGTGCCCGGCGGGGATCGCCGAGTCGCCGGAACCGCGCAGGTCCGGCGCGAGCACCCGATACCCCCTGGCCGCCAGCAACGGCAGCAGTTCCCGGAACTCGATCCAGCTGAACGGCCAGCCGTGCACCAGCACGACCAGTGGTCCTTCACCTCCGATGACGTAGTGCAGGCGCACGCCGTTGACCTCGGCGTACGCGTGTTCGAAGCCCTTCGGCGCGGGTGCGGGAGTGGTCATGTCCATCAGCTCCTCGGTTTTGCTTGCCCAAGCAAGAAATACTCTTCATTGCTTGCCCAGGCAAGTAAGCTGAGAGCATGGACGCGTTGAACCACGACGAACTTCAGCTCTGGCGCAGCCTGGGGCGGCTGGTGCACGCGTTGCCCCGCACGCTGGAGGACGACATGTCCCGCACCGGCGTGACCATGACCGAGTTCGCCGTCCTGCTGCTGCTCAGCGAGGCGCCCGACCGGCGGCTGCGGATGTCCGCGCTGGCCTCGGCCGCCGGGCTGACCGCGTCCAGGATCACCAGGGTCGTGGACGGACTGGCCAAGCACGGCCTGGTGCGCAAGGAACGGCACGGCGAGGACGCGCGCGGCAACGACGCCATCGTCACCGAGGAAGGCGTGCGGACGATGCGTGCGGCGCAGCCCACGTACCTGGCCAGCGCGCGGAACCGGGTCCTCGACAGGATTCCCGCCGAACTGCTGCCGGACCTGGCGAGGACGGTGGAGCTGCTCGCGGACGCGCTGGCGGACTAACGCCCCGTCGCGATGCCCTCGGACTCCGCCCACTGCGTGAGGTCGTCCTTGCGCAGTGCGGCAGCCATCAGCTCGGGGAACTTGTCCGGCGTGCAGGCGAACGCGGGCGCGCCCAGCGCGGAGAGCTTCGCGGCCAGTTCGTGGTCGTAGGCGGGCGTGCCGGAGTCGCTGAGCGCCAACAGGTTCACGACCGTGACGCCGCTCGCGACCAGTTCGCGGACCCGTCGTTGCAGCTCGGTCTCCGAACCGCCCTCGTAGAGGTCGCTGATGATCACGACGACCGTGTCGGTGGGCCTGCGGACCAGCGTCTGCGCGTAGGCGACCGCGCGGTTGATGTCCGTGCCGCCGCCGAGCTGGGCGCTGAACAGCAGGTCGACCGGGTCGCTGAGCTGGTCGGTCAGGTCCGCGACCTCGGTGTCGAACACGACGAGCTTCGTCGAGATCGACCGGATGCTCGCGAGCGCCGAACCCAGGACCGCCGCGTGCACCAGGGACTCCGCCATCGAACCCGACTGGTCGACGAGCAGGACGACGTCCCGCATCGCCGAGGCCCGGCTGCGCCTGCGGTGGCCGATCAGGTCCTCGACGATCACGGTCCTGTGCTGCGGCTGGTAGTTCTTGAGGTTCGCCCTGATCGTGGTCGCCCAGTCGACGTCGGGCAGCTGCGGGCGGCGGGTGCGCCTCGACCTGTCGACGGCGCCGCGCACGGCCTCGACCAGCCGGTCCTGCAGGCGCCGTTCGATGTCCTCGACCACCTTGCGCACCACGGCTTTCGCGGTGTCGCGGGTGCGGGCGGGGATGGCGCGGGAGAGCTGCAGCAGGGTGCTGACGAGGTTCACGTCCGGCTCGACCGACTGCAGCAGTTCGGGTTCGAGCAGCAGCTGCTTCAGGCCCAGCTTCTCGACCGCGTCCCGTTGCATGACCTGCACGACGGACGTGGGGAAGTACTTGCGGACGTCGCCGAGCCAGCGGTGCAGCTGCGGGGAGCTGGCGCCGAGGCCGGCACCGCGATCACCACCGCCGCCGTACAGGCCCGTGAGCGCGCCATCACGCCGTTGGTCGTCCTCGTCGAGATCGGACACGTCCTCCGCGCTCGGGCCCAGGAGCAGCCGCCAGCGCCGTAGCCGTTCATCGCTCATCGGAGAGCTGCCGCCACTTCTTCGGCCGCACGCACGACGTGAGGGCCGACGATGTCCGCGTCGAGCTTCTCCAGCGCCACAACACCGACGGACGCCCTGAGGCCGGGTACGCCGCGCACGGGTGCCGCGACGCCGTAAGCGTTCGGCTGCAGCTCACCGGCCGAGACGACCCACTGCTCGTTCGGGTGCGAGATCGCCCTGCCGGCCGCCCCGCGGTGCACCGGGTGGCGCGATCCCACCCGGTACGCCACGTGGAAAGCGGTCCACGACGGTTCGACGACGGCGACGGCCTGGGCCTCGCTGCCGTCCGCGACCGTCAGGTGCGCGGTGGCGCCGACCTTCTCGGCCAGCTCGCGCAGCGCCGGGTTGGCCGCCATCCGCAGCTGGGGCAGCACGTTGGAGGCGAGGCGCAGCACGCCGAGGCCGAGCCGGACCTTCGAACCCTCCCTGCGCACGAGACCGCGCGCCTGGAGGGGGACGAGGAGCCGGTAGACCGCGGCCCTGGACGCGCCGATCGCCACGGCGAGCTCCGAGATCGACGGTGCCTCGGACTCCGCCTCAGCGACAGCCTGGAGGAGCGCCAGACCCCGTTCCAGGGTCAGCGAACTCTCCTTCGTCGCTCCGACCATCACGCACTCCGAACTGTGCCCACCACCTCGGCGAGACCGACCACGGAGCCGCCTTCACCGGGAGCCGTCGCGGTCAGCCTGACCGTGTCGCCGTCCTCCAGGAAGGACCTCGTGGAGCCGTCGTCGAGCTTGAACGGTTCCTTGCCGCCCCAGCTGAGTTCGAGGAACGAGCCGCGCTCGTTCTTCTCCGGTCCCGAGACCGTGCCGGAGGCGAACAGATCACCTGGGCGCACCGTAGCCCCGTTCACCGTCATGTGCGCCAGCTGTTGCACAAACGACCACGACATTTCCCGGAACGGAGGCCTCGCGACGATCGTGTCGTTGAGCTCGACGGTGATCGTGATGTCCAGGCCCCAGGGCTGGTCGCAGGTCAGGTAGTCGTGCAGCTTGTTCGGCAGCGGCGGCGTGGGGACGCGTGCAACTGAGAACGCTTCGAGAGGCGTGATCCACGCGCCGATCGACGTGGCGAACGACTTGGCGAGGAACGGCCCGAGCGGCTGGTACTCCCACGCCTGGATGTCGCGCGCCGACCAGTCGTTGACCAGAGCGACGCCGAAGACGTGCTCGGCGGCCCTGCTGGTGCTCACGTTGGCCGCCTTCGGACCGCCGCAGACGAAGCCGACCTCGGCCTCGATGTCGAGGCGTTCGGAGGGACCGAACTTCGGGCCCTCACTGCCGCGCTTCTGGCCGTTGGGACGCTTGATGTCCGTGCCCGAGACGTACACAGTGCCCGCGCGGCCGTGGTAGCCGATCGGGAGGTGCGTCCAGTTCGGCGTGAGCGCGTCGCCGTCGGGGCGGAACATCCTGCCGACGTTCTCCGCGTGGTGCCTGCTGGAGTAGAAGTCCACGTAGTCGCCGACGGTGAACGGCAGCCTCGCGGACTCGATCCCGACGAGCTCGGCGCCCTTGGGGGCGGAGCTCGCCTGGACGATCTCCCTCAGCTTGGCGCGCAGCACGCTCCAGATCGGGCGTCCTGCCGCCAGCAGCGGGTCCAGCGAGTCGCCCTGGACGAACTCGCTGCACTTGCCCAGGGCGAGGCTCTTGAGGAGCAGAGCCTGATCGCCGACGCGGACGGCCACGCCCCCGTCGACGACGCCGTAGGGCAGGGTCTGCGGTCCGAACGGCTGGTCCTCGGTGAAGTTCGGGTCGCTGATCCAGCTCACAGCAGTCCAAGCCCCTCGAGGTCGGCGACAGGTTCGGCGAGCGAGCACGAGCCGTAGCTCGCGAACACACCGCGGACGGCGTGCGCGGCCTGGTCGCTGAGCGCCTTGGCCTCGGCGGTGAGAGCCTCGGCGTCGGTGCTCGCGAGCGCCTCGCGCACGTCGCGGCCGCTCAGGCTGCGAGCGGTGGCCACGAGGAGGTTCAGGAAGCCGTGGTGGGTGAAGCCCTGCTCGTCGGTGTAGCGGACGGCCTTGTGCAGGCCCGCCGTCGCCTTGAACGCGACGCCGCCGCCGCTGACGACGCTGAGGAAGTCACCGACCTCCTCGACGCTCGGGAAGTTCTCCTGGCTCAGGCCTCCGCAGCGGAGCTTGGGCCAGCTGCCGTGCTCGATGACCCTGCGGACGCCGTCGAGCCACTCGGCTCCACCGCGGCGGGGTTCCACGACGCGGATGACGTCCTCCGGGACGAACTCCGACACGCGTTCGAGCCACACCTCGTCCACATCGGACGGTGCGGGCATCTCGACCATGCGCAGCGCGAGGAGCTCACTGCGGCTCTCGACGATGG
This sequence comes from Lentzea sp. NPDC058436, assembly GCF_042721515.1. Taxonomy (NCBI): domain Bacteria; kingdom Bacillati; phylum Actinomycetota; class Actinomycetes; order Pseudonocardiales; family Pseudonocardiaceae; genus Lentzea; species Lentzea sp. NPDC058436. The sequence goes on from NZ_JBHXLF010000010.1 coordinate 153,734, forward strand.
ACACGGCCTTCGGCACACCGCCGAGACCCGTGTCGATGACGAGGCTCAGCGCGATCGGCTTCGGTGGCTTGACCTTGATGAGTTCGGTGATGAGTTCGGCGAGACGCGAGGCGGGACACAGGAAGAGGCCCATGACGCCGGACCACTCGCCGACGCGTCCGTCGAGGTGACCGCGCACCGCGTCGGGCATCGACGCGTTCCCCGGAGGGAACAGCGCGGCATCGTCCACAAGCCTCGCGAGCAGGGGCGGAGTACCGCGCGGACCGGGCGCACGGAGTTCGACAGCGCTTGACACGGCTGACACGCTAGCTGGGTATCGGTAAGTGAACAAAGATGTCCGATAGTCGAACGCCCTCGGAGAGGTCATGGCTTACTACCGCCAGGTCGGGGAGATCCCCCGAAAGCGCCACACCCAGTTCCGCAAACCGGACGGTGGGCTCTACGCGGAAGAGCTCATGGGGGTCGAGGGGTTCTCGGCCGATTCGGCGCTGCTCTACCACCGCCACCTGCCCACCGCGATCGTCAACGCGGAGACGGTGAAGGACGAGCGCGGGTCCGTGTCGCCGAACCTGCCGCTGAAGCCGCGGGCGTTCAAGACGCAGGACCTGACCTGGGCGTCCGACGAGGTCGACGCGGTGACCGGGCGCCGAAAGCTGTTCGGGAATCCGGACGTGACCATCGGTTTCGTGGTCGCCACCGTGCCGTCGCCGTTGTACCGCAACGCCTTCGGTGACGAGCTGCTGTACGTGCAGGGCGGTTCCGGCGTCATCGAGACGATCTACGGGGCGTTGGAGGTCGGTGACGGCGACTACGTCGTGATCCCGACCTCGTGCACGTACCGGGTGGTGCCGTCGTCGCCGATGTCGGTGCTGGTGCTGGAGGCGACCGGGCACATCGGGCCTCCTCGTCGCTACCTGTCGAAGGCCGGCCAGTTCCTGGAGCACTCGCCGTACTGCGAGCGGGACATCCGCGGTCCGGTGGAGCCGTTGCTGGTCGACGGGACCGACGTCGACGTGCTCGTGCGGCACCGGGCGGGCCTCACTCGTTTCACCTACGCGAATCACCCGTTCGACGTCGTCGGCTGGGACGGCCACCTGTACCCGTGGGTGTTCAACATCCGCGACTTCGAGCCGATCACCGGCCGCGTGCACCAGCCGCCGCCCGTGCACCAGACGTTCGAGGGCCCGAACTTCGTCGTGTGCTCGTTCTGCCCGCGCAAGGTCGACTACCACCCGCTGGCCGTGCCGGTGCCGTACAACCACGCGAACGTCGACTCGGACGAGCTGATGTTCTACGTCGGCGGCAACTACGAGGCGCGCAAGGGCTCTGGCATCGGCGTCGGCTCGATGTCGCTGCACCCGTCCGGCTGCACGCACGGACCGCAGCCGGGAGCGGTCGAGGCGTCGCTCGGAGTGGACTACTTCGACGAGACCGCGGTCATGGTGGACACGTTCCGCCCCTTGGAGTTGGGCGAGGCCGCGGAGGCCTGTGAGGACCCGGCTTACGCGTGGACGTGGGCCCGACGCGGTCCGGCCTGATTTTCTGTCGGAGGTCCTCGCTACTTTGGTCTGGTGAGGACACGAGCCGTACCGACGCGCTGGCAGGGCCTGGGCAAGGCCCTGCCGGTGCTGTGGGGCCTCTACACGGGCTCCGGCTCCCTGCCGTACCGCGTGTGCGTCGACCTGGCCGCGGGCTCGGCGAAGTGCACCTGCCCGTCCCGCAAGTTCCCGTGCAAGCACGCCGTCTCGCTGCAGGAGCTCGACCTCCCGGACGCGGCGCCGCCGGAGTGGGTCGCGGAGTGGACCGAGCGCCGGGCGACCCGTGAGCTCGACTCGTCGCCCGAGGCCGTGGCCCGCCGTCTGCGCGCCCGCGAGAAGACGGCGGCGAACAGGGCCTCCGCGATGTCGTCCGGCATCGACGGCCTGCGCGACTGGCTGCTCGACGTGGCCTCCGCCGGCATCGCCTCCCTGCCGGGCCGCCCGGCCTCGTGGTGGCAGGCGTTCACGGCCCGCATGATCGACGCCCAGGTCCCCGGCGTCGCGGCGGCCGTCTTCGAGATCCAGGAGATCGTTTCGAGGTCAGGCCCGCGCTGGACCTCGGACGTCGCCGACCGCCTGGGCGGCCTGCACCTGCTGTGCTTCGTGCAACCGCGCTCCCGCCTGGGCGTCACGATCCCCGAGGAGACGGTCCGGGCCGCACCGGGCATCTCCGACCGCTGGGTGGCCCTGCTGCGCCTGGAGACCGACGACGGCAGGGTCCGCACGGTCCGCCAGTGGTGCTGGGGCCGCCAGACGTCCCGCTGGGTCGTCGCGATCCGCCACTCCGCCGTCGGCGCCCCCGTGCCGCTGCTGCCGCACGGCCTGGAGTCCTCGGCCCTGGTCCACCCCTACCCGGCCTCGGACAGGGTGGCCCTGGGCGAGCTGGAGGGCTCCCGAGCCCCGGACCCGGTCCCCGCCCCGTCCTCGTGGCGCGAGGCCCTGTCGTCCCTGGAGCCGATGCTGGTGGCCGACCCGTGGCAACGCCTCTTCCCGCTCGGCTGCGCCACCGTCCGGCTGCACGGCGGGGCGCTGGTCGACACCTCGGGCCACGGCCTGCCGGTCCGCGACGACACGGGCCTGGACATGGCGCTGGCGCTGAGCGGCGGCGTGCCGTTCGACGCGTGGGGCCTGTGGGACGGCCACGCCCTGCGGCTGGGCGCGGTGTCGATCGACGGCACGCTGGAGGTGGTCGCATGACCGCGCCGCCTCGCTTCGCCGCACCGCGACTCGCCACGCCCACCCGCCGCGCCTCGCGCACCGCGGCCGCGCCTCCCCACCACTCCCACGGAGGCCTGCCGGCGGCACTGCTCGCTCGCCTCCACGGCTCCCAACCCACGCCCGGCTTTCCGGCGGTCCATCTCGCTCGCCTCGACCGCACCCCGTCCACGCCCGGCTTTCCGGCGGCCCATCTCGCTCGCCTCGACCGGACCCCGCCTACGCTCGGCTTTCCGGCGGCCCATCTCGCTCGCTTCCACGGCTCCCCGCCCACGCCCGGCTTCCCGGCGGCCCGTCCCGCTCGCCCCGACCGAACCCCGCCCATGCCCGGCTTCCCGGCGGCCCATCTCGCTCGCCCCGACCGCACCCCGCCCACGCCCCCCACCCACCTCCGCACCACCCCGGCGCCTCCCCGCACCCCCCTCCCCACCCCGGAGGTGGCGGCGTGAAGGCCGACTGGTCCCAGACCGTCCAGAACCTCCTGATCGGCACCACCCGCGGAGGCGGCGACCCCACCACCCTGCTGGCCGACTGCGCCGCCCTGGGCGTGGCCGCGTTCGGCGCCACCCTCCCGCAGGAGGCGCAGACCGACCCCCTCCCACCGGCCCCGCCCGAGCCGGCCGACTTCCCCAGACCGGCGGCCAAGGCCGTCCTCGAAGCGATCATGAGCCTCGACGACGAGGTCCTGCTCACCGAGTGGTGCGCCCTCGCCAAGGCCGGCAACGTCGTCGCCGAGCACCGCATGCTCCCCGCCCTGCTCGCCCTCGGCACCGCCCGCCCAGGCCTGCGTGCCGCCGTGGTCGAGGTCCTCGGCACCAGGGGCCGCTGGCTCGCGAGCACCCGCCCCGGCTGGTCCTGGGCGAGCGGCGCCACACCGCTCGTGGACGAGGTGCCGCTCGACGAGATCCTCGACCTGCCCAGCGCCCAACGCGTCCGCGCGCTGCGCCGCAAGCGCAAGGCGAACCCGGCCGAGGTCGGGGCGTTCATCGCGCGGGAGTTCGTCGAGTCCCGCCGGTCGTCCGACCGCCAGGTGCTGATCAGCGCCCTGGAGACCGGTCTCAACCTCCAGGACGAACGGCTCCTGGAGGCGGCGCTGGACGACAAGGCCGCGGGCGTGCACGACGAGGCGCTCCGGCTGCTGAGGCACCTGGGGCGCACCCGGCTCGCCGCCCGTGCCGCCCACCGGCTGCGCCACGGGCTGCGGCTGACCCCGGACGGGCTCGACGTGCGGCCGGACGACCTGTGGACCGGTCCGCCCGACGAGGCGGAGCTGCGCGACCTCATGCGGGACGGGTCCGAGAAGGGCATCGCCGGGCGCATCCGGGCCGCGGCCGCGAGCGTGCCGCCGTCGTACTGGACGTCGACGCTCAAGGCCGACGACGAGAAGGCCGCCGGGATGCTCCGCAGGGGGCCGTGGGCCGGGGCGCTGCTCAGGGGTGTCGCCGACCAGCTCGGCGCGGCGAAGGACCCGCGGCCGTGGGCCGTCGCGGCCGCCGAGACGCTGACCGGCATGGAACAGCTGGAGATGCTGGCGGCGCTGCCCGCCAAGGTCGCGGAGCTGGCGGTCGTGGCGGTGTCGAAGAACTGGCACTACGACCTGCTCGACCACGCCTGTGCTCAGCTCCCGGCGCCGTGGTCGCCTGAGACCACCCGCGCGCTGCTGCACCGGTACGCCGCGTTGCCCGACCCGCGCTGGCGGGCGGGGCGGCCGCCGTCCGTGCTGCTCGCCAGGGGTGACGCGGACCTGCTCGGGGAGAGCTGGGAGGCTCTGACCCGCCGCTGGCCGGAGAACTCCCTGGAGCTGGAGGTCCTCCGCCTCCGCATCCGACTGCGCGAATCGTTCGCACCACCGCAACCGCCCCAGGAGGCACAGTGACCGCCGTGCTCAGGCCGACGGCCGAACAGCAGTACGCCGCCGAGCTTGAGGCCGTCGCGGCCCAGGACGACCGGCAGCGGCCGCCGAACTGGCGCCTGTCCCCGCAGGCCGTCGTCACCTACGTGCTGGGTGGCACGCTGCCCGACGGCACCGTCATCACGCCGAAGTACGTGGGCGCGCGCCGTCTCGTCGAGGTCGCCGTGGGCACGCTGGTCACGGACAGGGCGCTGCTGCTCGTCGGCGTGCCCGGCACGGCCAAGTCGTGGCTGTCGGAGCACCTCGCGGCGGCGATCACCGGCGACTCGACGCTGGTGGTCCAGGGCACGGCCGGCACGAGCGAGGACCAGGTCCGCTACGGCTGGAACTACGCCCGCCTGATCGCCGAGGGCCCGAGCGAGAACGCGCTGGTGCCGAGCCCTGTCATGCGCGGCATGCAGCAGGGCGCGGTCGTGCGGGTCGAAGAGCTGACGCGCATGCCGTCCGAGGTGCAGGACTCGTTCATCACGGTGCTGAGCGAGAAGTCGCTGCCGGTGCCGGAGCTGAACACGCAGGTCCAGGCCGTGCCGGGCTTCACGGTCATCGCCACGGCCAACGACCGCGACCGGGGCGTCAACCAGATGTCGTCGGCGCTCGCGCGGCGCTTCAACACCGTGGTGCTGCCGCCGCCCGCGACCGAGGACGCCGAGGTCGAGATCGTCATCACCCGCGCCCAGCAGCTCGGCAAGGCGTTGCAGCTGCCGGCCGAACCGCCCGCGCTCGACGAGGTGCGCCGTGTCGTGCGGATCTTCCGCGAGCTGCGCAACGGCTCCACTGTGGACGGTCGAACGCAGCTGAAGAAGCCGAGCGGCAGCCTGTCCACGGCCGAGGCGATCTCGGTCATCGCGAACGGCATGGCGCTCGCCGGCCACTTCGGCGACGGCACGCTCGGCGCCGACGAGCTCGCGAGCGGCCTGATCGGCTCGGTGATCAAGGACAGGGTGTCCGACGCGACGGTGTGGCAGGAGTACCTGGAGACGGTGCTGAAGGAGCGCTCCGAGTGGCGCGACCTCTACCGCGCCTGCCTGGACGCCAGCGGTGACTGAGCCCGTCCTCCTGGGCATCCGGCACCACGGTCCCGGGTCGGCCCGGATGGTCCAGCGGGCGTTGGAACAGGTGCGACCGGCGGTGATCCTCATCGAGGGGCCGCCGGAGGCCGACGCGCTCCTCGACCACGTCCACGCCCTCACGCCGCCGGTCGCGATCCTGCTGCACGACGAGACGGAACCCGAGAACGCCGCGTTCTGGCCGTTCGCCGAGTTCTCCCCGGAGTGGCAGGCGCTGCGCTACGCCGACGAGAACGACGCCACAGCGCGCTTCTTCGACCTGCCGGCGGCGGCGTCGATCGGGGACGACGGCCCGAGCGGGAACGTAGACCCCATCAGCCTGCTCGCCGAGGCCGCGGGCTTCGACGACCCGGAACGCTGGTGGGAGGACGTCGTCGAGCACAGCGCGTCCGACCCGCTCGACCTCGCGGACGCCATCGCCGAGGCCATGGTCGCCGTGCGCAAGGAGTTCGAGGCCGAAGTAGGCGAACGCACTCTGCGCCGAGAAGCGTTCATGCGTCAGACGATCCGCAAGGCGCGCAAGGAGACCGACGGCCCGATAGTCGTCGTCTGCGGCGCGTGGCACGTACCGGCGTTGCTCACCAAACCGACGGTCGCCAGCGACACGGCGTTGCTGAAAGGCCTGCGCCGCCGCAAGATCTCCGGTACGTGGGTCCCGTGGAGCCACGGCCAGCTGGCCGCTGAGTCGGGCTACGGCGCCGGTGTCGACTCGCCCGGCTGGTACGCGCACCTCTGGCAGCACCAGGCCGACGTCGTCCCGCGCTGGTTCGCCAAGGCCGCGGCCGTGCTGCGCGAGGAGGACCTGCCGGCCTCGACCGCGAGCGCCGTGGAAGCCGTGCGTCTCGCGGAAACCCTTGCGGCACTGAGAGAACGCCCCTCAGCAGGCCTGAGCGAGGTCAACGAGGCGGCGCTCGCCGTCCTCTGCGGCGGCGAGGAGATCCACCTCCGGCTGGTCCACCGCAAGCTCGTCGTGGGGGAGCGGCTCGGCGAGGTGGGCGAGGCCGTCCCGCGATCCCCGCTGGCCGCGGACCTCCAGCGCCTGCAACGCAAACTCCGCCTCCCCGCGGACGTCCAGCCCAAGCAGCTCAAGCTGGACCTCCGCAAGGACAACGACCGAGAGCGCTCGAAACTCCTGCAACGCCTGGAAGTCCTCGGCGTGCCGTGGGGCAAGCAGGACAGGTCCAACTCCATCGGCACCTTCGCCGAGGTCTGGCAACTGCGCTGGGACCCGGTCTTCGCCGTGTCCGTCGCGGTCGCCGCCCGCCACGGCACCACCGTCCACACGGCGGCCGAGACCGTCCTGACCCAGGCGGCAAAAGACGCCCAGCGAGTGGCCGACGCCGCCGCGACGCTGACCAAGTCGGTCGGCTGCGAGCTGCCGAAGGCCGTCAACGAGGCCCGCAACGCCCTCGACCGCTGCGCCGCGATGGCCACCGACGCCCTCGAACTGCTCGCCGCACTGCCCGACCTGGCCAGGACGGTCCGCTACGGCTCGGTCCGCGGCACCGACCCGGAACTGCTGCGCGTCGCCCTGCACGGCCTGCTCACCCGAGGCGCGGTCGGCCTCCCGCTGGCCTGCCGCAACGTGGACGACGACACCGCCGAACACGCGCTGCAGGTCGTTGACGGCGCCCACGAGGCCACCCGCCTCGCCGCCGACGACGACCACCAGAAGACCTGGTGGCGAGCCCTGCACGCCCTGGTCAAGGCGGAGGCCCACGGCCTCCCGACCGGCAGGGCGACCCGCCTGCTCTGGGAAGCGGGCGAGCTGACCAGCGACGACGTGGCCGCCCGCCTGCACCGCAGCGTCGCCACGGCGTTCGTGGCGGGCTTCCTGCGGGGCAGCGCGACACTCCTGGCCGCCGACCCGCGCCTCTTCGGCCTCATCGACGAGTGGCTGAGCGGCCTGCGCGGCGAGGCGTTCGACGACGCCCTGCCCCTGCTCCGCCGAGCGGTCACCGACTTCACCCCGGCCGAACGACGGCTCCTCGGCGAACGGGTCGTAGCGGGCGAGACCCCACAACCGGCCGCCGGCGACGAGTGGGACCTGGAGATCGCCGAACGCCTGGCCGCGCACGTCCGAGGCCTGCTGGCCGGAGTTTCACGACCGCCGGAAGCGCCGATCCCAGAGGCGTGACCGCACCAGGAGAAGACCGCGTGACCGTGCAGGACGAAGACCGCCCCGTCGCGCCGGTGGAGGACCGCGCCGTCGTACCGGACGGGGAGCGGCCCGTCTCGCTGGAGGAGGAGCCGGCCAGCGCGGTGGACGAGCAGCCAGGCGTGCCGGACGGCGAAGCCGCCGTGCTGCCGGACGGGCAGCCGGTCGCGGTGTCGGGCGAGGACCGCGCCACTGCGCCGGGAGGCGTGACGCTGGCCGAGCGGCCCACCGAACCCGCCGGTGACCTCACGCCACCCGACGAGAGCCGCCTGGACGAGTCCCAGCGACTCATCGACGAGGCGAAGAAGATCGCCCACGACCTCCGCGAAGAGGTCCCGGACACCGCACCCGAGCCTCCGCGCGAGGAAGGCTCACCGGCGAACTGACGCGCGCCGGCCCGCCGGACCAGGCGGGCCGGACAGTCATTCCCGCCTGCTCAATCGCAGGACCAGCGCCACCGCCTCCTCCGAACAGGCCCCCGGCGTCAACACCTCCTGCAACAGCAGCCCACGGATCGCGGCCACGGCCACGGTCGCCGTGGTCAGAGCCTCCCCGGCGTCGAGCCCTTCGCGCTCCGCCAGCGAGGCCAGCATCCCGGTCAGGTCGTCCAGCGACTCGACGAACTCGCGGAAGTCCTCCGGGCTGTACGCGGCCAGCCCCACGACGTGGAAGAACCCGCGGATGCGCGACAGCCGCTCGGGGCTGGTGTACGTCCGCCAGATCGCCAGCACCAGATCCTCGAAGGTGCCCTGACCGGCGTCCCTGAAGAGCACCTCGTTGTCCCGTGCGCGCTGTGCCCTGAGCATCGCCACCAGCACACCCGTGAGCGACCCGAAGTGGTAGCGCAGCAGTGCGTGGCTGGTCTCGGTGCGGGCGGCGATCTCGCGGAGCGACGTCTCCGGTGACGGAAGGCCCTCGTCGAACGCGTCGAGGAGCCGCGCCAGCAGACGCTCGCGGGCATCACCGTGGGTGCTTGACAGGGACACGCCAGCAGTTTATCCATTGGACAAGACATTTATCCAATGGAAAAGAGGGGCTCGTGGGACGTTTCCAGGTGGTCGGCGCGACGGTCGTCGACGGGTCGGGCCGCGACCCCGCGGACACGGTCGTCACGGTCGAGGACGGGCGCATCACCGACCTCGGCGCCTCCACCGAGCAAGGCGAGCGCCTCGACGCCGACGGGCTGACGATGACGCCCGGCCTGATCGACGCCCACGTCCACCTGGGCCTGTCGAGTCCGATCCAGCCGCAGTTCTCGTTCCAGATCAGTGCCGCCGAGATCGCGGCGGACATCTTCGCCACGGCCGGCACGGCGCTCGACGCCGGGTTCACGACCCTCCGCGACACCGGCGGGATCGACGGCGGTGTCGTCACCGCGATCGCGAAGGGCAAGGTCAGGGGGCCGCGTGTGCTGTCGTGCGGGCCTGTTCAGTGCCAGACCGGCGGCCACGGCTACTACGGGGCCGAGTGGGAGCCCACCGAGCTGTGGAGCAGTCATCACGTGCCGGGCCTGGTGGCGTTGTCGATGATGGCGGGCAACGCGAACGAGCTGCGCGGCAACGTGCGCGAGGCGTTCCGGCGCGGGGCGTCGTTCCTCAAGCTCTGCGTGACCGGCGGAGTGGTTGGCCGCCACGACCGGCTGACCGACACGCAGTTCACCGTCGAGGAGATCGCCGTCGCCGTCCAGGAAGCCTCGGCGCGCGGCACCTACGTGACGGTGCACGCCCACAACAACGAAGGCATCCGGAACGCGGTCGAGGCCGGCGCGCGCTGCGTCGAGCACGGCACCGACATCGACGAACCCACGGCCGCGCTGATGGCTGCTCGCGGGGTCGCGCTCGTGCCCACGTTCGCCGTGGTCGAGCAGCTGCTGCACGACACGGCCGGTGCCGGCCTCGGCGAGGCGACCCGCGAACGCGTGACGGGCGTGCGGGAGCGGATGGTCACCGCGCTGGCCATCGCCAAGGCCGCCGGGGTGCGGATCGGGCTGGGTTCCGACCTCATCGGACCGGCTCAGGACCGTCGCGGCGAAGAGCTCCGGTTGCGCGCGCAGATCGAGTCGCCGATGGACGCCCTCGTGGCGGCCACGAAGACCAACGCCGAGATCCTCGGCCTGCCCGAGGTGGGCCTCATCGCCCCCGGGATGCAGGCGGACCTCGTGCTCTGGAACGGAAATCCGCTCGAAGACCCCGCCCTCTTCGCCGACCCCGCCAACGCCGTACTCGTCGTCCAAGCCGGACGTGTTGTGAAGGACCTCCGATGAGCACCATGTGGCACGGCTGCCTCGCCGACACCGACTACTTCGAGATGCACTCCAGCAGCGGGTACGACTACGGCGTCTGGGTCACCACGCCGCCCGGTTACGACCCTGCCGCACCGGCGCCCGTCGTGTACGTGCTCGACGGCAACTGGACCGTGGGCATGACGGCCCCGCTCATCGTCACCCAGCGGGACCCCATGCAGCAGATCAAGCCGTACGTCCAGGTCAGCATCGGCTACGCGGGCGAGGAGGCGCAGCACTGGGCGCGGCTGCGCAACAGGGACCTCGTGCCTCCCGGCGAGCCGGTCGCCCAGGAGTTCCTCGACGCCGTGGAGATGGGAGTCGAGTCCGGTGCGATGACCCGCGACCAGGCCGACGCCTACCTCGCCGAGCTGAAGGACACCCGCGCGGACGCGTTCCTCGGCTTCATCACCGGGGAACTGCACCCGCGGATCGAACGCGACCACGGCACGGCCCCGACAGGTCACGGCCTCTTCGGCTACTCCTACGGCGGCCTCTTCAGCCTCTACGCCTGGCTCACCGGCACCCCGCTCTTCGAGAGCGTCGGGGCGGGCAGCCCCGGCGTCGCCGGCGAGGACAGCCAGATCTTCGCCCGGCTCCGGGAGCTGGACGACAACCCGAAGGCCAGACTCCACGTCACCGTCAACGACCGCGAGCTCTTCGGGGACATCCCGATCTACCAGAACCTCGCGAAGAACGCGGCCACCGTCCTGCACCGCCTCACGTCCCGGGGCGGCGCGGTCACGAGCGAGGTGCTGCGCGAGACGCACGTGACCGGCCTGCAGGCCTCGTTCCTCAGCTACCTCAGGACCTGCCGCAGCTAGAGCGACCAGGGCGGCGTGATCGTCTGCCCGTCCGCCAGCGTGCCCTCGATCCCCACCGACGTGGCCACCAGCACCCGTGCCGGCCCGCCGGTCAGCGACAGCTCGGTGTCCGGCGGCACCACGATCGCGTCGCCGGCGCCGGCCGTCTGCCCCTGGATCGTCACCGACCCGGACAGCACGTAGAACACCTCCTCCTTCGACGCGCGGTGCGGCGTGCCGTCGCCTCCTTCCGGCACGTCGACGGTCCACAGCGCGATCTCCGCACTGCCGCGCGACGGCACGGCCAGGGAGCGGAACTCGAAACCGCCGAACTCGTGGAGCCGGGCGGAATCCCCCGTGATCAGCAAGGCAACCTCCAAAGTAGTCAACCAGGTTGTCTAACCTTAGAATAAGGTCAACCAGGTTGTCTACCTTGGAGACGTGATGGAACCGGTGCCGATGCTGCTGGCGATGACGTACCGCGCCATGGGCGACCAGTTCCACGACCGGCTCGGGCAGATCGGGCTGGAGCCGCTGCGGCCCGCCCACGGCTACGTCTTCCGGTTCCTCAAGGAGAAGCGCGCCACCACCGTCGACGTCGGACAGCACCTCGGCGTCACGAAGCAGGCGGCGGCGAAGATCGTCAACGAGCTCGACGAGTGGGGTTACGTGCTCAGGGAGCCGCACCCCACGGACAAGCGCGCGCAGTACGTCACGCTGACCGCGAAGGGGCGCGACTACCTGAAGCTCGCCGACAACCTGTGGTCCGACCTCGAAGCCGAGATGGCCGAGGCGATCGGGAAAGACGCTTTGACCACCATCAAGTCGGGCCTCGCCGCGTACCTGCGACACGTGCACGGCGAGGACCAGCCAGGGCTCCGTCCGGTCTGGTAGCTAGAACACCTGGGTCAGGGCGACCACGCCGAACACCGCGAAGACCACCCCGGCGACCCGCTGGATCCAGTGCGTCGGCAACCGCCCGGCGAGCTTGCGACCCACCAGCACGGCGAGTCCGGCCACGGCGACCAGGGCCAGCCAGGCACCGAGACCGACGGCCAGCGGCGCGCCGTAGCGGGCGGTGATGCCGGCCGTCGCGAGCTGCGAGGCGTCGCCCCACTCGGCGGCGAACAGCACGCCGAACGACGTCAGGGCCGCGCGCCAGAACGGCACGGTGGTCTGCGTCCCCGCCTCGTCAGCGGAGTCCTCGTTCCGCGAGAAACCCTCGCGCAGCAGCATGAACGCGCCGACGCCGAACAGCACGGCGACCACGCCCGCCACCACGCGGTCGGGGAGCAGGGTGATGGCCGACCCGAACGCGGCGGCCACCACGCTCTGCACGGCGAAGGCCGCGACGACGCCGACGAACACCGGCCAGGCGCGGTAGCGCGTGGTCAGCACCAGGGTTGCGACCATGGTCTTGTCGGGCAGCTCTACGAGGAACACCACCGCGAAAGCGGTGACGAACGCGAGCAATGATGTGGCCACGAGGTCCTCCACGTCCGAATACGTACCCGGACGGAGGCGCGACAGACCCCGACCAGGCGTGCTTTCACCTGGCCGGAGGTCTCGTTCGCCCGATCGAAATCGGGTGTGGGACCGGATCTGCTCGAAGGCGGATCAGTATGTCGATCACCACGCCACCGGCTGACCGCTCCGGTGGGAACTACTCCCCTCTGGCGCACACATCGTAACCGACGCATGTCACCCACAAGGCGTGACTTCGCGCACGGGACCTTGGTCCCGAGCGTGGACGGGACCGTCGTACCTGATGAGGCCCATGATCCACACCTACGCTCGGAGACGTGGAAGTACTCGAACTCGCGCGGTGGCAGTTCGGCATCACCACCGTCTACCACTTTCTGATGGTGCCGTTGACGATCGGCCTTTCCCTGCTGGTGGCAGGGATGCAGACCGCGTGGGTGCGCACCGGCAACGAGCGCTACTACAAGATGACGAAGTTCTGGGGGAAGCTCCTCCTGATCAACTTCGCCATGGGCGTCGTGACGGGCATCGTGCAGGAGTTCCAGTTCGGCATGGCCTGGAGCGCCTACTCGCGGTTCGTCGGTGACGTGTTCGGCGCGCCGCTCGCGATGGAGGGGATCGTCGCCTTCTTCGTCGAGTCGACGTTCCTCGGCCTGTGGATCTTCGGCTGGGACAAGCTGCCGAAGAAGGTCCACCTGGCCTGCGCCTGGGCGTTCAGCCTCGCCACGATGGCCAGCGCGTACTTCATCCTCGCCGCCAACTCGTGGATGCAGCACCCCGTCGGCATCGAGATGCACGAGGGCCGTCCTCGCCTCACCTCGATCTGGGCCGTGCTGACCAACAACACGACGCTCGCCGCCTTCCCGCACACCATCGCGGGCGCGTTCGCCGTCGCCGGCGCGTTCCTCGTGGGCATCGCCGCCTGGCACCTGCACCGCAGGTCGGAGGAGGAACGGGTCTGGCGCAGCTCGCTCAAGCTCGGCACGTGGGTCGGCGTGGTCGCGTTCAGCGCCCTGGCGATCAGCGGTGACCTGCAGGGCAAGCTGATGTTCGAGCAGCAGCCGATGAAGATGGCCGCCGCGGAAGCGTTGTGCCACACCGAACAACCCGCGAGCTTCAGCGTCTTCGCGGTCGGCGACGTCACCAGGCCCGACTGCGAGAACGTCAAGAGCATCACGGTGCCCGCACTGCTGAGCTTCTTGGCGCACAACGACTTCAGCAGCGAGGTCAAGGGCATCCAGGACCTCGTCCCGATGTACCAGGAGAAGTACGGCGAGTTCTACCCCGTCGACGAACGGCTGGGTGAGCTCAGCGGCAAGCCGATCGACTACGTGCCCGCGCTTCCCGTGACCTACTGGGGTTTCCGGTTGATGATCGGGTTCGGCGCCATCTCGGCCGGCCTCGGAGTCTTCATGCTCTGGTTGACGCGCAGGAACCGGACGCCCACCGGATGGTGGTTCCCGGCTCTCGGCCTCGCCGGCATCGCGACTCCCTTCCTGGCCAACAGCGCGGGCTGGATCTTCACCGAGATGGGCAGGCAGCCGTTCGTCGTGGTGCCCAACCCGTCCGGTGTGGACGGTGTCTGGATGTTCACCGCGCAGGCGGTCAGCCAGGCGACCCCCGGCGAGATCCTGACCTCGCTGATCGCGCTCACCTCCGTCTACACCGTGCTGGCGGTCGTGGAGGTCTACCTGATCCGCAAGTACGTCAGAGGCGGGATTCCAGGCGTGCTGCCCCAGAAGACCGACGACGGCGCCCTGGCGTTCGCGTACTAGGGGAGGGACGACGTGGAAACGCTCTGGTTCGTGCTCATCGCCGTGCTGTGGCTCGGCTACCTGTTCCTCGAAGGTTTCGACTTCGGCGTCGGCATGCTGCTGCCGGTTCTCGGGCGCAGCAACCAGGAACGCCGGGTCATGATCAACACCATCGGGCCGGTCTGGGACGGCAACGAGGTGTGGCTCATCGTCGCGATCGGTGCCACGTTCGCGGCCTTCCCCGGCTGGTATGCGGCGCTGCTCAGCGCCGCGTACCTGCCACTAACCCTGTTCCTCATCGCGCTGATCGGGCGCGGGGTCGCGTTCGACTACCGCGGCAAGGTCGACAACCCGCGCTGGCGCAAGGCATGGGACTTCACCATCGTCGCGGGTTCGTGGATCGCCACGCTCTGCGTGGGTCTGCTGATCTCGACGACGGTGCTGGGCCTGCCGATCGACGCGAACGGGGACCGCGTCGGCTCGCCCTTCGCGGCGATCCGGCTGGAGACGGTCGTCGGCGCGCTTGCCTTCGCGGGCTACGCACTCGTGCACGGCGCGGTGTTCACGGCGTTGAAGACCGAGGGCGAGATCCGCGAACGGGCCCGTCGCACCGCCCTGATGCTGGCGCCCGTCGTACTGCTGCCGCTCGTGGCTCTGCTGGCGATCGTCGCCGGACTGTGGGCCGCCGTGGTCGTGGTGATCCTCGGCCTGGCGATGTGGCGGCTGGCGGCGGACCGCGACGGGCAGTCGTTCGCGCTGATGGGACTGGCGATCGCGGCCAGCGTCGCGTTGCTGTTCGGCTCGCTCTACCCGAACGTCCTGCCGTCGACGCTGAACGACGCGTGGTCGCTCACGGTCGCGAACACCGCGTCGAGCCCGTACACGCTGCAGGTGATCACCTGGGTCGCCGCGTTCGGCACGCCCGCCGTCCTCGTCTACCAGGGCTGGACCTACTGGGTGTTCCGCAAGCGCATCGGTGTTCGGCACATCCCGGCAGCGCACTGATGAAACGAGGCCCGCTGGGAGCTCTGCCCCAGCTCTCCAGGAACGCCAGGCGCGCCCTCGTCGGGGTGGGCGCGCTGGCGTTCCTCAACTCACTGGCGCTCGTCGCCCAGGCCGTCGCGCTGGCGTCGGTCATCACGACCCGCGAGGGCCTTCCGCTGCTGGCCGTGGCGATCCTGGCCCGTGCCGGTCTGTCGTGGGCGACGGAGAGCGCCGCCGCCCGTGCCGCCGCCGGCGCCAAGGAGGAGCTGCGGACCCAGCTGCTCGCCAAGTCGTTCGAACGCGGCCCCGGCTTCATCGCCGAACGCGGCACGGCCGAGCTGTCGGTGCTCGCGACCAAGGGCCTCGACGCGCTCGACGCCTACTTCACCCGCTACCTGCCCGCGCTGGTCACGGCCGCGATCGTGCCGCCGCTGGCCGGTGCGTGGATCCTCTTCACCGACTGGCCGTCGGCCGTGCTGATCGCGGTCACCGTGCCGCTGATCCCGGTCTTCGCCGCGCTGATCGGCTGGTACACCGAGAAGTGGGTCAAGAAGGCAGCCGACGTCACCGAACTGCTGTCGGCGCAGCTGCTCGAACTGCTCCGCGCCCTGCCGGTGCTGACCGTCTTCGGACGGGCCGAGCAGCAGGCCGGTGCGGTCCGGCAGATCGGTGAGCAGCACCGCAAGGCCACGATGGGCACGCTCCGGATCGCGTTCCTCAGCGCGTTGGTGCTGGAGATCGCGGCGTCGTTGAGCGTCGCGCTGATCGCCGTCGGCG
This sequence comes from Lentzea sp. NPDC058436, assembly GCF_042721515.1. Classification (NCBI taxonomy): domain Bacteria; kingdom Bacillati; phylum Actinomycetota; class Actinomycetes; order Pseudonocardiales; family Pseudonocardiaceae; genus Lentzea; species Lentzea sp. NPDC058436. Next base: position 169,705 of record NZ_JBHXLF010000010.1, read on the forward strand.
TCGGCATCCGGCTCGTGCACGGCGACATGACACTGATGACCGCGCTGGTCGTGCTGATCCTGGCGCCCGAGTGCTACCTGCCGTTGCGCGCGGCCGGTGCCGCCCACCACGCGAGCGAGGACGGCCTGGAGGCGGTCCGGCGCGTGGCCGAGGTCGTCGACCACGAGGGGTCGCAGAGGCCCCGGTTGCCCGGTGGCTCGGTGCACGTCGACAACCTGCGCGTGCTTCGGCGCGGTGGGTTCGCTCCGGACGGCATCAGCTTCGACGTGCGGCCGGGGGAGATTTATCGACTTGAAGGGGCCAGTGGCGCCGGAAAGTCGACAACGTTCGGGGTGCTGCTGGGCTTCGTCGAACCGACGGACGGCACCGCGTTCGTGGCAGGCGACATCGCCTACGTGCCGCAGAAACCCGCGTTCGCCGCCGCCACCCCACGCGCCGAGCTGGAGCTGACGGTCCCAGGCGCCGACGACGTCGAGCAGGTCGCGGACGAGGTCGTGGCTTTGCATCTCCTCGATCGTCAGATCACCGACCTCTCGACCGGTGAACGCCAACGCGTCGCAGTCGCGCGCGCCCTGCTGAGGGTTCGCCACGGCGCGACGGTGCTGCTTCTCGACGAACCGACCGCGCACCTCGACCCGGTGACAAGTCGCAAAGTCGACAAAGCGATCAAGCGAGCCAGCGCCACCGCGGCCGTCGTCCTCGCGTCGCACCGCGAGAAGGAGGCGACCGACGACGAGACGTTCGCCAGGGTCGTCACCGACGAGGCGCAGCCGGAGCGGTCGAAGCGCCTGCCGATCCCGTGGAAGGGCGCCGGACTGGGCGTTCTCGCGGCCGTCGCCGGCATCGCGTTGACCGCGCTCGCCGCCCACCTGATCGCCCGCGCCGCCGAGATGCCGCCGATCCTGACGCTGTCGGTGCTGGTCGTGGGCGTGCGGACGTTCGCGTTGAGCAAAGGCGTGCTGCGGTACATCGAGCGCTTGGTGACGCACGACGAGACGTTCAAGCTCGCCACCAAGCTGCGCGCCGAGCTGTGGCTCCGGCTCGTGCGGGCTCAACGGCGTGATGGGCTGCAACGGCTCGTGGAGGACACCGACACCGTTCGCGACCTGATCCCGCGGGTGCTGGTGCCGCCGGTCGTGGCGATCGGGGCGGGCATCGCGACCACGGTCCTGTTCGCGTTCATCGACCCGGCGGCCTCGCTGACGTTGGGCGTTCTGCTGCTGGTCGCGGGTCTCGCGGCACCGGCCGTCGCCGTCTGGACCGAGCGCAGGGCCAGCACGAAGCTCGCCAGGGGCCGCCGCCAGGTCGCCCGCGCCACGATCGACGCGCTCGCCGCCGCGCCGGACCTCATCGCGCACGACGCCCACCACCGCCTGCTGGACCGCCTGCACGCCGAGGACGTCGAGCTCGCGGCGCAGACCCGCAAGCAAGCGTTTGGCACCGGTGCGGCCACGGCGATCGTCCTGCTCGCGACCGGTGCGGCGGCGCTGGCCTGCGCCATGACCGGCAACCCGGTGCTGGGCCTGGTGCCGCTCGCGCTCGCCGAACCGCTGGCTGCGCTGCCGCTGGCCGCCCAGCAGCGCAGGGCGTTGCGCGAGGCTTCGGCCAGGCTGCGGTTCGACGCTCCCGAACGGCCCGAGGTGCACAGGGGCAGGCGGATCCGGCTGGAGAACGTCGACGTCCGCTGGCCAGGCGCCACCGAGCCGACGCTCACCGACCTGCACCTGAACGTCGAACCCGGCACGCACGTCGCGATCGTCGGACCGTCGGGCAGCGGCAAGTCGACGTTGTTCGCGCTGCTCCTGGGCTTCCTGCAGCCCGAACGCGGCATCGTCGAGCTGCCGCGCGCCACCTGGTGCCCGCAGGAGCCGATGCTGGTCAGCACGACCGTGAGGGAGAACCTGCGGATGTCGGGTCAGCACGACGACGAGGCGCTGAAGGAGGCCCTGCGCAAGGCCTGCCTGGACGACTGGGTGGACCGGCTCGACACGGTGATCAGGCCCGACCAGGTCTCCGGCGGCGAGGCGCAGCGGCTGGCGCTGGCACGGGCGTTGCTGCACGACGCCGACGTGGTGCTGCTCGACGAGCCCACCGCGCACCTCGACGAACCGACCGCGCGCCGGTTGCTGGCGCAGCTCCGGCAGGACGGCAGGACCGTTCTGCACATCACGCACCGCCCGGACGAGGCGGCGAGGGCGGACCTGGTGCTGGACCTCGGCACTCCCGCATACCGTTGAGGACCATGGACCCCTCTCTGGCGCGGCGCGTGCTCGTCGCGTCCACCGAGATCACGTCGGCGGCGCTGGAAGACCCGGAGAACGTGCTGCGGCTCGTGGTGGAGGCGGCCGCGGAGATCGCGGACGCCGACCTCGTCCTCGCCATGCTCGCCACCGAGGACGACGACGGCACGCTGACCGTCGAGGCGTCCTCCGGCGAGCCGATCGTGGCGACGCTGAGCCCGCGCAGCGCCGCCGCCAAGGCCGCGCGCACGGGCGTCCCGGTGATCGCCGACGACGTCACGAACGACCCGCGCACGGCCCCGTACGTGCCGCAGGCGCTGCGGAGCTACGGGCCGTTCGCGGTCGCGCCGTTCGGCACCTCGGACCGCAAGATCGGTGCCCTGGCGGTGTACCGGCGCAGGGACAAGGCGCCGTTCACACCGGAGACGGTGGACGTGCTGTCGGCGTTCGCGGCGCAGGCCGGCCTCGCCGTGGTGCTGTCCGAGGGCTTCACCGCCCGCCAGCGCGTCGCGGTCTACGAGGAGCGCGAACGGATCGCCCGCGACCTGCACGACGTGATCATCCAACGGCTCTACGGTGCCGGCGTACAGCTCAGCCTGCTGGAACGGCGCCTCGGCAAGAAGCTCGACTCCGGTCAGCGCGCGCGGATCAACGAGGCCGTCGACCTGGTCGACGAGACGATCGCCGAGGTCCGCGCGACCGTCCGCAAGCTGCGCAACACCGACCCCGCCGAGGGCGCCGACCTGCTCGACTCGATCAAGGCCGAGGTCCGCACGGCCGGTGAGCTGCTCGGCTTCGCGCCCCGCCTGCACGTGGCGGGCGACCTGGCGAACGTGCCGCGCAGGCACGCCGACGACGCACGGGCGGCGTTGCGTGAGGCGTTGTCGAACGTCGTGCGGCACTCCGGCGCCACGAACCTGCAGATCGACGTACGGCGCGATGAGAAGCACCTGCTGCTGCGCGTGGCGGACAACGGGTGCGGCATCCCGTCCGGAGTGACTCAGCGCGGGCTGCGGCACCTCGCCGAACGGGCGAAGTCCGCGAGTGGTGACTTCCGCGTCGTGAGTTCGCCGAACGGGACGACGCTCACCTGGTCCGTCCCCGTTTAGCCACCCAGGCGGCGGCCTGCGTCCTCCGTTCCATGCCGAGTTTGGACAGAACGGACGTCACGTAGTTCTTCACGGTCTTCTCCGCGAGGAACAACCTTTCACCGATTTGGCGGTTCGTCAGGCCCTCACCGATGAGTTCGAGCACGCGCTGTTCCTGGTCGGTGAGTCCGATCGGGGCCGGATTGCGCATCCGTTCGAGTACTCGGCTTGTGGTGGCCGGGTCCAGAAGGGACCGTCCAGCAGCGACCTCGCGCACGGCCGTGACGACGTCCTGACCCCGAACCTGCTTGAGGAGGTAGCCCGACGCCCCGGCCATGATCGCGCCGACGAGCGCTTCTTCGTCGTCGAATGCGGTCAGCACGAGGCAACGAATGCCAAGGTCGCGCAACGACCGGCACAGGTCGACCCCGCTGCCGTCCGGGAGCTGGACGTCCACAACGGCCACGTCCGGCGGTGTCGCCGCGGCTCTGGTCACCGCCTCGTCGACGGACCCGGCCTCGGCTATGACCGAGATGTCCGCCTCGTCGTCGAGCATCTCGCGCAGTCCTCTGCGCACTACTTCGTGATCGTCAACCAACAAAACGCGCACTGGCACGAATCCACCGTACGTCGAATGGCTGTTCCTGAGTGTGACTCGAATTGGCACAGTTCTTGTCATGGCAGAAGGCTCGGTACGACCGGTCGAGGAAGCAGATCGCATAGTTGTCGCCCGACTGGTTCTCGAGCTGTGGGGCGCGCACACCGCCGTCGCGCACGGCGAGGTGTTCTTCCCGGCGAGTCTGCCGGGCTTCCTCGTGGAGAAGCAGGGTCACGTGCTGGGTCTGCTGACCTACGCGGTGACGAACCACCAGCTGGAGATCGTGACGATCGACGCGCTGCGGCGGGGCCGCGGCGTCGGCACCGCGCTGGTCGACGCCGCGGTTCGCCAGGCGCGCACGCTCGGGTGCAACCGGGTGCGGCTGACGACCACCAACGACAACCTCGACGCGATCCGGTTCTACCAGCGCCGCGGGTTCAAGCTGACCGCGCTGAGACCCGACGCGGTGCGCGAGGCGCGCAAGCTCAAGCCGGAGATACCGGCTGTGGGTGAGTTCGGCATCCCCATCACGGACGAGGTCGACCTGGAACGATGGGTCGCGCCACGGCAGTAGTCCACAAGTGTCCACAGCTCTGTCCACAGGGTTGTGCACAAGTCCTGTGGACAACCGTCGTCACACGTGGAGCGGGTTGAACGCCTCGTCCCACGCGGTGGCGACCTGATGGGCGCACGTGGACGGCGTGACGCCTCCCACCCCGGTGCCGAGCCCCGGCATCGCGATGGTGCGGACGGCGTCGCGCACCGGCGTGCCGTCCTCCAGGCGTCCTTCGCTCCACAGCCGCAGCACGGCCCGTGCGGCGAGGTACGGGTGGACGGTGTCGACCGGCAGCCGTTCGCCGGGCAGGCGCATCGTCGGCGCGCTGATGAGCCACGCCGGCTCGGTCTCGCCGGTCGCCACGATCTGCGCGTCGCCCACCGGGAGCTCACCGCCGTGCAGCGCGAGGACGGCGCTGCGGACGTTGTTCTCGACCAGGGGGAACGCCGTGGCGTAGACGGCGTCGATGCCACCGCGCATCCAGCCCTGCGAGTTCGCCGGGCTGACGATGGCCTGCGCGTGGATGTCCAGGACGGACCCGCGATGCACCCTCACCCCGGTGCGTCCGTCGGCGACGGCGAGCCAGGCGTTCGCCATCGGTTCGTCGACCGCGCACAACACGAGTTCTGGCGCTAGAGCGGGCACGCCCCAAGCATTCCAGTTCGAACGGCCCTGGCGGAACCCAGGTTTGGCCACGGACACAGGCGTGATTTCCGCCTCGGACCGCCGCACTACGCTGACCTGATGCCGCGCATTGCGTACTTCGGACCACAGGGCACCTTCACCGAGCAGGCAGCGATGCGGTTCGAGGGCGAACTGGTCCCGGTCGAGACGATCCCGCTGGCGTTCGCCGCGGTGCGCTCCGGCTCCGTCGACTTCGCGTGCGTGCCGATCGAGAACTCCGTCGAGGGCGCGGTGCCCGCCACCCTGGACGCCCTCGTGCGCGACGAACCGGTCGTGGCGGTGGCCGAGACCGTGCTGGACGTCCGGTTCAGCGTCCTGGTCCGTCCCGGCACGACCGACATCAAGACGATCGCCTCGCACCCGCACGCGCTGGCCCAGGTCCGCGAGTGGATCGCGGCTACGTTGCCGGGCGTCACCTCGATCGCCACCTCGTCCACCGCCGCGGCCGCCGCAGAGGTGGAACGCGGCGAGTTCGACGCCGCCGTGACCGCCCCCGTGGCCGTGAACCACTACAAGCTCGACGAGTACGCCACGGACGTCCTGGACGTGCCCGACGCGCGCACGCGGTTCCTGCTGCTGCGCCGGCCAGGTCAGCTGCCGGAGCCAACCGGCGCCGACCGCACGAGCGTCGTCGTGACCACCCCGAACCGCGTGGGCGTGCTGTCGGAGCTGCTCACCGAGCTCGCGTTGCGTGGCATCAATCTCACCGGCCTCGAATCGCGTCCGCAGAAGGGCAAACTGGGGACGTACCGCTTCTACATCGACGTCGAGGGGCACATCGCAGAGCCGAGGATCGGTGACGCGCTGGCCGCGCTGCACCGACACTCGCGCGAGATCCGGTTCCTCGGGTCCTTCCCGAAGGCCGACCAGGAGCCCGTCGAGGCTCACAACGCCGAGTTCGCCGCAGCCGCCTCCTGGGTCGATGCTGTCAGAAAGGGCGAGCGCGGGTGAGGTTGCTGCTGGTCAGGCACGGTGAGACGGCGTCGAACATCGAGCGCAGGCTGGACACGGCCATGCCGGGCCCCCCGCTCACCGAACTGGGCCGCAAGCAGGCCCGCGAACTGTCCGACCTCCTCGCGTCCGAAGAGCTCGTCGCCGTCTACGCGAGCATCGGACTGCGCGCCCAGCAGACCGCTCTTCCGACCGCCGAACGCTTCGGCCTGCCCGTCCAGATCCTGCAGGGCGTCGAGGAGATCCAGGTCGGCTCGCTGGAGGGCCGCAACGACACCGAGGCGTACAAGACCTACCTGGAGACCGTGATCCGCTGGGCGGAGGGCGCGCTCGACGTGGCGTTCCCCGACGGCGGAGAGACCGGGCAGCAGGTGCTGGACAGGTTCCTGGCCGCGATCGACTCGATCCGGCAGGACGGCACCGTCGTGGTCGTGACGCACGGCGGCGCGGGCCGGATGGGCGCGCTGGCGCTGGCGTCGAACGTGCCGGTGGAGCTGGCGGAGAACCTGCTGCCTAACACCGGGGTCGTGGTGCTGGAGACCGAGGGCGACGGCTGGGTGTGCCGGTCGTGGGCGGGCGTGGAGATCTAGCCGCTCGCTGCTAGCCGGGAGCGCGCAGCCACACCGTGCACTCGGCGTTCCAGCCGGTCAGGCACGCGGTGCCGGCCGGCGTGTCCACCACGAGCCCCTCGATCCGCAGCAGCCCGCGCGCGGTCAGGTGGACGGCGTCGAACTCGGTGGCCGCCGCCTCCCAGTCGACGTGCGCCGTCCCGTCGACCGTGCGCGGGTGACGAGCCACCAGGCGCACATAGTCCTTGATGCCGTCGAGGTGGTGAACGCGCACCTCGTGCGGGTCGAAGTCCACCTCGACCGGCTCGCGGCCGTGGTCGAGGAGCGACCAGCCGGTGGAGCCGTCGGGCAGCCGGGACGACGTCCACAGCGCGCCCCGCGGCTTCTGCCCGACGACCGAACGCGGATCACCGTTGGTCACCCGCACCACCGGCACCGGTCCGTGGTGCAGCTGCGGCGAGGTGAGCGCCACGCCGGCGAACCACCCCGCGCCCATCCGTTCGCCGATGCGTTCCGCGGCGGCATCGCTCCACGTCCCGGCGGGGGAACCGCCTGCCACGACCGACGCGGCGAGCACGATCTCCGCGTACAGCTCGGAGTCGGTCCACGCGTCGACGCGCGCCGGATCGTCCGCGAACCGGCTCACCAGCTCGCGCATCACCGGCGACGCGTCGGCGCTCCCCACTACGGGCAGTTCCTGACGGTCACGCGGCCCGAGTCCTTCTCCTGGAGCGTCGGATTGCCGTTCTTGTCGACCACGGCGTACTTGGCGTGCGCGCTCATGACCATGCCGTTGTGGCACTGGTTCCAGTCCGCGTTGAGCCGGTAGAACTTCGCCGTGCCGCTGTCGTTGCCCCACTCGGCGAACCCGACCCGCTGGGCGACCGGCGTGTGGCTGAAGAGCTCGACGGTGATGCCCAGGTAGTTCTTCGCCGAGTTGCACCGGATCGTCGCCGCGGCGTTCGTGTTGCCGGGCACGTGGTGCGAGGCGTGCGGGTTGTCGAGCTGGAAGACGCAGTCCTCGTTCGCGGCCTGCGCGGCGGGTGCGTTCACCAGCGCGCCGGCGGTCAGGAGGCAGGCGGCTACCAGCACACGGCTCTTGTTCTGCATTCGTCCCCCAGGAGTTCCGAGCAGCGTTCACTGCTCCGAACGGAGTATCGCAGAACCCGGTCGGCCGATCGCCGCGGTTGAACGGGCTAGCCCCAGCCCAGCTCGTGCAGCTTCGCGTCGTCCACCCCGAAGTGGTGCGCGATCTCGTGCACCACGGTGATGATCACTTCCTCCACCACGTCGTCCTCGGTGTCGCAGATGTCGAGGATCGCCTCGCGGTAGATGAAGATGTGGTCGGGCAGCGTGCCGCCGTAGTCGGTGTTGCGCTCGGTCAGCGCGATGCCCTGGTAGAGGCCGAGCAGCGCCGGCTCGTCGGGGTTGCGGTCCTCGACCAGCACCACGACGTTGTTCATCGCGTGCATGAAGTCGGGCGGGACCAGGTCCAGGGCCTCCTCGACCAGTTCGTCGAAGCGTGCCCTGGTCATCTCGACGGTCATCGGTTCTCCGCGCTGGAGGAGGGTGCGCCGGAGGACGGCGGGTCCGGCTTGTCCGAGCCGGACGGCTTGCCGGACTCCGAGGCCTTGCCGGACTCGGAGTGCAGCGGGGCGCCGGTGGGCTCGTCCTGGGGCTTGACCGACGTGGTCTGCGGCGGGTTCGCGGTGGTCAGCGGCGCGCCGTTGGGGTTGCGGACGCTGCCCTCCCACGCCACGAGGTTCTCGCCCTGGGGGACGGCGCCGATCTTGCAGTTGGCCTTGCGCGAGCCGACCGCCCAGCTCTCCGCCGCGCGCGTGTCCCAGGTGATGAGCAGGTTCTTGGCCTTCAGGTCGGCGCCGCCGGTGTAGTCGGCGGCTATCGCGGCGCACTTCTCGGACATCACCGTGTCCTGCTTCTCGGGCGCCACGAACTCGCCCTCGGGGTGCTCCACGACGCCGACGATCTCGAACGCGTGCGGCTTGGCGCACTCGATCGGGTCACCCACGGTGTTCTTCTCGCCGAGCGCGACGCAGACGCCGGGGTCGTACACGTTCGACTGGTCCTGGGTCTTCGCGCTGCCGAACGACGGCAGGGCCGCACCGGACGGTGCCGCCACCTGCAGACCGCACCTGAGCTCCCGATATCCGCTCGACCAGCGGGTCTGGTCGGGGTTCAGGGTGCTGACGCCGTACTTGCCCAGCGGGTCGAGCTTGCCCGACATGTACGTGGTCGACGCCTGGGCGCAGTTCTCCTGCGCGATCTTCTCCCAGGCCTCGGCGTTCGGGTACGGCGCTTCCTTCGGGTACGCGCCGGTGATGTCCGCCGTTCCGCTGACCTCGAACTTGTGCGCGGCGGCGCAGTCGACCTTCTGCGCGTCGGACAGGTCGGCCTTCTCCCAGTTGAGGCACTCGCCGACGCCGGCCTGGTAGGCGGCGTTGACCAGCTCGCGCTTCGTGCTGATCGGGCCTCCTGCCAGCACAGATGTGAAAGTCGACAACATCAGCAGGCCGAAGGCGCCCACGAATGCGCCGACCATCACAAGCCGCGTGTCGCGGATGTGACCAGATCGACTCAACCAACCGGCGCTCGGAGACATCTCATCCATGATGCCCGTGCCGTGTGAGACCGCTGTGCGCCGGGGTTGGGGTCGAGTGTTGCTTTTAGGACACTCGTCCCCCAATCGGCCGTGTTTTCACAGTCTCACTAGGTACCTTGCCCGCGGGAGTGGTGATGACTGACAACAACCTGCCAGGACCTGGCCAGCCGACGCCCCAGCCTGGGCCGCCGTCGGGACAGCCCGGCCAGCCGCAACAGCCCGGCCAGCAGCCGCCGCCGTACCAGCCTGCGCCGCAGCAGGCCGGTCCGAACCAACCTGCGCAGCAGAAGCCCACCAAGGGCAAGATGCGCCAGCAGGAGGCGGGCGTGACGAAGCCGCGTCAGGCGACGGTCGCCGAGCAACGCGCTCGCGCCGCCGCCCTCAAGGCGCAGCAGGAGCGGTTCGCCGCCGAGTCCGCCGCCTTCGAGAAGAAGCGGAAGACGCGCAAACGCCTGCTCATCGGCGGTGGCGTGACCGTGGGCGTGGTCGCGCTGGTCGCGATCTGGTACGCGGCCGCCAGCCCGAAGAACGTCACGGCGCAGTGCACCGACCAGAACAACGTCATCGTCGACGACGACTACTGCTCGGACAGCTACTACCGCAGCCACGGCGGGTACAGCAGCGGCGGCTTCATCTACATCGGCAGCAGCTCGTACCGCTACAACTACGGCGGCACCGGCTCGGTCGGGCAGAAGGCCGTCGGCGGCAGCTACACGGTCCCCAAGGGCGCGAACGTCTCGACGAAGTCGGGCACGTCGGTCCAGCGCGGCGGCTTCGGCGTCAGCAGCGGTTCGAAGAGCAGCGGAGGCTGAGCACAGTTGCGTCGTGAAGCCTCACATCCGCGGCCGGACTGGCAGCGGACGGTCTCCGACCAGGGGTTGGTCTTCGGGCTGCCCGCGAAGTACGCGAACGGCGCCGACCGCCCCTACTGGGACGAGTCCGTGCACTACGTGTTCGAGATGAGCGAGGTCCTCTCGCTCGAAGCCGACGTCGAGCTGCTCCACTCCATGTGCCTCGACGCGGTCGACAACGTCGTGCTCACCGAGCGCTACCGCGACTTCGGCATCCCCGAGTGGGTCTGGCCGCACATCGCCGAGTCGTGGCGCCGCCGCGACCCGCACGTGTACGGCCGCTTCGACCTGCGCTACGACGGGTCGGGCCCCGCGAAGCTGCTCGAGTACAACGCGGACACCCCCACGTCACTGCTGGAGGCCGCCTACATCCAGTGGTACTGGAAGACCGAGGTCTTCCCGGACGACGACCAGTGGAACTCGCTGCACGAGCGCCTGGTCGAGCAGTGGACGGAGATCGGTGCCAAGCTCCCGTCCGGTGAGCTGCACTTCAGCTGGTCGAGCGCGGACCCGTCCGGCGAGGACCACCTCACCACCGCCTGCCTGCAGGAGACGGCCGCAGAGGCCGGTCTCAACACCGTGGGCATCGCGATGGAGGACATCGGCTGGGACACGCTGCTCAACCGGTTCGTCGACCTCGAAGAGGCCCCGATGGGCACGGTCTTCAAGCTCTACCCGTGGGAGTGGGTGGTCGAGGAGCAGTTCGGCCGCCACGCCGTCGAGTCGCTGCCCGGCACCCTCTGGCTCGAACCGCTGTGGAAGATGCTGCTCTCCAACAAGGCGCTGCTCGCGGTCCTGTGGGAGATGTACCCGGGCCACCCCAACCTGCTCCCCGCGTACCTCAACGACCCCGGCATGCTCACCGAGTACGTGCGCAAGCCGCTGCTCGGCCGCGAGGGGTCGAACATCCAGATCGTCGCTCCCGGTTACGAGACGCAGACCGGTGGCGTGTACGGCAAAGAGGGTTTCGTCTACCAGCTGTTCGATCCGCTTCCGGAGTTCGACGGCTACCGCCCCGCGTTGGGTGCCTGGGTCGTCGGCGACACGTCGGCAGGCCTCGGCATCCGGGAAACAGTCGGTCTGGTGACCGACGATGGCGCGGCGTTCGTGCCGCATCGCATTGTCGAGTAAGACTCCGAAAGGGAACAGGTAATGGACTACACGACGCTCGCGTTGGACCCCGGCTTCGGCTCGGCCATCGGCCGGGGCATCGGCGCGATCGCGCTGTACGCCGTCGTCGGTCTGGTCCTCATGGTGTTCGGCTTCTACGCGATCGACTGGACGACGCCCGGCAAGCTGTCGATCCTGGTCCGCAACGGTGCCCCGAACGCCGTGATCGTCACTGCCTCAGGCCTCGTCTCGATGGCGTTCATCGTCGTGGTGGCCATCCTGAGCGCCGTCGGCAAGCTCGACGAGGGCCTGCTCACGTCGCTGATCTACGGCATCGTCGGCATCATCGTGCAGGTCGCGGCCGTGCGTCTGCTGGAGTGGGTGACCAGGCTCGACATCGGCTCGATCATCGAGTCGGACAAGTTCGCGCCCGCCTCCGTGGTCGTGGCCGCCGCGCACGTCGCGCTCGGTCTCGTGGTGGCGTTCGCGATCTACTAAGTCGCGCGATCTCGGACGAGGACCCGGTGCCCCAGCGGCGCCGGGTCCTCACTCGTCGGGCGGCTTCTCGGTCGTCAGGAGGTGGTGGACGCCGCCTCCGACGACCAGCACGGCCACCATGGCTCCCCAGATCGGCCACGAGTACGGGAGATCCGCGATCGTGGCTTCGGCGTCCTCGAACCGCACCCACGCCACCGGTCCGAGGATCGCGAGCAACGGGACGCCGAAGGCGATCCCCGCCCAGGCCAGCACCCGCTCGCGCCTCATCCGCGCGAGGAAGTACGCCCGGTCGTCCGGGTCAGGCGGCAGCCACTGGCGCACGGCTCTCACACTTCGCGCGCGTCGTCAGCCACCGGACCGCCCGCGCTCGTGCCGCCTGGCCGTCTCCTGAGGAAGCCCTGACAGAGCGGCCAGCAGGCTGCCGACGAAGGCCACCACCGCGTTCGGCCTCCGCGCGGCCTCCCGCTGGAACCTCTCGTGGTCGAAGCCGGGCGGGATCTTGTCGGTCATCGCGCACCTCCTGCACTTTCAACGCCGCTCGCCCGCGGCCCGTTGAACTGATATCCGGATGAAGTGCGGATGCGGTGGCGACTACTCTTCGCAGGGTGATTGACCTCAAGGTGTTGCGCGAGAACCCGGAGATCGTGCGCGCGTCGCAGCGTGCCCGTGGCGAAGACGAGGCCGTCGTCGACAGCCTGCTGTCCGCGGACGAGCGCCGGCGTTCCGCCATCTCCCGCGCCGACACCCTGCGCGCCGAGCAGAAGGTGCTCGGCAAGGAGGTCGGCAGGGCCAAGGGTGACGAGCGCACCGCGTTGCTGGTCAAGGCGAAGGACCTGGCCGCGGAGGTCAAGGCCGCCGAGGCCGAGCAGCACGCCACGGCCGACGAGGTCAACGAGCTCCTCACGAAGATCCCGAACCTGGTCCACCCGGACGCGCCGGTCGGCGGCGAGGACGACTTCGTGGTCGTCAAGACCGTCGGCACCCCGCGCGAGTTCGACTTCGAGCCGCAGGACCACCTCGACCTGGGCACCAAGCTCGGCGCGATCGACATGGAACGCGGCGCGAAGGTCGGCGGCAGCAGGTTCTACTTCCTCAAGGGCGTCGGCGCGCAGCTGGAGCTCGCGCTGCTCAACATGGCGGCGGCGCAGGCCACGGCCAACGGGTTCGAGCTCATGATCACGCCCACGCTGGTGCGGCCGGAGATCATGGCGGGCACCGGGTTCCTGGGCGCTCACTCCAGCGAGATCTACCACCTGCCCGCCGACGACCTGTACCTCGTGGGCACGTCGGAGGTGCCGCTCGCCGGCTACCACGCCGACGAGATCCTCGACGGTGAGCGCCGGTACGCGGGCTGGTCGTCGTGCTACCGCCGCGAGGCCGGGTCGTACGGCAAGGACACCCGCGGCATCATCCGCGTGCACCAGTTCAACAAGGTCGAGATGTTCTCCTACGTCAAGCCCGAGGACGCCGAGGCGGAGCACGCCCGGCTGCTCGGCTGGGAGGAGGAGATGCTCGCCAAGATCGACGTGCCGTACCGCGTCATCGACACGGCGACGGGCGACCTCGGCACGTCGGCGCACCGCAAGTTCGACTGCGAGGCCTGGGTGCCGACGCAGCAGAAGTACCGCGAGCTGACCTCGACGTCGAACTGCACCACGTTCCAGGCGCGCCGCCTCAACGTCCGCTACCGCGACGAGAACGGCAAGTCGCAGATCGCGGCCACGCTGAACGGCACGCTGGCCACCACCCGGTGGATCGTGGCGATCCTCGAGAACCACCAGCAGGCGGACGGATCGGTCGTCGTGCCCGAGGCGCTGCGGCCGTTCATGGGCGGCCTGGAAGTTCTCAGGTAAAACTTTTCCAAAACCTGTATTTCGCACGGCCTGACGGCGTCCTTCTTGCAGAACACCACATGGGGGTGTGGTGTCCGCAAGCAGGGGGAGTTGTCATGTCTTTTGAAGCAGCTGTCGGCGAAGTCGACATCACACCGGTCCACCCGCCCTACCCGAGTCTCTGGATGGGCGGGTACGGCTGGAGCCCGCGCGGCAACCACGGCGCGATCGCACGCCGGTTGCGCGGCCAGTGCCTCGTGCTCTGGGACGGCGGTGTGCCGAAGGTCCTGCTGCGCGCGGACCTCGTCAGCATCCCGAGGGACGTCAACCAGGCGATCAGGGGCACCCTGGTCAGCGAGGGCCTGGTCGCCGCCGAGGACCTGATGCTGCTGGCGAGCCACACGCACTCGGGCCCGTTGTACGGGGACACCCGACCGAGCCCGAACGTGATGATGGGCCTGAGCCAGGCCGACGTCGACGCGGTCAACGGCACGACGTGGCTGATCACCGACGCACTGGTGCAGCTGGTCCGCGACACGCTGGAGCTGGAGCGGACCCCGGTCACGCTGGCCTACGCCGAGACCGAGGCCAAGATCGGCCACAACCGGGTCGCGGACGACTTCGCCGTGCTCGACACGGTGCCGGTGCTGCGCCTCGACACGACCGGCGGTGACCTGTTCGCCGTGGTCTTCGGTGCCGCCTGCCACCCGGTCTCGCGCGGCAACGACGACGTGTTCGACGGCGAGTTCCCGGCCGTCGCGTCCGAGCTGGTCGAGAACGCGCTGGGCGTGCCCGCGCTGTTCGTCCAGGGCGCGTGCGGCGACCAGGAGGCGAACGACCCGCACGCCCCGGCGACCACCGAGCAGCTGGGCACCGTCCTCGGCCAGGCGGTCGTGGACCTCCTCGGCGACGACGTGTTCGACGGCGTCACGGGACCGGTCGCGACGGCGTTGACCGAGGTCAACCTGCCGTTCCACACCAACACCGCCGATCCGGCCGTGCTGGCGGCGGTCCGCGCGAAGTACAAGCTCCGCCGCAAGGTGCTGGGCCCGTCCGACCCGAACTGGCGGCACGCGGGCCTGATGATCCAGCTGATCGACGCGGGCCAGCTGCCCACGTCGATGCCCATGCCGATCCAGCGCTGGCGGTTCGGCGGCCTGAGCATCCTCGCCCTGGCGCACGAGCCGGTGTCCGCCTACGACGTCAGGCTCCGCGCCGCGTTCCCCGGCAACCTCTGGGTCATGGGGTACGCCAACGAGTGCGAGGGCTACGTCGCGGACAACGACACCCTGCGTTCGGGCGGCAACCTCCACTCCGGGTACGAGGCGGGGTGGAACAACGGCGACACGACCATCGCGGGCCAGGGCAGCTACTGCATCTCCTACGCGTGGCCGGGGCCGCTGAAGTTCTCGGACACGGTCACGCCGGCCGCCGGAACCACTGAACGGATCGTGATGGACACGAGTCTGGGCCTCCTGTCCTCGTAGCCGGTCAGGCCCCGTTCTGCCCGTCAAGTAGAGTGGCCAACCGGCCCCGTCGGGTGGAAGTGCCCTGGTGACGTGGGTTACACCAACTCACGGGCAGGACGGGGACCAGTGGCGAACCGCATTCACGAGACCGCGATCATCGGCAAGGACGTCGAGATCGGCGACGACAACGTGATCGGCCCGTACACGGTCATCGCCGGGCCGGCCCGGATCGGCGACGGCAACTTCATCGGCCCGCACGTCAGCATCGGCGGGCCCGCCGAGTTCCTCAGCGCGCCGCACCTGGCCGGCTGGGACGGCGAGAACGACGGCCCCGGCGTGGTGATCGGCGACCGCAACCGCATCCGCGAGTTCGTCACGATCAACCAGGGTGCCAAGGAGCCGACGCGCGTCGGCAACGACAACTACGTGATGGGCCGCGCCCACATCGCGCACGACTGCATCGTCGACAACAGCGTCGTGATCACCAGCGCCGTGCAGATCGCCGGCCACTGCCACGTGTGGAGCGGCTCCAACATCGGCCTGGGCACCGTCGTGCACCAGGGCACGCAGATCGGCCCCGGCGCGATGATCGGCCTCGGCTCGGCCATCCGCAAGGAGGTCGGTGCGTTCACCATCACGCTGGGCAACCCGGCCCGCACCACCGGCGTCAACGTCATCGGCCTGTCCCGTCGCGGGTGCGACGAGGCCGCGATCGCCGCTCTCACCGGTTTCCTCACCGGCAAGGAGGCGGAGGTTCCCGCCGGCCTGCCGGAGGAGCTCGCCGCGCTGCTCAAGGCGTGGACCGAGCGTTCGAACGAGCACTGAGCCCCAGACCTCGAAGAGAGAACGAGAAAAACGATGGCCCTCAACGACCGTCTTCGTGGTGTCTTCGTGGACGCCCTCCAGCTCGACGACTCCGTGGACGTCGAGAACCTGAAGTACCGCGACATCGACGAGTGGGACTCGGTCGGCCACATGGCGCTCGTCGCCGCCATCGAGGACGAGTTCGACGTCCAGTTCGAGACCGAGCAGGTCATCGACATGAGCAGCTTCAAGGTCGCCGTCGACATGCTGAAGGGCTTCGGCGCTGGTGAGTGACTTCACCGGCAAGGTAGCGGTCGTCACCGGCGGCACGCGCGGCATCGGGTTCGCCACGGCCGCGGCGCTGGCGGAGGCGGGCGCGACGGTGGTCATCACCGGGCGTGACCGCGAGACCGCCGAGAAGCGCGCCGCCGAGCTGGGCGAACGCGTCCACGGCGTGGCGCTCGACGTCGCCGACTCGGCCGCGATCAAGGACGTCTTCAAGGCGGTCGCGAAGGAGCACGGGCGCATCGACGTGCTCGTGGCCAGCGCGGGCGTGCTGGAGGGCGGCCTCATCGGCATGCTCACCGACGACCACGTCAACAAGACGCTGACCACGAACGTCGCCGGCACGATCAACTCCGTGCAGGCGGCGGCTCGGGCCATGATGCGCAAGCGCACCGGCTCGATCGTGCTGATCGGGTCGATCGTCGGCGAGCGCGGCAACGCCGGTCAGATGGTCTACGCGGCGTCCAAGGCCGCGCTGGTCGCGGCCGCGAAGTCCGCGGCGAAGGAGCTCGGGCGGCACGGGATCAGGGTCAACGCGGTCGCGCCCGGCGTGATCCAGACGGACCTGATCTCGGAGCAGTCCGACGAGGTGCTGGAGCGGATCAAGGGCGACACGGCCCTCGGCCGGCTCGGCACCGCGGACGAGGTCGCCAAGGTGATCCGGTTCCTGAGCAGTGACGACGCCTCGTTCGTCACCGGTCAGGTCCTCGGGATCGACGGAGGTTTGGTGCTGTGACGCTGCTGCACGCTCAGGCCCGCCTGCGCGACGCCGCGACCGGTGAGCTGCTCGGCGGTGCCGAGCTCGCCGGCCGGGTGTCCGAGGCGGCGAAGGAACTCGCCGATCTGCCGTCCGGGGTGCTGTTCCTCCGGGTCGGCCTGGACCTGACGAGCGTGCTGCGGTACCTGGGTGCGTTCGAGGCGGGCCGCGCCGTCGCGCTGCTCGACCCGGCGCAGGACCGCGAGGTGCTGGACGGGCTCGTGGCCCGCTTCCGCCCCGCGGCCGTGCTGGGCATCGACGACGAACCCGCGCCGGGCTACACGCAGGACTGGGTGCGCGAGGACGCGGACGGCGTCGCACCGCACCCCGACCTGGCCGTGATGCTCCCGACCAGCGGTTCCACCGGCAACCCGAAGTTCGTGCGGCTGTCCCGTTCGGCGATCCTCGCGAACGCCGACGCGATCGCCGAGGTCCTCGGGATCACCGGGGACGAGGTCGCGCCGACCACCCTGCCGCTGCACTACAGCTACGGCATGTCCGTGCTCAACAGCCACCTGCGCCAGGGCGCGACGGTGCTGCTGGAGGGCTCCGGCGTCGTGGCGCGGCCGTTCTGGGACGCGGTCACGCAGTACGGCGTGACGTCGCTCGCGGGCGTGCCGTACCACTACGAGATGCTGCGCCGGCTGCGGTTCGACCCGGCGAAGTACCCGACGCTGCGCACGCTGACGCAGGCGGGCGGCAAGCTCCGCAGCGACCTGATCAGCGAGTTCAACGACAAGATGCGCGCCGCCGGCGGGCAGATGTTCGTGATGTACGGCCAGACCGAGGCCGCGCCGCGGATGGCCACCGTGCCGTCCGACCGGCTCGCCGAGAAGGTCGGCTCCGCCGGTCCCGCGCTGCCCGGTGGCTCGTTCGCGATCCGCGACGAGGCCGGGAACGAAATCGCCGAGTCCGGTGTTGCCGGTGAGGTGGTGTACCGCGGTCCCAACGTGATGATGGGCTACGCCGAGTCCGAAGCCGAGCTCGCTCTCGGCGACGAGACCGGCGGCGTGCTCGTCACCGGTGACCTCGGCTACCTCGACGAGGACGGGTTCCTCTACATCACCGGCCGGCTCAAGCGGATCGGCAAGGTGTTCGGCAACCGGGTCAACCTGGACGACCTGGAGCAGATCGTGAAGGGCTTCGGCGCGGCCGCCGCCGTGCCCGCGGGCGACAAGGTCGTCGTCTTCCTCGACAGGGCCGAGAAGGACACCTGCAAGCAGGCCGCGAAGTTGCTGTCCGAGACGCTGCACCTGCACGTCACGGGCTTCGACGTGCGTCCGGCGGAGGGTTTCCCGCAGCTGCCCAGCGGCAAGATCGACTACCGGTCCTTGGAGGCACAGGTATGAGCGTCTTCGGGCGCAGTCAGGCCGAGCGCGAGACCGCGCTGCTGGCGGAGCTGACCGAGCTGACCGAGCACCACCGCGCGAACTCCGAGCAGTACGACCGGATCCTGTCGTCGCTCGGCATCAGGTCGGGTGAGGCGTTCGGGTCGCTGAACGACCTGCCGTGGCTGCCGGTGCGCATGTTCAAGACGCACGAGCTGAAGTCCATTCCGGACTCCGAGGTCTTCAAGGTCCTCACCTCGTCCGGCACGACCGGCGGTGGCGCCTCGCGGATCTACCTCGACAAGGAAGCCGCCGGGGTGCAGACCAAGCAGCTCGGCGCGACGCTGCAGGAAGTGCTCGGCGGCAAGCGGCTGCCGATGCTCATGGTCGACACCATCAGCATCATCAAGAACCGCCGCTCGTTCTCCGCCCGCGGCGCCGGCGTGCTCGGCATGGCGACGTTCGGCCGAGGCCACGTCTACGCGCTGGACGAGAACGACCAGCCGGACGTCGAGGCGGTCAAGGAGTTCCTGGCCAAGCACGGCAATGAGCCGTTCCTGATCTTCGGCTTCACCTTCATGGTGTGGCAGTACCTCTACGAGGTCGCGCGCGAGCACAAGCTCGACCTGTCGAACGGCATCCTCATCCACTCCGGTGGCTGGAAGAAGCTCATCGACATCGCGGTCGACAACGCCGAGTTCCGCAAGCGCTTCGCCGAGGACACGGGCCTGACCCAGATCTACAACTACTACGGGATGATCGAGCAGATCGGCACAGTCTTCCTGGAGGGCAGGTCGGGCAACTCGTTGTACTGCCCGGACTTCGCGGACGTCATCATCCGCAACCCGGACACCTGGGAGGAGCAGCCCGTCGGCGAGCCCGGTGTCATCGAGGTCGTCTCGACGCTGCCGCGCAGCTACCCGGGCCACGTGCTGCTGACCGAGGACCTCGGTGTGGTGCACGGCATCGACGACGGCGACTGGCCGGGCAAGCGGTTCTCCGTGCTCGGCAGGCTCCCGCGCGCCGAGGCCCGCGGCTGTTCGGACACCTTCTCTGGAGCTGTTGCCTCATGAAGCGCCGTTTCCCCGCAGGTTCCGACGTCTCCTCGGTCGACGAGCTCCTCGCGAGCATCTCCGGCGAGCCCACCGGCGGCCGGCTGAAGGTCGGCGACGAGCGGATCGTCGACTTCCTGGTGAAGTTCGCGCGCAAGCTGCTCGCCCCGCAGATGGCCCGCCGCTACCCGGAACTGGCCTCGCTGGGCTTCTTCCTGCGCCGCGGTGAGATCAACAAGGTGCTGAAGCAGCTGGAGACGCCGGCCGGTGTGCTGCGCTTCGGCCGCGGACTCGTCTTCCACATCCCGCCCGCCAACGTCGACACGATCTTCGTGTACTCGTGGGCGCTCTCGGCGCTGGCAGGCAACAGCAACGTCGTGCGCATCTCGCCACGCTCGGCCGGTGCTGCCGAGGCCGTCGTCGAGGCGTTGAACGACGCCCTGAAGGACGCGCACCCTGCCGTCGCGCAGACCCAGGTCATGGTTACCTACGACCGCGACGACAAGGTGACGGCGGCGCTGTCCGCCGCGTGCGACCTGCGCGTCATCTGGGGCGGTGACCGCGCCGTCAACGAGGTGCGCAAGCTGCCGCTCGCCCCGCACTCGCGCGACGTCACGTTCCCCGACCGCGCCTCGTTCGCGCTGATCTCGGTCGACGGCTGGGTCTCCGCGACGCCGGAGCAGAAGCGCGAAGTGGCTGTCGGTTTCTACAACGACTCGTACTGGTTCGACCAGGCCGCCTGCTCGTCACCGCGCGCGCTGTTCTGGGTCGGTGACGAGGTCGCGGGCCAGCAGGCGCGCACCGAGTTCCGCGCCGAGCTGAGCGCCGTGCTCGAAGCCAAGCACCACGTCGTCGAGCCGGCCATGGCCGTGCAGAAGCGCGTCTCCGCCTACGGTGTCGCCGCGGACGGCCACGCGAAGTCCATCTCGTTCGACGGCAACGCCGTGGCGACGCTGGAGCTGACCGAGGCCGCCGACGTGCCGCGCGAGTGGCTGGGCGCGGGCACCTTCCCGTTCGCCACGCTGCCGACCCTGTCCGCGCTCGTGCCCATGGTGCAGCGCAAGGACCAGACGCTGTCGGTGTTCGGCTTCTCGCAGGAGGAGCTGGAGGCACTGGCGCACGAGCTGGCAGGGCGCGGCATCGACCGCATCGTGCCGTTCGGCAACGCGCTGACGTTCTCCGACCACTGGGACGGTTTCGACCTGCCCGCGGAGTTCACCCGCCTGGTGACCGTCCAGAGCTGACGGTCCACAGCAGACGAAAGCCGCACTGGAGCCTGGTGCGGCTTTCGCCGTGTCCGGACTAGTTGTGGCAGTCCTGGGCCTTGAGCGAGAGGATCGCCGCGACGACCTTCTTCTCCTGGCTCACCCCGAAGATGAACTTGGCGGCAGGGTTGTCGTCCGCCTCGGCGACCCAGCTGTAGTTCGGGCCGGTCGGTTCGAGGTTGGTGTACTCGGCCTTGAGCTTCTCCTCGGTGGCGCCGATGCCGACACCGTCGGACGTCATGACCGGGGTGAAGCTGATGCTCGCGACGCCCACCTTCTTGGACACCCAGGTGCGCTGACCGGTGCCGATGATCTCGTGGTTCGAGCAGTCGGCGTCCGGGTTCGTCGCCAGGTCGGGAGCGATCAGCTTGGCGTCCAGTGCCTGCTGGAGCGTCATGCCGAGCTTCAGGTCGCCGTAGCCGAAGGAGCCGATGACCGGCTTGGCCGGTGGTGCGGGCTGGGAGGTCATCGTCTGCGTCACCACCGAGGTGACCGTCGACGCGGGCGTTGTGCTGGACGACGTGGGCGCGGCGGTGGGCGGCGTGGACGTGCACGCGGCCAGGCCGAGCGCGGCGGCAGCGGTGACGATGACGAGCGAGCGGTTCATTTCGTTGTCCCCCAGAGCTTTCAGAGCAGAGCGAGTGAGCAGTCGGCGCCGGTCGCGCCGAGCTTGATGCGGAAGACCTCGTCGGTGTCCCCGAAGTACACGAGGTCGGGGCTGCCGACGAACGAGTACACGGCGTTGCCGGCCACCACGGCCGACCAGCCGTCGTCGTACTCGGAGGCGTCCTGGTAGGCGGCCTTCACCTCGGCGTAGGTCGAGCCGACGCCGATCCCCTTCGACGTCCTGGCCCCGGCGGGCAGCGTGATCCGGACGACGCCGTGCTTCTTGGAGATCGCGACGTGGTCGTCGGCCACGCAGTCGGGGTCGTTGCCGCCGTTATCCCAGGTGAGTGCGGTGAGGCCGGTCGCTCTCGCCTCCTCCAGCGTCATCCCCAGCTTGAGGGCGCCGTAGCCGAGGCGGTTGTCCACCTTCACGGCGGCCTGCGGCGGGTTGGTCACCGTCGCGGTCACGACCTCCGTCACCACCTCGACCGGAGGTGGCGCAGTGGTGGTGCCGGACGGCGTGGGTGCCGCGGTGTCCGGAGTGGACGTGCACGCGGCCAGGCCGAGTGCGGCGGCGATGGTGACTAAGGCGAGCGAGCGGTTCATCCTGGTCCCCCCGAGGAATCGTGTTGCCGTGCCCGCCCCACCCCCAGCGGGGCGGGCACGACTGAACAACACGAACTCTGACGGAGGCGTCTGCAAACGGCCTGCAAGTCCGCTGTGACCGGACCTGCAGGACTTCCAGAAGGGGTGTGACCAGCTCAGACGAGCGCGGAGACGGTCTCGTCGGCGATGTGGCGGCCGATCTCCAACGCGCTGGTGGCGGCGGGGGAGGGCGCGTTGAGCACGTGCACCTGGCGCGGTGCGGTCTCGATCAGGAAGTCGTCGACCAGCGAGCCGTCCGGCAGCATCGCCTGGGCGCGGACGCCGGCCTCGGCACGCACGAGGTCGTCCTCACCGACGGCCGGCACCAGTCGGGCCAGGCTCGCCGCGAAGCGCCTGCGGGAGAACGACCTCAGCACCTCGTCGAGGCCGGTCCTGCCGAACTTCCGCGCCAGCCTCCACGTGCCCGGGAACCGCAGCACGTCGGCGATGTCGCGCGGGCTCACCTGGCCCCAGCGGTAGCCCTCGCGGCGCAGCGCCAGCACGGCGTTCGGGCCCGCGTGCACGGAACCGTCGAGCATGCGCGTGAGGTGCACGCCGAGGAACGGCAGCGCCGGGTCCGGCACCGGGTAGATCAGGCCGCGCACCAGGTCACGCCGTTCGGGACGCAGCTCGTAGTACTCGCCGCGGAACGGGACGATGGTCGCCTTCGGCTTCAGGCCGGCGAGCCGTGCGACGCGGTCGCTGTGCAGGCCCGCGCAGTTCACCAGCGCGTCGGCGCGGACGATGCCCTGCGGCGTCGCCACCGCGACACCGTTGCCCTCGGCGCGGATGGCGAGCGCGGGGGAGCTCAGCCGGAGGTCCGCGCCGGACAGCAGGCCGACGAGCACCCGGCAGACGGCCGGGAAGTCGAT
The DNA here is from genome assembly GCF_042721515.1 of Lentzea sp. NPDC058436. Lineage (NCBI taxonomy): Bacteria > Bacillati > Actinomycetota > Actinomycetes > Pseudonocardiales > Pseudonocardiaceae > Lentzea > Lentzea sp. NPDC058436. The sequence continues at coordinate 192,385 of NZ_JBHXLF010000010.1, forward strand.
GATCGCCGTGGACTCGACGCGCAGGGCGGAGACGGCGGACACCTCGGGCTCGTACTCGCGAGCCTCGGAGGAGGAGATCAGCCTGGCGGGAACGCCGTTCGCCTCCGCGCGTTCGGCCAGGGTGTTCAGGCGGGGGAGTTCGTCGGGCGAGGTGGCGACGACGAGCTTGCCGCAGACGTCCACGGGGACGTCGTGCTCCTGGGCGAAGGCCACCATGGAAGCGTTGCCCGCCACCGACATACGGGCCTTCAGCGAACCGGGCTTGTAGTACAGACCGGCGTGCACGACGTTGCTGTTGTGCCCGGTCTGGTGCGCCGCCCAGTGGTTCTCCTTCTCCAGCACGGTCACGTCGTGACCGCGCAGGAGAAGTGCGTGAGCGGCGGAGAGTCCGAGGATCCCTCCGCCGATCACGACGACGTGACTCACGTCAGGCCTTGCCCGACACGTTCTTGAGGATGTCGAGGTTGGCCTCGCAGATCTTCGGCATGTCGAAGTTGTCGAAGACCCACTGACGACCGGCCTCACCGATCTTCTTGGCGACGCCCTCGTCCTCGATCAGCCGCACGATCGACTCCGCCAGCGCCGAGTGGTCGCCCGGCTTGGTGAGCAGCGACTCCGTGCCGTTGGTGATCACGGCGTTCGGGAAGTAGTCGGCCCGCTCGGCCATGACCGTCGGGACGCCCGCCGCCATCGCTTCGAGCGACGCGATGCCGATGCCGAAGCCCTGGAGGTCGTGGACCTCCATGTCGGAACCCGCGAGCAGGCCGGGGATCTCCGCCTTCGGCAGCGTGCCGGTGCAGATCAGCGCGTGCTCGACGCCGAGTTCCTTGGCCACTTCCAGGAAGTCCGAGTTGTACAGACCGCCGATGACCAGGACCTTCGTGTCCGGGTGCTTGCGGAGCACCTCGGGCAGCGCCTTGACCAGGTTGATCCGGTCGCGGACCGGGATCACGTGGCCGAGCGACGAGATGACCGGGCCGTCGCCGATCTCCGGGAACCGCTCGCGCATCTTCGCGCGCTCGCTGGCGTGGTCGAGGTCGTGGAACCGGTCGAGCTCAACGCCGACGGCCAGCTTCTCGATGCGCTCGTCCGGCGTCTTGTAGCGCTTCTTGATGTACTCGTAGAAGATCGTGTCGATCGCGACGAGCTTCGTCGGCTTGTTGTACGACGTGATCGGCTTGACGACGAACGCGTCGAGCATCCGGAAGACCGCGTGGATCGGCTTCATCGGGCTCTGCAGGCGGGTGTGCAGCGTCAGGACCGACGGCACCTTCCGCTTGCGCGCCCACAGACCGCTCTGCCAGGTCAGGTCGAAGAACTGGCCGTGCTGGTGGACGACGTCCGGCTTGAAGCCGTCCAGCAGCTTGAAGACCTTCTTGCGGTTGCCCCACTTCAACGCGAACGTGATGTCGAAGTTGAACGAGATGCGGGTCTCCGGCAGCGTCCACGACGGCAGGCGCACGATCTTGATGCCGTCGCGCTCCTCCACCGGCAGCGCACCGCCGTACGCGGCGGTGATCACGAGGACCTCGTGACCCTGCGCCGCGTAGTAGCGCGCCAGCGTGTCCGACACGTAGGCGCTGCCGCCCATGCGGGGCGGGAAGAAGTTGTTGATGATCGCGATCCGCATCGCGTCAGGCCTTCCCGTTGGTGGCCGAGAGGGTCGCCTCGTGGACGACCTTGTGCGCCGGGAGGATCGCGTTGCGCTCAGCGAGCACCTCGTCCGAACCCGCGCCCAGCTCGAGCAGGTTCAGGAAGTGGTTCAGCTGCGCGGCCAGCGGCTCGGCGCTCTGCAGGATCGTCGGCAGCTCGATGACGGTCTGCGACTGGTAGCCGACGCCGTCCGCCGCGGGCGAGTCCGCCACGTGCTTGTAGATCGTGATGTCCCGGCGGAGCAGGTCGATCTCGATCAGGCGGTCGATCTCCAGGACCGAGATCTGCCGCACCTTGCGCTGGCTGATCCGCGACGCCGAGATCGTGGCGAGCGCGCCGCTCTCGAACGACATGGTGGCGTCGGCCGAGTCCTCGGAGCCGTTGTCCTGCGACTGCTTGTGGAAGAAGCCGAAGGAGCCCTTGACCGCGGCCGGCGCGTTGCCGACGAAGCGGATCGCGAGGTCGACGTCGTGGATGAGCAGGTCGCCCGCGACACCGGTCTTGATCCGCGGCACGAACGGCGAGTGCCGCATCGCGTTGATCTGCACGACCTCGCCCACGAACTGCTTCGCGGTGAGGATCGCCGGGTTGAAGCGCTCGAGGAAGCCGCAGACGAGCGGCAGACCGCGCTTCTCCGACTCGGCGACGAGCTCCTCGGACTGCGCGTACGTGGCGGCCAGCGGCTTCTCGATGAGCAGCGGCTTGCCGAGCTCCAGCGCCTGCTTGGCGATGGCGTAGTGCGCCTCGGTGGCGGCCGCGATGACGACCGCGTCGACGTCCTTCAGCCCGTCCAGCGAGTTGGTGTACTCGATGCCGAAGCGGTCGGCGATGGCCTGACCGGTCTCGGCGTTGTGCTCCACGACGAACTTGAAGTCGACGCGGTCGGACTGCGACAGCACGCGGGCGTGCAGCGAGCCCATGGTTCCGGCGCCGACGAGGGCGACCTTGGGACGGGCGGTCACGCGCCGAACACCTCCCGGACGGAAGAGACGATGGTCTCGAGCTCGGCGTCGGTCAGCTTCGGGTGAACCGGCAGCGAGAGCGCCTGCTCGGCGACCTTCTTCGCGACCGGCACGTCGGAGGCGATGACCTGGGGGTTGTCCCGGTAGCAGTCGTAGTCGAACACGAGCTTCGGGTAGTAGATGCCGTTGCCGATGCCCTTCTCGGTGAGCTTCGCCGCGAGCTCGTCGCGGGTCACCGGGGCGTCGTCGCCGACCAGGATCGTGTACTGGTGCCACACGTGCTCGCGGCCCGGCAGCACGGCGGGAACGGTCAGGCCCGTCACGCCGTCGAGGCCCTTGGACAGCGCCTCGGCGTTGCGCCGGCGCGCGTCCGTGAGCTGCTGCAGCTTCTCGAGCTGCGGGATGCCCAGCGCCGCGTGCAGGTCCGTGAGGCGGTAGTTGTGGCCCGCCATTTCGTACTGGTAGCGGGCGCGCATGCCCTGGTTGCGCATGACGCGCAGCTTGTCCGCCAGCGCGTCGTCCGACGTCGTGATGACGCCGCCCTCGGCGGTGGTGATGTTCTTGGTGGCGTACAACGAGAAGCAGCCGATGCCGAACGAGCCGGCGGGCTTGCCCTCGAACGTCGCGCCGACCGCCTGCGCCGAGTCCTCGACGATCGCCAGGCCGTGCTGCTGCGCCAGCGGCACCAGACGACCCATGTCGGCCATCTGGCCGTACAGGTGGACCGGCATGAGGACCTTCGTGCGGTCGGTGACCGCGGCGCTGACCTTCTCCGGGTCGATGTTGAAGTCGACCGAGTCGATGTCCGCGAACCGGGCGGTGGCTCCCGCCTCCAGGATCGCGTTCAGCGTGGCCACGAAGGTGAACGGCGTGGTGATGACCTCATCACCCGGCTGCAGGTCGAGCGCCTGGATGGACGCGACCAGCGCGGTCGTGCCGTTGTTGACGGCGACCGCGTGCGGCACACCGGCAACGGAGGCGAAAGCGTCCTCGAACCGCTTGACCATCGGTCCCTGTGCGATGACACCGGAGCGGAGCACTTCCAGCACGAGCGGCTCGGCGTCCTGGACGTCGACGACGGTAATCGGAATCATGCAGCAGACTTTCCACTTCCGGAGACGGTTGGATGCGTCCGGTACAGTTGCCCCGCGGTGTTACTGCCAGGTGCAGACCAGGCGCGGACCACAGGCTACCTGCCTGATGGAGTGATCCTTTTCAGGGTCCGTTGTGGATCCGCAGCGCAGGAGTACGACCCTCATGGACGCCCAGCCCGCCGTGCCCGGCCCGTCGCTGGGAAGCGAAGCAGGAAGCGGAGAACCGATGACCGTCGAGCCCGACGTGGCTGCCACCGACGCTGAGAAGGTCGAACCTCCGGCTCCGGCCACCACACGCAAGGCACTGGTCATCGCCTGGGCGAAGCGCCTGCTGATCGTCGCGGTGCTCGCCGCCGCCGTCTGGTCGGTGTACTCCCAGTGGGACGAGGTCTACCCGACGCTGGTCGCGCTGCCGTGGCAGTCGGTCGTGTTGTCGCTGGTCGCGGTGTTCGTCGGCATCTTCCTGGGCCCGCTGGTCTGGAAGATCGTGCTGTCCGACCTGGGCGCTCCCGTCCGGTTCGTCGACGCGTCGAAGTTCTACCTCGTCGGCCAACTCGGCAAGTACGTTCCCGGCGCCGTCTGGGCCGTCCTGTTGTCGATGGAGCTCGCCCGCGAGGCAGGCGTCAACCGCGCGCGCAGCTTCACCGCGGGCCTCGTCGCCACCGGCATGGGCGTGCTCGCCTCGCTGATCGCCGGCCTCGCCGCACTGCCCGTCATGCTCAACGGCCGTCCCGAGGCGAACCAGCTGCTGTGGCTGTTCCTGCTGCTGCTCGTCGGCCTGCCGTTCCTGCACCCGCGCCTGCTGACCTGGTCGGTCAACCTGGTGCTGAAGGTCCTGCGCAAGGCGCCCATCGAGCGCCGGTTCACCGGCATCGAGATCCTCAAGGCGCTGGGCACGGCCGTCGCCATCTACCTCTGCTACGGCGTGCACCTGTGGCTGCTGGTCAACTCGCTCGGCTCGCCGCGCTGGGACACGCTGATCCTCTCCACCGGTGCGATGGCGTTGTCCATGACCGCCGGGTTGTTGGCGTTCTTCCTGCCGTCGGGGCTTGGCGCTCGTGAGCTCGTGATCACCGCGACGATCGCGACCGTGCTGCCGTCCGGGCAGGCCATCGCGTTGGCGCTGGTGTCGCGGTTGATGTTCACGATCGCCGACCTGGCGGCTGCCGGTTCGGCTGCTTTGGTGGCCTACCTGCAGAAGCGCCGGGGCGTGCCGGTGCCGGTTCCCGCTGAGGACTGAGACTTCGTCTGGTCGCGTTCCTGGGGTCGGGTCGCCTTGCGAGGGTGGTCCGGCGGGTCGTGACGAACTTTGCGGGGGTTGCGATCGGGGCTTGACCTTGAGCCTCTGGCGGGGTGCTTGGACGGCCGGAAAAGGCCGGGCTGAAAAGCGCCCGGCCGTGCCCGAAGGGGTAGCACCCCGCCCCTCAAGGTCAAGCCCCGATCGCCGTATAAGGGCCCGAACCGCTACCCGTCGCATCCCAGTTCAGACGGCTCGCTGCGCATCGCCACGCCAGGCCTCGTAGGTGGTTGGCTCACGCCTTCGGCTGTCCGGTTGGCACCGCGCGCCGGGTCTGCGTGCGTGGTCGCTTTGCGAGGGCGAGTGCGGTTGCCTTCTGCGCCCCCTCCGCGCCCCTAGAACCAGCGCTCCAGCACCTGCGCCACGCCGTCCTGGTCGTTCGACGCCGTCACCTCGTCGGCCACCTTCAGCAGCTCCGGGTGCGCGTTGGCCATCGCGACCCCGTGCCCGACCCACGCCAGCATGGGGATGTCGTTGGGCATGTCCCCGAACGCGATCACGTCCTGAGCGGCGATCCCCAGCCGCTCGCAGACGTCGGCCAGGCCAGTGGCCTTGGTCACGTCCCTCTCGGACACCTCGATCAGGCCCGCGTTGGTCGAGAACGTGATGGCGAACTCGTCGCCCAGCACGGCCGTCGCGGCCGTCGACATCTCCGCGCTGGTCATGCCGGTGTGTCTGACCAGCAGTTTGATCGCCGGGTGGCCGAGAACCTCCGCCCGTGAGGCGGTGTCGTGCTGGTCCGGCCAGGCGTGCTTGTAGCCCTCCTCCGCGAGGAACGTCTCCACGTCCGCCGCCCGTTCGCCGACCCGTTCGGCGGCCACCGCGCAGCCGGGGATCGCCGTGTCCAGGGCGTGGACCAGGTCGGACAGGCGCACCGGGCTGATGCTCCGCTGCCAGACCACCCTGTCCTCGCCCACGTGGTAGAGCACCGCTCCGTTCGCGCAGACCGCGTAGCCGGTGGCGCCCAGTGCGTTCGCGATGCGCGGGACCCACCTCGGCGGGCGGCCGGTGACCAGTGCGAACGGGGTGCCGTCCGCTAGCACCCTGCCGACCACGTCCACCGTGTGGTCGCTCACCTGCTCGTGCGTGCCGAGAATCGTTCCGTCGACGTCCGATGCCACCAGTGCCGGTTTCTCCACGACGTCCATCCTCGCCGATGGTGGATTCGCCGAACTACGGAGCTGGTTCGCTAGTGTCGACCGGTGCGAGTTGGTGTGGTGATCCTCCCCGAGTACCGCTGGTGGGTGGCGGAACCGAAGTGGCGCGCGGCCGAGGAGCTGGGCTTCTCCCACGCGTGGACGTACGACCACCTCGGCTGGCGGACACTCGTCGACGGGCCGTGGTTCTCCGCCGTTCCCACGCTCACCGCCGCCGCGATGGTCACGTCGAAGATCCGGCTCGGCACGCTCGTCGCGTCCCCCGTCTTCCGGCACCCGGTGTCGTTCGCGCGCGAGATCTTGACTCTTGACGACGTGTCGGACGGCCGCCTGAACGTCGGCGTCGGCTCCGGTGGCACGGGCAGCTACGACTCGGACGCCATCGGTGGGCAGGAGCTCACGGCCGCGCAGCGCACGCAGAGGTTCGGCGAGTTCGTCGAGTTGCTCGACCTGCTGCTGACCAGGGACAAGACGACCTGGAAGGGCGAGTTCTTCACCGCGGACGAGGCTCGCGGGCATCCCGGCTGCGTCCAGCGGCCGCGCGTGCCGTTCGTCGTCGCCGCCGACGGGCCGAAGGCGATGAACGTCGCCGCCCGCTACGGCACCGGCTGGATCACCACCGGTTCGCGGCAGCTGGAGAACCCCGGTTACGAGGACTGGTGGCGTGGCGTCGCGAAGGTGACGCGGCGGTTCAACGAGGAGCTCGCGTCGATCAACCGGGCGAGCGGCACCATCGACAGGTACCTCAACCTCGACTCGGCGCCGGTGTACTCGCTGTCGAGCGTGGAGGCGTTCCAGGACGCCGCCGGCCGGGCCCGCGAGCTCGGGTTCACCGACCTGATCGTGCACTGGCCGCGCAGCGAGGGCGTCTACTTCGGCCACGAGACCGTGCTGGAGCGGGTGGCCGGGGACGTGTTCCCCGGCCTCACCGACTCCGAGGTCAGGGGCTGACGGGAGCGCCCGGCTCCGGCACCAGCTTGTAGATCGTCGAGTCCTGGTTCTGGAACACCTTCTGCACGAACGGCTTGCCCTCCAGGTCGCGCAGACCTGCGACGCGTTCCTTGCCGCCGTGCACGTAACCGACGTCCACGATGATGTAGGTGACGTTGAGGTGCTTCACCGCGTCACGCACCTCGGCGTCGGTCGCGTAGTCGTTGAACTCCGACTGCAGCGTGCCCACCGCGGGCGACTCGGCGGAGCCGTCGTAGTGGCCGACGACCGGCTGCACGCCCGCGAGCGCGTACATCCAGACCGTGCCGTCGCGGCGGTCGTTGAGCACCCGCTCGCCCGGCTTGACCAGCTTCGCGAGCTCCTGGAACGCGAGCACCTCGGTCGGGCTGACCACCATGTTGTGCCGGTCGGCGCCCGGCTGGTTGCCGTAGCCGAGCTTCACCTGGCTCGCGTTGAGGTTGTAGTACAGACCCTGGCTGAGCAGCGCGAACGCCGCGACGACCAGACCGCCGGCGACGTACTTGGCGGGCCCGGCGGCGAGCTTCACGCGGGCCGCGCCGGCCTTCGCGAAGTCGTACACCTGCGCGAGGCCGTGGCCCGCGACGACGGCCAGCGGGACGCACGCCAGCGCGATGAGGCGCCACTGGTCGTTCCACCACGGGCTGGTCAGCTTGGCGACCCAGAACTGCGAGTACGACGCCGTCAGCACGAACACGCCGCCGAAGAACGCGGCGGAGCCGAGCAGCCAGCGCAGGTCGCCCAGGCGTGAGGCGAAGATCAGGCCGACCCACAGCGCGAGCGCGAGCCAGTACTGCGGCAGCGCGATGACGTGCTGGAACGTCAGCAGCGAGCCGACGGACTGGCTGACGGGGAACGTCGACGGCCAGTCCACGATCGCGATCTTGCCGCCGACCGCGAGCGCGCCCAGCAGGTGCGGCGCCGTCACGACCACGGCCACGACCGCGGGGATGACCAGCTTGACCAGGTCGCGCCAGATGATCCGGAGGTTGCCCCACCAGCGCTGGATGAACATCGGCAGCACGAACAGGATGCCGCCGAACAACGTGCTGGAGTGGATGGCGAGCAGGCCGACCGCGACACCGCCGAAGAAGATGCCGGTGTCGAGCGCCGCGCGTTTGAGGTACGCGTCCATCGCGATGGCGAGCACCGGCATGACCGCGATGCCGAGCGTGAACGTCAGCAGCGGGCCGCGCCACAGGTTGTCGTAGGTGGCGCTGGTGCAGGCCACGGTGACGAGCGCGGTGAACGCGGCGGTGACGGCGCGGCCGTTGAAGTGCCGGATCATCGCGACCAGGGCCAGCGCGAGCAGGCCGGGGAGCAGGATCGTGTTCGCGTTCAGCACGGCCGGCACGGCGGCACCGGTCAGCTTGAACACCAGCGCGCCGACCAGGTGGTAGGCGTTCGGGTAGAAGACGCCGTCCGGCAGCTCGTACCAGTTGACCTTGCCCGTCGCGTACAGGCTGCCCTCGCCGGTCTCGGCGATGTAGCGGATGCCGTTCGCGTGGTAGGCGGCGTCCCAGTCCTGCGGGATCGAGTTGAGGTCCCAGCGCATCGCCGTCATCAGCACGGCGAACCCGACGACGGCGGCGGCCAGCAGCGTCACGGCGACCGCGACGTGCGCGCTGCGCGTCCAGGGCGACGGCACGCGCTCGACCGGACCGCTGCGGCGCACGACGAACCAGCGCGCGAGCCCGAACAGCACGGTCACGAGCAGCGTGGTGACCAGGAACGTCCAGATGTTGAACGGGATCCCGATCTTCCACAGCCACGGGCCCGCGAGCCCGGCGATCAGGTACGTGAACACGGGGGCGCTCGCGGCGAGCGCCCATCCGCGCACACCCGCCGCCGCGGCGGCGAGCCCGCCCGGCAGCCACAGGACGAGGAGATACGTCCCGATCGTCGCCACGGTCAGCAGCGTGCTCGCTTCGGTCGGCACAGAACCACCCATGGTTGCTCAGCAAGTGGATGTGCGGGAGGCCCCCGCGATAACACGAGCAAGGCTATCCCGAACGGCGTTGTCGGCCGCCGAGGGCCTCTCGCACGCGTTTTAGCTGATCAAGGGCAGTGCGGTTCGTGGAGGGGGTGTTGGGGCCACGCGTGGGAGCACCGGTACCCTCCACGTTCGTGAGCTTCGCTGGTTTTGACCTCATCGTCGTCGGTTCCGGTTTCTACGGGCTGACCGTTGCCGAGCGCACCGCCTCCCAGTTGAACAAGCGGGTGCTCGTTCTGGAACGTCGTTCCCACATCGGTGGCAACGCGTACTCGGAGGCTGAGCCCGAGACAGGAATCGAGGTGCACCGCTACGGCGCGCACCTCTTCCACACCTCGAACAAGAGGGTCTGGGAGTACTGCAACCAGTTCACCGAGTTCACCGGCTACCAGCACCGCGTGTTCGCGATGCACAAGGGCACGGCGTACCAGTTCCCGATGGGCCTGGGTCTCATCACCCAGTTCGTCGGCAAGTACCTGTCTCCGGACGAGGCCCGCGCGTGGGTCGCCGAGCAGGCGTCGGAGATCGACAGCGCGGACGTGACGAACCTCGAGGAGAAGGCGATCTCGCTGGTCGGCCGTCCCCTCTACGAGGCGTTCATCCGCGACTACACCGCGAAGCAGTGGCAGACCGACCCGAAGGAGCTGCCGGCCGCGGTCATCAGCCGCCTCCCGGTCCGCTACAACTTCGACAACCGCTACTTCAACGACACCTACGAGGGCCTGCCGGTCGCCGGCTACACCGCGTGGCTCGAGAAGATGGCGGAGCACGAGAACATCGAGGTCCGCCTCGACACGGACTACTTCGACGTGAAGGACGAGATCCCGGCGGGCACGCCGGTCGTCTACACCGGTCCGGTCGACCGCTACTTCGACTACTCCGAGGGCTGGCTCGGCTGGCGCACGCTCGACTTCGAGCAGGAGGTCGTGCAGACGGGCGACTTCCAGGGCACGCCGGTCATGAACTACAACGACGCGGACGTCCCGTACACCCGCATCCACGAGTTCCGCCACTTCCACCCGGAGCGGGACTACCCGAAGGACAAGACGGTCATCGTCCGCGAGTTCTCCCGCGCCGCGGAGAAGGACGACGAGCCGTACTACCCGATCAACACGGCAGAGGACCGCGAGAAGCTCGAGCGGTACCGCGTGCTGGCCAAGAAGGAAGCGGCCGACAAGAACGTGCTGTTCGGCGGCCGTCTGGGCACCTACAAGTACCTCGACATGCACATGGCGATCGGGTCCGCGCTCAGCGCGTTCGACAACAAGATCGCGCCGCACCTGAACGAGGGCACGCCGATCAACGGCGACCTCGACTGATGTCGGTTTAGTCGCATTATCGCCCGGCCGTACAACCTGTGCGGCCGGGCGATCGTCATTGGACAGTGAGTACCATGGGCGCCTGACGCGCCGCGCCACGACGTTTCTGTGGCGGAAGCCATCCATGAAGCTGACCCGAACCGCCCGAATTCGGTTCGCCGGAGGAAGCACGTGACCGAGCAGGCCAAAACCGCAAGCGCTACGAAGATCAACCCGACTCAGGTCCTGCAGCGGGTGATCATGCCGCGCGACGAGGACCCGCTGGACGTGCGACCGCTCTACCTCGACGAGCCGGCCAACGTGCACAGCCACGTCTCGGGCCGCCGCGCGGTGACGGTTCCGACCTCGGCGAAGGTGTCGTTCGCGTCGTACTTCAACGCCTTCCCCGCGAGCTACTGGAAGCGCTGGACGATCATCGAGGACGTCGTCCTGCGCCTGCGCGTGCGCGGTGCCGGTCGCATCGACGTCTACCGCTCCAAGGCCAACGGCGACATCGTGCACCTCGACGGCCACGTCGTGCGCACCCCCAAGGCCTACTCCGACATCGCCATCAAGGTGTCGCTCAAGCCGTTCGAGGACGGCGGCTGGATCTGGTTCGACGTCTTCACCGACGACACCACGATCGAGATCGAAGAGGCGGCCTGGACCACCGAGCAGGTGCTCCCGACCCAGACCGTCGCCATCGGCATGACGACGATGCGCCCGGTCGACGCGGTCATCGCGCTGCGCACCCTCGGCGAGGACCCGGCCGTGCTGGCCGTGCTGAAGAAGGTCTTCGTCGCCGACCAGGGTTCGGTCAAGGTCCGCGACACCGAGGGCTACGCCGAGGCCGTCAAGGCGCTCGGCGACAAGCTGGAGATCATCGAGCAGGACAACCTCGGTGGCTCCGGCGGCTTCACCCGCGGTCTGTACGAGGCGATCGAGCACACCGACGCCGACCAGATCATGCTGATGGACGACGACATCCGCCTGGAGCCGGACGCCGTCCTGCGCTCGAACGCGTTCGCGCGTGCCGCGGCCCAGCCGGTCATCGTCGGTTCGCACATGCTGAACCTCCAGGCCCGCGCCCGGCTGCACAGCATGGGCGAGGTCGTCGACCTGGGCACCTGCTACTGGCGCGCGGCGCCGGGCGCGCTCACGGACCACGACTTCGGCGCCGAGACCCTGCGCGAGACCGAGGAACTGCACGCCCGCATCGACTCCACCTACAACGGCTGGTGGATGTGCCTGTTCCCGCGCGAGGTCGTGCAGCGCACCGGCTACCCGCTACCGCTGTTCATCAAGTGGGACGACGCGGAGTACTCGCTGCGCGCCCTGGAGCGCGGCTACCCGACGGTCTCGCTGCCCGGCTCCGCCGTGTGGCACATGCCGTGGACGGACAAGAACGACGCCACCGACTGGCAGGCGTACTTCCACACCCGCAACCGCCTCGTCCTCGCGGCGCTGCACAGCCCGTACGACGTCCGGTCCACGCTGCTCAAGCAGGGCCTGAAGCTGTCGCTGCGGCACCTGCTGTCGATGGAGTACTCGACCGTCGCCGTGCAGCAGAAGGCGATCGAGGACTTCCTGGCCGGCCCGTCGAAGCTGTTCGACTCGCTGCGCACGGCCCTCCCGGCGATCCGCGAGCTCCGCAAGGACTACTCGGACGCCCAGGTCCTGCCGTCCGCCCGTGAGTTCCCGGCGCCGACGTTCGACATGGTCCGCGCCGAGCAGATGCTGACGCCGCCCACGAACCCGGTCACCATCGCGTCCGAGGCAGCCAAGGCGCTCATGCACAACCTGCGCGAGCCCCAGGCCGCCACGGCCGAGCGCCCGCAGATCAACGTGCCGGCGACCAACGCCCGCTGGTTCCTCCTGGGCAACCTGGACAGCGCCACGGTCTCCAACGCCGACGGCAGCGGTGTCGCGTTCCGCAAGCGCGACCCGAAGGAGTTCCGCCAGCTGATGAAGCGCGCGGTCCGCAACTACCGCCGCCTGTCCGCGGAGTGGCCGCGGATGCAGAAGGTGTACCGCGACGCGCTGCCCGAGCTGACCTCGGTCGAGTCGTGGCGCAAGGTGTTCGAGAACAACAGCTGAACTTCGGCTCGTGCGAAAGGCCCCCGGGATTCCGGGGGCCTTTCGTCGTTCACTCCTTGATCCCCGTCTCCGTCACCCCGCGCACCAGGAACCGCTGCAAAGCCAGGAACACCACCACCAGCGGCGCAATCGACACAGCGGCGGCCAGGAACAGCTGCGACACCTCGATCGACTGCGACGTCAGGAACGTCGACAACGCCACCTGCACCGTCCAAGAGTCCTGATCCTGCGCGATCACCAACGGCCAGAGGAACTGGTTCCAGCTGGTCACGAACGCGATCACCCCCAAAGCCGCGAAGAACCCCTTCGAATTCGGCACGACGACCCGCCAATACGTCCCCCAATGACCAAGGCCGTCGATCCGCGCGGCCTCCTCCAACTCCCGCGGGAAGTTCAGGAAGTACTGCCGGAACAGGAACGTCGTGAACCCGCTGAACAGCCCCGGGATCACCAGCCCGCGCAGGTCGGACACCCACCCCAGCGTCGACACGACCACGAACGTCGGCACGAACGTCACGGCCGCCGGGATCATCAGCGTCGCGATCACCAGGTACAGCACGAAGTTCGAGTACCGGTACGGGATCCGCGCGAGCCCGTACCCCGCCAGCCCGCACAGCAGCAGCTGACCGGCCGTCTGCAACACCGCGACGACCGTGGAGTTCACCATGCTCCGCACCATCGGCACGGCCGGGTTGCTGAACAGCGCGGCGAAGTTCTCCCACCGGATCTCCTGCGGCCAGAACGTCCAGGTGGGCGCGGTGATCTCCTGCTCGGTCGCCAACCCGTTGCGCAGCACCAGGTAGAACGGCACCAAGAACAAAACCGCAGCCACCGACAGGGCGAAATAACGCACGACCTTCATCGCGTGATCACCCTGCCCTGCAACAACGTCACGCCCGCGATCAGCAACGTCAGGATCACCGCGCCCGCGCTCCCGTGCCCGAAGTCCTGCCCGCCGGACCCCAGCGCCGTGTAGTAGAGGTAGATCAACGGCGGCCGGGCGAACGGCGGGTAGCCGCGGTCGGTGCCCAGCACGTTGTAGAACTCGTCGAACGCCTGGTACGCCGCGATGAGCAGCAACAACAGCACGGCGACGGACGTCGTGCGCAGCTGCGGCAGCGTGATGTACCGCAGGCTCTGCCAGCCGCGGCCAGCGCCGTCGATCCACGCGGCCTCGTAGAGGTGCTGCGGGATCCGTTGCAGGCCCGCGAGGAACAGGATCAGGTAGAACCCGAGCTGCAGCCACAGCCGCAGCGTCACGAGCACCAGCCAGTACCAGGGCGGTGAGGTCGACACCGTCCACGCGACCGGGTCCGCGCCGAACCACCCCAGGACCGTGTTCGCGAGGCCGAAGCGCACGCCGTTGAAGATCGACAGCTTCCACACCAGCGACGCCACGACGTACGAGCACGCGGTCGGCAGGAAGAACACCGAGCGGAAGAACGCCTTCATGAAGCTGATCTGGTTCACCAGCAGCGCCAAGGCCAATGCCAGCACGAACGTCAACGGCACGATGAACACCGCGAACAGGCTGAACGTGCCGAGGCTCCCGAGAAAAGGCGCGTCGGTCAGCATGTCCGCGTAGTTGCGCAGCCCCACGAACTCCGAGGGCGTCACCGTGTTGCGGGCGTCGAAGAACGACAGCAGCAGGCTCCACCCGATCGGCACGTACACGAACACGAGCAGGCCCGCCGCGAACGGTCCGACGAACAACCAGAACGCGCGTCCGTGCCTCATCCGTAGAGGCGCTTCAACTCGTCACGAACCTTGCCCGCGGCGGCCTTGATCTCGGCGTCGGCGGGAGCGCCGTCCCGCACCACGCGCGACACGGCGTCGTTGAACGCGGTCCGCATCACCGAGGTCCAGTCCGGTGGGTTGGACGCCTTCGCGTTGTCCCGCACGAACTTCACGGCGTCGGCGGCCGCGCCGGAAGTCAGCTTCGTGGCCTTCTCCGAGATGCTCCTGCGCGGCGGGATGTGGAAGCCGTAGCTGAGGTTGAAGTCCTCCTGGTAGTCGGTGCGGTCGATCCACAGGAAGCGGACGAACTCCTTGGCCTCGTCGACCCGCTTCGACTTGGCGTTCACCATCGCGCCGAACGCCCCGACCGGCACACTCGCCTGGCCAGAGCCGCCGAGCTTCGGGAACGGCAGCACGCCGAAGTCGTCGCCCAGCGCCTTCTGCACCGCCGGCACGGCCCACAAACCGGTCCACTGCATGGCGACGAGCCCCTGCGTGAACGCGTCCGGCTCCGCCCAGTCCTTCACCGCGCCGAGCAGCAGGCTGTCGCTCGCGTAGAGCTCGCGCAGCTTGCCGATCGCCTGCGCCGCAACGGGATCGTCGAACCCGACCTGGTGGTCGCGCACGTAGTCGAGCCCTGCCGACCACAGCGCGGGACCGCCCAGCACTCCGCCGCCACCGTCGTTGCCGGCGAAGAGACCCTTCACGCCGTCCCTGGTCAGCCGCCGCGACGCGTCGATCAGCTCGTCCACAGTGGATGGAGGCTGCACGCCGGCCTTCTCCAGCAGGCTCTTGCGGTAGAACAGCATCTGCATGTCCACCGCCTGCGGGATGCCGTAGATCTTCCCGTCCACGGTGTGGGTGGCGAGGATCGACTCGGTGAAGTCGCTCTTCGCGTCACCGAAGAGGTCGTCGAGCGGCACCAGTTGGCCCGCCCGGACCGAGCTGATCTGCGGCGTGGACTCGAAGACGTCCGGCCCGTTGCCGGACAACAGGCTCGTCGCGAGCTTGGAGTCGTAGTCGCCGGGGTTCCACTGGACGTTGACCGGGACCTTCGCGTACGAGTCGGCGTAGCGCTGCACCGCCTGCTGGACGCCGGGCTCGCCGTACGCGTGGTACCACTGCTTGAGGGGCTGGTCGCTGCCACCGCGTCCGGTGTTCGAACCGCACGCCGCCAGCAGAGCGCTCGCACCGGCCAGGGAAAGGAGTCTGCGTCGGGAAATCACTCATCCCGTCTTACTCCGATCACGTCGGGTGCGCGAGCGGTTACCCGAAGTTGCCAAAGGGCGGGATCCAAAGCGATCCCGCCCCGTCAGGCCGAACTCACTTGCGGAAGAAGCGCTCCCGCTGCCCCTGCCGCACGAGCTTGATCCACTCGACGAACGCCTTCGGGTCCCGCTTCACACCCAGGAAGTACAGGCCGAACCGGAACACCTCCAGCGCACCGAGCTTGCGCATGCCCGGCTGCGAGAGCAGGTACCCGCGGTTGCGGTAGGTGTAGTAGCGCTTGATCTGGTTCTCGGGGTCCTGCGCGTGGAACCGGCCGCCCAGCATCGGCTTGAACTCGTCCGAGCCGTCCGGGTGGACGTACGCGACCTTCAGCGAGGTGCCGAACGGCAGCCCGCTGCGCACGAGACGGCGGTGGATCTCCACCTCGTCGCCGCGGAAGAACAGGCGGTAGTCCGGCACGCCGACGACGTCGAGCGTCGAGGCGCGGAACAGGGCGCCGTTGAACAGCGAGGCGATGCCCGGCAGGAAGTCGGTGCCGAGGTCGGCCGCCGAGCGCTTCCACGTGAGGCCGCGGCGCATCGGGAACGCGAGCTTGTCCGGGTTCTCGATGTTCGTGACGACGGGGGAGATCTCGGCGAGCTTGCGGCGCTCGGCCTCCTCCATCAGCACGGCCAGCACGTTCTCGTCGGCGGGCCTGCCGTCGTCGTCCGCGAGCCACACCCAGTCCGCGCCCAGCGAGAGCGCGTGCAGGATGCCCAGCGCGAACCCGCCGGCGCCACCGAGGTTGCGGTGCGACGGCAGGTAGGTCGTGGGGAGCGGGCACTGCTCGACCAGGTCGTCGACCGGCTGGTCGGGACCGTTGTCGACGACGACCAGGTGGTCGGGGACGCGCGTCTGGGTGGAGAGCGCCTTCAGCGACTCGGCCAGCAGCTCCCTGCGGTGGCGGGTGACCACCACCGCGACCACGGAGCCCTTGGGCAGTGCCTCGGAGTTCACTGTCTATTCGCCGCCGTTTCCGCTGAGGACGGTGGAGGAGGAGTAGCCGAGCCTGGCCAGCTGCTCGGTGCTCATCCGGTCGAACGGGTCGAAGCCCTTGTACTCGGTGAGGACCTCGCGCAGCCCGCCGTGCATTTTGACACGGCCCTCGTCCATCCAGATCGCGCTGTCGCAGAAGTCCAGCAGCGTTTCGTCCGAGTGGTTCGCGAACACCAGCAGGCCGGAGCGCTTCACCAGGTCCTTGAGGCGGTCGCGGGCCTTCGCCATGAACGCCGCGTCGACCGCGCCGATGCCCTCGTCGAGCAGCAGGATCTCGGGGTCGATCGAGGTGACCACACCGAGCGCGAGCCGCACGCGCATGCCGGTCGAGTACGTGCGCAGCGGCATCTGCAGGTAGTCACCGAGCTCGGTGAACTCCGAGATGTCGTCGACGCGCTTTTCCATCTGCTTGCGGGTCATGCCGAGGAACAGGCCCCGGATCATGATGTTCTCGTAGCCCGAGATCTCCGGGTCCATGCCGACGCCGAGGTCGAAGACCGGCGCCACCTTGCCGACGATGCGGGACTGGCCGCGCGTCGGCTCGTAGATGCCCGCCAGCAGGCGCAGCAGCGTGGACTTGCCGGCGCCGTTGTGGCCGACCAGTCCGACGCGCGCGCCCTCCTTGAGCGACAGCGAGATGTCGTGCAGCGCCTCGATGATCGGCACGCGGCCCTCGGAGCCGATCTTGCCGCCGACCTTGCCGAACGCGAGCTTCTTCAGCGACCTCGACTTGGCGTCGAAGATCGGGAAGTCGACCGATGCGTTCCAGACGTCGATGCTGACCATGGTTTAGCCGACCTCCTTTAGACCCAGTAGGAAACGCGGGCGCGGTAGTTGCGCAGGATGACCATCGCGAGCGCCCAGCCGATGACGGTGAACGCGCCGACGATCGCCCAGTGGTGCCAGTCGACCGCGTGGCCGAGCAGCGGCGCGCGGACGATCTCGACGAAGTGGTACACGGGGTTGAGCTCCGCGATCAGCATGCGCCAGTTGCTGTCGCCGCCGTCGCCGGCGACCTTCTGCAGCACGCCCGAGTCCCAGACGATCGGCGTCATGAAGAAGACCAGGTTGATGAAGCTGGTGACGACCGGCGGGATGTCGCGGAAGCGGGTGCTGATGACGCCGAACGCCAGCGCGACCCACACCGCGTTGATCGCGAGCAGCGCGAAACCGGGGATCGCGAGCACGATGGTCCAGCTCAGACCGGGGTGGACGGGGCCGCCCTCGCTGATCGTGTACTGGTGGCTCAGCGCGGGGAAGAAGATGGCCAGCACGATCGCGTAGACCGCGAGGTTGTGCAGCAGGAACAGCACCTGGCGCCACACCATGCGCATCACGTGGACGGTGATCGGCGCGGGGAGGTGCTTGATGAGCCCCTCGTTCGCGATGAACACGTCGGTGCCCTCGGTGATGCAGCCGAGGATGAAGTTCCAGACGATGAAGCCGACCGTGACGTACGGGAGGAACGTCGGGACGTTCGTGTCGAACAGCACCGAATACAGCAGGCCGAGGGCCAGCGCCGTCGTGCCCATGGAGATCGTGATCCACAGGGGACCGATCACCGAGCGGCGGTAGCGCTGTTTGATGTCCTGCCAGCCGAGGTGGCCCCACAGTTCGCGGTGGTCCCACGCCTCACGCACATCGGCGAACGCGCGCTTGAAGCTGCGCGACTTGATGGCAGGCGGCGCCTCGGGGTGGTCGAGGGTACTGGTGGCTTGCACGAGGACTGAGCGTACCGGCGTCCATTCACCGACCTGGACGCCGGTACGTCACGGAGTGGTCAACGAGCGGGGATCTTGGTCACCCGCATGGTGACCTGCTCGTTGTCGTAGGTGAACGCTTCGTAGCTGAACTCGATGCCGGTCTGCTCGACGTACTCGGTCCACGCCTTGTGCTCGTGGTCCATCCAGCCCGGGAAGTTGAAGTACTCGTCGAAGTGCACGACGCTGCCCTCGACCAGGCGCGGCCCGACGAGCTCCAGCACGGTCTTCGTGGAGGAGTAGAGGTCGCAGTCGACGTGCAGGAACGTCACCGGGCCCTCGTGCTCCTCCAGGAAGCCGGGCAGCACCTCGTCGAACCAGCCCACGACCAGCTCGGCACCCGGCACCTCCGGCAGTCCGTCGACGTTGAACGCGCCGGCGGGGAAGCCGTTGCGCCAGTTCTCCGGCAGGCCCTCGAACGAGTCGAAGCCGAAGACGCCCTCACCCTCGCGCGCGGTCGCGATGATCTTCAGCGTGGTGCCCTGGTAGACGCCGAACTCCAGCGCGAGCCCGCCCTCGGGGACGAGTGACAGCGCGTGTTCGAGCGTCTCGTGCGGGTGACCGAACTGAGGCGCGTGCGGGAGGTTGTCGCGCACGAAGTTCGCGCTCTGCAGCGCGGCCTCCTGCTCGCCCGCGAACACCAGGTCGCGGCGTGTGCGGATCTCCAGCTGACGCGTCTGGTCGACGGACCGGTCACCCTGGTGGCGGATCTCGTCGCGCACCTGCCGGCCCAGGTCGTCGACCTGTAGCTGCAGGTCGTCGACCTGCGCGCGGATCGGGGCCACGGCGTCCGCCACGATCTCGATCGCCTTCACCCGCAGCTTGTGGCGCAGTTGCTTCGCCGACAGGGCGCGGCGCACCTGCTCGAGCACGATGGCTCCTCTCCCAGGAAGTTCAGCGCATAGTAGAGCCACTTCCGGGTGTCATCGCTAGAGGTACTGACCCGTCCCCTTGCCCGTGATGCCGCCCTCCGGAGCGTCGGTGCTGCCCGCGGGAAGGGCACGGCCGCGCATCTGCTCCAGCTGCGCGCGGGCTGCCATCTGCTGGGCGAACAGCGCCGTCTGAATGCCGTGGAAGAGACCCTCCAACCAGCCGACCAGCTGGGCCTGCGCGATCCGCAGCTCGGCGTCGGACGGGGTGCCGTCCTCGGTGAACGGCAGCGACAGCCGCTCCAGCTCCTCGCGCAGCTCAGGAGCCAGGCCGTCCTCCAGTTCCTCGATCGACCGCTTGTGGATCTCCTTGAGGCGGTTGCGGCTGGCCTCGTCCAGGGGAGCCGCCCGCACCTCCTCCAGCAGCTGCTTGATCATCGTGCCGATCCGCATCACCTTGGCCGGCTGTTCGACGAGGTCGGCGATGTCGCCGTCCTGGCCGCCGACGATTACGACGGGCTGCTCCTGGTTCATGGTCTCCATCCTCGCGCCATTCACGTTTTCGAAACTTATCGGGGTGGGGCTGGTCGTCGCCGTGTTTGCTCGCATACGTACGGTGTGTGTCATGGCGTTCGACGTCGCACGAGTACGAGGGCTCTTCCCCGCGCTCGGCGACGGCTGGGTACACCTCGACGCTCCCGCCGGCATGCAGGTGCCGGAACAGGTCGCCACCGCCGTCTCCACCGCGTTGCGCGCCCCGGTCTCCGGCCCCGGTGGCCTCTTCCCGGCGTCCCAGCGGGCCCAGGGCATCGTGGACGCCGCCCGCAGGGCCGTCGCGGACCTGGTCGGGGGCGATCCCGCCGGTGTCGTTCTCGGTCCTTCCTCGGCAGTGATGTTGCAACGCCTCGCCGATGCCATGACCGACGACTGGTTCATGGGCGACGAGGTCCTGGTTTCCCGGCTGGACCACGCGGCGAACATCGCGCCGTGGTTGCGGGCGACACAGCGCACCGGCAGCGCGGTCAAGTGGGCGGAGATCGACATCGAGACGTGCGAGCTGCCGAGCTGGCAGTTCGACGAGCTCGTCACCGACCGCACCAAGCTGATCGCCATCACGGCGGCGTCCGGCGTGGTCGGCACCCGCCCGGACCTGGCCAAGATCTCCGCGGTGGCCCGCGCGCACGGCTCGTTGATGGTCGTCGACGCCTCCTCCGCGGCTCCGTTCGTCCCGTTGGACATCGTTGGCATGGGTGCCGACGTCGTGGCGCTGTCCGCCGGTCAGTGGGGCGGTCCTCCCGTCGGCGCGCTGGTGTTCCGCGACCCGTCGGTGCTGGAGCGGCTGCCGTCGGTCTCGGTCGACCCGCTGGCGCGCGGTCCCGAGCGACTCGAGCTCGGCCCGCACGCGTATCCGATGCTCGCCGGGCTCGTTGCGTCGGTTGAGTACCTCGCGGACCTCGACGACGCGGCCTCGGGCACGCGCCGGGAACGGCTGCTCACGTCGCTGGGATCGGTGAAGGCCTACCAGGCGGGGCTGCTCGCTAACCTGATCAACGAACTGCGCTCGTTGCGGCACGTGATGGTGATCGGCGACGCGATGCGGAGGGTGCCGGCGCTGGCGTTCTCGGTCGCCGGCGTCAAGGCAGAGGAGGGCGTCGAGCACCTCGCGTCGCGGGGCGTCTGCGCGTTCGCCGATCCCGGCCAGCACGGGGTGTTCTCGGTGCTGGGCGTCGGCGAGATCGGCGGCGCCATCCGCATCGGGCTCGCGCACTACACGAACGCAGTCGAGATGGACGACCTGGTGCGGGCGGTGGCCGAACTGGGCTGAGGGATTCGGGAGTGTTTGCTTGGACGACACGCTGGCCCGTGAGCTCGCTGATCTCTCGGCCCTGCAGCGCATCGGCTCGTTGAACACCGAGTACCTGCCCCAGCTCTCCGGCGACCTCCGGCCGGCCGCCCTCGTCGCGGTGATGGACGAGATCGTGCTCGGCGCCCGGACCGTTCTGGTCGAGCTGGGCTGCGGCTCGTCCTCCGTCCTGCTGGCGCGTTTGTTGCAGCAGCGCGGTTTCGGGCATCTGCTGGCGATCGAGCACGACGAACGCACGGCTGCTTTCGTTGCCTCACAACTACGTCGTGAAGGCCTCGGCTCCGTGGCCCGTGTGGTGCACGCGCCGTTGTCACGGCATCCGGCGGCGTTGTCGCGCCACGGCCAGTGGTACGCCCCGCAGCAGGTGCACGACGAAGTGCTCGCGTACGTCGAGAGGTTCGGCCTGGTGGACCTGCTGCTCGTCGACGGGCCGGGGTTCGGCGACTCGCGCTATCCGGCGTTGCCCGTGCTGCGCGCCGTGCTGGCGCCGGGCGCGACCGTGCTGGCCGACGACGCCGACCGGCCGGACGAGGCCTCCCTGCTGACGCGGTGGTCCGAGGAGTTCGGGCTGGAGTTCCGCACGGCTCCCCGGACCTCGCTGGCGACCTCTACCGTTCCCGCCTGAGCAGCACCTTGCCGAAGACGTCGCCGGAATCCAGGAGCCGGTGGGCCTCGGCGGCGTCCGACATCGGCACGACCTGACCGACGACCGGCTTCACCGCGCCGCTCTCGACCAGCGGCCACAGGTGCTCGCGGACCTGGGCCACGATCGCGCCCTTGTTGTCGACGCTGCGGCCGCGCAGACCCGTCGCCATCACCGACGCGCGCTTCGAGAGCAGCTTGCCGATCGGCAGCTCGCCCTTCACGCCACCCTGCATGCCGATGATCATCAACCGGCCGTCCGGCGCGAGGACGTCGATGTTGCGCGGGAGGTAGGACGCGCCCATGTTGTCGAGGACGACGTCGGCCTGCTTGACCTCGGCCACGAAGTCCTGGGTCTTGTAGTTGACGGTGATGTCGGCACCGAGCTCGGCGCACCTCTGGAGGCGCTCGTCCGATCCCGCCGTGACCGCGACGGTCGCGCCGAGCGCCTTGGCGACCTGGATGGCGTGCGTGCCGATGCCGCCCGCGCCGCCGTGCACGAGGAACGTCTCGCCGAGCTTGAGGCGGCCGTCCATCACGACGTTCGACCACACCGTGCAGGCGACCTCGGGCAGTGAGGCGGCCGTGACGACGTCGATGCCCTGGGGCACGGGCAGGAGCTGTGGAGCGGGCACGACGACCTTCTCCGCGTAACCGCCACCGGCCAGCAGCGCGCACACCTCGTCGCCGACGTTCCAGCCGGTGACGCCCTCGCCGATCTGGACGATCGTGCCGGAGCACTCCAGTCCGATGATGTCCGACGCACCCTTGGGCGGCGGGTAGAGACCCTGGCGCTGCAACAGGTCCGCGCGGTTGACCGCACTCGCGGCGACGTCGACCAGCACCTCGCCCCTGCCGGGAACGGGGTCCTCGGCCTCGGTCCACTCGAGCACGTCCGGGCCGCCGGGTTCGCGAACAGTGATGGCATGCATACAGTCGACCGTAATACCGTTCGACAGGTCCGGCACCATCGGATCATGGACGCCTGGCCCCTGCGACACCTCGTTCTCCGCACCCCGCGCCTGGAGCTGCGCCCGGACGACGACTCCGGCCTGTTCGAGCTCGTGCGGGTGGCCCAGGCGGGTGTGCACGACCCGGACGAGATGCCGTTCACCGTGCCGTGGACCGACCGCCTGCCCGACAACAACGGGTTGGAGATGCTCCAACACTTCTGGGGCGAGCGCGCCCGGCTCGCGGCGGGGGACTGGGCGATCTGCTTCCTCGTGCGGCACGAGGGCAGGGTCATCGGCTTGCAGGAGTTGAACGCGCAGAACTTCGGAGTGCTGCGTGAGGTCAACACCGGCTCGTGGATGGGCAAGAGCTTCCACGGCAACGGCTTCGGTACTGAGATGCGTGTCGCCGTGCTGCAGTTCGCGTTCGACCACCTGGGCGCGCACATCGCTCGTTCGGCGGCTTGGCAGGGCAACGGCGCGTCGAACCGCGTCAGCGCGAAGCTCGGCTACGTGCACGACGGCACGATGGCCGCCGCACCGCGCGGAGAACGCCTTGAGCACGTGCGATTGCGTCTGGACAGGGCGAACTTCGTCCGCCCGGACTGGGAGGTCGCCGTCGAGGGGCTAGCGGAGTGTGGTCATCTGATCACCAGCTGAACTCCCGCCGACCGACGGATTGTGTCTTGCGTCTCCCTTTTGTGAGGGTTCAGCAATCTCGAACGAAGGGGAACGTTCATGTCCGGCAGAACCAAGCTGGCGGCAGTGTTAGCCATTTCGGCACTGGTCGCAGCCCCCACCGCCACGGCGTCCGCCGCCGCGGAACCCGCAGGACCCGCTCTCGCCAAGAAGCTCGCGAAGAAGGTGACCGTCGAGGGAGTCAACCGGCACCTCATCGCGTTCCAGCGCATCGCCGACCGCAACGGCGGCAACCGCGCGGCACTGACGCCCGGCTACGACGCGAGCGTCGACTACGTGGCGGGCAAGCTCCGCGACGAGGGCTTCATCGTGACGACGCCGAACTTCACGTTCGACATCCCGGTCACCGACGCCGAAACGGCCCGCGTCGACGGCGTGAACTACCAGGCGCTGATCCTGACCGCCTCGCCGCAGACCCCGGCAGGCGGCATCACCGGCCCGCTGCGCGTGGTCCCGGAGGACGCCACCCCCGGCTGCGAGGCGAGCGACTTCGCGGGCCAGGACTTCACCGGCTCGGTCGCCCTGATCCGCCGTGGTGCCTGCACGTTCGAGCAGAAGCACCTCAACGCGTTCGCCGCGGGCGCCATCGCCGTCCTGGTGTCGAACAACACCGCGGGCCCGCTGTCGAACGTGACGCTGACCAACCCCGGCAAGATCCCGACCGGCGGCATCTCGCAGGCCGACGGCACCACGCTCGCCGGCAAGGCGGGCGCCTCGGTCACCGTCGACATGCGCTTCCACACCGAGAGCCGCACGCAGCGCAACGTCATCGCCGAGACCCGCACCGGCCGCAAGAACAACGTCGTCATGGCAGGCGCACACCTCGACAGCGTCGAACTGGGCGCGGGCATCAACGACAACGGCACCGGCTCCGCCGCACTGCTGGAGACCGCCCTGCAGCTCGGCTCGCGCCCGAAGGTCGACAACGCGGTCCGCTTCGCCTGGTGGGGCGCGGAGGAGCGCGGCCTCATCGGCTCCGAGGAATGGGTCCGCTCGCTGACGTTCGAACAGCAGCTGGACATCGCCCTCTACCTGAACTTCGACATGGTCGGCTCCCCGAACGCCGGCTACTTCATCTACGACGGCGACGACTCGGACGGGGTCGGCGCAGGCGCGGGCCCGTACGGCTCGGCCCAGATCGAGAAGGCCTTCGTCGACTACTTCGCCGCCAAGGGCGTCCCGACCGAGGGCACGGACTTCTCGGGCCGTTCGGACTACGGCGAGTTCATCGCGCAGGGCATCCCGGCGGGCGGGTTGTTCACCGGCGCCGAGGGCCTCAAGACGGCGGCTCAGGCTGCCAAGTGGGGTGGTCGGGCCGGTGTCGCCTACGACCCGTGCTACCACGCTGCCTGTGACAACCTCGGGAACGTGGACCGGGTGGCCCTGGGCCGCAACGCCGGCGCCATCGCGTTCGTGACGGCCGCCTACGGTGTGTCCACTGAGGACGTCAACGGCGTGCCGCCGCGTTCCAAGCGGGCTGAGGCCCGTGCTGCGGCTTCTCTGTCGAAGACGGCAGCCGCGCACGACCACTCGCACGCGGCCACTTCGTAATTCAGCTCCGCATCGGTGAACTGCGGCAGTGCCTTGACGGGCGCTGCCGCAGTTTCTTTGGGTGCTTTGCGGTCTGCACGGTGAAGCATCTGTGACACGCCGCTCGCCCGCAGGTAGGTTCCGCGTGACTCATCGTAACCTTCACGGATGCAGTTGGACGGGATGCGCAAGGGGTCTTCATGGCAGAGGACATGACCGTGCTCGCGATTTTCACCGATGTGCGAGGCTTTACCAATTGGTCAGAAGCGAATGAGGTCTTCATCAATCTCGACAACTTCGTCGAAGGCTTCTTCGCTGTTCTCGGACGTCGCTTCAAGAGCTCGGAGTTCGAGCTGAAACCCCTGGGTGACGGTGCTCTGCTGATCAAGAAGATCCCGGATGACCTGAGTGGCAGAGAAGTTACCCGGCTCCTGGGGAAAGTGCTGTCCGTGATCAGGCAGGTCGAGGCGGACTTCTCCCGGCACTGCTCTGACTTCGCCGGCCGAGTCGGTCATGCTGCAGATCTGAATCTGGGCTGGGGCATCGTTCGAGGCAAGGTGATCAAAGTCGGTTCGGACTGGGCCGGGCACAACCTGAACAAGTGTTCCCGCCTCTGCAACGAAGCGCGCCCGTTCGGAGTCGTCATCGACCGCGACGACTTTCCTGAGCTGCCGGCGGAGACCCGAGGCCTGGTCAAGCAGATCAGGCGCCTCCGCGGTGTCGGTGAGGTGCCGGTCTGGGTGTCATCAGAAATAGCTTCTCAGTTCATACCGCGTGAGCGCCTCCGAGAAGAACCAGAAGTACACGTTGCGGGAACCTGCTTGATCGAAGGTGGTAGCGGCGAAGTGACGCTGCTCTTCGCTCGCAGATCCGCCGAGCGGCGCCTATTCCCAGGCAAACTGGAAGGGTGCGGCGGCCAGCTGCGCTACTCGGAGAGCTTCACGGACGGGGTGCGCCGCCACTTCAGGACAGAACTGGGAATCGACGTCGAGGTGATGGCCGGCCTGCACACGCTGTACGAGATCCGCGAGCCGAACGAGCCGCTGATTCCAGGCCTTCGCTTCCTGTGCAAGCAGATAGGTACCACCGAACCAGCCAGCGCCAACCACTCGGAGATCATCCGAGTGTCCGAAAAGAAGTTCCGCGACATGCCGGACAGCGAATTCGTCGGGGATCTGAAGCACGAAGTGGTGGCGCTGCTGGAAAGGTACAAGAGCGGGGTCAGATAGTCGCCGCACCTTTGACCCTGCGGTCAAGGGTGCAGAACGACCCAAGACAGCGACAGCACGCCGGTGACCGCCCAGCTGAAGATCGCAACTCGGAGCCACAGGAACTTCCGCCTTGCGATCAGGGAAAGATCGCGGGCAGTGCGCCATGCCTCCGCTTCAGGGTTTCGTCGTGCACGGCTCAGCACGTCTTCCGCAGACAGGTTCGCCACTGCCGGCCACGAGTACCGCGAGTACGGACCAGTTCGTATTCGCGGTCGCAGCACCGCGACCAGTGCCACCATGGAGATCAGGAAGGACAACGCGACAAGGCCTGCGATCGGCAGCTCCCACCACGGTGTCGGACTTTTCGGGTTGAACGCGCTGCGCAGACTTGAGCGTTGACTGGCGACAACTCCGCCGAGAACCGCGTTGGCGGTGGCGAGAAGCCCGGCCTTCGTGTCCGCGTTGACGATCCAGTTCCCCACCACGGTGATCACGAACTGGGCCTCAGACGTGGAGTCCCGGTGTCGCCTGACAGTTCTTGCTTCGACCGCGGCGAAACTGCTGCTTCCTTGCGAAGGTCCAGGTATTTTCAATTGCGTCATGAAATGACGTTAGTGGCGCGCCGATGCGCGACACTTGATGTGTACCCGGTCGGATCAGCGCATTAGGCCTTCCGTGCCAAGCAGTGTGTGAACTGTGTCGGCGCTCTCCGCCGACACACCTCACCTACGAGCGGAAGCGGAGGGATTTGAACCCCCGGACGGTTGCCCGTCTCCCGCTTTCAAGGCGGGTGCATTCGGCCGCTCTGCCACGCTTCCCACGACGCCAGAAGCGTCAGCCCAAAGCCTAGCCGTTCGACTCCCGAAGGTGTGTCGTGACCCGGTCGAACACCTTGGCCAGCACCTCACCCTCCTCAGGAGTCAGCAGGTCGACGATGTGCTCCCGCACCCCACGCAGGTGCGTCGGAGCAGCGGAGACCAGCTGCGCCAGCCCGGCCGGAGTCAGCTCCGCCAGCACCCCGCGCCCGTCCTCGGTGCACTCGCGGCGCGACACCAGCCCGGCCTTTTCCATGCGGGCGACCTGGTGCGAGACGCGGGACTTGGACGAGGCGACGTCCTCGGCGAGCGACGTCATGCGCATGCGGTGGTTGGGCTGCTCGGAGAGTCGGACGAGGATCTCGTAGTCCGCCAGTGACACTCCGTGGGTGTCCTGCAGCTCTCGGTGCAAGCGGTCCATGAGCATCGAGGAACCGTTCACGTAGGTGCGCCACGCGCGCATCTCGTCCTCGTCGAGCCAGCGCGGCTCCTGCTCACTTGGTGTCACGAGAACAAGACTAAGCCTGACGATGACGATCCTGCCGTTCCTCTGGAAAACGCGGCGTTCGGAAGGCAGACTCCTCCGCCGTACACGCGCGTTAACCACGCCTTGGAAAGGCTCCAATCCATGAGTTCGTTCAGACGGCTTTCCGTTCTGGCGATCACCGCCGCCGCGGCCACTGTCATCAGCGCTACCGGGCCTGCCCAGGCCGATGTCCAGTCACTGCGCGGTCGGGGCACGGTTGACGTGCGCCTGATCGGCATCAACGACCTGCACGGCAACATCGAGCCGCCGTCGGGGTCGTCCGGGCGCGTCATCCTGCCCGACGGCACGACCGTCGACGCCGGTGGCGCCGCGTTCAACGCGACGCACATCAAGAACCTCCAGAAGGAGGTCAAGAACTCCGTCATCGTCGGGCAGGGCGACCTGATCGGTGCCAGCCCGATCGTGTCCGCGCTGTTCCACGACGAGCCGACGATCGAGGTGCTCAACAAGGTCGGCATGGACACGACCGCTGCGGGCAACCACGAGTTCGACGAGGGTTACAAGGAACTGCTGCGCATCCAGCGCGGTGGCTGCCACCCGGTGGACGGCTGCCAGTTCAGCGACAAGTACAAGGGCGCGAACTTCCCGATCCTCGGTGCGAACGTCACGCACGCGAAGTCCGGACTGCCGGCTCTGCCGCCGTTCTGGGTGGAGATCCGCGACGGGATCCCGATCGGCTTCATCGGCATGCCGCTCAAGGACGTGCCGATCCTGGTCGACCCGAACGGCATCAAGGAGCTCAAGTTCGGTGACGAGGTGAAGGCGGCCAACAAGTACGCCAACCTCCTCGACGCCATCGGCGTGAAGTCCATCGTGCTGCTCGTGCACCAGGGCGACCAGGTGACCTCGCCCAACGGTGGGCCCAACGCGTGCAACGTCGCCGCCAACAACCCCGGCAGCGTCATCGCCACGCAGGTCAGCCCGAAGATCGACGCGGTCTTCTCCGGCCACAGCCACCAGCACTACAACTGCGTGGTCAAGGACCCGGCCGGCAACCCGCGGCCGTTCATCGAGGGCCTGGCCTTCGGTCGTGAGCTGAGCGTCGTCGACCTCAAGATCGACCGCCGGACGCGCGACGTGATCCGCGGCGAGACCAAGGCCGACAACAAGATCGTCACCCGCACGGTCACGCCGGACCCCACGGTCCAGGCGATCATCGACCTGGCCAAGCAGAAGTCGGGCCCGATCGCGAACAAGCAGGTCGGCACGATCAGCGCGGACATCCTGCGCGCGCAGAACCCCGCCGGTGAGTCGCCGCTCGGCAACCTGATCGCCGACTCGCAGCTGGAGGCCACCAAGGGCAACGGCGCGGTGCTCGCGCTCATGAACCCCGGTGGCGTGCGCGCCGACCTCACCTACGCGACCTCGCCCGCCAACGAGGGCAACGGCGTGGTCACCTACGGCGAGGCGTTCACCGTCCAGCCGTTCGGCAACATCCTGCAGACGGTCACGTTGACCGGCGCGAACATCCAGGCCGCCCTGGAGCAGCAGTTCACCGCGGCCAGGCAGTTCGTGCTCCAGCCGTCGTCCGGCCTGAAGTACAGCTGGTCGCCGAGCGCGCCGTTCGGCTCGAAGGTCTCGAACGTCACGCTCAACGGCGTGCCGCTCGACCCGGCCGCGAGCTACCGCGTGACGATCAACAGCTTCCTGCAGGGCGGTGGTGACGGCTTCAGCGAGTTCACCAAGGGCACCGCCATCACCGGTGGTGGCATCGACCTGGACGCGTTCTCCGCGTACCTGTCGGCGCACCCGAACCAGGCGCCTCCCGCGCTCGACCGCATCACGCAGCTGCCGTAGTCGCACGGCGCAGCTGAAGGCCATCCCGGCGGCGGAAGTCGCCGGGATGGCCTTTTTCGTGTGCCCCGTTGCTCCATTTGATCTAGGGTGAGGGCCGATGTCCTGGTTGCGTCGGCTCCTGCTGCTCGTCGGTCTGATGACCGGCGCCTGGTTGCTGGGCACCGTCGGTCAGGCGCACGCCGACGTCCGGGTCGAGATCGACCAGCTCAAGGTCGAGGTGAAGCTCCCCGTCGTGGACGTCGGACTGAAGATCGAGACCGCACCGCGTCAACCGGACGTGCCGGTCCCGCCGAAGCCCGATCCGCGCGTCGAACCGCCGGCGCCACCCGTCGAACCGCAGCAAGCGCTCTCACGGACAGAAGCGCCCGCACGGTACGAGGTGCCGCAACAGCAGCAGCAACTGCTCACATCGCCGCCGCCGGCGCCGCAGACGACTCAGCCCACGAACCCCGAACCCGTCCCGCCGCAACCGCAGGCAGAGCAGCCGGTCCCCGGCACGCTCCCGCAGAGCGGCGCGGGATCGAGCACGACCACCCAGCTCCCGGCGGGCACGTTGCCGCACGTGTCGCGGCCGCCCGCCACCACAGCGTCTCCGGTCAACGCAGAACAGCAGGACGTGCCGCACAACGCGCGCGCGGAGGAGCCGACGTTCTCCCCTGACTGACCCCTGGTGCGCCAACACCACAAGGGATCAGCCACTTTCCAGGGAGAACAGTCATGCGCAAGAACATCAACCGCACCATGTCCGCCGCACTGCTCACGGGCGGCCTGATGGTCGCGACCGCCGGGTGGGCCCAGGCCGTTCCCGTGCCGCTGAACGTCGACGACGAGGTCCGCGTCGGCAACCTCGTGAGCGTCCCGGTCAAGGTGTGCGGCAACGCGATCAACGTGCTGGGCCACAGCGACGCCACGTGCGACGAGAAGCCCGCCGCGCGCACCCAGGCCGACAAGGCCCTCGTCTCCGCGCCCGTCACGGTGTGCGGCAACTCGGTCGGCGTCGCCGGCGGCGGTGCCGGCAGCTGCGGCGAGACCAAGCCGGAGCAGGCCAACGGCACCGTCGAGGCTCCCGTCACGGTCTGCGGCACGGCGGCGGGCGTGCTCGGCACGGCGAGCGGCGACTGCGGCAAGTCCGAGGCCCCCGAGCAGCCGGAGCCGGAGCAGCCTGGCGAGAACCCCGGCGAGCAGCCTGGCGAGAACCCCGGCAACGAGAACCCCGGCCAGAACCCCGGCAACGGCAACCCTGGCAACGAGAACCCGGGCAACGGCAACCCCGGCGGCGGCAACAACGGCGACAACTCCGGTGGCGGCGACACGGGCGACGACTCCGGCGCCGGCACCCCGCAGACCGGCAACAAGGCCTCGCAGTCGCAGCAGGCCGTCGCGGTCATCCCGAACCTGTCGAGGACCGGCGCCGACCCGCTGGACTTCCTCCTGGTGGGCCTCGGCCTGATGACCGCGGGCGTGATGGCCCGCCGCGGCGCACGCCGCACGACGAACGCCTGATCAATTCCTGAACGTTTTTCCACAATCGCCCGGTGAGAGCCTCTCTCACCGGGCGATTGCTGTCTGCAGTGTCGATCTCCGCAGGTCACCCGTCCGACTTCACCAATTCAGGTTTGGTGTGAGGTGTTGAGAAATGGGGTGATCAAGCGCATAGTCGGTAACGAGCTGGCAACCGGAAGGTGAATGAACTAGACCACCCGGAGGCCACGCCCAGAAGGGGTAGGTGGTGCTGTGCAGGTATCTCCTCGCTGTGGCGAAACGCGGTCTGTCGCATCCCCGCGAGCGGATCGGACGTGACCGGTCCGGGCGCGACTGTGTAGCGGCGGACACGAGGTTTCGGGTGCCCAGGCGCCGTCAGGCGTCGCTCGGCGCACTTCGACGCTGTTGAGCTCGGCATCGGTGTCGTCTCATGGCGTCACCGGCTGAGCGCCACGCCAACCTTCGTGGGCCGTAGTCGTCACTTCCAAATGGGAAAGCCTTGGTGCGGTGCCCCGACGTCGGGCTCCGCACCAAGGCGTGTTTCGTGCTTTATCGTTTGCGGCACCCATGGGGTCCTTGGCAGGAGGATTGCGGTGCAGTTCAACGAAGGCGCGGAACTCGACCTTTCTCAGGTTTCGGACCAACGGGGCGTAGGCGGCCGCGTGGCCGGCGTCGGAGGCGGCCTCGGCGTGGTCGGCCTCATCGTCTACTTCCTGTTCCAGCAGTTCACCGGCATCCAGCTGCCCGCGGGCGGTCTGGAGGGCCTGGGCAACAACACCCAGGTCGAGTCCGGCTCGCTGCTCGAGAAGTGCAAGACCGGTGCCGACGCGAACCGCGACAGCGACTGCCGGGTCCTGGCCACGATCAACTCGATCCAGGGCTACTGGACCGACCAGTTCAAGAGCTCCGGCAGGACGTACCAGGTCACCAAGACCAACTTCTTCCGCAACAGCGTGAACACCCGCTGCGGCAACGCCACCTCCGCCGTCGGCCCGTTCTACTGCCCCGCGGACTCCCAGGTGTACATCGACCTGGACTTCTTCAACGAGCTGCGCACCAAGTTCGGCGCGACCGGCGGCCCGTTCGTCGAGGCCTACGTGCTCGCCCACGAGTACGGCCACCACGTGCAGAACCAGCTCGGCACCTCGGACAGGGTCGGTCGCGAGACCGGTCCCACCTCGGGCTCGGTGCGCCTCGAACTGCAGGCCGACTGCTACGCCGGTTCCTGGGCGAACCACGCGACGACGGTGCCGAGCGCCAACGGCCAGCCCCTCATCTCGAACATCACCCAGGAAGACGTCGACGCCGCCCTCGACGCGGCCGCGCGCATCGGTGACGACTTCATCCAGAGCAACCTCGGCGGCGGCCGGGTCGACACGACCCAGTTCAGCCACGGCAGCTCTGCCCAGCGGCAGAAGTGGTTCACGACCGGGTTGCAGACGGGCGATCCCGCCCGCTGCAACACGTTCGACACGAACAACCTGGGTTAGCGCAGAGCCGCCCGCTGCGCGCGGGACGGCACGCCGTTCACCCCCTCGGTGGTGACAGCGTAGGAGGCGATGACGTGGGCCGCGGCGGAGACGTTGCGGCCCAGCGCCTCCCGGTTGATGTTGCCGAGGTTGTCGCACGCCTTGTGGTAGCAGGGATCCATCTCCATCCCGGCCGTGCCGCCCCACTTCGCGGCCTGCGCGGCGGTCTTGACCTCGCCGCCGCCGGAGATGATGCCGCCTGCCGGGATGCCGAGCGCGGTGAACGAGCCGTAGTCGCTGGCACCGCGCACGTTCAGGCCCTCGGGGCCGAGGTTGAGGCCCGTGTAGAAGTCGCTGAACGCCTTCTCGATGTGCTTCGAGCCGTACGGCAGGCCGGGGTCGTTGTAGACGTAGTAGCCGGGGTTGGGCGAGCCGACCATGTCGAAGTTCAGGTACAGCGCGATGTCCAGCTGCTGCTCGAACGACAGCGCCGACGCGTAGGCGCGCGAGCCGATCAGGCCTGCCTCCTCGGCGCCCCACCAGGTGAAGCGGACGGCGTTGGGCAGCTTGGGCCGCGCGCCCATCTTCAGCGCCACTTCGAGCAGCGCGGCGGAGCCGGAACCGTTGTCGTTCATGCCGGGACCGGCGTCGACGCTGTCGAGGTGCGCGCCGGCGACGACAACGTTGTCGGCGCGTCCGGTACGGGTCTGGGCGACCACGTTGCGGTCGAGGTGGACCTGGTCGTGGTGGCGCAGGTCGAGCCGCACGGACTGGCCGGCCAGCGCGGCGAGCGCGGTGCCGTCGGCCTTGGAGGCGGTGCCGCCGGGGACCGCGCCGGGGATGCGCAGGTCGAGGTGACCGTCGACGTTGTTCGAGATGATCACGGCCGCCGCACCCGCGTTCACCGCGTTGGCGTACTTGCTGACGAACGTGCAGGTGCCGCGCCGGATCAACGCCACGGCGCCCTTGAAGTCCTGTCCGGCGAAGTCGCTCGCCTCGCAGCCGGGGGTGCCGTCCTCCGGCACCACCCGCAGCGGCGCGGTGAGGCCGCCGTCCGGGGTGTTCGGGGTGTCGCCGAACGGCACGAGCTCGTGCGAGGCGGTGCCCACCACGGCACTGCCGGCGTCGTTGACCTTCTGCTTGACCTCGAACTCCGGTGTGGTCACGTCGAACCCGGCGTCGCGCAGCCGTCCGGCCACGTAGTCGACGCTGGCCGAGTACCCGGTGGTCGTCGCGGCGCGGTTGCCGCCGTGGGTGTCGGCGATGCGCTGGAACGCGATCAGGTGGCGCTGGGCGCCGTCCGCGCTGACACGGGCGGACAGGTCGCGGGCGGGGTCGGTGGAGGCGCTCGCTGTGGAGCCGAGCAGCACCATGGACGAGGCGAGGGCCGCTATCGCGATGTTGGCACGCATGGGTACGACCTTGGCCCAGGTGGTCGTGAGAGCGCTACCACCTGGGCCGAGGTCCAGACGATCAGCGGTGTGCCACCGCCAGCAACCGGTGGCCGCCGATCTCGAACGGGCTGCCGTCGGTGTCGCCGAACAACTCCACCGACGAGAACCCGGCGCCGTGCAGCATCCGGGTCAGCTCGCCGGCCGTGTAGACGTGCTGCACGCACGTCGACCGCTGCGTCCGTTCACCGTCGGAGAAGGTGAAGTCGATCAGCAGCCGGGCCGAGGCGACGTCGTACGAGTTCACGGCGACCATGTCGACGCCACCCGCGGACATCCGGATCTCACCCGGCAACGAGGGCAGGATCGACTCGGCCGTGCAGCCGTAGTCGACGACCAGGACCGGTGCCGCCTCGGCCAGATCGCGCAGGAACCGCAGCGAACCCGCGTGGTCGAGGTAGCCGAAGCTGTTTCCCATGCACAGAGCCAGATCGGCCGTCAGACCGAACGAGCCCAGTGACGCCAGGTCGCCCTGCCGCCAGTCGAGAGAGGGAGCCAGCGCACGGGCGTGCGCGATGGCTTCCTCGGAGATGTCGATGCCGGTGACCGAGTAGCCGCGGCGGGCGAGCTCGATGCTGTGCCTGCCGCTGCCGCACGGGACGTCCAGCACGCGCGGCCCGGCGCCGAGGCCGGTGACGAAGTCGATCTCGGCCGAGGTCTGCGAGGGCTGGACCGCACCACGCCAGAACCCGTTGGCGAGATCGGTGAAGAACGAGGTGTACCAAGACAAGGTGGAACTCCTGGTGATCGCGAGAGACAGAACGCGAGAGTCACCGGGTACTGCGGAGGCACCCGGTGTGTCCGGGGCTGCCCATGGCATCGACCTTGTCTGAGAGTTACGCCTGTGAAGGCATCACTGAACCACGTCGGACGCGGAACCGGGAAGTGATTTAGCGCTGCGAGGAGAAGCGGATCGAGTTGCCGGACGGGTCGCGGAACGCGCAGTCGCGCACGCCGTAGTACTGGTCGACCGGCTCCTGCAACACCTCACCGCCGGCCGCGCGCACCTGCTCGAACTTCGCGTCCACGTCCTCGACCACGAAGATCAGGCCCTGCAGCGATCCCTTGGCCAGCAACGCCTCCAGCACCTCGAAGTCGGTCGGCGGCACGGGCGGGCCGACGCGGGCCAGGCCGATCTCGACGCCGGGCTGGTCCGCCGGGCCGACCGTGAGCCAGCGGTAGTCGTTCTCGATGGTCTGGTCCGTGCGGACTTCGAGGCCGATGACGTCGCGGTAGAACTTCAGCGCGGCGTCCTGGTCGTGGACGAAGAGGAACGTGTGCGAGAGCTTCATGACACGAAACCCTAGGTACGCCGCGAACGCGTCGCTTCTCGAAACCTGCTCGGTCGCGTGAGGCCCTTCAACTGGCATCCCGGCACCACGGCCAGCGCGT
The DNA here is from genome assembly GCF_042721515.1 of Lentzea sp. NPDC058436. NCBI lineage: Bacteria > Bacillati > Actinomycetota > Actinomycetes > Pseudonocardiales > Pseudonocardiaceae > Lentzea > Lentzea sp. NPDC058436. The sequence goes on from NZ_JBHXLF010000010.1 coordinate 227,385, forward strand.
CGTGGGCCCGTGCCCGGTAGGCCGACGGCGTCTCGCCGACCAGTTCGGTGAACCGCGTCGAGAACGAGCCGAGCGACGTGCAGCCGACCTCGACGCACACCTCGGTCACCGACAGCTTCCCCAGACGCAGCAACGCTTTGGCCCGCTCGATCCGCCGGGTCATCAGGTAGCCGTACGGGGTCTCGCCGTACGCCGCGCGGAACTGCCGGGCGAAGTGCGACGGCGACATGAGCGCGGCACGGGCCATCGCGGGCACGTCCAACGGCCGCGCGTACTCGCGGTCCATCAGGTCACGTGCCCGGCGCAGGTGCGCGAGGTCCTCGGGCGTCACGGGCACAGCATCCCACCTGTGACCGTTTCGCCTCTTCCGTCCGCACGTGGTCCTGAGGTACTTTCCGGTCGTCTTGTGGACGCGTGCGGGGGCTCTGACGTCGGCAGACATCATCTTGGGGGCTCGGGGGATCTGTTTTCCGGTGGAGCGGCTTGCCGTGCCGCGCGCGTTTTTCGGCGCGGCGACGCGGACGTCACCAGACCTCGTGGGCGTCCAAGCCGCACATGACCCGGGGGAACTGATGTCCGACAGACCAGCCAGAAGGGGCCTGCTCCGATTCGCGGCCCTCACCACCGCCGCCCTGGTGGCGTTCGGTGGCGCCACCACGGGCGCGCTCGCCCAGGAGGACCCGCCGAGCACCAGCCCGAGCACCAGCCCGACCACCACGGAGACGGTGACGCCGCCGTCGACGCCGAGCGAGCCGCAGCCGCCCGCGTCGAGCGAGCCCTCGGTTCCGCGGTCGACGTCGACCGACCCTGCTCCGCCGTCGACCTCGACGCCTCCGCAGGAGAACCCGCAGCCGTCGGTCCCGAGCACGTCGAGCACGCCGCCCGCGCAGCCCAGCGAGGCACCGAAGCCCGAGGAGCAGCGGCAGGCGACGCAGCAGCAGACCGCGCCGGACCTCAAGCTCTCCGTGAAGTTCGACCGCGCCGAGTACGCCCTGGGCGAGCCGCTGGGCATCACGGTCACCGTGCGCAACGAGGGTGACGCCACCGCGAACCAGGTCCGGTTCGCCAGCGAGGTCTACCAGCTGAACCTGACCACCGGCGTCGACGACCTCATCTCGCGCCCGAGCCTGGCTCCCGGCGAGCAGAAGGTGATCAAGCTCGGCGCCGCGGCCCAGTGGGGCGTGCAGACCGCGGGGCTCACCCTGCGCACCTGGGCGGAGGGCGCGACCGACAAGACGCCGAACGACAACCAGTCGCGCGCCGAGACGAAGATCGTCAGCAACGGCGGCACGATCAACGGCGTCCTCTTCGAGGACCGCGACGGCAACGGTGCCGTGAGTCCCGGTGAGGGCATCGACTGGCAGCAGCTCAAGCTGGTCGGCACCTCTCCGTACCCCAGCTCCGCCCAGACGTACAACGGCGGCCAGTTCACGGTCCGCGACATCCCGGCCGGCACCTACCAGGTGCAGTGGACCGGGTACGTGCCCGGCAGCATGGACCTGACGGTCAAGCCCGGCCAGTTCATCACCGTGAAGGCGGGCGAGACCACCCAGGTCGCGCTGCAGGCCGTGCCGACGCTCTCGCGGTCGCTGTGGATCGCCGGCCACTCGTTCGACAAGTCCCGGTACGCCAAGGGCGACCCGATCTCGGTGAACGTCACGCTGCGCAACAACGGCACGGCGCCGATCACCGGCCTCGTCGCCGTCTGCGACCCGGAGAACGACCCGGCGACGCTCGACGGCACCGGCGACGGCTGGGGAGACCTGCGGCCCGACCGCGGCGGCATCACGCTCGGCGCGGGGGAGACGCGGACCGTCACGGTCACCGACACCGTGCCCGACGTCGACTACCCGACCGGCAAGGTCTACTTCGCCTGCGCGTTCAGCGTCGACGGCCGCAACAGCGGCGGCACCGGCAACCCCGGCCTCACCGTCGGTGCCGACGTCGCCGGCATCCGCGGCGCCGTGTCCGGCCACGTCCGCGCGAGCGGCACCGGCCTCAGCTCGGTCAAGGTCGTCGCGACCACCCCCGGCACCAGCCGGGTCCTCGGGTTCGCGACGAGCGACTGGTCCGGCGCGTGGAAGATCGAGAACCTGCCGCAGGGCAAGGTCGCGCTGCAGGTCATCGGCGCTTACAAGCTGGAGGACGGCAGCTCGCACCGGCTCGTCGACGTCGTCGCGGAGCAGGAGGTCGTCGCCGAGCTCACCGTGGTCCAGGGGCCCGCGGTGAAGGACCCCACGGTCTTCGCACCGGACCTGAAGGTGTCCGTCTCGTTCGACAAGGCCACCTACGACCTCTCCGACCTGGTGCGCATGACGCTCAAGGTCGAGAACATCGGCACCGGCGTCGAACCGGCACGCGGCAACTGGCAGGGCGGCCCGTACAACGAGCAGGAGCCGTACTTCGACTACCAGGAGCTGCGCAGGTTCCTGGACCCGCAGATCACGCTCTACCCCGGTGAGAGCAAGCAGGCCACCTTCACCGGCCGGCTCAAGGACGGCGGGGACGACCCCGTGAAGCTGAGCAAGACCAGCTACATCGCCCAGGTCGGCACGTACACCGGTGACCCGGACAACGCCAACAACAAGGCCGAGGCGCGCGCGGACGTCACGTGGGGCACCGGTTCGGTCTCGGTCGTCGTGTTCGGCGACCGCAACCTGAACGGGCAGCTGGACGCGGGCGAGGAGATCGCGGACCGCGAGGTCGGCGTCGGCGGCGGCAAGCCGTTCACGCGGAAGAGCGGCAGGACCGACGCTTCCGGACGCGTCCGCTTCACCGACGTGCCCGCGGGCACGTACTGGGCGTCGAGCCAGTACGACCAGGAGTCCGGCTGGATCGACGAGACCCCCGAGGAACACCGCACCGCTGTGGTGAACCCCGGCGACGAGGGCACCGCGCAGGTGCGGCTGGTCCGGCCGCTGTCGGACGAGCTGAAGGCGTCGGTCTCGTTCGACAAGCCGGAGTACGCGGCGGGCGACTCCGTCGGCGTCACCGTGTCGATCAAGAACGGCACCACCAAGCCGTTGCAGGTCAGGGCGGAGTGCAGCAGCGGCGGCTACGGTCCCTACCTCGGCAACGACGGCGCGGAGTGGGGCCAGCTGGCCAGGACGGCCGCAGGCGTGCTGATCGCGGCGGGCCAGACGCTCACCGCCACGGTGAGCACCCCGCTGCCCGAGGCGTCGCCGGACTACGGCTACGTCACGATCGGTTGCTCGTTCGGGCCGCAGAACGGCTCGGGCAACCCGTGGGCCACCGCGCAGAGCAAGGTGCCCGGCGCGACGCAGACGTTCACCGGCTTCGTGGTCAAGGGCGACTGGATGGCGCCGGAGAAGGTGCCGAACGTCAAGCTCGTGCTGCTCGACCCGCACACCCGCAAGCCGGTCGTGAGCACCACGACGAACGCCGAGGGCGCGTGGACCTTCCCCGACCTGCCCGTCGGCACGTACGTGCCGCTCGTCGTGGGCCCCTGGAAGGTCATCGACCTCGGTGAGGGCGAGCCCTTCGGCAACGTCCGCGGTCGCGACTACCCGTCGTACATCTGGCTGGAGGCCGGTCCCGAGGTCGCCGACCCGACCATCGTCACCCCCGGTGGTGCCGGCGGGATCGGCGGCGGTTCGCAGATCGGCACGAGCCCGGCGCTCGCGGTCAGGAACCCCGACGCGCTGGCGAGCACCGGCGTGGGCGTGCTCGGCCTCGTGCTCTTCGGCTCGCTGCTCGTGATGGCGGGCGCGGCGATGAGGCGCAAGGTCGCGTAACACCCCGTTCGACCTGCAGGCCCGGCACTCGCGCTGAGTGCCGGGCCTGTTGTCATGAGCGCCACACCACCCTGGTCCGAACGGAGTGTTAGCGTCGCGAACCATCGGGTATCTGGGGGTGACATGACGGTCTGGGAAGCAATCGCGGTGGTCATCGCGGGTGTGTTCGCAGGCGGCATCAACACCGTCGTCGGCAGCGGCACGCTCGTGACGTTCCCCGTGTTGCTCGCTGTCGGTTATCCGCCCGTGGTCGCGAACGTGTCCAACAGCCTCGGTCTCGTGCCCGGCTCGCTGTCCGGCGCGTGGGGGTACCGCGAGGAGCTCAAGGGCCAGTCCGGCCGGATCAAGCGGCTGTTGCCCGCGTCGATCCTCGGTGGCGTCATCGGCGCGATCCTGCTGGTCACGTTGCCGGACAAGGCGTTCACGGCGATCGTGCCGGTGCTGATCGTGATCGCGCTGGTGCTCGTGGTGATCCAGCCGTGGCTCAACCGCAAGCTCTCCCACCGGCGCAACGATGACAACGATGGTGGCGTGCTGCTGTGGTTCGGCGTCTTCGCCGCGGGCGTCTACGGCGGCTACTTCGGCGCCGCGCAGGGCGTGCTGGTCATGGGGATCATGGGCGTCCTCGTCAGCGAGCACCTGCAGCGGATGAACGCGCTGAAGAACGTCCTCACCGCGTTCGTGAACCTCGTCGCGGGAGTGCTGTTCATCTTCATCGCCGACGTGGCGTGGCTGGTCGTGCTGCTGCTCGCCGTCGGGTCCGTGGTCGGCGGCCAGATCGGCGCCAAGATCGGCCGCAAACTCCCACCCGCCGTGTTGCGCGGCGTCATCGTGGTGGTGGGAGTCGCGGCGATCGTTCAGCTGCTCATGAAGTAGTTCTCAGAGCGCGAACGCGCGGGCGGCGGCCAGGAAGGCGTCGTTCTCGTCCGGCTCACCGATGGTCACGCGGGCGCCCTCCTCCACGAACGCGCGCACGACGACCTTGTGCTCCAGGCAGTGCGCGTTGAACTCGGCCGTGCGCGCGCCCAGCGTCAGCCACACGAAGTTCGCCTGCGTCTCCGGCACGTCGTAGCCCATGGCGAGCAGCTCGCCGCGCACGCGCGTGCGTTCCGCGACGATCGCGCGGCAGCGGACCATCAGCTCGTCCTCGGCGTCCAGCGACGCCATCGCGGCGACCTGCGCCAGCGCGTTCACCGAGAACGGCACGTAGACCTTGCGCAGCACGTCGGCGACGACCGGCGGCGCGACCGCGTAACCGACCCGCAGCCCCGCGAGGCCGTACGCCTTGGAGAACGTCCGCAGCACGGCGACGTTGTCGTGGCCGGCCGCCCACTGCTGCTTCGCGAGCTCGACGCCGTCCGGCACGTGGGCGTCGTCCACGAACTCCTTGTAGGCCTCGTCGAGGACCACGAGCACGTTGCGGGGCACGGCGGCGATGAACGCCTCGATCTCCTCGGTGCGCAGCGCGGTGCCGGTCGGGTTGTTCGGGTTGCAGACGAAGACCATCCGCGTGTTCGGCGTGATCGCCGCGAGCATCGCGTCCAGGTCGTGGGTGTGCTCCGAGTTCAGCGGCACGCGGATCTGCCGTGCGCCGGACACGTGCGTGACGATCGGGTAGGCCTCGAAGGACCTCCACGCGAACAGCACCTCGTCGTTCTCGCCGCAGGTCGCCTGGACGAGCTGCTGGCACAGCATCACCGAACCGCAGCCGATGGCCAGGTGGTCGGCGGGAACGCCGAGCTTGTCCGACAGCCGGTTCGTGAGTTCGACGGAGCCCGAGTCGGGGTACCTGTTGATGCCGGTGGCCGCTTCGGCGATCGCCTGGACGACGCTCGGCAGCGGTCCGGCGGACACCTCGTTGCTCGCGAGCTTGATGGCGCCGGGGATGCTCCTGCCAGGCACGTAGGACGGCAGGGACGCCAGGTCAGCACGGGTTCGCACGCTCATGTGCCCGATCCTCGCATTGCTCCGTCCGATTGGTCACGTTGACTGGAGTTCACCCCGTCGTGGAAGGGTGGGAAACATGACCACACCCCGCATCGAGACGCTCTCCCTCACCGACGGCCGTGAGCTGCGGGTGACGATCGCCGAACCCGACTCCGCTGTTCGGGGCGGTCTCGTTGTGCTGCACGAGGCACGCGGCGTCACCCAGGGTGTGCGCACGCTGGTCAGCAGCCTCGCCGACGAGGGCTGGCTCACAATCGCACCGCACCTGTACGACGCCGACCGGGTGCACGGCGACGACATCCGCGACCAGGTCAGCAAGCTCAACGGCGACCGGCTGCTCGCGGACACCGACGTCGCGTTCGTCTGGCTCGGCCAGCAGGGCGTGAGCGCCGACCGCATGGGCGTCGTCGGCTTCGACATCGGCGGCACCGTCGCCATGGTGGTCGCCGCCAGCCGCACGATCGGCGCCGCCGTCACCGTGCAGGCGCCCGGCATCCTCGAACCGCTCTCGGACGGCCTCCCCGCGCTGGTGGACGTGGCCGCCGACCTGTCGTGCCCGTGGCTCGGAATCTTCAGCGACGAGGACTCGGAAGAAGTGAGCAAGCTTCGTGATGCTGTGATCAGCTCCGAAACCGCGTCAGATCTGGTGCGTTTCAACGTTTCGAGTGACGAAGCATGGGTTCGTGCGTTGAACTGGTTCGACGCTCACATGAGGTAAGGGTCTTTCCGGCGGATTGGAACCGAACCGTCGGTTGGGTACATCTAAGGAGTGCTTCGGACGGCTGACTGGGTGTAGCTGCGAGTAACGCCCAGTGCTGCGGTGACGAGTTATGCAGTGCAGGGGGTTGTGACGGATGGCAGAAGGCACTGGGACAGGTACGACTGGTGGCACGACTACTGGCGCGGACACACCGCCGGTGACTCCCGACGTAACCACGTCGGTCACCGCGCCGATCACGGCTGAACAGCTGGCGGCGGTGAAACCCGTTCTCCAGGCGCAGATGCTGGAGGACAAGGCGGTGGCGAGCAACGCCGCAGCCAAACTCGACCAGGCAGCCGACAGCGGCAAGCTGACGCTCGACGTCGACGCCGCGGACGCGTTGATCAAGGCGGTCGACGCCGCGCGCGACCAGGTCATGGACCTGTGGAAGCGCGCGACCGACCAGCTGGCGACACCGCTGCAACTGGGCGAGAACCCGGTCGCCAAGGCGATCAGCGCGCGGTTCTCCGACCTGGCCGTCGGTGAGGACTCCGGTGCCGCGAAGGCGCTGCTCGACCTCTTCAAGGTCCTCGACGACATCAGCAACGCACTGAGCCGCAACCGCGACACCATCCGCGATGCCGACGAAGAAGCCGAACGGTCGATGAAGAGCGCCGGGGGGTCGTGGTGAGCCACGGATCGCACGGGAACAAGGGCAACGACAACCGCGGTCACGACGACCGTGGCCGCGACGACAAGGGCCACGACGACAAGGGCCACGGCGGCGACAGGGACGGCGGGTACGACCGCAACGACCTGCACGAGCCGGTCGACTGGATGACGTACACGCACGAGCAGCTCTACAACATGGTGCACACGGGCGTGAACCTCGCCGGTGCCCAGGCCGCCGCCACGAACTGGCAGAAGATCGGCGAGGACATCGCCGGCGTGCGCACGAACCTGCTCAAGGCCGTCGAGGACTCGTCCGTCGGGTGGGACAGCGAGTCGGCCCGGCTCGCGCGCGACGGCCTGACCGAGGTCACCAACTGGGTCGACGACACGGCGAACTACGCCGTCAAGGTGTCGGCCGCGATCACCACGGAGACCAGCAACGTCGAGGCCGCGCGTGCCGCGATGCCGCCGCCTCCCCAGGCTCCCCCGCCGCCCGTGCCCACGGACGCCTCGCTGGCGAACAGGGCACTGCTGCAGGACCGGCTCACGCAGGTCGACGGGTTCGGCGCCCTGCAGAACGAGCGCCTGCTCGCGCAGCAGGCCCAGACCGACTTCGCCGGCTTCGAGACCATCGGCACGAGTCCCGTCGACGCCCTCGCGGCCAACGACGCCTCGCACCGCCTCGCGGCGGACGTGATGGCGACGTTCCAGAAGAACTCGGCCGCGGTCGACCAGACCGTGCCCCAGCAGTTCACGCCTCCGGTCAACCCGATCAACCCGACGCCGACCGGCACCGACCTCACCAACCGCGCGCACCCCGGCGGCTCACCTGACGGTGGCGCGGGTGGCGCTGGTGGTGCTCCCGTCGCGACCAGCGGCACGCAGAACCAGAACCGCGGCACCACGAACGCCTCCTCGCGTTTCGGCGGTGGCGGAGGCGGCGGTGGTCGCGGTGGCGCCGGAGGGTTCGGCGGCTTCGGCGGTGGCATGGCCCGTCCGTTCGGCTCCGGCAACCAGGGCGGTTCCGGTGGCGGCGGTGGCGGTGCCGGTGGTGCGACCGGTGGCAACCTCGCCGGCGTGAACGACGGTGCGCGCGGTGGTGGCGCCGGTGGTGCCGCGGCGGCCTCGGCCGTGCCCGGCAACACGACCAAGGCGTTCCAGAACCCGCTCGCGATGGGTGGCGCGCCGATGGCCGGTGCCCCCGCGGGTGCCGGTGGCCAGAACGACTCGAAGGAACACAAGACGGCGAGCTACCTGGAAGAGGACGACAACGTCTTCGGCCTGGACCGCAAGGCGGCCCCGCCGGTGATCGGTCAGTGACACAGCGCCAGTTCACGGTGAGCTCGCAGGAGTTCTTCCTGCTGTGGCAAGCCGTGCACGGCGAGGACCGCGTCGTGCCGCTCGGAACGCCCCACGTCGGGGCCACCCGGGCGGCGCGGCAGCGCCTCGCCGAAACCAGCTCGCGGTCGTTGCAGGCTCGCCGCCTGGGCACGATCCAGCGCCCTGACCCGGACCTCCGTGCCCTGGTCAGCGGCCTGGGCGAGTTCGACCGCGCGTTGGAGATCGCGTACTTCAAGGGCGCCGAACTGGCCCGCGGCATCGCCTGCGCCGGCTGGGGCGGTGCCTTTGCCGCCCGCGTGAACGGCGAGGTGCACCTCTACCCGTTCCACCCGACGTCGCTGGCCTCGGCCACGGTGTCATCGTTGCCAGGCCTCGCGCCGGGCGCCGGCCGTTCCGTGAACGTGCGCTGGGACGACTACGTCCGCGCCGGTCGCGCGGGGGAGCAGGACGGCAAGCAGGCGTTCCTGGACGTCCTGCGCGACGCCGGCATCCGCGAGCCGGAGGCGCACAACCTGATGCGCATCGTCACGTCCCGCATCGGCGGCGGCGAACTGGGCCTGACCGCCCGCAACCGCGACGGCGTGCCCCGCCCGACCGGCCGTTCGGTCTCGTGGCTCGACACCCGCGAGGGCCGCTACCTCCTGCGCAGGCAGGACGGCTGGCTCGTGCTCGCCCCCGCCGACGCCGCACGCCTCACCACGGCGGTCGACGAGCTGATCACGGCAGGTTAGAACCACACCGGCGGGCTACCGCAAGTCCGTCAATCACACATGGACGTTCCGTTGTGCCTGGGTTAGACATGGGGCATGACCGACACCGACGTCGAACTGCTGTGGCGCCCGGACCCCACGAGGGACAACGGGATGACCGAGTTCCGGGCGTGGCTCGCCGACCGCGGCCACGACTTCGCGGACTACGAGTCGCTGTGGGAGTGGTCCGTCTCCGATCTTGAGGCGTTCTGGGGCGCCATAGCCGCGTACTTCGACGTCCGGTTCCACACCGAGCCGATGCGGGTGCTGGGCTCCGCGGAGATGCCGGGCGCCGAGTGGTTCCCCGGCGCGACGCTGAACTACGCCGAGCACGCGCTGCGCCGCGGTGCCGACGACGACCTCGCCGTGATCTTCCATCGTGAAGACGGGGTCGCTTCTTCTTTGACGTTCGGTGCCCTGCGTGCGCGCGTGGCCGCTTTCCGGGCCGCATTGGCCTCTCTGGGCGTCTCCCAGGGCGACCGGGTGGTGGCACTCGTCCCGAACGCCCCCGAGGCCCTCATCGCCTTCCTGGCGGCCGCGTCCCTGGGCGCCACCTGGTCGTCCTGCTCCCCGGACTTCGGTGCCCGCGCCGTGGCCGACCGCTTCACCCAGATCGAGCCCGCGGTGTTCGTCGCGGTCGCCGGCTACGTCTACAACGGACGGTCCTTCGACACCCGCCCGGTGGTCGAGGAGATCCGCGCGCAGCTGCCGGGCCTGCGCGCCACGGTCCTGATCGACTACCTGGACAACGGGGCTTCCCTGCCGGACACCCTGTCGTTCTCCGAGCTGATCGCGTCCAACGAGGGCGCCGCGCTGGAGTTCACGCCCGTGCCGTTCGACCACCCGCTCTGGGTGCTCTACTCGTCCGGCACCACCGGCCTGCCCAAGGGCATCGTGCAGGGCCACGGCGGCATCGTCCTGGAACACCTCAAGATGCTCGGCCTGCACGGCGACCTCGGTCCCGGCGACCGCTTCTTCTGGTTCACCACCACCGGCTGGATGATGTGGAACTACCTGGTGGGCGGTCTGCTCGTCGGCACCACGATCGTCCTGTTCGACGGCAGCCCCGCCTACCCGTCGCTGAACGCGTTGTGGCACCTGGCCGAACAGCACCGCGTGACCTACTTCGGCACCTCGGCCCCGTACGTCCAGTCGTGCCTGAAGGAAGGCATCGACCCGTCGGCGACCTACGACCTGACGGGCCTGCGCGTCGTCGGCTCGACCGGCGCACCCCTCACCCCGGAGGGCTTCCGCTGGATCGCCTCCGCCGTGGGCAAGGACGTCCAGATCGCCTCGGTCTCCGGCGGCACCGACCTCTGCACGGCGTTTGTGGCGGCGTCCCCCGACCGCCCGGTCTGGCTGGGCGAGCTCTCCTGCCGGGCGCTGGGCGCGGCGGTCCACGCCTACGACGACGCCGGCAACGCCCTGGAGGACTCCGTCGGCGAGCTGGTGATCACGAAGCCGATGCCGTCCATGCCGGTCTTCTTCTGGGGCGACGCCGACGGCTCACGGCTGCGCGACGCGTACTTCGACACATATCCCGGAATCTGGCGCCACGGCGACTGGATCCGCATCACCCCGCGAGGCTCGGCGGTGATCTACGGTCGCTCCGACTCGACCCTGAACCGGGGCGGCGTCCGCATGGGCACCTCGGAGTTCTACCGCGTGGTCGAGTCGATCGACGGCGTCGTCGACTCCCTGGTGATCGACACCTCGGGCGTCTCCGAGGGCGAACTGCTCTGCTTCGTCGTCCTGGACGGCGTCTCGTTGCCCGACGTGGAACCGTTGTTGCGCAAGGAATTGCGCGCTTCCCTGTCCCCGCGTCACGTGCCGAACCGATTCGTGGCAGTCACCGAGATCCCCCGCACGCTCAACGGCAAGAAGTGCGAGGTGCCGGTCAAGAAGATCCTCGCCGGCATGGACCCGGACCGCGCCGTCAGCAGGGGCGCGCTCCGCAATCCCGAGTCTCTCCAACCGTTCCTGGAACTCGCCTCGGAATGATCTAGGTCACTCGGTTCACGCCGACCAGGCGTTTTACGCTCCTCTCCGACCCTCGGAACGTGCTCTGACCAGCGCGTTCTGGTGTTGGAGGGGGGCGTTTTGCAACTCGGTTGAGGACCTGTGTAACCTATGTCCCGTGGCCAAGGATGGTCCCGGGAGGCTTCGCCTAGTCTGGTCTATGGCGCCGCACTGCTAATGCGGTTTGGGGTAACCCCCCATCCCGGGTTCAAATCCCGGAGCCTCCGCAAGGCCGAGCCTCTTGAGGATCGGTTACAATTGAATAGCTCGCGCTCGTAGCTCAACGGATAGAGCATCTGACTACGGATCAGAAGGTTGCAGGTTCGAATCCTGCCGAGCGCACTGCACAAGGCCCCAGCCGGACTTCGGTCCCGCTGGGGCCTTTGTCGTGCACCGGTCATTCCGGTGTGGATTCGGAAGTGACCCTGGAATGCGTCCAGGGTCACTTCACGTCGATGATCGCCGGCCTCAGTACAGCCGGATCGAGTCGCGGTGCCGCAAGCCCGCTTCGTGCAGCCGTCGGGTGGCGTCGTCGTCGATGCTGATCCTGCTGAGCGAACCCTCGGCGGTCCCGCCGGTCACGAACGCGAGGAGCAGCAGGGGGAACAGCACGGTGCGCACGAGCATCGCCCAGCAGGCCGAGGCGCCGAGGCGGCCGCCGTTCTTGACGCGGACGAGGCGGGTCCCGGTGAGCGCCGCCCCGACCCCGCGGCCGTTGCCGAAGAACAGGCCGTAGACGAGCGGCGTGCCGATCAGCAGACCGAGCACCGTCAGTGCCGCCGCGCTGTCGGAGATCGGGCTGGAGCGGGTGGCGACCGCGAACGCGACGAAAGCGGCACCCGCGAAGAGGACGTGGACGAGGAAGTCCGCGAACCAGGCCAGCAGCCGCGTCCACCCACCGGGCCCGATGTAGAGGGTCCCGTCGTCGAACGTGTCGAGTCTTTTCGCGATCGTCGGTCCGAACGCCTGCTCGACGTGGTGCCTGGCGATGTCCAAACGGGTCGGTCGGCCGGTGCCGGCGACGGTCATCGATGCGCTCCTGCTGCAGTAGAACGGGAAGATCCGAACCTAGTGGACAGGTGCCTCCCGGCGATGTGGGTCGATCGACCGACCGCGGCTCGGGTTGACGGTGGCCTCCCCACAGACCTTCCAGCGGCTGGAAGGTCCGCTCGGATTCGTGGACAACTGGTTGAACCGGCTACTACGTTGAGCCCCGCCGGTGCTGGTCGACTTCGGTGTGGCCGACGAGTTCTCGCTGGCCTTCCGACGAGCGACCGCGAGCTCAACACGAAAGGCCGGATTTGGTGAACACCTCCGTCGAGCAACAGGTCCGCGAGTACTACAACCACGCAGGGCCCGCCTACCACGCGCTCATGGGGCAGTTCTGGCACCACGGGGACCTGGCGGCCGAACAGGCAGGCCTGTCGCCCGAGGACGCGGCGAAGGCGTTGGCGCGCAGGCAGGTCGACGCGGCCGGGTTGCGGCCCGGCGGGACCGGGCTCGACTTCGGCAGCGGGGTCGGCGGCACGGCCGTCTACATGGCGGAGATCGCCGGTGCGAACGTCGTCGGCATCTCCAACAACGAGTGGCTCTCCGCCCAGGCGCGCGCGTATGCGGCCGAGCAGGGCCTCGCAGACCGGGCGGCGTTCCTGACGGTCGGCGACGAGGACTACAAGTCGCTGGTCGCGTGGCCCGACGGGTCGCTGGACATGGTCAGCTTCTTCGAATCGGTCTGCCACCTGCCGGACAAGGCGGCCTTCTTCGCCGCGGCGTTCCGCATCCTCAAGCCCGGTGCCGCACTGGTCGGCGTCGACTGGATCCGGCGGCCGTTCGGCGACTACCGGTCCGAAGAGCAGATCGCGCCGTTCATCGAGCCGGTGCAGGAGGTCATCTCCATCCCGCGGCTCGGCACGCTGGACGAGTACCGCGACATGATGTCGGCCTGCGGGTTCGTCGTCGAGGCCTCCGAGGACCTCTACCCGGACGTCGAGTGCTGGGGCAGCACGCCGCCGGACGACGGTCAGGGCTGGGGCGAGTACGCCGGCGAGCAGGAGGGTGTCATCCACGACGGCAAGCGCGTGCTCGACGCGGCCCGTGCCGCCGGGGTGTTCTCGGTCGCGCGGTGGGTCGCGCGCAAGCCCGGCTGACGAACGGCCGGCCCCCTCGGCCTCGGCCGAGGGGGTGTCGGAAGGTGACGCACGCCTGATCTCCGGGCAGAGTGACGGCGTGGAGCAGCGGGAGATCATGCAGCGGGCGCTCGGCGTCCTGACGCTCAGCTACGACGGCGCCGGATCCAACGACTACCTGCGCATGGCGCTCAAGTCGTTGCAGGAGGGCGTGTTCAGCTACGAGGTCAAGGTCGACGGCGAGCTGAACGAGGCCGGCGCCCAGGCCCTCAAGCAGGCGATGGACCAGGTGCTGTCGCAGTTCGGCTGGTTCACCGCGGGGCTGCTCTACGCCTTCCACGGCGTCGCGCAGGCGTACGAGAACGACTACGAGGACGCCGACGTGCAGGAGATCCTCCGCCAGCTCGCGCTCAGGCTCGCCGACTGACCAGTTCCGCGCGGACGCCGTCGGAGAACGGCGTCCACGCCTCGACCGCCCACGGCCCGAAACGCAGGTCCGTCAGCGCCACGCAGGCCGCCGAGATCTCCGGGTCGACCCACAGGAACGTGCCGGACTGGCCGAAGTGGCCGAAAGTCCGCGGTGAATGGGAATCGCCGGTCCAGTGTGGTGACTTCGAGTCGCGGATTTCGAAGCCGAGGCCCCAGTCGTTCGGCTTCTGCATGCCGTAACCGGGCAGCACGCCGTTCAGTCCCGGAAAAACGACCGACGTCGCCTCGCGCACCAGTTCGACCGAGACGAGCTTCGGGGACAGCAGTTCCAGAGCGAACAACGCCAGGTCAGCGGCACTGGACTCGGCTCCGGCGCCCGCCGAGCCGACCAGAGCAGAAGAATTCATCCCCAGCGGCGCGAAAACGGCCTCGTGCAGATAAGTGGCGAACGGCATCTCGCACGCCTCGCCGACAAAAGACGCCAGCACGTCGAATCCGGCGTTCGAGTAGATCCGGCGCGTGCCAGGAGCGGCCTGGATCTCCGGCTTGTCGAACGCGTATCCGGCGGTGTGCGCGATCAGGTGCCGCACCGTCGAACCCTCCGGGCCCGCGGGCTGGTCCCACTCGACCGCGCCCTCCTCGACGGCCACGAGTACCGCGTACGACGTCAGCAGCTTCGTCACCGACGCGAGCGGGAACACCCGCTGCTGATCGCCCGACGAGCCCACGACGGCACCATCCGCGACGACCGCGACCGCCACGTTCTCGACAGGCCACGACGCCGCTGCTTCCACGCTCCGCATAGGACGCACGTTAACGTCAGGGGGTGACAGTCCGGGAACTGATCGTCCTGGGAACGGCCAGCCAGGTCCCGACCCGCCAGCGCAACCACAACGGCTATCTGCTCAGGTGGGACGGCGAGGGCTTCCTGTTCGACCCCGGTGACGGCAGCCAGCGGCAGCTCCTGCGATCGGGTGCCGCTGCGAGCGACATCACCCGGATCTGCATCACCCACTTCCACGGCGACCACTGCCTGGGCGTCCCCGGCATCGTCCAGCGACTGTCCCTGGACCGGGTCCCGCACACCGTCCACGCCCACTACCCGCGCTCGGGCGCCCACTTCTTCGAACGCCTCCGGTACGCCAGCGCGTTCTACGACGCCGCGGACGTCAAGGAGGTGCCTGTCGAGGACGACGGCGAGATCGCGAACGGCAGGTTCGGCGTGCTGGAGGCCTACCGCCTCGACCACGGCATCGACAGCTTCGGCTACCGCCTGGTCGAACCGGACGGCCACCGCATGCTCCCCGAGAAGCTCAAGGAGCACGGCATCCAGGGCCCGCAGGTCCGCACGCTGCAGCAGCAGGGCGAGCTCGACGGCGTCAGGCTCGCGGACGTCAGCGAACCCCGCAAGGGTCAGCGGTTCGCGTTCGTCATGGACACCCGGCTCTGCGACAACGTCTTCGAGCTCGCCGACAACGCCGACATGCTCGTGATCGAGTCGACCTACCTCGCCCGCGACACCAAGCTCGCCGGCGACCACGGCCACCTCACCGCCCAGCAGGCCGCCCGCGTCGCGCAGGACTGCCGCGTCCGCAAGCTCGTCCTCACGCACTTCTCGCAGCGCTACGAGGACCCGGCGGAGTTCCACGCCGAGGCCGCCGCCGAGTTCGACGGCGAGATCGTCATCGCGAAGGACCTCGACCGGGTACCGGTGCCGAAGCGCTCCACTGGTCCCTGACGATCTCTTCCAGCGCCGAGCGGCGGGGCTCCCAGCCCAGCGCCCGCAGGCGTGACGCGTCGGCCCGCAGGGACCGGATCTCACCGGGGACGGCGGGCTTCCAGCTCACGTCCACGGCCCGTCCCGTGATCAACGACACGGTGTCCAGCACGTCCCGCACCGAGGCGGGCGTGCAGCCGACGTTGTAGACCGACGACGTGCCCACCTCGCAGGCCTCCAGAGCCACGACGAAGGCCGCGGCGACGTCCCGCACGTGCACGAAGTCGCGCACGGCTCCACCGTCGCCGTAGACCTCCATCCCGGGCAGGGTCCCGGCGGCGCACGCCACCGCCCGCGTGATCACCCGAGTGGTGTCCATGTCACCACCTCCAGCGACGTTGAACAAACGGAGAGTGGTCGCCCCGACCTGTCCTGACCGCGCGGCCCACGCCACGAGGTCCTCCGCGGCGGCCTTGGAGGCGGAGTACGGGGAGGACGGCTCCCGCACCGAGTCCTCGGTCAGCGGAGCGTCCGAAGGCCGGTACACCGTTCCAGTCGAAGCGAGCAGGAATCGTTGGCCTTTAAGGGCTTTGAGGATGTTCAATGTTCCGCTGACGTTCGTCTCGTAGTACGAGACCGGGTCGAGGAACGACTCGCGGACGCGGGCGACGGCGGCCAGGTGGATGACGGCGTCCACGTCCGGCAACTCGAACGGCTCCGAGAGCCGCTGAAGGGACGGAACCGGTTCATGACCGTGAACCCGCAGCTCACGCACCACGGCACTGCCGACATACCCAGTGGCGCCGGTCACCAGAACTCGCACAAGTTGACCCTAAAGGTTGACGCGGACTCCGCCGATAACCCAGAAGTGAGTTATCCCCATCGCGCTGTGCACACAAGCATCGCCGGGCTCCTGCACGACCACGCCGTGCACGAGTTCAAGCGGCAGGAGTTCCTGCGCAACGTGGCCGACATCGTGGGTGCCGCACCCGCGCCGCAGCCGGCCGAGATCACGGCGCCGCTGCCGTCGATCAACCCGAAGCGCAGTTTCCTCAACCGCGTCGACCAGGTCCTCAGGGACGCGGCGCGCTCGCTCTGAGCAGCCACTTCTTCGACTGATCCACTTGCTGCGAGGCTTGAGCCGACAGGCCCGTCGCAAGATTCATCCGGCCGTTGCCGGACCGTGCTTCGACACACATACCGGGTGGCTCTACGCTACGCGTCACCCGGCACTCGCCGGTCACGTCCTCCGCTTCTCTTAAGCGAGTTTTCGGCGATGAATCATGTCCTCTCAGCGCTCAACGAGCGCCTCGGCAGGTTGTTCGGTGACCGGCTGGTAGTTCTGGCCGGTGGTACGCGTCTGGCGAAGCGCGCGCATGAGCTCCATACGCTCGGTGCCCGCCATACGCTCGTGCTCGATACCGACGATCACGCGCCGCTGCATGATTCGGAGATCGCCACCTGGGTGTCGCTGGGCATCAAGGGCGGCTTCGTCGCCGTCGAGCAGCGCCGCCTGGGCAAGCTGCTGACCAAGCCGAACTCCGAGGTCAGGGCGATCCTGCGCGACTTCGACGCGCAGCGCGAAGCGGTCGTGATCAGCACGCCGTACAACGAGATCAGCGACTTCCAGGGCCGTCCGGTGCTCAACGCCCGGCAGCACGACTGGGTCGAGCTGGAGAACAAGACCACCATCGACGCGCTCTGGGACGAGCTGTCGGCTCGCCGCGCGCCCGCGATGGTGTTCGACCTCGACTTCGAACGCCTCTGGGGCGCCTCGGAGATCCTGGACCGCGGCGCCGGCGTCGTCTGGTCCGGTGACGGCCCCGCGATCAACGGCGGCGCGAACTTCGTGCGCCGCGTGCGGTCGTACGAGGAGGCCAAGGAAGCCTTCGACGTGCTCGCGCCCAAGTGCGACCAGGTGCGCGTGATGCCGTTCCTGGAGGGCATCCCGGTGAGCGTGCACGGCATCGTCTTCCCGGACGGCACCGCCGTGCTGCGCCCGATCGAGATGGTCGTGCCGCGCCGCCAGGGTCAGGCCAAGTTCCTCTACGCGGGCTGCGCGTCGTTCTACGACCCGCCCGTGTGGATCCGCGACGAGATGCGCAACCTGGCCCGCCGCGTCGGCGAGCACCTGCGCGAGACCGTCGACTACCGCGGCACGTTCACGCTGGACGGCATCGCGACCGAGGACGGCTTCCTGCCGACCGAGATCAACACCCGCTACGGCGGCGCGATGGTGTGCTTCGAGGACGCCGTCCCGACGCTGCCGCTCGCGCTGGTCCAGGTCGCCCTCGTGGCCGGCTGGGACCTGGGCATCTCGTCGATGGAGTTCGAGGAGCTCGTCCTGCAGGCGGCGGACAACCACCGCGCCGGTGCCGTGGGCGCCAACGTGCGTGCCGTGCAGCCGACCGAAGTGGACGAACGCCGTGTGATCTTCACCGGCTGGGCCTGCCGCCTCGCGCACCCCGAGGAGCCCGCGCACGCCACGCTGCGCCTGAGCCCGTCGCCGATCGGCGGCAGGCTCGACCTCGACCTGCACCGCGAGAACATGCCCGTGGGCGCACCGGTGGCCGCGCTGACGGTCGCCGCGTTCGCGCTGGCGGACCAGGAGTGGGGGACGGGCCTCGGCGCCCTGGAACCCGCCATCGCGGTCGAGGACGGCGTTCCGGTCGAGGAGTCCTTCGAAGAGGCCGTCACGGCCTGAGAGGCGTTACCAGGCGCCCTCGTCGCCGTACGCGGAGATGAGGGCGAACCGGTAGCCCATCAGGGCGGCGGTGACCTCACGGGGCTGGTGCGCGGGCCGCACCAGCCCTTCGCCGAGCACCTTGGGCACGTCCACGCCCAGCAGCTCCGGCGAGTCCTTCATCAGCGCCACGGCGATCTCGGCCGCGTCCGCGAGCATCTCCTCGCCCGGCAGGTCGATCATGTCGGTCATCAGGCCGTGCACGAACGACGGCAGCTTGTCCGGCACCGCGCAGGCCAGCGCCACGAGGCACGCGACCCGTTCGGACGCCAGCGCCTCGAAGATCTTCGGCGCGCCCTGGGCGACGGCGTGCCGCGTCTGCGTCAGCCAGTCCGGAGCCGTGCGGGGCAGTTCGCGGCCGAGGGCGTTCCACCGGCGGTGCGTGCGCCGTCCGTCCTCCGTGAACCCCTTGCCCGCCAACGCCATGGCGGCCAGCAGGAAGATCACCCGGTCCCGCACGTCTCCGGCGACCTTGTAGGACGCCCCCAGCTCCACGAGGAACGGCACGGCGCAGAACGAGGCCTCGGACACCGTGTCGTCGGTCAGGAGCCGCTCAGCGAGCTGTGAGAGCGCGTTCTGGCGCTCGTTCTCGTCGGGGTCCATCAGGGAGCGCAGCAGGCGGGGCACGCGACCGGCGCCGCCCCGGCCGTCGTAGACCTCGGCCCAGGAAATCCTGTCGAGCCCGCGCAACGGGTCAGGCCGTTGCCAGGCGCGCGGCAGCTCCATAGGCGGGAAAGGTACGGGATGTCACGGAAAGGGCTTCGGAGCCTCGCCCGTACGATCTCGCCGTGTCCTTCTCGGTGGCCGACATCTTCTCGGGTGCGGGCGGCATGAGCTTCGGCTTCCACGCCCACCGCGACTTCCGGGTGGTCGGTGCCGCCGACGCGCAGATCGGGAAGCCCAGCTCGAAGCTCGGTTCGTTGCGCTGCAACGACACCTACCGCGTGAACATCGGCGTCGACCCGCTGGAGGTCGACCTCGGCAGGGTCTCGCCGTCGGCGTTGCGCGAGGTCTGGGGCCTCAAGCGCGGTGAACTGGACGTGCTGCTGGCGTGCCCGCCGTGCTCGGGCTTCAGCCGCATCACCTCGCAGAACCACCTGCGCGACGACCCGCGGAACTCGCTGGTCGGCCGGATCGCGGTGTACGCGGAGGAGCTGCGCCCCAAGGTCGTGCTGATGGAGAACGCCCGCGAGCTCGTCAAGGGCAAGCAGCGCCACCACTTCGACAGCCTCGCCGAGGAGCTCACCCGAATCGGGTACTCCGTCTGGGGCGGCACGCACATGCTCTCCAAGTTCGGGCTGCCGCAGCTGCGCGAGCGGACGCTGATGGTCGCGGTGGACGGTGGCCTGCCGCTGCTCACGCTGGACGACCTGTGGGAGGGCCGGGTCATCCGCCCGTCCGCGGTCACGGTCCGGCGCGCGATCGGCAAGCTCCCCGTGGTGGAGGCCGGCGTCGCCGACGAGGAAGACCCCATTCACGTGTCGCCGACCTTTTCCCAGGACCGCAGTCTCGAAAGAATGCGGGCGATTCCGGCGAATGGCGGATCGTGGGCTGATCTGCTCCGCTCACCGGCGACCGCGGAGTTGTTGAATCCTGCACAACGCAAGATCGTCGAACAGCAGAACTGGGGTTCGCACCCCGATGTCTACGGCCGCATGTGGTGGGACGAACCGGCCAGGACCATCAAGCGCGAATGCGGGCACGTCGGCAACGGGCGATATGCCCACCCCGTCCAGCACCGGCTCTGCACGGTCCGCGAGATGGCGCTCCTGCAAGGGTTTCCGCGCCAGTTCCGCTTCGACGTGTCGATTCTCGGGAACGCTTACCGCCATGTGGGTGACGCCGTTCCGCCCCTCATCGCGTACCAGTTGGCCGGGCTGACCCGGTGGATTCTCACCGGCCGCCGTCCTGAAGCCAAGGAGATGTGCCTGCGGGGCACCTCGCTGCGTCCTGGCGACATTCGTCCGGTGGAAGTCGCCGAAATGGTGGCCTAGGTCTCCCAAGATCTTTGAACCGCACCCGCCGGTCATCCGTAGCGGTACGCCGCTATTGATAACTGTTCGGCAACGAATTTAACGTCACCTGACAAATCGAATGCATCGCGACCCTATCCACTGTGGACACACTGAGTGTGTTTGTGCTGATCACGCATAGTGGGTGATGGGGCCCTTACCTCACTCATACGTGTGTCACCCCATCGGATAGCGTCCCGCTCGCTTCCTGTCGGTTCAGTGTCGATGCGACGTGCCGACCGTCCCGACGAAGCACTGACTTCCCGCCGCGTTCGGGCTAACTTCAGTGAGCAAGAGGAGACCCATGGCTTCCCGGTTCAGGATCGGCGCCGCGCTGCTCGGTGCAGTCGCCGCCCTTACCTTCTCGACCCTGCCGGCCCACGCCGACGTGAAGATCACGCCGATCACGGACGAGTCGGAACCCGGCCACAACGTGTTCCTCAAGCCGGCCAAGGACAAGCAGGAGCCGGTCAAGCAGGACACCTCGGTCATCAAGCTCAAGATCGACGATGACAAGAACGGCAGCGCCAAGGTCAACGCGTACTGCGTCGAGCTGCCGACTCCCCTGAAGAAGGGCGACGTCCTCAAGGAGGTGCCGTGGGACAAGCACCCGAACCCGAACACCAAGTTCAAGGAGAACTCGGGCAAGGTGCTCTGGATCCTGAAGCGCTCCTACCCGACCCTGTCGGTGGACGCGGTCAAGGACGCCTTCAAGATCAAGAACCTGGACAAGAAGGACATCATCGGGGCCACCCAGGCCGCGATCTGGCACTTCTCGGACGGCGCCGAGCTCGCTGACACCAAGCAGAACGACGGCGAGATGGTCGAGCTCTACAAGCGCTTCCTCGCCGAAGCCCAGCCCGAGGCCGAGCCGAAGCCGACCCTCGTGATCGAGCCCGAGTCGCAGTCCGGCAAGTCCGGCGACAAGATCGGCCCGTTCAAGGTCACGACCACGGCCTCCGAGGTCAAGCTGACCGCGAACCTCCCCGAGGGCGTCACCATCACCGACGCGCAGGGCAACCCGCTCGCGGTGCAGAAGAAGGGCGACAACCTCGCCGTTCAGGGCACGGGTGACAAGATCTCCGAGTTCTTCGTGAACGTCCCGAAGGACGCGAAGGACGGCGAGGCCACCTTCAAGCTCTCCGCCGAGGCCACGCTGTCGGAGGGTCGCCTCTTCGTCGCCGGTGACAAGAAGTCGGGCGGCGACGACGGTGTCGCGCAGTCGCTCGTCGTCGCGCAGCCGCAGAAGGTCAAGGTCGAGAAGGAGGCCAAGGCCAACTGGAAGGTCGGCGCCACCCCGACCCAGCCGACCACGACCACCACGACGGCTCCGGCCACCACGACCCCGGAGACCACGACTCCGGCCACCTCGACCACCCCGGCCAACCCGGCTCCGGGTGGCGGCGAGGACAACCTGGCCTCGACCGGTGCCTCGATCATGTGGCCGCTGCTCGGCGGTCTGGTCCTCGTCGGCGCCGGTGCGGGTGCGCTGTTCGTGGTCCGTCGCAAGAAGGCCGGCGCCTGATCCTGAGGTAGCCACCTAGACGAACGCCCCCTGGTTCCGCGCCGGAGCAGGGGGCGTTTGCCTGTGCTGGAACGGTTTACCGGCGGCTGAAGCCCGCCACGTAGATGTCCCCGTCGGCCACCGCGACGTCCCGGTCGGACGACGCACCGGAGAAGATCGCGCGGGCCGGGTCGCGGAAGTTCTCCACGACCTCGACGCGCTGCACCGGCTTTGCCGTCGGGATCACGGTCTCCTGCGACCAGAAACGGCCCAGCCGCACCAGGTACGTGTTCACGTTCGGCTTGCCGTCCTCGGTCGCGTACACGCGCCACGTCAGCAGGTCGACCGGCTCGACCTCACGGGTGCGCAGGCCCCGTGCGACCTCCTTGGTCTCCCACTTGCGACCGTTCCACGTGGACAGGTAGTTGCGCAGCGGGCCGCCGGCCTCGTCCCCCATGAACCACAACAGGAACGGCTGGCCCAACGTCGTGCCGACCTGCTGGATGTAGTCGGGCGACTTGACGTTGTTCGGCAGGGTCAGCGGGGTCTCCGCGACCTTCAGGTGCTTCTCCTGGTCGGCGTCGTCGATCTGGGTGCCCAGGTCCTTGCCGGCCGCCGAGTAGAAGTGCCGGTTCTGCGGGTCGAACCACGTGTAGTAGATGTTGCGGTGGTACCGGTCGTGCTTGTTGCCCTCGGGACCACCGCCCGCGAGCGTGTAGACGATCCGCACGCGGCCGTTGTCCTCCTGGCGGAGCTGGCCGATGTAGATCTCGTTCATGTTGTCCGCGCGGGACGTCGACCCGATCGCGAACCGGTCCCCGGTCAGTTCCGTGGAGGTCTTCCACGTCCTGCCGTTGTCCTTGGACACCACGTAGAGCATCGGACGCGTGTCCGTGGGCGTGGTGCCGTCGAGGTCGCGGGTCGTCTCGCGGTAGAAGACGTAGATCGTGCCGTCACGCGTGACGAACGGCATCGGGTACGTGGCCGCGTTCTTCGAGATCAGCGTCTCTTCCCAGACCCCGTCGGCCGAGTGTGGCTGGGGCGAACGGGACATCCGCAGCTCGATGTTGTGCATGCCGCGGAAGACGAGCAGGTGCCCGTCCTTGGCCTGGACCATCGTCGGGTAGTTGTGCGCGTCCGAGGCGCCGTCCGCGATCCGGTTGGGACTGGACCAGGTGGACTTGCGGTGGTCGTGCGACTGGACGTAGCTGTCCTCGTACTGACCGGCCCACGAGATGAAAGTCTTACCGACTTTCTCGTCGTAGACCCCTCCGGCGACCGGACGCCGGTCACTGCGGGCCGCGACGCTTTGCGCCGTGGTCGTCACCGTGAACTTCGCGTGCCCCTGAACGTCGGCCGTGGCGTTGGCCGAGGGGACCGCGACGAGCGGTAACAGCAGTACAGCGGACATAACTCCATGCAGGAGCCGTGCCATCGAGCATCCTCCTGGTTCTGACCGCGACGGCGGCCGACCAGGCGGCGGTAGCGACATCTTGGTTGTCGCCGAGCCGACTTGTCCAGGCGCAGTTAGCGTGATCGCGGCTATCAACACGCGGGGCCTGCTCGGGTACCCTGCGTCAGGAGTGAAGGAGCAGCACATGAACTTCGACGAGATCAAGAACAAGGCCCTCGACCTCGCTGAGCAGAACCACGAGAAGGTCGACCAGGGCATCGACGCCGCGGCGGACTTCGTCGCAGGCAAGTTCGGTCACGAAGACCAGGTCGACTCGGTTGCCGAGAAGATCAAGGACATCCTTCCAGGTGGATGAGTGAACTCCTTCAACGCCACTGACGCGGGGCGGGTCACCTCCGGTGGGGAGACCCGCTCTCCTTCTGCCCGCAAACCCGACATGATCACCTGGCAGGGCCTGCACGAGCCGAGACTCGAACAGGTCCGCCTGCTGCTGTCCAACGACCAGCGCCTCCGCGCGTCGGGTCGTCTGGTGGCCGCCGGCCCGAAGGAGCAGTTCAACGCCTCCTTCGAGGTCTCCGTCGGCGAAAGCGGCCAGGTGACCCGACTTCTCCTGCGCACGGCCACCGTGCTCGAAGAGCGCCAGTGCTCGCTGTCGCGCACCGAGGACGGCGCCTGGCTCGTGGACCACGGCCAGGGCAGCAAGCGCGAGACGTTCAACGGCGCGTTGGACGTCGACGTCCAGTTCGCAGTGCTGTTCAACGCCATCCCGATCCGGCGCCTGGGCCTGCACCGCGAACCGTCCGAGCACGCGCTGCCCGTGGTCCGGGTGTCGCTGCCTGATCTGTCGGTTCGCGCCGTCACCCAGACCTACAAGACCGTGTCCGTCGGCGACGACGTCTCCGTGGTGCGGTTCAAGAGCGGCGGCTTCGACCAGAACATCAAGGTCGACGCCAACGGCCTGGTCGTCGAGTACCCGCTGATCTCGAAGCGGATTTAGAGCGGCTCCAAGAAGTACTTCCTTCGTGGCGAGTCGCCTCGCAACGATGGAAGCGGTGGGCTCCGTGGTTCTAGCTTCCGACCATGCCGAAACGATTTTCGAGCGTGGTCGGCCGCTCGTTCGGTGATGGCGTCCGCGACGCCATCCAGTCCACCGGGATGACGCAGCAGCGGATCGCCGAGCTGCTCGACTGGGAAGAGGCCAAGGTCTCCGACCTGGTCAAGGGGAAGGGCGGCGTCACAGAGGTCGAGCTGGCGATGCTGCTGGGCCTCTGCCAGACACCGCCGGACGAGGCCCGCCGCCTGCTCGCCCTGTACCGCGAGACGCGAGAGAAGGCCTACCTCCAGTTCGACGAAGGTGGCGTGCTCGGCCCCTTGCACACCCTGATGGGGCAGGAGCAGCTCGCCAACAAGATCGTCGCCTGGTCTTTGACGCTCATTCCCGGCCTGCTGCAGATCGCCGCCTACGTTCGCTCCGTGAGCGAGCGGTCCGCGATGCCGATCAACGTCGAAGAGACCGTCAGAACGAAGATCGAGCGCCAAGCCATCTTCCACCGGAGCAGAGAGTTCGCCTTCTACATCCACGAGCAGGCATTGCGGCTTCCGGTCGGCGGCGCAGACGTGATGAAGGAGCAGCTCCACCACATCCTCGCGATGATGGTCCGTCCGTACGTCACCATCCGCATCCTTCCGAGCGAGGTGGGGGCGCATGCAGGCGTCGGCGGCTCGTTCGTGCAGCTGAGCTACGAGAAGTTCAACCCGGTGATCTTCGTGGAAGGTGCGCGCACCGGCCTCTTCCTGGAGGACAAAGACAGTGTCGCCTACTACGACGAGGTCGTTGAGGCGCTCGATGGGCTGGCCTTGGATGAGGAACAATCGAGGGAGCTGATCATCAACATCTTGTCCTGAGGAGGCGCCGGGATGTCGACGTGGCGGAAGAGCAGCTACAGCGCGAACCAGAGCGACTGCGTCGAGGTCGGTCTTGGCGTCGGCATCCGGGACAGCAAGGCACCGACCACGCACCTGCCCGTGTCGGACAAGGCGTGGTCGGCGTTCCTCGCGGACGTGAAGGCCCGCTAGACCATCTCGCCCAGCACCTCCGGGTCGATCACGATCGGCGCCGGCCGGTACGCGGGCGGCTCGACCCCCATCAGCGCGCGCACCAGGAAGTCCCACGACTTCGTCCGCACGTACGCCATCCGGTCGAGGAACAGGTGCTCTGCGCCCGGCACGACCACCAGCTCGAACTCCTTGCCCGCGGCGATCAACGCGTCCGCCAGCCGCAGTGAGTGGTCGGGGTGCACGGTGTCGTCCAGTTCGCCGTGCACCAGCAACAGCTTTCCTTCGAGCCGGTCCGCGATCTCGACGTTCGAGGCGCGCTTCCACGCCTCGTGGTTGCCGGCGCCGTCGACGTTCTCGGCCCAGCCCAGCCCGATGTACCGGGCGTCGTGCGAGCCGGACAACGCGACACCCGCTTTGAACGTCTCCGGGAAGGCGAGCACCGCCCGTCCCGCAGCGAACCCGCCGCCGGAGTGGCCCATCACGCCGACGCGACCCAGGTCCATCCACGGCCGGGTCGACGCCAACTGCTCCAGCGCCGCGACAACTGCTCCAGCGCCGCGACGTGGTCGGCCAGGCCGCCCGCGTCGGCCAACTCGCCGTCGAGGAACGCCGCCGAACGGCCCGGCGTGCCGCGGCCGTCCAGCGCGACCACCACGAAACCGAGTGCTGCCAACGGTTCCGCGTCCATGCCCATGCCGCCGGGGTCGAAGCACGGTTCGACGCGGTTGACCTGCGGGCCGGGGTAAACGCTGTCCACCACCGGGTACCGGGCGGCCGGGTCGAAGCCGCGCGGCTTGTAGAGCACGCCGTAGATGTCGGTCTCGCCGTCGGCGGCCTTGACGCGGAAGCGTTCCGGCGCGGTCCAGCCCGTGGCCTGCAGGCGGCTGATGTCGGCCTGTTCCAACGAGACCAGCACCTCGCCGGTCCACGAACGCACGGTCGTCACCGGAGGAGTGTCCACAGTGGAGGCCGAGTCGACGAAGCACGAACCGTCGGGGGACACCGTGACGACGTGGTCCAGCTCGTCGTCCGTGACGATCCTGAAGCCGGTGCCGTCCAGGCCGACCTGGCACACCGTGCGCCGGTACGGGTCGTCCGCGACGAGTCCGCTGGCCGTGAACGAGACGAGACGGTCCGTCTCGTTGACGTGCAGGATCTCGCGGACCAGCCACTGGCCGGTGGTCACCTGGCTGAGCAACTCGCCGGTGTGCAGGTCGTAGAGGTAGAGGTGGCCCCAGCCGTCGCGCTGCGAGAACCACAGCACCTGGTCCGCCACGACCCGGACGAGCGGCGCGCCGTAGATCAGCTGGTTGGGGCCGACACGGCCGGTGCCCGTCTCGCTCACCACGACCCGCACCTCGCCGGTCAGCGCGTCCATCCGGTTGAGGGTCAGGGTGTGCTGGTCGCGGGGGCGGGAGAGGAAATACACAGCGGAACTGTCGTCCGACCACCACGCCCAGCCCGCCATGATCGGCGAGAACTCCGGCATCAGCAGCGGGTCGCAGTCGGCGCGGACCATCGTGCCCGCCTCGACGTCGAACACCACGAGCTCGGCCAACGGCATGTGCTCGTCGCCGGGGTACGCGTAGTGCTGGAGGTGCGTCACGGGCGCGCCGCCGTCGGCGGGTCGGGACTCCAGCAGGTAGGTCTTGCGGACGTTGCGCTGGTCGGTGCGGTGGGCGAGCACCTTGGACGAGTCCGGGGACCAGGCCAGTGCGGGCGGCATGTGCGGCAGGCCGAACTTGCGCATCAGCGTGCCGTAGCTCATGGCGTCCGGGCCGTAGCCGTACCCGTGGCCCTCGACGCCGTCCGTGGTGAGCGCCCACTCGCGGTCGCCGGAGCGCGCCCACAGGTCATGCCCGCGGCGCGACACCGCGACCTTGCCGTCGGGTGACGACACCTCCAGCGGGTTGCCCGGCGCCGCGATGAACGGCATCGGGTCGAAGTCCGGTGTGCGGGTGCCGGCGGCCGGATCGACGACGACGAACCGCCGGTCCGCGCCGTCGCGGACCTGGTACCAGAAGCGCCGGCCGTCTTCGATCCACTGTGGACGGACCTTGTCGCCCACGATCAGCTCGCCGGGTGCGGCCGGGCGGCGGAGCAGTTGTTCTGCGGCTTGGTAGTCGGCGTCGGTGATCACGGTGGTCCCCCTGCGGTCGGCGTTTCTGATGAGCGAAACGCTACGTTGCGTTCATGAAATCAGCCAACGACTTCGTTGCAAAGCAAGCGCATAACTACAGTTCAAGGTGGCAATATCGTTGCAACGGGATGTGGATCTAATGCAACGTGCGTTGCAATGGTATGCAGCTGAACGCTATGCTCCGGGGCATGCCAGGAGGTCGACTCACCCAGCAGGAACGCCGCCAGATCGCCATCGGCCTGGCCGACGGCCTCGCGTACGCCGAGATCGCGAGGAGCCTCGACCGGCCCACCTCGACGGTCACGCGCGAGGTCATGCGCAACGGAGGTCCGGCCGGGTACAAGCCCGACATCGCCCAACTGGCCACCGAACGCCGTTCGCAGCGCCGCAAGCAGGCCGCGCCGAAGGGCAGGCAGGCCCCGCCACGCGCCGACGGACGCGACCCGGAGGCGGTGCGGGAGTTCGAGGACGTGTTCTCGGAGATCTTCATCGGCCAGGGCCTGCCGAAGATGACGGCGCGGGCGCTCGCGAGCCTCTACGCCACCGACTCCGGCAGCCTGACCGCGTCGGAACTGGTGTCACACCTGCAGGTCAGCCCGGCGTCGGTGTCGAAAGCCATGGCGTACCTGGAAAGTCAGGGCCTGATCGGCCGCGAGCGCGACGAACGCCGCCGCGAGCGGTACGTCGTCGACGACGGCGACATCTGGTACCAGTCGATGATCGCCAGCGCGGCCGGCACGACGAACCTCGCCGAGGCCGCGCGGCAGGGCGTCAGCAGTCTCGGCCCCGGCACGCCCGCGGCCACCCGGCTGGAGAACATCGCGCGGTTCCTCGACTTCGTCAGCGAGGCCATCGTGCGCGCGGCCGAGCAGTCGCGGGCGATCCTGCACTCGAAGGACTAAACGCGCACCGCAACGGCCACGCCCTGACCGACGCCCACGCACGCCGCCGCGATCCCGACGCCACCACCCCGAGCCCGCAGATGCCGGCACAGGTCGATGATCACGCGCGGCATCGAAGCGCCGAGCGGGTGCCCGTACGCGATCGCGCCGCCGTGGACGTTGACCTTCTCCTTGTCGATCTCGGGGAGGTGGTGCACGACGGACAGGACCATCGCGGCGAACGCCTCGTTGATCTCCCACAGGTCGACGTGCTCTGCCTGGAGGTGCAGGCGCTTCAACAACTTCCGGATCGCCGACACGGGCGCGACCGTGAACCGGTGCGGCTCCTCGCCGGTGGTCGCCGATCCGAGCACCTCGCCCAGCGGTTCGACGCCCAGTTCGGACGCGATCGTCTCCGTGCCGAGCAACGCGGCGACGGCGCCGTCGTTCAACGGGGAGGCGTTGCCGGCCGTCACCGAGCCGTTCTCCGAGAACGCGGGCTTGAGCTTCGACAGCTTCTCCAGGCTCGTGTCGGCGCGGACGTTCTCGTCGCGCCGGATCGCCGTGCCGTCCGGCAGTTGCACGGGGAACGCGAACCCCTCGTGCACGCCCGCGCCCCACGCGGCCGAGGCGCGGCGGTGTGAGCGGAGCGCGAAGTTGTCCATCTGCTCGCGCGTGAATCCCAGTTCTGTGGCCACGTTCTCGGCGGCCAGGCCCAGCGGCACGGTGTAGTGCTTGGGCATGCGCGGGTTCACGAGCCGCCAGCCCAGCGCCGTCGACACGGTCTCCAGCCGGTCAGGGAACGCCTTGTCCGGCCGTGCCGTCACGAACGGCGCCCGCGACATCCCCTCGACACCGCCGGCGACGATCAGGTCGGCGTCCCCGGTGATCAACGCGCGGGCGCCCTGGATGATCGACTCGCCGCCCGAGGCGCACAGCCGGTTCAGCGTCACGCCCGGCACGGAGACCGGCAGTCCCGCCAGCAGCGCGGCCATGCGGGCGACGTTGCGGTTGTCCTCGCCGGCGCCGTTCGCGTCGCCCAGCAGCACGTCGTCGATGCGCGCCAGGTCGAGCGATGGATAGCGGCGCAGCAGGTCGACGATGGGCAGCGCCGCGAGGTCGTCCACGCGGATGCCGGAGAGACCTCCCCGGTACTTGCCGAACGGGGTGCGGGCGGCGTCGATGATGAGTGCGCGTGCCATACCCCCATCTTGGGGCAATCAGGGCTTGAGCAAAAAGGGAACGTAGCCCGTTTCGGGGTGCACTTCTGAATCGGTGCTGAAGGCCTTGACCTCGATGGCGTGCGCTCCGGCGCTCATCGCCGCCGCGTTCAGCGAAATCCGCCACCTGCCCGCCGCCGCAGGTCCGTCCGCAGTAGTGGGCACCGTGGCGACGTGGTTGCCGTCGAGCCTGATCTCGAACCCGGCGAGGCCCGCCACGGCCGCGTCGAGGGCGTTGATGCGGACCTCCAGCACCACCCGGCCCCGGTTGAACGCGGCGCCGTTCTCGATGGGCTGACCACTCGCGTCCAGGACCTCCGGGATCGGGTCGGCGAGCGTCGGCTTGGCGTCCACCAGGGGTGTGCCGGACTGGCGTTGCGCGATGGGCTTCGCGCCGGTCAGCTCGACGTCGGTGTGGGTGACCTGGATGCGTTCCTCGGTCACCAGCTGGACGTTCACGTTGTCGGTGAACGCCTCTTTCGGCAGGTCCGCGACGGCCGGGTACTCGGCGCCGGGTTTCCACGGCGTGCCCTCGACCGCCGCGCGCAACGGCACCTCGATGCCGTTGACCTTCACGGCGCTGACAGGCGCGCTCTCGCGTGACGGGATCAGGGCGATGCGCAGCTGACCTGCGGTGACGTCCGCGATCGGATGTGCGCTGGTGCTGGCCGGGCCGTCCACGCGCACCTGCGGGGTCGGGCCCGCGAGAGGAGCGTCGGCCCTGGCGGTCCGGTAGCCGATCAGGTCGACGCCCGCGCGGATCCGGTCGCCCGCCAGCGCCGCGACGCCGACCAGGGCCGTCGCCTCGCGCCAGGCCGGCACGAACGGGGAGGTGGCGACGACGTCTCCGTTGCGTTCGACCCGGACACCGGCGGACGTCAGCACGACCTCCCAGCGCACGGTCAGGCCGGGCACGGCAGCGGGGACGGGCTTGACCGCCGTGCCGTCCGGGACGAGCTCGACGATCGAGTTACCGGAGTTGTCGGTGGTGACCGTGGCGCGGATCGTGTTCGGTGGCACCGGTTCGCCCTGCACGCTGACCGGGCCCGGCACGAGGTCGAGCAGCAGCTTGCCGCCGGTGCTCGGGGCGTCCGTCTCGACCACGAGCCTGCTCTCGTCGTCGCCGCGGACGAACGGCGTGCGCGACCGGAGCGTCACCGCGCGCGTGCCGCAGCTGCTGCTGATCACGAGCCGGTCGTGGTCGTCGGCGTCGCCGCTGGTGGCGCGGGCGCAGTCGGTGCGCTTGGAGAGCCTCCAACGCTGGAGGTCGGGTTCGTCGGCGGAGTCGAAGCGGTCGACGAACGTGTATGGGGCGTTGTCGGCGCGAGGCGTCGCCTTGGCCTGGGCCGGTTGGGAACGCTGGCCGAACGAGTCGACGGCACGGATCTCGATCTGCTGCTCGCGGCCGTTCTCCAGGCCGTTGAGCTGGGTGCCGGGACGCGTGACGAGCTTCGACCTGTCGCCCCACCTCACCTCGTACGCGGGCGCGTCACCTGTCCAGCTGAGCTGGATCTTGTGGCTACCGGCCTGCGACACGACCTTCGACGGGGTGGCCGGACGCCCCTGCGGGCCCGGCAGCAGCACCTGCTCGCCCTCGTACGCCTTCAGCTTCGTCGGCGGCGGGGGAGCGGTGGGCAGGTCGCTCCCGCCGGTGTCGCGCAGCACGATCACGCCCGCCACCAGCGCGAGCCCCGCGACGACGAGGACGACCCGCTTCATAGCGGTCACGCTAAGGCGTTCACCCCAGCTGGAACACGGTTTCCGCGATAACGGGTTCGCCACCGTCAGCCGGAAGGACGCTGAGCTTGAGCCGAGCGTGTGACGACGAGGGCAGGGCCTTGGCGTCGAGCCAGAACTCGTGCCTGCCGGGGACCGCGGAGCCCTGTTCGTTCGTGGGCAGCGCGACGATCCGCTTGCCGTCGAGTTCGAGCTCGATGCCCTTGTGCCCGATGGCGTTGACCTCGGCCGTGACGAGCACACGGCCCTTGCGCGGCAACGGTTGCGGCGGCTTGGCGCCGTCCTCGTGCATGACGTGCAGTCTCGGCGAGCCCGTCTTGATGCCGCCGGGGCGGTCCGCGAGCCGGGGGAGCGCGCCGGGACGGCTCTCCGGCTTGCGGATGACCACGAGCTGGGCCTCCTGAGCGGCGACCTTCGCCGCGCTCAGCGGCACGTCGGTGACCGTGACCTGGCCGCCCTCCGGCCTCACGAGCTTCACGGCGACGACGTCCTGCGGCAGTGCGACGTCCCGGTCGAGCGGGATCACCTCGGTGGGCACGACCCGTTCCGCCACGCCCCCGACGCCGAACGCGTCCAGGAACCCGCCGCCGTCGAGGCGGATCCGCGGGTGCACCACCTGGTCCCCGATCGCGACGGGCTCGTAGGCGACCACGACGCCGTCCCGCAGCGCGACCACGGCGTCCGGCAGCACCCGCATCTCCCAGCGGTGCCGCACGCCCGCGACGAGCCCGGTCATCGGCGCGTCGCCGAGGGCGACCTGCTTGCCGGTGCGGGGGAGTTCGGGGTCGGCGATGATCCGCGTGCCCTGAGTCGTGATGTCGAGGCTGACCGCGCCCTTCGGCTGCGCGTCGGTCTCCTTCAGGTACTGCCACGGGTCGCCCAGCAGCGTCAGCCGCACGTGGCTCGACTCGGCCGCGCCCGCGACGCTGATGATCGCCCGGCCGGTGGCGCCGTCGTTCGCGGGCACGCCGAAGCGCAGAGGTGTGTTCGACTGGAAGGCCGCCATCGGGCAGTCGACGTCGACGCGCTTGCTCTGCCCGAACGGCCGCAGCCCCAGGCAGTCAGGTTCGGCCTCGACGCGCCACTTCCGCGGGTCCAGCGACTCGGGGCCGTCGAACCTGTCCGGCTGGCCGACGAGCTGGTCGTCCCACTTGCCGTTGAACAGGTCCTTGGGCTTCGCGGCGATCGCGAGCGGTTCGCTGCGCTTGCCCGTCGCGCTGACCGCCCGGATCTCGACCTGCGTCTCCTCGTCGGGGTTGAGCCCTGGCAGTTCGACCTCGGGCGTGGGCACGAGCTGCTCGTTGCCGTTCCAGCGCACCTCGTAGGCCGACGCCGAGCCGTTCCACGCGATCTGCAGCGCGTCCACGTCGAGCGCCTGCGCCCTCGCGTTGGCGGGCTTCATCGGCTCCTGCAACGCCACGACCTCGACGCCGTCCGCGATCTCCTTCTTCAGCGTGTCCGGCGCGTCCCCGGTGCGCAGCGCCACGACGGCGGCCACGACGAGCGCGAAACCACCGAGGCCTCCGGCGAGCGTCCGTCGATCCACCCGGCGACCTTACGACGTTTCCGCTTGAGCAGTACTGCCGTTCAGACCAACCACGCGCCCGCCGCGGGACCCGAGGTTGCGCAGCGCGGCGAGTGCTCCCGGCTTGGTGAGGTCGATCGTGATCGGCGTCCTGTTCGGCACGTTGACCAGCGCGTTCCTGCCTTCGTGACCCGCCTCGATGGTCTTCGCGAGACCGCCGGTGGACGCCAGCGAACCGCGCGCGGCACCCAGCCGTCCGAGCGCGTCGTCGACCGCCGTCAGCAGCGCGTCCCTGTTCCCCTCGCACATCGCCCTGACCAGCTCGGGCCTGCTGCCGGCGACCCGCGTGCCGTCGCCGAAGCTGCCGGCCGCGAGCGCCATGGCCAGCGGTCCGCCGTCGGCCCCGACCGCGGCCAGGATCGCCGCCATGATGTGCGGGAGGTGGCTGATCCGCGCGACCGCCTCGTCGTGCTCCTCGGGCGTCGTCGGCACCACGTGGGCCTTGAGGTCGAGCGCGAGCTGGATGACGTCGTTGAGGTGGTCGTCGGCCTCCTCGGGCGTGACGACCCACGCGGCGCCGTCGAAGAGCGTGGCGCTGCCCGCGTCCCAGCCGCTCCTGCTGACCCCGGCCATGGGGTGCCCGCCGACGAAGCGGGCCTCGGGCGCGTACCGGTGCACGGCGTCGTGGACGGGCCCCTTCACGCTGGTGACGTCCGTGAGTCTGGTGCCGGCGGGAACCTTGCGCAGCAGGTCGGGCAGGGCGGGCATCGGCACGGCGAGGACGACGAGCGCCTCCGGGTCGCGGCTGAGGGCCTCGTCCACCGTCGTGATGTCGAAGCCCTCGGCGCGCGCCTTGTCCGCGTCCTCCTTGCTCGCCGTCGCACCCCACACCGTGCGACCGGCAGCCTTGGCGGCCCGCAGCACGGAGCCGCCGATCAGTCCCAGTCCGATCACGCACACGTCTCGCACGGCGCCCATCATTCCGTGCGACGCGTACCTGGAACTACCGGAGGGCGTCCAGCGCGAACGCCGCGTACATCGCGACCCCGTGCTCCATCGCGGCCTCGTCGAACAGCACCCTGTTCGAGTGGTTCGGCGCGGCCTCCTCCAGGTCGATCCCGCGCGGGCACGCCCCGAGGAACGCCAGCGCCCCCGGCACCCGCTGCAACACGTAGGAGAAGTCCTCCGCGCCCATCAACGGGTCCTGCATGGGCTCGCTCCAAGAGGAGCCCATCGCCTGCGCGGCCAGGTCGACCACGTGCTGCCCGACGACGTCGTCGTTCACCGTCACCGGGTAGCCGGGCACGATGCTGACCTCGGCGTGGCACCCGTACGCGGCGGCCGTGTGCTTGACGGTCTGCTTGAGCTCCTTGTGCACGAGAGTGCGCGTCTCCTCGGACAACGTCCTGATCGTCCCGTCGAGGGTCGCCACCTCGGGGATGATGTTCGTCGTCGTACCGGCGTTGATCTGCGCGACCGTCACGACGGCGGGCTGATGCACGTTGACCCGCCGTCCGAGCATCGTCTGGATCGCCCCGACCATCGCGGCCGCGGCCGGTACCGGGTCGAGGGCGTTGTGCGGCATCGCGCCGTGACCGCCGCGGCCCTTCACGTGCACGTGGAACGTGTCCGCGGACGCCATCATCGCGCCGGGCCGGCACGTCACCACGCCCGACTTCATGGTCGACGTGATGTGCAGCGCGAACGCCTTCTCCACACCGTCGTCGAGCAGGCCTTCCTCGATCATGTACCGGGCGCCGTGGTGGCCCTCCTCGCCCGGCTGGAACATGAAGAGCACCCGGCCCTTGAGCGAGTCACGCCGGTCCGCCAGCAGACGGGCGGAGGAGGCCAGCATCGCCACGTGCGTGTCGTGCCCGCAGGCGTGCATGTTGCCGTCCACTTCGGACGCGAACGGCAGACCCGTGTCCTCCTGGAGCGGCAGGCCGTCCATGTCGCCGCGCAGCAGGACCGTCGGCCCCGGCTGGTCGCCTTCGAGCACCGCCACGACCGAGGTCGTCGACTCGCCCTTCGTGATCTTGACAGGCAGCCCCTCCAGCGCGTGCAGGATCGCCGCCTGCGTCTTCGGGAGCTGAAGGCCCTGTTCGGGGTGCCGGTGGATCTGACGGCGCAGCGCCACCGTGCGGGGTTGGAGCGAACGCGCCCCTTCGAGCAGTCCGGCGAGGCGAGGGTCCGGCGTAGTTGTGCTCATCTACCGATGGTGCCACCACCTCGGCTACCGGGAAGGTCGTCTGGGCCCTACGGTGTGCACATGACACAGCAGGAGCCGGTCAACGGCTTCGCGGTCGCGGTGGTCCGGGAGGACGGCCGCTGGCGGTGCAACCGGATGGACAGCTCCGCGCTGTCGGAGCTGGACGCGGCGATCACGGAGCTGCGCCAACTGAGGTCGACCGGAGCCGTGTTCGGGCTCCTCGCCGTCGACGACGAGTTCTTCATCATCCTCCGCCCAGTGCCCGGCGGTGTGGCGCTGCTGCTGTCCGACGCGGCAGCCGCCCTCGACTACGACATCGCCGCCGACGTCCTCGACCTCCTGCGCGTCGAACCCCCGGACGAGGAGGACAACGAGCTCTGGCCGGAAGGCGACCTCGGCGTCCTGTCCGACCTCGGCATGCCCTCGCACGAACTCCAGATCATCGTCGACGAGGTCGACCTCTACCCGGACGAGCAGCTCCAGATGATCGCCCAGCGCATCGGCTTCATCGACGAGCTCACGAAGCTGCTCGACACGATCCAGGCGTGATCTCCTCGGAGGACATGGTCCGCGCCGCCCTGCGCGCGGCCTCGGAGTCGGGCGCGGACGTCCCGATCGGCGCCGTCGTCTACGCCCCGGACGGCTCGGTGCTCGCGTCGGCCTGCAACGCCCGCGAAGCCCTCGGCGACCCGACCGCACACGCCGAGATCCTCGCGTTGCGCGAGGCCGCCACCCGGTTCGGCGACGGCTGGCGCCTCGACGGCTGCACCCTCGCCGTGACCCTCGAACCCTGCACGATGTGCGCGGGCGCCCTCGTCCTCGCACGTGTTTCGCGTCTCGTCTTCGGCGCCTGGGAGCCCAAAACGGGCGCCGTGGCGTCGCTGTGGGACGTCGTACGCGACCGCCGGCTCAACCACCGGCCGGAGGTCGAGGGCGGCGTGCTGGAGCAGGAGTGCGCTGACCTGCTCGAACGCTTCTTCCGGACCCAGCGTTAAACCGGTCGCGACGGCTGTGTATTGTTCTTATCGGTGGCGTGTCCGAGCGGCCGAAGGAGCACGCCTCGAAAGCGTGTGAGGTGCAAGCCTCCGTGGGTTCAAATCCCACCGCCACCGCTGCTCAGAGCCCCGGTTGCCGATCATGGCAACCGGGGCTCTGACGTTTCGTCTCAGTTGTCGTCTCAGTTGTGGCCGCTAGGCCGGTATCGGCACCCCTGCCGCGCCGTCCTCGTCGTCTCCCTCATCGGCCGTCTCGGCAGGCTCCCAGAGCAGCCCACCGACCCTCTGAGCGACGTCACGCCGGATCGAGGCGGTGATGTGCTGGTACTTGGCAGCCATCGCCGTGTTCGACCAGCCCATGATCCCCATGACGGTCCGCTCGGCCACGCCGAGCAGCAGGAGCACCGTCGCTGCGGTGTGCCGTGCGTCGTGAAGCCGACCGTCCGGCACCTTCGCGGCCTTGAGCAGGTTCTTCCAGGCTGTAGCCGGAGGGGGTTTCTGGCGTCGGTAACTGCGGTAACTGCGGTAACCGTGCAGCTCAGACGGTTACCGCAAGGGTGTGGTTACCGATCGCTGCGGTAACCCTCCCTCCGCGAGGCGTGAAGAGCGCAGCTCAACAGCGAGGTATTGGTACTTGTCGCGCGAACTGGAGTTCGTGTTGCTGGCGCGGATGTATGTGCTGGTGAGAGCATTTTTCGATCTAAGGCGGTCGTCGCTGAACTCCGTCAATGGTTCACCTCTTCGGCTACAGCGGTGAGGCGAGCGATCGGCTCCGCATCGATGGCGTGGTTTCCGAGCCAATCGGTAACCTAACCCCTGCGGTAACCTTCTGAGCTGCACGGTTACCGCAGTTACCGCAGTTACCGACTTCTGAAGCGCAGGAGAGCCACGGCTGCTGTAGGCTTTCTGAGGCGGCTTCTGCACTTCAGTTCCTGGAGCGATCATTCCTGACTCTGTGCATTTTTTGCACCTTGGTGATCGATGAAAAAGTAATTATCGCACCGGTTAAATAAACAGCCAATCCGGGAGCTGTGGCTAAGATTGTATTCGTGGTTACCATTAAAACCATAGTGGTGATCATCCCAATGATCATCATTGGGATGCCGGTCGTGAAGGCTAGGAATAATGGTTTCGGCATCGGCGTAAAGCTTGATTCGCTGATAATTACGTTTTCTAGATCGCCGACTGGTTGAAACGTCGGTTTGCCGTCGAGTAGTAAAGTGTATCTTAGTCTATGTTGGCGAGTGAGTAGTGCTGGGCCGATGTGTAGTGCGGTATTGGCAACCTCGACCTTTGGTTCGCGTACTGCGGGGCGACCGGCGTCTGATTTCGTTTCTAGCAAGGCTAAAATTCGCGCACCAAAGTGCAATTCAAATGGTTGCCCGCCAAATGCTGAAGCTGGAACGTCCAGAGCTCCTCGGCTAGCTACCTCTACCTCCACAAGGTAAGGCGACCTCAGCTTCTGTCCGTCGAGGGTCAGGTCTAGCCGTCGACCATGTAAGCCTGGCGCGCTGTTGACCAGCGGTACCGTCGAGTCGATCCATACATGCAGCGTTCGGCGGGGTCGGGCTGAACGGAACGCCGCCCACACTGCCCATGCTCCAAGTAAAACGGCTACTACGATCCCAACGATCGTCCACGTTGTACCTGAGGTGTGCCAAGGCTCTTGCGCTACCTGCTGCTCGTTCAATGGCATCCGGGTATTTAAGCAGTAGGTGTCTAGAGTGCAGTATTGATCAGGTGATGTGCGGAAGCATGTCACCCAAACGTCGGTATGCTGATGGCCTGCCTCAGGTGCGAGCACTGCGTCTGCTTGGGACGTAGGTGCGCGCCTAGCTAGCGTCCATAGTGGATGTCTCCGTCTCAGTTTCCGTCTCAGTTGTTGTTCGTACGGCACTGTTCGTCACGGTTCGTGGACGTCTGGAGAACGTTTCGGTATGACTGTGACCTGTGGGAACGTATTTCACTGACACCGGCTGGACAGGAGGTCGCAGACCTCGAAAGCGTGTGAGGTGCAAGCCTCCGTGGGTTCAAATCCCACCGCCACCGCTGCTCAGAGCCCCGGTTGCCGATCATGGCAACCGGGGCTCTGACGTTTGGTAGGAATGCGCGCCATGCAGACACAGCTGTGGGTCGCGATCCTCTCCCTGACCGGCGTGTTGCTCGGCGGCGGCCTGTCCTCCCTGGTGCAGAACAGCGTGGCGCGCCGCGTCGAACGCAACGACGTCCGCCGCCAGACCGTCGAGCGCGCCGAAGCCCGACGAGCCGAACGGCTCGAGTTGTTGCGCGAGTTCATCAAGGTGGCCCAGCAGGCGGAACGTGCCGCCGAG
This sequence comes from Lentzea sp. NPDC058436, assembly GCF_042721515.1. Lineage (NCBI taxonomy): Bacteria > Bacillati > Actinomycetota > Actinomycetes > Pseudonocardiales > Pseudonocardiaceae > Lentzea > Lentzea sp. NPDC058436. The sequence goes on from NZ_JBHXLF010000010.1 coordinate 265,608, forward strand.
GACCGCGACGACACGTCCGCGTGGAAGACGTCGGCGTTGAACGTCCTCGACGAGCTCTGGGTCTGCGAACGGATGGTCCACGTCCTGTTCGCCTCGAAGCTGCACGAACTCGCCCGCGCCTACGTCAAGGCTCTCGACCACGTCCTGTGGCAGGCGCCCGCCGAGGGCACGTTGTGGGACCACCTCAAGGGTCCCAAGGTCGCGTTCCTCGACGCGGCACGCGACGAGCTCGGCCGGTGACGTCCTAGTGGCGCGTCGCAGAACGTTGGCGAGGTAATCCACGCTCAGCAGGGCGCCTCGCGGCACCGCCCCCACGCCCCCGTACAACCAGTACGAGGACGTGGGGGCGGCACCCCGAGACACCCGTCTGACCGCGAATTCCCCCGGCAACGTTCTGCGCCACACCACTAGAACCGCACGCGGTCCAGGACCAGTTCCAGCAACTCGCGGTCCCCGAACACCTCCAGCCCCTCCAGCGACCGCCGCCGGTACACGGCCAGTACCAGGTCCACCACGGGCCCGCGCAACGCCACGGAAGCCTTCGCGTGGCCTTCCGACACCACCGGCGCCGGACCGGTGAGATCGATCACGAACTCCGCCTCCACGTCCGTCGCGTGCAGGTGCACGGTGCCGGAACCGACGAGCGGAGCCGTCTCGGAAGGCCATCGCTGGTACGCGTACGGCAGCGCCAGACCGGTCCACTCGCGCAGCGTGTCCTGGCCGATCTCGGGGTCCAGCGAGTACGGCACGCCGAGGGCGTTGCACGCGTCCCACCTGTGGATCACGGTCTCGTGCGTCATCCGCCGCGACCACACGCGCGGGCCGGGGAAGCCGCCGAGCGGCGCGATCATCTCGTCCGGGTCGACCTCCCGCAGGACCTCGGCGAGCGAGGCGGCGCCCTCCCGCAGCCACGGGATCAGCACGGACGGCGACTCACCCACATACGACTCCAGGAGTTGGGCGCCGTTGCGGGAGAAGTCGATCTCCGGAAGTCTGTCGCGCAGCATAGAGTCGGCCCAGCGGTGGGCGTGGCCCGTGTGGCGGAGCAGCTGGTTCAGGGTCCAGTCAGGAGTCGACGGGACCTGAACGCCCAGGTCAGCGTCGGCAAGGGTGGCGACCAGCAGTTCGGTCTGGTTGATGATCTCGGCGCAGCGGCGCTCGTAGCTCGGAATCCCCACGCGCTCAAATGTAGGGACGCCGGCCGGTGCCTGGGAGGGGCCCACTGGCCGGCGTTCCGAGGATGAGCATACACCATGATCGAACACTTGTTCGAGTGATCATTGATGGGCCAACCGGTTAACCGTTAGTAACAACGGCTACCAAAGCTCACTCGATCGAGGAAAGATGCGTCGGTCCGCCGCATCCCCTGGAGGAAGTTTTGAGACCCACCCTGCCCGTCGTCGGGACAGCGGTGGCGGCACTCGTGCTCGCCGCCGTCCCCGCAGTCGCCGCACCGAGCGCCGACGCGCTGATCTCCGAGGTCTACGGAGGCGGCGGCAACTCCGGCGCCACGCTCAAGCAGGACTTCGTCGAGCTCGCCAACAAGGGCACGACCCCGGTGAGCCTCGACGGCTACAGCGTCCAGTACATCTCGGCCAGCCCCGGCGCCTCCACGCAGTGGGGCGTCACCGCGCTGTCCGGCTCGATCGCGCCCGGCAAGACGTTCCTCGTCGCAGAGGCCAAAGGCACCGGCGGCACCGTCGAACTGCCCGCCCCTGACGCCACCGGCACCCTCGCCATGAGCGCCACCGGCGGCACGATCGCGCTGGTCAACGGCACCACGGCGCTCACCTGCAAGACGGCTGCCGACTGCGCCGCCGACGCGCGGATCAAGGACCTCGTCGGCTTCGGCACGGCGGCTGTCCGCGAGGCCACCGCGACGGGCGCGCTGAGCAACACCACCTCCGCGTCGCGCAAGGCGGGTCTCCCGGACACCGACGACAACTCCGCCGACTTCACCGTCGGCAACCCGACGCCGGTCAACTCCAAGGGCGAGACGACCCCCGGCGGCGGCGACCCGGACCCCGAACCCGAGGACCCCACCCCCGGCGACAAGCGCATCCGCGACATCCAGGGCGTCACGCGCATCTCGCCGCTCAACGGCCAGAAGGTCACCAACGTCCCCGGCGTCGTCACCGGCACGCGCGCCACGGGTGACCGCGGCTTCTGGATCCAGGACACGGCTCCTGACAACGACCCGCGCACCAGCGAGGGCGTCTTCGTCTACACCGGCGGCACCGCGCCGACCGTGGCCGTCGGCGACAGCGTCGTGGTCAGCGGCACGATCGCCGAGTACCGGCCTGGCGGTGAGACGGGCTCCAACCAGACCCTCACCGAGATCACCACGCCCACCACGATCACGGTCTCCAAGGGCAACCCCGTCCCGGCGCCGGTCGTCGTGAAGAACGTCCCGGCGGGCTACCTCCCCGCGCCGGGCGGCAGCATCGAGCAGCTCCCGCTGGAGCCCGCGAAGTACGCCCTCGACTACTTCGAGTCGCTCGAAGGCACGCTCGTGCAGGTCGACGACGCCCGCGTCGTGGGCCCGAGCAACACGTTCGGCGAGGTCTGGGTGACGGTCAACCCCGACCAGAACAAGAACCAGCGCGGTGGCACCACGTACCCGAGCTACGACCAGCAGAACAGCGGTCGCCTGAAGATCAAAACCGCCGGCACGCTGCCCGCGGCCAACGTCGGTGACGTGTTCGCCGGCGCGACCGTCGGTGCCCTGGAGTACACGAACTTCGGCGGCTACACGCTGGCGGCGCTCAACCTGGGTCAGCACGCCTCGTCCAACCTGCAGCGCGAGATCACGGCGCAGCAGAAGGAGTCCGAGCTCTCGGTCGCGACCTACAACGTCGAGAACCTCGACCCGTCCGACCCGCAGGAGAAGTTCGACCGGCTTGCGGACGGCGTCACGACCAACCTGCGCAGCCCCGATGTCGTTGTGCTGGAAGAGATCCAGGACAACAACGGCGCGACCAACGACGGTGTCGTCGCCGCGGACCAGACGCTGCAGAAGTTCTCGGACGCGATCGCGGCCAAGGGCGGCCCGCGCTACCAGTGGCGTCAGATCGACCCCGAGAACCTCAAGGACGGCGGCGAGCCCGGCGGCAACATCCGCGTCGGCTTCTTCTTCAACCCGCAGCGAGTGTCTTTTGTGGACCGTCCCGGCGGCGACTTCAAGACGCCCGTCCAGGTCGTGAAGAAGAACGGCCGCGCAACGCTTTCCGTGTCACCGGGCCGCATCGACCCGCTGAACGACGCGTGGGCCAGCAGCCGCAAGCCGCTCGCCGGCGAGTTCAAGTTCCGCGGCCGCACGGTCTTCGTCGTCGCGAACCACTTCAACTCCAAGGGCGGCGACGAGGCCATCCACGGCCGCAACCAGCCGCCGAACCGCTCGTCCGAGGTGCAGCGCGCCAAGCAGGCCGCGTCGCTGAAGGCGTTCACGGAGCAGATCCGCGCGATCGACAAGGGCGCCAACGTGGTGCTGGCGGGCGACCTGAACGACTACCAGTTCTCGCCCGCGCTGAAGACGCTGACCGGTGACGGCAACCTCAAGGCGCTGATCGACACGCTGCCCGTGAACGAGCGGTACAGCTACGTCTTCGAGGGCAACTCGCAGACGCTCGACCACCTCGTGATGAGCAAGAACATCACGCGCTTCAGCTACGACGTGGTCCACATCAACGCGGAGTTCGCCGACCAGGCGAGCGACCACGACCCGCAGATCGTCCGCGCCCGCCCGTCCACGGGTGACGCGAACGTCGACCGGATCGTGTTCGCCCTCGAAGACCTGATCGACTGCCTGAAGAAGTAACCGCGCCCTACCGCTGCCGTCGTCGCGTCATCCGCCACCACCGGAGGACGCGGCGGCGGCAGCCGCCGTTGCGGCCGTCACGCCGGCCTGGATCGCCTCGACGGCCCTGCGCACGGCGTCACCGGCCCAGTTGCCCGCGGCGATGTCCTTGGCGCGCCTGTTCAAGTCCTTCTTGTCGCCCTCGAACACCTTGTGCACGGCCTTCACCGCGTACAGCAACGTGATCAGCGACCCCGTGCGCGCGTCCGCACCGCGATACCCGGCAGCGACCTCGCCGACGGCCTTGCGCACCTCGTTGTTCCTGGACTCGTCGGTGATCACGTAGTTCTTGCCGGGGAAGATCCCGAGCACCTTGCGCGCCTCGACCCGCACGGCGCCACGGGCCTCCAGTTCCGCGACCACGTTGTCGCGCACCTTCTTCCGCAACCGCTCCACGGCCCGTTGCGGCTTCATCGGCTTGTCGAACCTGCCGATCGACTCCTGCAGCAACGGGTTCTTCAGCGGCGTCGGATCGACGACCTGGAGCTTCTTGCCGTTGGGCTCGAACGCGATCCGCCCCGAGTTCACCAACTCGATGAGCACGGCCCCCGCGAGCGCGTTCTCCGCCGACGTGGAGTCGACGTGCAGCTTTCCGTTCTGCTGGTTGATGAACAGCAGCATCAGCTCTTCGTGCAGCATCATGCAACCGTAACGCCAGAAGGGCGCCGAACGTTGAGGTTCGGCGCCCTTCGTAGCAAGAGCGGAGGATACGGGATTTGAACCCGTGAGGGGGTGAACCCAACACGATTTCCAGTCGTGCGCACTAGGCCGCTATGCGAATCCTCCGTGGAGAACCTTACCGGACGAGGGTTCCGCGCCCCAAAACGGGGGTCTCCGAAAAAAGTTCGGCGGCCGTGTCGATCTGGCGGTGGCCCGCTCGTCGTGATCCCGTAAGACCGGACCGAGGAGGGCAATCGTGAAGTACATGCTGTTGATCTACGCGGCCTCTGACCAGCAGGCGAGCTGCACCGTCGAGGACTGGATCGCCTACGAGAAGGAGATGAAGGAGGCGGGCGTCCTGGTCTCCGGGCACTCGCTCGCCGACCTCGTCACCGCCACCACCGTCCAGGTCGGACAGGACGGGAAGCGCGCCGTCACGGACGGCCCGTTCGCCGAGACCCGGGAGGTGCTGGGCGGCTACGACATCATCGACGTGCCGGACCTCGACGCGGCGCTGCAGTGGGCGGCGAGGTGTCCCGGCTCGCGCGACGGCGGGGCCGTGGTCGTCAGGCCGATCGCCGAGTTCTGAGCCGATGAACGTCGAGCAGGTGTTCCGGGAGGAACGCGGCAGGCTGCTCGCCACCCTGGTCAAGCGGTTCGGCGACCTCGACCTGGCCGAGGAGGTCACCTCCGACGCGATCGAGGCGGCGCTGAGGCACTGGCCGGTGGACGGGGTGCCGGACCGGCCCGGCGCGTGGTTGCTCACGACCGCGCGCCGCAAGGCCGTCGACCGCCTGCGCCGCGACCAGGCGTACGCGGCGCGGCTGGCGTTGCTGCAGGTCGAGGTGGACCGGGCGGATCCGCTGCCGGGTGACGGTCTGCCGGACGAGCGGCTGGAGCTGTTCTTCACGTGCGCGCATCCCGCGCTGGCGGAGGAGGACAGGGGAGCGCTGGTCCTGCGCTGCCTGGCCGGCTTCACGACACCGGAGGTCGCGCGGGCCTACCTGGTGCCGGTCACGACCATGCAGCAACGGATCGTGCGCGCGAAGAAGAAGATCAGCCAGGCGCGCATCCCGTTCCGCGTGCCGGATCCGCACGAGCTCCCGGAACGCCTGCCCGGCGTGCTGCAGGCCGTCTACTCGATCTTCACCGAGGGCTACGCGGCCCAGCGCGCCGATCTCGCGGAGGAGGCCATCAGGCTGGCCAGGATCCTCCACGCCCTGCTGCCCGAACGCGAGGTCACGGGCCTGCTGGCGTTGATGTTGCTGGTCCACGCCCGGCGTGAGACCCGCTCCGAACTGCTGGAGGACCAGGACCGCGCGCTCTGGGACCGCGACCTCATCACCGAGGGCAGCGCGCTCGCGGAACGGGCGCTGACCGGCGGTTACGGCCCGTACGGGGTGCAGGCGGCGATCAACGCGCTGCACGACGAGGCGCCGGACTTCGCGAGCACCGACTGGCCGCAGATCGTCGCGCTCTACGACGTGCTGCTCAAGCTCGGCCCGTCGCCGGTGGTGGCGTTGAACAGGGCAGCCGCGGTCGCCATGCGCGACGGGGCGGCGGCAGGGCTCGCGTTGCTCGACGAGCTGGCGGACGAGCCCAGGCTGCGCGACTACCACCCGTTCCGCGTGGCCCGCGGCGACCTGCTGCACCGCCTGGGCCGCGACGACGAGGCCGCCCAGGCCTACCGCGAGGCGATCGCGCTCGCGGGCACGGAAACCGAACAGGACCTCCTGCGCCGCAGGCTGGCCGTCATCGAGGGGCGATCATGATCATGAAGTGGCTGGAGGCGGAACGCCTGGGCGTCGCCGACCTCCTGGAGGACCTGACCGACGACGAGTGGCAGCGCGAGACCCTCTGCGCCGGCTGGACGATGCAGATCATGGCCGCCCACCTGACCACGTCGACGCGCACCGGCTGGCGGGACGTGCTCACCGGCGTCGTGAGGGCGCGGTTCGACTGGGAGCGGATGGAGGACGAGAAGGCCCGTGCGCTGGCCGCGAAGTTCACCCGATCCGAGTTGATCGCGCAGATCCGCGAGACGGCCGGCTCGGCGAAGCGCGCGCCCATGGCCGCGCCGATCGACCCGTTGGTCGACTTCCTCGTGCACGGCCAGGACGTCGCGCGGCCGTTGGGGCGCGTTCGCGAGATGCCGCTCGAACCGGCGCAGGCCGCGCTGGAGCACGTGCTGAAGAGCCCGTTCTGGGGTGCTCGCAAGCGTTTCCGGGAGACCGGGATCCCCGACCTCCCGGCCCCTGACCTGCTGATGCTCGCCACGGGACGGAAGTTGTCCACAGGTGGGGACAACCCCGTGGACAACTCGAACACACGTTCGATCTAGAGGTTCGGCGCCTGGGCGAGGAACTTGTCGAGCGTGCCGTCGCCGAGCTTCAGCTCCTTGTTCAGCTGCTTCACGATCTCGGCGGACTCGGCGAACCGCTCGCGCCTGCCGTCCAGCCCGTCGACCGTGGCCTGCAACGCCCTGCCGTACAGCTCGGTCTGGGCGAGCCACGGCTCGGAGTCGGTGGAGAAGCCCTTGTCGACCCGGTCCCTGATCACCTTCGGGGCGCCGGCGAGGACGTCGGCGTAGGTGCGCAGCTCGGCGACGGCGGCCTTCTTGTCGCCCGCCTTCCACCGGTCCTGGAACTCGCGGAGCTCGCCGGCCAGGCGCGGGGCCGTCCACGAGCTCATGTCGAAGAACGAGAGCAGCGCGATCCGCACCTTCTCGTCACCGCCGGCGAGCAGGTTCGCGTAGCCGAGCTCCGACGCGTCCTCGTCGTACATGGCGTCGTTCCAGGCGTAGTCGGCCATCTCGAACATCGCGACGCGGCTCGCGAAGGCCTGGCTCATCGGGTTGGAGAGCAGGCCGACGACGCTGAGGCCCGGTTCGCGGCCCGAGTACGAGCCGAGCAGCAGCCGGCCCTTGGCGTCCGGGTAGTCGGCGACGGGGTAGTTGTCCCAGATCAGGGTCTTGCGGCCCCACAGCTGCTCGGCGCGGCGCGACTGGTCGCGGGTGATCGTCGCGGGGATGACGGCCGTGCCGGTCCACATGACGATCACGGACTTGTCGAGGTGGTCGTGGAAGACCTTCTTGTACGGGGTCTGCCGGATGTCGCCGTACTCGGTGAGCACGGTGATCAGCGGACCCGCGCCCGGCAGCTGGTTGCGGATCGTCAGCGCGGTGTCGTTGAGCAGGTCGTTCTGCGCGCGGGCGGCGTTCTCCTGGTTCGGCGGGCCGTAGGCGTCCTGGTCCTCCGGGCAGTTCCACCTGCCGTAGTCGATGTCGTCGAGGAGCAGCGCGAACGACCTGATGCCCGCCTCGTGCAGCTGCTTGAGCTTGGCCAGCACGGCGTCGCGCTCGGAGTCCTTCGAGTAGCACATCGACAGACCGGGAGCGAGGGAGTAGGTGAACTTCACGTGCCCGGCCGCGGCGCGTTTCGCCAGTTCGGCGATCTGGGCGAGGCGGTCCTCTGGATACGGGTCGCGCCAGCGCTCGCGGTGGAACGGGTCGTCCTTGGGCGCGTAGACGTAGGAGTTGAACTTGACCGAGGCGGCGAAGTCGAGCTGCGCCTGCTGCTCGGCGTAGGTCCACTGCCGGCCGTAGAAGCCCTCGACGATCCCGCGCTGCGGCAGCGACGGCCGGTCGTCGACCTTGACGCCCGCGAGCTTGCCGCCCCGCACCAGCTGGCGGAGGGTCTGCGCGGCGTAGAACGCGCCGGCCGGGTCCGCGCTCGCGACGGTCACCTCGGAGGAGCCGACGTTGATCCGGTAGGCCTCCGCCGACAGGCCCTTGTCGGTGCTGAACCGGATCTTCAGCGCGCCGCCGCCGGTGCCGCCTGCGACCGCCTTCTCGACGACCTGCCTCGTGGTCGCCTCGACATCACCCTCGACGGTCACCGCGGCGGGGATCTGGACGTCCTCCGTCACACGTTCGATCGCCTGAGGCGTTGGCCACACCGCCACGTCGGTCGCGCGCTTGGGTTCCGAGTCACCCTTGCCGCGATAGATCAGGACTCCGGCGACCGCAGTCGCGGCCACGACGATGACGGCCACGACCAGGCCCGTTTTCCGCATGTGGATCAGTGTGCAGGAGTGGTGTCCAGTCAGTGTGTGGCCGGTTGTCCACAACTGGGGACAACACTGTGGGCAACTCGAACGTGTGTTCGATCAGACCCGTTCGCTACACTTGCGTCGGACCTCGTGCGGCACACATCTCGCGAACCTCCCCAGGGCCGGAAGGCAGCAAGGATAAGCGGGCTCTGGTGGGTGCACGGGGTCCCCTTTTTGTGTCGGTGGCCACCGGTACTGTTCCTGGCGTGGCGCTCGCTCTGTATCGCAAGTACCGTCCGGCCACGTTCTCCGAGGTCGTAGGCCAGGAGCACGTGACCGACCCGCTGCGTGTCGCGTTGTCGGCGGGCCGGGTGAACCACGCGTACCTCTTCAGCGGTCCGCGCGGCTGCGGCAAGACGTCGTCGGCCCGCATCCTCGCCCGCTCGCTCAACTGCGCGAAGGGCCCGACGCCAGACCCGTGTGGCGAGTGCAACAGCTGCATCGGCCTGGCCCCCAACGGCACCGGCAGCGTCGACGTGGTCGAGCTCGACGCGGCGTCCCACGGCGGTGTCGAGGACGCGCGCGAACTCCGCGACAAGGCCTTCTACGCCCCGGCAGAGGCGAAGTACCGCGTCTTCATCATCGACGAGGCGCACATGGTCACGACGCAGGGCTTCAACGCCCTGCTGAAGATCGTGGAGGAGCCGCCGGACCACCTGATCTTCATCTTCGCCACGACCGAGCCGGACAAGGTCCTCCCGACCATCCGCTCGCGCACGCACCACTACCCGTTCCGCCTGATCCCGCCCGGCGTCATGCGCAGCCTGCTCGAACGCAACTGCGAAGCGGAAGGCGTGGCCGTAGAACCGTCCGTCTTCCCGCTGGTGATCCGAGCGGGCGGCGGCTCGGCCCGCGACACCCAGTCCGTGATGGACCAGCTCCTCTCGGGTGCGGGCCCCGAGGGCGTCAAGTACGAGCGGGCCATCACGCTCCTCGGCGTCACCGACTCGGCCCTGCTCAACGACGTGGTCGACGGCCTCTCCGCAGGCGACGGAGCAGCGGTCTACGGCACCATCGACCGCCTGGTGGACGCGGGCCACGACCCCCGCCGCTTCGCCTCGGACCTCCTCGACAGGCTCCGCGACCTAGTCCTGCTCTGCGCGGTCCCGGACGCGGCAGACCGCAACCTGGTCAACGTCCCAGAAGACGAACTGGCCACCATGGCGGCCCAGGCGGAACGAATCGGCCCGGCAGCCCTCACCCGCTACGCCGAGATCGTCCACCAGGGCCTCGTCGACATGCGCGGCGCCACAGCAGCCCGCCTGCTGCTGGAACTGCTCGTCTCCCGCATGCTCCTCCCGTCGGTGAGCCAGTCGGAAGCAGCACTGCTCCAACGCCTGGAACAGCTGGAACGCCGCCCCCCGGCAGCGATCGCAGCACCCACCGGCGAGCCCGCAGCGGCTCCCGCAGCAGGAGGCCCGGTCTTCACCCGCAGGTCCCAGCAACCAACGGACCCGACCCCAGAACCCCAACGCCAGCCAGAACCCGCCCGAGCGCAACCCGCCGCTCAGGCCGCGCCCGCTCCGGCTCAGGCCCCGGCCGCTCCGGCTGTCCAGCCTCAGGCAGCCGCCCCGGCTCAGGCGCCGCCAGCGGCCGCCGCCCCGGTGCAAGCCGCAACTCCAACCCCAGCACCCGCGCAGCCCGCACCTCCGGCGCAACCGGCCACCCCCGCACCCGCGCCCGCCGGTGCGGCTGCCGCGGGCGCCATGGACGCGACCGCAGTACGCCGAATCTGGTCCGAACTGCTGGCAGCAGTCCGCGCGACGAGCCGCAGCACCGAGGCGATGCTGACCAACGCCGTGGTCAGCGAGGTCGACGGCAACATCGTCACGATCACCCACACCTCAGCCCCGCTGGCCCGCCGCCTGGCAGAGGGCCGCAACACCGAGGCCATCGCCACCGCACTCTCCTCAGTGCTGGGCGGCACCTGGCAGGTCCGCTGCACCCACGGCACCCCAGGCGCAGGCGCGCAGGCACCAACCCAGGCAAAGGCGAGCCGCCCGGCCCCAGTCCGCCCGAGCCAGGCACAAAACCAACAGTCACGCCCCCAACCAGCACCACAACAAACACAAGCCCCCCGCCCCCCGGCGGACGACGTCCCACCGCCACCAGAGCCCCCCGAGCCCGACGACCCACTGCCGCCGGAGCCAGACGACGAAGAGGCGATGCTGGCCGAGGCCGCCCGCCCGGCAGACCAGGACGCGGTGAACGAGGCGCAGGTCAAGGACCCGGAGTCGGTGATGCTGCAACTGCTGGCCGACGAGTTGGGCGCCCGCCCGCTGAAGAAGGCCTAGCCACGCGAAGGCGGCCGGGCCGGGGTTGGTCGGGCCAGAGTGGGCTGGGCTAGGACGGGCTGGGCTAGGACGGGCCGGGCCAGAGTGGGCTGGGCTGGGCCGTGCCAGGACGCGCAGGCCGGGCTGGTCCAGGACGGGCCAGCGCGGGGCGAGGCCGGGCAGACCGGGCCCGTGCGAGGCAAGGCAGGCCAGGCGTGGCGGGGCGAACCGGGCTCGTGCAAGTTGGGATGGCAGCGCGGGGACGGCCCGTGCGAGGCAAGGCAGGCCGGGCCGAGCAGGGATGGCCCGCGCGAGGTAGGGCAGGACGGGGCGGAGGCGCGCGGCGTGGGCTCGCCCGCGACGCCGCAGGCGAGCCGGTTGACAGGCGCGATGCCGCAGGCGAGCCGTGTGATCGGTGCGATGCCGCAGGCGAGCCGTCTTTACCAAGAGGAACCGGCGGTGGGGTCCCATCACGAGTCGCGCCATAGCTCTTGCTGCAGTCAGGTAGGGGTGTGAAAAACACACCCGTTTAGTAGAGATGAAAACCCAAACAGACGGTGGGCCC
>NZ_JBHXLF010000011.1:0-57470 GCF_042721515.1 Lentzea sp. NPDC058436
CGCGACTCGTGATGGGACCCCACCGCCGGTTCCTCTTGGTAAAGACGGCTCGCCTGCGGCATCGCACCGATCACACGGCTCGCCTGCGGCATCGCAGCGATCATGCGGCCCGCCTGCGGCATCTCGTCGATCGTGCGGCTCGCCTTCGGCCCTGCGGGCCATCGCTCACCCCTGCTCTACACCGCCAGCCTGGCCTCCGGACACCTCGCCTGCCCTCGGCCCGCGATCACCTCGCCCGCGCGTCCGCCTACCTCACCCGGCCACCCCTCGCCCCGCCCGCACCCCTGCCTGCCCCACCCCTCGCCCCGCCCGCACCCCTGCCTGCCCCGCCCCTCGTCCCGCCCGCACCCCTGCCTGCCCCGCCCCTGCCCCGCCTGCCAGCCCTCCCACCCTCCGGCCGTCACCCCGTCACCCTCACGCCGATCACGACCGGCGCGCCCACGTTCGCCCGGAAGCGGTTCAGGGTGTTGCCTCGTTCCGCGAAGTTGAGGACCACGTAGGTGCCGTTGGTGCCCCGTGCCAGGCCCACGCCCAGGCGGTCCGACGACTTCCAGACCATCGCGGTGAAGTGCAGGACGGAGAGGTCGACGTTCGACTGCGTCATCTCCCTGTCGTAGTCGTAGCGGTGCGATTCGCGGTACCAGTCCTTGAGAGCGTCTGCTGCCGCTGAATCGATTGATCGGTTGCGGCCGGTCTCGTAGATGTTCTCGCCATAGGGGTTGTGAGGTCGGTGTTCGAATCGGTTTGTGGTCTGGAGGTGGTCTGCCCATTCTTGCGCCGTTCTTGACACTTCGGAATCGAGTGAGAGGGGTGGCGCGCCGTGCTTTGCGCGGTGGGCGTTGATGGTGTGCAGGGTTGTTGTCACCGGATCGGTGCTGGTGGGGGGTGTCGGGAGGAGCAGGGCCGTTGCTGTGATGATTGCGGTGAGCATGGTGTCCCTGCGACTCCTTTGGGTTAGCGTGGACTACCCCGGTTGCGGCGTAAATTCACTCCACAGGACGCGGTTGAGGCTCTACTGTTTGTGGGTCGGGAAGTACAGGAAGGAGCTTGGCATGGACGGCTACGAAATTCTCGCCGACGAGGACGGGCACGTTCGCGGGTACGACTAGAGATCACTCGACGTGGTCGCGTGTTCACCGTGATGAATGCGTTCGCGTCGATTGGGTGATTCACGCCTGACGAGATCCGTCCTACCGGTGGACGGCGGGCAGGGTCTCCACCAGGTTCCGGTGTTGGTACCGGGAGTCAGACCGACATCCGAGGTTTGGCCGTGCTTCCGCGCACTACGAGTGTCGTCGGGAGTTCCCGGTGCTCGGCGGGTCCGCCGTCGAGGAGAGTGGCGAGCAGGTCAACGGCGACCTCTCCCGCGTCCTCGGTCGGCATGTGGACCGTCGTGAGGGCTGGCGAGCACATGGTGGCGTAGAGGATGTCGTCGAAACCGGTGACGCTGACCTGGTCCGGCACCTTCACGTCGTGTTCCGCCAGGTAGGCGAGTGCGCCCAGGGCGATGAGGTCGTTGTAGGCGATGAACGCCGTGGCGCCCGTCCTGAGTGCTTGTTCCGCTGCCTTGTAGCCGCCGTCGAAGTTCGGGTCGAACGAGCCGAGCAGGTGGGCGCGGCCGGCCAGGCCCTGGATCCTGCGGTTGTTCGACCACGCCGCCGCCGGGCCGCCCAGGTAGACGTAGTGCTTGTGGCCCAACGACTCCAGGTGCGCGACGAGCTGGTCCATGCCCGAGGCGCTGTCCATCAGGACCGACGAGACGCCCGGCACGATTCGGTTGATCAGCACCAGTGGGGTCTGCGCGGCCAGGTCCACGATCGTGGCGTCGGGGAGCAGTGAGGCGCACAGCACGACGCCGTCGACCTGCGCCGACATCGTGCGCACCAGTTCGGCCTCGGTCTCGGGGTCTTCCCTGCTGTCGGTGAAGAACACCGAGGTGCCCGCCTCGCCCGCCCTCGTCTGGACGCCCCGCAGGACCGACGGGAAGAACGGGTTGAGCAGGTCGGGCACCACGATGCCGAGGTTGCCGGTGCGACCGGTGATCAGGCTGCGGGCCGCGCGGTTCGGCTGGTAGCCGAGGCCCGCTACGACCTCCAGGACCCGTTGGCGGGTGGCCTCCTTGACCAGGCCCGGTGCGCTGAGCGCGCGCGAGACCGTCGAGACGGACACCTGAGCCTGGCGAGCGACATCCCTGATCGTGACGGCCACGCGCAGATCATCGCAGTCAAGGTCAAGTACGACCCATTCGTCGGAGGACTGGCCCTGCTACAGCTCCAGGCCGGTCAGCACGAGCACGCGCTGCTCGGTCAGGTCCTCCATGGCCGCGCGCAGGCCCTCGCGGCCGATGCCCGACTCCTTCACGCCGCCGTACGGCATCTGGTCCGCCCGGTAGCTCGGCACGTCGCCGACGATCACGCCACCGACCTGGAGTCGTTGCGCCGCGCGGAAAGCGAGTCGCACGTCGGTCGTGAACAGGCCCGCCTGCAGGCCGTACTGGGACGCGTTCACGCGGTCGAACGCCTCGTCGACGCTGTCCACGCGCGTCAGCGTCACGACAGGGCCGAACACCTCCTCGGCGTTGACCTTCGAGTCCTCCGGCACGTCCGTCAGCACGGTGGGCGCGTAGGTGCGGCCGTCGCGGGTGCCGCCGGTCAGGACCGTGGCCGAGGACTCCTCGACCCACGCCTCGACGCGGTCGGCGGCGGCGTCGTTGATCAGCGGGCCGACGTCGTTCGCCACGTCGAGCTTGTTCACGTGCTGCACCACGGCTTCCGACACCGCGTCGTAGAGGTCGGTGTGCACGAAGACGCGCTGCACCGAGATGCACGACTGGCCCGCCTGGTACATCGCGAACGTGGCGATGCGTTGCGCCGCGAACTCGACGTCCTGCCAGTCCGGCGCCACGATCGCGGCCGCGTTGCCGCCGAGTTCGAGCGTCACGTGCTTGCGCGGCACGCGTTCCTTGATGCCCCAGCCGACCGGGCCGGACCCGGTGAACGACACCACGGGCAGGCGCGGGTCCTCGACGAGCGCCGCGGTGTCCTCATTGGACAGGTGCAGGATCGAGAACGCGCCGGCGGGCAGGTCGGTCTCTGCCAGCAGTTCGCCGAGCAGGAACGCCACCTTCGGGGTGGCAGGCGCGGGCTTCAGCACGATCGGGGCGCCGACGGCGATGGCGGGAGCCACCTTGTGCGCCACCAGGTTCAGCGGGAAGTTGAACGGCGCGATGCCCAGCACCGGACCGCGCGGCACCCGGCGGACCAGCGCGAGGCGGCCCTCGGCGGACGGGTCGGTGTCGAGGCGCTGCAGCTCACCGGAGAACCGGCGGGCCTCCTCCGAAGCCCAGCGGAACGTGGAGATCGCGCGGGTCACCTCGATCCGGGCCCACTTCAGCGGCTTGCCCGAGTCGTCGTGGATGGCCTGCGCGAACTCCTCCGCGCGTTCGGCCAGCCGGCGCGAGACGTGGTCCAAAGCGGACGCACGGCGGTGCGCGGGCAGCGCGGCGAGTTCCGGGGCGACGGCGAAGGCCTGGGCGACGGCGTTCTCGACGTCGTCGGCGGTGTGGAAGTCGATCATGCGAGCAGGGCTCCTTCGAGCACGTCGAGACCTTCGGCGAGCAGGTCGTCCGGGATGACCAGAGGGGGCAGCAGGCGGATCACGTTGCCGTAGGTGCCGCACGTCAGCACGACGACACCCTGTTCGTGGCACATCTTCGCGACGCGCGCGGCGACGTCGGGCGTGCGTTCGGTGAACTCGATGGCGAGCATCGCGCCACGGCCGCGGATGTCCGCGATGACGTCGGTCTTCTCCGCGATCGCCCGGAGCCGGCCCAGCACGGTCTCCTCGATGCGGCGGGCGGCCGCGTTGAGGTCGCGCTCGCGCAGCGTGCGGATCGCGCCCAGCGCGGCGGCGCACGCCACGGGGTTGCCGCCGTAGGTGCCGCCGAGGCCGCCGACGTGCACGGCGTCCATGATCTCGGCGCGACCGGTGACGGCGGCGAGCGGCAGGCCGCCCGCGATGCCCTTGGCCGTGGTGATCAGGTCCGGCACCACGCCCTCGTGGTCGAGCGCGAACCACGACCCGGTGCGGCAGAAGCCCGTCTGGATCTCGTCGGCGACGAACAGCACGCCGCGCTCACGGCACCAGTCGGCGATCGCCGGCAGGAAGCCCTCGGCGGGGTCGATGAACCCGCCCTCGCCCTGGATCGGCTCGATCACGACGGCGGCGGTGTTGTCCGCGCCGACCTGCTTCTCGACGGCGGCGATCGCCCTGGCGGCCGCTTCGGGACCGGTCAGGCCGTCGTGCAGCGGGTAGGACCCCGGCACGCGGTAGACCTCGGGCGCGAACGGGCCGAAGCGGTGCTTGTACGGCATGTTCTTGGCGGTCAACGCCATCGTGAGGTTCGTGCGGCCGTGGTAGCCGTGGTCGAACACCACGACGGCCTGCCTGCCGGTGACGTGCCTGGCGATCTTGACCGCGTTCTCGACGGCCTCCGCGCCGGAGTTGAACAGCACCGACCGCTTCTCGTGGTCGCCGGGCGTGAGCTCGTTCAACGCCTCGCAGACGTCGAGGTAGCTCTCGTAGGGCGTGATCATGAAGCAGGTGTGGCTGAACCTGTCGATCTGCGCGTGCACCGCCTCGGCGACGGCGGGCGCGGGGTTGCCGACGTTCGTGACGGCGATGCCGGAGCCGAGGTCGATGAGCTGGTTGCCGTCGACGTCGATCAGCAGGCCGTCGTCGGCGGAGTCGATGTAGGCGGGCAGCGTCGAGCCGACCCCGGAGGCGACGGCGGCCTTGCGCCGCGCCTGGAGTTCCAGCGACTTGGGACCGGGGATCGCGGTGCGCAGTCGGGTCATGTGCTCAGCATGGCCCTGGTCAGCGCGGTGCGCAGTGTCTGAAATGGCGATCTTGGCAGAGATGGTTGTACAAACTGGCACATGCCCATCACGCTGCGGGAACTGGCGGGGAAGCTGGCGCTGCCCGTGCTGGCCGGTGATGTGTCGAAGCCGGTCGGCTGGGTGCACGGCACCGAGCTCGCCGACCCGACGCCGTTCCTGGAGGGCGGCGAGCTGCTGCTGACGACCGGTCTGGCGGTGGTCGGCGCCGAGTACGTCGAACGGCTCGTGCGCGCGGAGGTGGTCGGGCTCGGCTTCGGCACGGGACTGGGGCACGACGTGGTTCCGTCCACGCTGGTGGAAGCGGCGGAGAAGGCCGGCCTGGGGCTCGTCGAGGTGCCGCGCGAGGTGCCGTTCATCGCGATCAGCAAGGCGGTGTCGAAAGCGGTCGCGGCGGACGAGTACGCGGCGCTGACGCGGCTGAGCGAGGCGCAGCGGGCGTTGAGCCGGGCGGCCGTGCGCGGTGGGGTGGCGGGAGTGGTGCGGCGGCTCGGGCAGTGGATCGACGGCTGGGTGGTCCTGCTCGACGCGGAGGGGGCACCCGTCCACGCCCACAACCCGCGTCTCGTGCCGGATCTCGGCGGCGACCTCGCCCGTCTGAGGACCGCGGGCGGACTGGCCAGCGCCGCGTTCGAGCTCGACGGCGTGCACATGTTCCTGCAGGTGCTCGGGAGCCGTGCCCGAGGCGTGCTGGCGGTCGGCGCCGCGCACCCGGATCCGGGCATCGTGAACACGGCGGCCTCGCTGCTCACCCTCGCCCTGGCGCAGAACGACGCCGTCGACGCCGCCCGGCGCGAACTGCGCGCGGGCCAGTTCCTGTTGCTGCTGAACGGGATCCCGGTCGACGGCCTGCCAGAGCGCTTCCGCGTCTACCTCGCCGACGAGCCGCCGGAAGACGGGTTCTGGGCCGAGCACGAGGGTCGGATCGTGGTGCTGGTACAGGAGAACGACGGCCACGCTTCGTCCGAAGTGGACTGGAGCGGGGTCGCGCGCGGCTACCGCGAGGCTCAGCAGGCGCGCAGGGCGGGTGTGCGCAGGTTCGAGGACCTGGCGGGAACCCTGGTGGTCCCCGACGGGTTCGCGAACGCGTTGCTCGGGCCGCTCGACACCGAGACCCGCGAAACGCTACGGGTCTGGCTGGCGCACCACGGTTCGTGGGATCCCGCGGCGGCGGAGCTCGCGGTCCACCGCCACACCCTGAGGAACCGGGTGCGGCGGGCCGAGCAGGCCCTCGGCCGGTCGCTCGACTCGCCGGGGCTGCGCGCGGAGCTGTGGCTAGCCCTCCACCGCGAAGGTCAGTGAGGCGGTGTAGCCGGACTGGGCGTTGCCCGACATGGCGGCCATCTGCTGGTCCGTGCCGTCGCGGAACACCATGTCCTGGTCCAGCGACGTCCGCGACATGTTCCGGACGCTCTGCGTGTAGCCGGTCGTGCCGTAGACCTCCTTGCACGTCGTCTCGGGCAACGCGAGCTGCGAGGTCGTGATCTTGTTGCCGGCCTTGGTCGCCTCGGCGAGGCTCGGGTAGACCTCGAAGTGGATGTGCGGCCAGCGCCCGGAGTACGCGCCGGGGAAGACGCTGACGAACTTCAGCTTCCCCGAGGAGTCGGCCTCCTGGACGCCGCGCAGGAAGTTCTCGTCCTTCACGCGGTCCGAGTACATCGAGTAGTCGCCGTTGATGTCGCAGTGCCACAGGTACACCGCGGCGCCCGCGAACGCCGTGCCGTCCTCCTTCCGCACGGTGAGGTCGATGGTCAGCTGCACGCCCTCCGCCGTGCGGGTCGAGGACCCGAAGCTGGAGCGGATGTCCGAACGCACGATTCCGCTCTGCGTCAACGCGTTCGGGCCGTTGGAGCCGTCGCCGGGGAACGGGCCGGCGGTCTCCTCGGGGATCGCCTCCAGCGGCGAGCCGTCGGCGGCGGTGGTGGTGGACGAGCCGGTCGTGGTGGTCGACGTCGCGGTGGTGGTCGACGGGGCGCAGGCCACGAGCGTGAGGCCCGCGCCGCCGAGCAGCGACAACGCCCGCCTGCGCCCGATGAGCGTGGCGAGGTCGAACTGGAGGCCGCGGTCGTGGTTGTCCGTCATGCGACTCAGAGTGCGGCCGGATCCTGTGAGTCGCCTGTGGAGAACCTGTCTGTGTTTTATGGCCGCTGCTCCGCAGGCGGCGGTGAGTTCGTCGGGAAGTCGGTCGTCCGGCCACCGCTTCGGCCCGAATCGCCTTCGGCGGTTGACCCGAAGAGGTGACCGGACGACCGACACGAACTCACGCGGCCAGTGGTGTGGCTGCAAGTGTTGTGGCTAGCCGAAGTCGGGGAGCGTCAGCGCCGAGTGTTCGGGACGCGCGGCCTCGGCGGGGATCGTCTCGCGGGAGCGCAGGGCGGTGTTGCGGGTGGCCAGGGCCTCAGCGGTGCCGGGGAACAGCTCCGCGTCGCCCACGTCGACCAGGCCCTGGTTCGCCTCGACGAACGGCCTGATCGTGCGCTCGTACACGCCGAAGTCGGCCATGTTGCCCGCCAGCACGTAGGCGCCCACGAGTGCGAGGCTCGACCCTTGGCCCGTGAGGAACGACGGGGCGTAGGCGGCGTCACCGACCAGTGCGACGCGGCCGGACGACCAGCTGGGCATGCGGATCTGGCTGACCGTGTCGAAGAACAGGTCGTCGGCCGCGTGCATCGCCTTGACCAGGTGCGGCACCTCCCAGCCGTCGTCGGCGAAGACCGACGCCACCAGGTCGCGCTGGGCCTGCGGGTCGCGGAACGCGCCGAACGGGGCCTCGGCGCGCGCGAAGCTCAGGAAGCCGTGCACGTTCTCGGCCGCTCCCACCGCGTACAGGGCGGCGGCGCGGCCGGGTTCGTTCCACATCAGGGCCTCCTGCCGCAGGCCGAGGTGGTTGGGCAGGGTGAAGCCCGCGAAGCAGTAGCCGAGGTAGCGGTGGAACTGCTCCTCCGGACCGAACGTCAGCGCGCGCACGGTCGAGTGCAGCCCATCGGCGCCGATGACGTGGTCATAGGTGCGTTGGAGGCCGCTGCGGAACCTCACGTCCACGCCGCCGGAGTGCTCGTCCATGGTCACGATGGTGTTGTCGAACAGGAACTCCACGTCGTCGCGCACGGTCTCGTGGAGGATCTCGGCGAGGTCGCCGCGCCGGACCTCCAGGTCGGTGCCGTCTCCACCGATGAGCGACTCGGGGCGCAGCGACGCGGCCTCGGTGCCGTCGGCGTCGAGGAACGTGATCCGGCGCGTGTTCACGTGGGCCTCGCGGAGCCGGGGGAGCAGGCCCATCCGGGAGACCACCTCCAACGCCGTGCCGCGGATGTCGATCGGGTAGCCGCCGCCGCGCAGGGTGTGGGACTTCTCCACGACGGTCACGTCGAAGCCGTGCCGCCGCAGCCAGAACGCGAGCGCGGGGCCGGCGATGCTGGCGCCGGAGATCAGGACTGAGCTCATGGTCCCTCCAGATAACTAACTTAGGTATCATTTTTCAGGCCGCGATGATCGCTACGGTTGCGAGCGACTGAGGCAAGCGTATACCTAAGTTAGGTAAGTAAGGTGTGAGATGAGCGAGGCCCTGGACCCCGCGGCGCTGCTGCCGCAACTGATGCAACTGGGCACCGTGCTCAACCGCAGCCGGCTGGTCGAGCGGGCGATGGAGCAGGTCGGCCTCCCGCTGGACCGCCCCGGCCTGACCGTGCTGATCACGCTGCGGATGGCCGGCCGGCCGTTGCGGGTGGGGGAGATCGCCGCGCGGATGCAGGTCGTCGGCCCGCACGTCACGAGGCACCTGCACGACCTGGAGAGCGCCGATCTGGTCCGTCGCGTCGTCGATCCGGACGACCAGCGCGCGCGTCTCGTCGAGCTGACGGACGCGGGTGGGGCGGCGGCCGGGCGCTACCTGGAGGCCGTCCTCGGCTGGTTCACCGGCGCCGTCGCCGACTGGTCCGAGGAGGACAAGACGACGTTCGGGCGGCTGCTCAGCCGGTTCGTGGACGACCTCCGGGCGCACGCCGGCGCGGAGTGAACTCGTCACCTGGTGTGCGGCGGGAATGACAATTCAGGACACTTTTCGGCGCGGCCGGCCGAGTATCACGAAGTATTCACCCGCTGGTTGGTGCGGTCGTCGGTCTTGGTCCTCCGGTATTCGCGTTCGGCGACCGCTGCTCGGTCGACCTCGGCGTGCGGCACGTCGAGCGCCGCGCTGATCCAGGCGCGCCAGTACGGGCCGGGAATGCGTTTACCGCGCTCCCACCTCGACACTTCTTCACGCGTCACGCTGTCGTTTTGTGAGATCTCGCACAACAGGTCCGCGAGTGCGCGCTGGGTGAGGCCCTGTTCTCGCCGTGCCTGGGGAATCAGGGCGGTGATCGGCGGGGTGGCCTGGTGCTCGTGGGCTTGGGGGGCTGCCTTGAGCACGGTTCTGCTCCGTTTCACTGAGATGACGGGGGTACGGCGTCCACAGTGCCGCAAAGTCCGCGAGTCCGGGCCGTGCATTGCGGTGATACCGACGGTCGTTGAAAGTTCAGGCAACTATGCAATGACTTGATCGGTTGTTCGGAGGAAACGCAACTGGTCCAATGGGGTGTGCGCGCCCGTTATTAGTCAGTCGAGCTAGTGTGAGGAAATGCTCTCGACGGTCGAAGTGGTGCAGGTGTTCCTGGCCAGGCTCGCGGCACAGGACGCACCCGGCATCGCGCGGTTGTGCGCGCCGGCCGTGGAATGGGAGGCGCCCGAACCGAACGGCGCCCGGTGGACCTTCGGCACGCGCTCCCGGCGTGAGGTCGAGGCGCAGTTCCTGACCCTGTTCGCCACGTTGCGCCTGGAGAAGCTCTCGGCGCGGCAGGTGCTCGTCGACGGGGGAGACGCGGCGGTGATCGGCTCGGCGCGCTGGCGGGTCCAGGCCACCGGCGAGACGGTGGAGTCGCGCTTCACCACCGTGCTCTCCGTGCACCTCGGGGAGATCGAGCAGTACCGGCACCTGCCCGACACGCTGGCCTCCGCCGTCGCGACCGGTCTCGCGCGGGCCGGGGGATGAGCGCGCAACGCGAGAGAGCCGTGCACACGAGGACGAGACTGCTGCGGGCCGCGGCGGAGGTGTTCGACCGCGACGGGTTCGCCGGCTCCAGCCTCACCTCCGTGTGCTCCAGGGCCGACGTGTCGAAAGGCGCGCTGTACTGCCACTTCCGCTCCAAAGAGGCGCTCGGCGTCGCGATCATCGAGGAGCAGTCCCTGCTGTGGCACCGGTTGCGCGACGAGGTGCTCGCCGTCGAGCCGTCGCCGGTGCAGGCGCTGATCGCGATGTCGTTCGAGTTCGTCCGCAGGCTGGAGACCGACCTGACGGTGCGGGTGAGCGCGAAGTTGTTGCGGGAGGCCGTGTTCTTCGACGTCGCGGCGGCCGCGCAGGTGATCGGCTGGGTCACCGTCGTGCGCGACCTGCTGTCACTCGCGCGCGAACGCGGTGAGCTCCGGCCCGAGGTGAACGTGCGGCACGCGGCCGAGCAGATCGTGGCCGAGCTGCTCGGGCTGCAGTTCGTCGCGCAGGCGCTGAGCGGTGGCACCGACCTCCGCGTCCGCCTCGGCCGGGTGTGGCGGGCCACGTCCGGCTGCCTCGTCACCGCCGCGGTCAGGGAGGAACTGCGGTTCGAGTGACGGTCGTCTCGTCCCAATCGAGACAGGAATGCCCGCTCGCACCACCCCGGTTGTGTTCCTGCATTCAGCAGAGTCGCTCAGGGGAGGACAGCGATGGCCGGGCGCAGCATCGTGGTGGTGGATCCGTTCGCGGAGGGCCGGGGAATCGCCCCCGCGTTCGCGCGGCGTGGTGTCGACGCGATCGCCGTGCTGACGGCGGGCAGACCCTCCCCGTGGCTCGCGCCGACGTGGAACCCCGACGACTACAGCGAGGTCCACGTGCTGCACGACCTCGACGAGCTCGCCGCGAAGCTGGCCGTGCACGACCCGATCGCCGTCGTCGCGGGCGCCGAGTCCGGCGTCGAGGCCGCGGAGACGTTGTCCGAACTGGTCGAGCCTGGTCGGTCGAACGTCCTGACGCTCTCGTCCGCCCGCAGCGACAAGTGGCAGATGGGCGTGGCGCTGCGCACCGCCGAGCTGCCGCACCTGCGCCAGATCAGCTCGGACCGCGTCGACGAGGTGGCCGCGTGGCTGCGGCGCGAGGGCCTGGAGAACTCGCCGTTCGTGCTGAAGTCGCAGAAGTGCGGCGGCGCGGGCGACGTGTTGATCGCCGAGCCCGGTGAGGACTGGCGTGCGAAATTCCACCGCGTGCTGAAATGCGTTAACGAGCGGAACGCCCGCAACGACAAGGTGCTCGTGCAGGAACTCGCGGTGGGCTCGGAGTACGAGGTCGACACCTACTCGATCGACGGCGAGCACGGACTGGTCGCGGTGTGGCGCTACGCCAAGGAACGGCGAGGCGACCGCCTCGGCATCTACCTGTCGAACACCCTCGTCGCGTCCGGCGATCCCGTGGTCCGCCTGCTGGCCGACTACGTCCGCGAGGTGCTCGACGCGACAGGTGTGCGCAACGGTCCCGCGCACGTGGCCGTCATGGTCACCCCGAAGGGGCCGCGCCTGATCGACATCGGCGCGCGGCTCGCCGAGGCCGAGCGGCAGGAGCTGACGTTGCTCGGCACGGGGGAGAACCAGGTCACGCGCATGGTGCGGCACCGCGTCGACGGCGACTCGGTTCGCAGTTACTCGCGGCGCCAGCACGTGAAGTCGGTGTATGTCTCGTCGCCGGCCGCCGGGGAGCTCGGCAACTCGGTGCGTTTTGACGAGCTGTCCTCACTTCTGCCGAGTTACCAGAGTGATGCGCTGGCGTATCGCGAAGGTTCCATGGTTCCGCGTACCGATGACCTGTGGACGTCGTTGGGTTCGGTAGTGCTGGCGACGACCGACGTCGACCAGCTCGAACGGGACGTGGCGGTCGTCCGGGAGATCGAAGCCGGGCTGATCGTCGTGTGATCGTCAGGTTCGACCGGGTAGCCGAGATTCCACTCGACCCGATAGTTTGCCGGTGCGACGAAGCGGAGGCTCATGAGCGAGCGCTGGGACGGTGACCTCACGGGAGCGGTGGTCGACGACCGCTACGTGATCGGTTCACTGCTCGGCTCGGGTGGGATGGCCGAGGTCTACCGCGCGTACGACCGTTCGACCACCTCCTCGGTCGCCGTCAAGATCTTCACCGGCCCCGGTCTGCCCGACGACGAACTGCGCCTGCAGCGCGAGGCCTCGATGCTGGCGACGCTGGAGTGTCCCGGCGTCATCCCGGTGTACGCGTCCGGCAGCGTGTCGCGCCGCCCGTACTTCGTGATGCGCGAGATCACCGGCGGAACGCTGCGCCAGCGCATGCGCGAACCGCTGCCGCCCCGGTTCGTGGCGCGGGTGGGCAGCCAGATCGCCGTCGTGCTGGACCACGTGCACGGACTGGGCGTCGTGCACCGCGACATCAAGCCGTCCAACATCCTGCTCGACGACACGGAGAAGCAGGCGTACCTGGCGGACTTCGGCCTCGCGCTGGTGGCAGAGGTGACGCGGGTGACGACGTCCGGCGTGCTCGTCGGCACCGCCGGCTACCTGTCGCCGGAACAGGTCCGCGGCGCCGAGGTCGGGCCGCCCGCCGACGTCTACTCGCTCGGGCTGGTGCTGCTGGAGTGCCTGACCGGGCGGAGCGAGTACCCCGGTGGTGACGCCGAGGCCGCGCTCGCGAGGCTGGCGCGGTCGCCGCGGATCCCCGTCGACCTGCCGCCCGCCTGGGAGTCGTTGCTCTCGGCGATGACGGACATGGACCCCGCGCGGCGCCCGACCGCCTCGCAGTGCGCGGACTCGTTGCAGGCCGCTTTCGAGGCCAGCCGCGGGTTGCCTGCGCTGCTGCCGGACGCGGCCGTCGCCCCGGACGTGCCCGAGCAGCGGTCCCGGCGCGGCAAGCGCGTGGCCATCGCGGCCGCGGCGGTCGCCGTCAGCGCGATGGCGGCCGTGGTCGTGGCGAACCTCGCCGGCGGCAGCGAGGCTCCCGCCGCGGACCGGCCGGCCGTGCCGCAGGAGCAGACCCGTGTGGTGACGGTGACCCCGTCGACCGTGACCGTGGTGCAGACCCCGTCCGTTTCGGACGCTCCCGGTGTACCCGGCGTGGCGGTGCCCGGTGCCGGTGGTGTGGTGTCGACCCCCGTGGTGGAGCCGACCTCGGAGGAACCGGTCGAGGAGTCGACGAAGCCGAGCAAGGAGAAGAAGAACCGCAAGAAGTCCTCGGAGGCCCCGACGCCGTCCGCGGCTCCCCAGCCCTAGGCCTTCGGGTCGTCCACCACGGCGAACGGCAGGTCGGACAGCTCCGCCCGCAGCGTGTCCAGGTCCGCGTACACCGCCGAGGCGCCGCGGTCGATCAGCTCGTCCTCCCCGAACCCTCCGGTGAGCAGCCCGATCGACGGCAGCCCAGCGCGCTTCGCGGCCTCGCAGTCCCACACCGAGTCGCCGATGACGACCGCGCGCTCGCTGCCGGCCTCGCGCAACGCCACCTCGATCAGGTCCGGCTCCGGCTTGCTGTCGTCGACGTCGTCCGAGGTCGTCCACGCGACGTCGCCGGGGTCGAGGAGCTTCAGGTAGTGCTCGACGTGCTTGCTCTTGCCGGAGCTCGCGAGCACGACGGCGAGGCCCAGGTCGGTCGCGGAGCGGATGAGGCGGTGCGCGCCCTCGATCGGCTGGATCTCGTCCAGCATCTCGTCGAAGTAGCGCTCCCAGGCCGTGCGCAGCGCGTCGCCGTGGTCGTCCTCGACCTTGTCCCCGGCGACGGCGGCCACCAGCTTGTCGCCGCCCATGCCGATCGCGCGGTGCACGCGCCAACCCGGCACGGTGACGTCCGCGCTGCGGAAGGCGCGCAACCACGCCACCGTGTGGTGGTAGTTGGTGTCGACCAGGGTGCCGTCCACGTCGAGGACCACGGTGTTGCTCATGAGAACAGGTGTGCCCGTGCTCCTACCTCGGCAAACCCACCAGCTCGCGCACCTGCTGCAACGCCGCGAGCTCCCGGCGCAGCACGCCGTCGAGCCAGTGCGCGTCCGACATCCACGACTGGTTGGTGTTCAGGCAGACGTGCACCGACGACTTGTAGACCGACAGCGCGACACCGACCGCGTGGCCCGGTGCGACGGGCGCGACCGGGTACATCTCGCACAGCGCGGCGCCGTCGAGAGCGAGCGGCACGGACGGCAGCGGCACCGAGGTGACCAGCGTGTCGAACAGCAGGGGAGCGCAGCGGCCCATCACCGGCGCGGCCAGGCGGTGCACCAGCGGCGGCACCTTGTCGGCGAGCAGCGGCAGCGCGCCCGCGCCCCGGTCGGGGCCCGCCGCCTTCGCGGACTCCATCTGCGCGCGGATGTTCCGCAGCCGTTCGGCCGGATCCGTCTCGCCGACGGGCAGGGAGACGAGGAAGCCGGAGATCTGGTTGCCGGAGCCGCCGTCGCCGGTGCGTGAGCGCTGGTTAACCGGGATCAGCGCGCGCACCACCGAGCCGGGGCCGGCGCTGTCGTGCGCGGAAAGCCAGTGGCGCAACGCACCTGTGACGAGCGCGAGCAGCACGTCGTTCACCGTGCCGCCGTGGGTGCGCCTGATTCGGTGCACGTCCGCGAGATCCAGGCGCGACATCACCACGCGGCGTGGCCGGGCGGACGCGGTGAGCACCGGCGAGTTCAGCGTCGGCGGGCGCGTGTTGAGCAGCACGCTCGACGCTATGTCGATCGTGTCCTTGATCCCGCGCAGCGACGGCAGCGAGGGGATGATCGACTTCGCGATCGGCTCCGGAGCGTCCGGAATGGACAGCCGGGACGGGTCGAAGAGCTGGATTCCCAGGCCGACGGCCTTCATGCCGTCGCACAACGAGTGGTGCAGCTTCGCGACCACGGCGAACCTGCCGCCCGCGAGGCCGGTGATCACGTGCATCTCCCACGGCGGGCGGGCCAGGTCGAGCGGCTGCGCCATGAGGTGCGAGACCAGCGTGGCGAACCGGTCGCGGCCGCGCACGTGGTGCGTGAAGACGTGGTCCTCCGGCGCGAAACCGGGGTCCTCCACCCAGCGCGCGCCACCGAGCAACGACGTGCGGGCGCGTTGCCGCAGGCGCGGAATCTCTTGTGCCCGTTCGCAGAGCACGGCGGCGATGCGGGCCGGGTGCACCGCGGTGGACGGAGCGAAGGTCGCGACCGCGCCGAGGTGCAACGGGTTGGCGTCACCCTCCATTGCGAGGAAGGCGATGTCGAGGGGGGAGAGGTGGTCTGTCATAGCTGTGCAAGGAAAACAGGTCCGCGTGTCATGCGCATTGCGATGAGATGGCGGTGACTCGCTACCGCCCCAAGTACACTCGAACGGTGGTACCGCTGTGACTCGTGTGGGTGCGAACCAGGTCACACAACAGGTTCACCATCACGATCCCGAAGCCGGACAGGCCGGTGAACGAGGGCGGGAACCCGGCGCCCGTGTCGCTCACCTCGCACACCACGGCGTCGCCCTCACGCCACATCCGCAGCACCCCGCGACCCGACGCGTGCAGGATGCTGTTCGTCGCGAGCTCGTTCACCGCGAGCACCAGGTCCTCGATCTGTTCGTGGCGCAGCCCGTGCGCGTACGCCGACACGAGCTTGCGCACGTGCGCAAGCGTGCCGACGGAGAACGGGTGCTCCTCGGCGCCGAGAGGAGGCGGCGGCAGCGGCACGTTGTAGAGGTCGGTCAGCGCCGCCGGGTCGGTGTACCACTCACTCGCGACCCGCCGCTCGCCGTCGATCACCACGGGATGGGTGCGCCGCGCGTCCTGCAGCACCCGGCCGGGCAGCGCCGTCGCGTCGTACGGGCACAGGATCACGCCCTGCCGCCCCTCGAACACCGTGTTGATCAACACCTCGTGCTGCACGCACGCCGGGTACTCGAGCTCGGTGCGGCCGGGCCACATCGGCTCGCCGACCATGCGGAAGCGCAGCTGCGTGCTCGCGCTGAACGCCATCAGCACACCGGGGATGATCCGGCCGGGGTTGCGGCCGGCCTCGGTCATGTCGATGAAGTGCACCTGGTCGGCGAGGACGCCCAGCCGTTCGCGCAACGGGGCGATGCTCGCCTCGGGCACCGCGACCAGCACCGGCTCGCCGTGGTCGACGCCGTCCGCCACGAATCTGGCCGTACCGGCGAGGAAGTCGTCCTCGTCCCGGTAGAACAGGGCTTCGTGCGTGAACGGAGCAACGGAGTTCATCGGCTTCCCGGTGCGTTAGGCGGCTGAGACAAACCACCATTCTGCTCCCCGTAACAGTGTTTCGGCGGGGGCCAGGCCGGTGGTTGTCGACTGATCTGGAGGTGTCCGCGCGATTCGTCGTGCGAGCCGCGAAAAGCCCAGGCAGACTCGCTGATGTCGGGGCCCTGCGAGGAGGTGACGCCGTGCTCGCGCACACGCTGACCGGGCCGGAGGACGCGCCGGTGCTGATGCTCGGCAACGCACTCGGCACGACCACTTCGCTGTGGGACGACTTCGCGCTCCCGTTCCGGCTGCTGCGCTTCGACCACCGCGGCCACGGCGGGAGCGCGCCGGTCCCGGGGCCCTGCACGATCGAGGACCTCGCCGCCGACGTCGTGGAAGTGTTGGACCACTTGGGATTGCGCCAGGTGTACTACTGCGGCGTGTCGCTCGGCGGGATGGTCGGGATGTGGCTCGCCGCGCACACCGACCGGATCTCGCGGCTGGCGTTGGTGTGCACCACCGCGTGGGTGCCGGACAAGGGGCGGTTGGAGTCCCGTCTGGCGTTGCTCGCCGCTGGGGGGATGCCGGCTGTCGTGGATTCCGTGGTGGCGCGGTGGTTCACGCCTGGGTGTTCTGCTTCGGTCGTTGATCGGTTTCGGGACGGGTTGCTGGGGGTTGATCTGTCTTCCTACGTCGCCTGTCTGGAGGCGGTTCGGGACATGGATCTTCGGGGGGATTTGGCGAAGATCGACGTGCCCACCGTGGTGATCGCTGCTGCGCAGGATCATGCGACGCCCACTGAGTTGGTTCGGCGGATCGCTGATGAGTTGGTGGATTCGGAGTTGTACGTGGTGGGGGATGCGGCGCATCTGGCCGTGGTGGAGGCGCCTCGGACCATCTCGGTGATCTTGGACGAGCACTTCGGGGACTAGGGGCAGCACCCCGCCCCTCAAGGTCAAGCCCCAATCGCCAGTGCGGGTGTGCACCGCTGACCATCGCATCCACGTTCGGACGGCTCGCTGCGCCAGGCTGCATGCGCGGTCGGCTGTCCGGTTGGCACCGCGCGTCGGGCTGCGTGCGTGGTCGCCTTGCTCGGGCGCGTGCGCTTGGTTGGCATCACGCGTCGGGCGGGCGCCGGTTCCTGCTGGCGACGCCCGCCTCGCTCGCGCGGTGCCTAGACCTTCTCCAGCGGCCGGTGCGGCTCCGCCGGCAACTCGACGCGGATCTCGTCCCCTGGGCTGACCACCCCGCCCACGAGGACGATCGACATGATCCCCGCGCGCCGGATCAGCTCCCCGTCCGGACCCTTGCCCACCACTTCCTTCAGGAGCCCTTTCGAGAAGTGGTCGATCTGCAGGCACGGGTTGCGCAGGCCCGTCACCTCCACCACGGCCTCAGGCCCCAGGTGCAGCAGGGTGCCCGTGGGAAGGCCGAGCAGGTCGAGGCCCCGTGTGGTGACGTTCTCGCCGATCTCGCCCGGCGCCACGGAGTAGCCCTTGGTGCTGAGCTCGTCGAACAGTTCGGCGTGCATCAGGTGGACCTGGCGCAGGTTCGGCTGGGTCGGGTCCTGTGCGACCCGTGACCGGTGTTTGACCGTGACGCCCTGGTGGACGTCACCTTCCACGCCCAGGCCCGCGAGCAACGTGATGCTCGTGCGGGTGGGCTTGGTGAACGTGTACTCCTCGTTGCGGCTGACCGCTGTCACAACCCCCATGCCCAGATTCTGCCCGATCAGTTGAGACGCAACGGGTACTCCGAACAGAGCAGCTGAACACGGAAGGACGAATCGATCAAGGGATCTCATTTCGAGTCACTCGACGGTGTCCTACCTGCGGTGATGATCTGGGTTGTGGAAACGCTCTCACGAACTTCCGGCAAGAGTCTTGACTAATGCTGAGGGGAGGCTGTTGACTCCGTCACACCTCGTCGGAACCGGTTACGGAACCGGTTTCAGGAGGCGGCGGAAGGAAGTTCGGCATGCGTGTCACGATCGCAGAGGTCGCCCAACGCGCCCAGGTGTCCAAAGCGACCGTGTCACGCGTGCTGAACGGCAAGCCGGACGTGGACGCCTCCACGGCGCAGCGCGTTCGCAAGGTCATCGACGAGATCGGGTACGTGCCCAGTGCCCGTGCCGTCGGGCTGGCCCGTGGGCGTACCCGGACCGTCGCGATGCTGGCGCCCTCGCTCACGTGGCCGTGGATGGGCGAGGTCCTGCAGGGCATCGTCGACACCCTTGAGGCCGACGGGTACGGGTTGCTGCTCTACACGCTGAACCGCGGGCCCGAGTCGTTGAACCAGTTCGCGAACCACGTGTCCGCCAACGCTTTCGACGGTCTGCTGGTCGTCGAGCCGCCGGACGCGCTGCACTACATCTCCACGCTCTACCGGGCGGGGCTGCCGGTCGTCATGATCGACGACCGCGGTTCGCACCCGGAGTTCCCTTCGGTGACGACGACGAACCGGCAGGGAGGCGCGGATGTCGCACGGCATCTCGTCGCGGCAGGCCGCCGCAGGTTCGCCGTCGTCACCGGACCACCGCACTTCGGGTGCACTCAGGCGAGGCTGGACGGGTTCCGGCTCGCTTTGGCGGAAGCGGGCCTGACGCTGCACCCGGACCTCGTCGTCGACGGCGACTTCACCACGGAAGGTGGTGAAGTCGCCGTGGACAAGCTCGTGGCGAGTGGAATCCCGTTCGACGCCGTGTTCGCGCAGAACGACCTCTCGGCGGTCGGTGTGCTGCGGGCACTGCGAGAATCCGGCAGGACCGTCCCCGGCGACGTGTCCGTGGTCGGTTTCGACGACGTCCCGGTCGCGGGACACACCGAACCCCGGCTGACGACGATCCGCCAGCCGCTGCAGGAGATGGGTGCCGCCGCCGCGCGGATGCTGCTCTCCACGCTCGAGGGACAGCCGATGCCCGACCACCCGCTGGTGCTGCCGACCTCGTTGATCGTGCGCGAATCCGCGCCCTGACCCGAACCCCGCTCCACCACAACTGAACGGACACGCCAGGCCACCGGACGCGGCCTGGCGAGTTCGCCGTACGCATGAGAGAGCGCTCTCATGCTCCGTATCGGGAGATTCCCCCATGCGCAGAACAATCATCGTCGCGTTGGCACTGGCGCTCGCGGCGACGGGTTGCTCCTCCGGTGGCGCCACCAAGGCCTCCGGCGTGTTGACCGTGGGCATGCCCAACGGGCCGCTGACCGAGAACCACAACCCCTTCCTGCCCACGTCGGCGGCGGGTTCGCTGGGCTACCGCTACCAGATCTACGAGCCGCTGGCGTTCGTGAACAACACGCGCCCTGCCCAGGACCCGGTGCCGTGGCTCGCGACGAAGTGGGACTGGACGCCCGACTACAAGAAGGTCACCTTCACGATCCGGGAGAACGTGAAGTGGTCCGACGGCAAGCCGCTCACGGCCGCTGACGTCGCCTTCTCGTTCGAGATCCTGAAGAAGTGGCCGGCGCTCAACAACCGCGACTCGCTCAAGGTCGAGACCGCCACGGCGACGCCGGACGGCAAGGTCGAGGTCGCGTTCGCGAGCCCGCAGTTCGTGACGCGCAACAAGGTCATCAGCGCGATGGTGATCCCGCAGCACGTGTGGAGCACCGTCGACGACCCGACGACCTACACGAACCCGAAGCCCGTCGGCACCGGTCCGTACGAGCTGAAGTCGTTCACCTCGCAGACCGTCACGATCGCGCGGCGTGCCGAGTACTGGCAGGAACTGCCGAAGGTTCCGGAGATCCAGTACACGTCGTACAACGACAACACGGCGCAGACGACGGCGTTGGCGTCGGGTGCGAGCCAGTGGTCCTACGTCTTCATCCCGGACTACCAAAAGCTTTACGTGGACAAGGACCCGGCGAACCACAAGCTCTGGTTCCCCGCCGGTCTCGGCATTCACGGCCTGTGGCTGAACACGACGGTCGCGCCGTTCGACAACCCCGCGCTGCGGTCGGCGATGAGCGACGTGATCGACCGCGAGGCGATCTTCGTCAAGGGTGAGGCGAGGCTCTTCCCGAAGCTCGAGTCGAAGACCGGCATGCCGTTGCCCGCCGGTGACTCGTTCCTCGCGCCGGAGTACAAGGACGCGAAGTTCAAGATCGACGTCGAGGGCGCGAAGAGCAAGCTCACGTCCGCCGGCTTCAAGTACGCGGGCGACGTGCTCCAGGCCCCGGACGGCAAGCCCGTCACGATCGAGCTCACGAACCCGTCCGGCTGGTCGGACTACCTGACGGTGCTCGACATCATCAAGGGCGACCTGAAGAAGATCGGCATCGAGGCGACCGTGCGCACGCAGACCGCGGACGCGTGGACGACCGACTTCGCCAACGGCTCGTTCCAGGGCTCGCTGCGCTGGACCAACACCGGTGCCACGCCGTACGAGATGTACCAGAACATCATGGACGGCGCGGAGATCAAGCCGATCGGGCAGACCGCGGCGGTCAACTTCGGCCGCTACAACAGCCCCGAGGCGACGACGGCGCTGGCCGAGTACGCGAACGCGCCCGACGACGCTGCGCGGGCCAAGGCCCTCGCGGTGCTGCAGAAGATCATGGTCGAGCAGGTGCCGATGATCCCGACCTCCGCGGGTCCGATCGGCGCGGAGTACAGCACGAAGAGCTGGGTCGGCTGGCCGTCCGAGGAGGACCCGTACGGTCCGCCGCAGGCGACCCTGCCCAACGCCCTCCAGATCGTCATGAAGCTGAAGCCTGCGGGATCCTAAATGAACGAAGTCGCGCTTGAAGCGAAAGGTCTGGTCAAGACCTACAAGCGCGTGCGTGCGGTGCAGGACGTCTCCATCGTCCTGCGCCGCGGGCGCGTGACCGCCCTCGTCGGCGAATCCGGATCAGGCAAGTCGACGGTGGCGAAGCTGCTCGCGCGGCTCGTGGAACCCACCTCCGGCGAGATCCTGCTGGACGGCGAGAAGGTGCGAAGGGTCCGGGAGTACCGGCGCAAGGTCCAGATGGTGTTCCAGGACCCCTTCGCATCGCTCAACCCGATCCACACGATCCGCTACCACCTGACCCGGCCGCTGAAGATCCACAAGCGGCCGGAGACGGTGGAGGAGCTGTTGCAGCGGGTGAACCTGCCCGCAGACTTCGCCTCGCGGTACCCGCACGAGCTCTCGGGCGGGCAGCGGCAACGCGTCGCGATCGCCCGCGCGCTCGCCGCGCACCCCGAGGTGCTGCTCGCAGACGAACCGGTGTCCATGTTGGACGTCTCCATCCGGCTCGGCGTGCTGAACCTGTTGCTGGACCTGAAGGAACGGCTGAAGCTCGCGGTCCTCTACATCACGCACGACATCGCGTCGGCGCGCTACTTCGCGGACGAGACGTTCGTGATGTACGGCGGGCAGATCGTCGAGGGCGGCGACAGCGAGACCGTGACGCAACGGCCGGCCCACCCGTACACGCAGCTGCTGATCGAGTCCGCGCCCGACCCCGAACGGTCCGTCGTCGCGCTGGACGCGCCGGCCGTGGAGTCCACGCAGGTCTCTACCGGCTGCCCGTTCGCGCCGCGCTGTCCCAAGGTGCAGACCCGGTGCTGGACCGAGGCACCCCCGCGCACCGAGGTCGACTCCTACGGGCACTGGGCGGCGTGCTGGTTGTACGTGGAGGCGGCGGCATGACGTTCCTCTTGCGCCGCGCGCTGTTCTACTTGGTGACCCTGTGGGCGGCGATCACGGCGAACTTCCTGCTGCCGCGCATGCTTCCCGGTGACCCGGTGCAGGCGATGATCACCAAGCTCGGCGGCCGGCTGAACAGCGACGCGATGGCGTCTCTGTACATCCTCTTCGGACTCGACGACAACAAGTCGATCTGGCAGCAGTACGTCGACTACTGGGGCTCGCTCTTCCAGGGCGACCTGGGGCTGTCGTTCACGTTCTTCCCGACCCCGGTGGCGGACGTGCTCGCGCAGTCGATGCCGTGGACGCTCGGCCTGGTCGGCGTGACCACCGTGATCGCGTTCATCCTCGGCACCCTGCTGGGCGTGTACGCGGGCTGGAAGCGCGGGTCGTGGATGGACAACCTCATTCCGGTCACGACGTTCCTGTCGTCGATCCCGTACTTCTGGCTCGGCCTGATCGCGATCTCGCTGTTCTCCGTGACGTGGCCGCTGTTCCCGGCGTCCGGCGGTTACGCGCCGGGGCTCGTGCCGGAGTTCTCCGGCGAGTTCATCGGCAGTGTTCTGGAACACGCGGTGCTGCCCGGCGTCACGATCGTCGTGAGCTCGGTGGCCGGCTGGATCCTCGGCATGCGCAACATGATGGTGACCGTGACGGCCGAGGACTACGTGCTCGTCGCGCGGGCCAAGGGACTCACGCAGAAGCGGATCATGTTCGCCTACGCCGCGCGCAACGCCGTGCTGCCGTCGATCTCCGGTTTCGCGCTGTCGCTCGGGTTCATCGTCGGCGGCGCCCTGCTGGTCGAGATGGTGTTCTCCTACCCGGGCCTGGGTTACGTGCTGTTCCAGGGCATCGGCGCGAAGGACTACCCGTTGATGCAGGGCGTGTTCCTGGTGATCACACTGGCGGTGCTGGTGGCGAACCTGCTCGCGGACATCGGCTACCTGCTGCTGGACCCGCGCACGCGGCGGGAGGGCTGACGGATGAACTTCAAGACCAAGCTGGGCCTGGGCATCCTGGGCTTCTTCACGCTGATCGCCGTGATCGGCTCGTGGGTCGCGCCGTACGACCCGTCCGCGATGAGCGACGACCTGCTGTCGCCGCCGTCGGGGTCGCACTGGTTCGGCACGACCATGACCGGTCAGGACATCTTCTCCCAGGTGCTCGTGGGCACCAGGGGAGTGATGGTCGTCGGGCTGGTGTGCGGTGTGCTCGCGACCCTGCTGTCGATCCTGGTCGGCGTGACCTCCGGGTTCCTCGGCGGTGCGGCCGACGAGGCGTTGTCGATGCTGGCCAACGTCTTCCTGGTGATCCCGGCGCTGCCGCTGATCATCATCGTGGCCTCGATGCTGCCCTCGGCGGACACCGTGCTGATCGCCGCGGTGATCTCGCTGACGGCGTGGGCCTGGGGCGCGCGGGTGCTGCGCGCCCAGACGATGTCGTTGCGCCGCAGGGACTTCGTGGAGGCCGCGCGGGCGTCCGGTGAGTCGACCTGGCGCATCATCGTGTTCGAGGTGCTGCCGAACCTGATGGC
The DNA here is from genome assembly GCF_042721515.1 of Lentzea sp. NPDC058436. Taxonomy (NCBI): domain Bacteria; kingdom Bacillati; phylum Actinomycetota; class Actinomycetes; order Pseudonocardiales; family Pseudonocardiaceae; genus Lentzea; species Lentzea sp. NPDC058436. The sequence continues at coordinate 23,277 of NZ_JBHXLF010000011.1, forward strand.
GGTGATCGCGTCCGGCTTCGTCGGCACGGTGATCTTCGCGGTCATGCTGCAGATCACGCTGTCGTTCGTCGGCGTCATCTCGCTGTCGACCTGGAACTGGGGCACGATCCTGTTCTGGGCGCAGAGCAACCAGGCGCTCGGCCTGGGCGCGTGGTGGTGGTTCGTCCCCGCCGGCCTGTGCATCGCGTTGCTGGGCACGGCGCTGGCGCTGATCAACTTCGGGATCGACGAGTACGCGAATCCCCGGCTGCGGAAGGTGCGCGCATGAGCCCGGTGCTGGAGATCCGCGATCTCTCGGTGGACTACGGCACCCTCCGTGCCGTGCACAACGTCTCGCTGACGCTGAACAAGGGCGAGGTGCTCGGCCTCGCGGGGGAGAGCGGCAGCGGCAAGTCCACGCTGGCCTACGCCGCGACCCGCCTGCTGCAACCGCCGGGGCACACGCCGTCGGGCGAGGTGTTCTTCAAGGGCAAGGACCTGCTGTCGCTCAGCGACAAGGAGCTGCAGGTCCTGCGCTGGAGCGAGATCTCGATCGTGTTCCAGGGCGCGATGAACGCCCTGAACCCCGTCATCTCGGTCGCCACGCAGCTCGACGACGTCCTGCGCACCCACCGGCCGGAGATGAAGCGGCCGGAACGCACCGCGCGGGCCAAGGAACTGCTGGGACTGGTGGGCATCCCGACCGACCGGCTGGGGGCGTACCCGCACCAGCTCTCCGGTGGCATGCGGCAGCGCGTGATGATCGCGATGGCACTCGCGCTGGAACCGGAGATCGTCATCATGGACGAACCGACGACCGCGCTCGACGTGGTGGTGCAGCGGCAGATCCTCGGCCAGATGATGCGGCTGCGCGAGACGCTCGGCTTCTCGATCATCTTCATCACGCACGACATCTCGCTGCTGGTGGAGTTCTCCGACCGCATCGCGATCATGTACGGCGGGCGCGTGGTCGAGGAGGCGCCGGCCGCCGAGATCTACCGGGCCGCCAAGCACCCGTACAGTCAGGGCCTGCTGTCGTCGTTCCCGGCGCTGCGCGGCCCTCGCCGTGAGCTGAAGGGCATTCCGGGCTCACCGCCGGACCTGCGCTCGATGCCGGCCGGCTGCCCGTTCCACCCGCGGTGCCCGTCCGCGATGGACGTGTGCGGCGAACGGATGCCGGCGCTGGAGTCCGCCGAGGACACCCGGCGCGTCGCGTGCTGGCTGGAGGGCGTGCATGTCTGACATCACCGAGGGTCTGCCCGGCGACTTCTTCTGGGGCGTGGCCACTTCCGCGTACCAGATCGAGGGCGCGTGGGACGAGGACGGCAGGACACTGTCCATCTGGGACACGTTCTCCCGTCGTCCCGGCGCCGTCGTGAACGGCGAGACCGGCGACGTGGCCTGCGACCACTACCACCGCATGCCGGCCGACGTGGAGATGATCGCGGGTCTGGGCGTCGACAAGTACCGCTTCTCCGTGTCGTGGCCGCGCATCCAGCCCGGCGGCCGCGGCCCGGTGAACGCCAAGGGCGTCGACTTCTACTCCCGGCTCGTCGACGAGCTGCTGGACAAGGGCGTGGACCCGTGGCTCACGCTGTACCACTGGGACCTGCCGCAGGAGCTGGAGGACGCGGGCGGCTGGCCGCACCGCGACACCGCCCACCGCTTCGCCGAGTTCGCGGGCCTGGTGCACGACGCGCTGGGCGACCGCGTGCCGACCTGGACGACGCTGAACGAACCGTGGTGCTCGGCCATGCTCGGTTACGACACCGGCAGGCACGCGCCGGGCCGCACGAACTTCGCCGAGGCGATGCGCGCCACTCACCACCTGTTGCTGGGTCACGGCCTGGCGGCGCAGGAGCTTCGTTCCCGCGGCGTGACTTCGTTGGGCATCACGCTGAACATGGGCACGCACTCGGCCGCCTCGGACGACCCGCGTGACGTGGACGCGGCCCGTCGCGCCGACGGCCTCGGCACCCGGATCTACATGGATCCGTTGGTGCACGGGCGTTATCCGGAGGACGTGCTGGCCGACATCGCCGCGCGCGGCGCCGAGATCCCGGTGCGCGACGGCGACCTGGAGATCATCTCGACGCCGCTGGACGTGTTCGGCGTGAACTACTACACCTCGCACGTGCACAGGGCGACCGACGACCCGGCCGTGTCCGAGGTGGTGCCGCAGGGCCGCCCGGTCACCGCGATGGACTGGGAGATCGTGCCGGAGGGCTTCACACAGCTGCTGGTGCGGCTGCACGAGCACTACGGCGTTCCGATGGTGATCACCGAGAACGGCGCGGCGTTCGACGACCTGGACGTCGAGGACGGCCACGTCGCCGACGCCGACCGCGTCGAGTACCTGAGGTCGCACATCGCCGCCGTGGCCGCCGCCGTGCGGGCCGGGGCGGACGTGCGCGGGTACCTGGCCTGGTCGTTGATGGACAACTTCGAGTGGGGTTACGGGTACGGCAAGCGGTTCGGCATCGTCCACGTCGACTACGAGACCCAGCGGCGCACCCCGAAGCAGAGCGCGCGGTGGTTCCGGGACCTGATCACCCGCTCGTAGCTCCTGAACTCCGGCCCGGTCGTCGTGGATTCTCCGCGCCCTCACGACGACCGGGCCGGTTCCACGTCAGCACCGCACCGGCGGCCAGGACGACCAGAGCAGCGGCGTCCACCTGCGCCACCCTCACGACCTGCTGGTTCACCGCCGGTGTGGTCAGCACGAGCAGCAGGAACGTGCCCATGCTGACCGCGTTGCCGGTGATCGCGGCCGGGCGCAGGGCCGGGCGGAACGCGGACACGATCGCGAGCACGCCGACCAGCGCGAGCAGCACCGCCCGATGCCGCAGGAGCACCTCCAGGTCCACGCCCTCGATCTCCACTCCGTAGGCCGCCGGCATCGACTCCGGTGCCACCGCGCCGGCGCCGGGCACCACGTTGATCAGGCCCGCCAGCACCAGCAACCCCTGGCCCAGCCTCGTTCGTCTTGTCCGCACACGTGGAATCATCGAGCGCGTGACCGATGCCGCGCTTCCGGAAACGTGCTGCCCGCGGGAGCGGCCCACGATCTGGATCTGGCCCGGCCAGGCTGCCTACCTGGGCCCGTCGCTGCGCCTCGACCCGCACTCCGGCTCCGTGCACTGCTTCGCGCTCGGCGTCGACGCGCCGTTCCTGCTCCGCGTCGGTGACGACGAGCGGGAGGTCCGCAGCGCGCTCATCCCACCGAGGACGCGCCACCAGGTGGTCTCGGACGGCCGGATGCTGTTCCTGTACCTGGAACCGGACCTCGGCGACGACCGCGTCCGCACCGCGTTGGACGTCCTGCGACGGCATCCCGATCTGAGCGCGCCTCAGGTCGCCGCCGAGCTCAGTCTTTCCACGTCACGGTTCCTGCACCTCTTCTCGGCGCACGCGGGCACGAGTTTCCGCCGCTACCGGTTGTGGGCGCGCATGTTGCGCGTCGCCGCCGCGGTGGCCGCGGGCGCGGACCTCACCAGGGCGTCCGCGGAGGCCGGTTTCGCCTCACCCAGCCACTTCAGCGATGTGTTCCACGACATGTTCGGGCTGACGGCGAGCACTTTGCTGGGGAGTAATGCCCGAATCGTCCTCGACACGGACTCGAACCGCGCTCCAGCGACGTGGATCACGTCCGAATGTACTAGCTAAGGCATACCTTAGTTAAGTTAGGGTTACTTTACGCCACCGTGGAGTGCCATGAGAGGATCGCGATGGAACCGGTGTTAGACCTGGCCGGAATTGGCTTCGGGCCGTCCAACCTCGCTCTCGCGATCGCCGTGGAGGAACACGAACTTCCTGTCAGAGCCCGCTTCTTCGAACGACAGCAGCGGTTCGGCTGGCACCGGGGGATGCTGCTCGAGGACGCGACCATGCAGGTCTCGTTCCTCAAGGATCTTGTCACCCTGCGCAACCCCACCAGCGGGTTCAGCTTCCTCTGCTACCTGCGCGACCGCGGGCGGTTGATCGACTTCGTCAACCACAAGAACCTCTTCCCGCTGCGCAAGGAGTTCCACGACTACTTCGAGTGGGCCGCGGAACGGGTCGAGCACCACGTGTCCTACGACGCCGAGGTCTCGCAGGTCCGCGCCACCGGTGACGGGTTCGAGTTCACCGCGGGCAACCAGCAGGTCAGGACGCGCAACCTGGTGCTGGCGACCGGTCTTGAGGCCAACCTGCCGGACGGCATCGAGGCGGGCGAGCGGATCTGGCACAACAAGGACCTGCTCACGCGCGTCGACACGCTCGACGACCCGCGCCAGGTCGTCGTGGTCGGCGCCGGGCAGAGCGCGGCCGAGGCCGTGGCGTTCTTCCACGACCGGTTCCCCGAGGCCGAGGTGCACGGCGTCTTCGCGCGGTACGGCTACAGCCCCGCCGACGACAGCTCGTTCGCGAACCGGATCTTCGACCCCGCCGCGGTGGACGACTTCTACTCCGCGCCGGAGGACGTCAAGACCAGGCTCATGGGCTACCACGCCAACACGAACTACGGCGTGGTCGACGGCGACCTGATCGAGGAGCTGTACCGCCGGGTGTACCGGGAGAAGGTCGTCGGCAGGCAGAGGTTGTTGCTGCACAACACCTCCCGGCTCACCGACGTCACCGCCGACGGCAAGTGCGTGGTCGAGTCGCTCGCGGACGGCGGCCAGCTGCCGATCGACGCCGACGTGATCGTCTACGCCACGGGCTACCGGCCGGCGAACCCCGCCAGGTTGCTCGGCGACCTCGGCCGCCACTGCGAACGCGACGAGCGCGGCCGGTTGAGGGTGACGCGCGACTACCGCCTCGTCACGGACGACACCGTGCGCGGCGGCATCTATCTTCAGGGCGGCACCGAACACACGCACGGCATCACGTCGTCGTTGCTGTCCAACACGGCCGTGCGCGTCGGCGAGATCCTCGACTCCGTCCTCCGGCGGGTCGCGCAGCAGCAGGCAGAACCGAAGCTCCAGGCAGTCAAGTAGTTCCACCAGGAAGGACCGTCATGACCAACCCGTTCGAGGACCCGCAGGGCCGTTTCTTCGTGCTGGTCAACGAAGAAGAGCAGCACTCGCTGTGGCCGACGTTCGCGGACGTGCCCGCCGGGTGGACCAGGGTGTTCGGCGAGGAGAGCCGCGAGGCGTGCCTGGCCTACGTCGAGGAGAACTGGACGGACCTCCGTCCGGCCTCTATCCGTTGAGATAGGCCGAGAAAGTTCGTTGTCCTACCGCGCGGTCGGGAGTCAGGTTCCCGCCCGCGCGGTAGGCGCGATACGTCGCTCCCGGCACCTTCAGCTCCACGAGCCTGCGGTGCTTCCCCTTCGCTGCCAGGTACATCCGTGCGAAGTCGGCGGCCTCACGGATCTCCGGACCCCCCATCTCCGGCGCCTTGCCCGCGGGCGGTGCCTGAGCCAGCGCCGCCAGTTCCAGACCGACCTCGGCCTCGTCGACCGGCTGGAAGCGGAACCCCGGCACGGGCATCCACGGCAGCTTCGACGCGCTCTCGAACATCTTGCACAGCAACGAGTGGAACTGCGTCGCCCGCAGGATCGTGTACGGGACACCGGAATCGATGATCAACCGCTCGGCGGCCAGCTTCTGCCGGTAGTAGGGGAGCGGCACCTCGTTGCACCCCACGATCGAGATGTACACGAGGTGCGAGGGCCGCGAGTCCAGCACCGCCCGAGCCATCCTCACCTCGTGCCGGAACGACGTCGCGCAGTGCACCACCACGTCGGCGCGCAACGCGCCCAGCCCTGTGCCTCGCACGAGATCGGTGCCGCTCGACCGCGAGACCGGCCGCGCTCCCGGCAGGGCGGCGACGACATGACGGCCCAGTGCTCCACTGCCACCCGTGACGACGAAGTTCATGCCTCGACCTTGACACGGTGGTAGTAGGCCAGCACGACGGTGCCCGTGACCGCGGCCAGCGCGCTCACCACCAGCCCCGCCTGCGACACCGCGCTCATGCCGGTGCCCTCGCCGAGCAGCTTGATGCCGATCCACGCCGCCACGATCGGGTTCACGACGGTCTGACCGGCCACGACGAGGTCTGGTGGCCCGGAGGCGTAGCCGAGCTGGATGAACCAGGCGCCGGTGAGGAACGCGACGACCAGCCCGCCGAGCGACACCCATTCGACCGTCGGAAGGGACGTCGTGACGTCCCTGACCAGCACGGCGACCAGCCCGTACGAGATCCCGGCGCCCACGGAGAGCGCCAGCGCCCTGATGGCCCCGGCGGTGAACGTCGCCGCGACCACGCACACCAGCACGCCCGCGACCACGAGCTGGCCCGCCTGCAACGCGACCTTCGGCGTCACCTGGGTGGGTACCGCCTCGCCCGCCGTGATGGTCACGAACACCACGATGCCGACCGTCGCCACCATCACCGCGACCGCGAGCATTCCGCTCAGCCGGCGGGCGCGGACCACCGCGATGATCGGGATGGCCAGGGCGTTCAGCGGCGCGACCACCGAGACCGGGGCCAGCGACAGCGCGACGACCTGCAGGACGGCGCACGCGAACAGCACCAGGAACCCGTTGACCCACCGGCGTGACCGCACGAGTTGCAGCGCCGACGTGAGCTTCAGGTCGGTCGTCTCCCGCACACCGGCGTGCTGCCACATCGCGCCGAGTGCGCTGCACCCCGCCGCGAGCACCGCGCACAGAATCGCGACCCCGACCACGTGGCCGATCCTACCCCGTCACTGCTATGGTTCATTACATGAGTAACGAACCGAGGAAGTAAGCCATGTTCGACGACCGGAGCCCGATCTACCGGCAGATCGCCGACCGGATCAAGGCGGACGTGCTCAGCGGGGCGTTGAAGGCGGACGAGCAGGTCATGTCGACCAACCAGTACGCCGCCTACTACCGGATCAACCCGGCGACCGCCGCGAAGGCGTTCCAGCAGCTCGTGGACGAGCAGGTGCTCTACAAGAAGAGGGGGATCGGGATGTTCGTGAGCACGCAGGCTCGCGACATGCTGCGGGCACAGGGGCGGGAGACCTTCTTCGGCGAGGTCGTGGACCCGATGGTCGCGGAGGCGCGGGCGATCGGCATCCCGCTTGCCGAGGTCATCCGCCGGATCGAGCAGCACGAGAACAACGGGGGCGTGTGATGCGAGTAGAGGTGCAGGGCTTAACGGTCCGCTACGGCGACGTGACCGCCATCGACGACATGAGCTTCACGTTGTCCGGCAACAAGATCTACGGCCTGCTCGGTCGCAACGGCTCGGGCAAGACCAGCCTGATGTCGGCGCTGGCGGGTTACCGCAAGCCTTCAGGATCCGTTCAGCTCGACGGCGTGCCGGTCTTCGAGAACGCCGCCGCGATGCGCCAGGTGTGCCTGGTCCGGCACTCCGCCGACGCCGCGGACAAGGGCGACAAGGTCTCGTACGTGCTGGAGTACGGCGCGGCCTGGCGCGACACGTGGGACAACGACTACGCGTTGCGGCTCGCGGATCTGTTCAAGATCGGGCTGAAGACCAAGGTCGGCGAACTGTCGCTGGGGCAGCGCTCGGCGCTCGGCGTCGTGATCGGGCTCGCCAGCCGCTCGCCGCTGACGATGCTCGACGAGTCGCACCTCGGCATGGACACGCCGACGCGGTACGCGTTCTACGACACGCTGCTCAACGACTTCATGGCGCACCCGCGCACGATCATCATCTCCACGCACCTCATCGAGGAGCTGTCCTCGCTGCTGGAGGAGGTCGTGATCATCGACGCCGGCCGGCTGGTGCTGCGGGAGGAGGCCGACGTGCTGCGCTCGCGCGGCACCGAGGTCACCGGGAACGCCTCCGACGTCGACGAGTTCACGGCCGGGATGACCGTGCTCGGCGAGAAGTCGCTGGGACGCACCAAGGCCGCGATGGTCTACGGGGCGCTGGACGACGAGCAGCTGGTCCGGGCGCGTCAGCTCGGCCTGGAGCTCGGGCCGATCGCGTTGCAGGACCTGTTCGTCCACCTCACCGAACCGGTCGGGGGGAAGCGGTGAAGATCTTCCGGCACATGGTCGTCACGCTCACCTCGTTCTGCGCGATGGTCGCGGGCGGCACGTTCGCGTTCGTGCTGGCGCTGACGTTCGTCGTCTCGATCTTCCGGCACGTCGAGATCAGCGCGTGGAACATCGTCGCCTCCCAGGTGGGTCCCTGGTTCCTGTTGTGGATCGGGGTCTACGTGATCCACAACATGCTGCCGATCGCCGTCGCGCACGGACGCACCCGGCGTGAGTTCTTCCTTGCGGCGTCCGGGTTCTCCGTCGTGCTCGCGGTCGCGATGACGCTGCTGGAGTGGGTCGGGTTCCTCGTGGAGGGCGGGATCTACTCGCTCATGGACTGGCGCGGGGACGCGCACGGCACCCAGCTCGCGTACTTCCTGATGTACCTGGTGTGGTTCGCGGTCGGCATGCTCTGCGCGGCGGCGTTCGACAGGTTCGGCCCCGGCGGCGTCTTCGTCCTCCCGGTCGGGCTGGCGCTGGTGGTCGCGACGCGCGTGCGGTTCCCGGGATCGGGCAACCTGCCGTACGTCGACGAGCTGCCGGACCTCCTCGGCTCCGGCTGGTACGCGGCGCTGGTGGCGTCGTTCGTGATCGCACTGGCCGGGACGTGGGCGATCGCGCGGGACATGCCGGTGCGCCAGCGCACGTGATCAGCCGCTGTCCCGCACCACCAGCGAGGGTTCGAAGACCACCGAGGTGGCGGGGGAGCGCGGCTCGGCGATCTGGCGCAGCAGCTGCCGCGCCATCTCCGCGGCCATGTCGGTGATCGGCTGACGCACGGTCGTGAGCTCGGGTTCGGACGTCAGCGCGGCGCTGCTGTCGTCGAACCCGACGACGGCCACGTCCTCCGGGACCTTGCGGCCGCCGCGGTGCAGGACGGGGATAGCGCCGTTCGCCATCAGGTCCGACGCGATGAACACGCCGTCCACGTCCGGGCAGCAGCGGAGCAGCTTCTCCATCGCGGTGATCCCGGACTGCCGGGTGAAGTCCCCGTGCACCACCACGGCATCCGGCACCTCGGCGAGGAACCCGGCGAGCCGGTCCTGCCCGGCAGGCGTGTCCTGCGGGCCGGTGATCGTCGCGATCCGCTTGCAGTGCAACGACTTCAGCCGGCGTCCTGCCAGTGCGGCACCCGCTGTCTGGTTCACGTCGACGTACGTGATCGGCATCGGCCTGAGCGGACGGCCGGCGAGCACCACCGGCAGTCCGGCCGCGATCAGCTGGCCGGGCATCGGGTCCGCCGGGTCGGTGTGCACGAGGATCACGCCGTCGAGCCGCCCGCACCGCAGGTCGCTCAGCGCCTGCGCGCGGGTGCCGGGGCCGGTCATCATCAGCACCAGGTGGATGCCGAGCGGCCGGACCACCCTCGTGACGCCGCTGACGACGCTCGCGAGGTGCGGGTCGCCGGTCATGCGGTGTTCGTCGGGCAGCAGCAACCCGATCGCGGCCGCCCGGCGCGTGACGAGCGACCGCGCGGCGATGTTCGGCAGGTACCCCGTGGTGGAGATGGCTTTCTGGACGGCGTGGCGCAGTGACTCGTCGACGCTGGAGGCGCCGTTGACGACTCTCGACGCGGTCGCGCGCGACACCCCGGCCATCCGCGCCACCTCCTCCAGCGTCACGCGCTTCACCCGGCCGCCAGTTCCGCGGTGCGGTGGCTCTCCATGAGTTTCACGACCTCGGCGGTCGGCGGGTGGGTGATGGCCGAACCCGCCGAGCGCACGACCTCCAGCGACTCGGTGAGGTGGGTGTGCACGAACTGCCTCAGGGCGTCCTGGCTGGTCGAGGCGAGCTGGATCTCGGCGTCGGTCGGCATGCCCGGCATGTCGTGCCCGGCGTGGTTGTTCACGTACGGCGCGTCGAGGAGCTTCCTCAGTTCGGTCAGCTCGATCGTCCGGTTCTCCTTCAGCTCCGGCCGGTCGGTGAGGTCGAGGAGTTTCAGGGCCTGCTCGTCGGTCGCGATGGCGAGCTCGACGAACGCGCGTTCCGTTGCGCCGTAACCGTTCTGCGCGACCGGCGCCGGTGGCGGGGGTGGAGCCTGCTGGCAGGCCGCGAGAAGGCCTGCCAGCAGGAGCACTGTCATCCGTGGTTGCCGTTGTGGTCGCACTTGATCACCACGTTGATGCAGTTGCGGACGCGGCGTTCCATCTCGGCCCGCGGCCACACGTTGAAGAAGTCGCCGTGCATCGTCTGTCCTGTGCCGGAAGCGAGTCGCAGTCCAGCGGTGCTGCCGTTCACCGGATACCGCAGCACCATGCGGAGCTTCGGCACCGAGACGGGGTGGCTCGACGGGCAGCCGCCCGCGACCGGGTAGGACATGTGGGACTTGTGGTCGGCCGAGTCGAGGTTGCGGCCGTCCCAGCACTGCGGGAAGTCCAGGTACGTCTCCAGCATCGTGCCCGCCGGGCAGGTCACGAAGTTCTTGGACGGGTTGACGTGCCCGGCGTGCAGGCAGGACCAGCGCGCGATGCTGTCGGCATCACCCGTGGCTTTCGCGTTGCCCGCGACGATCTTCAACCCGTACGGCGTCGGCTGGATCGCCGCGGGGTTGTTCACGCCTTCACCGAGGTAGTAGAAGGTCACGCCGGTCGGTGCGATCGCCGTGTTGTCCCGGTAGAGCGTCGGCACCCAGTACGACGAGATGTCCGCGACCGGGTTGCAGTTCCCGGTCTGCCCCTCCAGCGACTGCTGGGTGGACCGGGCGTTCGTCGAGTGGTTGCCGAAGAAGTCGTGCATGTGCGAGGCACCGGCGAGGTTCGGCAGGACGATCGGGTCGTCCGGCAACCGGTGACTGATGGGGCACTCCGCGAGGAACTCGGCCACGCGAACGGGTTCTCCTTGTGCCGCAACGGGAATGCTGAGCGCGGTGGCTATCAGTCCGATGACGGCGGCTATGTGGAACAGACGCTTCCTCATTGAAGCTTTCCTCTCCGCAGCAGGATTGGGAGAGCGCTCTCACGCACAACGAGCATGGCGCAGCCCGTAATCGGCCGTCAATCCGCAAGAAACGTTCAGAAGTCCCGGTTTTCTTGACACGGCGCTATCGGTGCCCCGACGCTCGGCCTTGAACTCCTGTCGCAAGAGAGCGCTCTCTCGCCCTCACCTCACGTTCTCCGGCCCCAGGAGCACCCATGTCAGGAAGGCTTCAACGCGGAAGACTCCCTCTACTCGCCGCGGCACTGGTCGCCGCGGCCCTGATCGTTCCAGTGCAGGCCGCGGCCGCTGGCCCGCTGATCTCCCAGAACCGCCCGGTCACCGTCTCCAGCAGCGAGAACATCGCCTTCGGCGCGGCCTCCGCCGTCGACGGTGATCTCGGCACCCGCTGGTCCAGCGCGTTCAGCGATCCGCAGTGGATCCAGATCGACCTCGGCTCGTCCGCGAGGGTCGACCAGGTGGTGCTCGCCTGGGAGGCCGCGAGCGCGCGGGCCTACACGCTCAGCATCTCCGCCGACGGCACCAGCTGGCAGGAACTGCGCCGGACCACGACGGGACCGGGCGGCACCGAGACGCTCCCGGTCAGCGGCACCGGCCGGTACGTGCGGCTGGACCTGACCGCGCGAGCGACGCAGTACGGCTACTCGCTGTGGGAGTTCCAGGTGTTCGGCACGCGCGGGAGCGCCGCGGAGACCCTGCTCTCGTACGGCAAGACCGGTGCCGCCTCGACGTTCCAGGACGACGGGAACTGCTGGCAGTGCTCGCCGGCCAGGGCGTTCGACCGCGATCCCGCCTCGCGCTGGGCGACGAGCCCGGTGAACGGCTGGGTCGACCCCGGCTGGATCTCCGTCGACCTCGGTGCCACCGCCCAGATCTCGAAGGTCGTGCTGCAGTGGGACCCGGCGTTCGCGACCGCGTACCGCCTGGAGGTGTCCGACGACAACGCGAACTGGCGGCAGATCTACTCGACCACCACCGGTCGTGGCTTCAAGGAGACGCTGATGGTCAGCGGCACCGGCCGGTACGTGCGGATGTACGGCACGGCCAGGTCGAACGGCTACGGCTACTCGCTGTGGGAGTTCCAGGTCTACGGCACGGGCGGCGCGCCGATCACGCCGCCGCCGTTGCCGCCGAACCCGTCGTTCCCCGGCCGGCTGGTGTGGGCCGACGAGTTCAACGCGCCCGCGGGCACCGGGCCGGACGCCTCCAAGTGGACGCCGGAAACCGGGCCGGGCGTGAACAACGAGCTGCAGTACTACACGAACAACAACAACGCCCGGCACGACGGCAACGGCAACCTGGTGTTGCAGGCACGGCGCGAGGTCACGCCGGGCAGCGCGTGCCCGGTGGACCCGGTGAGCGGCAGCGGGACCTGCCAGTACACGTCCGCGCGGCTCAACACCTACGGCAAGTTCAAGTTCACCTACGGCCGCGTCGAAGCGCGGATCAAGGTGTCGTCGACGCAGGGGCTGTGGCCGGCGTTCTGGATGCTGGGCGCGGACTTCTTCGACCAGGGCAGGCCGTGGCCCTACACCGGCGAGATCGACATCATGGAACACGTCGGCAAGGAGCCGAACCGCGTGTACTCGACGCTGCACGCACCCGCGTACTTCGGCGCGGGTGGTTACGGATCGCCGTTGGAGCTCGGCCAACCGGCTTCCAGCGCGTTCCGGACGTTCGCGGTCGAGTGGGACTCCAGCCACATGACGTTCTCCGTGGACGGCAACAGGTTCTTCACCGTCGACCGGGAGGTGCTGGAGACGACGCGGGGGCCGTGGGTCTACGACCACCCGTTCTTCCTGATCATCAACAACGCGGTGGGCGGCGACTGGCCCGGCCCGCCGGGGGCCGGGACGCAGCTGCCGCAGGACATGGTGCTGGACTACGTCAGGGTGTACCAGTGATCGAGATCGTTGCGGGAGGCGAGACGTCGAACGCCTCGCTGACCGCCTCCACCTCGATCTGCGCGGTCTCGCCGCTGCTGAGCGGGATCGCGGGCACGAAGTACGCGTCGTTCGTCGTGCCGCCCAGGAAGATCCGTTCGGAACCTGTCCACTTGTAGACGCGGTACTGCCTCGCACCAGAGGCACGGGTCCAGGTGAGTCGCGCCGACACCGTCGTGGCGTTGGTGCGGCTCACCTGCTCGGTCTGGACGTTCGACGGCGCCGCGGGTGGCGTCAGGACCGGGTTCGTCACGCCGATCCGGCCGATCAGCGCGGTGACCGCGGCCCCTGGCAGCACCCGCAGCGAGATCTCCGTGAGCGTCGCGCCGGAGTGCTCGCCGAGCGGGAAGACGCTGCGCCGCCACGCCCCGCTGACCCCGCCGAGGTCGAGCACCTGTTCGGTCGTGCCGATCTTCAGCACGGCCTGCAACCGCGACGGACCGGTGCCGGTGCGGTGGACGATCTCGAACTGGCTGGCGCCGGTGAGCTTCAGCGACGTCGCGAACAACCGGACGTCGTTGGCGGACTGCGGCGTGCCGGTGATCTTCAGCGCGGTGCCGCCGTCGTACGGGTCGTCCCAGTCGAGCGACGGCGTGACCTTCGTGCCGGTACCGGTGACGCTCCACCGCCACGTCGGCAGCACGTCCTGCAACGACAGGTTGTTCCACGCCTGCGTCGAGCGGACCGTGCCGTTCACCGCGAACTTCCTGCCGTGGCCGGTGTTGAAGTTCGTGACGAACGGCAGGCTCGTGATCGGCGTCAGCTCGGTGACGTAGTGGGCGACGCCCTTCCAGCTCGCCGTCGTGGTGGTGTTCGACGGGTCGCCGTTCTGGCCGACCCAGAACCTGTTGTCGCGGCTGTAGAAGTCGGCGGGGCTCGTCGAGGACTTGAACGTCCACTCCGGACGGTAGAAGCCGAGCGACGTCACGTGCGGCCTGTTCTCGGGGAAGACGCTCGCCCAGGTGACGCTCGTGTTGTAGCCGTTCGACTCGACGTCCACGCCGGACGCCAGGTCGTACGGGCTGCGGCCCATCTGCTGCGCGAGCGCGGCGGAGTTCGCGAGACCCTGCGTGCTCCACCAGAAGTTCAGGAACATCTCGTCGGACTGCTCGAAGAACGTCCTGTTGCGCGCGGTCAGGGCGTTCTGCCAGCTGACGCTGCCGGTGTCGGTCATCGCGTCGTACCAGATGACCCGCAGCCCGGACTTCTTCATGTACACGATGAAGTCGCGCATGTCGGTGGCGAGCTGGGTGTTGCCGCCGGCGGTCTCCTGGTTGAGGAACCAGCCGTCGAACCCGTAGTGGCGCGCGACCTGGATCATCTTGTCCGCCACGGGGAACCGGTCGCCCTCGCGCTTCACGAAGTCGCGCACCCACTGGATCTGGCCGCCGTACGCGGTCGGCGGGAGGAACACGTTGCCGATCACCCTGACACCGTTGCGGTGCGCCGCGTCCGTGACCGTCGGGTTGGGCGCGAGGATCAGGCCCTCGGACGCGGACCCGCCCCAGAACACCAGTTCGTCGATGTACTGCCAGTAGTTCGTGGCGTAGTAGTTCATGTCGAGCGCGCCCTGCGCGGGGTTGTTGCTCGTCGGCGCGTAGGCGACCAGCGCCTGCACCCTGGCCTCGTTCGGGTGCGCGTGCGCGTTGGCCGGTCTGGCCGGGACGACCCGCTTCGCGAGCGGAACGGTGCTGCGGTTGTACTTCGCGTCCCGGTCGGTCGACGGGTCCCAGTTCAGGATCGTGGCCGGGTGCCAGTAGGACGCGTACGGCTGCGCGGTGTCGGCCGCGAAGGCGGGCGTCTCGGACAGCAGACCGGTGAGTGCCGCTGTGGAGCTCAGGACGAGGAACTGTCTGCGGGTGGGCATAGATCACCCTCGTGCTCCATCTGATTCGCCGCATACCGCTTCTACGGTGACTGGACAGGACGACAACGTCCCGGTCCGCTGCGCTCGGTAACCGCCGCGGTTCGACTCGAATCGACTCCGTTCGTTCGAACGCCGTGCACGTGACCGTCGAACGCGGTTCGCCGAAACGTCCCGTTAACCATCCGAGTGGCCGAATCCACGCCGGACTACCGGGCGGTAGCGTGAGCCTCGCCGTCGCTTTTGGTTCCCCTGCAACCAATCGAGGTGTCTTCGTCGTGCGCACCAAAACCCTGCTTGCGGCGCTGGTCCTGGCGCTGATCCCAGCCACCGCCCCCGCCGTCGCCACCGCGGCGGCCAACCCCTACGAACGCGGCCCCGCACCCACGGCCACGTCCGTCGAGGCCTCCCGCGGCACGTTCGCCGTGACGTCCGCGGCCGTCGCCCGCCAGTCGAACTTCGGCGGCGGCACCGTCTACACGCCGACGAGCGACCTCACGTTCGGCGCGATCGCCATCTCACCCGGCTTCACCGCCACCCAGACGTCCGTCGCGCACTTCGGCCCGCGGCTGGCGTCCTACGGGTTCGTGGTGGTCACCATCAACACCCTGTCGACCCTGGACGACCCGGACAGCCGCGGCCGTCAGCTGCTCGCTGCCCTCGACTACGTGGTGCGCACCAACCCGCGTGTCGACGCGTCCCGTCTCGCCGTGATGGGGCACTCGATGGGCGGCGGGGGAGCGTTGCGGGCCTCCGCGACCCGTCCCGCGCTGCAGGCCTCGATCCCGATGGCCGGGTGGCACACCACCAAGAGCTGGTCGACGGTCCAGGTGCCGACCCTGGTGCTCGGCGGCCAGAACGACCCCACCGCGCCGAACTCGCAGCACTCGACGCCGTTCTACAACTCGATCACGGCCGCGCCGGACAAGGCGTTCCTCGAACTGCGGGGCGGTGACCACTCGGCGCCCCGCAGCGACAACGTGACGGTGCGGAAGTACACGCTGTCGTGGCTCAAGCGGTTCGTGGACGACGACGTGCGCTACGACCAGTTCCTGTGCCCGGCGCCCGCGCCGAACACGCTGATCTCCGCTTACCGCGACACCTGCCCCCACGCGTGAGAAAAGGGGCTGTGCCAGCACGACGACGGCCTGGCACAGCCCCTTCACCGCGTTCTACTCGTAGGCGATCGCGTCCAGCACGTTCAGGCGCGCGGCCCTGATCGCCGGCAGGATCGCCGCGACCACGCCGACGAACGCCGCCACCACCAGGTACTGGACCATCGTGGCCCACGGGAACCCGAGCTCCGAGATGCCCTGGTCCTTGAGCGCCTGCACGGTCGCGACGCCCAGCGCGAGACCGACCGCGAGGCCGAGCACCGCGCCGAACACCGAGATCACCACCGACTCGACGGTGATCATCCGCATCACCTGCGCCCGCCGCATGCCGATGGCGCGCAACAGGCCCAGCTCGCGGGTCCGCTCGATCACCGACAGCGCCAGGGTGTTGATGACGCCCAGCACCGCGATCAGGATCGCCAGCGCCAGCAGGATCTGGATCATCAGCAGCACCGTGTCGAACTGCGCCGTCGTCTGCTTCACGAACGCGCTGCGGTCCTGCACGGTGATCTCCGGGTTGTCCGCGAACAACGGCTCGACGCGCTTCTGCACGTCCACCGCGTTCGTGCCCGGTGCCACCTGGACGAAGGCCTGGACGATCTGGTCGGAGCGGAAGTTCTTCCCCGCCGACTCCGGCAGCACCAGCGCACCCTGCAACACCTGCGACTTGGTCCAGATGAACGCGACCGTGAACGTCTGCGGCGCCTCACCCTTGGCCAGTTGCAGCGGGACCGCGCTGCCGACCGACCAGCCCTTCTCGGCCGCCATCTCCTCCGGCAGCGCGACCTGGTCGTCCTTCAGCGGCGCGATGGTGCCGGACTTCGGCTTGAGGGCGAACATGGTCGCCATCGCCGGCATGTCGGTGACGCCGACCGCGAACATCTCGTTCTCGCCCTGCAACACGCCGTCCTGCGACCAGCCGACCGCCGACTTCACGCCGTCGGTCTTCTCGACCTTCGTCAGCACGTCCCGCCCGAACGTCGCCGGCTGGCCCTCCATCTGGCCCTCGCCGGAGATGATCAGGTCGGTCTGCAGCTGACCGGTGGCCAGCTTCTCGATCGACTTGGTCGCCGACGTCAGCACCACGCTCACGCCGGTGATCAGCGAGATGCCGACCATCAGGGCCGCTGCGGTGATCGCGGTGCGGCGCGGGTTGCGCGCGGAGTTGCGGCGTCCCAGCAGGCCCGGCATCGACCACGACAGCAGGCGGCCGATCAGCGACACCATCGGCTTCGACAGGATCGGGGTCAGCAGCGCGACGCCGACGAACGCCACCAGGATGCCGCCGAAGATCAACGGCAGCGAGGCCTGGTTGAAGCCGAACGCCAGCGACGTGCCACCCGCGGCGGCCACCAGCGCGCCCGTGATCGTGATCTTGGTGAGCGGCCGGTCCGGCGTCGCCGCCTCCCGCATCGCCGCCACCGGCGCGATCCGCGACGCCCGCAGCGCCGGCATGACCGCCGCGACCACGGTGACGATCATGCCCACCGCGAACGACGAGATGATCGCCGACATCGGCACGCCGATGCCCGCGAGCTGCAGGCTGCTGCCGCCCAGCGAGCTGAAGATGGTGGCCAGCAACGCCCCCACGCCGACGCCGGCCCCCAGGCCGACGATCGACGCGATCAGGCCGATCACCAGCGCCTCCAGCACCACGGACCCGATGACCTGGCCGCGCGAGGCGCCCATCGACCGCAGCAGCGCCAGTTCCCGCGTGCGCTGGGCGACGATGATGGAGAACGTGTTGAGGATGATGAAGATGCCGACGAACAAAGCGATGCCGGCGAACCCGAGCAGCACGTAGTTGAAGAACTTCAGGCCCTCGTTGATCTGGTCGGCCTGCTCCTTCGCGAGCGTCGCGCCGGTCTTGACGTCGTAGGCCGAGCCGAGCTTGGCCGCGACGGCGTCGCGCAACGCGTCGTCGGTCGTGCCCTGCGCCGCCGTGACGGTGACCCCCGAGAACACGTCCTTCTTGCCCAGCAACAACTGCTGCGCGACCGGCTCGGTGAACGCCACCGAGATCTCACCGCCCAGCGAGTCGCGTCCGCCCGCGTACTCGTAGATGCCGGTGATCTTGAAGGTCTTCTTGGGCTCCAGCGTCAGCAACGCGATGTCGTCGCCGACCTTGAAACCGCCTGTGGTGGCGAGGAAACCGCCGACCGCCACCTCGTTGTCCGCGGCGGGCGCCTTGCCGTCGCGGATCTTCTCCTGGCCGGTGCCGGTCCAGTTGAAGCCGAACCGCGGCGAGCCCGACGTGGTGATGACCTTGCCGTTCTTGCCGATCGGCCGCGCGGAGCCCTGCACGTCACCGACGGCCGACGCCACGCCCGGCACCGACTTCACGTCCGCGATCGCCTGCGGCGTCAGCGGTTCCGGCTGCTTGCCCTTCTCCGCCTTCGGCGACACCGACACGTCCACGTTGGCGAAGGCAGACGAGAACAGGTCGGTGAACGACCGCTGGAGCGTGTCGGTCAGGACGAACGAACCGGACACGAACATCACGCCCAGCACCACCGCGAGCGCGGACAGCACCAGCCGGAGCTTGCGGGACAGCAAGCTCTTGAGAGTCGCCTTAAACATGCGGCACCGCGACAACTGAGTCGAGGTGCTTCATCGTGTCGAGAACCTCGTCGGCCGACGGCGACAGCAGCTCGCGGACGATGTGGCCGTCCTTGAGGAAGACGACGCGGTCGGCGTACGACGCGGCGTTGGCGTCGTGCGTGACCATCACGATCGTCTGCCCGAACTCGCGGGCGGAGCGCTGCAGGAACCCGAGGACCTCGGCGCCGGACTGCGAGTCCAGGTTGCCCGTCGGCTCGTCCGCGAAGACCACGTCGGGGCGCGAGACGAGCGCACGCGCACACGCCACGCGCTGCTGCTGGCCACCCGAGAGCTGCGTCGGCCGGTGGGTCAGCCTGTCCCTCAGACCCACCGTGTCGACGACGACGTCGAACCACGCCCTGTCGATCTTCTTGCCGCCGATCGCGAGCGGCAGCGTGATGTTCTCCTCCGCGGTCAGCGTCGGCAGCAGGTTGAACTGCTGGAAGATGAAGCCGACCTTGTCGCGCCGCAGCTCCGTGAGCCCGCGGTCCTTCAACCCGGTGACCTTCGTGTCACCGACCCACACCTCACCGCTCGTGACGTCGTCCAGCCCCGCGAGGCAGTGCATCAACGTCGACTTGCCCGAACCGGACGGGCCCATGATCGCGGTGAACCTGGACTTCTCCAGGTCGACGCTCACCCCCGCGAGCGCGGTCACGGCGGCGTCGCCGGACCCATAGGACTTCCACACGTCGACGGCTCTCGCCGCGACTCCATCGGACGCGCTCACCTGTCTGTTCCCCTCTGTGGGTCTTGTGCGCACCATCT
The DNA here is from genome assembly GCF_042721515.1 of Lentzea sp. NPDC058436. Classification (NCBI taxonomy): domain Bacteria; kingdom Bacillati; phylum Actinomycetota; class Actinomycetes; order Pseudonocardiales; family Pseudonocardiaceae; genus Lentzea; species Lentzea sp. NPDC058436. Next base: position 42,472 of record NZ_JBHXLF010000011.1, read on the forward strand.
TCGGTGACGCCGCCGCACCGAAGGCTCAGGTTCTCCCCTGAGATGAACCCTGAACCAGTGTGCCCCTACCCCCGAGTGGGCACGCTGAGAAACCTCTCAGCTGCGGTGCGTGCGCGTCAGCGCGCGGTGGCCAGAGGAACGGTATTTCACCGGTGGCACAGTGTCTTCAGCCTTCAGATGACTAGGCCGTCAACTTCCGTCGCATGGGGACGGTCGGTTCCATCAGCCATGAAACCAGTTCGACGCGCAGGCCTTCGCGCAGCGCGTTCTCGGCGAGCCAGTGGTCGACGTCGCCGTGGTAGGCGCGAGCGGGTCGCGGCCAGCGGTCCAGCCATTCCAGGAACCCCGCGTTGCACGCGATGGGGCCGCCGGGCGGACGCACGCCGAGCACGAGCACGGGATCCTCTCCGGTGGTGAAAGAGGCGGCGGTGTCGTGCGCACCACCGAAGAGGATCCGATCCGCACCCAGTTCACGAGCTTTGTCCGCCACCCCGAAAAACGCCGACCCGCGTCCGAACGCGCGCACCACCAACTGGTGCGCACCGAGGTCGGTGTCGAGGAACTCTTCGGCGAACGTGCCGTCATCGGCCAGCACCAGCACGTTCGTGCCGTCGGGAAGCGCCCCGACCTGCCCAGGATGCGTGATGCCGATGACGTTGATGCCCACACCTCAATGGTGACGGGCCTGTGTTAACCCTTGGCACCGCGCACGTTAAACAAGTTTCGGGAGCACTTCCGCGCCGAACAACCGGATCGTCTCGATGACCGACTCGTGCGGCATCCCGCCGATGTCGACCATCACGAGGTGCGTGTCGATGGACAGGTGCTCCGCCAACTCGTTGAGCCTCGCGGCGACCTCGTCCGGCGTCCCGCACACCGCCGCGCCGTCCATGATCGCGTCCACGTCGATGTCACCGTCCCCGCGCCACGGGTCCGCGAACCGCGCGTACTCGGCCAGGTGCGGCCGCCAGCGGTCCCGCGCGTCGTCGTTCGCCACGAACACGTGACTGGGCACGCCGACCCGTCCGGTGGGAAAGCGTTCCTTGTAGCGCTGCACGACCTCGCGGTAGATCGACGGGTCCCGCAGCGTCGACGGGAGCATCAACGGCATCCCGAGCTCCGCGCCCAGGTCCGCCGAGACCGCCGACCCCGACCCGATCCACACCGTGGGCCGCGGCGTCTGCACCGGACGCGGCGTCGTCGTCACGTCGTCCAGCTGTCCCCGGAACTGCCCGTCCCAGCTCACCGACGGCTCCTCCAGCAGCTTGAGCAGCAACCGAAGGTGCTCCTCGAACCGCGCCCGCAGCTCACCGGGCTGCACCCCGAACGCCGCGTCGGTCTGCTGGTCGACCCCGCGCGCCACGATCAGCTCGGCCCGCCCGTTCGACAGCACGTCGAGCGTCGCCAGCGCCTCCGCGACCAGCACCGGGTCCCGGTGAGCCAGCAGCGTCACGCCCGTGGAGAGCCTGAGCGTGCTGGTCCGCGCCGCCACCGCCGCCAGCAGCAGCTCGGGCGCGGACACGATGTAGCGCGTGAAGTGGTGCTCGCCGATCGCGACGCCCGCGAACCCCGCCTGCTCCGCCACCACCGCCTGCTCGACCATCGCGCGCAGCCGGTCGGCCTGCGACACCTCCTCGCCCGTGCAGGGGTTGGGCAGGTGGTCACCCAGGATCAGGAGGTAGACGTCCATGCAGGCCATTTTCCATCGTCCGGGGCAAGATGGTTGACATGGTCACGAACAACGAAGCCGCGAGCCGCTACGAGATCCACGTCGACGGAGAGCTCGCCGGCTTCCTGGAGTACCGCGACGTCGGGGGAGTCCTCGCCCTCGTGCACACCGAGGTCGACGAGGCGTACGCCGGCCAGGGCCTCGGCGGCAAGCTCGCGCAGTACGCGCTCGACGACGTGTTGGCCAGGGGTGTCAAGATCTCCCCACTGTGCCCGTTCGTGGCGAAGTACATCGACAAGCACCCCGAATACCGGGTTACTATCCGGTAAGAATTAGTTGCTGTCGCTAACAACGAGGTGGGCGAGCGTGTGGAGTGAGCCGGGCGCGTTCGAGGTCGCACCAGGTGTGCACCGGATTCCGCTGCCGCTGCCGAACGACGGGCTGCGCGCGGTCAACGTCTACGCGATCGAGGACGGCGACGGGCTCGTCCTGATCGACTCCGGCTGGGCGCTGGACGAGGCGCGCGACCAGCTCGAAGCGGCCCTCGGCACGCTGGACAAGGGCTTCGAGGACATCAGGCGGTTCCTCATCACGCACGTCCACCGCGACCACTTCACGATGGCGGTGTCGCTGCGCAGGACGTTCGGCAGCAGGATCGGGCTCGGTCTCGGCGAGCAGCCGTCCCTGCGCCACATGCTGCACGGCCAGGACGACCAGCACGTCGCCGACCTGCGCAAGTGGGGTGCGGCGGAGCTGGCCGAGACGTGGATCAAGATCATGCACCACGTCGACCGCGGTGACGCCCTGCGCGACTACGAGGAGCCGGACGAGTGGCTCGTCCGCAGCACCGTGGACCTCGAACACCGCAGGCTCGAAGTCATCCCGACGCCCGGCCACACGCGCGGCCACGTCGTCTTCGTCGACCACACCGCGAAGGTGCTGTTCTCCGGCGACCACGTGCTGCCGCACATCACGCCGTCGATCGGGTTCGAGCCGCTGCGCCCCGAACTGCCACTGGGCGACTACATGACGTCCCTGCGGCTCACCCGCGAGCTGCCGGACCTCAAGCTGCTGCCCGCGCACGGCGAGGTGACCGACAGCTCGCACGCCCGCGTCGACGAGCTGCTGCGGTTCCACGAGCAACGGCTGGAGGAGATCGGGAAGGCCGTGGCGGGCAGCGCGTTCGAGACCGCCCGCAAGATCGGCTGGACCCGCCGCCAGCGCCGGTTCGACGACCTCGACATGTTCAACCAGGTCCTGGCGATCGGCGAGACGGCCGCTCATCTGGACGTTCTCGTCGAACGTGGCGAATTGACCCGAACTGAGAACGCCGGCGTGCTCGAATACCAGGCGTGACACCGCTCGAGCTGGCCGCCTGGACCTGGAAGATGCCCCGCAGGGGCAGGGGATTCTGGTTCTCGCTGGCGATCGACCTGCTGTGGCCCGTCGTCGTGCTGTTCGTGCGGCTGCGGGTGCGCGGCAAGCACCACGTGCCGGGCAACGGCGGCGTGATCCTGGCGTTCAACCACCTGTCGAACGCCGACACGGTCGCGGCCGTCGTGTTCGCCCTGATGTCGGACCGCGTGCCGCGCGTGCTCGCGAAGGCCTCCCTGTGGCGCACGCCGGTCGTCGGCTGGGTCATGCGGTCGGGAGGCCACATCCCCGTCGAACGCGGCACGGTGAAGGCCTCAGAGGCGCTGAGGCCCGCCGTGGAGGCGCTGCGCGAGGGCGAGTGCGTCATGGTGTTCCCCGAGGGCAAGTTCACCGACGACCCCGGCAACTGGCCGATGAAGGGCAAGTCCGGTGTCGCGCGGATGGCACTGGAGGCCCGCGTGCCCGTCGTGCCGGTCGCCGAGTGGGGCACCCAGGACCTGCTGCCCAAGGGCACGATCCTGCCGAGGTTGTTGCCGCGCAAGAAGATCGACGTCGTCGCGGGCGCCCCCGTCGACCTGTCCGACCTCTACGACCTCGAACTCACCGCGGCGGTGCTCGACGAGGCCACCCGCAGGGTCATGGACGCCATCACGACCATGCTGTCAGGCATACGTTCCGCTGAGACGGGTAGCCAGAGTGCATGACCACGCGAGAGGAATTCGAGTTGAGGAAGGGTCACCGTCCCGGTGGGACGGGGATCTGGGCCCCGGTCTTCCCCGAACCTCGCGAGCCCCAGGAGTGGGTCGTGCAGGCGGACGAGGAACCGGTGATCGTGCGGAGCGTCGACTGATCGTCTAGTTCACCTAGACGGCGTCTAGTTCGCGTAGACGCGTCTAGTTAACGTAGACGCATGACACTCGACGAGGAACTGCTGGCAGCGGCGCGGAAGGCGGGCACCGCCTCCGCCGCCGCCCAGGACCAGGCCGACATCGCGAAAGCCGTCTACCACCACAGCGTGCTGAAACTGCACCGCGCCGGCGGGTCGATGCGCGAGATCGCGGAAGCGCTCACCATGAGCCATCAGCGCGTTCATCAGATCGTCGAGCAGTCCAAGCGGACCGAACGCTGCTGGTTCTGCGGACGCGGCGCCGCCGACGTCGACAAGATGATGGCCGGACCGGCCGCCCTGATCTGCGACGAGTGCATCGCGGCTGGTCAGGTGAGCGAGGTCGGCGACTGTTCGTTCTGCAGCAAGTCCGCACCTGTGTTCTCAAGTGCGGAAGCGCAGATCTGCCGTTCCTGCCTGGACTTCAGCGCCGCCGTGATCAGCGGGGCAGCTTCACTACGGTGACGAAGAAGTCGTCGATCTGCCGGACGACCTCGATGAACCTGTCGAAGTCGACCGGCTTCGTCACGTAGGCGTTGGCGTAGAGGCTGTAGCTGCGCAGGATGTCCTCCTCCGCCTCGGACGTCGTCAGCACGACGACGGGGATCGAGCGCAGCTCGGCGTCGGCCTTGACCTCGCTGAGCACCTCGCGGCCGTCCTTGCGGGGCAGGTTGAGGTCGAGCAGGATCAGGCCCGGACGCGGCGCGTTCTCGTACTGGCCCTCGCGGCGCAGGAACTCCAGCGCCTCCACGCCGTCCTTCACCACGTGCAGCTTGTTGCGGATCTTGTGGTGCTCGAACGCCTCCTGCGTCATCAGGGCGTCGCCGGGGTCGTCCTCGACGAGCAGGACGTCGATCACGTTCAGCAGTGGTTCAGACATGTACTTCCTCAGCAGCTTGGGCGACGAGCTCGGGTACCACGGGCAGCGTGAACTCGAAGCAGGTGCCGGAGTCCACATCGGTCTTCAGCCAGATCGTGCCGCCGTGGAACTCGACGATCTTCCGGCACATCGCCAGTCCGATGCCCGTGCCCGGATAGGCGTCCTTCGGGTGCAGGCGCTGGAAGATGACGAAGATCCGGTCAGCGTACTCGGACTCGATCCCGATGCCGTTGTCGCGAACCGTGAACTTCCACATCCCACCGTCCTGCTCGACGCCGACGGAGATGACGGGCGCCTCGGTGCCCTTGAACTTCAACGCATTGCTTATCAGGTTCTGGAACACCGCGCTCAGCAGAGACGCCTCACCTCGCACGGAGGGGAGCTCCGCGATGTCGAGCTGAGCCCCGGTCTCCTCGATGCGGTCGGAGTAGCTGTCCACGACCTGGCGCACGAGGTCGTTCAGGTCGATCACCGTCTGCTCGCGGGTCATCCTGCCGACGCGGGAGAACGCCAGCAGGTCGTTGATCAGCACCTGCATGCGCTTGGCGCCGTCGACCGCGAAGCCGATGTACTGGTCGGCGCGCTCGTCGAGCTGGCCGCCGTAGCGCCGTTGCAGCAGCTGGCAGAACGACGCCACCTTGCGCAGCGGTTCCTGCAGGTCGTGGGAGGCGACGTAGGCGAACTGCTCCAGCTCCGAGTTCGAGCGCTGCAGCTCGCTCTTCGCCGCGTCGAGCGTCGCGAGCTCCTGCACGATCCGGCGGCGCATCGCGTTGACGTCCTCGCCGAGCTGGACGGTCTCGCTGGGCCCGTCCGCGTCGATCTCGTGCTCGAAGTCGCCGGACGCCACCTGGCGGGTGTGGCGGGCGAGGTTCGCGAGCGGTGCGATCAGCAGGCGGTGCAGCAGCAGCGACAGGCCGCCGATCACCGCGACCAGCAGCACGCCCATGCCGATGACCAGCCACATCACGACGCCGGCCGCCCGGTCCAGGTCCGCGCGCGCCTGCCGGCCGAGCCCGCCGATGTCGGACTGCAGCCCGTTCACCTCGGCGCGCAGCTGGTCGAACAGGACCTTGCCGCGCTCGATGTTCCCCGCGACGCCCGCCACCGGCCCGGACAGCTTGATGGCGGTGATCGCCTGCTCCGCGTACTCGGAGCGCCACTGCCCCGCCAGGTCCTCGATGCGGCCCAGCCGGCCGTTCACGTCGCCGACGAGGTCGCGCACGCTCGTGACGGCCTCCGCCTCGGCGGTCTGCCCCTCCAGGTACGGCGTGAGGAAGTCGTCCTGCCCGGTGAGGGTGTAACCGCGTACGCCCGTCTCCTGGTTGAGCAGGGCGCGGTTCAGGTCGTTCGCGCGGCGTGCGGCGGGTTCGACCTGGTCGACCGACCGCGAGCGCGAGGAGCCGAGCACGTCCAGAGCGATGACCGTGGAGGAGATGGCCACAGCGGTCATCGCCAGCAGGACCACCACGATGACGCCCAGCAGGCGGCTTGCCGGGAGCCTTTGCGGCAGGTTCACTTTCCGTCCTTCAGCAGCAGGATGGCCACGTCGTCGTCGAGCGCCCCGCCGTTCAGCTCCGTCACCTCCGCGATGACCGAGTCCATCCAGTTGGGGCCGTCCTGCAGATGTCTGTCCAGGATCTCGCACAGGCGCTCGACACCGAGCCGGTCGACGTCGTCGGGTACCCGGCCCTCGATCAGTCCATCCGTGTAGCAGGCCAGTGACCAGCCGGACGGCAGCGGCACGTCCACGCCGGTCCACGCGTAGTCGGTCAGCACGCCCAGCGGCACGCCGATCTTCGACTTCGGCAGGTCCACGATCTGCCTGCCGACCATCATCAGCGGCTCGGGGTGCCCGGCGAGGAAGTAGCGGGCGGACCGGCGGTCGGGGGAGACCGTGATCATGCACGCGGTGGTGAAGATGCCCTCGCCGTGCCGTTCCGCGACGAGCACCTGGTCGAGCGTCTTGAGCACCTTCTCGGCCGGCGCGCCCGAGAGGATGAGCGCACGCCAGGCGATCCGCAGGCAGACGCCCAGCGCGGCCTCGTCCGGGCCGTGGCCGCAGACGTCGCCGATGATCGCGTGCACGGTGCCGTCGGGCAGGCCGACCGCGTCGTAGAAGTCGCCGCCGAGCAGCATCCGCTGGCCACCGGGCTGGTAGCGGACCTCCAGGTCGACGTCGGAGTTCTGCAGCAGCGGGGGAGGCAGCAGGCCGCGTTCCAGGCGGGACTGCTCGGAGGCGAGCAGTTCGGCCTCACGCAGCAGGCGCTGGGCGTCGTCGGCGCGGCGGCGTTCGACCGCGTAGCGGATGCCGCGCAGCAGCAGTTCGCCGTCGACCTTGCCCTTGACCATGAAGTCCTCGGCACCCGCCGCGACCGCGGCGAGGCCTTCGCGATCGTCGTCGAGGCCGGTCAGCACCAGGATCGCCGGCGCGTTCGGCTTGGCCAGCAGCCGGTGCAGGCCGTCGAGACCCTGCGAGTCGGGCAGGCCGAGGTCCAGCAGCACGCACTCGGCATCGTTGAGCAGGCGTTCCGCCTCCGCGAGCGTGCCGGCGCGCGACAGGACGAAAGGCGCGTTCGCCTCTTCCAGCAGTGCCTCCACGAGCACCGCGTCGCCATCGTCGTCCTCGACCAGGAGGACGCGCACTGTCTTGGTTCGCATCGAGTCGGACTTTAACGTTATTGAGCTGGAAGGTCCGCGTCCGACCTACCAGGATGACGGGCGTGTTGATCCGTCTCGCCCAACCAGCCGAACTGCCGTACCTCCAGCAGATCGAAATCGCGTCCGGAGAACCGTTCCGCGACGCCGGAATGCCCGAGATCGCCGACGACGACCCGATGTCCCTCGCGGACCTCGCCGACCACGAGGTCTGGGTCGCGATCGGCGCTGAAGGCGTGCCCGTGGCGTTCATCGCCATCGGCGACGTCGACGGCGCCACGCACGTCCACCAGGTGAGCGTGCACCCCTCGCACGCACGTCAGGGGATCGGCGCGGCGCTCATCGAGCACGTCACGCGTGCCGAACGCGCCGTCACGCTGACGACGTTCCGCGACATCCCGTGGAACGCGCCGTACTACGAACGCCTCGGCTTCCAGGCCGTGGCGGACGTCTCGCCCGGCCTGGCGGAGATCATGCGCGAGGAGGCGTCACGGGGCCTCGATCCCGCGACCCGTGTCGCCATGGCTCTTCTCCCAGCGCAGGTACGAGCCTGAGGCGATCGAAAGGCTGCTGAGCAGCCACACGAGGACACCCGCGTCGTCGGTCACGCCGATCACCGGAAGGAACTCCGGCAGGACGTCGATCGGCGACACGAGGTAGACCAGCGCCACCGCCCACATCACCACCTGGCTGCGCGGCAGCTCCGGGTACTTCCCGCTCCGCCAGGTCTTGAACAGCCGCGGCAGCGCCTTGAGGCGCGTGACCGGGTTGCCGATCGGGCCAGGCTCGCCCTGGGCGCGCTTGCGGCGGTTGCGCAGGACGCCGAGCCCCGCGAACACCAGGCCCAGCGGGATCATCACCCAGCCGGCGACCGTCGGGCTCAGGCCGCCCATCGGGGCGTCGCGGAACAACAGGATCAGCAGACCGGACAACGAGATGAACGATCCGAAGACGACCATCTGTGCTGGACCCCCTGGTGGTGTGGCTCTAGACGCGACCGGTGGAGCCGCGGACGGGTCGTGGTGCGGCGAAGCGCTCTCCTCCACCTGAACGCGCCGGCCACGCCGTCTGTCGCACCGGTTAGCTCGGTTCCTGGAAGAGCATCGTCGGAATGGCCTTGTGCGGTTGCCTCTGCTGCTGCGGCTCAGGCTCCCGCAGCTCGATCACCGCTTCGGGTTCCTCAACGGGAACCTCTTCAACCACCGGCTTGCGCGCCGCCTTCACCGGCGGGGGCGTGGTCTGGTCCAGGGCGGCACGCGCCTTGGAGATCCACACCTTCTGCATGGCCTCGTCCTTCGTACCGGCCGCCGTGGCCGTGAGTCCGGAGAGGACACCGCGGATGCGGGGGACCAGTGCCGGATGACGCCGGATCGCCTGCCACACAGCGTGATCACCCGGGAGCCGGGCGGACACGAGCCGCGTGACCTGAGCGCGCAGCTCCTCTGTGGACAGATCGAGCCAGCGCTCGACCGCTGACGGGCCTATTGCCACGTAGACAGCCTTCCCCGAAAACGACAACTGCCCCCACAGGATCTCACGGATCCCGCGGGGGCAGCGGACTGGTGCTGGGAAACGTCAGGACGCGACGGCCTCGAGCAGCGTTTTGCCGTTCTCGTCGACGATCCTGAACGTCGCGATCTCGTGCCACCGCATGGCCACGTTGGCGGCCAGCTTGATGGTCTTCTTGTCGCCTGCCACCGGTTCCGGGGCGTACCAGGACGTGACCTGCGCGACGCGGCCCGCCCGGCCGACGGCGACGAGCGAACCCCTGCCGGGGCCCGACATGCCGGTGATCTCGATGTCCATCGCGGTACCGGACGGCTCGTCGGACGCGGTGATCTTCGTACCGACGCCGCTGTTCGGATCCTGGTGCTTGAGCTCCATCGACTTGTCGGAGGAGTTGTTCGCCACCCGCGTCTGCGACGTCGACGTGCCGGGGTTCTGGGGTGCCGCCTGGTTGGAACCGTCGTTGCCACCGCGCACGACCAGGGTCGTGACCACGGCCGTCACCGCCACGACGCCGGCGGCGGCGGCCGCGACGCCCTGGGCGACGAACCACCGTCGGCGCTTCCTGCGCGCCGCGACGGCGTCGAGCATGACCCGGACCGACTTGCCGTCGGGGCGTTCCGGGGCCGTTCCGCGCAACATCCCGCCGGCGTCGGCCTCGTCGATGAGGTCCGGCACCACCGCGAAGTCGCGCAGGTCAAGAGCACACCGCCGACACTCGGTCAGGTGGTTCTCGAACGCCTCCACCTCATCGGCATCGAGGATGCCGAGCACGTAGGCGGCGACGTCGAGGTGATCTGGTGCCGTTGTCACCGCGTCTCTCCCCGATCGTGCAACGCACGCCGCAACGCACGGAGCGCGTAGTACACCCTCGACTTGACCGTTCCCGGCGGCACACCCAGTGCAGCCGCGGCCTCACCGACAGTGCGGTCCCGCAGATATGTTTCGAGAATAGCCTCCCTGTGTTCCTCCGAGAGACCGTTCATCGCCTCCGCCACGACGATCGCCGCGAGGGTGCGATCCTCTTCGCTTCCGGAAGGCGACTCGTCCGAAGGGGTCAGTTCGAACTCCTGCGGACGGACGCTTCTCTTGCGCCTGTCGTCAATGACCAACCGCCTTGCCACCGTGAACAACCACGACCGCAAGAGCACGGGATCACGCTCGAGTTTCTCAGCGTTGCGCCATGCCCTGACCAGGGTTTCCTGCACGATGTCCTCGGCCCACTGACGATCATGGCCCGTCAACCTCATGCAGTGACCCAGCAGGGCACTGCCGAATTCCTCGTACAGCCGACGGATCAACTCTTCCTCGAGAGATCCCGGTCTTGGTGATTGTTCGTCTAACTCACGTTGACGTCTATGCCGCGCCACGGGGGACATCCTTGCCCCATCAACCGCCGGAAGTCGAGAGGCAAATATTCCTCACGAAGTCCGTGAACCGTTGCCGGATCGTGTCCGTACTCCTCGGTACCCCGCCGAGAAAGGACCTGCCGATGCGACGTGGACCAGCCATCACCGCCCTGGCGGCACTGGCTATCTCCCTCACCGCGTGCGGCAGCACCCAGACCCCTCCCGGAGGGGAGGCCGCACCGGGCGGCCTGCAGGCCAAAACCGCTGATCTGGAGGGTCACAACAACTACTTCATCGCCAACAGCGAGCAGATGGGGTGGTTCGTGATCGACGCGGAGGGTCTGCCCATGTACCGCTACGACAAGGACGTCCCCAAGCCGTCCAAGTCGAACTGCGAGGGCGAGTGCGCGAAGGCCTGGAAGCCGGTCCTCGCGGACAAGACGCCGATGGCAACGGGTGTGGACCCGATCTCCATGGGGGTCCTGACCAGGCCGGACGGCACCAAGCAGCTCACCATCCAGGGCTGGCCGCAGTACACGTTCGCCGAGGACAAGGTCGCCGGCGACATGAAGGGCCAGGCCAAGGGTGGTGTGTGGTGGGTCACCGCGCCGAACGGCGCCAAGATCACCGGCGGGAAAGCCCAGAACAACAGCAAGAGCAGCAGTGCGCCGAGCACGTCCCCCAGTTCGGGAACCGCGCAGACACCGCAGTCCGCGCCCCCTCCCGCCGCGCCCGGCTACTGAGCCCACTGCTCAGCCGCAGTTCATTGATCCCCTATCGACTTCCTTTGGACAACGAGGACGACAAGACGATGACCAGAGCCCTCGCCACCGTCTTTGCGATGTTGTTCCTCTTCTCCGGTCTTTCCGCCACGGCTGCAGCACAGCCCGCGGACACCGGGGGAGTGATGGACACCCCGAGCGGACCGCTCACCGCGAACGACCGCGAACTGCTCAACAGGGTGCGGCTCGCCGGCCTGTGGGAGATGCCCATGGGCGAGCTCACGGCCACCAAGGCGTCGAACGCCAGGGTCAAGCAGATCGGCAAGATGATCATGCTCGACCACATGATGCTGGACGCGCTGACCAAGAAGACGGCCGCGGGATTCGGGCTGACCACGCCCGACGTGCCGAACCCGGCGCAGCAGTCGTGGATGGAAGAGATCAACGCGCTCGAAGGCGACGCGTTCGACCAGGCGTTCGTCGCCCGGTTGCGCGCCGCGCACGGCCAGATCTTCCCCTTCATCGCGAAGGTCCGTTCAGGAACGCGCAACGACGTGGTCCGCGGGTTCGCGCAGGCCGGCATCGACGTGGTGATGAAGCACATGACGTTGCTGGAGAGCACCGGTCTCGCGGGCGACTCGTCGTTCGCGGAACCGCAGCCCGCCGGCGGCATCATCAACGCGACTTTGGCCTCCGGTGAGGGGCCGAACATGTGGGTGATCATCTCGGTCACCGCCGCGGGAGCCGTCCTCACCGTGCTCCTGCTCCGAGTACTCCGCCCGCGACGACCGGTGCGGTGATTTCGCAAGACCCCGTTGCACGACGGGAAACGGAGGTGGTGTCCCAAGGTCAGAGGCACTCCAACGCGGACCTGTTCCCACCCGCCCGGTTCTGATGTGTCCACTCCTGCACCCAGGACCGGGCGGGTTCCCGCGAGGTAGTTCCCCCCAGTGGTTTTCCGGAGGAAGAGTTGTTGTCGAGCCAGATTCCGCTCCTGGTGGCCCAGTCGGCCGAGTTCGACTCGGGCGTCAAGAAGATGGCCCAGATCTCCGCCAGGCTGGCTTACGTCCTGATGTGCGCGACCTTGTCCTGGGGCGTGCTGATCGCGACCGGGTGGGCCGAGAAGCTCACCGGCCGTGAGGGGTTGAAGAACGGGCACATGGTGCTCGCGTCACTGGCGATCGCGTTCGGCTGCATCCACGCGTTCGCCTTCACACTGATCCAGACCGGCACGTTCAGCTTCATCAAGCTCGTCCTGCCGTTCGTCGACGGCGGCCTGTTCCGGCACGCGCTGGGCATCCTCGGCCTGGAGGTCATGCTCGCGATCGCCGTCCTCGCCTCGATGAGGCACAAAGTCTTCTACCGCAAGTGGTTGAGGTTCCATCAAACGGCGTACATCGCGGTGACGATCACCGTGGTGCACTCCTGGTTCGGCGCCATCGCGAACGGCAACCTGTCCGTTCTCTGGCTGGGCGGCCTGACCGTCCTCGTCCCCACCGCGACCCTGGCCCTGGCCCGGTTCCTGCCGCCCGAGGTGCTGATCCGCATCGGCATGCTCGACTCCGAACGCGGCAAGGAACCCGGCGTCGGCGAGGGCGACGCGATGGACGTGAGCGTGAACAACGAGAAGTGCCACCGCTACGGCACCTGCCAGGCGGAAGCACCCGACGTCTTCCAGTTGATCGAGGACAACCGCCTGACCTACAACCGCCGGCCGCCGGAGGAGCACTTCGCTCAGGCCAGGGCGGCACAGCGCGCGTGCCCGATGCGCGCGATCGAGATCAGGGAGCGAGTGAAGTGAGCGAACGGATCGTGGTCGTCGGCGGTGGACTCGGTGGAGTCCGTTCCGCGGAACGGCTGCGGGAGATGGGTTTCGACGGGCAGATCACGATCCTGTCCGCCGAGCGGCACCTCCCGTACCACCGCCCGTGCCTGTCGAAGCAGATCATCACCGGAGAGTGGACCCCGGACGACTCGTTGCTGTCGTTCTCGGGCGACCTCGACGCCGAGTGGCGGATGAACTCCCCGGCCCTGCACCTGGACCCCAAGAAGCAGTCGGTCTGGGTACCGGGCGGCGAGGAGATCAAGTACGACGGCATGATCATCGCCACGGGCGTCGACGCCCGCGCGATGGGCGGCGCTCCGCGCCACGACCCGCGGGTGCACGTGCTGCGGACGTTGGACGACGCGGTCGCGATCCGCAAGAACATCCGTCAGTCGCAGGGACTCGTCGCCGTCATCGGCGGAGGGTTCATCGGCTGCGAGCTCGCGTGTTCGGTTCGTCACATGGGCCGCGACGTCGCGCTGATCGTGCGTTCGCCCGCGTTGCTGGGCGGCGTCGTCGGCGACGACATCGGCAAGAAGATCACCGAGGCGCACGTCGAACACGGCGTCCGCCTGGCCACCGGCGTCGGCATCAAGCACTGGGTGCGTCAGCCCGGCGGCATCGGGATTCACCTTTCGGACGGCCAGGTCTTCTTCGCGTCGTGCGTCGTGCTGGCCGTCGGCGCCTCCCCGGCCGTCGACTGGCTGCGCGGCTCCGGCCTCGACATCTCCGACGGCGTCCTGTGCGACTCCACGAACCACGTGGTCGGCGCCGAGAACCTCGTCGCCTGCGGTGACGTGGCCCGCTGGCCCAACATGCGGTTCAACGGAGCCGTGCGCCGCGTCGAGCACTGGCTCAACGCCGTGGAGGGAGGCCGCGCCGCGGCCGAGAACCTGCTGGTGGGTCGCAACCACGCCAAGACCTACACCCCGGTCCCGCGCTTCTGGACCGAGCAGTACGGCATGAGAGTGCAGGGCGCGGGCCTCCCCGTGCTCGGCACCGACACCACCGACGTGAACGGACTCACCGGCTTCATCGCCAACGGCAAGCTCGTCGGCATCGTGGGTCTGGAATCGCCGGGCAAGATCATCACCGAGACCCCGGAACTGTTCCGGCAGAACGAGGTCGAGACGAACGTCCCCGTGTGGACGCAGCCGGAAGAACCCGCTGCCGCCGCTTCGGAACCGGAAGTTCTCCCGACCACCATGATCCCGGTTCCCGAACCGGTCGCCGCCCTCGCATCATCCGTTCCCCCGTCCGTCTCGTCGTCGATGTCCCCGCCATTGCAGCGGCGGAGGCACTCGCGTTCGAGGCCGGAGATGGTGCGGTCGGGCGGAGGACGCGCGAGACCCTAACCAGGTACAGGAGGACCTCAGGCAGCCGGTACAGGGCAAGCGGGAACGGCGAACTCCGACGTCGCCCGCGTGGCCAGGTGGCGGACCGATGACGTCACGCGGCGATGCGCTCGTTCCCGCGCCGGCAGCCTGAACCCCCTTTTCGCGCGTCACCAACGGTGTGGCGGCTCGGCGGGCTCCCGAGTCGCCACACCGGCCTATTTGTGCCGGGTCGTTGGGGCCGTGCCGGTTTCAGCGTTGTGCGGGCTGGGGTTGTGCGGGCTGGGGTTGTGCGGGCTGGGGTTGTGCGGGGCGGCTTGGCTGTGGGGCTTGTGCGGGTCGGCGTTGTGCGGGGCGGCTTGGCTGCGAGGCTTGTGCGGGTCGGCTTGTGTTGGCTGGCGCCGGTGCCAGCGGGGTGGTCGCCTTGTGTGCGTGCGCGTCACTTTGCGGGGTGGTTGCGTGGGCCTTGTCGGGCCGGGTCATGTCATCGCCGCTTCGCGACGATCGCGATTGGGGCTTGACTTCGGGGCCCTTGCGAGGCCTTCCTCGGCCTAGAAAAGGCCGGTCTGTGAAGCCCGGCCGAGTGGTCAAGTTTAAGGCCTCGCACCCAAAGTCAAGCCCCAATCGCCGTCGGGGTTGAGTCATCACCGCTGATCAGAGCCCGACGAGGTAGGGACGCCTCGGCTTCGCCATTGCCGTTGTCGGATGGGTGCCTCGGCTTCGCCGTTGGCCCTTTGTCGTGCGGAGGGACGCCTCGGCTGCGCCATTGCGTTCGGTGGCAGGGCTGCTTGCCTGCGCC
>NZ_JBHXLF010000011.1:57569-194625 GCF_042721515.1 Lentzea sp. NPDC058436
CATCGCCATCGCCATCGCCATCGCCATCGCCATCGCCATCGCCATCGCCATCGCCATCGCCATCGCCATCGCCATCGCCATCGCCATCGCCATCGCCATCGTTGGCGTCACCGCCATCGTTGGCGTCACCGCCGCCGCCACCGTCACCGCCACCGACGCCGTTGCTACCGCTACCGCCGCGCCGCCGCCACCGCCGTTGACGTCGCCACCACCACCCTCATCGACGCGCGGCGGCGGAGACCGTTGTCCCCTACGGGGTCGTGATCACCTGGCCCGCCCACGACAGTCCGCCGCCGAACGCGAACAACAGCACGGGCGCGCCCGACGGAAGCTCTCCGCGTTCGACCATCTTGGACAGTGCGAGCGGTACCGAGGCCGCCGACGTGTTGCCCGACTCCACGACGTCGCGGCCGATCACCACGTCCTCGCGCAGGCCGAGTTTGCGGGTCAGGGCCTCGATGATCCGCAGGTTGGCCTGGTGCGTGACCACGGCTGCCAGGTCCGTGACGGCGATGCCCGCTCGTTCGCAGGCCTGGATCGCCACGGCCGGGAGTTCGCTGGTGGCCCAGCGGAAGACGGACTGGCCCTCCTGGGCGAAGCGCGGCTGCCACTCGTTCACCAGGCGGACGGCGTTGGCCCTGGTGGGGTCGGAGCCCCAGGTGACCGGGCCCACCAGTGCGTCGGGGGAGGCGCTGACCACGGCCGCGCCCGCGCCGTCGCCCAGCAGGATGCAGGAGGAGCGGTCGGTCCAGTCGACCAGGTCGGACATCTTCTCGGCGCCGATGACCAGCGCGTGCTTCGCCGCGCCTGCGCGGATGGTGTGGTCGGCGGTGGCGAGGGCGGTGCAGAAGCCGGCGCACGCGTTGTTCAGGTCGAAGACGACTGCGGACGGGATGGCCAGGCGGGCCGCCACCTGTGCCGCCGTGGAGGGGGAGCGGTCGATGGCCGAGCAGGTGGCGACGATGACCTGGCCGATGTCGGACGGCGCCAGGCCGGAGGCGGCGAGGGCCTTCGCGCCCGCTTCGGAGGCCATGTCCGCCACGGTTTCCGACTCTGCGGCGATGCGGCGGGTGGCGATGCCGGTGCGCTGGAGGATCCACTCGTCGTTGGTGTCGACCATCTTCTCCAGGTCGGCGTTGGTCAGCACTCGCTCCGGCTGGTGATGGCCGAACGCGACGACACGTGATCCGGACAAGGTGAGCTCCTTCGGCGAGGCTGCGACGCGGCGAATATAGCAACCGATCGGTCGGTAGCTAAAGAGACGTAAACTACAGCGATGAGCCCGCGCAGATCTGTCGCCGACACCCTTGAGACGCGGCAGCGCATCCTCGACCGGAGCCTCGCCATCGCCTCGGCGGAAGGGCTGGAGGGGCTCACGATCGGGCGGCTCGCGACGGAGCTCGGGATGAGCAAGGCCGGGCTGCTCGGGCACTTCGGCACCAAGGAGGCCCTGCAACTCGCGGTGGTCGACCAGGCCGCGGAGGTCTTCCTGCGCGAGGTGCCGCGCAAGGTGAAGCAGATGCCGTCCGGGTTGCCGCGGCTGGTCGACGTCTGCGAGGCCTGGGTGTCCTACCTCGAACGCGAGGTGCTGCCCGGCGGGTGCTTCTTCACCGCCGCCACGGCCGAGTTCGACGGGCGCAGCGGCCGTGTTCGGGACGCGCTGGCGGGCATGAACGCGTTCTGGCGCAGGGACCTGCGGATCCACATCCGGCGCGCGGTGAGCGCCGGCGACCTCAAGCTGGACACCGACGTCGAGCAGCTGATCTACGAGATCCTCGGGGTCATGCTGGCGCTCAACCACTTCCTGCAGCTCGAACACGACAGCGCGGCGCCGCGCCGGGCCCGTCAGGCGTTGAGGCGACTGCTCACGAAGTGATTGACGATCGCCGCGATCTCCGCCGGCTGCCCGGCCACCATGCCGTGCGTCGCGTCGATCTCCCGCACCTCGACGTTCGGAGGCAGGTCGCGGCGCAGCCCGGCGCGGTGAGCGTCGAAGAGCGGCACGAGAGCGGGCGGCACCGGCAGGTTGCGGGTGGCGAGCACCAGCAGGAACGGCGCGGTCACCTTCGCGAAGACCGGCAGGGCGTCGAGGAGCTCCGGTGACGTCCGCAGCACCGAGAGGATCTCGCGGGACGGGCGGGTGACCGTCTCCAGCTGAGCGTCGAAGATCGCGTTCAGCTCGGCCAAGCCCCGGGTTACGTCCTCTTCGGACAGACCAGCGTAGTTCGACGGATGCGTTGTCGCGGAACGATGTCCGTCCAGGCTGATGGCCGCAGGGCAGGACGGGTGCCGCAACGCCCACAGACCGGCGATGACCCCGCCGAGCGAGTGACCGACGACCACGGGGTTGTCGAGTCCGAAGTGGACGGCCGTGTCGTCGAGGTCGTCGAGCACCGCCTCCCAGTCCCACGGACCGTCGGGCGACTCGCCGTGGCCGCGCAGGTCGACCGCCACGGCACGTCCGTCCAGTTGTGGCGCAAGCGCTTCCCACGCGGATCTGTCGCCGCCCAGGCCGTGCAGGAGCAGGAACGGCCTGCCGTCGCCGCCGAAATCGGTCGCTGCCAGCTTCACTGGTCTCTCCTCAGGCTCAGTCGTGTGCGGATCGAGTCGACGGTCACGCCGCCGTTCGGGTGCCGCAGCAACTTGTCGCGGTTCACGAGGTCGTGCACGCCCTGCCGGGTGATGCCGAGCATCGCTCCGGCAACGCCGAGCGACACGTGGTCCTTGCTGGGGTGGCCGGCGCGGCGCGCGGTGACGCGGCCCAGCGGCGTCGCCCACCAGGTCTCGGGCGGGTCGAACGGGGCGTCGCCGGGGTAGAGCACGGTCAGCAGGCGGATCGCCACCCGCCGCGCCAGTGCGTCGTCGGGTCCGAGCAGCTGGGCCGCCCACATGTCGGCGTCGGCCCGCACCGTGGACCGCAGGTCGGTCAGGTTCGCCTGCGGCAACAGGATGTCCAGCGGATCGAGCAGGCGACTCGTCACGAGCCGGATCAGGTCGTTCCGCAGGTCCACGTGTTCGGAGAGGGTCGACACTTGACAGACGATATCAAGTACTTGACGGCCAGTGTCAAGTAGCCGGGAGCATCGTCCTCAGCACCTGGGTGAGGACGTCCTGTCCCGCTTCCCGCATGACCGACTGGCGCAGGGCCAGTCCGATTCCCAGGGAACCCACGGCGACGACCAACTGCTCGACGGGCAGCGCGGGTTCGAGTCCCAGTCGCTCGAACTGCTCGGTGAGAAGGGCGACGACCTGGGCGTCGTGGCGTCGCTGGAGCGCGGCGACCTGGGCGGCGATCCCGGGTTGCTGGGCCGTCGCGGCGAGCACCTCGGCCGCCACGGCGGTCCACTTCGCCGCCTCCTCGTTCGCCGCACCGCTGAGCACCGCGATCAGGTCGTCGCGGTCACCGGTCCGGCCGAGGGCTTTCCGCAGGCCGTCGAGATGGGTTCCGGCGTCCGCCTCGACGATCGCGAGCCACAACCCCTCCTTGCCGCCGAAGTGCTTGTACACAGCGCCGCGGGTGTACCCGGCCTCGGCGGCGATCTCCTCGACCGCCGCTCCCAGGAAACCCCTGCGCAGGAACACCTGCCGCCCGGCGAGCAGCAGGTGTTCGTGCGTGCGTGCCTGCTGTTCGGTCCTCGTCAGCCTGGCCATCGCCCACCCATTCAGTAACACGGTGTTTCTGGAAACATCGTGTCACTGTACAGTCGGGCGCATGGACCTCCTGCTCGGCCTGGCGGCGTTCCTGAGCGTGCCGCTGACCCTCGCCGGGTTCACCTGGTACGCCCTGCGGGCCCGCCGCACCGGTAGCGGGCAGTCGCTCATGGCGCCGTTCGAGGAGATCTGGGATCCCGTCGCCCACCGGACGAACACCGAGGTCCACGCCGAGGCGCAGCGCACCCCGGAGACGCCCTCACCGGGTGATCCCCTCGACGACCTCGTCCCTCCCGCCGGACGGTAGTCAGGCGGCCCACATCTGCACCGGCGCGATGTAGTTCCAGCTGTACAACTGGTTCGCCCCGTCGTAGCTGCCGTCCGTTCCCGCGCCGTAGGTGTCGTGGACGTAGAACTGGCCGTTGTCGTGGTAACCGATCACCACGGACAGGTGGCCGGCGGTCGAGCCCCACGTGCCGCTCATGATCACGAACTTGCCCTGGTCGAGGAACGCGCGGACCTGCGCCGGGGTGAAGTTGCCCTGTTGGACGGCGGCGCCGTTGCGGGCCAGGAAGTCGCGCTCCGACTCCCAGGAGGCGCAGGGGCGGGCCGGGTTGCCGCCGCAGTAGTAGCCGGTGATCCAGCCGTGCGCGCCCTTCCAGCTGCCGGTGCGGCCCCAGTCGGCCATCGTGCGGTTGAAGGTGGTGCCGCGGTTGGAGAACTCGTCGGTGATGTAGCGGCCCCACTTCGAGTAGTGCGAGAACGGCTGCGAGACCTGCACGCCGAACTCGTTGGGCAGCTGGTAGGTCACGAGGTCGATCACGGCGCTGGTCGGGCCGCAGGACGAGTTTCCGTTGAAGTCGTTGCGCGTGTCCCACAGCTGGTGGATGTACTCGGCACGGTTCAGGCGGCCCATCGTGGTGACCTGGCCGCCGTCGAGCGTCGCTGCCTTCAGGCCCGACGCCTTCACGTAACCGCGGGTGGGACTGCCGATCACGGCCTCGGTGCCGTCGAAACCGGTCAGCGCGTGGGTGAACGACAGGCCCTCGACGACCCGGGAAGCCTTGTGGGAGGCCAGGTCCTGGACGTAGACGCCGTTGAACCCGGCGAACTGGTCAGGGCCCGACGTCTTGTCGGACACGCACCCCATGACCTCGTACGCGACACGTGCGCCGTCGGTGCTCCACACCGCGCTGCGGTAGTGGTGACGCGTCTCGCCGACCAGCGACCGGACCTCGCCGTTCTCCGACGCCAGGCCCAGCCACTGCGGCTCGGCGCCACCGCAGCGGTAGACCTCGTTGTGCTTGATGAAGCTGACGTGCCGCTCGCCCTTGACGTCCACGAGCTTGAAGTCGCGGTACAGCGCCGACGAGTCGGAGCTGATCAACGGCTTGGCGGCGCCGGACTTCAGGTCGAACCGCACCAGTGAGCCCACGAACGTGCTGTCGTCGGCGACCTCCGGGTGCTGCACAGCCAGGAGCCCGGTGCCGTCGGAGGTGAAGCCGAGGAGTTGGGGCGCGCGGCCATGGAGCTTGCCGGTGGGAACGCCGTCCACCACGACGTTCTCGCCGTCCGCGTACGCCAGCGAAGAGCCGTGGAACACCGCCGAGGTGATCTTTCCGCGCGCCACGAAGCGGGTCTTGCCGTAGCGGTCGACGGTGTGCAGCGAGCCGCCGCTCGTGCCGTCGAAGTCGGAGATCACGGCGGCCAGTGCGCCGTCGGCGGACGACGTCGACCTGACCGTGTAGGCCGGGTCGCTGACGGGGAAGGTGGCTCTCTTCGCACCGCCGACGAGCACGTCGTAGCCGTTGGCCGACTTCACGGCGTGCGACTGCGACGGGCTGGAGGAGTAGGGCTCGACGGCCTGGGCGGGGGACACGGCGGCGGCGAGGGTGCCTAGTGCCACGACCAGTGCCAGTGGGGTTCTCGTCATGGGTCGAACGTCGTGGCGCGTGGCATGTGTCCGGTATGTGGATGGTGGTTACGATCGGGAGTTGTGGAGTTCCGGGTGCTCGGGCCGGTCGAGTGTTACGCCGACGACGGCGTGCGGCTGAGCCTTGGGCCGCCCAAGCAACGAGCGGTGCTCGCGTTGCTCCTCGCCCAGCCCGGCCGGGTGCTGTCGGTCGACCGGCTGATCAGCGTGCTGTGGGACGACGCCCCGCCCAAGACGGCGCTGAAGAACCTCCAGGTCTACGTCTACCAGCTGCGCAAGATCGTCGGCTCGCGGCTGCTCTCGCGGGCGCCCGGCTACCTGATGTCGGTCGACCCGGCGGAGCTCGACCTCACCCGGTTCACCGACCTGCTCGGAGTCGCCCGCCGCGAACGCACACCGCAGAGCTACCGGGAGGCGCTCGCGTTGTGGCGCGGGCCCGCCCTCGCGGATTTGGCGGCGTCCGGGCTGTTGCGAGGGGTCGTCGCCCAGCTGGAGGAACTGCGACTGGCCGCGCGGGTCGAGTGCGCGGAGGCGGAGCTCGACCTCGGCCGGCACGTCGAGGTCGTCGCGGACCTGGGTGAGTGGGTGCGCGAACACCCGTTGAACGAACGCCTGCGCGAACAGCAGATGGTCGCGCTGCACCGCGCGGGCAGGCCGGCCGAGGCGCTGGCCGCCTACCAGGAGTGCCGCCGGGTGCTGATGGACGAGCTCGGCGTCGAGCCGGGGGAGTCGTTGCGGCGCCTGCAGGCCGAGATCCTGCGCGCGAAACCCGTTGGCGCGGCGGCGATCCGCCAGCTGCCGCCGGACGTCGTCACCTTCGCCGGACGCGCCCGCGAGCTGAACCTGGTCAAGGCGCAGCCGCGCAGGGACAGGGTCGCGGTGTGCGTGATCACCGGGCAGGCGGGCATCGGCAAGTCGGCGCTCGCGGTGCGGGCGGCCCACGAGATCGCGTCGAGGTTCCCGGACGGCCAGCTCTACGCGGACCTCTCGGACGGCGCCTCCGACCGGGTCCTGAGCCAGTTCCTGCGCGCCCTCGGCGAACGGCCCGGCGACGAGGAGGCCCTGCGCTACCGCTCGCTCACCGCGTCGCGCAGGCTGCTCGTGGTGCTGGACAACGTTGCCACGGCGGGCCAGGTCAAACGCCTGCTGCCGACCGGCCCCGGCTCGGCCGTGCTCATCACGTCCCGCCGTCCGCTCACCGCGCTGACCGGTGCCTCGTACGTGAAACTCGGTGCGCTGCAACTGGAAGACGCCTACCGGCTGCTGGAGGGTGTCGCCGGCAGGGTCGAGGACGCTGCGGAACTCGTGCGCTGGTGTGGCGGACTGCCCCTCGCGCTGCGCATCGCGGGAGCCCGCCTCGCCGCCCGTCCACAGTGGACCGCACCGCTGCTCGCCGCACGCCTCGCCGACGAGACGCGCCGCCTCGACGAGCTCAGGCTCGGCGACGTCGCGGTGCGGTCGGCGTTCGAGGTCAGCTACGCCGAGCTCGGGTCTCCTGACGTGGCAAGGGTGTTCCGGCTGCTCGGCCTCCTCGACGGCCCGGACTTCGCGGTCGCGGCGGCACGCGCGCTGACCGACGTGCCAGACGTCGAGGAACTCCTCGCCGAACTGGCCGACGCGCACCTCGTCGAGGAACCCGTGCCCGGCCGGTACGCCCTGCACGACCTGCTGCGCCTGTTCGCCCGCGAACGCTGCCGCGCCTCGGAGACGTCCGAGGAACGATCCCTGGCGCTGGAACGCCTGCACAAGCACTACCTGGAAGCACTGGCGGACAACCCGGCCGACCTCTGGCTCGCCGAGGAGCGCGACAACCTGATCGCCGCCGCGCACCAGGCCTCCCCGGCCGACGCGATCGCGTTCGCCACCGGCCTGTCCTGGTACTTCCGCCGCCGCTCCGAGGTGGCGGACTGGGCGGCGTTGAACACCCTCGCACTGGAGGCCGCGCGGTCGCTGGGTGACGTCCGCGCGGAAGCGTTGGCGCTCAAGGAACTCGGCGCCGCCTACGAACGCGGCTTCAAGTTCGCCGAGGCCCAGCAACACTGGACGGCCGCGCTTGAGCTGGCCCGCCGTCTGCACGACCGCCACCTCGAAGCCGTGACGCTCAACAACCTCGGCATCGCCCACTGGCGCCGCCGGGACCTGCCCGCCGCACTGGAGTCGTTGCGGGACTCGCTGACCTTGCGCGAGGAGCTGGACGACTCACAGGGCGCGGCCTACGTGCGCACCAACCTGGGCCTGGTGCACGCCGCGCTGGGAGACCTCCCGGCCGCGCTGGTGTGCTACGAGGAGACGCTGACGACGCTGCGGGCGTGCGGCGACAGGTCCGGCGAGCTGCACGCGCTGGCGAACATGGCCGACGCCCACCGTCAGCTCGGCTCCCTGGACCGTGCGCTGGAACTGGCGGAGGAGGCGTTGCGGCTCGCGCGGTCGGTGGGGGACCGGCAGATCGAGGCGGGCGTGCTGCTGGACCGGGGCATCGTGCACGAGCTGGCCGGGCGGGTGGAGCAGGCGCGCGAGTCCTACGGCGAGGCGGTGGAGTTGTCGCGGCGCATCGGGTTCCGGTGGGGAGAGGCGGAGGCGGCGCGGAAGCTGGCGGGGCTGGACGGCTGACGGGCGGCCCGGCGTGGTGCGGCGGGGTTGGACGGTTGACGGCCTGCCCGGCGTGGTGCTGCGGGGCGGCCGAGTGCGGGAGCGTTGGGACTGCAGTCGCACCCGCCGTCCGCCACCACACTCAGCGCTCCGCCGCGTACCTTCCCGCCGCGAACACCCCGTCCGGATCCAGGGCCCGTCCGATCCGCGCCTGCAACGCCGTGGCCGCCACCGGCCGGTCCACATCCCTCCGGTACGGCAGGAACCCTTCCGCCGCAAACGCCTGGTGCAGCCGGTCGAGCGTC
This sequence comes from Lentzea sp. NPDC058436, assembly GCF_042721515.1. Lineage (NCBI taxonomy): Bacteria > Bacillati > Actinomycetota > Actinomycetes > Pseudonocardiales > Pseudonocardiaceae > Lentzea > Lentzea sp. NPDC058436. The sequence continues at coordinate 66,048 of NZ_JBHXLF010000011.1, forward strand.
TCCCGCGCCTCCTCGGCCGCGGCGGGATCGTCCGCCGCGAAGCCCAGCCCGATGACGTGGTCGAGCGTGTCGCTGTCGAGCACGTTCATCGTGATGCCCGGAGCCGAGGCACAGCAGTCGCGCACCAGCTTCTCGGTGAGCGTCACCGCCTCGCCGGAGAACGGCACGATCGGCAGGAACATCAGCAGTCCGCGCTCCGCGTCGAACCGGTCGGCGGGGCAGCCCTGGCTCTTGCGCAGGAACCACGTGTCGGCCGGGTCGGGCTCGCCCGCGTAGGCGCGGCGGACCACCTCGTCGGCGGCGGAGGCAGGCGCGGCGACGAGGGGTGAGTTCCGGGCGGCCTCCGTGAGGACCGAGCCGAGTGCCTCGACCATCTCGCCCGCGCCGCTGAGGCAGACGTGTGCGAGGTAGCTGTCCTGCACGCCGTTCGCGGTGGCCGCGAGCGGGTTGTAGACCTTGGTGGTGGGCGGGACGAGTCGCTGGGCCGTCCACGACCGCAGCACGTCGATCGCGTCGGCCAGGTCGTCGGGGGCGAAGGTGAACGGCAGCACCCGCACCTCCTCCGGCCTCGGCAGCAGGCGGACGACGGCGGCGGTGACGACAGCGAACGACGACTGCGTGAACAGGTGGGTGAGCGTCGGGCCCAAGCCGTGCGTGCGAGGGACGGCCGAGGTCCCCGGCCACCAGCCGACGTGCTCGCGCTCTCCGTTGGCCAGCACCACTTCCAGGCCGACGAGGTCCTCGGCGCGGGCTCGGTGCACGCCCACGCCGCGTTCCAGCGCGTTGCCGATGATGCTGGTGCGCAACGAGGAACCGGTCAGGTTGAAGATCCTCGTGGTGCCCCGCAAAAGCTCCGCCAGCCTGCCCTGCGTGACTCCCGGCTCGACGACGGCGTAGCCGCGTTCCAGGTCCAGCGCGCGGACGCGGTCCAGGCCCGACAGGTCGAGGACGGTGGCGCCGTCCCCGACCGGGAGGCCAGAGCCGAGGCCCCAGTTGTAGCCCGTGCTGATCGGGTGCAACGCCCGCCTGCCGGACCGGACGATGCCGGCCACCTCGTCGGCGGTCGCGGGCGTGAGGACGTCGGCGATCTCTCGTGCCGGGAAGGCCGCCGGGTGGTCGGTGAACACGTCGCTCCTCCTGCGGTTCAGTGCTGCCCGGCGAAGTAGCCGAGTCGTTGGTGCGCCAGCTTCTCCGCGGCTTCGAGGCCGGTCTCCTGCTTGCCGCCGAGCTGTTCCATCAGCAGGCTCTGCTCGGTGCGGCCGCCGAACCTGTCGCACACCCACAGGTGCGCGTCGTACATCTCCCCGACGGCCTCGCGCACGGTGGTGGCGTCGGCCGCGCTCAGCCTCGCCATCGCGCCTTCCTGCTTGAGCTTGCGGAACTGCACGACGAGCTCGCGGTGGTCACGGGTCTGCAGGCCGCTGAAGCCCGCGTTGACGGCAGGCGGGGTCATGGTGTCGCGGACGTCGCCGTAGATCTCGGGCGGGAAGTCGGCCGCGTACCGCATCGTGTGGGCGCTGCTGCGGCACAGCCAGGCGAAGTCGCGCACCGCCTCGGCGTCGGCCTTGTCGCGCAACTGCTTCACCGAGACGATCAGCAGCTGCATGAGCACGAAGAACCGCTGGTGGCCGAGGAGCCACCGGTGGTTCGCCGCCGCGGCCGGGTCGTCTGCGTGCCACTCGCGGTCCTCGCTCGCCGGCAACGGGGTCGAGGTGAGATAGCCGCTGGCGCCGATCAGCATCCGGTCGGGATCACTGTCCACAGTGGTGCCGTGGGCGGCGAGGTCTCGCTGGACGAGCAGGTCGCTCAGCAGAATGGCACCCGCGAGCAACATCGCGCTGTCGCCCTCGGCGCGACGAATCGCGAAGAAATCGTCGTGGACCTCGCAGGCGGCGGGGGAACTGTCCTGCGGCGTGAAGCCGGTGTCCAGGTTGTCCGTCATCCAGTCGATCAATTCGCTGCGAACTCTTGAGTTCCGAAACTCCAGGGCATCGAAATGATCACCGGGAATGTCCTGCAGCAGCCCCGACAACCGTTTGGAAACGTCCGAAATGGACGATGGCAACGCCGTGGGCAGCGGCAACGTGAGCGGGATCTGGTCGCCGAGTGCAGCGCCAGTGTTCATAGATCAACTCCGGGACCCCGGTGTAACTACGGACGGTGAGTGATCATTACGATAGGTGGCCCGCGCCTCGCTGAGCCGCCATTAACGTGAGGATTACTCGAATTGGTGACTCCCACTGTCGCCCCCGTCACTCCGATCCCGTTGATGGAACTGACGACGGGATTCTGGAAGTTCAAGGCAATGGCCGCGGCGGTCGACATCGGACTGTTCGCCGCCGTGGATCGCCGTGGTGAGGCCACTTTCGCGGAGCTCGTCACCGATCTCGGTCTGCACCCGCGTCCGGTGCGCATGCTGCTGGGCAGCTGCACGGCGCTCGGGTTGCTCGACAAGTCCGACGGCCGCTACCGCAACAGCGGGCTCGCGGCGGAGTTCCTGGTGCCGGGCCGCGACCGCTACTTCGGCGGGTTCGTGCAGTACTCCGACGCGCACGCCTACCCGGCGTGGGGCAGGTTGCAGGAGGCGTTGCGCGCCAACGCGCCCACGACCTGGGACGCGTCCACTCAGGACAGCGCGTTCGTCGCCGAGACCGAGCCCGCGATCCTGGAGAACTTCTGGGAGGCGATGTTCTCGCTCTCGTCGTTCACCGCGGACGCCCTGGCCGACGCGCACGACTTCGGCCGCCACCAGCGACTGCTCGACGTCGGCGGAGGCATGGGCCCGTTCCCGATCGGCCTCTGCCGCCGCTACGAGCACCTGAGCGCGACCGTCTACGACCTCCCGCACATCGCCGGGAAGTGCCGCGATCGAGTCGCGAGCGAAGGCCTGTCCGACCGGATCTCCGCGCACGGCGGCAACTTCCTCGCCGACGCCGAGTTCCCCGCGGGCCACGACGTGATCCTGCTCAGCATGATCCTGCACGACTGGGACGAGCGGACCTCGCGCGACATCCTCGCGAAGGCCTACGCCGCACTGCCCTCCGGCGGCGCCGTCATCATCTGCGAGCTCGTGCTCGACGACGACGAGACCGGGCCGCTGCCCGCCGCGATGATGGGCCTCAACATGCTCGTGGAGACGCGCGGCGGCCACAACTGGACCGACGCCGAGTACCGGGAATGGCTGACCGGCGCGGGTTTCCGCGACATCAGGACGATCCCGATGCACTCGGCCGGTGCGAACGCCGCGATCGTCGCCGTCAAGTAGCGACGGAAGCCGGCGTCGCCCTCGGCCGCAACCGTTTGCTGCTCGTCGACGGCTCGTGCTCCGAAAGGCCTAACCTGATCACGTGGAACTGCTGCACCTCAGGTACTTCGTGGCGGTCGCCGAAGAGCTGAACTTCTCGGCGGCCGCGCGGAAGCTGCACATGGCCGCGTCGCCGCTGAGCCAGCGGATCAAGGACCTCGAACACGAGCTGGGGCGCCCGCTGTTCGACCGCAGCACCCACCACGTGGCGCTCACGGACGCGGGCGCCGCCCTGCTGCCGATCGCGCGGGACGTGCTCGACCGGGTCGGTTCCATCCGATGGCGGCTCGACCAGGCCACGACGCCCGACCGCGTCACGGTGCTCGTCGGCATGCCCGCCGGCATTCATCCGGTGCTGCGGGAACGGCTGACCGCGCTGGCCGAACGCGTCGCCGGGCGGTTCGAGGTCAAGCGGTGGCCGGGGACGACCTCGGACCTCGTCGCGGCGGTGAAGGACGGCCGGCTCGCGCTGACGTTGGCACGGCTGCCCGTGCAGGAGGCCTCTCTCGACGTCCTGCACGTGATGACGGAACGCCTCGGCGCCGTGGTGCCCGCCGACCAGTTCGACGGGAAGAACTCGGTCAAACTGACCGATCTGGCCTACGCGAGATCGCCGGAAGAAATGATGCCAGCGTATTTCGAGCAGCTCGACCGGCAATTGCACGAGCTCGGCATCAAAAAGCGCATCCAGCTGAGCAACACCGGCTACCAGGGCACCTCGGAGATCGTGTCGAGCGGCCTCGGCTTCTCCGTCTCGATGCTGGACGAGGACAGCGCGATGCGCGGATACCGGCTGGAGAACATGACGGTCCTGCCGTTCGAGGACTTCCGCGCGCAGCTCGACACCGGACTGCTCTGGCGGCGCGACCGGGCGGACGGCGGCGACATCGAAGAACTGGTCGAGGCGGCGAAACAAATCTTCACCGAGCCGATCGTCAAATAGACAATGGTGTGACCGCTGTGGTCATACCATTGTGCTCGACATGATCGTTCCCTTTCTCGCGGTTCTCACTAACTTCGGTGGTGCAGGAACGAACAGGTGCGAAAGGACGAACGATGAAGGACATCACCGCCGGTCCGCTGGACGGCGTGCGGGTGATCGACCTCTCGACCGTGGTGATGGGCCCGTACGCGGCCCAGATCCTCGGAGACCTCGGCGCCGACGTGATCAAGATCGAGTCGCCTGTGGACACCGTCCGCAACGGCCGCTACCGCACCACGCCGGGCATGACCCCGTTGAGCCTCAACGTCAACCGGAACAAGCGCAGCATCGCGCTGAACCTCAAGGACGAGGACGACCGCGAGAAGGCACTCAGGCTGATCGACACGGCCGACGTGCTGATCACCAACATGCGTCCCGGCGCGCTGAGCAGGCTCGGCATGAACTACACCGACGTCGCCGAGCGCAACCGCGGCCTGGTCTACGCCCACGCCCAGGGCTTCCGCGGCGACTCCGACCGCGCCGGCACCGCCGCCTACGACGAGACGATCCAGGGCGCGTCCGGGCTGGTCGACATCGCCAACCGCGCGATCGGCAGGCCCGTCTACCTGCCGACGATCATCGGCGACAAGGTGTCGGCGCTGACCATCGTCTACAGCGTGCTCGCCGCGCTGGTGCACCGGAACAACACCGGTGAGGGCCAGCGGGTCGAGATCCCCATGGCCGACACGATGATCGCGTTCAACCTGGTCGAGCACCTCTCCGGGCACGCGTTCGTGCCGGAGGAGGGACCGACGGGCTTCAACCTGTCGATGGCCAAGGGTCACCACGCCGTGCACACCAAGGACGGGCTCGCGTGCGTCGTGCCCTACAACCCGCAGAACTTCCGCGACTTCTTCGCCGCCGCTGGCCGTCCCGACCTGGTCGAGGACCCGCGGGTGGCCGGTGAGCGGATCGATCCCGGCGACAGCGACGACCTGATGGGTCTGGTCGACGCGTGTGCACCAGCTTTGACCAGCGAGGACTGGGCCGAGGTGTGTGCGAAGCACAGCATCCCGTTCGGGCCCGTGCTGGAGTTGGACAAGGCGCACGAGGACCCGTACGTCCGCGACGGCCACCTGCTCGACGAGGTCCAGCACCCGAGCGAGGGCGCCGTCCGCTCGATCGGCATCCCCGTCCGGTTCTCCGCCACGCCCGCCACCGTCCGCCGCCTGGCCCCGCTGCCCGGCGCGGACACCGCAGAAGTGCTGAAGGAGTTGGCATGAACGAGGTCCGCACCGAACGAGTCGGCTCGACGCTGCTGATCACGATCGACCGGCCGGAGGCCCGCAACGCCGTCAACGCGGCCGTCGCGACGAAGCTCTCCGCCGCGCTGGACGAGCTGGAGTCCACACCGGACCTGCGCGTGGGCGTGCTCACCGGAGCGGGCGGCACGTTCAGCGCCGGCATGGACCTCAAGGCAGCGCTCAAGGGCGAGTCGCCGGTGGTCGGCGACCGCGGGCTCGGTGGTCTCACCGAGGCCGCGCTGACCAAGCCGTTGATCGCCGCCGTCGAGGGTTACGCGCTGGGCGGCGGGTTCGAACTGGCCCTGGCCTGCGACCTGATCGTCGCGGCCGAGGACGCCCGGTTCGGACTGCCGGAGGTGAAGCGCGGCCTGATCGCCGCCGCCGGGGGAGTCGTCCGCCTGCCGCAACGGATCCCGCACCACCTAGCGATGGAGATCCTGCTGACCGGCGAACCGGTCGACGGCGTCCGCGCGGGCGCGCTGGGCATCGCCAACCGGGTCGTGCCGAACGGGGAGACCACCGCGATCGCTCTCCGGCTCGCGGAACAGATCGCCCTGAACGCACCGCTGGCGCTCGCCGCCGTCAAGAACGTCGTGCGCTCCCAGGACCCCTGGACCGCGCAACGCGCCGAGAGCGCTCGCCTGATGACCACCGCCGACGTCCGCGAGGGCATGACCGCCTTCGCCGAGCGCCGCGCTCCACAGTGGACAGGACGCTGACATGCTGGGCACCACACCCCTCACCGCTCCCGCGTTCCCGGCGGTGCGGCCGCGGTTCTTCGACCGCGAGTACCTGAACATCGTCTACCGGACCGATCCCGAGGCGCTGCGGGCCGTCGTCCCGCAGCCGCTGAAGATCGACGAGCCGCTCGTCCGGTTCGAGGTCATGAAGATGAACGACGTCACCGGTTACGGTCCGTACACCGAGGCGGGCCAGGCGATCCCGGTCGTCTTCGACGGCGAACGCGGCGAGTACCTGCACGCCATGTACCTCGACAGCTTCGCCGCCACCGCGTCCGGGCGCGAGGTCAGCGCCTACCCGAAGGTCATGGGTTCGCCGAAGCTCTACGCCGACCACGGTGCCCTCGTCGGCACGCTCGACTACGGCACCATCCGGGTGGCCACCGCCACGATGGGTTACAAGCAGTACGAACTGGACACCCGTCAGGCTGAGGCGGAGATCACGGTTCCGACCTTCATGCTGAAGACGATCCCTGACTATGACGGTTCGCCGCGGGTGCAGGAGCTCGTGCGCACGGAGATCACGGACGTCGTGGTCAAGGCCGCCTACACCGGCCCCGCGCGCCTGCAGCTGTTCCAGCACGTCCTCGCGCCGCTCGCCGACCTCCCCGTGCTGGAGGTCGTGTCCGCCAGCCACGTCATCACCGACCTGACGCTCGCTCCCGCCAAGCCGGTCCACAACTACTTGGAGGAAGCATGAAGACCGTCGCAGTCGTCGGGGCCGGGGTGATCGGCCTGTCGTGGGCCCGCCTGTTCTCCGAGCACGGCCTGACCGTGCGCGTCGTCGATCCCCGTCCGGACCTGGTCGTCCCCGACGGCGTGCAGATCGCGCGGAACGTCGCCGAAGCCGTGCGGGACGCGGACTTCGTGCAGGAGAACGGTCCTGAGGACCTGGAGTTCAAGAAGACCCTGTTCGCCGAGTTGGTCCGCGAGGCACCCGAGCACGCCCTGCTGCTCAGCTCGTCGTCCGCGATCCCGTCGACCGCGTTCACGAAGGGCATCGACGGCTCACGTGTCCTGATCGGACACCCGTTCAACCCGCCGCACGTGATCCCGCTGGTCGAGGTCGTGCCGGGCGAGCAGACCAGCGAGGAGTCCGTGACCAGGGCCGTCGGGTTCTACCGGTCGCTCGGCCGCACGCCGGTCGTCGAACGCAAGGAGATCCCCGGCTTCGTCGGCAACCGCCTGCAGGCCGCGCTCTCCCGCGAAGCCGCCTACCTGGTCGAACAGGGGGTCGTCACGCCGGAGGACCTCGACGCGGTCGTCACGAACTCGCTCGGGCTGCGCTGGGCGACCGTCGGGCCGTTCCTCGGCGCGCACCTCGGTGGCGGCCCCGGCGGGTACCGGCACCTCGCAGGGCACATCGGGAAGTCGATGCGGGGTTTGGAGTTGGGCACCCCGTCACAAGATCCAGAACGGCTGATCAAGGCCGTGGAAGACGCTTACGGCTCCTCCGCGTACCCGGCGCTGGCCGAGACGCGCGACCGCAGGCAACTCGCCGTTCTGACGGCATTGGAGGAGAACTGACATGGACCGCCTGGAAGACCAGCTGACCGCCGACTTCTACGACTACGAGGCGCTGCTGAGCGACGAGGAGCGCAAGATCCTGCTCGGCGCCCGCGAGTTCATGACCACCGAGATCAAGCCGATGGTCAACGAGGCCTGGGGCAAGGGCGAGTTCCCGCACGAGCTGATCGGCAAGTTCCGCGGCGCCGGCCTCACCGCGCTGTCCTACGAGGGCTACGGCGAGCACCCCGCCGCCGTCAGCAACCTCCTCACCGGCATGCTCGCGATGGAGATGACCCGCACCGACGCGTCGGTCGCGACCTTCTTCGGTGTCCACAACGGACTCGCGATGTACTCGATCTACTCGGGCGGTTCGCAGGAGCAGCGCGACCGCTGGCTGCCCGCCATGGCCGCGATGGACAAGATCGGCGCGTTCGCCATGACCGAACCGCTCGGCGGCTCCGACGTGGCCGGTGGCATGCGCACCACCGCGAAGCGCGACGGCGACACGTGGGTGCTCAACGGCGCCAAGAGGTGGATCGGCAACGCCACGTTCGCCGACTACGTGGTGGTGTGGGCCCGCGACCTCGACGACGACCAGGTCAAGGGTTTCGTGGTGGAGAAGGGCATGCCCGGCTTCGTCGCGGAGAAGATCGAGGGCAAGATCGCGTTCCGGATCGTCGAGAACGCGGAGATCACGCTGACCGACGTGCGCGTGCCGGAGGCGAACCGGCTGCAGAACATCAACTCGTTCCGGGACGTGGCCGAGATCCTGCGCGCCACCCGCGGCGGCGTCGCGTGGCAGGCGCTCGGCGTGATGATCGGCGCCTACGAGCTCGCCCTGGACTACGCGAAGGAGCGCGAGCAGTTCGGCCGCCCGATCGCGCGTTTCCAGATGGTGCAGGACAAGCTGGTGCAGTCGCTCGGCAACATCACCGCGTCGTGGGGCATGCTCGTGCAGCTCGCCCGCTTGCAGGACGCGGGCATCTTCAAGGACGAGCACTCGTCGCTCGCGAAGGCGTACGTCACCTCCCGCATGCGCGAGGTTGTCGCGTGGGCGCGGGAGATCTTCGGCGGCAACGGCATCGTGCTGGAGTACGACGTGGCCCGCTTCTTCGCCGACGCCGAGGCGATCTACTCGTTCGAGGGCACCCGCGAGATGAACACGCTGATCGTCGGCAAGGCGATCACCGGTGAGAGCGCGTTCGTCTAGAGATTCCTAGGCCTCGGGGATCTCGACGACGACGTGCGTCGACTTGATCGAGGCCATGGCGACGCTGCCGACCTCCAGGCCGAGCTCGTCCGCGGACTCACGGCTCATCAGGGACGTGACGCGGAAGGGCCCGGCCTGCATGTCGACCTGGGCCATGACCCCGTCCTTGAGGACGCGGGTCACGATGCCCTTCATGCGGTTGCGCGCCGAGGCCGCCACCGTCGCACCCGGCTCGGCCACGTCGGTCATCTTCTGGGCGAACGCGGCGAGCTCCGTGCCGCTGACGCCCTTGCGCCCGTTGTCGAGGACGACGGACGCAAGGCGGCCCTGGTCGATCCACCGGCGCAGGGTGTCGTCACTGACCCCGAGCAGCGCGGCGGCCTCGCTGATCCGCAAGTTCGGCACGAGCGGCAGTGTAGCTCCGCTTTTGCCGGATCAGGAGTGACCGGCGATGCGGTGCGGCTGGTAGCCGGACTCCAGCCGCCGCACCTCCTCGTCGGTGAGCTCGAAGTCGAGCGCCGCCAGGGCGTCGTCGAGCTGCGTGGGCTTGGTGACGCCGATGATCGGCGCCGTCACCACCGGGTTGCGCCGCAGCCACGCCAGCGCCACCTGGGCCGTCGACACCCCGCGGGCGGCGGCGACGGCGGCCACCTCCTCGACGATCGCCCGGTCGGACTCCAGGTACAGGGTGGACCCGAACTCGTCGGTCTCGGTGCGGGCGGTCGTGGCGTCCCAGTCGCGGACCAGGCGGCCGCGCGCCAGCGGGCTCCACGGGATCACGGCGACCCCCTGGTCCGCGCAGAACGGCAGCACCTCGCGCTCCTCCTCGCGGTAGAGGAGGTTGTAGTGGTTCTGCATGGACACGAACTTCGTCCAGCCGTTCGCCTTCTGCGTGAACAACGCCTTCGCGAACTGCCACGCGTACATGGACGACGCGCCGATGTACCGCGCCTTGCCGGACTTCACGACGTCGTGCAGCGCTTCGAGCGTCTCCTCCAGCGGGACGGTGCTGTCGAAGCGGTGGATCTGGTACAGGTCCACGTAGTCCGTGCCGAGCCGGCGCAGTGAGTTGTCGATCTCGGCGAAGATCGCCTTGCGGGACAGCCCCGCGCCGTTGGTGCCGTCGTGCATGCGGCCGTTCACCTTCGTCGCGAGGACGATCTCGTCGCGTCGCGCGAAGTCCTTCAACGCCCGTCCGGTGATCTCCTCGGACGAGCCGTCGGAGTAGACGTTCGCGGTGTCGAAGAAGTTGATGCCTGCGTCGAGGGCGGCCTTGACGAACGGCCGGGACTCCTCCTCCGGCAGGGACCACGAGTGGTTGCCCCGCTTCGGATCGCCGTAGCTCATCATGCCGAGGCAGAGCTCGGACACGTCCATGCCGGCGAGCTTCGTGTAGCGCACTGTCAGCCTCTCAGGGAAAAGACCATCACGGTCGGGTGATGGTGGCGACAACCCGTTCAACATCAACGTAGTCCCGCTCGCCGGATCGTGCCTCTGTTGGACACGTCCGTGGCTATCGGCCCGGATTGCCTGACCAGCGGGTTTAGCGTCGTTTTCCCGGGGTCTGAGAGAACGCGCATGACGAGCACCGACCTGGTCGCACCGCCGCACGTGCTGGAGCGCGCCCGTGCCGCCGTCGAGCCGTTGCTGCGGGCCGCACTGGAGGAACTTCCCGGCGAAACACGCGAAGTGGTCGAACGCGGTCTCGCGCGGCAGGACTTCTCGACGGCCGCGTTCGTACTGCTCTCCGCCGAGGCGTTCGGGGACACCGACGTGGCTCTGGTCGCCCTCGCGATGGAGTTCGCGCACCTGCACGAACAGCTGCACGCGGACCTGATGACGCGGGGGAGTCTGCGGGAGACGTTCGGTGCGGACCGGGTCGTCTCGGCGGCCGACGCCCTGCTCTCACTGGCCTTCGCGCGGCTCACCAAGCCGGGGGTGATGATCCTCAACGTCGCGCTGATGTCCGTTGTGGACGGTTATGTCCAGGAGATCGGGATGGACGAACGCGACGACGTGGACATGTCCGAGCACCTGGGCGTGGCGGCGGCCAAGCACAGCTCGATCACCGCCGCCGCGTGCGAGCTCGGCGCGCTGGCCGCCGGGGCGAGCGCGAGCCAGGCCGGCCACCTGAGGCAGTTCGGTGACGACATCGGTCTGGCGCGCAAGCACGTGGACGACGTCCTGGTCCCGCATTCCGGCCGCACGCTGCCGGTGGTGGCCGCTGCGGCTGCCGGGATTACGGTCGACGGCGGGCGGAAGTGGTGCGAGCAGCAGGCCGACCTGCTGCTCGCCCGCGCCCTGAACCACCTGCGGCAGTGCGGTCCGGGGGCGCGGGCGGCGCAGGAGCTGACCGGGCTCGCCAGGGAGGTCACGGCGGCCAGGCTCGTGCCGGCCGTGCCCGCCCAGGCGAGCGCGGAGACTCACTCCGACGGGCGCAGCACCACCTTGCCCGCCGCGTGCCCGGTCTCGACCAGCTCCTGAGCCTTGGCCGCGTCGGCCAGCGGCAGGCTCTGCGTGACCCGGACGGTGAGCTTGCCGTCGACCACCTGCTGGGCGTACTCGGCGAGCCGTGAGCCGAACGGCGCCCCGCCACCGGAGAACGTGACACCGAGGTCGGCGGCCGAGGGGTCGGCGATGGTGACGATCCTGCCGGTGCTGCCGACCAGGTCGATCGACAGCGGCAGGTCGCCCTGGCCCGCGGCGTCGTACACGGCGGTGACGCCCTGCGGCGCGGCGGCGCGGACCCGGTCGCCGAGCCCCTCGCCGTACGCGACCGGCACGGCGCCGAGCGAGCGCAGGTACTCGTGGTTGGCGGGGGAGGCGGTGCCGATGACCGTCGCGCCCCTGGCCACCGCGAGCTGGACGCCGACGGCACCGACGACGCCCGCCGCGCCGTGGATCAGCAGCGTGTCGCCCTCGCCGACCTCCAGCAGGTCGAGCACGCGGACCGACGTCTCGACGGCCGTCGGCAGTGCGGCGGCGGTGTCCCACTCGAGGTCGGCGGGCTTGAGGGCGAAGTCGGTCGACAGCGCGTACTCGGCGTACCCGCCGGTGACGGGCCATCCCAGGACCGCGTCGCCGACCGCGACACCGGTGACGTCCTCGCCGACCTCGTCGACGATGCCCGCCACCTCCAGTCCGGGCGTGATCGGGAACGGCGGCGTCATCGGCGGCATCCAGCCGTTGCGGATCTTGTGGTCCAGCGGGTTGACCGCCGCGGCGACGACTTTCAACCGCACCTGTCCCGGACCGGCGTGCGGCTCCTCGACCTCGGTCAGGCCCAGCACCTCGGGTCCGCCGAACTCGCTGTAGGTGATCGCCTTCATCTTCGGGCTCCTTCGTCGTTTGGTTGACATGTCAACTCTAGCGACGGTGCGGAGTGGGGGTGTCCCTCACTTCGGCTAGTTCCGGCTGGTCTTTCGGCTAGCCGGGCACTGCTCTTCGCGGACTACGCTCGACGTCATGGACCTCCAGAAGGCCGCCCAGGTGATCCAGGCGCCGCTGAGCGAGACGCTGCCGCAGCTGTCGGCGGTGCTCGCCGAGGCCATTCCGCACGCGGCGATCGCCGAGCTGTCCAACTGCTCGTTCGCGCCGTTCAAGTTCCGCGGCGAGTCGCCGTCCGTCACGATCACCGACCTCGCCGCGCTGCGCTCCCTGGTGCCCGAGCGGGGGACCTGGCAGGGCCCGGCGCACCTGGCCGGCGTGGACGTCCCCGTCGTGGTGCTGGTGAGCGCCGTCTCCGAACCGAGCGCGATGCTCGTGCTGCTGCGCGCCGACGACACACCCGTTCCGTTAGAGGCTCTAACATCCGCGAACGCCCTGTGGGATGTCGTCACAGCGCACATGGAGGGCCTGCGCAACGAGGCCGTGCCCGCCACCATCGCCGTGTCGCGCGCAGCGGCGGCGGCACGTGCCGTGGCCATCTCCGACCTCAGCGACGCCTACGGCGCCTCGTTGAGCTCCATGCTCGGCGTGCTGCGCGACCGTGACGTGGACGATCCGACGGCCCGTTCGCGCGCCGTCGACCTGGCCGTGACCGCGCTGGTCGAACTGCGGGCGCGAGCCGACCTCGACCGCGCGCAGACCGAGGAGCGGGCGGGTGACGCGTTCGAACGGCTCGCGGAGTCGCTGCGGCGCGTCCTGCGCGGCCGGGACGTGCGCCTGGACCTCGGCCCGCCCGGCGCGGAGGAGGGCGCGGACCGCGTGGTGCCGACCGAGGTCTCCTCGACGGCCGCCGCGGTGGTCCGCTCGACCGTGCACGCGATGCTGGACGACCAGGGCAGCGTCAGCCGCGTCCACATCGGCTGGAAGATCACCGGCGCGGTGCTGCGGGCGACCGTGCGCGACGACGGCCCCGGCACCCTGTCCTGCGGCAGCCTCGACCTGCGCCGCGTCCCGGAACGCCTCGGCCCGATCGGAGGCAAGGTGGAGGTGGACGCCGTTCCGGGCTGGGGCGCGACCGTCGTGATCGAGGTGCCGCTCGGCCCGCCGGAGACCCCGCGCGAGGACCCGCTGACCGTGCTGGGCGCGCGGGAGCTGGAGGTGCTGGGGCAGCTCGCGCGCGGCCGGCGCAACCGGGACATCGCCGGTGACCTGCACATCAGCGAGTCGACGGTGAAGTTCCACGTGGCGAAGATCTTGGAGAAGCTCGGGGTGGGGTCGCGTGGGGAGGCGGCGGCGCTGGCGCACGAGTGGGGAGCGGCGGCGCGCTAGAGGGCGGGCTCGGCTCGCCGCGCAGGGCGCTGGAGGGGAGGGAGCCGCGCTTGAGGGCGGACAGTCGCGCTGGAGGGGAGGGGGCCGCGCTGGAGGAGAGCGGGGCATTGCTGGATAGGAGCGGGGCCACGTTGGAGGGCGGGCAGCCGTTGGCGGGTTGTCAGGTGGCTTAGCGGGCCATACGGGGTGTACTGGAGCGAGATGCTCGGCGCCGCCGCCCCCGGCACACCTCGCTAGCCGATCTCACCCATCCGCTGCCGCACCAGGTCCCGCACCACGTCCTCGGGCAACGGCGTCTCCGGCGTGAACCGGACCGTCCCCTTCGACAGCGAGAACCCGGCCAGCCGCTCGCGCACCACGTCCACCGCGGCGGGACTGAACGGGAACACGGCCAGGTGATTTTTCGCCGCCTTGAACCCCATCAGCGGCTTGCCCTTCACGCGCAGCACGGCCATGCCGTAGCTCGTGCCCTGCTCGGCGTCCGGCGCCCACTTCTCCGCCAGCACGCGGATCCGTTCGAACGCGGCCCGCGCCGGAGCGTCGAGGCTCGCGAAGTAGTCGTCAACGTCGGCCATGCGCGCACGTTACCGGGGAGAAGTGCTCCGCGAGCGATCCTGTGGCAGGTGGCCCCAGGATGGTTCTTCCTGCTCGATACAGAGACCTGGACCACGGTCGGTTGCACGTCCAATAGTAGGAAGTCAAACTATTCTCATGACGACCCCCTCCGCGCCCACGCTGCACAAGCCGGTGAACCCGGTGCGCTTCGTGACGGCGTCCAGCCTGTTCGACGGCCACGACGCCGCGATCAACATCATGCGGCGCATCCTGCAGTCGCAGGGTGCGGAGGTCATCCACCTCGGTCACAACCGGTCGGTCGCGGAGGTCGTCGACGCGGCGATCCAGGAGGACGCGCAGGGCATCGCCATCAGCGCCTACCAGGGCGGGCACGTCGAGTACTTCTCGTACCTGGTCGAGCTGCTGAACGAGCGCGGCGCCGGGCACATCCGGGTCTACGGCGGCGGGGGTGGCGTGATCGTCCCCGAGGAGATCGAGCTGCTGCACTCGCGCGGGGTCGCGCGGATCTTCTCGCCGCAGGACGGGCAGACGCTCGGCCTCGCCCGGATGATCAACCTGATGATCGAGGAGTGCGACCACGCGCTCACCGAGCCGTTCAGCCACGACGCGCTGCTGACGGGAGCCGACGAGGCCCTGGCGCGCGCGATCACGCACATCGAGGCCGGCACCGCCGAGCCGCTGGACACCACCCGCAAGGTGCCCGTCCTGGGCATTACGGGCACCGGTGGCTCGGGCAAGTCGTCGCTGACCGACGAGCTGGTGCGCCGGTTCCGGCTCGACCAGCAGGACAAGCTGCGCATCGCCGTGCTCGCCGTCGACCCGACGCGCCGCCGTGGTGGTGGCGCGCTCCTCGGTGACCGCATCCGCATGAACTGCCTCGACGGTGACCGCGTGTTCTTCCGTTCGCTGGCCACGCGCCGTGCGGGCAGCGAGATCCCGGACGGCCTGGAGCAGTCCATCGTGGCGTGCAAGGCCTCTGGCGCGGACCTGGTCATCGTCGAGACGCCCGGTATCGGTCAGGGTGACGCGGCCATCGTGCCGTTCGTCGACTTCTCGCTGTACGTGATGACGCCGGAGTTCGGTGCCGCGTCGCAGCTGGAGAAGATCGACATGCTCGACTACGCGGACGCCGTGGCGATCAACAAGTTCGAGCGCCGCGGTGCCGAGGACGCCCGTCGTGACGTCGCGCGGCAGATGGTGCGCAACCGCGAGGCGTTCGGCGTGAAGTGGGAGGACATGCCGGTCTACGGCACGTCCGCCGCGACGTTCAACGACGACGGCGTGACGGCGCTGTACCAGTTCCTGCGCGACGGCCTGATCGAGCACGGCCTGCACACCGAGGACGGCGCGCTCGTCGCGGTCGCCGGCAAGACGTCGACCTCCGCGTCCACCGTCGTGCCCGCCGCCCGCGCCCGCTACCTGTCCGACATCTCGGACACCGTGCGCGGCTACCACCGCAGGACCGACGAGCAGGTCGCCGCGGTCCGCACGCACAACCAGCTCTCCGGTGCGCAGAAGGCGCTCGAAGCAGCGGGCAAGGGCGTCACCGACATCGCCGAACTGGTGTCCGACTCCGAACGCAGGCTCGACCGCGACACGACGGACCTGCTGCAGGCGTGGCCCGCGACCGTCGAGCAGTACTCCGGCGACGAGCTCGTGTTCAAGGTGCGGGACAAGGAGATCCACACCCGTCTGACGCGGGAGACGTTGTCCGGCAACCAGGTCCGCCGGGTCAGCCTGCCGCGCTACGACGACGAGGGTTCGCTGCTGCGGTTCCTGCGCAAGGAGAACCTGCCGGGCTTCTTCCCGTACACCGCCGGCGTCTTCCCGTTCAAGCGCGAGGGCGAGGACCCGGCGCGCATGTTCGCGGGCGAGGGCGACGCGTTCCGCACCAACCGCCGCTTCAAGTACCTGTCGAAGGGCAACCCGGCCACCCGCCTGTCGACGGCGTTCGACTCGGTGACGCTCTACGGCCGCGACCCCGACACCCCGCCGGACGTCTACGGCAAGATCGGCACCTCCGGCGTCTCCATCGCGTCGCTCGACGACATGAAGGCGCTCTACGACGGCTTCGACCTCGTGGCGCCGACGACGTCCGTGTCGATGACGATCAACGGCCCGGCGCCGACGATCCTCGCGTACTTCCTCAACACCGTGATCGACCAGCAGGTCGGCGTCTTCACGGAGAAGGAGGGGCGCGAGCCGTCCGCGGAGGAGCACGCGAAGATCAAGGCGTTCGCGCTGGCCAACGTCCGCGGCACCGTGCAGGCCGACATCCTCAAGGAGGACCAGGGCCAGAACACCTGCATCTTCTCCACGGAGTTCTCGCTGCGCATGATGGCGGACATCCAGGAGTGGTTCATCCAGCAGCAGGTGCGCAACTTCTACTCGGTGTCGATCTCCGGCTACCACATCGCCGAGGCCGGGGCGAACCCCATCAGCCAGCTCGCCTTCACGCTGGCCAACGGTTTCACCTACGTCGAGTCGTACCTGGCGCGCGGCATGAACATCGACGACTTCGCGCCGAACCTGAGCTTCTTCTTCTCCAACGGCATGGACGCGGAGTACAGCGTCATCGGCCGCGTCGCGCGCCGCATCTGGGCCGTGGCCATGCGCGACCGCTACGGCGCCGCGGAGCGTTCGCAGAAGTTCAAGTACCACGTGCAGACCTCGGGCCGTTCGCTGCACGCGCAGGAGATGGACTTCAACGACATCCGCACGACGCTGCAGGCTCTCTGCGCGCTGTACGACAACTGCAACTCCTTGCACACCAACGCGTACGACGAGGCGATCACCACCCCCACCGAGTCGTCCGTCCGCCGTGCGATGGCCATCCAGATGATCATCAACAAGGAGTGGGGCCTCTCCGCGAACGAGAACCCGCTCCAGGGCTCGTTCGTCATCGACGAGCTGACCGACCTCGTCGAAGAGGCCGTGCTGATGGAGTTCGACCGCATCTCCGAACGCGGCGGCGTGCTCGGCGCGATGGAGACCGGCTACCAGCGCGGCCGCATCCAGGACGAGTCCATGCTCTACGAACAGCGCAAGCACGACGGCTCGCTGCCGCTGGTGGGCGTCAACACCTTCCTGCCGGAGGACGGCACGCGCGAGGTCGTGAAGATCGAGCTCGCCCGCGCCACCGAGGAGGAGAAGGAGTCGCAGGTCGACCGCACGCGTGCGTACCAGTCGGCGCACCGCGACGAGGCCCAGAAGGCGTTGGCACGCCTGCGTGAGGTCGCGCAGACGAACGAGAACGTGTTCGCCGTGCTGATGGACGCGGCGCGCGTGTGCACGCTCGGCCAGATCACCGAGGCGTTCTTCGAGGTGGGCGGCCAGTACCGCCGCAACATCTAAACGGCGTAGGGCCGGCCGACGATCCACCCGCCGACGCGGTCGGGGAGCTCGTCGGTCGGCACCAGCCCGACCGGGTCGCCGACGTTCACCACGCCCGGCCGCACCACCCAGCTGTCGAGGCACAGCACGCCGCCGAACTCGTGCCGGATCCGGCGGTGCACGTCCAGGTCCTGCACGCCGGTGTCGGGGTCGATCGTCGTGACCACGCACCGGGCGCGCTTCTGGTACATCCCGATCACCACGTCCCCGACGACCAGCGCGTGCCCAGGCCAGGAGTCCTCCTCGCCGGCCTCGACACCGCCGATGAGGATGTTCGGCCGCAGCCGCCGCACGTCGACACCCGCCGCCTCGACCTGGCCGTCCGTGGCCACCAGGACGTTGAGCACGTCGAACCGCTCCGGGCCGGTGTAGCGGGTCAGCCTGCCGCCGAACGGGAGCACCTTCTCGTGCGCCTGCCAGCTGTCCCACGGGTGTCCGTCCACCAGCGGGCCGTCCGGGCCGGTGCTCGCCGGGATCGTGAGCAGGCCGTAGCGGGTGCGGCCGGTCAGCACCCCGCGCGGGCCCTGCACGTGCACCAGACGGTCGCCCTCCACGCCGTCGGGCGTGAACGTGGTCTGCTGGATCTCCTCGCCGCCCAAGGACTTCACCGGGAAGCGCCACAACGCTTTGACGTGCACGTTCGTCACACCGCCGGGATCTCGTCGGTGGAGCTCGGGTCGACGCGGCGGTCGGACTCGGCGATCTTGACGTCGTTGATGCTCGCCTCGCGCCTGCGCATCAGGCCGGACTCGGCGAACTCCCAGTTCTCGTTGCCGTAGCTGCGCCACCACTGGCCCTCGTCGTCGTGCCACTCGTACTGGAAGCGCACGGCGATGCGGTCGTCTCCGAACGCCCACAGCGACTTGCGCAGCACGTACTCGTGTTCGCGCTCCCACTTCTTCGTCAGGAACGCGACGATCTCGTCGGTGCCCGTGACGAACTCGGACCTGTTGCGCCACACCGAGTCCGGCGTGTACGCGCCGGCGACGCGCACCGGGTCCTTGGTGTTCCAGGCGTCCTGCGCCGCCTGGACCTTCAGGCGGGCGGTCTCGGCGGTGAACGGAGGTGCGAGCTTCACGACGGTCCTTCCAACGGTTGGGCGACTCTGCAAACGTTAGAACGTTGGACTAACGGATGCAAGCCTGTGTTACCGTTAGATGTGCTGACGCCCGACGAGCCGCGACCGGTCCTGCTGATGAACACCGTCTGGGCCAATCGGTCGCAGCTGCACGACGACCTGACGACTGTCGGTGGGCTTCGCGAGTTCCTGGGCGTTCCGGCGGACGAGGCCGATCTGGAGGCGTTTCTGGCGTTGCGGCGGGCACTGAGAGATCTCGCGGGCGTGCTGACCGAGGACACGCGCCCGATCGCGCAGGACCGTGACCTGCGACGGGCCGTGGCGGAGGTCAACCGTGCGGCGCGCAGTGCGCCGCGGTGGCCGCAGCTGACCGTGCACGACGGAGAACTCCTGCGGCACAACGAAAGCGAGGGATCACTCGCGGATCGGGAACGGGCCCTGATCGCGGCCGAGGCGGTCGAGCTGTTCACCGGACAGGACCGCGTTCTGCTGCGCGCCTGTCACGCGCCGGGCTGCGTGCTGTACTTCGTGAAGGACCACCCGAGGCGTGAGTGGTGCTCGCCGTCGTGCGGCAACAGGGCCCGCGCGGCACGCCACTACCGGCGCAACCGGGGGTGAATTCCCTGGTCCGAACGGGTTTTCCTGATCGGCAGGGGTAAACATGAGCCGCGCCAGTTCCGATTGTACGGACAACAGTTGGGCGCGTTTTGTGTGTGGTGGTGATCCACGATGTCCCGAGAAACCGTGCCAGGGCACGACATCGGCTATCACCTCGTCTGCTTCGACGAGACGGGCAACGAGCGAGGGCGCGACAGCGCGGACGTGCTGTACGACGCCCGCCGCGGTGTCACCGATGTCTTCTTCTTCATACACGGGTGGAACGGCGACGTGCCGGCCGCCCGCGAGCAGTACGGGCGGTGGGTCGCGACGATGGCCGACTGCCGGGCCGAACGTGAAGCGGCACACCGGCTTCCGGGCGGTTTCAAGTCCCTCCTCGTCGGCCTGCACTGGCCCTCGAAGGCGTGGGGCGACGAGGACGTGCGGTCGGACGAGTTCATCAAGGCCCAGGCCCAGCGCCTGGGCGGAGGTGCCGGGCGCACGGCCGCGGTGCGCACGATCGTCGAGGCCGCGCGGCAGCACCCGTGCCGGATGTCGGCCGCGGTCAAGCAGGCCTACGACTACCTGGAGAGCTCGGTCCCCGACCTGCCGGGCGAGGACGGGATGGAGTTCGACCCCGAGCAGCTCTACCGGGCGTGCCTGGAGGATCCCGCGCTGGGCGGGATCCTGTCGCCGCTGCGGATCCTGACGTTCTGGAAGATGAAGCGGCGCGCCAAGGTGTTCGGGGAGAGCGGGGCCGCGCGGATCGCCCGCGAGGTCGCGCAGGCGGCACCGAACGCGCGCGTGCACCTGATGGGCCACAGCTTCGGCTGCATCACCGCCACCGCCATGGCGAACGTGGTGCCCGCCGCGACGCTGACGCTGGTGCAGGGCGCGATGTCGCTGTGGTCGTTCGCGGAACGGCTGCCCGGCGAACCCGGCTCCGGCTACTTCCGCGGCGTGCTCGGCCGCGTACCCGGCCCGATCATCGTCACCACGTCCTCCAACGACTACGCCATCGGCAGGTTCTACCCGCTGGCCGCGCGGTCGGGCCGTCAGGTCGACCTGGACTCCTACCCGAAGTACGGTGGGATCGGCTCCCACGGCGTGCAGGGCACCTACGCGCACGGCCACCAGATCGGTTCTCCCGGCGAGCTGTCGCGCGGGCAGGTGCACAACGTCGACTGCACGTCCGTGATCCGCCGCATCGACGGGATCGCGGGCGCCCACAACGACATCTGCCACCCGGAACTGGCCAGGCTGCTGTGGAAGGCGGTGATCGCCCGCTAGGGGCCTGTGCCGAAGTCCGATCCGCGACGGCCCTAGTCCGCCGCGGACCCCAGCCGCAGCACCATCTGCGGTACCAGAGTGTTGCCGAGCAACGGGCGCAGGTCCGCTCGCAACGCGGACGGACTCACCTGCGCGGGCGTGGGGGAGACGCAGAACCCCACCGTCCCGGCGGTGAGGATCACGCGTTGCATCGCCTGTCCCGCACGGATTTCCGCCGCCGAGCCCTGGTTGAACGTGCACAGCACGAGCTCGGTGCCGTTCTTGATGTGCAGCCACGCGCGTTCGACCTCGGCCGCCCGCGACAGCAGCCCGCGCCACGCGGCCAGTTCGGGGAACGTCGTCCACGTGCGACGGTTCGTGCGCAGGGCGTGCAGCAGCGCCAGGACGTCCGGGCTCGGCTCCTGGTAGCCGCCGAGGCGGATGGCCGCGGCGGCGTCGTTCGCGCTCGGTCCCGGCAGCAGCGTCACCAGTGGACGGATGCCGTGCCCCTGCAGGGCCAGCCGGACGTTGAGCAGCGCGACCCCGCAGGCGAGTCGTGCGTCGCGGCTGTGCGGGGTGGCCGTGTGCAGTTCGATCTGCTCGGGGCGGACCTCGAAGCGCACGCCGGAGACCGAGGCTCTCGCGAGCGCGAGGACGCCGCGCACGTCCTCACCCGCCAGTCCGAGTGAGCCGGGTACGGCGATCGTCATGTGCTCACTGTCCGACCGGCGACGTAGATCGACCACGGTCGAAGGTCCCCACTTGCTAGGGCCGTCGGTTGGGCGAAAGTGTGCGAATCTAGGCGGCGTGCCTGACGCGCCCGGTCGCCGCGACCTCGACGAGCTGCTCGACGAGGTGCGCGGCCGCATGGACGAGATCGTCACCACCCGCGACCACATGCAGGAACTCCTCGACGCCGTGCTCGCCGTCGCGTCGGGTCTGGAACTCGAGTCGACCCTGCTGCGCATCGTCCAGGCCGCCGTCGACCTGGTCGGCGCCCGCTACGGCGCGCTGGGCGTGCTCGGCACCCGCGACGACCTGTCCCAGTTCCTGCACGTCGGTGTCGACGACGAGACGCGCGCGTCCATGGGCCGCCTGCCGGAGGGCAAGGGCCTGCTCGGGCTGTTCATCAAGGATCCGGCGCCACTGCGCCTGCGCGACCTCTCGCGGCACGAGATGTCCGTCGGCTTCCCGCCCAACCACCCGCCGATGCACAGCTTCCTCGGCGTGCCCGTCCGCGTGCGCGACGAGGTCTTCGGCAACCTCTACATGACCGAGAAGATCGGCGCGGCCGAGTTCACGGCCGACGACGAGGCGGTCCTGCAGGCGTTGGCCGCGGCCGCCGGCATCGCGATCGAGAACGCCCGCCTGTTCGAACGCTCCCGCATGCGCGAACGCTGGCTGGAGGCCATCGGCGAGGTCAACTCCGAACTGCTGGGCGGCGCGTCCGGCGAGTACGCGCTGCGCCTGATCACCCAGCGCACCGTGGAGCTGGCCGGCGCCGACTCCGCACTGGTCGCCCTCGGCGACGGCCGCCACACACCGCTGTCCGTCGTCGCCAGCGCGGGCGTGAAGTTCGACTTCGCCGAGGCCGACCACGCCGTGGACGAGGTGATCCGCTCCGGCGTCCCCCTGCTGGTGGACGGGGACTCGGCGTCCGACCCCGTCCTGGCCGTCCCCTTGCGCTCGGAGATGGGCGTCACAGGGGCCCTCGTCGTGCTGCGGCGAGCGGGCGGGACACCGTTCCTGCCGGACCAGGTCCCGATGCTCGCGTCGTTCGCCGACCAGGCCGCCGTCGCCCTGGAGTTCGCCGAACAGCAACGCTCCCAACGCCTCCTGGACGTCCTGGAGGACCGCGACCGCATCGCCCGCGACCTGCACGACCACGTGATCCAGCGGCTGTTCGTCACCGGCCTCACGCTGCAGGCCACCATGCGCCGCATCACCGAACCCGAGGTCGCCGCCCGCCTGCAGACCGCCGTCGAACAGCTCGACGAGACCGTCCGCGAGATCCGCACGTCCATCTTCGACCTGCACTCGACCGACAACACCTCGTTGCGCCGCCGCCTGCTCGACCTCGTCGCGGGCCTCACCGAGGCGACACACCTCAAGCCCTCGATCCGCATGTCCGGCACCGTCGACAACTCCGTGCCACCAGAACTCGCCGAACACGTCGAGGCCGTGGTCCGCGAGGCCGTCACGAACTGCGTGCGGCACGCCTCCGCCACCGACCTCACCGTGCTCATCGACGCCGGCTCCGAGGTCGTGATCACCGTGCAGGACAACGGGATCGGCATCCCGGCCGACGCGGCGCGCAGCGGTCTGCGCAACCTGGCCCACCGGGCGGCGAAGTTCGGCGGGTCGTTGGAGGTGCGCGTTCCCGACGGCGGTGGCGCCTGCGTGGTGTGGCGCGTGCCGTTGCCCGTCACGTAGTCACGGGGTTGCCGGAGTCAGCGGGGCTTGTCGCCGTCCTTGCGGAACTGCGAGGCGAACACGGCCGCCTGCGTGCGGCGTTGCATGCCGAGCTTCGCCAGCAGGTGCGAGACGTAGTTCTTGACCGTCTTCTCGGCGAGGAACATGCGCTCGGCGATCTGGCGGTTCGTGAGGCCCTCGCCGATGAGGTCGAGCACCGTGCGCTCCTGCTCGCTGAGCATGCGCAGCGGGTCGCCCTCCTCGCGTTCGCGGCGAATCCTGTTGAGCAGTGCGGAAGTCGTGCGGGCGTCCAAAAGGGACTGTCCCGCTGCGACGGTGCGCACCGCGTTGACCAGGTCCGCGCCCAGGATCTGCTTGAGCACGAAGCCGGAGGCACCCGCCATGATCGCGTCGAACAGGGCCTCGTCGTCCGCGAAGCTCGTGAGCATCAGGCACTGCAGGCCGGGTAGCCGGCTGCGGAGCTCTCGGCACAGCTCGATGCCGTTGCCGTCGGGCAGCCTGATGTCGAGCACCGCCACGTCGGCCTCCGCGGTCGGCGCCTTGGCCAGGGCCTCCGCGACCGAGGCGGCGTCGCCGACCACCACGAGATCGGACTCCTCGCCGAGCAGGTCCGCGATGCCGCGGCGGACGATCTCGTGGTCGTCGACGAGGAAAACACGCGTCGCCATGGGGGTCACGGTAGCCCAAAGTCCCTGGCATGAGGGGACCTACGGCACGCGGCTCACTGCGACGATCGGGCCTATTTTGGGATCATGAGCGGTCTTCCCGTTGTCGTCGGTGTCGACGGATCCTCGTCCGCGCTCGCAGCGGTGGCGTGGGCTGCGCGGGCTTGTGTGTTGCATGGTGCGCCGTTGCGGTTGGTGCACGCCTATACGTTGCCTACGCGCGGTTATCCCGAGGTCATCTCATCGGCGCGTGACCTGCGCTCGGCCATGTACGACCAAGGGCGGATGTGGCTTTCTCAGGCCGTTGCTGTTGCACGGGCGGAAGCGCCTGACGTGCCTGTGGAGCACGACCTGCGCATGGAGCACCCCACGCCCGTGTTGCTCGCGGAGTCTGCACGCGCACGAGAAGTGGTGGTGGGGTCACACGGACTGGGCGGGTTCACCGGAGCGTTGGTCGGCTCTACGGCCGTTGCGCTGTCGATTCACGGTGAGTGTCCCGTGGTGGTGGTGCGGGGAAACCAGCACGACGGGCCCGTGGTGGTGGGTGTCGACCTCTCGCCCGAGTCGGACCCGGCCATCGGCTACGGGTTCGAGGAGGCGGTGGCGTCCGGGGTGCCGCTGGTGGCGGCCATGGCGGACGGCGGCGAAACGCCCCTGAACGCGCGAATGTCCGGGTGGCTGGAGAAGTACCCGGACGTCGCGGTGGAGCAGGTGGTGGGGGAGCGGCCGATCCCGTTGCTGCTGGAACTGGGGCAACGGGCCGGGCTGCTCGTCGTCGGGTCACGGGGGCGTGGTGGCTTCGCCGGGATGCTGCTCGGTTCTACCTCGCAGGCCCTGATCTACCACGCCCCGTGCCCGGTGGCCGTGGTCAGGCCTGCTTGATGGCCGAGATCTCGAACTCGAGGACGACCTTCTCGCTGACCAGCACGCCGCCGGCCTCGAGCGCCGCGTTCCAGCTGACGCCGTAGTCCTTGCGGTTGATGGTGTGCGAGCCCTCGAAGCCCACGCGGGTGTTGCCGAACGGGTCGACGGCCACGCCCTCGAAGGCGAACGGGATGGTGATGTTCTTGGTGACGTCCTTGATGGTGAGGTCGCCGGAGATCTCGAAGTTGTCGTCGTCGATCTGCTTCGCGGAGGTCGAGACGAACTTGATCTCGGGGAAGGTCTCGACGTCGAGGAACTCGTTCGTCGTCAGGTGGCCGTCGCGCTGAGCGTTGCGGGTGTCGATGCTCGCGGACTTGATGGTCACCTCGGCGGTGGTGTTCTCGGGCTTGTCGCCGTCGACCTTGATCTTGCCGTCGAACTCGTTGAACGCACCACGAACCTTGGTGACCATCGCGTGGCGGGCGACGAAGCCGATGCGGGAGTGCGAGCCGTCGATGACGTAGTCGCCGGTCAGTTCGGAGAGGTTGGTGGCGGTGGTCATGGTGTCAAGTCCTTCGGTTGCTCGATTTGGTTGAAGTGTCATCCACCCTGCCCGAACGTGGATGATGTGTCAACTATTCCCGTATGCTGAACCGGTGACACGATGGTTGGAACCTGAGCAGCAGCAGGCGTGGCGTGCCTACGTCCGCATGCAGGGGGAGCTCAATGCGCATCTGAGCAGGCAGATGTCGGTCGATTCGGACATCTCGATGGCCGACTTCGCCGTGCTGGTGCAGCTCACCGACACGCGTGACGAGCGCGTGCGCGTGTTGGAGCTCGCACGGTCGTTGAACTGGGAGAAGAGCCGTATCTCACATCACGTCGCACGGATGGAGAAGCGCGGCCTGGTGCGGCGGGAGAGTTGCGGCAGCGACGGGCGCGGGTCGTTCGTCGTGCTGACGGACCTGGGTCGCTCCGCGATCGAGGAGGCCGCGCCGGCGCACGCCGAGATGGTGCACAAGCTGGTGTTCGACCAGCTCACGGCCTCCGAGGTGACGGCGCTGCGGGAGATCTCGGAGAAGATCTTCTCGCGTCTAACGACAGGAGAATGTGCGGCGGTAGTCGCTCGGTGCGACGCCGACGACGCGATGGAAGTGGTGCCGGAGGAGAGCGGCTGTCCCGAAGCCTGACCTGGTCGCGACCGCGTCGACGTCCAGGTCGGTCTCCTCGAGCAGCCTGCGCGCGTGCAGCACCCGCTGCAGCGACAGCCACTTGTTCGGAGTGGTGCCGGTCTCCGCGGCGAACCTGCGCGCGAAGGTCCGTTCGGACATGACGGCGAGCTTCGCCATCGTCGCCACCGTGTGGTTGTCCGCGATCGTGTCGAGCACCCGTTCCAGCACCGGCTCCAGGCTGTCGGAGCTGCACTCCGGGATCGGAAGCTCCACGAACTGCCGCTGACCGCCGTCGCGCTGCGGTGCCACGACCATCCGGCGCGCGATGGTGTTGGCGATCTTCGTGCCGAGCTCCCGGCGCACCAAGTGCAGGCAGGCGTCGATGCCCGCTGCCGTGCCGGCGCTGGTGATGATGTCGCCGTCGTCCACGAACAGCACGTCCGCGTCGAGCCGAGCCTTGGGGAAGCGTTCTTTGAACGTCCGCGCCTCACGCCAGTGCGTCGTGCAGTGCCGGTCGTCGAGCAGTCCGGCCGCACCGAGGATGAACGCTCCGCTGCACACGCTCAGCAGCGTCGCGCCGGTCTCCCTGAGCGCCTTGACGAGCTTCTCCGGGTACTCGTCGCGGACGTTTGCGGCCGGTAGCGCGACGAGGTCGACGCTCTGCAGCGCGTCGAACCCGTGCTCCGGCGTGATGCTCACGCCGCGGACGCTCGTCGGCACCGGCTCGTTCGGGATCTCCCCGCACACCCGGAAGTCGACCAGCGGCACGCCCTCCTCGGTCCGGTCGACGCCGAACACCTCGCAGAGCAGGCCGAACTCGAACGGCGCGACGCCGTCGATGAGGGGTACCGCCACCGATCGCAGCATGGCAGGATTTTAGCGCGCACCGTCAGATCTGCCACTGTTGGCGGGATATTGCCGAGCGCAAACTTACTGACATGACTCTTGCAGCGATCGTCCTGGCAGTGGCAGCACTCTCCGTCTGGCTCGACCGGCACCGCGACCGCACCGCCGGCCTGGCAGGCTCCTCCGACGTCAACGACCGCGACCGGGTGCGGGTGCGCGACGACCTGCGGTACCTGACCTGATCGGCTTGGTTGGGTGGTCCGGTGTTGGGTGGTCCAGTGTTGGGTGGTCCAGTGTCGGTTGGCTCAGCGGTGGGTGGCCAGCGGTGGGTGGTCCGGCGTACGGCGGCCTGGCGTACGGCGGCCTGGCGTACGGCGGCCTGGTGTTGGGTGGCCTGGTGTTGGGTGGCTCAGCGTTCGGCTGTCTGGGGTTCGGCGCTCCTGGGTTCGGTGATCCGGGGTGCCGGGCCCGTGTAGCGGGCGACCGGGCGGATGATCTTCGTGTCCTCGGACTGTTCGAGGGCGTTGGCGCACCACCCGATCACGCGGCTGCACGCGAACGTCGGCGTGAACATCTCGCGCGGGATGCCGCACTGCTCCATCAGCACGCCCGCGTAGAACTCGACGTTCGCGTACAGCTGCCGGCCGGGCTTCAGCTCGGCCAGCAGCTCCGTGACCCTGCGCTCGACCGTCACGGCGAAGGTCGTGAGCTCGGTCGGCTTCTCCAGCGCGATCTCCCTGAGCAGCCGTGCCCGCGGGTCCTCTGTCCGGTAGACGGCGTGGCCGAACCCCATGATCCGGTCGCCCTGCTCGATGCGCTCCCGCACCCACGTGTCGATGTTGTCCGGTGACCCGATGAGGTCCAGTGCCTCTAGTGCACGGTCCGGCGCGCCACCGTGCAGTGGTCCGGAGAACGTCCCGATCGCCGCCGTCACCGCTGACACGACGTCCGCTCCGGCGCTTGCGACCACGCGTGCTGTGAACGTTGACGCGTTGAAGCCGTGGTCGATCGTCGCGATCAAGTACTGCTCTACTGCACGGCTCGTCCATGTTGACGGCTCCAGTCCAGTCAACATGTACAACCAGTTCGCCGACGTGGACAAATCAACCCTGGGGTTGACGGGGTCAAGTCCGAGCTTGATCCGGTGCAGTGCGGCGAGGATCGTCGGCGTCATCGCGCTGACCTTGAGCGCGTCCGCCTTGCGGTCGCTCATCGGCGCGTCCCACATCGGGCGGCTCGGCACCATCGACAGCGCGGTCCTGAGTCCGGCCAGTGCCGTGCAGCCCGACCGCGCGATCGCGGGCAGCACCTCCTGGACCGCCGCGGGCAACTCGCGCAAACCGGCCGTGTGGCGCGCGAACTCCGCGGACTCGTCCGGGTTCGGCAGCCTGCCCTCGGCGAAGAGGAACCACACGTCCTCGAACGACCGGGTCCTGGCCAGTTCGATCGCGTCGTGCTCGCGGTAGTGGTAGTAGCCCGCGGCACCGTTCACGTCCCCGATCAGGGTCGACGTGACGACGACGTCTTTAAGCCCTTTGGGTGCATCAATCAACATGCACAACAGGCTCCGTCAACATGTCTTGTACAGTCAACGTTGATGGAATCAATGTTGACGACGAATCAAGCTGCTCGCCGCCTGGGCGTGAAGCCGGCGACGGTCTACGCGTACGTCAGCCGCGGACTCCTGACCAGCACGAAGGTGAACCGCGCGAGCATGTTCGGGGTCGCCGAGGTGGAGGCCCTGGCCCAGCGCACTGGTGCGCGCGGAGCAGTGGCCGCTGTGACGGATCGCATCCGCACCCGCATCTCTCTCCTGGAGAACGACCAGCTCCACTATCGCGGCAGGTCCGTCCCCGCGCTCGCCAGCAGCAAGCGCTTCGAGGACGTCGCGCACTGGCTGTGGACCGAGATCGACTCGGAGGGCATGCAGTTCCCCGAGGGCCAGGAGATCTGGATGGCCCTCCCCGACAGCGCCACCCTCACCGACCGGGTCCGGGTGGCGATCGCCCTCGCGAGCGTCGGCGACCCCCTCCGCTACGACCTGGACCGAGCCGTCACCACGGCCAAGTCCCTGATCGCGGACGTCGTCGAGTCACTGCCGCTGGTGGGCCGCCCCCAGGGCACCGACATCGCCGAACGCCTGTGGGCCCGACTCTCCCCGGAGCCCCCGCGGACGGACCTGCTGAACGCCGCCCTCATCCTGCTCGCCGACCACGACCTGGCCATCTCGACCATGGCCGCCAGGGTCGCCGCCTCGGCCCACGCCCACCCGTACGCGGTCGTGTCCGCCGGAATGGGCGCACTCGAAGGCCAGAAGCACGGCGCCGCCCCCACGATCGCGTACCGCTTCCTGCTGCAGGCGGAGTCCGACCCGATGGGCACGCTCGCCGAGCACCTGCGGTCAGGCCAGCCGATCCCGGGTTTCGGCCACCGCGTCTACCAGTCCCGCGACCCCCGGGCCGACCACCTGCTCGCCCTGCTCCGCAGCCACGGCGACCTCGTGGTGGACAAGGTGATGGGCACGCAGTTGCACTCGTTCCCGAACATCGACCTGGCGCTGGCGCAGTTCGCGCTGCTGTTCAAGATGCCGGCGGACGCGGGCGAGGCCATCTTCGCGATCGCGCGGATCGTGGGGTGGGTCGCGCACGCGATGGAGGAGTACCGGGAGCCGGGGCTGCGGTTCCGGACGATGGGGTTGTACACGGGCGACCGGCCGTAGCCGGGCGCGGTCCGCCCCCTTGGCGGTGGCGATTCCGGGGCGAGACGTGGACCATGAAAAGCATGAGATTGTCCGCAGTGGACAACCTGAAGGTGATCCTGGTGGCGTGGGTCATCGGTGGCCACGCGCTGCTCGGCTACGCCGCGATCGGTGGCTGGCCGTACGACGAGGTCAACGAGGTCACGTTCCACCCCGGCGTGGAGACGGTGCTGGCGGCGCTGATCGGGCCGTCCGGGTTGTTCTTCATGGGCACCTTCTACTTCATGGCCGGCATCTTCACGCCCGGCTCGATCGAACGCAAAGGGCGGCAGCGGTTCATCGCCGAGCGGCTCGCGCGGCTGGGGACGCCCTGGGTCGTGAGTGCGCTGGTGGTGTGGCCGACGTTCGTGTGGATCGCCTACAACGGGGCCGGGCGGGACGTGTCGTGGTGGCAGGCGTTCACGGACCGGGATCCGTTCCTGGACAGCGGGTCGTTGTGGTTCGTCGGGGTGTTGCTGATCTTCAGCGTCGCGGTCGCGCTGGTGCCGCCGATCAGGGAGCGCACGATCACCACCCGCACCGTCGTGGGGATGACGGTGGCGGTGGCGGGGACCACGTTCCTGACGCGGCTGGTGTTTCCGGCTCGCAGCGGGCAGGTCGGGGACCTGCACCTGTGGTGGTGGCCGCAGTGCCTGGGGATGTTGTTGCTCGGGGCCATCGGTGGGCGCAAGCTCGCTGAGCGGGTGCCGGACGAGATCTACCGCATGACGCGCAACGTCGTCATCGCGACGATCGCTGTCCTGCCGATCGCGGCGGCGATGATGGGTGTGCTCGACCTCGCGAAGAGCGCGGAGCCGTTCCTCGGTGGCTGGACGTGGCAGGCGGCCGTGCTCGCCGTGGTCGAGGGAATACTCGTGGTGGCCGGGAGTTTGTGGCTCATCGGGCTGGCGCAGCGCAGGCTGACGCGCCAGGGGCCCTTCACGGAAGGGCTGGCGCGGTCGGCCTACGTCGCGTTCGTCGTGCAGGGGCCGATCTTGCTCGCGCTGGCGACCGGGTTGCGGCCGTTGGACGTGCCCGCCGAGCTGAAGGCGCCGCTGGTGGGTGTGGGGGCGATCGTGTTGTCGTTCGGGATCGGGTGGGTCGTCACTTCACGCCGAGGCGCTTCAGCACGCTCGTCGTGATGCCGGCGGCGTCCAGGCCGTGGGCGCGCAGGATTCGGGCGCGCGAGTCGTGGGGCAGGAAGCGCGGTGGCAGGGCGAAGGTCGCCACGCACACCGGCGAACCGGTCAGGGCCTGGCCCAGGCGTGCGCCCAGCGCTCCGGTGGACGTGGTGTCCTCCACGGCCAGAACGAGGCGGTGGCGGCCGCTGTACTTGACGAGGTGCGGGTCGAGGGGTGCGGTCCAGCGCGGGTCGACCACGTTGACGCGGACGTCGTGCGACGCCAGTTCCTCCGCCGCGGCAAGGCAAGCACCTGCCAGCGGGCCGACGGCGATCAAGAGCACCTCGGCGTCCGGGACCTCGCGCAGCACGTCGAAGTGGCTCACCCGGCGGACCGCCGGCACGTCCGGGCCGACGGCGGCCTTCGGGTAGCGGACCACCGTCGGGCCGTCCGACACCTCCACGGCCTCGCGCAGCAGTGCGGCCAGGGACGCCGGATCGCGTGGGGCGGCCAGGCGCAGGCCGGGGACCACGGGCAGCACCGAGGCGTCCCACATGCCGTGGTGCGACGCGCCGTCCGGGCCGGTCACGCCTGCTCGGTCCAGGACGAACGTCACCGGGAGCCGGTGCAGCGCCACGTCCATCAGCAGCTGGTCGAACGCGCGCGACAGGAACGTCGCGTAGACGGCGACGACCGGGTGCAGGCCGCCCATGGCCATGCCGGCCGCGGACGTCACGGCGTGCTGCTCGGCGATGCCCACGTCGAACACGCGCGCCGGGAAGCGCTCGGCGAAAGGCCGCAGTCCCACCGGTTCCAGCATCGCGGCGGTCAGGCAGACGACGTCCGGCCGGTCGGCGCCGATCGACACGATCTCGTCGGAGAACGCGTCGGTCCACGTCCGGCCGCCGGAGGCACCCGCGGCGCCGACCGCGTGCATGCGGTCGGACTCGTCGGTCTCCGCCGGGCGATGACCCTTGCCCTTCACGGTCTTGCAGTGCACGACGACCGGGCGGCCGAGCGACTTCGCCTCCCACAGGGCGTTCTCGACGGCGTGCACGTCGTGCCCGTCGACCTCGCCGATGTAGGCGAGACCCAGTGCCTCGAACAGGCCGCGGGCCGAGCCGTCCAGCAACGACGCCGCGAAACCGCCGGCGGTCGGGTCGTAGGAGCGGCCGTTGTCGTTGAGCAGCACCACGACCGGGCGCGGTGAGCCGCCGATGTTGTTCAGCGCCTCCCAGCACATGCCGCCGGTCAGCGCGCCGTCGCCGACGATCGCGACGACGCGGCGTTCGGCGTCACCCAGCTCGAACGCCTTGGCCAGACCGTCCGCATAGGACAGTGCGGTCGAGGCGTGCGAGTTCTCGATGACGTCGTGCGCGGACTCGGCCGCGGAAGGATAGCCGGACATGCCACCGGCCTGCCGCAACGAGTCGAAGTCGGAGCACCGGCCGGTCAGCATCTTGTGCACGTACGACTGGTGGCCGGTGTCGAACAGCACCACGTCGGCGGGCGAGTTGAACACCCGGTGCACCGCGATGGTCAGCTCGACGGCACCCAGGTTCGGCCCGAGGTGGCCGCCGGTGCGGTGCACCTTGGAGATCAGGAACGACCGGATCTCCGCGGCCAGGGCGCAGAGTTCGGAGGACGAGAGCGCACGGACGTCCGCAGGCGAGGTGATGTCAGCCAGCACGGCGCACCGCCAGCGGCAACGTGAACGCGATCGTCTCCGTCGCCGTCGTGTGCGTCGACACCGAGACGGAACCCATGGCCTTCAACGCTTCCACGACCTCGTCCACCAACTCCGGAGGGGCGGAGGCACCGGCGGACAGGCCGACCGAGGTCACCCCGGCGAGCCACGCCGGATCGATCTCCGACGCGTCGTCGATCAGGTAGGCCGGAGTGCCGCCGCGAGCCGCGAGCTCGACCATCCGCACCGAGTTCGACGAGTTCTTCGAGCCCACGACGAGAACTAGGTCGGACTGGGCGGCGACCTCGCGGATCGCGATCTGCCGGTTCGTGGTGGCGTAGCAGATGTCGTCGGAACCGGGCCCGCGCACGTGCGGGAACTTCCTTTCCAACGCCTCGATCACCTCGGCCGTCTCGTCCACGGCCAGCGTCGTCTGAGTGAGGTACGAGACGGGACCGGTGATCTCCAGCGCGAGAACGTCCTCCACCGTCTCCACCAGCACCATCTGGTCGGGGGCCTCGCCCAGCGTGCCCTCGACCTCCTCGTGCCCGGCGTGGCCGATCAGCACGATGGTGTCTCCGCGCTCGGCGAACCGGCGCGCCTCGGAGTGCACCTTCGTCACCAGGGGACAGGTCGCGTCCAGCACGTCCAGGTCCCGCAACCGGGCCTCGGCGCGCACGGCCGGAGCGACGCCGTGCGCGGAGAAGACCGCCGTGGCACCGAAAGGCACCTCGGACAGCTCCTCCACGAACACGGCGCCACGAGCCTCCAGCGACCGCACGACGTGGACGTTGTGCACGATCTGCTTGCGCACGTAGACGGGGCCGCCGCGCTGGTCGAGAAGTCGTTCCACGATCTCGATGGCGCGCTCCACCCCGGCGCAGAACGACCGGGGTGACGCGAGCAGCACCGAACGCGGCGGGTGTTCCGTCATCGAGTGCCCTTCAGTGATCTCGGTGGGTGACCAGTTGGGCGAGCGTGCCGAGCTCCACGGCCGCACGCGCGGTCGGGGACGCCTCGCCGAGGTGGAGCAACGCCTGCGTGTGCAGCTCGTCGGCCTGCGTCTGGCTCCACGCGCGACCGCCGGCCAGATCGACCAGGTGTGCCGCCCGCGCAAGCGTTTCCGCGTTCATCTCCTGCTCGCCGAAGTACAGCGACGCGAGCTCCGCGGAGGCCGGGACCCCCGCGTTCAGGGCGCGCACGACCGGCAGGGACTTCTTGCGGTTCACCAGGTCCATCTGCGCGACCTTGCCCGTCACCGCCGGGTCGCCCCAGATGCCGAGCAGGTCGTCCACGTGCTGGAACGCCAGGCCCAGCTCGGTTCCGTAGCCGCGCATGGCCTCGACCTGCACGTCGGACCC
Organism: Lentzea sp. NPDC058436; assembly: GCF_042721515.1. NCBI lineage: Bacteria > Bacillati > Actinomycetota > Actinomycetes > Pseudonocardiales > Pseudonocardiaceae > Lentzea > Lentzea sp. NPDC058436. The sequence goes on from NZ_JBHXLF010000011.1 coordinate 99,552, forward strand.
GCCGCCGTACAGCGCGCCCAACGCCGTCGAGGCACCGAGCAGCGCGCCCGTCTTGCCGCGCGACATCTGCTCGACCTCGGACACCCGCACGTCCGACCGCTGCTCGAAGTCCAGGTCGTCCGCCTGCCCTTCGAGCAACGCCACGGTGGCGTCGTTCAGCGTGCGGATCGCCTCCAGCGAACGGGGATGCCCCGACCCTGCGAGGACGTCCAGGGCCAGCGCCTGCAACGCGTCGCCGGCCAGGATCGCCGCGTTGACGCCGAACACGGTCCACGCCGTGGCCCGGTGCCGCCGGGTGGTGTCGCTGTCCATCACGTCGTCGTGCAGCAACGAGAAGTTGTGGATCAGCTCCACCGCGACCGCCGCGGGAACGGCGGAGTCCGCGGTGCCACCGACGGCCTCGGCCGCCAGCAGCACCAGTGCGGGACGGATCGCCTTGCCGCCGTTCTCCAGCACCGGGTTGCCGTACTCGTCACGCCACCCGTGGTGGTACTCCGCGATCGTGCGCATCGACGGCGGCAGCTGGTCGACGGCCTTGCGCAGAGCCGGGAGCACGAGGCTCCGGCTCCACGCGAGGATCTCGCCGGACGGCCGTCCGGCGGCGAGCGGTTCAGTCATCTCAGCCGTCATCGCCTAGAGACCGATCTCCACGTTCTCCAGCACACCCAGCGCGTCCGGCACCAGCACGGCGGCCGAGTAGTACGTCGACACCAGGTACTTGAGCATCGCGTGCTCGTCGATGCCCATGAACCGCACGTTCAGGCCGGGCTCGTACTCGTCGGGGATGCCGGTCTGGCGCAGGCCGACGACGCCCTGCTTCTCCTCGCCGAGCCGCATCGCGATGATCGACGTGGTGCCGTTCTTGTTGACCGGGATCTTGTCGCACGGCGCGATCGGGACGCCCCGCCAGGACTGCAGCTGCTGGCCCTCGACCTCGACGGTCGGCACGTACAGGCCGCGGTTGTTGAGCTGACGGCCGAACGCCGCGATCGCCTTGGGGTGGGCCAGGATCAGCTTGGTGTTGCGGCGCCGCGAGATCAGCTCGTCCATGTCGTCCGGCGTCACCGGGCCGGAGTTCGTGCTGACCCGCTGCTTGAGGTCGGCGTTGGCCAGGAAGCCGAACTCCTTGTTGTTGATGAGCTCGTGCTCCTGGCGTTCGCGCAGGGCCTCGATCGTGAGCCGCAACTGGTGCTCGACCTGGTCCATCGGCTGGCTGTAGAGGTCGGCCACGCGCGTGTGGACGCGCACGATCGTCTGCGCCACCGAGAGCTCGTACTCACGCGGCCGCAGCTCGTAGTCGACGAACGTGCCGGGCAGCGACGGCTCCCCGTCGTGACCGGACGAGATGTCGATCTCGGCCTCACCGTGCTTGTTCGACGTCTTCGTCGGGTTCGCGAGCTGCTGCTGGATGTGCTCGCGCAGCGGCTCGACCTGGTCGTTGAGCTGGGCGAAGGCCGCCCGCGACAGCACGACCGCCGTCGTCGGCGTCAACGCGCGGGCGGTGAAGCTCCAGTTCTTGTCGGAACCGGACAGCACGGGCTCGTCACCGAGGTACTCGCCGTCCGCGATCGTGCCGAGCGCCACGTCGTCGCCGTACTCGCCGCGACCGGTCTTGGTGACCTTGCCGTGCGCGATGACGATGATCTCGTCGACGGACTCGCCGCGGTGCGCGATCACCTCACCCGGCTGGTACTCGCGCTGCTCGAACCGGTTCGCGACGGCCGTCAGCGCCGCCTCGTCCTCGAACCCGCGCAGCAGCACGAACTCCGCCAGCTCCTGCGGCACGATCCGCACCTCGGAACCCACGGCGGTGAAGGTGACCCGGCCGTCGCCGATCGCGTACGTGAGGCGGCGGTTGACCCGGTACGCGCCGCCCTTGGCCTCGACCCACGGCAGCATGCGCAGCAGCCAGCGCGGCGAGATGCCCTGCATCTGCGGTGCGGACTTGGTGGTCGTGGCGAGGTTGCGCGCCGCCGCCCTGGAAAGGCTCAGCTGCTGGTCCTCGACCCCAAGGCCCGGATCGGTAACAGTCACTGCAGGTCCTGCCAATCTGTTTTAGCGGGATGAGACGACAAACGCGGCGGTGCCGAGTCCGCTCGGTCGGTGGGAGGTCCGGGTGGGGGCCGGGGAGTAGCTGAAACGAGCGGATCTCTGAGTCCAGAGCAGTTCGCCGGCGAGCCACGACTTGAGCGCCTCGACGTACCGGTGCAGGCCGGCTTTCGCCTCCGCGTCGAGCCCGTACTCGGTGGCGAGCGACGGCAGCTCGCCGATGATCGAGCCGATCTGCCGCAGCCGGGCCGCGATCAGGTCGGCGACGATCGACACGGCCTGCTGCGTCTCACAGCCGAAGAACTGCTGCACGGCGAGCACCGCGCTGGTCGTGCTGCCGCCGGTCGCGTACGCGTGGTCGAAGCCGACGATCTCCTGGCGCAACGCGGGAACGTCGCCGAACGAGTCCACCAACGCCCGCATCGTGCTGTTGCGCAACAACTCCTCGGGCAGCTCGGCGCCGACGGACTTGCGGGCGAGCTTCGCGGACAGCTCCGTCGCGATCGAGCGGCGGCGCATCTCCACGAGGTCGATCGGGTCGGGCACACGGCCCTGCGCGGTGTTGTGCAGCTCCCACAGCAACGCGTCGAAGAACTCGACGAGGTGCGCGGAGTCCTCAGGCTCCAAAGTGGACCGCGAGATCAGGTTCGCGAGGCCCTTCTCCGCGGGGTTCATCGGGGCGGAGCCGCTCAGCACCGACTTCAGTCCCGCCACGAACGCCTTGCCGCCGGCGACGTTGCGCGAGCGGAGGAAGGCCTGGAACGCGTCGGTGACGTAGAAGCCCCACGTGTGCCAGTCGTTGATGTGCTTCAGGTCTTCCAGACCGGCCGTGGGGTGGGTCAGCGGGCCGAAGCCGCCGAAGTCCGCGGCGTCGTAGAACGCCTCGGTCCACGGCGTGCCGGCGAGCATGCCCATGTCCCGCACCCACGTCCTGGTGTGCTGGCGGACGCGGTCGACGTGCGGTGAAAGCCTTGCCGCGAACGGCATGTCGAACGAGGGGACCTCAACCACGGGGCACCCCCAGCCACGCCGCGGACGTGCCGAGACCGGTCGGCCCGCGCAGGATCGTGCGGAAGAACGCCGAGTTCCCCGCCCCGCCCTCGACCTTGGTGTAGCGACCGGCGTGCAGGTGCCACTCGTGGCCACCGGACTGCCAGTCCTGCAGTCCCTTCACGTACTTGAGCACGCGCGCCTGTTCCTCCAGGCCCAGCGAGTTCTCGGCGAACAGCTGGGGAAGCTCGGTGAACACGGTGTTCTCGAACTGGTGCAGGCGCGAGGTGAGCAGCGTGTTCACGGCCTCGACGGCGGTCTGCGTGTCGTGGCCGAAGAACTTCTCGAACACGAGCACCCCGTTGGAGTTCTCGCCCTCCCGCAACACCTCCCGCTCGTACGAGAAGATGTCGTTGCGCAGGTGGATCGCGTCGGAGAACGTGTCGGAGAGGACCCGCAGCGGGCGGGTGCCCGCGACGGACGCGGGCACCTCGGCTGCTTCGGAGACCTCCACCAGGTTCGCCGACCACGGCGCGCCGCCGACCTTGCGGCGCATCTCGATGTACTCGATCGGGTTGGCGACCGTGCCGCTCTCGATGTTCTTGATCTCCCACATGCACTCGAGCAGCAGGTTGTGGGTGCTCGTGGTGAACCGGCGCCGCCAGTCCTGCGACATCAGCGGGATCGTCCGCTGCCACAGGTCGACGAGGCCGCGTTCGGTCGGGTTCTGGGGCTCCGGCCACGGATCCGTGCCGTTGAGCGGCATGAACGCCGGCAGCCGGTCGAGATACGCCTTCGCGCCCGACACGTCCTTGCCCTGCTTGAACTCCGCGAAGAACTCGTCGTCGAAGTAGAAGACCCAGACGTACCAGTCCGTGATGAGGTCGAGGATCTCCGCGGGCGCGTCCGGGTGGGTCCACGCGCACATGAACCCGTAGTCGTCGCCCGCGAGGATCTCGTCGGTCCACACCCCGGTGTCGAGCATCCCCATGTCCCGCGCCCACTGCGTCGAGTGGGCGCGGGCGCGTTCGAGGTGCGGGTTCATCCGCGCCGGGTGCGGCACGTAGAACTCCGGCATGGTGAAGGAGGCCAAGACCTATCCCTCGCGGCCGAGCTCGACGTGCTCCAGCACGCCGATCGCGTCCGGCACCATGATGGCGGCCGAGTAGTAGGCGCTGACCAGGTAGTTGATGATCGCCTGGTCGTTGATGCCCATGAACCGCACCGAAAGACCGGGCTGGTACTCGTCCGGGATGCCGGTCTGGTGCAGGCCGATGACACCCTGGTTCTGCTCGCCGGTGCGGATCAGCATCACCGACGACGTGCGGGTGTCGGAGACCGGGATCTTGTTGCACGGCAGCACGGGGACGCCGCGCCACGCCGGCACCTGCTGGCCGTTGAAGTCGATGTGCTGCGGGTACAGGCCGCGCTTGTTGAGCTCACGGCCGAACGCGGCGATCGTGCGCGGGTGCGCCAGGAAGTACCCGGGGTCCTTCCACACGATCGACAGCAGCTCGTCGAAGTCGTCCGGGGTGGGCGGGCCGGACCGGGTGTGGATGCGCTGCTTGAGGTCCGCGTTGTGCAGCAGGCCGAACGACCGGTTGTTGACGATCTCGTGCTCCTGGCGTTCGCGCAGGGCCTCGATCGTGAGCCGCAACTGCTGCTCGACCTGGTCCATCGGGTTGTTGTAGAGGTCCGCGACGCGGGAGTGCACCTGCAGCACGGTCTGGGCGACGCTCAGCTCGTACTCGCGCGGCGAGAGCTCGTAGTCGACGAACGTGCCGGGGAGGACCGGCTCGCCGTCGTGGCCGGACGACAGCCCGATCTCGGCCTCGCCGTACTCGTCCTGCGGCTTGTTGCGGCTGTTGAACGTCTGCTGGATGTGCGCCCGCAGGCCGCCCGCTTCCCCGTTGAGCGCCTGGAAGTCCTGCCACGACAGCGTGAGCACGGTGACCGGGGTGACGGCCTTGGCGGTGAACTCCCACTCGCCCTGCGGCCCCGCCAGCACGGTCTCGCCGAAGTACTGGCCGTCGGCGAGGTTGCCGAGCACGGTCTCGCCGCCGTACTCGCCGGTGCCGACCTTGTCGACCTTGCCGTGCGCGATCAGCACGACGGTGTCCTTCGGACGGCCCTTCTCGACGATGACGTCGCCGATGCCGAACTCCTGCTGCGTGAAGCGGCCGGCCAGCGCGGCGAGGACCTCGTCGTCGTCGAACCCCTTCAGCAGCGCCAGCTCGGTGAGCTCGCGGGGCACGACGCGGATCTCCGCGCCGATGTTGGTGAACGAGACGCGGCCATCGCCCAGCGTGTAGGTGAGACGGCGGTTGACGCGGTAAGCACCACCGGCGGCCTGCACCCAGGGCAGCACCTTGAGCAGCCAGCGGGAGGTGATTCCCTGCATCTGCGGGACGGACTTGGTGGTAGTGGCCAGATTTCGTGCGGCGGCCGTGCCCAAACTCAGCTGCTGACGGCCCTCAGTGAGGTCAGAATCCGTCACAGTCACAACCGGTACCCACCTATCTCAATGCGCTAATGGACCAATCCGATAAGCCGGAACGGACGTTAGTTCGCGCAATTGAGAGCTGTGAAGAGGCCAAAAAGGCGTCATTCGGGTGGGTGGCTTACGCCTGATGATGCTACGGAGCGTACAACTGCTGCCGAGCGCAACCGTTGTTGTATCGGCAGGTGGGTGATCAACCGCTATTCGTTCGATGATGGAATAGGGTACTCGTTTGGTCCAGTAAGATCACTCGTTCGTGCGCATTGGCGGGGCTTGTCGGGATGTTATGAGATGACACTTCGAGTGGACCGAAATCCACTCGAAGTGATGGGCTCAATTTGTACCGATGACGATTCGTGTCATTACGCGTCGCGTGAGTTCAGGAATGATTCCAGCTGATCCACGACGAACGCGTGGTCCTCCGCCTGCGGCAGACCGGAGACGCCGACCGTCCCGACCGGGCCCGTGCCCCGGACGATGACGGGAAACACACCACCGTGTGCGGCGTACAGGTCCGGGTCGAGGCGCGACTCCGCCTCGAACGTCGTCCCCTTCTCGCGGAACTCGGCGCCGACGTAGAACGAGCTGTGGCCGAACAGCTCGACCACGCGGGCCTTGCGCTCCAGCCACCTGTCGTTGTTCGGCGCGGTGCCGGGCAGCGAGGCGTGGAAGAGCCGATGCCCGTTGCGCTGCACCGAGATCGCGATCGGCAGGCCCTGCTCGCGGGCGGCGTCGAGCAGGTGCAGCCCGAGCTCGATCGCGACGTCGTTGCCGAACCGGCTGAACTGGAGCCGGCGTTCCTGGGCGAGGAGTTCCTCTGAGTTCACAGCTGCACCACCCGGTTCTCGCGTGCGGACAGGAAAGCGGCCTCGATGACCTGGAGAGCAGCCACGGCACCGGAGGGGTCGACGGGGATCCGGCCGGCCTGGAGTTCGGAGTAGAAGGTCTGGTACGCACCGGGTTCCACGGCGACCTCGGTGGACTTGTCGAGGACGCCGAGGCGTCCGGTGCGGTCCTCGTGACCCCAGCCGGGGTCGGTAGGGCGACGTCCGGCGGCGAGCGCGTCCTCCTGCTCGTCCAGGCCGTTGATCTCGAACGCGCCTTCGCTGCCGAGCACCCGGAACCGCGGCCCGTGGTGCGCCGCGTGCGCGTTCGCCCACAGGTGCGAGCGGACGCCGTTCTCGTGCGTCAGCGCCACGAACACGTCGTCGTCGACCTGCACGCCGGGGCGGCGCAGGTCGAGTTCCGCGTACACGCTCCTGACCGGCCCGAACAGCTGCAGCGCTTGGTCGACGAGGTGCGCGCCGAGGTCGTAGAGCAGGCCGCCCGCCTCCTCTGGGGCGCCGAACTCGCGCCAGTTGTCCCAGATCTCCGGGATCCAGCGCTCGAAGCGGGACTCGAACCGCCGGACCTCGCCGAGTTCGCCCACGATCTTGCGCAGCGTGAGGAAGTCGCTGTCCCACCGGCGGTTCTGGAAGACCGTGAGCGGCACCTGTGCGGCCTGAGCAGCTGCGAGGAGTTCGGCGGCCTCGGCGGACGTCGGTGCGAACGGCTTGTCGACGACGACCGCGACCCCCTTGGCGATCGCTCGCCGGGCGTGGTCGACGTGGGTCTTGTTCGGCGTCGCCACGACGATCAGGTCGAGGTCCAGCGCGAACAGCTCGTCGGCGGTCACGATCGCGGCGTGCGGGTGGGCGGCACGGGCCTGCGCCTGCCGTTCCGGGTTCGAGGTGACGATCGCGACGAGGTCCATGCCCTCGGTGGAGGAGATCAACGGGGCGTGGAAGACCCGCCCCGCTATGCCGTAGCCCAGAAGTCCGACTCGAGTCATGCTTCCAATTAAAGCAACGCTGTTGAATAATTGCGACCGTGGACCTCACCTCGCTGCGTTCGCACAACGACAGGACGGTGCTCCGGCTCGTCCGCTCAGGTGCTCTGAGCAGGGCTTCCATCGCCGAGCAGGCCGGTCTGACCCCGCAGGCGGTCTCGAAGATCGTGGCGAGGCTCATCGCGGCGGGCCTGCTGGAGGAGACCGGCGCGGTGCGCGACGGCGGCCGGGGCAAGCCGCGCATGTCGTTGCGGCTCGCCGCCGACGGGGCCCACGCGTACGGCGCCTACGTCGACCGCGACGAACTGCGCGTGGTGAAGCTCGACCTGACCGGCGAGGTGGTGTCGACCGCGGTCGCGCCACTGGCTCCCATGTTCACGCCGTCGGACGTGCTGGACGCGTTGGAGCCGTTGGTCAAGACCAGCGAGAAGGTGCTCGGGCTCGGCATCGGCATCGCCGGCCCGCTGGAGCACCACGACGGCGTGGTCTCGCCGAACGGCCTGCCGGGCTGGACCTCGATCCCGTTGAAGGCGCTCGCCGAGGAACGGCTCGGGCTGCCGGTCGTCGTCGACAAGGACACGAACGCGGCCGTGCTCGCCGAGGCCTGGCGACGCCCGATGCGCGACGCGGCGCTCGTGTTCGTGGGCACCGGTCTGGGCGTCGGGCTGCTGCTCGGCGGCGAGGTGCACCGGGGCGCGCGGTCGGGGGCGGGCGAGTTCGGGCACACGACGATCCAGCTCGACGGGCCGTTGTGCGTGTGCGGACGGCGCGGGTGCGTCGAGGCGGTGCACGCGGCCGCCAGGGGCGACGAGGCGGCACGGGTCCTCGGCGCGGCCGTCACCAACCTGGTGCAGCTGCTGGACCTCGACCAGATCGTCCTGAGTGGACGGAAGGTGCTGCGGGAACCGGAGCTGTACCTGCACGCGATGCCCGATGTGGACGTGAGCCTCACGTCGTACGGGCCCGACCTCGTGCCGGTCGGCGCGGGGCTGCTCGTTCTCGGAGAACTGTTCTAGCATCGGGAACGTGGACGTCGAGCACGTCGTCGGCCTGCCGCACCCGCGGCTGCGGCCGTTCGTCACGCGGTACTCCGGGTATCGGATGCGCACCGAGCCCGGCATCCACCGCGGCCTGCCGTCGCGCTCGATCACGCTCGTGGTCACCCTGGACGGCACGGTCGACCTGTCCGACGGCCGGTTCGCCACGCTCTGCGGCGGGCTGCACGACGAGGCCGTGATCATCACCCACGACGGGTTCCAGCACGGTGTCCAGTGCGACCTCACGCCGCTCGGGATGCGCGCGTTCTTCGGCATGCCCGCCGGCGAGCTCTCCGGCGTGACGGTCGGGCTCGACTCGCTCGACGCCCCGGCCGCCGAACTGCGCGAACGGTTGCGGCACGCGACCACGTGGACGGACCGGTTCGCGCTGCTGGACCTCCTGCTCGGCAGGCTCGTGCGGCCGGTGCGGCAGCAGGTCGAGGTGGCCTGGGCGTGGCAGCGGCTCGCGGCGGGAGCGCCGGTGGCCGAGATCGCCGCCGAGGTCGGGTGGAGCCGGCAGCACCTGAGCGCGCGGTTCGCCACCGAGTACGGGCTCACGCCCAAGGTGATGGCCCGCGTGATGCGGTTCGAGCGCGCGAACCGGATGCTGCGCGGCGAACGGCGGCCGACGTTCACCGAGGTGGCCGCTGCCTGCGGCTACACCGACCAGGCGCACTTCAACCGGGACTGGCGGGCGCTCGTCGGCGCGACCCCGACCGAGTGGATCGAGGCCGAGCTTCCATTCGTACAAGGCAGCGACGGCGGTGAGGGCGCAGAGTTGCTCCCATGAGCACACCCGCACCCACCTGCTGGCCCTGTTTGTCCTATCAGGACGCTCCCGCCGCGATCCGCTTCCTCGTGGAGGCGTTCGGGTTCTCCGAGCACCTCGTCGTGCCGGGGGAGGCCGACGGCGAGGTCGTGCACTGCGAGATGGTCTGGCCCGAGGGCGGCGGCGTCATGCTGGGCTCCGCCGAGCGCTCGGTCGGCGAGGTCGAGGCGACCAAGGTCGGCGCCGGGTCCATCTACGTCGTGACCGACCGGCCCGAGGAACTGCACGCGCAGTCGCTCGCGCGCGGAGCGACCGAGATCCGCGGCCTGCGCGACGAGGACTACGGCTCGCGCGGCTTCACCGTGGCCGATCCCGAGGGCAACCGCTGGAGCTTCGGCACCTATCGCGGAGCGTGAGGCAACCTTCACGCGCTGTTCGGAGTCTTCCCCGTTGGAGAGGTTCACACCTAGGGGAGGACATGTGCGCCTAGCGCGCTGTTTGGTGATCGCCGCTCTCGCCGCCGGACTGCTGAGTCCGGTGGCGACGGCGCAGGCGGAACCGGTGAAGACTCGGAAGACCTCGACCATCACGCTGATCAGCGGTGACGAGGTTGTGGTCGACGAACGCGGAGGGCTCGTCCGGGTCGACGGGCGGCCCGGCATGTCGTTCGCGCAGTACGTGCGCGACGACCACCAGTACGTGGTGCCGGCGGACGCGGTCGACGCGGTGGCCCAGGACCGGGTCGACCAGCGCTTCTTCGACGTCACGTCGCTGCACTCGTACGGCTACACCGACGAGAAGACCGCCCGGATCCCGTTGCTGACCAACGGTTTCCGGGCGGCGGCGGCCGTGGAGAAGAAGGACGCCGCGCGGCAGTGGACGGCACGGCGCACCAGCGCGTTGGGTGCCGAAAAGCTGTGGCTCGACGGCAAGTCGAAGATCTCGCTGACCGAGAGCGTGCCGATGGTCGGCGCGCCCGGCGCGTGGCAGGCCGGGTTCGACGGCACCGGGGTCACCGTGGCCGTCCTCGACACCGGGTACGACCAGAAGCACCCGGAACTCGCGGGCGTCGTGTCCGCGTCGAAGGACTTCACGCCCTCGGGCATCCAGGACGACATCGGGCACGGCACGCACGTCGCGGCCACGGTCGCGGGGCGCGGCAGCCAGTACGTCGGTGTCGCGAAGGGCGCCTCCCTCGCGGTCGGACGGGTCTGCGAGGCCGAGTGGTGCCTCGACAGCGCCGTGATCGCCGGCATGGAGTGGGCGGCGCGCGAGGTGAAGGCGAAGGTCGTCAACCTCTCGCTCGGCGGTGACCAGTCCGACGGCACCGACCCGTTGTCGTTGAAGGTCAACGAACTCACGGCCGAGACCGGCGCGCTGTTCGTGGTGGCGGCGGGCAACTACGGCACCCGGCGGCAGGTCTCCGGACCGGCGGCGGCCGACGCCGCGCTGGCCGTCGCGAACCTGACCAAGCAGGGCGTGCTGGAGGAGTGGTCGTCACGCGGTCCGCGGATCGGCGACCACGCGGTCAAGCCGGACATCGCGGCACCGGGCACGGACATCGTGGCCGCGCGCGCCGAGAACACGTTGTGGGAGCACGCGGTCGACGACCTGCACGCGCGACTGACCGGCACCTCGATGGCCGCTCCGCACGTGGCCGGTGCCGCCGCGGTGCTCGCGCAGCGCAACCCGTCGTGGAAGGCCGCCGAGCTCAAGGCCCACCTGATGGCGACGGTGAAGCCCCTCGCGGACAAGCCCGTGAACGTCGGCACCGGTCTGCTCGACGTCGAGCGCGCGGTGACGCAGCAGGTGCGCGCGTCCGCCGGCAGCCTGTCTTTCGGACTGGTGGAATGGCCGCACACCAAGACGTTCACGAAGACGATCACCTACTCGAACGCGGGCTCCGAGCCCGTTTCGCTGTCGCTGCACCACGACCTGGGTGCGGACTTCGCGGTGCCGTCGTCGGTGACCGTGCCGGCCCAGGGCAGCGCGGCGGTCGACGTGGTGCTGGACCCGCGCAAGGGCGTCGGCACGTTCTTCGGGCACCTCAAGGCATCCGCACCCGGTGTGTCGGTGGTGACGGCGGTCGGCGCGTACGTGCAGGAGGAGCGCCACACGCTGAACCTGTCGATGATCGGGCGGGACGGCAAGCCGGTCGCCGACGAGTTCGTCGTCGTGGTCGACATGTCCACCCAGGAAGCCTCGGTGGTCACCATCGCGGACGGGAAGGGCTCGGCGCGGCTGCCGGTAGCGGACTACGCGGTGATCGGCCGCATCGACGAGCTGACGCCGAACTACGCCTGGTTCACCCCGGTCTCCGCGACCGAGGTGGCCGGCCGGGTCTCGTTGAGCGCCGACGCGTCCGTGACGCTGGACGCCAGGCAGGGCAAGGAGATCCGCGTCGAACTGCCCGAACGCGACTCGACCGTCTGGTACCGCGACGCACAGCTGCGCGTGCCGTTCAAGCCCGGCAGGATCAACGGCGTCGCGAGCGTCGTGGACGGCCGGGTTCCGTTGTACGGCCTGTCGTTCGGCCCTCCGCTGCCCGAGCTGACCTACGACTCCGGGCTCAAGGGCGGGCAGCCGCTGATCTCGGTCGTGGGCGGGTTCCCCGTGCGGTACTTCGAGAGCAGCAAGTACCTCCCGCCCGGTGAGCACCGTCTCGACGTCGCGGAACGGGGCGCCGACGTGCGCGGCAAGCTCGCGCTGGTCCGTCAGGCCGGCGAGGACCCGTACGAGGTCGCGCGGACGATGGCGGACGCCGGAGCCGTGGCCGTGCTGTGGGCGGGGCCGGTGCCGTTCGGGTTCGACGAGCAGACGGCGATCCCGGTGATCGCGGTGGCGGAGCACCACGTCACCGTCACGCCGGCGAAGCTGACGCTGCGGGCGGTCGCGGGCTCCCCGGTGTCGTACACGCTGTACCTGCGGGACAAGGGCGCACTGCCGTTCGGTGTGAAGAAGGTCCGGCACTCGGAGCTCGCCGAGGTCAAGGCGCGCTACCACTCGTCCGGTCCGGACGGCTCGGTCCTGTCGCGGAACTCCCCGGTCGTCGACGGGGTCCTCGACCGGGTGCTGGACGAACGGCTCTCCGCCCCGGCCCAGCGCACCGAGTACTTCACGCCGGGCATCTCCTGGTACCAGGAGGGTTTCGACGGCCGCAGCTCCGGCGCGGGCGACGACCCGAGCACGACGTCGTGGGCGGACCTCGAACCGGTGACGTTCAAGGCCGGCAGGAAGTACGAGCGCACGCACCTCCGCGCGGTCACCTCACCACGGCTCGGCGGGTCCTCGATGGTCACGTGGGCTGACGGCGGTGGTGTCGAGCGGTCCGGCGACCTGATCAACGCGCGCGTCTCGCCGTTCGGCGGCTTCGGCTGGGTCGAGAACTGGCGCCGCGGCGGCTGGGGCACCCTCGAACTGCGGCACGACGACGTCGCGGTCGGGTACTCCGACGCCCGGCAGGGCTCGTTCCACGCACCGGCGCGCGACGGCCGGTACAAGCTGCTGCTCGACGCGTCCCGTGACGCACTGGCGTTGTCGACCTCGGTGCGCACGACGTGGGAGTTCTCCGCCGCCGCGGACGGCAGGCTGCCGTTGCCGGAGGTGGACTACTCGGTGCCGGTCGACCTGCGCAACAGCGGGAAGGCGGGGTCGCCGATGCCGGTGAAGTTCACCGCGTCGGGCGGCGCGCGCGTGGTCGAGGCCTACGCGTCGTTCGACGACGGCCTCAACTGGGTGCCGGTGAAGTCGGTCGTTCCCCCAGGCGGGAAAGCCGGTGGGTTCGTGTCGCTACGCGTCGTGGCCCGTGACGCCGGTGGCAACTCGGTAGACCAAACGGTCCTGCGTGCGTACCGCCTGAGAGCGTAACCACGCGGCCGTTCGGTCGTTGTAACCCCCTGCGGCACCTGCCCCGCCGAGCGCGAGACGAACCAGGGACGCGGCGTCTCCGCGCCCGGGGCAGGTGCCGCCGTTTTCGGTGGCCGGTTCGGTGCGCCTGTGGTGGCATGTCGGCCCATGGGGACTTTCGAGGAACTCGTGGCCGAGGGCGCGGCCGTGCCGCTGGAGGGCTGGGACTTCTCCTGGTTCGCGGGCCGCGCCACCGAGGAACGCCCGCCCTGGGGGTACGCCTCGCAGATCGCCGCGCGTCTGGCGGACGTGTCCGCGGCGCTGGACCTGCAGACGGGCGGGGGAGAGGTCACCGCGTCGGCGCCCGTCCTGCCGCCGCTGATGGCCGCCACCGAGTCGTGGCCGCCGAACGCCTTGGTGGCTTCCCGGCGTCTGCCGCTCGTCGTGCGGACGCCTGACGCGGGGCCGCTGCCGTTCCGGGGCTCGTCGTTCGACCTGGTGATCAGCCGGCATCCCGTGGTGACGCCGTGGGGCGAGATCGCGCGGGTGCTCCGGCCCGGCGGGACCTACTTCTCGCAGCAGATCGGGGCCGGGACGAACCGGGAGCTGACGGACTTCATGATGGGGCCGCAGCCGGTGGGCTCGGCTCGCAGCGTCGAGGTCGCCCGTGCCGAGGCCGAGGCAGCCGGGATGGAGGTGCTGCGGCTGGAGCCGGTGGCGTTGCGGGTGGAGTTCTTCGACGTCGGCGCGGTGGTGCACTTCCTGCGCAAGGTGTTGTGGACCGTGCCGGGGTTCAGCGTGGAGGGGTATCGGGAGCGGCTCCTGGACATGCACGCGCACATCCAGGAGCACGGCCGGTTCGCGTGCACCTCGACGCGGTTCCTGGTGGAGGCCCGCAGGCCTTAGAGGGCTTCGGCTTCCTCTCGGGTGATCGGCACCAGGTCGCCTCCGGTGCTGCTGCGTTCCAGCTTGCTCCGCACGTAGCTGCGCAGCCATCCCGACCGGGTGTGCGTTTCTTCCAGGTCGTAGCCCTGAGGGCTGATCCAGGTGCGGATCGCGAACATCGTCTTGCCGCCTTCGACGAGGGCGAAGTACTCGTACTTCCCGTCCGCCGGGTCGTACATGTGGACTCGGGCGTACTGGATCGGCTCGAACGCGACCGCGGCGTCCTCGGTCACCAGGTGCATCTCGCCGGTCGGCTCTCCGGCCTCGAGCCTGGCCAGCACGTCCGAGGGCGCCCAGATGAGTTCGTGCCCGTAGTGCTCGTCGTGCACGACGCCGTGCTCGTCCGTGCGCCGGCGGCAGACCAGTGCGGGGTTCGCCACCTCGGGGAAACCCTTGGTCGTGATCGCGTAGTACTGCCAGTCCATCGTGATCTCGTTTCGTGCCGTCAGCGCCCGCAAACGCTCGGCCGGGAGACCCCAGCCGAGCGTTTCGCAGTTCAGGGACTAGCGTGGCTGGCGCTCGCGGCGGATCGTCACGCGCTTGCCCTTGATCGTGGCGTCGCGCAGCTGCTCGATCACGTCGTTTGCGGCTGGGCCCGGCACCTCGACCAGCGAGAACCGGTCGGCGATCTCGATCGCGCCGATGTCGCGGCCCTTCAGCTGGGTCTCGCCGGTGATCGCGCCGACGATGTCCTGCGGCCGGATGCCCGACGAGCGGCCTGCGCCGAGGAACAGGCGCGTCATGCCCTCGGACGGGCCACGACGCTCACGGCGCGGGCCTGCCGGGGCACCGTCGCGGCGCGGACGGTCCTCGCGCGGGCGCACCTCCGGGATCTCCTCCTCGTCGGCGGCGGCACCGGAGGCCTCGTGCGCGAGCTTCACCGCGGCCAGGGCGATGTCCATGACGTCGAACTCGTCGGCCAGCGTCTCGACGACCACGCGGAACCGCGACAGGTCGTCCTCCATCAGCGACTCCTGCAGCGACGAGCGGGTCAGCTCCAGCTGCCGGGCGCGCAGGTCGGCGACCGTCGGGACCTTCTCCATCGGGATCTTGGTCTTGCTGACGCGCTCGATCGTCTTGAGCATCGAGTTCTCGCGCGGCTCGACCAGGGTGATCGCGACGCCCTCACGGCCGGCGCGGCCCACGCGGCCGATGCGGTGCGTGTACGCCTCGGGGGCGGACGGCACGTTGTAGTTCACGACGTGCGTGAGCTGCTCGATGTCGAGGCCGCGGGCGGCGACGTCGGTGGCCACCAGCAGGTCGGCCGTGCCGGAGCGCAGGCGGGACATGACGCGGTCGCGCTGCTCCTGGCTGATGCCGCCGTGCAGCGACTCGGCGCGGTAGCCGCGGCCGTTCAGGGTCTCGGTGAGCTGGTCGACCTCGTCGCGGGTGCGGCAGAAGACGACGGCGGCGGTCGGCGACTCGACGTCCAGCACGCGGCCGAGGGCGGCGGGCTTGTGCTCGCGGCGCACCAGGTACGCGGTCTGCCGCACGCGCGGGGCCTCGCCCGGCTCGGTCTTCTCGCGCTCGATCTGGATCAGCACGGGGCTGCGCAGGTGGCTCTTGGCCATGCGGTCGATGCGCGGCGGCATCGTCGCCGAGAACAGCACGGTCTGCCGCTCGGCCGGGGTCTCGGTGAGGATCGCGTCGATGTCCTCGGCGAAGCCCATGTCGAGCATCTCGTCGGCCTCGTCGAGCACGACGACCTGCAGGTCACCGAGCTGCAGCGTGCCGCGCTGGAGGTGGTCGATCGCGCGGCCGGGGGTCGCGACCACCACGTCGACGCCGCGGGACAGCTCGCGCAGCTGGCGGCCGATCGGCTGGCCGCCGTAGATCGGGAGCACGCGGGTGCCCATGTGGCGGCCGTAGCGGTGCACCGCCTCGGAGACCTGCACCGCCAGCTCACGGGTCGGGGCGAGGACGAGAGCCAGCGGCTTCTCGCCCTTGCCGATCCGGTCGGCGATGCGCTCGAGCAGCGGCAGCGCGAACGCCGCCGTCTTGCCCGTGCCCGTGGCCGCCTGGCCCAGCAGGTCGTTGCCCGCGAGCAGTGGCGGGATCGCTTCGCTCTGGATCGGCGTCGGCTCCTCGTAGCCCAGCGTGGTGAGTGCGTTGAGGATGTCGGAGCGCAGCCCCAGGTCGGCGAAACCGTTGTCGGCGGTGGTCATGGGGAGTATCTTCCCCCACCGCCTCACATCGCACTCACCCAGACCAGCTCAGGCGGCCTCCCTCGCCTCCACGCGCACCTCCGCGCCGGCCGTCACCCCGCTGACCGTGACCGAGATCTTCGCCTGACCAGGCCTGATTCCGGTGAGGACGGCGTTGTCCGGTTCGAGCCAAGCGACGTGCCACGGCCGGATTCCTTCCTTCTCGCCCACGTGGACTCCACGTGACCCTTCCCACACCGCGCCCATCGGATAGCGCACCGGGACCGACCGGGAACCCTGTTTCACCGTGGCCACAACCGTTTCCGAGGAGCCGGGTCGAAGGGTGGACGGAGCCCGGACCTGGAGCGAGTCCAGGTGCGGACGGATCTCGGCTTTGATGTTGTTCCCGGTGACGCCGAACAGCGTCCAGCCGGTGAACCCGCCCGGTTCGGCGGGAGCCTTGCCGGAGTTGCCGTTGACCACGTGCGGCACGCCGTCCACTGTGGACGCGAAGAACCCGCCGACGTGGCCGCCGATGAACGCCGTCGGTCTGTCTCGTTCGGACAGCAGCCGCTCGAACCAGGACGCTTCGAGGCGGTCGGCGAGCTGGCTCGTGCGTGCGGGCGTCGGGTCGCGCGGAGGGTGGTGCATGAGCACGACGGCCTGGCCGGCGGCTGTGTCGAGCGCGTTCTTCAGCATCTCCACCTGCTCGAAGCCACCGCCTCTGATCGTTCCGGTGGACGAGTCGAGCAGCACGAACCTGGTGCCCTTGTGGTCGAAAGTGCGGCTGGTCGTGCCGAACTCGCGGCGGAAGTTGTCGATCGTGCCCGGACCCATGATCTCGTGGTTGCCCGGCACGTAGTACCAGGGGAAGTCGCCGAGCTCCTCGGTCAGGATCCTGCGGGCGAGCGTGAAGTCCTCCGGTGAGGCCTCGTCCACGAAGTCACCGTTGATCACGACGAAATCGGCGCCGGACGACCTGATCTCCCGCAGCGTGCGGCGGGCGGACCTGACCAGGTCGCTGTCGGGGTCGCGCGCCACGAACTGGGCGTCGGACATGACCGCGAACCTCCAGCCCTCCGCCCGGCCGATCACGCCCTCGCGCAGGTCCGGTTCGGGCGGGAGGGCGACCTGCGGCGGCACTCTCGCGACGATGTCGTCGACCACGACCTCGCCCGTGTAGGACCGGTCCGCCCTGGTCTCGATCGTGTAGAACCTGGTGACGCTGACGGGGAACCTGAGTTCGGGCGGCACCGCGACCTCGATCCGCTGCCAGCCGGTCCAGGTGACGTACGGGCCGTAGAGCGACCGCGACTGTCCTGTCGAGTCGGTGACGGTGAACGCGGTCCACTCGCCCTTGCCGCTGCCCAGGACGTTCGCGGCGAGGGTCAGGGGCTGTCCGTCGATCCTGAGGGGCTCGGGCGGGATCGCGTAGGCGGTGCGGGTACCGGTCGACTGCGTGAAGTCGTAGCTCAGCTTCAGGCCCTGGCCCGTGTGGCCGTTCGGCGCCGGCTCGACCTTCCCGGTCGCCCTGGCGGACCCGAAGGTCCACTGTGGAGCGTCGTCGAAGTCCGCCAGGAGCCGGTCGTGCGCGCCGACCGTGACCGCGGTTTCGGTCGTTTTGTTCTTGACCCGCAACTTGATCGTGGTCGCGCCGGTCTTCAACGCCCTGATCTGCAGGTCCGGGGTGATCTCGACGATCTCGCGGTCGTAGTCGAGGTCGAGATCGGCGCGCTCGATCGGCGCGATGAAGCCCTTCGCGTCGAAACCGTTGACGCGCAAAGGCTTGCGCTCGTTCTCGTGGAGACTGATCCGCGTGCTCTCCGGCGCGATCCTGGCGAGCTCGCCCAGCACCGTGAGCCGGGTGGTCTTCGTCGTCAGACCGCGGAAGGCGGTGAACGACGCCGGTCCGGGGCGGGCCGCCGCGTGGAACGTGTCGCCGACGGCCCAGCCGCCCGTCGCGCGCGTGACGTGCCGCGTGTCGGAGGCCGGGCCGAACGTCTCGTCGTGGCCGCGCACGGTCATCCGGCGGCTGAGTCCGGGGAAGACGCGCGTGCTGGCGGTCTGGACGTCGAAGCCGGTGAGGCGGCCGGTCCCGGTGGGCGCGTAGAGCGCGAGACCGTTGGGGATCGGGCGTTCGCCGCCGTCCGACGGGGTGTTGACGAGCTTGAGTCCCGTGGTGCCGGGTTCGCGGGCGAGCATGGTGGACGAGCCGCCGCCGTCGAGGTTGAGGGCGTTGTGCGCGCCCAGTTCGATCATCGCGTCGGCGAGGTCCCTGAGGTCGAGGCCCTGGAGGTAGGCGCTCTGCCGTCCGTCGACGGTCAGCAGGTGCATCTTCCTGCCGTCCCGCGAGAACCCGACCGCAGTGCGCGGGTGCAGGGCGTCCGCCGGTGCGACGTTCTTGCCGTCCCTGACGAGGAGCTGCCGCCCGCCGATGGCCGTCCTCGGTTCGCTGCCGTCGCTGGTGCGGTTCCGGTAGCTGATCTCCGCGCGGTCGCCGGGCTTGAGCGCCTTTAGCGCGTCCGCGCCCTTGTCCCGGCCGACCAGCGCGTACCCCTCGACGGGCTCGCCGCTCGGGCTCTGGACCTTCTGGACGACGTCGTTCTTGACGATGACCTCGGCAGCGTTGGTCGCACCTTGCACAGCGCGCGCTCGGCTGTACGTGCCCCACAACGGGTTGAAGACGCCGATGCCGTCCACGTCGATCTTCGCGCTGTTGAGCTGCGTCAGTTCGTGCGTGCCGTTGAGCGTGCCCTCGAAGAAGGTCTCCATCACGCTGCCGATGCCGGCCGCGTCGATGCCCACCGCGCGCCCGTTGCCGGACTTCCTGAGCCGGCCGTCCTGGACACCCACGCCTTCCGGCGCGTTGGAGTTGTTGATGTCGAAGAAGTCGCCGTTGATCGCCGCGACCGCCTGCGGCGCCTGCTGCGACAGCGGTGCCGCCTGCGTGACGGTGCCGGGATCGACGTACCCGACCCGCGCCTTCGTGAGGTCGACGGCCAGCGCGTCCCCGCGAACCCACCCGTCCGGCTCGTACCAGTCGAACGAGCTGAGCGTGACGCCCGGCGCGACCGGTCTCTCCGCGCGATCGGTCTCGATGCGTCCGGTGTCGGCGTGAGCGGGGGAAACGGGCGCAAGGAGGGCGGCGGTGATGATCACCGCAAGTGCACGTCTCGTCACGCCCCGGAACCTAGACTGGTCCGGTGAAGAACCGCCTAACGGTCTGCTCCTCGCACCTGATCACCCTCCCCGGCGCGCCCGACGGCCCGGTCCGTGCGGCGATCGCGGACGCACGGGAGGCCGTGCGCGCGTTCGACCCGGAGCTGGTGGTCTTCTTCGGCACCGACCACCGCCGCGCCTTCCGCTCGGTGGTCCCGACCTTCGCCGTGGTCCTGAGCGCCACCGCCCAGGGCGACGTCGCCGGGCCGGTGGGCTCGTACGACGTGCCGTCCGATCTCGGGCGAGAGCTGGTGGCCGGGCTGGTGGCGTCCGAGTTCGACGTCGCCACGGCCTACGAGGCCGCGCTGGACCACGCGTTCGGCCACACGGCCCGCGACCTGCTGGGCTCGATCTCCGCCAAGCCCGTGCTGCCGATCTTCGTCAACTGCGCCTCGCCACCCCACGCCACTTTCCGCCGCGCCGCCGCTCTGGGACGCCGGGTGGGGGAGTTCTTCGCCGACCGGCGCGTGCTCTACGTCGGCTCGGGCGGTCTGGCGCACGACCTGCCGGGGTTCCGGGAGCCCGAGACCGGTGTGGTGCTCTCGGAGGAGGAGCGGCAGGCGTGGATCAAGGACGTCAACGAGCGCGCACGCCGTGAGGGGACCGTTCGCGAGCTGGTGCGCACGTGGGACGAGGCCTTCCTGGCCGGGATCGCCGGCACGTCGTGGGACTGGCTCGACTCGATCGGGGTCGATCTCGTCGAGCGGGGCGGGAACGGGGCGGCGGAGTGCCTCACGTGGACCGCGGCGTGGGCCGCCGGTGGGGAGGGGCTGGCGACGCTGGCCCACGAGTTCGACACGAGCGGGCGCGCGGTCGTGATGTCGGAGCTGTAGGACGGGGGAGCGCTCAGTCCTGCTGAGCCTCCACGGTGCTGAGCGCGTCGGCCTCCGCCAGGTACAGCCTGCCGAGGTCGATGAGCAACGTGCCGAGCTCGCGGCAATGCTCGGCCCTCTCCAGATCAGGAATCAGCCCGCACGTGCGCAACATGTTCTGCGCGAGCAACTCACCGAACTGTGGATAAGTCTTCACCACCTCACGCGAGAGGCGTTGAAGAGATACGCGCAGAAGGTCTTCCGTCAGGATTTCCGCGGCCATGGCAGGATCCCCTCGCTCTCTCGCCACACACCGTCGCAGTCACGGCACGTCGGCCACACGTTCTTGTTGGTCCACAGGTCCAGCTCTTGAGGAACAAAAGGATCGCCGCACAGAGTCTCGACGAGCCGCCCCCTGGTCAGCTCGTCGCGAACGGCATGTCGCAGCCCGTCGTGGGGCGCCCATCGGAACTTCACGGAATTATTCTGCAGCTTGGAGGAGGTCCAAGCTAACGCCCTTTTGGGTTGTGTTGGCGTCAAATGTTCTGGAATGCCCATGAATGGCGCTAGCGTCCCCGGCCATGCCGAAAAGATTCTCCACTGCGAGAGGCCGCGAGTTCGGTGACGGGCTTCGCGCGGCCATCGCGGCCACGGGTATGACGTCGCGGGCCGTCGCCGAGATCGTCGACTGGCAGGAAGCCAAGTTGTCGGACGCCGTCAACGGGAAGGGCGGCGTGACCGAGCTGGACCTCGCGCTGCTGCTGGGCGCGTGCCGGACGCCGTCGGGCGAACGGGAACACCTGATGAAGCTGTTCCACGCGACGAACGTGAAGGGGTGGCTCCAGGAGCACGGAGCGGTCGAGCCGATCACGCCTCGCACGCTGCTCCAGCACGAGTCCACCGCCAAGACGCTCATCAGCTGGTTGCCGTTGCTGGTGCACGGCACGCTGCAGATTCCGGACTACGCGCGTGCCGTGATCAGGGCGAGCGCCAACGTGCCCGAGGACGAGGTGGAAGAGCGCGTCGCCGCTCGGGTGGCGCGCAGTGAGGCGCTGCGGTCCGGGGTGAAGGCGACGTTCTTCTTCCACGAGTCGGTGCTCAGGACACCGGTCGGTGGTGAGGAGGTGATGCGCGCTCAGCTGGAGCACCTGCTGAGGATGTCGACGCGGCTCACCATCGTCATGAGGGTGGTGCCGACGTCGGTCGGGGCGCACGCCGGCCATGCCGGGGGCTTCAACCTGATGCGGTTCCACAAGGTCGAGCCGGTCGTGTTCGTGGAGAGCGAGAACGCCAGCCTGATCGTCGAGGCGGCGCTGCCGGTCAAGAGCTACGACGCGGTGGTCGAATCACTCGGCCGGACGGCGTTGGACGAGGAACAATCGAGGAGTCTGATCAAAGACATCATCGGTTGAGGAGAGATTTGATGGCCGAGTGGCGCAAGAGCAGCTACAGCGCGAACGCCAGCGAGTGCGTGGAAGTCGCCACCGGCATCGGGATCCGGGACACCAAGGCGCCCGCCGTCCACCTCGCGGTGGGCGCGGCCGCCTGGTCGTCGTTCCTGGGCGCGGTCAAGCGCTCCGCCTGAGTCGATACCATCCGGGCATGACCATGCCCGCAGCGATCGATGCCGTGCGTGAAGCGTTCGTCGGGCTGGCCGCGGAGGAGTTCGACCTGCCGCCGCGGCACGCGTTCAGCGACAGCCGGTCGCTCGTCATGGCGGTGCACCACCGGCCGACGAACTCCACCGCGGTCAAGGTGATCAGCATCGAGGTCGAACGCGACCCGGTGATCACCGGCACGGTCGTGTACTCGCACCCGGACGGTCAGTTCGTCACGGACGCGGTGCCGCTCACGACGCTGCGGACCGGCGCTGTCGTCGGTGTGGCAACGGATCTGCTGGCCGACGAGGACGCGTCGCACCTGGCGTTGCTGGGGGCGGGGGCGCAGGCCGTCGACCAGGTCCGGGCCGTGCACGCGGTGCGGCCGTTGAAGAAGCTCGTCGTCTTCAACCGCGACACCAAGAAGGCCGAGGCGTTGCTGGAGGGCCTGCGCGACGAGCTGCCGGACACGGTGATGGACACGGCGGCGAGCGCGGACGAGGCCGTCGAGAGCGCGGACGTCGTGTGCTGCGCGACGGCGTCGACGGCGCCGTTGTTCCGGTGCGACTCGCTCAAGGAACGGGTGCACGTCAACGCGATCGGCTCGTACCGGCCGGTGATGCGGGAGCTGCCCGAGGAACTGCTGGCGACCGCCGGGGTCGTGGTGGTGGACCAGGTCGAGGCGGCGCTGAGCGAGGCAGGGGAGATCATCCGGGCCGTGCAGTCCGGTGTGCTCAGGCTGGAGTCGCTCGTCGAACTCGGTGCGGCGCTGGGGAATCCGCCGCTGCGGGAGGGCCGGACCGTGTTCAAGTCGGTCGGCGTCGCGGTGCAGGACTGGGCCGTGGCAAGGCTTCTCGCCTGAACTCCAGCAGGAGAAGCAGAAGCGCTGGACGTGAACCCATCCGCCGCGGGGGTTCACGTCCAGCGCTCTCGGATCTCCCCGTCAGGCCATGCGGGGCCTGACGGGGAGAGACCTACCTCAGACCTGCCACTTCTGGCTGGCCACGCCGAGGCACTGCCAGATGTGCGTCTTCGTTCCGTCGGCCGAACCGCCGCCGATGGTGTCGAGACACTTGTTCGCCTGCGGGTTCACGATGTCCTGTGCCCCGCTGACGGCCCATTGCTGGGCGGCCGAGCCGTTGCAGTCCCAGAGCTGGACCACCGTGCCGTTGGCGGTACCGCCGGCGTTCACGTCGAGGCACTTGCCCAGGGCGCGGATCGTGCCGTCACCGGGACGGCTCCACTTCTGGGCGGCGTTGCCGTTGCAGCCGACGACCTGGATGGGCGTGCCGTTGGCGTTGTTCGCCCAGGGCACGTCGAGGCACTTGCCGCCGATGCCGCGGATCTCCGAGCCGCCGCCGCTGGGAGGCGGGGTGTCGGCGGAGGAGGCGCGGACCCAGTCGATCACGAGCTGCTGCGGGAACGTCGTGCTGGCGTCCGGGTAGCCCGGCCACTCACCACCGACCGCAAGGTTGATGATGATGAAGAAGGGCTTGTTGAACACCCACGGGTTGCCGTTGACGTCGGTCGGCGTGTTGCGGGCGTAGACGTTGCCGTCCACCGACCAAGTGATCTCGCCGGGCTTCCAGTCCACTGCGAAGTTGTGGAAACCGTCGGAGAAGTTCGGGCCGTTGAAGGCGTGGGACTTGCCGCCGGCACCGGAGTAACCGGGGCCGTGGATCGTGCCGTACACGGTGTTCGTCTGGTGTCCCAGGAACTCCATGATGTCGATCTCGCCGGAGCCCGGCCACGGGTTACCGGTGTTGATGTCAGCGCCGAGCATCCAGAACGCGGGCCAGATTCCCTTGCCGCGCGGCATCTTCATCCGCGCTTCGAACCGGCCGTAGGTCTGGGTGAACTTGTTCGCGGTGTTGATGCGCGCGGACGTGTACTGACACCTGCCGTACCAGCAGTTGTAGTTGCCGGGGTTCTCCTTCTTGGCGGTGATGACGAGGTTGCCCTGGCCGTCGTGCGCCGCGTTGGAGGTACCGGCCTGGTACCACTGGTGTTCCCTGTTGTTGCCGTTGTTGTTGCCCACTTCCATGTTCCACTTGCCACCGTCGACGCCGGAGCCGGCGGGAGCGTTGAACTCGTCGGCCCAGGTCACCGCCGCGTTGGCAGGGGGAGCTTGGCTGGTGGTGGCGACGGTGATCCCTGCGGCCACCATCAAGGCAGCGGCAAGGGCCGTCCCGATGCGTCGATGCATCGAACCGACCTTTCCGGGTGTTGGTTGTGCGCCCAGTGGTTCGGAAGTGTTGTCGCGCCGTGACCCACGGTCAACGTGTAAAGGTTTTCACGAATTTGTCAGATGAGAGCGCTCTCAAGTGATCTACCTCGATACCAGCGGATTTAAGGCTGCTTAAGCCTGAAAGTGCCTCCGGAGGGCCTCGGACAGGCCCTCCGGAGACTGTGAACGTCAGCCCTGCGGAGTGGTGATCACGGAGAAGACCGAACCACCGCTCGCCTGGCGTGCGCTGAGGTCTTCGAGGACCGTCGAGAGCGGCGAGTAGTTGTTCAGCTCGCCCAACTGGCAGGGGCCGCTGCGGGACTGCTGGCTCCCGTTCAGGATGCCGAGGCCTGCCCGGTCGACCTGGCTGAACAGCGGGCTGCCGCTGTCACCGTTGCGCGCGCACAGGTCGGTGTTGATGCCGACGTCGGTCGAGAGGACCCGGCCGCAGCGCGTGCCGACGAGGTAGTCGACGCCGGAGCCGCTGTCGTAGGAGTCCGGGTAGTTCACCGAGCTTGCGCCGGAGCCCGTGGCGCACACGACGGCACCGGTCAGGATCCCGGACAGCGGGGTGACGGAGGTGATCTCCTGGTTCTGCGACGTGGCCTGCGGGCCGCAGGGGGTGTCGCCGTTGCTGTCCAGACCGCCGTTGCGGCAGTACTTCAGCACGGTGTTGCGGTC
The DNA here is from genome assembly GCF_042721515.1 of Lentzea sp. NPDC058436. Lineage (NCBI taxonomy): Bacteria > Bacillati > Actinomycetota > Actinomycetes > Pseudonocardiales > Pseudonocardiaceae > Lentzea > Lentzea sp. NPDC058436. Next base: position 124,197 of record NZ_JBHXLF010000011.1, read on the forward strand.
GGTCTGGCTGTCCAGCCACCTGTTCTGGGTGGCCGCGTCCACGTACCGCAGGGCCGCGTAGTCGTACGGGTAGGAGTTCTTCTCGATGCCGTGCTGGTTCAGGACGACCTGCCGGTTGTGCTCGGTCGGCACGTTGTTCGTCTTGGTGGCCATGCAGTGGCCCGCCGTCAGCACCCACGGCACGCCGGGGAACGCTCCGCCGGTCGTGCGGAGGTTGAAGGCCGAGGTGCAGCCGCCGGTGGTTCCGTTGTCACGCCTCATGTCCAGGCGCAGGCCGCCGCGCATGGGGCCGTAGTTCGTGCAGTACAGCGGGTGGCAGAAGCCCCAGTCGACCGGGTCGGCCGAGTACGGCGTGGGCTTCGGCAGGACGCGCGTCGACACCATGCCGGGGTCCGCGTCGAACGTGCGGGCCTCCTCCTGCGCGGCCGCTCCGACCTTGTTCTCCTTGAGCCAGGCGCGTTCCCAGACGACGACGCGGTTCTCGGTCGTGCTGACGGCCGGCAGGTAGACCGAGTCCGCTCCGGCGCCGACCTGCCTGCTGATCCGGTCGTGGGCCGCTTTCAGTGACGCCAGTGAGTTCTTGACCGTGCGGACCTTCACGCTGGCCCGCTCGGGCATGGCGGCGATCTGCCGCTGGGCAGCGTTGGGTCTCGTCATCGCGACGACGAGTTCGCCGGCCTGCTGGTCGAGCCACATGCCGCCGTACTCGCCGGCGGCCTCCTTCCGGAGTCTCTCGTCCAGCTTCGCGGCGTCGTTCTGGAGTTCGAGTCTCCGCAACGCCTCGCGCTCGCTGACCCGGTAGGTCTGCACGAGGTAGTCGACGGACTCCTTGACGGCCTTGGGATCCAGCGTGTTCTGCAACGTCGGACCGGCAGTGGCCGGTGCAGCCGTGATGGTCGACGCGAGCACCACGCTCGCGGCGGCCGCCCCCAGGATCTTGGCTAATCGCAATGGAATCTCCTTGCCGATGCGAATGACCTCCTCTTCATAGCGTCGAGGGGACGAACTGCGCGGAGAATCCGCAAGATCTTCACGAAACCTCCCCGCTTGACCCGCGAAGCTAATGACAGTAGCTTTTGGGCTATGAACGCTCGCCCACGTCTCACCACCGCCAAGGTCGTGGACGCCGCACTGGAGCTGATCGACGAGCAGGGCGCCGACGCGCTGACCCTCGCCGCCGTCGCCGCGCGGACCGGTGTCGCCACGCCCTCGCTGTACAAGCACATCGCGAGCCTCGGCGAACTGCGCGGCCACATCGGCGTGCGGGTGCTGGAGGACATGACCGCGCGGTTCACCGACGCGGTCCTGGGGCGGGCGGGGGACGACGCCGTGAGCGCGCTCATGCACGCGTATCGCGCCTACGTGCAGGAGCACCCGAACCGCTACGCGGTCGCGCCGATGGACCCGCTGCACAACGACCTGCAGGAGGCGGCGGGCACGAAGTTCATGGAGGTCGTGCTCGCGACGTTGCGGCAGTACGGCCTGGAGGGCTCCGAAGCCATCCACGCCACGCGGCGGCTGAGGGTGATCGTGCACGGCTTCGCGTCGATCGAGTCGAGCGGCGGGTTCGGCCTGCCCGAGGGCCTCGACGACACCTACGACCAGCTGGTCCGGATGTACCTCACCGATCTCAGGGGGCAATCGTGAAGTGGACGCTGTCGGCCGCGGGCCTGCTCTTCCTGCTGTACCCGGCGCTGAGACCGTGGCACGACGAGACGACGGCCGCGGGGGCGGCGGCCTCGATGGGCTCGACCGCGTGGGTCCTCTCGCACCTGTTCGCGATGATCGGCTTCATCCTCGTGCCGATCGCGTTGCTGGAGATCCACCGCACGGCCGCGATCACGTTCTGGGTCGGCGCCGGCCTCACGCTGCCGTACTACGGCGCCGAGGACTTCGGCCTGCACGCCGTCGCGCAGCAGCCGAACGTCCTCGAACTCGCCGAGGCCGTGCGCTACAACCCGTTCGCCGTCACGACCTTCGGGCTCGGGCTCGTCACGATGGGCGTCGCGGCGGTGATGGTCGCGCTGAAGCTCCGCACCACGGCGGCGATCGTGTTCGCCGCCGGGTTCGCGTTGTTCCTGCCGCAGTTCTTCACGCCACCGGCGGTGCGGATCGCCCACGGCGTGCTCATGATCGCGGGCTGCTTGTGGCTGGCGTGGGACTCAGCGCGCAGTGAGGCGGAAGACCCGCAGTTCGCGGCCGCCTGAACGTTCGACGTAGTCCTGGAAAGCGGGATAGGCCGCCACCATGCGGGACCAGGCGGCCTCCCGCTCGGCCCCTTCGAGCAACGTGCCCCGCACGTCGCGGACGTCGCCGCGCACATTCACCTGGATGTCCGGGTTCTTGATCAGGTTCGTCGTCCAGGCCGGGTGGTGCGGCTTGCCCCAGTTCGACCCCACGACGAGCATCGCGTCGCCGTCGGCCACGTACTGGACCTGGTTCTCGCGCCGCTCACCGCTCTTCGCACCGACGGTGATCAACGTCAGGCCGGTCTGCTTCGACAGCGACATGACGGTGAACTTGCCGCCGGTCAGCTTGAAGAGCAGCCGATCGGTCCCGACCACGGCCTTCTCCATCAACGACATCTAGAGCGCTCCCGTCGACCTCGCCGCGTGGACGGCGGCGGTTCTGTTGTGCACCCCCAGCTTGCGCATCGCGCCCCGGAGGTAGGCCTTGACGGTCTCGGTGCTCAACCCGAGCTCGGCGGCGATCTCCCGATTGGACGCACCGACCGCGGCCAGCCGAAGCGTATCGAGTTCACGCGGGGTCAAACCACTGGGAACGCTGACGGGTGGCTCGCCGCCGAGGCTCTGGTGCACCTTGCGGAGTCGTTCGCGCAGCACCGGATCCCCGACGAGCTTGGCCACCTCGGCCAGTTCGCGGAGGGCGGCCTGCGTGTGCAGTGTCTGATTCTGGGGGAAAGGCATGTTCAGGTCCTGTGCGAATCCCTGTGCGATGGCGCCGGCCGTCCTGATCGCCCGGTCGCCGACGGTCGTCTGCCCGCGCACCGCCCCGTAGAGGACGCCGAGCACGGTGCCGCGCACCGTCACCGGGTAGGCGAACACGGACGTCAGGCGTTCGTTCACGACCACCATCTGGTCGAACTCGTGGGTGATCGCCTTGGTCGTGGCGTAGTCGTTGACGCGCACCGCCGTGCCCATCGCGATGGCCGTGCCGCCGAGGCCCCGGCCGGTGCCGATGCGCAGTCCGTGCAACGACGTCCCGTGCGTGCCGAAGAAGCTGCTGAGCACCAGGTCGCGGCCGGGCGTCAGCGCCCCGCCGAACACGACGGGCAGCCCGGTGGCACGGCGGAGCATGTCCAGGCGTTGCGGCAGCAACGACTGGAAGCGGTCTGGCAGCACGTCCAGAGTTTCGCTGACCGTCACACCCTCGAAAAGGGGTATACCCCCGATCGGGGGTATACCTGCGGCGCCGGCGCTCCCACCCTCTCCGACATGTCCAGTCACGACACCTACCGCGCGGCCCGCGACCTGATGCTCAGCGACCCGGACGCGTTCGCCTGGCCGAGCTTCGACGGCAGCTTCAACTGGGCGCACGACTGGTTCGACGTCATCGCCGACGGCAACTCCAGCACGGCGTTGCACATCGTCGAGGAGGACGGCTCCGAGCGCGCCTTCTCGTTCGACGAGGTGCGCCGCCGGTCGAACCGCGTCGCGCGCTGGCTCGCGGGTCACGGCGTCGGCAGGGGCGACAGCGTGATGATCATGCTGGGCAACCAGGCCGAGCTGTGGGAGTCGATGCTCGCGGTGATGAAGCTGGGCGCGGTGATCATGCCGACGACCACCGCGCTGGGACCGGCCGACCTCACCGACCGGCTGCGACGGGGTTCCGTGCGGCACGTCATCGCGCGCGTCGAGGACGCGGGCAAGTTCGCGGCCGGACCCGTGCTCATCAGCGTTGGCGGCACGGCGGAAGGCTGGCTGGACTACGCGGAAACGGCGCAGGCGGCGGACGACCCGGTGCCGCACCCGGAGACGGCGCCGGACGACCGGCTGCTGCTGTACTTCACCTCCGGCACGACCAGCCGTCCGAAACTGGTCGAGCACACCCAGGTCTCGTACCCGGCGGGCCACCTCACGACCATGCACTGGATCGGCGTGAAGCCCGGCGACGTGCACCTCAACATCAGCTCGCCCGGCTGGGCCAAGCACGCCTGGAGCTGCTTCTTCGCGCCGTGGATCGCCGAAGCGACGATCTTCGTCTACAACTACGCCCGGTTCGACGCGGCCGCGTTGCTCGGCCAGATCCGCGAGAAGGGCGTCAGCACTTTCTGCGCGCCGCCGACCGTGTGGCGGATGCTGATCAAGGCCGACCTCAGCGGCGGGCCAGGCGGGTTGCGCGAGGTCGTGGCCGCCGGTGAGCCGCTCAACCCCGAGGTGATCGAGCAGGTCCAGAAGCAGTGGGGCCTCACGATCCGCGACGGGTTCGGGCAGACCGAGACCACCCTGTCGGTCGGCAACGTGCCGGGCGCGCCGGTGAAGCTCGGCTCGATGGGACGGCCGTTGCGGGGCGTCCCTGTCGTGCTGGTCGACCCGATCACCGGCGAGCGGGCCGACGAGGGCGAGATCTGCGTCGACCTGGCGCAGCGGCCGATGTCGTTGATGGTCGGCTACCACGGCGACGAGGAGCGCAACGCCGAGGCGATGGCCGGCGGTTACTACCACACGGGCGACATCGCGAGCCGCGACGAGGACGGCTACCTGTTCTACATCGGGCGCACGGACGACGTGTTCAAGGCGTCGGACTACAAGATCTCGCCGTTCGAGCTGGAGAGCGTGCTGATCGAGCACCCGGCGGTCACCGAGGCCGCCGTGGTGCCCGCGCCCGATCCGCTGCGGCTCGCGGTGCCCAAGGCGTACGTCGCGCTGAGCCCCGGCTGGGAGCCGAACTGCGAGACGGCGTTGCAGATCCTCCGGCACGCGCGCGAGAACCTGGCGCCGTTCCAGCGGATCCGGCGGCTGGAGTTCTTCGAGCTGCCCAAGACCGTGTCCGGCAAGATCCGCCGGGTCGACCTGCGCACGCGGGAGGAGGAAGGCGGCGCTGGTACGGGCGAGTGGCGCGACGACCAGTTCCCCGAACTGCGCGGCTAACGTGGGGGCTCCGCCGTCCTCGACGACAGGAGCAGACACATGGTCCGCAAGATCTCAGGACGTCCGGCGGTGATCACCGGGGCCGCCTCGGGGATCGGCCGCAGCCTCGCGCGGCGGCTGTCCCGGCACGGGTCGCCCGTGGCCATCGCCGACGTCAACGAGATCGAGCTGGAGAAGACCGCGGCCTCGCTGCAGGGCCCGGTGCTGACCAGGGTTCTCGACGTGCGCGACGCCGAGGACGTGCGGGCGTTCGCGGACGAGGTGCGCGCGTGGCTCGACCTGCCGCTCGCGGCCGTGTTCAACAACGCGGGCGTGGCCACCTCCACGACGGTGCTGAACTCCGTGGTGGAGGACGACTCCTGGCTGTTCGACATCAACTACTGGGGTGTCGTGAACGGCACGCGGGCGTTCCTGCCGCAGCTCGTCCAGCAGAACTACGGCGTCGTCGTGAACACCTCCAGCGTGTTCGGGCTGTGCGGGATGCCGAAGCAGAGCGCGTACTGCGCCGCGAAGTTCGCCGTGCGCGGCTTCACCGACTCGCTGCGCCAAGAACTGCGCGGCACCGGCGTCTCGGCCGTCGCGGTGCACCCCGGCGGCATCAAGACCAACATCATCCGCAACGGCCGCATCCACGCCGAGCTCGACGAGAACGGCCGGTCGCTGGAGCAGATCGCCACGGACTTCGACCGGATCGCGCTGACCACGCCGGACAAGGCCGCCGAGATCATCCACCGCGGCGTCGAGCGCGGGAAGTCGCGAGTGCTGGTCGGGCCGGACGCCTACGTGTTCGACGCGCTCGCCCGCATCACGCCGACCCACTACTACTCCATCATGGCGCGCCTGTTCGAGCGGTGAGGCATGATCCTCGCCGTGGCTTCGGAGACGGTCGTGCGGCGGACCGAGCAGTGGTTCGTGCGGCAGGGCGCGCCGACGATGATCGAGGGGTACGGCTTCCGGTCGCACGTACTGCCGCGGATGTTGCCCGCGCTGACGTTCGTGGCGGCGGGCAGCCTCGCGTGGCTGGTGCTGCAGCAGTCCGCAGGGCTGTCGCGGTGGGTGCTGCTCGGGCTGATCGTCGCGGTGATGGTGTCGGCCTGGGTGCTGCTCTCGCTGTTCGTGCGGCGGATGCCGAACTTCTCGCCGCGCATGACCGTGCTGCTGCTGGTCGTGTACGCGGCGATACCGATCATCACGCCGTTGGTCCAGTCCGCGATCGACATCCGGTTCAAGGCACCGGACGGGGATCGGGAGACCGATTCGGTGTGGGTGGCCCTGGTGTGGTTCGTCCTCGTGTTCGGGGCGGCGTTCGTCGCGACGATGCTCGCCACGACGTACGGGCTGGGATCGTTGCTGCGCGCCGCCATCCGGCACGTGATCGCGGACCTGCGCAACAGCGTGCACCTGATCGGCAGGGCGCTGCCGCCGATGCTGTTCGTGACGCTGTTCCTGTTCTTCACCGGTGAGCTGTGGCAGGCGATGGACAAGCTGCCGTGGCCGAGGGTCAGCCTGATCGTGCTGCTGTTCGCCGCGATCACGGTGCTGGCGGCCGCGGCCCGGTTGCGCGACGAGATCGGCAGGGTCGAGCAGGACCTGCGCCCCGAGATCCTCAGCGTGGCCTGCAAGGGCACGCCGCTGGCCGGTGTCGAGATCACCGAAGCGTTGCCGCCCAGGCGGTTGAACGGCCGGCAGTCGCGCAACCTGCTGGTGATGCTCGCGATCCGGCAGCTCGTGCAGGCCGCGGTGATCGGGCTCGCGCTGTTCGCGTTCTTCGTGGTGCTCGGCCTGATCGTGGTGACGCCCGAGATCGCCGAGCAGTGGATCGGCTCGCCGGCGAAACCGTCGAAGATCCCCGGCCTGCCGTCGGCGATGTTGCGCAACGCCACGCTGTTCGCGGCGTTCGGCAGCATGTACTTCTCGGTGATCTCGATGAGCGACGCCGAGCACCGGCGGCAGTTCTTCGCGCCCGTGATCGAGAAGGTCGAGCGGACGCTGGAGGTCCGCGCGGTGTACCTGAACGTCAGAGAGCGGGCAGGAGCCTGAGCTTCGCGTCCCTGCTCGGCGGTGCGCCGAACTGGCGGCGGTACTCGCGGCTGAACTGCGACGGGCTGTCGTAGCCGACGCGGTGGCTGACGCTCGTCACGTCGGGGTTCGTCGCGAGCAGCAACCTGGCCTCCTGCAGCCGGATCTGCTTCTGGAACTGGATCGGGCTCATCGCCGTGACGGCCTGGAAGTTGCGGTAGAACGCCGACTCGCTCATGCCCGCGATGCGCGCGACGTTCTCGACCCTGAACGACTCCGCGTAGTTCTCCCTGATCCACTTCACGGCCCTGGCGATGTGGCTCAGGCCGCTGTCCTGGGCGCCGAGCGCGCGCACGGCGGCGCCCTGCTCGCCGGTCATGACCCGCCAGAGGATCTCCTGCTTGATCAACGGGGCCAGCGCCCGCGCGTCCTTCGGCTGGTCGAGCAGGCGGGCGAGCCTCGTCACGGCGTCGAGGAGCTCGGGGGAGGCGTCGCTGACGGCCAGGCCCTCGGGAGTGCCCGTGGCCTTCGGGAGGTCGTGGGCGAGGAGCAGTTCGGCGACCTTGTCCGGCCGCAGGACCAGGCCGAGGCCGAGCGCGGGTTCGGACGGGCCGATGTCCACGTAGTTGCCCGTGATCGGCATGTCGATCGACGCGACGAGGTACTGGCCCGCCCGGTAGTCGTAGACGCGGTCGCCTAATGCGATGCGTTTGCGGCCTTGGGCGACGAACGCGAGGATCGTGCCGGTCATCGACGGGGCGGGCGGGCCGCCGACGGTGGTCCGGGAGACCAGGACGTCGTCGATGATCGTGGTCAGGTCCGGGCGGGCGTGCTTGGAGATCAGCGCGCGTAGTTCGTCCACGGGGACTGATGCTCCCCGGTGGTGGGACGATCAGGCAAGCCCGTCGGTGAAGGTCAGTGCTTCACCGAGCGGTTTGCGGCGCAGGTCCGGCACCTCGCAGTCGTCGGCCGGGTAGCCGATCGGGAACAGGACGTACGGGCGTTCGCCGGGCCGTCCGAGCAGGTCGGTCAGGAACGTCATCGGGTTCGGCGTGTGCGTCAGGGTCGCGAGACCCATCGAGTGCAGCGCGGCGATGAAGAAGCCGCACGCGATGCCGACGCTTTCGTTGGTGTAGTAGGTCTTCTTGCCGTTCTGCTGCTTCTGCGCGAACGCGACCACGAGCCAGGGCGCGACCTCCAGGAACTCCTTGGTCGCGTTGGTCTCCAGCCGGGCGAGGGCCGCGTGCCAGTCCGGTAGCTCGCGTTCGTGGTAGAACCGGCGTTCCTCTTCCTCGGCCGCGTGCCGGATGCGGCGCTTGAGGTCCGGGTTCCGTGTGGCGACGAACCGCCACGGCTGCTGGTGCGCGCCGCTCGGGGCGGTGTTCGCGGCGAGCACGGCCAGTTCGATCGCCTCGGCCGGCACGGGGTCCGGCGAGAACCAGCGGACGGACCGGCGTGCGTCGAGCAGCCGGTGCAACGCCCTGCCGCGGTCGAGTCCCTCCTCGATCGGCAGACGGGGTGGTGCGTACGGGACGAACGGGTGGGTGTGCGGTCGGGTCACCGTTGCGACGATGCCCGCGGCACATTCTTTTGGCCAGTTCAAGTTTCTTCGGTCAGTTATAAGCTCGACTCATGAATCTGCCGAACGTGACGCTGCGGCAGCTCGAATACCTGATCGCGGTGGCGGAGACCGGTTCTCTGACGTCCGCCGCCGCGCGGTGCCACGTCTCGCAGGGCGCGATCTCGCTGGCGTTGAGCGAAATGGAACGCGTGCTGGACCTGAGGCTGGTGCTGCGATCTCCGCGCAGGGGTGCCGCGTTGACGGCGGCGGGCACGCGGGTGCTCTCGGACGCCCGGCGCGTGGTCGGGGCGATGGGTGATCTCGGCGTGGAGGCACGCGGGCTGAGCTCGCAGGTCAGCGGCGTGCTGACGGTCGGCTGCTACGCGCCGATCGCGCCGTTCCACCTGCCCGCGGCGATCGCGACGTTCGAGAGCGCGCACCCGGAGGTGTCGGTCCGGTTCGTCGAGGGGAGCCTGCCGGAGATCGGGGAGGACCTGGTCGCGGGGCGGTGCGAGATCGCGTTCCTCTACGACCAGGACCTGGTGCCCGGCATCGCGACGAGGACGTTGTACGACCAGTCGCCCAAGGTGCTCCTGCCCGCCGGGCACCGGTTCCGCCGGCGGCGCGCGGTGGCGTTGCGCGAACTCGCCGGCGATCCGTTCGTGCTGCTGGACGTTCCGCCGAGCGAACGTTACTTCCGCTCGGTGTTCGCCGCCGCGGGCGTGGAGATGGTGGTGACGCACCGGGCCCGCGGCTTCGAGCTGGCACGCTCGCTGGTGGCTCGTGGCCTCGGTTACTCGATCACCGTGCAGCAGCCGGCGGTGAGCTCGTCGTACGAGGGGCTGGAGGTGGTGGCGGTGCGGTTGCGCGACGTCGTGCCCACCACGCCCGTCGTGCTGGGGTGGGCTGCCGGTGGTCCGCTGACGCGCCGGGCGCACGCGTTCGCCGAGCACTGCGCCGCGCTCTTCGGTGGTTAGTCTCGCCAATTTCCCTTTAATACTCCTCCAATCCGAGTTTGCCAAGAGGCGAAGAAGCGAAAAGTCCCGGTTCAAACGGGAAGCGTTTCCCGGTAAGGTCCAGACCAGGTCACCGTCCATATGAGACGGATTCCGGGAGGTATCCCGCGTATCGATTGGCCGGCCGGGAAGGACACCGTCGAAATGACGAACAGCGCCCCGCTCGACGACATTCGCCGCAAACGGTTCGCACTGGTCCGCAGCGGGCGCTGGAACGAGGCCGACCGGCTCGCCGGGAACGCGGTGGCGCTCGGGCCCGGCGAACTGGAGCCGGGGACGCTCGCCTACCTGCCCGGCAGCCCCAGGAACGGCCGGTGGTCCCGAGGTGTGAGAGCGCTCTCGTTTCGCGCCGTCCAGGCCGCGAACCTGGGTGCCGGACGGGAAGAGGCGGTCGACGCCGCGCTGCGTGCGCTGACGGCGGTGGGGACGCGGGACTCCGGAACGTTCTGGCAGGCGCTGATGGTGCTGACCTACGCCGACGAAGTCGCGGCGGCGCACCGGATCTGGGCGTCCAAGGCCGGTCGCGGGGACGTCCACGACCTCCTCGGTGGACGGATCATGCTGCTGCGCGGCGATCCCCGTGCCGCGGTCCGGTTGCTGGACGGCGCGCTGGGCAGAGGTGTGCACGCGCGACTGAGGGCCGTGGCGGTCGCGTGGCTCGTCCTGGCGCTCACCGAGGCCGGGGAGCCGGACAGGGCGCGTGCCGTGCTGGAGTCCGAACGCCTGGCCGGTGTGCTGGCCGAGCACCCGGACAGCGCCGAGCTGTACTTCGCGCGGGGGCGGCTACTGCTGGCCGAGGGGCAGGGCGCCGGTGCGTTGGACGAGTTCCTCGAATGCGGGCGGCAACTCGCCTCGTGGGGTGTTGTCAACCCGGCGGTGCTGCCGTGGCGCTCTTCTGCGGCCCTCGCGGCGTTCGACGCGGGAGATCTCGTGCTCGCGAGGATCTGCGCCGACAAGGACCTGGTGGCGGCGAGGCGGTGGGGAGCGCCCAGGGGGATCGGGCTCGGCCTGCACGCCTGCGCCCTGGCGCGCGGTGACGACGTCCTGCTGGAGGAGGCCATCGCCTACCTCGGGCGGGCCTCGACCGCCGACGAGGCGTTGCGGGCCCGTCACGACCTGGCGCAGCTCCTGCTGGGACGCGGTGAGGTCGAGCGCGCCAGGAAGCACACCCGGCGCCTGCGTGAAGCCGCGTCCGACTTGTGTCCACAGTGGATCGACGCGGCGAACGTGCTGGCGTCGCGGTTGTTGCGCAACGACGGTGAGTCCGCGTTGAGCAGACAGGAACGCAGAATCGCCCTGCTGGCCAGAGCGGGGAAGTCGAACCGCGAGATCGCCGCGGAGCTGTGCCTGACCCTGCGCACCGTCGAGTTCCACCTCACCGCCGTCTACCGCAAGATGGGAGTGGCGGGCAGGCCGGGGCTTCGGCGGGCGTTCGTTCCCACCGCATGAGCCGCTGGTCGGCCGATCCCGGTCACGACTGCGCGGCGGCCGTCGCGGTGGGACTGCTCGCGGCGGGGGAGAACTGGACCGAGGCCGTCCAGGCGGCCGAGACCGCCCTGGCGTCTCCCGTGTGCAGGGCGAACCCACTGTGCGTGTCCCGCGCGCTGGGGACGTTGGTCTGCGCGGGTGAACTCGTCGCCGCCGACACGCACAGCCTGTCGCTGCTGGAAGAACGTCCAGGGGACCGGGTGATGGCGGAGTGCGTGCTGCTCGCCCGTGCGTGCGTCGCGCGCCACACAGGTGATCTCGAAAGGTGTTCCTCACTGCTCGCCACGTTGCGGCACAACGGCATCGCGGACGAGATCCGCTCGGTCGCGTTGCTGTGGAAGGTGGAACTGCTCGTCGCCAGAGGGGAAGCGCGCGCCGCTGAGGCACTGCTGGTCGCCCACGACGTCGACGCGAGGATCAAGTCCGGACACCCCGGTCGTTCGCTGCTGCTCTCCGCCACGGCGACGGTGGCCATGGCGACGGACCGCCCGCACGACGCCCTGGAGGCGCATCTCGCGTGCGGCAGGGCTCTCGCCGAGGACGGTGTCGTCAACCCCGGCGTGCTGCAGTGGCGCTCCCACGCCTCCCGTGCCGCACTGGCCTGTGGCGACAACGAGGAAGCCCTGCGCCTGGCGATGGAGGAACACGCCGCCGCGGCGCGCTGGGGCGAGCCCAGGGCCCTCGGCCGGAGCCTGTCGGCGGTCGCGCGGGCGAGTGCGCCGAACGGCGAGGACCTCACGACCTACGAGCGTGCGATCCGCCTGCTGGAGATGGCGCACGCGAGGCTGGAGCTCGCGGAGGTGCTGTGCGACTACGCCGATCGGCTCACCGCGCACGGCAGGCAGGCGGCGGCGTGCGAGATCTACGCGCTGGCCCGCGCCACCGCACTCGACATCGGCGACACCGCGCTCGTCAGCCGGGTCGACGAGGTCGTGGGGTGTGCGGACGCGTCGGGTGGCCCGGTGCTGACGCCCGTCGAGGCCGAGGTCGCGCGGCTCGTGCGCACGGGGCTGAACAACAGGGAGATCGGGACGAAGCTCGCGATGGCGACCCGGACCGTCGAGCTCCACCTCACCAGGGTCTACCGCAAGCTCGGGCTGTCGGGCCGGCGTGAACTGCAGGTCACCAGATGGACCGGAACTTTGCGGACTCACCGTGGAGTCACGGGCGGCTACTCCGGGTGATCGTGGACTCCTGACGACATCCGGTGCGCCGGCACCGGTTGCGCAGGAGGGAGCCCGCAGATGCTCACACGATTACTGGGCCGTTCGATCGCCGCGGTGTTCGCACTGGCGTTCGCCGTCGCGGGACTCGCCGTGCCCACGGCGAGCGCGGCGATCAACCACACGGTCACCTTCGTCAACAACACCGGCCAGACGATCTGGGTCGGCAGCACCGTCAACGCGGACGGCTCGCAGGTGCTGACGAACATGCCCACGCTGCGCAGCGGCCAGTCCGCGACCATCACGATCCCCGAGACCTCGGCGCCAGGCCACTGGCGCGGCAAGTTCTTCGCCCGCACGGGCTGCACGGGGACCTCGGGCGTGGACTTCCGTTGCGCGGTGGGCGACTGCGGTGTCCAGGCCGCCCGGTGCGTCACCGGTGAGCAGCCGGCGAGCCTCGCGGAGTTCAACTTCGACTCCCGCGACCGGCTCGCACCCTGGTACAACGTCAGCTACGTCAACGCCTTCTCCGTGCCGGTGGTCATCACACCGGTGAACGCGTCCCCACCACCGGGCTCCACCTCGTGCGGTACCGCCGGGTGCCCCGAGAACCTGTTGCCCTACTGCAACCCCGCGTACGTCAAGTACGGCGCGAACGGTCAGCGCATCAACTGCGTCAACCCCAACCGCGACGCGCAGACCGACTACAGCAACACCATCAAGTCCCGCTGCCCCAAGGCCTACGCGTGGTCCAAGCAGGACACCGAGCCGGGCAACCAGACCGTGTACCAGTGCGGCAACTGCTCGGGTTTCAAGGTCACGTTCAACTCCTGAGGGGAACATCATGAAGTCAGCTGTCAAGGTGCTCGGCGCCCTCGCGTCGGCCGCGGTCCTGTCGTTCGTCTTCTCCGGCACCGCCTCGGCCGTCAGCGGCACCGCCAGCTGGTACAACGACGCCGGTTACGGCGCCTGCGGCACGCAGATCAACGCGGGTACGCAAATGCTGGTCGCGGCCCCTGCCGCCCTGTGGACCACGCCCAACCCGAACAACGACCCGTTGTGCCGCAAGTCGATCCGCGTCACCTACAACGGCAAGACCATCACGGTGCCGATCAAGGACAAGTGCCCGAGCTGCGCGAGCAACAAGATCGACCTCAGCCAGCCCGCCTTCTCCTCACTGGCCAACACCTCGGTCGGCATCATCAACGTGACCTGGCAGATCGTCTGATCCGCTGACAACCGCGGGAGCCGGGGTCAGCCCCGGCTCCCTTCTCTTCCCTGCACAGGAGAACAACGATGTTCGCGTTACGCACCTCCCTGATCGCCGCCGCGACACTGGCGCTGGCGGCCACCCTCGCACCGCAGGCCTCCGCGGCGGTGCAGGACGACGTGATCGCCCTGACCAACGCCGAGCGCGCCAAGGTGAACTGCCCCGCGCTCAAGGCGAACGCGGCTCTCAACACCGCGGCGCAGCGCCACTCCGCCGACATGGCCGCGAAGAACTTCATGAGCCACACCGGTTCCGACGGCAGCAACTTCGTCACCAGGATCGAACGCGCCGGCTACACCCGCTGGACCAGGGCCGCCGAGAACGTGGCCGCGGGGCAGCAGAACGCGGCCGCCGTCGTGCGGTCGTGGATGAACAGCTCCGGGCACCGCGCGAACATCCTGAACTGCGCGCTGCGCGACATCGGTGTCGGCTACGCGTACCGGCAGGGCACGACGTACGGCCACTACTGGACGCAGGACTTCGGCACGCGCTGACCGCTCACGACTGGAACGTCGAGGCGTCCACCACGAACCGGTACCGCACGTCACCGTGCCGCACGCGGTCGAACGCCTCGTTGAGCCGATCGGCGCCGACGACCTCGATGTCGGCGCCGATCCCGTGGCGCGCGCAGAAGTCGAGCATCTCCTGCGTCTCGGCCATGCCGCCGATCTGCGACCCCGCGAGCGAGGCACGGCCGCGCAGCAGTGAGAACACGCTGACGTCCAGCGGCTCGTCGGTGATGCCGAGGTAGACCATCGTGCCGCCGTTGGCCAGCAGTGCCAGGTAGGCGCCGACGTCGAGGCGGCTGGAGACCGTGCACACGATGAGGTCGAACGTGCCGGCGAGCAGGTCGAACGTCGCCGGGTCGTCCGTGGCGTGGAAGTGGTCGGCGCCCAGGCCGAGCCCGTCGTCCTTTTTGGACAGGGTCCGGGACAGCACGGTGACCTCGGCACCCATGGCGTGCGCGATCTTCACGGCGAGGTGGCCGAGACCGCCCAGGCCGAGCACCGCGACCTTCTTGCCCGGCCCTGCTTTCCAGTGCTTGAGCGGCGAGTAGGTGGTGATGCCCGCGCACAGCAACGGCGCGGCCGCTTCGAGCGGCAGGGAGTCCGGGATCCGCAGGACGAAGTGCTCGTCGGTGACGATGTGCGTCGAGTAGCCGCCGTGGGTGGGGCCGCCGCCGTGGTAGGTGTCCGTGGCGGCGTAGGTCTCGACCGAGTCCTCGCAGTACTGCTCCAGGCCTTCCTCGCACATCGCGCACTCGCGGCACGAGCCGACGATGACGCCGACACCGACGCGGTCGCCGACGGCGTGCTTCGTGACGTCGGTGCCGATCGCCGTGACGACACCGGCGATCTCGTGGCCGGGCACCATCGGGAACGTCCCGTCGCCCCAGTCGCCGTGGACCTGGTGGACGTCGGAGTGGCAGACGCCGCAGTACCTGATGGCGATGGAGACGTCGTGCGGGCCGGGCGGACGGCGTTCGATCGTGGTCGGTTCGAGTGCGGCGCCCGCGGACGGGGCGGCGTAGGCGGCGACCGGTGTCCTCTCGCCGGGCACCTCGTCGTGCAGCGAGCCCTCGACGACCTCCGCGGTCCCGGCCAGTCCGGACACCACGTCCGCGGCGGCCCGCAACAGCACTCGCGCGATCATCGGTTCGATCGCCCCCGCGAGGTGCGGGACGCTGGTGCGGAAGGAGACCCGGTGCACGACCCGGCTGCCGGTGCCGTCGGGCGTGACCTCCCAGCTGCCGCCGAAGTCCACGAAGTCCCCGTCCACCTGGGCGAACCGCAGCACGCGTGCCGCGCGGTCGGCCTCGGTGCGCTGGGTCCACCTGGCGAGGCCGCCGCGGAACCGCAGCGCGTAGCGGTCTCCTTCGGCGGACGGCTCGACGGACTCGATGCCGGCCCCGCTGAAGTTCGCGGGGCGCAGCAAGCGGTCGAACACCTCGTCGGCGGGCATCGGCGTCCTGAGTGCGACGCTGTGCTCCTTCATCACCTTGCTCCTCCCCGTTTCACGTTGACGCCCTGCAGGTGGGTGGTGCGCAGCATCAGGTAGTTGGCCTCGCCGAACACGCCGCCGGTCAGGCCGGTGCCGCCGTGCGTCGGCAGGAACGGCCGGAACGCCGAGTGCGAGTCGTTGACGTTCACGACCCCGCCGGTCGTCACCTTCTCCGTGATGGCGGCGACGAGTCGTTCGTCCTCCACCCAGAACGAGTTGCGCAGCCCGTAGCGGTTGGCGCACACGAACTCCAGCACCTCGTCGAACAGGCCGTCGTGCTCCTCCGGGACGACGACCGGCAGCAGCGGGGAGAACGTCTCCTCGCGCACGGCGGGGGTGCGCCGGGCCAGGTCGAGTCCGTTGATCCGCAGCACCGCCGGTTCCACGAAGAACCCGGTGTCCGACGGTGTTCCGTCGACTTCGAGCCGTCGCCCGCCGTGCAGCAGGCGCGCGCCCCGGCGCACCGCGTCCGCGATGTCGGCGAAGTGCTGCTCCGCCATGAGCACCGGCGTCAGAACCACACCCGACTCGTCGGGGTAGCCGGGTTTCGTGTTCGCGGCGGCGGTGACGAGACGGTCCAGCAGCGCGTCCGCGATGGCGGGGTGGGCGATCACGTGGTTGGGGATGTTGCAGATCTGGCCGGACTGCCGGAAGTTCTCGGTGATCGACGCCGCCGCCGCGTCGAGGTCGGCGTCGGCCCACACCACGACGCAGTCGTTGCCGGCGAGCTCCAGCACGGGTTTCTTGCCCGCGGCGACGGCGGCCCGTTCGAACTCCAGGCCCTTCTCACTGCTGCCGACGTAGACGATGTCGTTGACGTGCGGGCTTTCCAGCCACAGGTCGGTCATCGGTGGTCCACAAAGGATGTTCAACACGCCGGTGGGCGCGCCGGCCTCCTCCAGCACGGGCACG
Organism: Lentzea sp. NPDC058436; assembly: GCF_042721515.1. Lineage (NCBI taxonomy): Bacteria > Bacillati > Actinomycetota > Actinomycetes > Pseudonocardiales > Pseudonocardiaceae > Lentzea > Lentzea sp. NPDC058436. The sequence continues at coordinate 140,738 of NZ_JBHXLF010000011.1, forward strand.
ACGACCTCGCGCAGCGCGTGCGTGGTGGCCAGCGGTACGCCCCGGGGCGCGCGGATCACCACGGCGTTGCCCGCGAGCAGTGCCGTCGCGCCGAACAGCGCGTTGGGCGTGGAGGCGTTCTGCGGAGGGTTGACGCAGACGACGCCGTCCGGCACCCGGCGGACCGTGGCGTGCCCACCACGGCCGCGGTGCTTGCTCGTCTGCATCTGCGAGGCGCAGAACGACAGCGTCTCCGAGCTGAAGTCGGCGATCCAGTACTCGTCGAGCGTCGGCCCGGCGAGATCACGCGGTTGTCCTTCTGCCACCAGCAGTTCCACGATCTCGTCACGCTTCTCGCGCAGCCGTTCGCCGATGCGCGCGCCGATCTCCAGCCGGTCGGCCAGCGACGTCCGCGCCCACTCCGGTGCCGCCCGCGCCGCCGCCTCCAGCGCGTCGACCGCCATCCGGTCGTCCGCCAGCGCACACCCGCCGACCACGGCCGGGCCCGCCTGCCGCGGGTCGACCCTGCCCGCGTCGAGATCGCGTTTCAGCGCCAGCGCGGGCATCGTGTCCTCCAGCACCGCGCGGGCCGTGACGGTGTGGACGTAGCGGCCCTCGGGGTGCTCGACGTCCTTGCCGTCGATGTAGGCCGGGTACATCAGCAGGTCGTTCATGTCATCACCTCGTCCTGTGCGCGGCCACGGTCGCCGCGATCTCGGCCGCCTGGGCGCGGATCTCCGGCACGGCGGTGCTCTCGAACAGCTCCCCGCGCCGCAGCGCGCCGAGCGTGAAGATGCGGCACGGTTCCCCTCTTTCGTCCAGCACCCGGCCGTCGGCTTCGGTCCGCACCCCGAGCCCGATCGGGTCCGGCCGCGCGGTGCCGTCGTTCACCAGGCCGCGGACCAGCGGCCCGCCGTCCTGGCGGAACCCCGTGGCGTTGACCAGCCAGCCCACCGTCAGCGTCCGCTCGCCGCGCGGCCCGGTCAGGTCGACGTGGAACCCCTCGTCCGCTGGGCGGACCGCGGTGACCTGGCCCTGGTGCAGCCTCAGCCGGCCGTCGTCGATGAGCCGTCGCACCCGCCGGTGGGTGGTGGGCGCGGCCCGGTGGCGGTGGACGTTCCAGTAATGGCCGACCCGGTCGAGGAAGCGGCGCCGTTCGGGCACGTCGAGCTGGCGCCACAGGCGGTGCGTGTGAGGCCGCAGGTGGTCGAGGACGTCCCGCCAGCGGTCCGGGTGGGCCTGGACGGTGCGCCGCACGAACGCCATCAGCTCGCCGAGCGAGGTCGTGCGGCGCGGTGGGTCCGGGAGGTCCGGCTTGGGGCCGGTGCCGTGCCGGTGGGGTTGGGGGAGAAGGCCGTGCCGGGACACGGCGTGCACCACGGAGTCGCGCGCCACCGCGACCGAGATGTCCATCATGGACAGACCGGTGCCGAGCACGAGGACGGGTGCGCCGCCGGTGCGGGGGAGTGGGGCGGCCCAGGGGTCGGCGACGTAGCGCGGGGAGTCCTGCGGGACGAGGCCGGCCAGCGGGTCGGTGGTGCCGACGCCGGGTGCGAGGACGGCGAAGTCCGCTTGGACGGGGCCGGTTCGTGCGAGGTCGACGGTGACGCCGTGGGGGTGGGAGGTCAGGCCGGTGGCGGTGTCGGGGAGGTGGCGAATGGTGGTGTTGGTGGGGGAGGAGGGGGCCTTGGCGAGGTGCCGGGCCGTGGTGCCGGAGGTGGGGCCGGCGGTGCCCGCTACCCGCCGGGCCGAGGCGTCGTCGCGGGAGGCGGTGGAGTCGGCGAGGTGCCGGACCGCAGTGGTGGGGGTGTCGGCGAGGTGCCGGGCCGCGGTGGTGGGGGTGTCGGCGAGGTGGCGGACCGCGGCGCTGCCGCGTGAACCCGAGGCAGCACCCGCGAGGTGCCGCGCCACCGCGTCCGCTTCCTCCACCCGCAGCGTCTCCGCCAGGTACCGCCCGTACTCCCCGCGCGGCAGGAACTCGTCCCCCGCCGCCCCGGCCCACCGCGCGAAGTGCCCCGGGTCGTCCGCCAGCGCGCTCATCTTGCCCGCGGCGGTGTTGAGCAGGTGCCCCGGATCCCCTGTGCGGTAGGCCCGCCCCGGCCCGAACTCGCCGCTGCGGTCGACCAGCACCAACTCCAGCGGGACGCCGGCGCGCAGCAGGTGGATCGCCGCCAGCGTCCCGCTCGCGCCGGCGCCGACGACGACCACTCGGGTGCGGTCAGGCATCACCGGTCACCGCGGACAGCGTGTCGCCGACCTGGCCCGCCGCGAGCGTGTCGCCGCCGTCGGGGTCGATGAGCAGGAACGCGCCCGTTGCCACGCAGTCGGTGTAGGTGTCGAACGGGAGTGCGTCGGCGACCTCCAGCCGCACCTGGCCGATGTCGTTGAGCTCCAGGCACTCCGGCGACTGTTCGAGGCGCAGGCGCTGCTCGTCGAACTTCGCGGACACGCTGGGCACCCGGCACTTCGTGGTGCGCGTGCCGTGCTTGAGCAGCACGCGCGCGCCGGGGCGCAAGGGTTCTTCCGCGAGCCAGCAGACGGTGGCGGTCACCTCGGTGGCGAGTTCCGGCACGCGGTCGGCGGCGGCGATCAGGTCGCCTCGGCTGATCGGCAGGTCGTCGGCGAGCGTCAGTGCCACGGGCTGTCCCGTCGTCGCCTCGTCGACCGGGCCGTCCGGGGTGCCCACCGCCGTGACCGTGGACCTGGTTCCCGCGGGCAGCACCACGACCTCGTCGCCGGGACGCACCTCGCCCGCCGCGACCTGACCCGCGTAGGCGCGGTAGTCGGTCGCGCCGTCGCGCAGCACGTACTGGACGGGCACGCGCAGGCCGACGTCGCAGCCTCGTTCGTCCGGGGTCACGGTCTCCAGGTGTTCGAGCAACGTCGGCCCGTCGTACCAGGGGGTTCGGTCGGAGCGGGTCACCACGTTGTCACCGGCCAGGGCGGAGATCGGCACGGTCGTGATCTGGTCGGCGCGGAAACCGAGCGACTCGGCGTGCGCGACGAACTCGGCGCGGATCGACTCGTAGGTCTCCTGGGAGAAGTCGACCAGGTCGAGCTTGTTGACCGCGAGCGTGATGCCCGGGACGCCGAGCATCGCCATCACGGCCAGGTGCCTGCGGGTCTGCTCCAGCACGCCCTTGCGCGCGTCGGTCAGCAGCACCGCGTGGTCGGCGGTCGACGCGCCGGTGACGGTGTTGCGCAGGTAGTGCACGTGGCCGGGGGTGTCGGCGAGGACGAACGTGCGGCGGGCCGTCGCGAAGTAGCGGTACGCCACGTCGATCGTGATGCCCTGCTCCCGTTCGGCGCGCAGGCCGTCCACCAGCAGCGAGAGGTCCGGGTTGTCGAGCCCGCGCTCCTCGCTGCTGCGCAGCACCGCGTCGATCTGGTCGCTGAGAACGGACTTGGTGTCGTAGAGCAGCCGTCCGACCAAAGTGGACTTGCCGTCGTCCACGCTGCCGGCCGTCACCAGTCGCAACAGGTCGGACGTCATCAGAAGTACCCCTCCCGCTTGCGGTCCTCCATGGCGGCCTCGGACATGCGGTCGTCGGCCCTGCTGGCGCCGCGCTCGGTGAGCCGGCTCGCCTTGATCTCGTCGATGATGTCGTCGACCGTGGCCGCGTCGGACTCGACCGCACCGGTGCACGAGCCGTCGCCGACGGTGCGGTAGCGCACGGTCTTCTCGACGGTCTCCTCACCCTCGGCCGGCCCGCCCCACTGCCCGGACGTCAGCCACATGCCGTCCCTCATGTGCACCTCGCGGGAGTGCGCGAAGTACAGCGACGGCAGCTCGATGTCGTGCTCCCGCACGTAGCGCCACACGTCGAGCTCGGTCCAGTTCGAGATCGGGAACACCCGCACGTGCTCACCGGGCGAGTGCATGCCGTTGTAGAGGTTCCACAGCTCGACGCGCTGACGGCGCGGGTCCCAGCGGCCGAAGCTGTCGCGGACGCTGAAGATGCGTTCCTTGGCACGCGAGCGTTCCTCGTCGCGACGGCCGCCGCCGATCACCGCGTCGTACTTCTGGTCGGTGATCGTGTCGAGCAACGGCACGGTCTGCAACGGGTTGCGCATACCGTCCTCGCGTTCCTTCACGGCACCGCGGTCGATCCAGTCCTGGACCTCGGCGACGTGCAGCCGCAGCCCGTACCGCTCCACGATGTCGTCGCGGAACCGCAGCACCTCGGGGAAGTTGTGCCCTGTGTCGACGTGCACGAGCGTGAAAGGCGGTGCTATCGGGGCGAAAGCGCGCACGGCGAGGTGCACCAGGACGGTGGAGTCCTTGCCACCGGAGAACAACAGCGCCGGCCGGTCGAACTCGCCCGCGACCTCGCGCAGGACGTGGATCGCCTCGGCCTCCAGCTGCTCGATGCCGGTGACGGCCTTTTCCTTGGCGGGAGCGCTCATCGCAGCACCACCTCCCTGATGTCCTGCTCGGTTCGTTCGCTCTCGCAGCGCGCCAGGGCCCGTTCGATCATCTCCGTGCCCTGCTCGACGCTGAGGGTGGCGGTGTCGACGAGCACCTCGGGCGACACGGGCGCCTCGTAGACGTCGCTGACCCCGGTCATCGCCTGCACCTGGCCGCGTTCCGCCTTGGCGTACAGGCCCTTCACGTCCCGTTCGGCGCAGACGTCCACCGGCGCGTCCACGTAGACCTCGACGAACGTGAGGCCCGCGTCCTCGTGCTCCGCGCGGACCTGGTCGCGCACCTCGCGAAACGGCGCGATCACCGAGACGACGGCGAGCACGTCGTGCGAGGCCAGCATCGCGGCGAGCCGGCCGATGCGCAGGATGTTCTCCGTACGATCCTCTTTGCTGAACCCGAGTTCGGGAAAGAAGTCCCTGCGGACGGCATCACCGTCCAGGTGCTGCACCTTGCGCTCGGTGCGCAGCTTCTCGACCAGTTCCCGGCCGAGTGTCGACTTGCCGGAGCTGGGCAGCCCGGTCAGCCACAGCGTGGTGGTCACGAAATCCTCCTTCTTCGTCAGTGGGTCACGGCGCGTATTCGCGGCCGAGCAGTTTCCTCGCCACCACGAGCTTCGTGGCGTTCTCGGTGCCGTCCGCGATCTCCTGCCCGATGGCGTCGCGGACGCGGCGGCTGGCCGGGTGGTCGTCGTGCCAGCCGCGGTGGCCGAGGGTCAGCAGCGCCTGGTGGGCGGCCTCGACCCCGATCCGGCAGGCCCACCACTTGGCCATGTTCGCCTCGGTGCGGTGGTCGAGCCCGGAGTCCGCGCGCCACAACGCCTCGAACGCCAGCAGCCGTGCGGCGTGCAGTCGGGTCGCGTGCTCCACCAACGGGAACGCGACACCCTGGTGCTTGCCGATGACCTGCCCGAACGTCTCGCGTTCGCGGGCGTGCTCCAACGCGTCGTCCAGCGCCGCCTGGGCGTTGGCGATGGCGAGGACGGCGATCAGCGCGCGGGAGTGGTCGAACCCGCGCATCACACCGCCGAAGCCCTCGCCGACACCGCCGACGATCTCGTCGTCGGACGCGCGCACCCCGGCGAACCGCAGCGTGGCGCGGCCGCCGGCGCGCACGCCGAGGTCGTCGAGCCGTTCCCGTGCGATGCCGTCGCGGTTGAGCGGCAGGTAGAACGCGGTCACGCCGCGCGCGCCGTCGTCGCTGGTGCGGGCGAACACCAGGCCGTGCGTGGCGTGCATGCCGAGCATGATCGACGTCTTGGTGCCGGTGAGGACCCAGCCGTCACCGTCGCGCTCCGCGCTCAGCTCGATCGCGGCGGCGTCCGTGCCGTGGTCGGGTTCGGTCAGCACCAACGCGACCACGGCGTCGCCCGCCGCCACCGCGGGCAGCCAGTCGGCCCGCTGCGACGTCGTGCCGCTGCGGCCGATGATGCCGCCGATCAGGGCCGCGTTGACCACGGGGTAGCAGGCGGTCGCCTCCACCCGTGCCAGCTGCTCGACCGCGATGCCGGCCTCGACCGCGCCGAGACCGCTGCCGCCGAGCTCTTCGGCGATCATCAGACCGGTGAGTCCCGCGCGGCCCAGTTCGGCGAAGAAGCCGGACCAGAACGTGCGTTCGCGGTCGTCGAGCGCCGCGTGCCGGGCCACGGTGTCCTCGGCGAACGCCCTGACCTTCTCCGCCAGCGCCTGTTGTTCCTCGGTGAACGAGAAGTCCACGTCCGCCTCCTCAGACCAGTTGCTCGCGCAGCCGGAACTTCTGGACCTTGCCGCTGGGCGTCGTCGGCAGCTCGCCGACGTGCTCGACGCGTTCCGGCCAGTACTGCTTGGCCATGCCGAGTCCGTCGAGGTGCTCGCGCAACGCGGGCAGCTCCGGCGGCTCGCCCTGCGGCACGATGACCGCACAGGCCCGTTCGCCGAGCCGGTCGTCGGGGTAGGCGACGACGGCGACGTCCTTGATCGACGGGTGCCGCAGCAGCGCCGCCTCGACCTCCACCACGGGCACCTTCTCGCCGCCGCGGGAGATGACGTCCTTGTCCCGCCCCGCGATCCGGATGCCGCCGTGGCCGTCCGGGCGGGCGAGGTCGCCGGTGTCGAACCAGCCGTCGTCGGTGACGTTGTCCGCGTACACCTCCGGCCGGCCGAAGTAGCCGAGGCACTGCGTGGCGCCGCGCACCTGCAACCTGTCGTCGTCGGTGATGCGGACCTCCATGCCGGGCAACGGGGATCCGTCGCTCTCGGCCGCCCGCATCTCCGGGTCCTCGGGACGGGTGATCGTCGGCGCGCCGTTCTCGGTCATGCCCCACAACGCGTACAGGCGGCAGCCCAGCACGTCGCGGGCCTGCTCGACCAGCACGGGCGGGATCGGCGCGCTGCCCGTGGCGAACGTCTTCAGCGCGGACAGGTCGCGCTGCTGCTCCTTCTGGCGGTCGATGAGGTCGACCAGGAACGGTGGCGCGCCCATGAAGAAGCTGACGCGTTCCTCTTCGAGGATTCGCAGCATCAGGTCCGCGTCCCAGTTGTCGATGTGCACGCACGTGGCGCCGAGCAGCAACGGCATGGTGAAGTTCCACGTCCACCCGGCGTTGTGGGTGGTGGGGGAGCCCATCGCGGTGACCTCGTCGTCACGCAGGCGCAGCGCGTCGATCTGCATGCGGTTGGTGGCGTGCAACGTGTTGTGGCTGTGCATCACGCCCTTGGGCTCACCGGTCGTGCCCGACGTGAACATGACGTACGCCAGGTCGTCCGGCTTCGCCTCGCGGCCCTCGGTGTCGCCGAAGAACGCGCCCTCGGTGCCCGGTTCGCCGAGCAGCGCGGTGTCGAAGTCCAGAGCGTCCCCGTGGCCGGCGACGCCGATCAGGATCCGATGCCTGATCGACGCCACCTCGCGGGCGACCTCCTCGCTCAGGTCCGCGTGCGAGAAGCCGCGGTGCTCGACCGGTCCGATGTAGACAGGACTCTTCGTCAGCTCCGTCATGAACTTGAGCTCGCGCTTGCGCATGATCGGCAGCACCGGTCCGGCGACCGCGCCGATCCTGGCGCACGCCAGCGTGGTCGCGAGCAGCTGCCACGAGTTCGGGAGCTGCAGCGTCACCACGTCGCCGTGCTCGACGCCCAGCCCGGCGAGCCCCGCCGCGATCCGTTCGACCCGGCGTTCCAACTCGGCGTAGGTCAGCGTCTCCGTGTCGCCGCCGTCGGTGTGCCACACGACGACCGCGCGCCGGTCGGGGTGCCCCCGTGCCGCGCGACGGAGGTCGTCGACGAGTGTTTCCTTCTCGCGCCACCACCCTCGGGTGACGTACTCCGCTGTCATCTGCTTGCTCCTCAAAGGGTTCGTGGGGTCACACCGGCGCACGCGTGTTGCCGCCGTCGACCAGCAGCAGCGCGCCCGTGACGAAGGCGGCCTGCCGGGAGGCGAGGAACGCGGCCAGCGCGCCGAAGTCGTCCGGGTCGCCGACCTTGCCCAACGGCACCTCGGCGGCCGCGGCGGAAGTGTCCTCTCCAGACGGTCCGCGCAACGCCGGCGTGTCGTGGTAGCCGGGAGCTAGGACGTTGACCGTTGTGCCGCTGTCCCCGAAGGCGTGCACGAGGCTCCGCGCGTACGACAGCACGCCCTGGCGCGCAACACCGGACAACACGTTGTGCGGCATGGGTTGCCGGACCGCCTCCGAGGTGATCATCAGAACGCGGCCGCCCGGACGCAGGTGCGGCGTCGCGGCGGTGACCAGGGCGACGTGCGGGATGAGCGCGGTGTCGACGGCCCTGCGGTAGTCCTCGGGGCCGAACTCGGCGACCGGGCCCTGCACCACACCGCCGGTGTGGCTGACCACGACGTCGATGCCGCCGAACTCGGCCACCGCGCCGCCGATCCAGCGCTGGACCGCGCCGTCGATGCTGACGTCGGCGACCTCGCTGTGCACCCTGCCGCCCCGTGCTTCGAGCTTGCCGTGGGCCTCGGCCAGGCGGTCAGGATCGCGGCCGCAGATGGAGACGTGCGCGCCCTCGGTGGCGAGAGCGGTGGCGACGCCGAGGCCGAGACCGCTGCTGGCGCAGGCGATCAGGGCGACCTTGCCTTCGAGTCCGAGATCCATCACTCCGCCCTCCTCGGCACCACGGGGTAGCCGTAGCGCACCAGCTGCGGCGCGGCCGCCGCCGTCGTCAACGCCCGCGGTTTCCAGTCCAGGTCGGTCCGCCACCGCGCGTTGTCCTTGATCAGCACGCGTCCGCGGTGGAACCGGTCGGGGTTGCCGGTGACCGTGTGGTTGACCCCGAGCTCGACCGTTCCCTCGGCGGAGACGGGGTTCGGTCCGCCGATGCCCGCGAACGCCATCACCTCGCCGATCACCTCGGCCGGGCGCGCGGAGAAGTCCTCGTGCCGCACGCGCAGGTAGCGGGAACGGCCGGCCAGCGCCAGCAGGTCGGACGCGGCGTTGACCGACGTCCAGTACCCGGTGCTGCGGGCCGCGCTCATGCGTTCGACGTAGCTCTTGTCCTTGCGGTACGAGTGCGTGGTGGCACGGGCGTCGCGCACCACGTGCAGCACGCGGACGTCTAGTCCCGACCCGAGCAACGCCGCCGCCTCCGCCGGGTACTTCGACCCGTCGACCACGACCTCGGCGCCCGCGACGGCGGCGGCACGCCGGTACACGTCCGCGGTCAGACCGGTCAGCCAGCGCACGTCCGGCGGCGCGGTCAGCGGGCCGATCGACTCGGCGAGGCGCCGCGGGGTGTGCCGGGCGCGCAGCCTGGTGGCCTGCACCGCGTCCACGGCCGTCGCGATCCGCCGGTCGTCCAGCGCGTCCGACCACAGTGGACACTCGGTCAGCGCGGCACCGCAGCCGCAGCTGGAGTTGGTGCCCTGGCCGAGCACCCCGTTGCGCCACAGGTAGTGCAGCTCGCCGACGTGCAACGAACCCGCCGTCTCGCCCAGGACGTTGCCGATCATCGTGCTGCCGCAGCGCATCATGCCGGTGAGGTAGAGGACCCGCGTCACGCCGATCCCTCCAGCAGCACGAAGTGCTGGGGCAGGTGCACGGCCAGACCCATCCGGCTGCCGGCTTCGAGCAGGTCGCCGCCGTCCTCGCCGGCACCCCGGCGCAACCGCAGGTGCCCCACACCGGGGTCGAGGAACGTGGTGGCCGCGCGGAAGTCGCCGAGCAGCACCTGGTGCTCGGGGATCATCCTGGTGCGGGCGATCCGCACACCCGCCTCCGCGAGCTTGCTGAGCAGCCCGGACTCGACGGCCTGCCAGTACACGGCGTTGTGCGCCACGATCCCGTCGCACGAACCACCGGTCTCCTCGACCAGCGCGGCGGCCTCCGTGAGCAGGTCGGCCGGTGCGCGACCGGCACGGAGCTTCCGCGCCTCCGGGAGGTTCAGCAGTCCGGGCACGGCGCCATCGGGGCTGCCGCGCAGCAGCACCTCGTTCTCGGTGGTGCCGAACCGGACCAGCAGGCGGTAGTCGATGAACGCGGCCAGCAGCCTGGGGTGCTCCAGCAACCCCGGCGGCACCGCGACGGACACGCCGATGTCGGTCAGCCGGGCCTCGTCCAGCAACGGCCGGAACGCCGACTCGGGCGTCGTGTCGAACGTGACGCCCGAGCGGGTGTCGCGCTCCTGCTCCGGCTGCGGCTCCCGCACGTACGGGGAGTCGTCGTCGCGGATCGTGGCCATCTTCATCAGCTGCCGCACGGTGAAGCGGGGGCGTTCGGCGAACAGCGGGAACGCCGTGGGCAGGTAGGCGCGGTAGGTGACGGTCACGTCGTCGGACGGGTTGCCGAGCGTGGCCGCCTGGGCGAACTCCGAGCCGGGCGTGCTCTCGGTCATCGCCGGGTCCGCCAGCAACTGGCGGGTCTGCTTCAAGGGGGAACTCGTGGTCATCGCTGCCTCCTGGTTTTCAGGCGGCGATCGCCATGCGGCCGTGCACGACGTCACCGATCTCGCGGGCCAGCCGGCCCGGCGTCGGGTGCTGGAAGATGTTGCGGCCCATGGCGACTCCCGCCGCGCCCGCGCGCACCGTGGAGGCGACGCGGCGCAGCAGGTCGCGCTTGTCGTCCACCGGCGGGCCGCCCGCCACGACGACGGGGATGGGGCACGCGCGGACGACGTCCGCCATGGCCTCGGCCGAACCGGGGTAGCTCACCTTCACGAGGTCGGCGCCCAGGTCGGCGGCGAGCGTCGCGGAGTGCGTGACGAGCTCGGGGTCGGCGGCGTTGTCGATCTGCGGGCCGCGGGCGTACATCATGGCCAGCAAGGGGATTCCCCAGCGCTCGGTCTCCTCCGCGGTGCGCGAGAGGTCGGCGATCTGCTCGGCTTCCTGCTGCGAGCCCATGTTCACGTGCACGCTGACGGCGTCCGCGCCGAGCCGCAGTGCCGCCTCGACGCTCGTGACGAGGTACTTGGCGTCCGGGTCGGGGGCGTGCGCGGTGCTCGCGCTCAGGTGGACGATCAGCGAGGTGTTGACGAACCGCTTGGGGTCGAGGTGGCGGACGGTTCCCTTGTGCAGCACCACGGCGTCCACCTTGGCCGCGGCGAGTTCGCCGATCAGGTCGTCGAGCGAGTCGTCGGGGGTCACCGGTCCGTCGGCGACCGAGTGGTCGAGCGGCACGATCATCAACCGGCCGTCCCCGTTGCGGTCGATGCGGTCGAGGCGCAGCCTCGCGCCGAAGGATTGCGGCTGGTTCACCGGGTCCTGCTCCCTTCCAGGTCGTGCTGGTCAAGTCCGAAGCGTTCGTAGAGCGTGCGCACGGCGTCGTGCACGCGGTCGCGGGCGACGAGGTACGTCGTCCTGGCCTGGCTGCAGGCCACGCACTCCGCGGTGATCCCGGCCGCCGACAACGCGTTCAGGCCGAGCGCGGTGAGTCCCGGCCTGCTCAGCAGACCGGTGCCGACGGCGCAGACGCGGCCGAACTCGCGGCGCAGCGTGACGGTGCAGCCGAGTTCCTCGCGCACCGCCTCCGCCGCCTCGTCCGCCGCGCCGTCGGCGAGGCAGAACCGCATCCGCAGCGGTGCGCCGGGATGCGACCACCACTGCACCGAGTCGACGGGGATCTCCAGGCGCGCCAACGCCTCCAGCACGCGTGCGCTGCCCTCCACGAGGTCGCACCCCGCGTCGACGAGGACCTGCGTCACCTGTTCGTCGTGCGTCACCGCGACCACGCCGGCGCGTCCTTCGAGGACGTCCGAGTCGAGCATCGCCGCTCTCCCTCCGAAGATCGTGCTTCCGTCGCCGAGCCCGGACGAGTCGCGGACGACGATGTCCACGCCGTGCGCCGCGGCGAGCTCGACGGAACGCGGGTGCAGCACCCGCGCGCCGGAGAACGCCATCTCCGCCATCACGGCGGCGGGCAGCACGGGCAGCAGGCCGGCGCCGGGCACGACCCTGGGATCGGCGCGTGCGATACCGCGCACGTCGGTGTAGATCTCGCAGACCGCCGCGCCGTGGGCGACGGCCAGCGCGACGGCGGAGGTGTCCGACCCGCCGCGGCCGAGCGTCACGACGGCGCCGTCGTCGTCGAGGGCCTGGAACCCGGCGACGACCACGACGTGGCCGCGGCCGAGCCAGTCCCGCACGGTGCCGGTGTCGATCGAGGCGATCACCCCGGCGCCGGGCGGTCCCACGGCGCGCAGGCCGGCCTCCGGGCCGGACAACGACACCGCGGGCACCTCCAGGTCCCGCAGGGCGATGGCGAGCAACGCGGCGGAGGCCAGCTCACCCGTGGCGAGCAGCTTGTCGGTCTCCCGCGGGTCCGGCACGTCGCTGACCGCCGTGGCCGAGCGGACCAGCTCGTCGGTCGTGGCGCCCCTGGCGGACACCACCACGACGACGGCGGAGCCCGACCGGTGGGCCTGGGCGACGCGCTCGGCCACCGCGGCGACCTGCGCGTCGTCGGCAAGCGAGCTGCCGCCGTACTTCTGGATGCTGATCTCCATGCCACTCCGTTCGGAATTCGCCCGATGGGAGCTGAAATTCACCCCTCGCAAAAGAGGTTCTCCGGCCGGAGTGGCGGTCAAGCTCGCGTAAATCCATGAACCTGGCCGATAGGATTCACTGATCAGCACCGGGCCTCTCACGTGAATGAGTGAGAGGCCGCCGAATTCACGTGCGGGTGCGCGCGTGTGCGATCACCTGAAGGGCCAGCTCGACCCGGTTGGTGACCTGGAGTTTCGTGAAAGCGTTGCGTACGTGCGTACCAATGGTGTTGGGGGAGAGGGTCAGGCGTGCCGCGATGGCCTTGTTGGTGAGCCCGCGCGCGACCAGCCTGGCCACGCGCACCTCGGTCTCGGTGAGGCTCGCCCACAGCTCGGCCGACAGCGACGGCACGGTGTCGTCGGGATCCCGGTCGTGCCGGCGGCCGGCCCTGTGCGCGGCGCCGACGGCCGTCCACTCGTGCCGGGCCTGTTCCAGCAGGTCAACGGCCCTCTGGCCGTCGGCGGTCCGGCCGGCGTCGGTGAACGCGGCGGCCGCTGCCGCGGGCCTGTCGCACAGCCGGTACAGCTCCGCGGCCCTGACCAATGCGCCGAGGTCGCGGTCGCGCAGGCCTCTGACGTGGGCGGACGCGGCGGCCACCCAGAGCACGCCGGGGTTGCGTTCGCTCAGCTCGTGCGCGATCCGCACGACCTGGTCGACGCGTCCCTCGTCGTCGCGGTGCCGGGCCAGGCGCGTCAGCACCGGCACGACCGGCGTCGGCGCGGTGGTGATGATCGCGACCAGGTCGGGGCTGGTCAGCAGGCCTTCCGCCACCTCGGCCGCGTCGTCGGGCCGGTCGGCCTCGCACAGCCACAGCACCCGCCGCCACGCGAGCCTGGCCGACCCGGCACCCCGTCCGCCGAGCCGTTCGGCCTCCCGCAGGTTCGCCTCGGCCGCGTCCAGGTCGCCCAGGGCCGTGCGGATCTCGCAGAGCAGCAGCAACGCCCGCCCGAGCAGAGGAGAGGACGGCGCCTCCCGCGCGGTCAGGACGGCGAGTTCGGCGTCGGCGGCGGCAGAGCGCAACCTGCCCGCCGCCAGGTGGGCACGGGCCTTGTGGTGCTGCCAGTGGGGCACCGGCCACGCCGCGTCCAGCTGCGCGGTCTCCTTCGCCACCAGGGTCAGCGTGGAATGCACCTCGTCGAAGCGGTCCAGCGCCACGAGCGGAGCGCACAGCCACAACCGCGAGTTCAGCCTGCGCTGTGACGGCCCCGCCCGGTCCGCCTCGTGCACGGCCGCCCTCGCCAGGTCCAGCGCCTGGGCGAGCTCACCGCGGTGCAACGCGATGCGGGACCGTGCCGCCGAGCCGAGGGCCACCGCCTCCCCACCGGCCGACCCCGCCGAGGCCGCGGCGCTCTCCGCCGCCGCGGTGTGCCCTGCGGCCGCGAGCCGGTACGCCTGCACGGCGGCCAGGTCGGCGTGGTCGCGTTCGGCCAGGTCCAGGCGTGCCGACGCCCGGCGCGCGTACTCGACGACCATGTGGCCGTGACCGGGTTCGCGTGAGTCGGCCAGTTCGGCGAGCGCGCACAGCAGCCGCGTCTCCGTGGCCGCGTCCGGCGTTCCGTTCAGGGTGCGCACCGCCAGGTCCCAGGCCTGGGAGGTCCTGCCGTCCGCGCTGAGCAGCCGCACGGCGTCCACGGTCAGGTCCCCGGTGCCGGTCGAGCCGTGATCCGCGAGGTCCAGGAGCCGCAACGCCAGCCGCGCCGCCCCTCCCGTGCCGCCCGCACGGTCCTGCACGGCCTTGCGCAACGTGCGCGCGACCTCCTCCGAACCCCAGCGGCCGCCGCGTTCGACGTGGTGCACGACCTCCTCGGCGGGCCTGCCCTCCTTCGCGACGACCTCCGCCGCCTCGCGGTGCAGCGCCGTGCGCACCGGTTCGGGCAACCCCGCGTAGACGACGCGCCGGACGAGTTCGCTGCGGAAGGTCAGGCCGTTCGTCGCCGCGGCCAGCACCCCGGTCTCCACCAGCAGCGCCGCCGCCCAGAGCAGTTCGGCGACGGGCCTGCGCAACAGTTCCGCGGCCTCGTGCACGGTGAACCGCCTGCCCAGCACCGCCCCCGCGTCCAGCACCTCGGAGGCGGGCCCGGCGAGATCACCGAGCGCGGAGCGGACCTCGGTGACGAGCCAGTGCGGCAGCGCCCGTCCAGCAGGGGTGAGCAGGGCTTTTCCGTTCGTCACCTCCACGTGCCCGGCATCGTGCAACGCGCGCACGACCCGTTCCGCGTCACCGTCGACATCACTCGCGATGGCCACGACCGCGGGATCGGGTTCCGCGCCGAGCACCCTCCGGCACAGCAGACGCACCTCCTCCTCGGTCGGCTGCCAGACCGGCAGCCGGTGGGCGCCGGACTCCAGCAGCACGTCGACCACCCCGAGCACCGCCGCGGAGGCCTGCGACCGGCGCAGCGACAGCAACCAGAGGACGGGGGTGTGCGCGAGCCCCGGCACGAGCATGCGCAACGCCAGCGCGGTGACGTCGTCGGCGAGGTGGAGGTCGTCCAGGCACACCAGCAGGCCAGGGCCGTTCGCGAGCTCCACCAGCTGCGTGCGGATCTCGCGCAACGCCGTCAGGTGCTGGGCGTCGTAGTCCCCGTGCGGACCGGTGACCTTCGAGCTCAGGGCCGCCCGCAACGTCGACAACGGCGCGACACGGTCCACGTGCGTCGCACGACCGTGCACCACCCTCAGTCCCGCACGGGCGGCCTCCGCCCTGACCTGGCCGACGAGCGCTCTGCGCCCCAGCACCCCCTGCTGCTCGGCGATCAGAACGCCGCCCTCACCCCGTGCCAACGCGGCGAGAGAGGCGTCCACGAGTTCGGCTTGTCCCGATAATCGCGGCGTGGCGTGCGGCTCCACGTCGTCCTCGAGCACAGTCGGTCCTCCCCTTGAAGCGTCCGTGGCGCGCCATGTCCCCCCAAGGCGCCAGGCTCACGTTGCTTACCCACTTCATCATCATTTGGAACCGCTCATACGGGTGGTAACCGGACAGAGTCGCGATTACTCCGATCACGTGAATACGGAAGTAGGTGGACCGGCAGTTTCGAATTGTCGGGTGAAATCCGCTTAGTCGTCGAACGAGCCGTCAACCCTTCTTCCAATTGCGTACCCGACGCGCACGCCTGGAGGGGGCGATGAAGAGAATCTGGATTTGGGCTTTGTTCAGCGGTGCGTTCGCGGTGGCGTGCACTGAATTCGCCGTCGTCGGACTGCTGCCCCAGATCGCACGTGATCTGGGCGTCTCGGAGGCGGCCGCGGGCCAGCTGGTGACGTTGAACGCCGTCGCGTTCGCCATCAGCGCGCCCGTGCTCGCCGCCGTGTTCCACCGCGTGGACCGCCGCAAGGTCCTCTTCGGCTGCCTGACCGTGTTCGCGCTCGGCCACGTCACGGCGGGTCTCGCGCCGAACTACCCCGTGCTGCTGGGCTCGCGGATCCTGTCCGGCGCGATGATGGGCCTCTACCTCGCGACCGCGATCGGTGCCGCCGCACGGCTGGGCGGGGAGGAGCGCCGGGCGTCGTCCATCGCGACGATCCAGGCGGGCGTCAACACCGCCACAGCGCTCGGCGTGCCGATCAGCACCCTGCTCGGGCACCACATGGGCTGGCGGGTGCCGATGTTCGTGATCGGCGCGCTGGCGTTGCTGTCACTGGGTTTCATCGCCACCGTGGTGCCGCCCACCGGCGCCGACGAAGGCGCTCCGCTCAGCGAACGGCTGCGGGCGGTCCGCACCGCGCCCGTCCTCGTCGGTCTCGCCGCGATCACCCTGTTCTGGGGCGCCACGTTCACCGTCTACACCTATCTCGTGCCGTTGCTGGAGCAGCGCGCCGGGATGGGCAGCACCATGGTGATCGTCGTGCTGTTCATCGCCGGCATCTGCGCCGTCGTCGGCAACGTGATCGGCGGCAAGGGCGCGGACACCGACTCCCGCAGGACGTTGCTGATCACCGCCGCCATCACCGCCGTGGCGCTGCTCGCGGTGCTGCCGCTGTCCACCGACGTGCCCCAGACCATCGCTCTGGTGGTCGTCTGGCAGCTCGCGGCGTGGTCGTTCGTCCCCGCTGTGCAGGCGGCGCTCTTCCAGGCCGCGGGCGAGGGAGGCGAGCTAGCCGTGTCGTTCGCCGTGTCGGCGTTCAACATCGGCATCGTCGCGGGCGCGGGCTTCGGCGGCATCGCGCTCGACCAGGCAGGACTGCCCGGCGTCGCCGTGCTGGGCGGTGTCCTCGGCCTCGCCGCGCTCGGCTTCGTGATCCTGCTCGTCCGCTACGTCGCGCAACGTGAACCCGTTGGCTCCCAAGCGAAAGGATGACCATGCGACTGGAATTCGACGCGGTGCTGTTCGACCTCGACGGCACCCTGATCGACTCCACGGCCGCCGTCCGCAGGGCCTGGCGCCGCTGGGCCGAGGAGGAAGGCGTCGACCCGGCGCGCCTCGACGGCACGGAAGGCAAGCCCGCCAAGGACATCGTCGCCCTGTTGCTCCCGCCCGAGCGTCACGCGGAGGGTCTGGCGCACTACTCGCACATCGCCACGCACGACCTCGAAGGCGTCGTCGTCCTGCCAGGAGCGTTGGACGCGACCAGTTCGGCAGGTTCGATGAAGGCCATCGTCACCTCCTGCACGCGTGACGTCACGGCCGCCCGCACCGCCGCCGCCGGTCTCCCGGTGACCGACGTGGTCGTCACCGCCGACGACGTCGACCACGGCAAACCCGCGCCCACGCCGTACCTGTCGGCCGCCGAACAGCTGGGCGCGGACCCGAGCCGGTGCCTCGCCGTCGAGGACACCGCGTCCGGCCTGGAGTCCGGCAGGGCGGCGGGCTGCACGACACTCGGTGTCGGAACCGGCCTGGACGCGGACGTAGTCGTGCCCGACCTCTCGTACGCGCGGTTCGAGGTTCTCGGCGACCGCGTCGTCCTGACCGTTCAGGGGTGACCACTGTGGATGATCACTTGCTGGCGTCCACTTTGGCCTCTTCCGCCCGCGACCTGTTGTCCCGGCTGCGATCCTCGTACTCCGGTCCGGAGTTGGGCCGTGAGGGCGACCGTCAGGCGCACGATCTGCTCGTCGGCGAACTCGCTGCCCACCGCCCTGACGACGCCGTGTTGTCGGAGGAGGGGACTCCGGTGGGCGCGGAGGCCCGGTCCGGGCGCCTGTGGATCATCGACCCGCTCGACGGCACCCGTGAGTACTGCGACCGTTCCCGCGACGACTGGGCCGTTCACGTGGCCCTCGTCGAGGGTGGGGAGCTCACCGCCGGGGCCGTGGCCCTGTCTTCCGGTGACACGCACAGCACCGCCGATCCCACTCCGTTGCCCCCGTCTGTCGCTGATCCGATGCGGGTGGCCGTGAGTCGCAGCCACCGGCCGCCGCTGGTGGACGAGCTGGCCAGGGTCCTGGACGTCGAACTGGTGCCGATGGGGTCGGCCGGGGTCAAGACGGTCGCGGTGTGCACCGGGCTGGTGGACGCGTACGTGCACGACGGTGGGCAGTACCAGTGGGACAGCGCCGCGCCCGTGGCCGTTGCGCGTGCGGCCGGGGCCCACGCCTCGCACCTCGACGGCAGGGCCGTGGACTACCGGTCGCCGGACCCGCGCACCGAGGACCTGCTGGTGTGCCGGCCAGAGGTGGCGCCGGTGCTGCTGGACGCGCTCGCGGGCCTGGTGGCTCGCTGACCCGCCGCCTGCCAGCGCCGCCGCCCGCTCGCCGCCGCACCCGGCGCCTGCCCGCGTCACCGTCCCGCTCGCCACCGCACCCGGCGCCTGCCCGCGCCACCGTCCCGCTCGCGGCCGCTGGACCACCTCCCCCCGCTGCCCCCGCCCCACGAGCCCCCTTCGGGACCTCCCGACCCCTGCTACGTTGCCTGGTGGTCGGGTCGCTGATGATCCAGCGCCCAGCGAGAAGGGGTGGCGCGATGAGCTTGCTGCGCAGCTACGTGTCGGGTGGGTGGCACACGCCGTCGGTGGAGGGCACGCCGCTGCACGACGCCGTGACGGGCGAGGAGATCGCGCGGATCTCGTCGGCGGGCGTCGACATGGGGGCGGCGCTGCGGTACGGGCGCGAGGTCGGCGGGCCCGCGTTGCGCGAGCTCACGTTCCACCAGCGGGCACAGCTGCTGAAGGCCCTCGGGCTGTACCTGAAGGAGCACAAGGCCGAGCTGTACGCGCTGTCGGCGCGGTCGGGGGCGACGAGGTCCGACTCGTGGATCGACGTCGACGGCGGCTTCGGCGTGCTGCTGGGGTACGCGTCCAAGGCCAAGCGCGAGCTGCCGAACGACAAGGTCTACGTCGAAGGGCCCGTCGAGCCGCTCGGGCGGGGCGGCACGTTCGTCGCGCAGCACATCTGCACGCCGTTGCGCGGGGTCGCGGTGCAGATCAACGCCTACAACTTCCCCATGTGGGGCCCCTTGGAGAAGTTCGCGCCCGCGTTCATCGCCGGGGTGCCGTCGCTGATCAAGCCCGCGTCGCAGACCGCGTACGTGACCGAGAAGATGGTCGAGCTGATGCTCGCGTCCGGGTTGCTGCCCGAGGGGTCGCTGCAGCTCGTGTGCGGGTCGGCGGGCGACCTGCTGGACCACCTGACCCCGCAGGACCTGGTCGGGTTTACCGGGTCCGCGTCCACGGCGCAGAGCCTGCGCACGCACCAGGCCGTGATCCGGTCGTCGGTGCGCTTCAACGCCGAGGCCGACTCGCTGAACTGCTCGATCCTCGGGCCGGACGCGGTGCCGGGCACGCCCGAGTTCGACCTGTTCGTCGGGCAGCTGGTG
Organism: Lentzea sp. NPDC058436; assembly: GCF_042721515.1. Lineage (NCBI taxonomy): Bacteria > Bacillati > Actinomycetota > Actinomycetes > Pseudonocardiales > Pseudonocardiaceae > Lentzea > Lentzea sp. NPDC058436. Next base: position 159,863 of record NZ_JBHXLF010000011.1, read on the forward strand.
GCGGAGATGACGACCAAGGCCGGGCAGAAGTGCACGGCGATCCGGCGCGCGCTGGTGCCCGAGTCGTTGATGGACGCGGTGGCCGAGGCGACGGTGGCGAAACTGGCCGAGGTCGTGATCGGCAACCCCGCCGACAGGTCCGTGAAGATGGGCGCGCTGGCCGGTCTGGAGCAGCGCGAGGAGGTGCGCCGGTCGTTGAAGGCGTTGCAGGAGAACGCCTCCGTCGTCTATGGAGACGGCGCTCTGTCTCTTGTGGACGCTGATGCCGAGCGAGGCGCGTTCATGTCGCCGATGTTGCTTCGCGCGGACGCGGATGCCGTGCAGCCGCACGAGGTCGAGGCGTTCGGGCCGGTGTCGACTCTGATGCCGTACACCTCGCTGGACGACGCCGTCGCTCTGGCAGCGCGGGGTGCCGGTTCGTTGGTCGGGTCGATCGTCTCCGCCGACACGGACTTCGTGCGCGACGTCGTGATCGGAGTAGCGCCGTGGCACGGCCGGTTGCTCGTGCTGGACCGCGAGGACGCCGCCGAGTCGACCGGGCACGGCTCACCGCTGCCGATGCTCGTGCACGGCGGACCGGGCCGAGCCGGCGGTGGCGAGGAGATGGGCGGCATGCGCGGCGTGCTGCACCACATGCAACGCACGGCCGTGCAGGGCAGCCCGCGCGCGTTGGGCGCCATCACGAACCGCTGGGTCACCGGCGCGCCACGCCGTGACGACGCCGTGCACCCGTTCCGCAAGACGCTGGCCGAGCTCCGTGTGGGCGACACGGTCGTGGCCGGCCCACGCGAGGTGACGCTGGAGGACATCGAGCACTTCGCGTCGTTCACCGGCGACACGTTCTACGCGCACATGGACGAGGAGGCTGCCGCCGCGAACCCGTTCTTCGGCGGCAGGGTCGCGCACGGCTACCTCGTGGTGTCGTTCGCGGCGGGCCTGTTCGTCTCGCCGGAACCCGGCCCGGTGCTCGCGAACTACGGGCTGGAGAACCTGCGGTTCGTCACGCCGACGTTCCCCGGCGACCGGCTCACGGTGACGTTGACGGTCAAGCAGATCACGCCGCGCGAGGACCAGGAGTACGGCGAGGTCCGGTGGGACGCGGACGTGACGAACCAGAAGGACGAGTCGGTCGCGAAGTACGACGTGCTGACGCTGGTGGCCAAGGGCTAGCGGTGCGTCGAACAGCGGTGGCGGCGCACCGCTAGCGGGGCTCCTTGCGGGGGAGGGGCTTGGTCGCGGGCCCCTCCAGCACCTCGCCGTCGACGTCGAACCGCGACCCGTGGCACGGGCAGTCCCAGCTGCGTTCGGCGGCGTTGAACCGGACGAGACACCCGAGGTGCGTGCAGCGCATCGACACGCCGTGCAGCCGGCCGTTCTCGTCGCGGTAGACGCCGGTCTTGCCCAGGCCGTCGCGGATGACGTGGGCCTGACCGGGCAGCAGCCTTTCGCTGGAGGTGGCGCCGGCGGGCAGGACCCTGTCGCCGACCATCTCCACGGCGACCTCGGCGTTCTTGCGCAGCAGCGCGGGCAACGACTTGAGCGAAACCCGGTGCGGGCTGAAGCGCTCGGCCATCTCGTTCGGCTTGCCGGTGACGAGGTCGGCGAGCAGCGCCGCGGCGAACGTGCCGCTGGTCAGCCCCCACTTCATGTAGCCGGTGGCGGTGAACACGGTGGAGTTGCCCGGCGTGTAGCTCCCGATCATCGGCAGGTGGTCGTACGTCGTCGGGTCCTGCGCCGACCAGCGGTGCGTGATCTCCTCGACCTGCCAGTGCTTCCGGGCGAAGTCTTCGAGACGCCGGAACGGTTCCACGACGGACTTGCCGGTCGGATGGCTCTGGCCGGCGAGGATCAGCTTGTCCTCGTGCGCCGAGATCGACCACGAAGGACTGCCGGTGCTGATGGCGAGCGCCTGCGTCGGCGCGTCGACCTTCGCCGCGATGCAGTAGGCGCGGGTGAGTTCGAGGAGCGGGAAGTACAGCCCCCGGTCCAGCGTCGGGTAGTGCGTCGCCATCACGATCTTCTCGGCGTCAATGCTTCCGTCCGAAGTGGACACCCGGTTGCCGCTCACGTCGAGCACCCGGCTGTTCTCGCACACCAGACTGCCGTCGCCGTCGATCTGGTCGGCCAGCCCCCGCAGGTACTTGACCGGGTGCAGCTTGATCTGGTCGTCGAGCCGGATCGCCGCGTGCACCTCGAACGGCAGGTCGACGTTCGTGCTGACGCGCACCGGCAGCCCGACCTGGCGTGCGGTGATCAGCTCGTTGTCGACGTCGCGCACCTCGGCCTCGGTGAACGCGTAGGTGACGGCGGGGGAGCGGCGCAGGTCGCAGTCGACGTCCTTGGCCAGGTCGGCCACCTGCGCCACGGCGGCCAGTGACGCGGTGGCGTAGTCGGTGGCGGCGGCGAGCCCGTGCCTGCCGCGGATCTGCGAGTACACAGTGGACTGCAGGGCGGTGACCTTGGCGGTGTTGTTGCCGGACACACCGGACGCGACCCGGCCCGCCTCCAGCACGACGACGCGCAGGCCGCGCCGCTTGAGCAGGAGCGCGGTGGTGAGGCCCGTGATGCCGCCGCCGACCACGGCCACGTCGTAGGTGTGCGCGCCGGTCAGCGCCGGGCGGGCCTTCGCTGGGAGGGCGGCGAGCCAGAGCGACTGGTCAGCGGTGGTGGTCATGGGGGCGGATACCCGCGTTCGGGGTGGGTATGCGGCGGGTGGGGGACGGGCTCGGGGTGGGGCGGTGGTGGGGTGGGTGGAGCGGCGGTCGGGTGGGGGCGGCGGTCGGGTGGGTGGTGCGGGATCAAGGGTGGGAACGGCGGTTGGGTGGGTGGTGCGGGCTCGGGTGGGAGCGGGGGTTGGGCGTGTGGTGGTGCGCGCTCGGGTGGGAGCGGCGGTGGTTGGGAAGGTGGTGCGCGCTCGGGGCGTGAGCTGCGGCGGGTGGTGGCGGGCGGGTGTGGTGGCCGGGCGTGTGGTGGTGGGGTTGCGACGCGGTGGGCGTGTGGTGGTGGGCGTATGTGATGGCGACACCGCGGGGGCGGTGGGTGTGTGGTGGCGGTCGTGTGAGCGGTGCAGGGCGCGTGGTGGGACGTGAGGTTTAGGCGGACGTGTCTGGTGGTGCGGCGTGTGTGGTTACTGGGCGTGTGGGCGGTGCGGTGCGCATGGTGGTGTGTAGGCAGCTTCGGCTGGCACGCGTAGTGGCTGGGCGTGTGTGGTGGTGCAGAACACGGCCACTGCTGCATGGCGCGTGTGGCGGCGGCGCACGGAGGCTACGGCATGGCGTGTGTGGTGGTGCGGCATACGGCCACTGCGGCGTGGCGTGTGTGGCGGCAGCGCACGGAGGCTGCGGGGTGGCGTGTGTGGCGGCGGTGCACGGTGCGTGTGGCATGGCGTGTGTGGCGGAGGCACACGGTGCGTGTGGCGTGTGTGGTGGCGGCGCACGGCGCCTGCCCTGGGCCAGCGGTGGCGGGCCACCGGCAGTGTCGCGGCAGGCAGCAGGCGCCTCCCCGGCTTCCTTCGGGGCCGATGTGCCGCGCCCCCGGATACGAGGCGCCCCCAGCGGGTATGCGACCCCCATGAGCAAGCACCGGGTAGTCGTTGTCGGAGGTGGGTTCGGCGGGCTTGGCGTGGTGCGCGGGCTGAAGCGCGCGGACGCCGAGGTCACGTTGATCGACCGCACCAACCACCACCTGTTCCAGCCGCTGCTGTACCAGGTGGCGACGGCGTTGCTGCCCGCCGGCGACATCGCGCCCGCGTTCCGCGCGGTTCTGCGCAGGCAGCGGAACGCGCACGTGTTGCTGGGTGAGGTGACCGGGTTCGACACCGCCGCGAAGCGGGTGCACGTGGATCTGCCGGACGGGAGGTCCCGCCAGGTCGAGTACGACACGCTGGTGGTGGCGGCGGGGTCTCGGGACAGCTACTTCGGGCACGACGAGTGGGCCGAGTCGGCGCCGCCGATGAAGACGCTCGAACAGGCGGTGAACCTGCGGTCGAGGTTGTTGCGCGCGTTCGAGACGGCGGTGGCGGCCGACGACCCCAAGCAGTGGTTGTCGTTCGCGGTCGTGGGGGCCGGGCCCACCGGGGTGGAGTTGGCCGGTCAGCTCGCGGACCTGGCGCGCAGGGCGTTGAAGGGGCAGTTCCGGGAGATCGATCCGCGCGATGTCCGCATCACCCTCATGGACGCTGTGCCGCACGTGTTGCCGCCGTTCTCGCCTCCGTTGCGCGAGCACGCGCGGGTGAAGCTCGAACGTCTTGGCGTGACGGTGATGACGGGTGCGATGGTCGAGTCCATCGACTCCGAGGGGCTCACCACCAAGGACGGGGATCGCGTCGAGGCGAAGACGATCATCTGGGCCGCCGGGGTGCAGGCCTCGCCGCTCGCGGGCAAGTTGGCCGAGGCGACGGGGGCCGAGACCGATCGGAAGGGCCGGATCCGGGTGAACCCGGTGGACTGCTCGGTCACCGACGACGTCTTCGCCATCGGCGACATGGTGAACCTCAACGACCTGCCCGGCATCGCCGAGCCCGCCTTGCAGGAGGGGCACCACGTCGCGCGCGTCATCAAGGCGCGGTTGCGGGGGCGGCGGGCCAAGCCGTTCCGGTACCTCGATCTCGGCACGATGGCCACCATCTCGCCCGGTGACGCCGTCGCGGACATCAAGAAGCTTCGGCTCAAGGGTGTGATCGGGAAGGTGGCGTGGGCTGTCGTGCACATCGCGTTCCTCGTCGGTTGGCGCAACCGGGTCGCGGTGCTCGCGCAGTGGGCGTGGAACCTCGTCACGGGTCGTCGCGCGCAGCCGATCATCCTGGAGCCGATGCGGGCGCTGGACCGCGAGCAGGTTTGACCAGGGGTAACCGATTTTCGTGAACACGGAGCTGCTGGGCATCTACCTCAACGACCACCTCGCCGGAGCGATGGCGGGCACCGAGCTCGCGCGCCGCATCAGTCGCACGCATCCCGAACTGCGGGTTCTCGCCGACGACATCGAGGCCGACCGCAAGGAGCTGCTCGACTTCATGCGCGAGGTCGGCGTGGAGTCGCGGCCGCACAAGGAGGCGCTCGGCTGGCTGAGCGAGAAGGCCGGCAGGCTCAGGTTCAACGGCAGGGTGCTCGGCCGTTCGCCGCTCAGCGACGTCCTCGAACTGGAGGCGCTGCGCGTCGGCATCGAGGGCAAGGCCTCGCTGTGGCGGACGCTGCGCAAGCTGGGGAGCTTCGACGAGACTCGGCTCCAGCGCCTGACCGAACGTGCGGACAGCCAGGCGGAGCTCGTCGACCAGTACCGGCTTCGCCTTGCGCCGCAGGCGTTCAACTCGCCGCACGTGTCCGGTGTGGACGTCGAGCGCACGTTCACCGTGGCCTCCACCCCGGAGGGCGTGACCGAGTACCTGCGCGACTTCTCCCGCGCCGAGCAGTGGGATCCGGGCACCGTGTCGTGCACGCGCCTCGACGACGGCCCGGTCGGGGTCGGCTCGCGCTGGCGCAACGTGTCGTCGTTCCTCGGCCGCAAGACCGAGCTCGTCTACGAGCTGACCCGCGACGACGCGAAGGGCCTGCAGTTCGTCGGCCGCAACGACACCGCCACCTCGACCGACGACATCTCGATCAGCGCCGGACCCACGCCGGGCACCACCCGGATCGGCTACCACGCGCACGTCGAGTTCAACGGACTCGCGAAGTTCGGGGCGCCGGTCGCGAAGCTCGCGCTGGAGAAGCTCGGCAACGACACGGAGAAGAGCCTGGTCCGCGTGCTCGGCGCCGTGCGGTAAAGGCAAAGGAAAAACGCAGGTCAGGCGCGATTCCGCCGTTCGGACGCGATCCCTAGACTCCCTCGGGCCGGTGGGTGAGACAGGCCCTTCACCCCTGCCGCCGCCGGCTTGGACGCAGAGGGAGTACTGGGGTGTTCGAGAACAACGTCACCAGGCGCGGCTTCGTCACGGGCGCGGCCGCGGTCGCCGGTCTCGCCGGCCTGTCCACCATCGCCCCGGGCCTGGCGGGCGCCGCGCCCACGCCCGCCGACCAGCACACGCCGGCCGAGATCGAGGCCGCCGAGGCCGGCGCGCTCGCGATGATGACGTTCCAGAAGATCGACGGCACTCCCGTCTACTACTGGCGTTCCAACCGCGGCAACACGACCGCGCGCAACTGGCAGGCCACCGACGCGTTCTACAACGCGCTCGTCGCCTGGATCCGCGACCTGCGCTCGCTCTCGTCGGGCTACGGCTCGATCAGCTACCTCGTCTCGGCGGGCTTCTACGTCAACAAGGCCGGTCAGCACGGCGCGGGCACCGCGATGGACCTCGACCACGTCCGCTGGTCCAACGGCAACGTCACCTCGCCGCTCGACCAGCACCACGCGTCGGGCACCGCCGCGCTGCGCAAGCGCTACCTCGCCACCGAGGCCGTGACGCGCCGCCGGTTCCGCTACGTGCTCGACGGCTGGTACAACGCCGACCACCGCGACCACATCCACGCCGACTTCGGCGGCATGCCGGTGCGCGTGCTCAAGGACTCCGAGGCCGACACCAAGTTCGTCCAGGGCACCTGCAACAACTTCCGCGCGTCCGGCCTGGCGATCGACGGCATCTGGGGCCCCAACACGCAGGCCGCGTTCAACGGCCTCAAGTCCGCGCTGGGCGTGACCGGTGACCCGCACACCAGCACGGCGGTGTGGCAGGGCATGTTGTCGAAGATCGCGACGAAGGGTTTCGCGAACCAGAACATCTGAGTTCGCGGGAGCAAGCGAGGCCGAGCCCATGCCTCCTGGGCTCGGCCTCGCCGTTTCGGTGGAGGTGTCTACTTCGGACACTTCTTCCAGGCGAAGTGGTAGATCGTCTCGATCGACCCGTCCGTCGAGTCCATCGCCATGAAACTGGTCTTCGCCGGGTCGGACGTGCCCTTGTCCACCCGCAGCTCGGTGTTGATGTTGAAGTTCCGCTTCGCACCACACGGGTGGTAGACGATGGACGCCACGTCCGTCTTGTGCGTGACCTGCCAGCTGTCGCTCAGCGCGCCGTTCCAGGTCTTGGTCCGCTGGTCGTTGTCCGACATGCCCTGGAAGTAGTAGCTCGCCTTCTGCGTGCCCTTCGCGCCCCGTTCGAGGTGCGCGAACCCCCTGTAGTCGGCCTGGGCGATGCCGTAGGTGAATCCGCCAGGAACGTTGACCTTCAGGTTCAGCTGGCAGTTCTTCCGGAAGTCGGTGGGCCGCGAGGCCGGGCCGATCTGCGCGAGGTAGTCGCTGTAGGTGACCGTGAACGCCTTGTTGTCGGGGGAGACGGCGACGGCGGCGGTGCCGATCCGGCAACCCGAACCGTTCACCGTGACCACGTCGATGGTGATCTGGCCCGTCGGGGGCGGATCCGCGACCGGGGGAACGACGATGGTGGACAGAGCCAGCGCGGCTGCGGCCAGAGCGGGAATCATGCGACACCTCTCCGAATGTGCGGAACAGTTCGGGCGGCGTGGTACGAGACCGTATAGGAAGTGTTGCCGGCCACCCCTCCGCCAAGAAGAGCAACATTCCTTGCGGTTTCCCGAAATGTTTCCGGTGGTCGGTTAATCGCAATCCATGAACGGGATCGAGCGGTTATTCCAAGTGCGGGGAACAGATTCGTGAAGCGTCCACCGCGAACCTGGGCGCACCAGAAGGGCGCATCCACGGATGGATGCGCCCTTGTGGGTGAGATCTGGGCCTAGCGTTGCTGACCGTTGCCCATCGAGCCACCGAGCCCGAACAGGATGCGCTGGATGAGCTCGGGATCGACGTCCGGCTCGTCGCCCAGCGCCTCTGCGGCGGGCGAACGGCGCTTCTCGCGCCTGGGCAGCGGCACCGCGTTGGCGCTCACGCCCGTCGGCAGGGCGAGCTCGCACCAGATCAGCTTGATGCCGCCGGCGAGCTGCAGTTCGCCGGTGCGCAGATCGGGCGAGGTCGGCGGCATGATGAACCTGGCCGCCTCCAGCTCGACGACGAGGTACTCGCCGGTCAGGCGCAGTCGCAGCGTGATGAGCCGCGACGTCCTGGGGTCTGCCGATTCGACGGCTGCTTCGACCAGCGCACAGGCGACGGCCGAGCACTCCGCGGTCATGTTGCGCAGGCGCCATTCACCGAGGGTGAAGCGCACGAACAGATCCGCGCAGTTCACCGCGGTGGGAAGCGCGATGAGTGTCAGGTCGTCGACCTGGGCGGTCTGGGCGTTCGCCTGCATGCTGCCTCCGTTTCGCGTGCGGCGCGCGAGCCGTGACGGTCACCCGAATGGCCGTCACGGTGAGCGGGAATCTACATGGGTATACGCGGGAAGCAATGCCCTGGTTGACTCACCCGTCAAAAGTCACGTCCGGGTCACGACGAGAAGGCTCGACGATCACTGTGAGTATAGCGTCAGGCTCGCTCCGTTATCGATTCGGGTCAGCTTCGGCGCCGGGCGAACCGGAGGCGGGCCGCCGAGACGGTTCGTGAAGGAACCCGCTCCGCGTTCATGTTCCGGGCTGTGTGTCGTGGAGGGGCTTTCAATTGCCGCACGTGTCGTCTTAAATCCGTTTAACTCGGCGGCGTCGAACTTAAAACTATTTAAGAAACATTAATCGTCTGAACGGGGGATGGTCGGCGATCGGTGGTCCGCTAAATTCATGTCAGATCGCAAAAAGCGACACGGACTCCACTGAATACACCGGACCCCACACCCGGCGCCGAGAGCCCCGGCTGATCCACCTCGTTCCACCGGTGTGGGAAGGCAAGTGCGCACTGCTCATCGGGATCCCTCCTCCTGCTCGGGACTCGGTGGTGCGGCAGCGGTGCAGCGCGGCCCGGCCGGTGCCCGCCGGCGGCGTCGGACCCGTCCCACGGTCCGAACGCCGCCGGCGGTGTTCGTTTTCCGGCCCTGTGACGCCTAGAACCTGTGACGCCCCAGAACCTGCGACGCCCTAGAACCTCCGGAGCCTCAATTGCACGCGTGCACCGCCCAACGGCCCGCGGTCGACGTGGAGAGACCCTCCCGTGCTCTCCGCGGCGCGGCGGGCGATGTCGAGGCCCAGGCCGGTGGAGCCACCCCCGCTGGCACCGCGCCGCACCGCCCGGCGGAAGTCCGCGATGCCGGGACCGGCGTCCTCGACCACCAGCGCCACCAGGTCGGCCTGGTGCACCAGCGTCACGGCGAACCGCGTGCCCTCCCGCGTGTAGTGGAAGACGTTGCCCAGCAACGCGTCCAGCGCGGCGGCGAGTTCGGAGCGGGAGATCGGCACGTGCGCGGGCTTGTCTGCGCCGCGGACCGTCCACGGGCGTTCCTGGTCGTCGGCGAGCGCGGACCAGAACACCAGCCGGTCGCGCACCACGCCCGACGCGTCGGCGCCGCCGTCGTCGGGCTGCAGGCCGGCGCGCGCGACCTTGATGATCTCGTCGACCTCCCTCTCAAGGCCCTGGACGGCCTCCCGGACCCGGTCCGCGCCAGGACCCCGCCCGAGGGTGTCCGCGTCCAGGAGAAGGGCCGTGAGAGGCGTTCTGAGGCGGTGCGAGAGGTCGGCGACCACCTCGCGTTCGGCGGCGAGCAGGACCCGGACGCGTTCGGCCATGGCGTTGATCGCCTTGCCGACCTCCCTGACCTCGGGCGGTCCGGTGACCGGGACGCCCGCGGTGAGGTCGCCCTGGCCCATCCTGCGGGCGCCCTCCGCCAACGCCTGGGTGGCCTTGACGGCCCGCGCGCCCAGCCGGTCGGCGACGATCACCGACCCGGCGACCAGGCCCGCCGCGACGCCCGCGAGCACCCACCACGTCCCGATCACGCCGTGGCTGAGCTGCTCGTGCGGCACGAACGCCTCGACGATCACGATCCCGCTCTCGCTGGTGGCCAGCGGTTGCAGGTAGGCCACGCCGTCGGGCCGTTCGATGGTGGACGCGGTCGCGAGCTTCTGGGCTTCCCGCAGATCTGCTGCGGTGATGTGGGAGTAGCCGTAGGTGTTGGGCGGGGTGCTGAGGTGCACGGCCAGCCGCTGCTGACCGCCGTACCGGGTGAACCTGATCGCGTTGCGGATCTCCTGCTCCCTCTGCGAGATCAGCAACGCGGGAGTCATCGCGTTCGCCTGCTTCTCCGCCTCGCTCAGCGCGCGGGTGTACGCGGAGCTCTTGACGACGATCGCGAGCGGGATGAGGAACGCCAGCGCCACCATGCTGGTCGCCGCGAGAGCGACCAGCACCAGTGACCGCCTCACCTGGGATCGACCAGACGCACGCCCACTCCTCGCACCGTGTGCAGGTAACGGGGCTGTGCGGCCCGTTCACCGAGCTTGCGGCGCAGCCAGGACAGGTGGACGTCCAGCGTCTGGTCGTCGCGGTGGGACGGCCAGAGGCTCGCGAGGATCTCCGCACGCGGCACCACCTCCCCCTGCCGTGCCGCGAGGTAGGAGAGCAGCTCGAACTCCTTGTGCGTCAAGGAGAGCTCCTGGCCGTCCACCGCGGCTCGGCGGAGGTGCACGTCGATCTCAAGGCCGCCGATCACGAGCTGCTTGTCGTCGCGGGCGCGCCGCAGCACCGCCTGCAGCCGGGCTTCGAGGATCTCGCTGGAGAAGGGTTTGACGAGGTAGTCGTCGGCGCCCGCGTTGAGCAGCCGGACGATCCCGGCCTCGTCGTCGCGGGCGGTCGCGATGACCACCGGGGTGTTCGTTACGCCCCGGATCATCCGCAGCGCGTCACCTCCGTCGAGGTCGGGGAGCCCGAGGTCGAGCACCACGACGTCGTAGTTGTTCGCGGTCACTTCGCGCAAGGCCTCGATCGCGAGCGCGACACCGTGCACGATGTGGCCCTGGCCGGTGAGGGCGCGGGTGATCGCCGCCCGCACCACGGGGTCGTCTTCGACCAGCAGCACTGATGCCATGAGCCGCTACGGGAGGATCGTCGCAGTGAGAAGGTCCGTCGGATACCTGGTCGCCTGGGCACTGGTGACCGCGGTCGCCGTCGGCCTGTCCTGGTTCGGCATCCGATGGGCGATGGAACCCGCCCCGGTCGCCGCTGTCCAGGCCACGACGGAGTCGGCCGTGCTGCCGATGCCGACGGTCACCTCGATCACCGTCCCGCCGCCCGCTTCCGGCGCCTCCGCCGGCACGCCGCCTGTCACGACCTCTTCCACCAGGCCTCCTGTGGTCTCTACGTCAGTTCCGGTTCCTCCCAGTAGTACGGATGCGCGTCCCACCTCGGCTCAATCGCCGTCTCCGCAGGGGGAGTGGCAGCCGGACGGTTCCTACGTGCACGCCTTCAACCTGCGCGGTGGTGACGTGGTCGTGCGGTACCGGCCGCAGGGCGTGCAGGCGCTGTCGGCCACGCCCGCGGACGGGTACTCGGTGCAGGTGGAGCAGCCCGGCGGGCCGCTGGTGGTGAACTTCCGCAACGCCGCCGGCCGGTTGTCCAGGCTGGAAGCGACCTGGAACAACGGGCCGGCGGCGAAGGTGATCGAGCAGTAGCCCTAGTGCGGTGACCGCACTAGAGACCGACGGCCTTCGCGATCTGCGCAGGCTTGAGCACGCGCAGGATCGCCTCGTACAGGTAGTAGTCGCCGTACGGCAGCGAGACCTCCACGCCGTCCTCGGCAGGGCGGTTGCGGGTGCCGCGGGCCAGGATCGCCTCGGCCCGCGTGGACCTGGTCGTGAGACAGGTGCCCACCAGGCCGTCGAGGATCTTCAGCGCCCGGTCGCGGTAGCGGTCGGTGCCGGTGGCCTTGGCGAGGTCGAGCAGCCCGCACGCCATGATCGCGCCCGCCGACGAGTCCTTGACGTCGTTGGCGCCCAGCGGGGAGCGGTAGTCCCACACCGGCACGCTGTCCGGGGTGAGCACCGACAACGCGTAGTCGGCCATCCTGCGCGCGGTGTCGCGGAACTCGCGCAGGCCCGTGCGTCGGTACATCGTCGTGAAGCCGTAGATGCCCCACGCCTGGCCGCGCGACCAGGACGACGTGGGGCTGTAGCCCTGCACGGTGTTGGGGCCGACGGCCGCGCCGGTGTCCGGGTTGAAGTCGAACACGTGCGGCGTCGACCCGTCCGCGCGCAGGAAGTGCGTCTGGGTCGTCCTGGCGTGGGCGATCGCGATGTCGAGGAACTTGCGGTCACCGGTCTGCTCGGTGGCGAACGCGAGCAGGTCCAGGTTCATCATCGTGTCGATGATGACGCGGCCCGCGTTGCCCGGCGTGCCGATCCTGCCCCACGCGCGGATGAACTTGCCCGTGGCGTTCCAGCGCTGGATCAGGGTGTTCGCGGCCTCGATCGCACCGTCACGCCACTTGACGTTGCCGGTGAGCCGGTAGGCCGTGATCCACGACGGGTAGAAGAGGAACCCCAGGTCGTGGTCGCGCGGGTCGAGGCGGCGTGGCGCCAGCCTGTCGTTGGCCGCCTCGGCGAGCGCGCGGAACTGCGCGTCGCCGCTGTCGAGGTGGGCGAGCCACAGCGTGCCCGGCCAGAAGCCGCCGACCCAGCCGCCGTCGGCGACGTAGGTCCACTTCTCGGCCCGGGTGATCTCCGGGAACGACGTGATGCCGGGTGCGACGGCCTTCAGCTTGCTGTTGCCGTAGTCGAGGGCCGCGCGGAGGGTGGCGGGCGAAGCGGCTGCTTCTCCCGCGCCGAGGGCGACTCCCGCCCCGGTGAGCAGGGGAGTGGCCGCGGCGGACGCCAGAAGGGTGCGTCGAGACAGGTTCACGAGACCGTAGTCCCTTTCTCGTATTGCGCCCGGCGACACAGTGCCAGATCTGATCAAGCCGTGTAAAGGTGCGTCGAAATCCTTTTTGCAGGCCGCTGAACAGGGCAAAGTCGGTCAGATATGTGAACTCGCTGCATTACGGCGTTGTCAGCGGAATTGTTCACAAGGGTGAACTGATTCCCGGTCGGACGCGGTGCAGAACGGCGTCCAGATGGCACGGCCTGAGGCCGTACCGGCGCTTGAAGGCCGCGTTGTCCCTGCCGTCCTCCAGCGTGGACTTGCCCAGGCGGATCGCGAGCCTCACCGACTCGGCGAACAGCACCCCGAACGGGCTGTAGCCGCCTTCGACGGCGTAGTCGACGCCGCACGTCCAGGTGTGGAACCGGGTGGTGTCGGTGAGGCAGACGCCGGCCGAGACGAGCCTGCCGCGCTGGCGCACCTCGATCACGTGCGCCAGGTCGCCCAGCGCGGCCACGAACCTCGGGAAGGTGGTGCCGGGGTGGTAACCGTTGTTCTCGAACCGGCTGGCGGTCTTCACGCAGAGCAGCGTGATCTCCTCCAGCGAGGCGAGGTGGACCGGGAGGACCTCGGTCGTGACGCCCGCCTGCCGCGATCTTCGCTCGTTGCGCCGGAGGTTCGCTCTGGCGCGCGGGCTCAGGCCAGCGAGGTAGTGCTCGTAGGTGGTGAGGCCGGTGACCCACCTGTCGTTGAGGTGACGGGCGGGCAGGCCGGCCGCGCGCAGGCCGCGCGACAGGGCGCCGCCGCGCTGGACGTTCATGAACCCGCACCAGCGCGCGCCGAGGATCGACGCCGTGCGGATCATGGCGTCCAGCAGCCTCGGCAGCACCTCCGCGGTGGCGGGCACCTGCGCGTCGTAGCAGTGCCACGAAGGGCTGAGCAGCACGGGCTGCCCGACCGACTCCGGGTAGGCCTCGTGCAGGCGGCGCAACGGTTTCGCCGCCGTCTGGAGGTAGGCGGGCGCGACGGCGACCGCTCTGCCGTCGTCGCGCACCACGAAGTACGCGAACGCGTCGACCCTCGTCAGCGGCAGCCGTTCGTACGCGCTCACGTACGCGTGCTGGTAGAAGACCGGTGCGCCCGAATCGCGGACGACCGAGTCCCAATCGGCAGGATCGATTTCCCTTATGCTGCTGGAGAATTCGACGTGCACGCACTCACTGTACGGCCTGCCAGACCGCGAAGGGGACGTCGATCTCGTCGCGCGTCAGGCCGCCGTGCTCGTAGCGCACGGACGGGTCGGGGATCGGGAACCGGGGTGACGCGGCCACCGCGACGACGGGTCCCGCCTCCGGCTGCGGCAGGCCGAGGTCGGTGGCGTGGTGCACGGTCGCCGAGTCGCCGAGAGTCGTTGCCACGCGGTCGAAAACGGCCTCCATGCGGTCCGCCTTCGGGTAGAGCCACCGGGTGCGTCCCGCGCCACCGGACGGGATCACGCACTCCTCGCGCACGATCGCGTCCCAGGCCTCGACGAGGTCCGGATCCGGGTCCACGGCGACCATGCCGTGGTCCGAGTGCGCCACGACCGTCCACCCCTTCGCGGCCCAGCGGGAAGCGTGCGCGTCCAGACGGAGCATGGCCTCGTGCACCGACTCGTCGTACCCGTGGCGGTGCACGTGGTCGTCGATGTTCACGTAGGTCCAGAGGAACCGGGAGTTCTCCTGCGCCTTGTCGAGATCGGCGACGACGTTGGCCACCAGCAGCGGCGGGTCCTCGGCCTGCGCGGAGAGTTTGTGCCGCGCGGGAGCGGGTACACGGGTGCAACCCCGCAGGAGTGCCTGGGCCCAGGTGCCTTCGAGGAGATCGAGCTCCCTGGCCAGCACCGTCGCCCCGTGACGTTCCAGCACGGTCGGCAGGTCCGGGATCGCGGGCGTGCCGTTGATGGCGTGCACGAGCCCGGATCCGTTGCGGTACACCGTTCCCGGCACGCGGTGGACGTCGGCGGGGACGCCGGTGACCGCTGTCAGCAACGCCGTCGCGGACGTCGAGGGCACGGTCGAGGAGAGCGTGACCACCGAGGACGCCGCCAGCCAGGACTGTTTGGCCACGTCCGAGGAGAGACCGGCCACCGCCAGCACGATTACGCCGGACTGTGCCTTGCCGAGGGCGCGTTCGAGCCGGGAAGGTATCTCCGCCAGTGACATTCGGTGACTGTAACGCATCTCATCGGGCGAAGTTCGCCTGTTCGGGGCCTCGGTTCCGCACAATGACTGCCGATGGGGTAAAGAAGACTTGGTAGAAGGAAGGTGGCGGATGTCGGTCGGAGTTCTGGACGTCGGGTGCTTCAGCGCACACCTGGTGGTCGTGGAACGAGACCTGCTGCGTCCGCTGGTGTCCCACAAGGTCCGGCTGCGGCTGGACCGGGAGCTCGACTCGGCCGGGGCCATCAGCGGTGCCGGCGTCGACGCGCTCTGCACCGCCGTCCTGGCCGCCCGCAAGAAGGCGGGCGACGCGCCGTTCCTGCCCTTCGCCACCTCGTCGGTGCGCGACAGCTCGAACTCCGCCGAGGTCATCCGCAAGGTGGCCAGACGCACTGGCGTCGAGCTGAAGGTGTTGTCAGGCAAGGAAGAAGCGCGCCTCTCGTACGCCGCCGCCCGCCACTGGTTCGGCTGGAGTGCGGGTTCGATGGTCGTGCTGGACGTCGGCGGTGGCACCGTCGAACTGGCCGCCGGCTCCGGGGCTGAACCCGAGCGCGCGGTCTCGTTGCCTTTGGGGGCAAGGACTTTGACGAGGGCCGGCCTCACCGTCGCGGACATGAGGTCCGAGGTGGCCGACCGGCTGGAGACCGCTTTCCCCTGGGGCGAGAGCGATCGGGCCGTCGGGTGCTCGAAGGTGTTCGAGCAGCTGGCCCGCCTCGCCGGCGCCCGCAACGGCACCTACGCGCCGCGTCAGCTGCGGCTCAAGGACCTGGAGAAGTGGATTCCGCGTCTCGCGAAGCTGTCCGTGCGCGAACGGGCGGCGCTGCCGGGGATCTCCCGCCACCGGGCCCAGCAGTCGCTGGCGGGCGCGGTGGTCGCGGAGGGTCTGATGAAGGTCTCGGGGCACGACGTCGTGGACATCTCGCCGTGGTCCACGAAGGAAGGCCTGCTGCTGTCGCTGGTCGAACGGTCCCGCGCGCGGAACCCGTCCGCTGCCTAGGCGCTGAGCGCCGTCACCGCGTCGTCCACGTCGTCGAACAGCATGAGCAGCTGGTCGACGGCCGTCATCTGCAACGGGCGCAACACGATCCTGCTGTCGCTCACGACACCGAACTTGATGCCGAGCTCGTCCGCCTGCGCCTGGGTCTCCACCAGCGCGCGGATCCCCTCGGACCCGAAGAAGCGCACCTCGCGCAGGTCGACGACCAGTGCGGGCGGCTTGCGGTCGAGCAACTCGGCGAGTCTGCTGGTCACCGGTGCCGACGACATCATGTCGATCTCGCCGGTCAGGGCGACGATCGGAATGGACTGGACATAGGTAGTTCTCTGTCGAAGCTGGTTCATAAGGACTCCCGTCCGCACCGACCGTACGCGCCATCGTGCGACGACCACAACCTGAACGCAGCGGGGCCCGATCTTGCGGTGCGGCGCTAGGCGAGCAGGAAAGCGCGGGTCAGCAGCATCGCGGCCACCAGCACGGCGAACAGCACGATGATCGCGATCACGATCCGCCCCGCGGTCGCCGAGGGCGGCTTCTTCTCGTGGTGGGAAAGACCTTCCGTGGTCGATCCCGAGTCCGGCGGGGTGTCACCGGGGCGGACCCCGCCACCGGGCTCCAGGCCAGGAGTGCGGTCGGGGTCGGGGTCGGGCGGTAGCGCGGTCATACGGGGTCAGGTACCCCGTTTTCAGGCTTCTAGCTGAGCCCAGACCACTTTCCCGTCGTTCTGCGCCTCAGCACCCCAGCGCACGCTCAGCGCCTGCACGAGCTGCATGCCACGCCCGCGCGCGCTGTTCGGGTCCACGGGTCTGAGCTGAGGCATCTGGGACGACGCGTCGTGCACCTCGACCAGCATCCCGCCGGCCTTGCGGCTCACCGTGAGTGTGATCGGTCCCTCACCGTGGTCGATGCCGTTGGACACCAGCTCCGTCACGACGAGCTGCGCGTCGTCGGCCAGATCCTCGGACAACTCCCAGGAGACCGCGGCCTCGCGCACCACCTGACGTGCGCGAGCGCACGAACCGCCCTCGGCGGTCAGGGTCACCCGCACCTCTGCCAGTGGGTCGTTCAACACAAGGCGCATCGTCGCACATCCGGCGCGTCGTTCGGATCTTTCAGCCCCCCGGTGGTCGCATGGTCGGACGTCGTGCTGCACGATTTGGGTCGCACGAGTCGGGCGTGGCGGAAGGAACGGCGACGATGGAGCTCAACGTCGGCAGCGAGGTCCAGCGGGGATGGCGTGTGCTCGCCGTCGCCGGCGAACTGGACATCGACACCGTGCCCGTGTTGTCCGCGCGGCTGGACGCGGATGTCACCGGGAAGCACGCCGTGCTGGACCTGGCGCACCTGGACTTCATGGACTCGACCGGGCTGGCGCTGGTGCTGGACTGGCACCGGCGGCTGCTGGAGGGTGGTGGGCAGTTGCGGATCGCGGCTGCTCAGGGGCCGGTTCGGCGGTTGTTCGAGTTGGCTGACGTGGCTGAGGTTCTTAGTTTGTTCGAGACCGTGGACGTTGCGGTGGAGGAAGGCGTGGAAACGCCTCACTGAGGTCGTTTGGCGTGAGGCGGCCTGTTGTGCGGGTCGTCTTGCGTGGGCCGGTTTGACTTGCGTTGGATTGTTGCGGGTCGGCTTTGTGCGGGCCGGCTTGTGCGGGTCGACTTGTGTGGGCTGGTGCCAGTTCCAGCGGGGTGGTCGCCTTGCGTGCGTGTGGTCACCTTTGTCGGGGTGGTTGCGCGGGCATTTTCGAGCCGGGTCATTTCATCGCCGCTTCGCGACGATCGCGATTGGGGCTTGACTTCGGGGCCCTTGCGAGGCCTTCCTCGGCCTAGTAAAAGCCGGGCATGTGAAGCCCGGCCGAGTGGTCAAGTTTAAGGCCTCGCACCCAAAGTCAAGCCCCAATCGCCGTCGGGGTTGAGTCATCACCGCTGATCAGAGCCCGTGTAGGTATGGACGCCTCGGCTTCGCCATTGCGTTGGGTGGAAGGGTGGCTCGCCTTCGGCTTCGCGTTTGCGTCCGGCGGCCACCCATTTCGTCTGCCTTGTTAAGCCTCTGCTGTGACGCCCAGGTAATAGGCGATCAGGCGCATTAGGTGTTCTGTGTCGACCGGTTTGGTGACGTAGTCGGTGGCCCCCGAGGCGAGGGACTTTTCGCGGTCGCCCTTCATCGCCTTTGCCGTCACGGCGATCACCGGGAGGTCGGCGTAGCGCTCCATTGCCCGGATAGCTGAGATCGTGGCGTTGCCGTCCAGCTCGGGCATCATGATGTCCATCAGGACGATGGCCACGTCGTCGTACTGTTCGAGCGCCCGCACGCCGGTGATGCCGTTGTCGGCGAAGATCGCCTCCAGGCCGTGCAGTTCGAGCACGCTGGTGAGGGCGAAGACGTTGCGCAGGTCGTCGTCCACGACCAGGACCTTTTCGCCGTGGAAGCGCATTGAGCCCGAGGGGGCCACCACCGGGGCCGGGGTGACGATCGGGGTCGGTTCCGGGAGGACCACGGCGTCCGCGATCACCTTGCCCAGGGGGAGGCAGAGGGTGAACGTCGAGCCGATGCCGGGTTCGGAGCGGACCCTCAGGGCGCCGTTGAGGAGTTGGGCCAGCTCTCGGCTGATGGAGAGGCCCAGGCCCGTGCCGCCGTACTTGCGGGACGTGGTGCCGTCTGCCTGCTGGAAGGCCTCGAAGATCACGGCGAGCTTTTCGGCTGGGATGCCGATGCCCGTGTCGTGCACGTCGAACGCCACTGTGGACGGGTCGTCCATGCGGACGTGGAGGCGGATGCCGCCGTCGTGGGTGAACTTCACGGCGTTCGAGAGCAGGTTCCTGAGGATCTGCTGAAGCCTGTGTTCGTCGGTGTGGAGGGTTTCCGGGACGTTCGGGTCCACGCGGACGGAGAACTCCAGGTTCTTCTCTGCCGTGAGGGGGAGGCAGAGGGTCTCGACGTAGCGGACCAGTTCGTCCAGGCGGACCGGGTCCTCGTGCAGGGTCATGTGGCCCGCCTCGACCTTGGTGAGGTCGAGGATGTCGTTGATCAGCTGCAGGAGGTCGGAGCCCGAGGAGTGGATCGTGCGGGCGAACTCGACCTGCTTCGGGTTGAGGTTGCCGTCGAGGTTGTCCGCCAGCAGCTTGGCCAGGATCAGCAGCGAGTTCAGGGGTGTCCGGAGCTCGTGGGACATGTTGGCCATGAACTCGGACTTGTACTTCGACGCCGTCTGGAGCTGGCGGGCGCGGTCCTCCAGTTCCTCGGAACCGGCCCTCAGCTCGGTCGTGAGGCGCTGGGACTCGACGAGGAGGGCGTCGGTGCGGGAGTTGGCCAGCAGCGTGTTCACGTTGACGCCGATGGCCTCCTTCAGCTGGTCCAGGAGGTCGAGGTGGACCTCGGAGAACTCGTTGAGGGAGGCGAGCTCGATCACGCCCAGGGTCTCGCCCTGGAACAGGATCGGGAGGATCACGAGGTTCGCGGGCGCGGACTCGCCCAGGGCCGAGGAGACCGTCAGGTAGTTGCCCGGCACCTCCCTGACCAGGATCGTCTTCTTCTCCAGGGCGGACTGGCCGACCAGCGACTCGCCCATGGCCACGCGGGTCGTGCGGGCGTTGTCCAGGCGGAAGCCGTACGAGGCGGTGAGCTCCAGCGACTGCTTGGAGTCGTCCTCCTCGATCTGGAAGAACGCGCCGTGGTGCGCGCTGACCAGCGGCGTCAGCTCGCTCATGATCAACGACGCCAGCGCGCGCAGGTCGCGGTGGCCTTGCATGAGACCGGACAGGCGCGCCAGGTTCGTCTTGAGCCAGTACTGCTCGCGGTTGGCCCTCGTCGTTTCCTTCAGGTTCGCGATCATCTGGTTGACGTTGTCCTTGAGCTCGGCGAGCTCTCCTGACGCGTCCACGGTGATCTGCCTGGTCAGGTCGCCCGCGGTCACGGCGGTGGCGACGGCGGCGATCGCGCGGACCTGGGTGGTGAGGTTCGAGGCCAGCTGGTTCACGTTGTCGGTCAGCTTCGACCACGTGCCGGCCACGCCGTCGACCTCGGCCTGGCCGCCGAGCTTGCCCTCCGTGCCGACCTCGCGGGCCACGCGGGTGACCTCGTCGGCGAACGACGACAGCTGGTCGACCATCGTGTTGATCGTGGTCTTGAGCTCCAGGATCTCGCCGCGGGCCGAGACGTCGATCTTCTTCGTCAGGTCGCCCTGCGCCACGGCGGTGGTGACCTGGGCGATGTTGCGGACCTGGTTCGTCAGGTTGTCCGCCATGAAGTTCACCGAGTCGGTGAGGTCCTTCCACGTGCCGGCCACGCCGGACACGCGCGCCTGGCCGCCCAGGATGCCCTCGGTGCCGACCTCGCGGGCGACGCGGGTGACCTCGTCACCGAACGCGCGCAGCGTGTCGACCATGCCGTTCAGGGTCTCGGCGAGCGTCGCGACCTCGCCCTTCGCCTCGACGGTGATCTTCTTCGACAGGTCGCCGTTCGCGACGGCGGTGGCGACGGCGGCGATGTTGCGGACCTGGTCGGTCAGGTTGTCCGCCATAAGGTTGACGTTGTCGGTCAGGTCCTTCCACGTGCCGGCGACGCCCTGCACGCGGGCCTGGCCGCCGAGGCGGCCGTCGGTGCCGACCTCGCGGGCGACGCGGGTGACCTCCTCGGCGAACGAGCTGAGCTGGTCCACCATCGTGTTCAAAGTGGACTTGAGTTCGAGGATCTCGCCGCGCGCGTCGACGGTGATCTTCTGCGAGAGGTCGCCGTTCGCGACGGCGGTGGCGACGTGGGCGATGTTGCGGACCTGGTTGGTCAGGTTGTTCGCCATGAAGTTGACGTTGTCGGTCAGGTCGCGCCAGGTGCCCGCGACGCCCGGCACCGTCGCCTGACCGCCCAGGCGGCCCTCGGTGCCGACCTCGCGGGCCACGCGCGTGGCCTCGTCGGCGAACGAGCTGAGCTGGTCCACCATCGTGTTGATCGTGGTCTTGAGTTCGAGGATCTCGCCGCGGGCGTCGATGGTGATCTTCTGCGTGAGGTCGCCGCGGGCGATGGCGGTGGTCACCGAGGCGATGTTGCGGACCTGGGTCGTCAGGTTGTTCGCCATGACGTTCACCGACTCGGTGAGGTCGCGCCACGTGCCCGCGACACCCGGGACCTGCGCCTGACCGCCGAGGCGGCCGTCCGAGCCGACCTCGCGGGCGACGCGGGTGACCTCGTCGCCGAACGACGACAGCTGGTCGACCATCGTGTTGATCGTGGTCTTGAGTTCGAGGATCTCGCCGCGCGCGTCGACGGTGATCTTCTGGGTCAGGTCGCCGAGCGCCACAGCTGTCGTGACCTGCGCGATGTTGCGGACCTGGGTGGTCAGGTTGTCCGCCATGAAGTTCACGTTGTCGGTCAGGTCGCGCCAGGTGCCGGCGACACCGGGCACCTTCGCCTGGCCGCCGAGCTTGCCGTCCGTGCCGACCTCGCGGGCCACGCGCGTGACCTCGTCCGCGAACGACGACAGCTGGTCGACCATCGTGTTCAGCGTGTTCTTCAGCTCCAGCATCTCGCCGGAGACGTCGACCGTGATCTTCTGCGTCAGGTCGCCGTTCGCCACCGCCGTCGCGACCGAGGCGATGTTGCGGACCTGGTTGGTCAGGTTGTTCGCCATCGAGTTGACGTTGTCGGTCAGGTCGCGCCAGGTGCCGGCCACGCCGGGCACCTTCGCCTGACCTCCCAGCTGGCCCTCGGTGCCGACCTCGCGGGCGACGCGGGTGACCTCGTCGGCGAACGACGACAGCTGGTCCACCAGGCCGTTCACCGTTGAGCCGAGCGTCGCGAACTCACCGCGCAGCGTCTGGTCCGACATGCGCTTGGTCAGGTCGCCCTCGGCGACGGCGGCGAGCACGCGGCTCAGCTCCGACGTCGGCCGCATCAGGTCCTCGACCAGGCCGTTCACCGAGTCGGCGATCAGCGACCAGCCACCGGCGGTGCCCGCGGGCGCCACCCGTTCGGTGAGCCTGCCCTCCTGGCCCACCGCCTGGCGGACCCGGCCCAGCTCACCGGCCAGCCACTGGTTGCGCTCCGCGATCTCGTTGAAGACGTCCGCGAGCGCGGAGACGGGACCGCTCCCCGGCACCACGAGCCTGCGGCGGAAGTTGCCGTCACGCAGGTCTCTCATGGCGGAGAGAACCCGTTCGAGGGTCGCGTCCGTCTCTTCGTTGGCCGTGGTCACTCCAAGCCTCCGTGCCTCGGTGGTCGCAGCCAAGCCTGCCACGTTAAGTTGGGAGCGAGGTAACTTGATGCCGCGAAGCACGCCAACTACCCGCAGGAGGCCGTGATGATTCGGCCGAGCGCGCTGGACGGAAGCGGATGAGCAGCGCCGTGGGCATCGACCTCGACGGCTGGCAGCGCCTGGTGGACGGGCTGCGCGAAGCCGTCTTCGTCGTGGACGCGGCCGGTGTGGTGCGCGTGCGCAACGCCGCGGCCGCCGACCGGTTCCCCCGCCTGGGCGTGGGCGGGCAGTTCGACGTGCACGTCGCGGGCCGCCAGCACGACCTCGGCGACGGCTGGAGTGCCTGGTACTTCACGGACTCCACGCTCGACCACGCGCACCTGCAGCTCGCCGGCGGGTCGTCGCGCGAGCTGACGCTGAAGACGATCGTGCAGCTCGCGGCCGAGTTGCTGGGCGAGCACTGCGTCGCTGTGGTGCCCGCCACACGGGATCGCCTGGAGTGGTGGCGCTGCGACGGCGGTGAGCCCACGGTCACGCGCACGCCCCGCCGCGCCTCGGAGATCGCCGAGGTCCTGACCGGCACGTCCACCCTGACGAGGATCACCTCTTTGGGTGAGGGCAGCTGGGGCGTGCCGGAGGACTTCGGGTGCGCGCTGGCCGTGCCGCTGGGTGTCGGCGGCGCGCTGGTCGTGGTGCGCAAGGGCGAGTTCGCGCCGAACGACGTGGAGCGCGTGCGGCTGTTCGGCAAGCACGCCGCCGTGGCGCTGGAGTCGTCGTCGAAGCTGACCGAGCAGCAGCGGACGATCGAGATCCTGAGGTCGGCGCTGCTGCCGTTGCCGCTGCCCGAGGTCCGCGGTGTGACGATGGCCTCGGTGTTCATCCCCGCCCACCAGCGGGCGCTGGTCGGCGGCGACTTCTACGACGTGCACCCGCGCACGGACGGCTCGGCGACGTTCGTGCTGGGCGACGTCTGCGGTCACGGCCTGGAGGCCGCGGTCCACAGTGGACGTGTCCGGCAGTCGCTGCAGGCCCTGTCGCTGGTCGAGACGAACCCGGTGCGGCTGCTGCACCTGCTGAACACGTCGTTGCGCGCCACCGGCTCGAAGCTCTTCACCACGCTCGTCGTCGGTGAGCTGGTGCCGCTGTCCGGCGGGGGAGCGCGGCTGTCGCTCGCGTCCGGCGGTCACCCCGTGCCGCTGGTGCTGAAGGCCGACGGCAGCGTGCACGAGGTGAGCGCGACCGGTGCGATCGTCGGAATCCTGGCCGATGTCCGGTTCTCCGGCGAGCAGGTGACGCTGGCGCCGGGGGACACGCTGGTCCTGTACTCCGACGGCTTCACCGAGGCACGCGCGCACACCGACCGCACGGAGTTGTTCGGCGAGCAGCGGCTCAGGGCGGTCCTGAAGGAGTGCAAAGGGCTGTCGGCGGAGGAGATCGCACGGCACTGCGAGCAGGCCGTGCTGAAGTGGCTCGACCGCGACGACCACGACGACCTGGCGTTGCTGGCGGTCCAGGCCGTGTGAACGGTGCTGTGAACGAAAATCCCGGTCCAAGGGTTCATCCCGCGTTCGTTTGCCAGGACAGGTCGACCGGCTGAGATCGGCGCATGTCCCACTCTCACGATCACTCGCACGGTGATCACACGCACCACGAGGTCGAGCCGGTCGAGGGCAGCTGGCTCGACCCCGAGGACGACCGCCCGTCGTCGGTCGAGCGCCGCAGGTTCCTGGCGGGCCTGGGCATCGCGGCCGGCGCCGTCGGAGCCGTCGCCGCCGGTACCGGCACGGCCGCGGCGCACGTGCCGGTCAACCCGTGGGGCGGTGGTGACCGCTGGTTCGCGGGCGACCACCACATCCACACCCAGTACTCCGACGACGGCCAGTACACGATCGCGCAGCAGGTCGCGAAGGCGCACGAGTTCGGCCTCGACTGGGTCGTGATCACCGACCACGGCGGCCC
Source organism: Lentzea sp. NPDC058436 (assembly GCF_042721515.1). NCBI lineage: Bacteria > Bacillati > Actinomycetota > Actinomycetes > Pseudonocardiales > Pseudonocardiaceae > Lentzea > Lentzea sp. NPDC058436. The sequence goes on from NZ_JBHXLF010000011.1 coordinate 183,825, forward strand.
CGCGCACCAGAAGTTCTCGATCGACCAGGTCGCGCCGGACATCGAGAAGGTCCGCAGGTCCCAGCGCGACGTGCTGGTCTACCAGGGCCTGGAGTGGAACATCCCCGGCGCGGAGCACGCCACCGTGTTCCTGCCGCCCGGCAAGCACACCGTCGACATCCTCAAGGCGTTCGAGCTCGCCTACGACGGCCGCATCGCGAACAACACCGAGCCGCTCGCCCTGGCCGCGCTGCGGTACCTGGAGGCGCAGGTCCTCTCCGGACGAACCGAGATCGCGCTGATGTTCGCGAACCACCCGTCCCGGCGCGGCGTCGACAGCCCGCACGAGATCCGCGGCTGGCGCGACGCGGCCCCCGGTGTCGCGGTCGGCATGGAGGGCGCGCCCGGCCACCAGGCCGCCGGCATCCCGAAGTCCGCGGGCGGCCCCGGCCGTGCGCGCGGCTACTACGACACGGCCGCCCCGCTGCCCGAGTCGTTCCCGGCCTACCCGCCGGAGTCCTACCGCACGCACGGCGGCTTCGACTGGATGACCGCGAAGGTCGGCGGCCTGTGGGACTCGCTGCTCGCCGAGGGACGCCCGTGGTGGATCACCGCGAACTCGGACGTGCACCAGGTCTTCGCCGACACGTTCACGCCGGGCAAGCAGGACCACGCCACGACGGGCTCGAAGGGCGCGCCGATCGACTCGGGCGTCAAGCAGACCGGGTACGGCGACTTCTTCCCCGGCCAGTACGGCGCGAACATCGTCGGCTCGCGGTCGAAGTCCTATGTGGACGTCATGCGCGGCCTGCAGGCCGGCAAGGTGCTGACCGTGCACGGCCGCCTGATCGACGGCCTGGAGCTGCGCGTGCGGTCACGCGACGACCTGCGCGGCGTGACGCTCGGCGGGCGGACGTTCGTGCGCCGCGGCGGTGACGTCGAGGTGACGATCGAGGTCGACCGCGCCGGTGGCCCGAACTTCTCGGGCGCGAGGCCGGTGCTGGCCAAGGTCGACCTGATCTCCGGTCCGGTGACCGGGCCGTCGGCCGACCGGGACGTGTTCGTGGCGCCGGAGACGACCGTCGCGAAGACGTTCGAGGTGCCGCGCACGGGCAAGATCCGGTTCACGCACACGTTCAAGAACGTCGAGCGGTCGTTCTACCTGCGGCTGCGGGGCAGCGACGGCAACCGGCTCACCTCGTCCGGTGACCCGGTGGTCGACGAGCTCGCGAACTCGGACCCGTGGACCGACCTCTGGTTCTACGCCAATCCGGTGTTCGTGGACGTGATCTGAGTCCTCTCAGGACTACGGTGGCCGGGTGTCCGTGACCCGTGAGCCCGACCGCCTGGTCCTCTTCACCGACGCCGTGGTCGCCATCGCGATCACGCTGCTGGTGCTGCCGCTGGTGGAGATCACCTCGGAACCGGGCGACGAGCCCCCGATCGAGCTGGTCTCCCACCACTGGCCGCAGATCTTCAGCTTCCTGCTGAGCTTCGCCGTGATCGCGCACCTGTGGTTCACCCACCACCGGCTGTTCGAGAACGTGAAGCGGTACACGACGCCGTTGATGGTGCTGAACATGGCGTGGCTGCTGACGATCGTGGTGCTGCCGTTCCCGACGGAGCTGCTCGGCACCTACAGCGGCGACACGTTCGTGCGGCTGTTCTACGTCGGCACGATCCTGGTCAGCAGCCTGTTCCTGACCGCGATCACGTTGCTGGTGCACGCGAACCCCGAGGTGGGGCGTGAGTCCGAGGGGCTGACCAAGGCCGTGGTGCTGCGTGCGGCCGTGCCGTCGACGTTGCTGCTGCTGGCGTTCGTGCTGGTGCCGTTCATCGGCTACTACAGCCTGCTGCTGATGCTGCTCAGCCCGTTGGGGCAGCGGATCCGATGACCGAGAGCAGCTGCAGCTTCTCGTAGCTCTCGGTGCCGGGGGTGGCGGTGTAGACCAGCAGGAAGTGGTGCTGGTCGGGGTCGAGCAACGTCTGGCACTGCAGTTCCAGCGCGCCGACGCTCGGGTGCACGTAGCGCTTGACCTCGCGCGGGCGCAGGCCGATCTCCTGGGCGGCCCACACGATCCGGAACTCCTCGCTGCGGGCGAGCAGCAGGTCGGCGTAGTGGGCCGCGCGGGAGCCGGGGCCGCGCCGGGTGATCGCCTCGCGCAGGCCCGAGGCGAACATCCGGCCGAGGAACTCGTGTTCGGCGGGGTCGTAGAGCGAGCGGGACTCCGGTTCGGCGAACCAGCGGAAGCCGAGGCTCCTGGCCGGTCCGCTGTACCGGGACGCGTCCCCGGTGAGGGCGATGCCGAGCGGTGTCTGGCGCAGGGTCTCGCCCAGTTCGGTGACGATCTCGGCCGCGGTGTCGTGCAGCCGGTCGAAGATCCGCGCGAGGCCGGGACCGACGTGCTCGCTGACCGAACCGCGCTGCGGTGGCGTGTGCCCTGCCAGTCGGAACAGGTGGTCGCGTTCGTCGAGCGACAGGTGCAGGCCCTGGGCGATCGCGGCGATCATCTGCTCGGACGGGTGCGTGCCGCGCTCCTGCTCCAGCCGCGCGTAGTAGTCCGCCGACATGTTGCAACGCGCGGCGACCTCCTCGCGGCGCAGCCCGCTGGTCCGGCGCCGGGATCCGCGCGGGAGTCCGATGTCCTCCGGCTGCAGCGCCTCCCTGCGGCTGCGCAGGAACGCGGCCAGTCCTGCTCGGTCGATCATCGTGACTCCTCTCGCCTTCGTCGTTTCTAACGTGTTCGCCGTGCCGTAGCCACGGACTCTCAGGTCCTGGATCTGCGCCGGGCGTCTGTCCAAGGTGGAATGAGACGACCACGAGCAGGGGAGTGCGCGATGAGCGGGAAGAAGTTCGACGTCGAGGTTCCGGACCTGACCGGGAAGCGTGCCGTGGTCACCGGCGCCAGCGACGGGGTCGGGCTCGGCATCGCGGGACGGCTCGCGGCGGCGGGCGCCGAGGTCATCATGCCCGTCCGCAACCAGCGCAAGGGAGAGGCCGCGATCGCCGAGATCCGTCGCCGGACCCCAAGCGCCCAGGTGTCGTTGCGCTCGCTCGACCTCTCGTCACTGGGGTCCGTCGCCGCGCTGGGCGAGACGCTGATGGCCGAGGACGAGCCGATCCACATTCTGATCAACAACGCCGGCGTGATGACCCCGCCCGAGCGCCAGACGACCGCCGACGGGTTCGAACTGCAGTGGGGCACGAACCACCTCGGCCACTTCGCCCTCGTGCGGCACCTGCTGCCGTTGCTGAAGGCCGGCCGCGCCCGCGTGACGTCGCAGATCAGCATCGCCGCCAACCAGAACGCGATCAACTGGGACGACCTCAACTGGGAGCGCTCGTACAGCGGAGGCAAGGCCTACAGCCAGTCGAAGATCGCCTTCGGCCTCTTCGGCCTGGAGCTCGCGCGGCGCAGCGAGGCGGGCGGCTGGGGCATCACGAGCAACCTGTCGCACCCCGGCGTCGCACCGACGAACCTGCTCGCCGCCCGGCCCGAGATCGGCCGCTCCGGCGACACCCTCGGCGTGCGCCTGATCCGGGTCGCGTCCTCGATCGGCGTCCTCGGCACGGTCGAGTCCGCGCAGCTCCCGGCCCTGCTCGCCGCCACGACGCCACGGCCGGCCGTCTTCTACGGCCCGAGCCGCGTCGGCCACCTCAGCGGCCCGCCGGCCGAGCAGGCGCTCTACAGCCGCCTGCGCGACGAGGACGAGGCGCGACGGGTGTGGGAGGTGTCCGAGGAAATGGTCACTAGCGGACTCCGTGCGGGCGGAACTGGACGCTGATCCGCGGCCCGACCACCTTCGACGTCTTCGGGATGGCGTGCTCCCACGTGCGCTGGCAGGAACCGCCCATGACGAGCAGGTCGCCGTGCCCCAACGCGTACTTGTGCGTCTCACCGCCCCCGCGCGGCCGCAGCAGCAGGGCGCGCGGCGTGCCGACGGACAGGATCGCGACCATCGTGTCCTCGGTCTGGCCGCGGCCGATCGTGTCGCCGTGCCAGGCCACGCTGTCCCTGCCGTCGCGGTAGTAGCAGAGGCCGGCGGTCGTGAACGGCTCGTTCAGCTCGGCGAGGTAGTGCCTGCTGAGGTTCTCGCGGGCGGTGGTGAGGACGTCGAACGGCAGTCCGCCGTCGTAGAAGCACAGCAGGCGCGGCACGTCGACCACGGTGTCGTACATCTGCCGTCGTTCGGCACGCCACGGCACCTCGCCGACGAGCTGGTCGAACACGGCGTCGGCGCCGGTGAGCCAGCCGGGCTGGACGTCGATCCAGGCGCCGTGGGCGAGTTCGGTGCGGCGCGGGGCGAGCGGGGCCAGCTCGGGCTCCGCTTCCAGGTCGAAGAGGGATCCCTGGCGCATGGAGGCAGCATAATCGAACAGATGTTCTAGAGCTAACTGCGGTGATGGAGTCGGGAGGAGCCGAATCGCGATCGGCGCGTGTGGGTGACGCTCCGCCTACCGGTCAAAGCGGACTGCTTGGAGGAAACTGGGTGGATGGTTCGCGATGTGTCCAAGTGGCGTGAGTTGATCCGCGAGTACGGGAGGCTGCGGTCTCTGACGGGGCACACTCCGCAGTCGCGAGGTCAACGGCTCAACGAGTTGATCGTCGAGTTCCTTCACTGCTGGGGGATCGAGGCGGCCGCGAGCGTGCGCACAACCGGAGAGGTCGACGTCGTGTTCGCGCACTCCGGGGTGCGGTTCATCCTGGAGGCGAAGTGGCAGCAGACCAAAGCTGACACGGGGAACATCGCGAAGCTGCAGAAGCGGGTGCGTCAGCGCATTGCTGGAACCTGCGGGATCTTCCTGTCGATGTCGGGGTACAGCGCGGAAGCGCTAGCCGATGTGGCCGACGGTGAGCGTCTGGAAGTGCTCTTGCTCGACGTCTCGCATTGGGAAGCGATGCTCGCCGGGTTGGTGCCGCCGGACGAGTTGCTGCGTCTTGTGCACGACCGGGCGGCTTTCTTCGGTCAGCCCCATACCCCGCTTGTCGACTTGCTGACTCCCGCAGCCGGTCCGCCTACCGTGGACTTCGGCTTGCCTGACGGTGTTCAGGACGATGTGGTGCGGTCCAGTGTCGATGGAGTGGTAGCTGAGGTGGTGCTGTCCGGGATCGACTCCGATCAGCTTGGCATCGCCTGTCAACGAGACGGCCGCCTCCTCGTCACGACCGCGCAGGCGATCCTCCGTGTTGATCTCAAGAGGCAGTCCGTCGCCGTCGCGGTGCCAGTACGGGACTGCCACCGCAATCCGCTGCCTCTGGATGACGGCTCGGTGCTGTTCGCGCGTCGCCACGGAGTGGGGCGCTTCAAGGACGGAGAGGTGTCGACCGTTGGTGGTGGGTCGGTCGGAAACTCGAGCGTTCTGCTCAATCCGGACGGCAGCATTTGGTTGTTCGACAACGGCTACATGGGTGGCATCAGCCCTTCGATCACGAGGCTCGGTGGCCGAGTCGGCGACGAGTCCCGTCAGAACATCGACTACCAGCCGGCGTCCGCGTTCAGCTCTGTGTGGATGTCTCGTGATTCGCTGCTGACCATCGGTAATTCGAGTTTCGCGGTGACCTCGTTCCCAGACGGAGGAACCTCGAGTCACGCACCAACGCAGAGCAACCCGATGGGGATCGTTCACCTCGGTTGCGGAGAAGTCCTGACCGCTGGTGATGGCACCTCTGTGCAACGCACGGATACCAACACGTGGGTCTCTGATCAACTCGTTGATCTGACGCTGAATCCCAGCGTCAACGAACTCGCACTCGGTCACAACGATGACGTCTACATCGCGTCGTACCAACCATGGGTCGGACCGGGTATGAGGTTTGCCGTGGTTCGACTTACGGGCCTCAGGCGTGAACGGGTTGGTGAGGGCGGAGAACCTGCCTAGTGGCGTCAGATGGCTCTGATCGAGTCCTGCGGTATTGAGTTCTAGGGCGACAGCACGGCCCACACGGCGTCCGCGATGATCTCCCGCGCCCCTGCCAGGTCGAACACGCCGAGCAGGAACCGCCGCACCGACTCGTGTGCCGGGCCCATCGCCACCGGCTCCAGCGTCCACGCCGGCACCGCGCGCAGTTCACCGGACGCCATGCGGTCGAGGAACCACGCCAGGACCGGGGCGAACTCCACCATCTTCGCCTCGGGGTCGGCGTGGTCCGGCGCGGCGTAGAGGAAGCGGGCGCGGCTCGGGTTCGCGATGACCCAGTCGAGGTAGCTCAACGTCAGCGTGCGCACGCCCGCCTCGGCCGTGGGGGCGTCGAGGGCGGGCAGCATCGCGCCGACGCACCGGGCGTAGCTGTCGGCGTAGAGCTGTGCGAAGACGCCCGCGCGGCTGCCGAAGTGGTGGTAGATGCTGCCGTTCGACATGCCTGACCTGTCGGTCAGCGCCGCGATCGTGACGGCGTCGAGGCCGCCTTCTTCGACGAGCCTGAGCGCCGCGTCGAGGAGAGACTGTCGTCGGTCGGCCACGAGGGTTAGAGTACCGCTCTGGAGCGACGCTCTAGAGGAGGACGAGCAATGGCGCTGTCGATTCCCGGCCTGCTGCACGACCGGGTCGCCCGCACGCCCGACGCCGAGGCGATGCGGTACCGCGGTGACGACGGCTGGGTCTCCCTGACCTGGGCCGAACTGGAGCAGCGGGTCGCCGCGGAGGCGTTCGGGCTCGTGGAGAAGGGGCTGCGCAAGGGCGACCGCGTGGCGTTGATGGGCCGCACGAGCATCGAGTGGATCGTCACCGACCTCGCCGTGCTCGCCGCCGGGGGCGCCACCACCACGATCTACCCGAACAGCACGGCCGCCGAGGTCGCGCACATCATCGGCGACTCCGGCAGCGCCGTCGTGGTCGTGGAGACCGACGAGCACGCCGGGATGATGCCGGACGGCGTCGAGGTGCTGCGGTTCGGCGCGATCCCGCTGGGCGAGGGCGACTACGACGCGTTGATCGAGGGGCTCGCGCCGGACGACCTGGCCACGTTGATCTACACCTCGGGCACGACCGGCACGCCCAAGGGCGTCGAGCTCACGCACGAGAACTGGCTGACGACGTCGGAGGCCATTGCGTCCCTGGGGATCCTGCAGTCGACGGACCTGCACTTCCTGTGGCTGCCGCTGTCGCACGCGTTCGGCAAGGTGCTGACGATGGCGATGATCGCCGCGGGCGTGCCGACCGCCGTCGACGGCAGCGTCGAGCGGATCGTCGACAACCTCGGTGAGCTGCGGCCGTCGATCGTGGCCGCCGCGCCGCGCATCTTCGAGAAGATCCACGGCCGGATCGTCGCGGGGGCGCGGGAGAAGGGCGGGATCACCGAGAAGATCTTCCGGTGGGCCGACCGCGAGCACGGTCCCGCGACGCGCTGGCTCGCGGATCGCCTGGTGTACAGCAAGTTGCGCGACCGGGTGGGCGGCCGGATCCGCTATTTCGTGTCGGGCTCGGCGCCGCTCGCGCCGGAGATCGCCGAGTTCTTCGAACGCGCCGGCATCACGATCCTGGAGGGCTACGGGCTCACCGAGTCGTCCGCGGCGACGTTCTTCAACCGGCCGGGCATGATCCGGATCGGCACCGTCGGCCCGCCGATCCCCGGCATGGAGGTCAGGATCGCCGACGACGGCGAGGTGTTGCTGCGCGGCCCCGGCGTCATGCGCGGCTACCACAACCGGCCGGACGCGACCGCCGAGTCGCTGGTCGACGGCTGGCTGCACACCGGTGACATCGGCGAGGTCGACGACGCGGGCCGGTTGAAGATCACTGACCGCAAGAAGGAGCTCATCAAGACCTCCGGTGGCAAGTACGTGGCGCCGACCCGGATCGAGAGCATGATCAACGCGGCCTCGCCGTACATCAGCAACGTGATCGTGCACGGCGACCGGCGCAAGTACTGCGTGGCGCTGGTGACGCTCGACCCGGACACGGCGTCGGGCCTAGCCGATGCGGAGTCCGAAGTGGACGGCGCGATCAAGTCCGTCAACGCGCAGCTGGCACGGCACGAGACGATCAAGCGGTTCGCGGTGCTGGACAACGACTTCAGCGTGGAGGACGGGTTGCTGACCGCGTCGCTGAAGCCGCGCCGCCGGGAGATCGAGAAGCGCTACAAGGACGTGTTGGACGGCTTGTACTAGCCGGGCGTACTAGCGAGCCGCCCACCGGCGGAAGTGGTGGGCGGCTCGCTGGTGGTTCGTCTAGCGGCGGCTGCGCGGTTCGTCGTCGCGCTCGACCTCGACGCGCTCCTTGCGGACCTCGCCCTTGATGTCCTTCTGCTCGGTGACGGCGTCCTTCTCCAGCCGGACCCGTTCCGTGGCCTCGGTGCGCTTCTGCACGACCGGTTCCTCGCGGTGCAGCGTCATCTCCGCCTGCTCGTCGGCGAACGCCTTGCCCGTGCGCGCCGCATCACCCTGCACGGGCTCGCGGACGACCCGGACCTCCTCGTGCGTCACCGGCACCGTGATGTTGCGCTGCTCGGTGACCGTGTGCTTGACCAGCCGCACGCGACCGGACTCGACCTGGCGGGTGCCGACGTCGAGCTTCTCCTCCGACAGCGTGACCTCGGCCGCGTCGCCCGCCTCGCGCTGAGCGTGCTGGCCGGTGGCCCGCTGACCCGTCGCCTGCTGACCCGTCGCCTGGCGGCCGCGCTGTCCGGCGGCCTGCTTGCCGTCGAGCCGGTCGTGGTCGCCGGTCTTCGCCTGCGGGATCATCCCGTAGTGCCGGTAGAGGGCCTCCTGCTCCGTGTCCGACATGTGGTCGTCGGAGGTGTTCATGCTCGGCGAGTCCTTCACCTGTTCCTTGCTGACCGGAACGGTGATGGCGCCGCCCGCCACCTGACCCTGCTGGATCGGGACGAAGTGCTCCTTCATCCCGAACAGTCCGGTGTGGACCTCCGCCCACATCGGTTTGCCGGTGCCGTCCTCGAGCCAGACCCGCTTGACCGAACCGATCTTCTCGCCCTTGTTGTCGATCACGTCGCAGTCGTACAGAGCCTCAACGTGCGTCTGATCGATCATGGTCGTCGTCCCTCCGCGTTGGCTGTCGCTTGCAGACGCGAAGTACCCGCCGCCGGAGGTTCAATCTCGGGGCCCCACCGACCGGGTGACCGTGGCCGCCTGGCAGTTCAGCCGAGTGGGGGACGGATTCACCAGGGGACGACGCCGTCGTCGTCGAAGAAGCCGCCGCGCGGGCCGTCGTCCGGGAGGGTGGCGAGCCTGACGGCGATCGCGGCGCCCTGCTCGGGGGTCCGGTCCGGGAGGTGGCCGGTGAAGTCGGTCGCGACGTAGCCGGGGCAGCAGGCGTTGACGATGACGTTCGTGTCCGCGAACGCCCGCGCGTACTGGGCGGTGAGACTGTTGAGCATCGACTTCGACGGCGCGTACGCGGCCATCACCGGACCGGTCTGCAACGTCAGCGAGCCCATGTTGCTCGACACGTTCACGATGCGGGGCGACGCCGAGCGGCGCAGCAGGGGCAGCACCGCGTTGGTCACCCGCACGACGCCGAACACGTTGGTGTCGAGGACGGTGCGGACGACGTCGAGGTCGAGCGTCGTCGGGTCCTGCGGTTGCGGACCGCTGATGCCGGCGTTGTTGACCAGCACGTCGAGCCGGTCGAGTGCGGCCGCCGCCTCGGCGACGCTGTCGTCGGAGGTGACGTCCAGTGCCATCCCGAACGCGTCGATGCCCTTGGCGCGCAGGCGTTCGACGGCCTCCTTGCGCCGGACGTCGTCCCGCGCGCCCACCGCGACCCTGAAACCGAGTGCTCCGAGCCCCTCGGCGATGGCCAGACCGATTCCCTTGTTCGCGCCGGTGACCAGCGCGGTCTTCGTGTCGTTCACACGATCCATGCTCTGGCGCCGCGCGGTCGCTGTCCAAGATCGATCCAGTCAGCCCTGATACCCGCCGGGTATTAGGCTCGGAGGCGTGGACGACCTCGAAACCCGCGAGCTCCGCTACTTCGTCGCGGTCGCGGAGGAGCTCCACTTCGGACGCGCCGCCGAACGCCTCGGCATCGCGCAACCGCCTCTCTCGCGGGCGATCCTGCAGCTGGAACGACGGCTCGGCGTGAAGCTCCTCGACCGGGACCGCCGGGGTGCGGCGCTCACCGACGCGGGCGCGGTGCTGCTGCGGGAGGCCAGGACGGCCCTCGACGCCGTGGCGGCCGCCGTTCGCCGGACGCGCCGTGCCGCGGACCCGTCGCGGCCGCTGGTGCTCGTGACGAAGGCCGGTGCGTCGCACGAGCTGCTGCGCGACCTGCTCGACGCGGTCGACGAGCCGGTCGAGGTCCTGCTGTGCGAGGTGGGGGAGCAGGCCCACCGGCTGCGCGACGGGCAGGCCGACGTGGCGATCATGCACCGCCCGTACGACGACCTCGCCGGGTTCGAGACGCACGACCTCCACGTCGAGGGCCAGGTGGCGATCGTCCCCGCGACGCACCCGCTCGCGGCGCGCGAGAGCGTCACGCTGGCGGAGGTGAGCGACGTGCCGGGCCTGCCGATCGCCCGCTGGCCCCGCCTCGACGGCACCTACCCGGACGGACCGGGACCCGAGGTGCGCACGCAGTCGCAGCTGGCCCAGCTGGTGGCGCTCGGCCTCACCCTGCTCGTGATCCCGGTGTCCAGCCGCGCCTGGCAGTGGCCGGAGCACGTCGCGGTGCCCGTCACGGACGCGCCGGACGTCACGACGATGCTCGCCTGGCCGCCGGGAGCCCCGGTAGGGCCGCTGGTCCGTGCGGCCAGGCGTCGGTTCCTAGTGCGGTGACCACAATCCTCGCCGGGTTGTGCACGGCCCAGGTGGACGCCTCGCGGCACCTCCCCCACGCCCCCGTACAACCAGTACGAGGACGTGG
>NZ_JBHXLF010000012.1:0-194386 GCF_042721515.1 Lentzea sp. NPDC058436
TGTGTTATTTCTCTTGTGGTTTAATTTCTTCCTAACTGGGGGGCCGTCCCACACCCCTGCTCACGTGCAGCAAGAGCTATGGCGCGACTCGTGACGGGACCCCACCGCCGGTTCCTCTTGTCAAGGACGGCTCGCCTGCGGCATCGCGGGAGAGCGGACGGCTCGCCTGCGGCATCGCACCGATCACACGGCTCGCCTGCGGCATCGCGGAAGCGCAAGGGCCTCCCGTGTCCGGCTTGCCGGACTGCGGGAGGCCCCTGTGTGTGGCTGGGTCAGGCGTTGCCGTCGAACAGGCTCGTCACGGAGCCGTCCTCGAACACTTCCTGGATCACGCGCGCCAGGAGCGGTGCGATCGAGAGGACGGTCATCTTCGGGAAGCGCTTCTCGGCCGGGATCGGGAGCGTGTCGGTGAACACGACCTCGCGCGCGCCCGAGTCCTGCAGGCGCTGGGTTGCCGGGCCCGAGAGGATGCCGTGCGTGGCTGCGATCACCACGTCGGAGGCGCCCTCGTTCAGGAGCTGCTTCACGGCGCCTGCGATGGTGCCGCCGGTGTCGACCATGTCGTCGATCACGATGCAGAGGCGGCCCTCCACCTTGCCGACGACCCTGTTCGAGACGACCTCGTTCGGGCGGAGCGGGTCGCGGGTCTTGTGGATGAACGCGATCGGGGCGCCGCCGAGGGTGTCCGCCCACTTCTCGGCCAGCTTGGTGCGGCCCGAGTCTGGGGAGACGACGGTGATCTCGTGGCCCGCGTACTTGCCGCGGATGTGGTCCGCGAGGAGCGGCATGGCCCACAGGTGGTCCACCGGGCCGTCGAAGAAGCCCTGGATCTGCGCGGTGTGCAGGTCCACGGAGACCAGGCGGTCGGCGCCTGCCGTTTTGAACAGGTCCGCTACGAGGCGGGCGGAGATCGGTTCGCGGCCTCGGTGCTTCTTGTCCTGACGGCTGTACGGGTAGAACGGCATGATCACGGTGATGCGCTTGGCGCTGGCGCGCTTCAGGGCGTCGACCATGATCAGCTGTTCCATCAGCCACTGGTTGATGGGCGCGGTGTGCGACTGGATGACGAAGGCGTCGCAGCCGCGGACCGACTCCTCGAAGCGGACGAAGATCTCGCCGTTCGCGAAGTCGTAGGCCGACTGCGGGGTCACCGTGACGTTGAGGTGCTTCGAGACCTCTTCCGTCAGTTCCGGGTAGGCACGCCCGCCGAAGAGCATCAGGTTCTTCTTCGGTGTGCCGGGCATCTGCGGGTTCACGGTCAGCGACCCTCCTCTGTCTTCTCGTCGGCATTCTGCTTCGCCAGGGCCTCGGCCGCTGCCTGGGCGGCGGCCGTGCCCTCACGACGGCTGAGGACCCAGCCTTCGAGGTTGCGCTGGGGGCCTCCGGACACGGCCAGCGCGCCCGGCGGGACGTTGCGGCGCAGGACGGTGCCCGCGCCGGTGTACGCGCCGTCGCCCACGGTCACCGGTGCTACGAACATGTTGTCCGAGCCGGTGCGGCAGTGGGATCCGACGATCGTGCGGTGCTTGTTCACCCCGTCGTAGTTGACGGTCACGGATGCCGCACCGATGTTGCTGTGATCGCCGATCGTGGCGTCGCCGATGTACGACAGATGGGGGATCTTCGAGCCCTCGCCGATCGTCGAGTTCTTCGTCTCGACGAACGTGCCGATCTTGCCCTTCACGCCGAGCGACGTGCCGGGGCGGAGGTAGGCGAACGGGCCGACGGACGCGCCGTCGCCGATCACCGAGTCGCTGCCGTGGGTCCGCACGACGGTGGCCTTGGAGCCGACCGTCACGCCGGAGAGCGTCGTGTCCGGGCCGACGACCGCGCCGGAGCCGATCACGGTGCCCGCGCGGAGCTGCACGTTCGGTTCGATCAGGGCGTCCTGGCCGACCTGCACGTCCGCGTCCACCCACACCGAGGCCGGGTCGACGACGGTCACGCCGCCGCGCATCAGGCCCTCGACGATGCGGCGGTTCATCTCGGCGCCGACGGCCGCTAGCTGCACGCGGTCGTTGATGCCCTCGACCAGCCAGCGGTCGGACGCGATCAGGGCGCCGACGCGCAGGCCGTCGCCGCGGGCGATGCCCAGGACGTCGGTCAGGTAGAGCTCGCCCTGCGCGTTGTCGGTGGACAACCGCGAGAGCCCGTCGCGCAGCACCGCCGCGTCGAACGCGTACACGCCCGAGTTGATCTCGGTGATCAGCTGTTCGGTCGCGGAGGCGTCCTTCTGCTCCACGATCCGCAGCACGGAGCCGTCGGAGTCGCGGACGATCCGGCCGTACCCGGTGGGGGTGTCCACCACGGCCGTGAGGACGGTGACCGCGTTGCCGGCGGAGCGGTGCTCGGCGAGCAGCGCGGTGAACGTCTGGGTGTCGAGCAGCGGCACGTCGCCGTAGCTCACGATGACCGTGCCGCCCAGGTCGCCCGGCAGCTCGGCCAGGCCGCAGCCGACCGCGTGCCCGGTGCCCTTCTGCTCGGCCTGCACCGCGACGGTGACCTTGCGGCCCAGCGCCCCGGCGAGAGTGTCCAGATGCTCAGTGACTGCTTCACGGCCGTGTCCGACGACGACGGCCAGGTGGTCGGGGTCTGTGCCGGCCGCCGCGCGCACCGCGTGTTCGACGAGTGAGCGTCCGGCGATCCGATGCAGCACCTTGGGCGTGGACGACCGCATGCGGGTGCCTTCCCCGGCGGCGAGCACGACCGTGCTGACAGGGCCCTCGAGCATCAATGCTCTCCCTAACAGGCTGGGTGGTTCGAAGTCCGCGGACCAGCCTAAGCCTCCGCGGACGGCTCCCCGGCCACGGCCGCAACCTGGCAGCCACCTTGACGCTTCGCCACGTACATCGCCGAGTCCGCCCTTGACAGGGCCTGGTTGGCGGATTCGCGGGGGCGCAGGGAGATGACGCCGACCGACAGCGTGACCCCTCTGGAGAGGTCGATTGGCAAGCCCGCCACGGCATCCACGGCCCGGCCCAGTGCCGCTTCCGCGGCGTGCAGAGGGGCTCCCGGCAGCAGCACGACGAACTCGTCGCCGCCGTAGCGGGCCACCATGTCGTCACCCCGCAGGGCCTGCCGGAGTGTGCTGGCAATCACCCGAAGAACATCATCACCCTCGGCATGTGAATGCCGGTCGTTCACGCCCTTGAAGCCGTCGAGGTCGACGAGCGCGATCGAGAACGGGTCGACCTGTCCCGCGATGAGCTCGGCCATCTTGTCGTCGAGCGCGCGGCGGTTCGGCAGCCCGGTCAACGGGTCCTGCAACGCCTGCTGCGCGATGGCGCCGTGGGCGCGCGTCAGCCGTTCGTGCTCGCGGCGGGTCTGCAACGTGTTCTTGCGACCCTCCCGCATCTGCCAGAGCTCCTGCTCCAGCCTCGCGTTGTAGGCCTGCAGCGCCGACGTCGTGTGGGGTCCGCAGAGGTGCGCGTACTCGCGCTCCAGGGACAGCACCAGCGACGGTTCCGACGTGTCGTGCTCCATCTGCGTGCGCGTGTCGTCGAGGACCTTCAGCGCGTCGTCCAGCCTGTTCGCCTCGACCAGGCACCGGGCCAGCGCGATCGCGACGATGATCAGCTCCCGCGCGTACATCGACAGGCCGCGCAACGACCACAGCCGGTCGAGGTGGCTCTCGTTCGGGCTCGTCAACGCGTGCGCGGCGCCGAGGATCGGCACCTGCTCGGCGGCGTCCCTGTCGCGCCTGCCGGGGTGCAGCGACTGCCGGAACGGCACCTCGGCGGCCTCGGCGAGGCCGGACGCCATCCGGAACTGCTCGCTCGCCTCGTCGTCCAGGTTCACCCGTTCGAGCCGCAGGCCCCAGCCGATCCGCAGCCGGGCGCGGTTGACCAGGTGCACGTAGATCTGGTGGGGCTGGCCGCTCTCGCGCAACGCGTTGTTCGCGCCCGCCAGCACGTCGTCCGCCATCTCGTAGACGCCGAGCTGGGTGAGGACCAGCGCGATGTCCTGCAACGTCGTGGCGAGCAGCTGGTCCCAGGTCCGCTTGTCGAAGACCGGGTCGACGTCGGGTTCCTCGTCGAGCATCATCGCGAGCGCCGACGCGATCTCCGTCAGCGCCTTGTCCTCGGCGTTGCCCAGCAGGAACCGGCGTCCGCGCAACGCCCGCGCGTCCGCCTCCAGCACGATCAGGCCGTGGCGGCGGCAGTGGGCGAGCATCTCGTCGAGCTGCGGGTCGGACATGTCGACGAGCCCCGGCGTGACCAGGCGGACCACGGCCGCGGCTCTGAGCAGCTGCGCGACGATGCGGGGCTCTCCACGACCCTGCGCCTCGGCGAGGATGTGGTCGATCTCGGAGGCCGCGTCCAACTGCGCGGCGAGGTGGCTGCTCTGGGCCACGGCGACAAGTTCGCTCGCGCGACCCACCAGCCACGCATCGGACATCTCGTGGTGGCGGTGGCCCACGTTCCCGTGCTCGTCGACCGTTTCCTCGGGCAGCTTCCACCTCCCAGGACCGCGACCCTGTGCCCTCAAGGCCCCTGCTCCGCCACCAGGATTCGAACCTGGACCATCTGAACCAAAATCAGAGGTGCTGCCTTTACACCATGGCGGAACGGGCGGACTCGCGCCCGCCTCAGCGCACATGGTGTCACGAGTGGTCCTCTTCTTGTCCAACCACCACTCGCTCGGCTCAGTTCAAGATCACGGCTTGGCACCGATTGACCTGGTCAGGAAGTCGCCGAGCGCGCCACGATACGTGTCGGTCGCCACATTCCACCCCGAGGTGTGGTCGGCGCCCGGGATCTCGACGTACTGCAACGGCCACCCCAGGCCGTTAGCCGCGGCCGCGAGATCGCGGGACGACTGGGCCGGCACCGTGCCGTCCGCCGAGCCGTGGACGACCAGCGTCGGCGGCTTGAGCGCGGGCGGGTTGGCCACCAGGTCGAACCGGTCGAAGTCGATGTCCGCGCGCCAGCCGGACACGACCTCGGCGACCGGTGTGAGCCACGTCGGCACGCCCCGGTTCTGCGCCTGGAGGTTCAGCGTCTGCGTCCAGTTCGTGACGGGGGAGTCGAGCACCACGGCGCTCACGGCGGACGCGGAGCTGGACCGGGCCAGCGTCTGGCCGATGATCGCGCCGCCCATCGACCAGCCGTAGAGCACGACCTTCTTCGCGCCCTGGCCCTGCGCGTAGTGGATGGCGGCCTCGACGTCGTGCCACTCGGTGTCGCCGAGGTGGTAGAGGCCGTCGGGCGACTTCGGCACGCCGGGGTCGTTGCGGTAGGTGATCAGCAGGACGGGCAGCCCGGCGCCGTGCAACTGCGGAACCACGCGCAGCGCCTCTTCGCGGGACGCGCCACGGCCGTGCACGGTGATGACCCACGTGTCCTGGTTCGACGCCGGGACGAGCCACGCGGGCATGTCACCGAGTTCGCCGGGGATCGCGACGTCGCTGTAGACGAGGCCGAGCGTCGTCTTCGGGTTGCCGTCGTAGAGGTCGGTCTCGATGCGCACCTTCGTGCCCTCGGGCGGTGCGGTGCCATCGAGCAGAGGACGTTCCACGCGGCCGGCCTCGTTCGAGGAGACGTCACCGACCTTCGCGGCGCCACCGGGCCAGACGACGCCGAACGTGCCGCGCAGCGTCGTCAGCTTCGACTCGGCGAGGACGAGGTTCTTGCCCGCCAGGCCGAGCGCGGTCTCCGGGTAGCGCTGCGGCAACGCCTCCGCGGGCTTGAGCAGCTCGTTGCTGTAGTACCAGCCGACACCGCCCAGGGCCGCTGTGACCAGCACGAGCAGGACGAGCAACGAGGTCGCGGTGATCCGGATGATCTTGCGTCTGGCCATTCGTCGATGATGCCCGGTCGAGGTCTCGATTCCAGCCGACACAGCGCGGTGACCCGGAAATCCGCCCACGAGTTTCCAGGTGGGGTATGGCGCGGCCAGGCGAACCTAACCTACGCTTCCGTAAGTTACGGTTCCGTAGGTTCGCTGACCCCTCACCCCACCAGAGGTTCGCGCATGACCACGACGATGGACCAGTCCACCGACAAGGGCCCCAAACCGCTGTTCGACGGACGACGCAACCACGCCGAACAGCTCGGCGTGTACGTGTTCGTCATCGTTCCCCTGATAGCCCTGCTGGCCGCCGTGCCCTTCGCCTGGGGCTGGGGCCTCGGCTGGGTGGACGTGGCCCTCTTCGTCGCCTTCTACTACCTGTCCGGCCTCGGCGTGACGATCGGCTACCACCGCCACTTCACGCACGGCTCGTTCAAGGCCAAGCGCCCGTTGAAGATCGCGCTGGCGATCGCGGGCTCGATGGCGTTGCAGGGACCCGTGATCGACTGGGTCGCCGACCACCGCCGCCACCACGCGTTCTCCGACCGCGAGGGCGACCCGCACTCGCCGTGGCTGTTCGGCAGCGGTCCCGTGGCGCTGGCCAAGGGCTTCTGGCACGCGCACATGGGCTGGCTGTTCGACCGCGACAAGACCAACCACAAGCGGTTCGCGCCCGACCTGCTGGCGGACAAGGACATCGTGTGGGTGGACAAGCACTTCGTGCTGTGGACGACGATCTCGCTGGCCGCGCCCGGCGTCCTCGGCGGCCTGGTCACGTGGTCCGTGTGGGGTGGCCTGACCGCGTTCTTCTGGGCCGGCCTGGTCCGCGTCGCGTTCCTGCACCACCTCACGTGGTCGGTGAACTCGATCTGCCACATGGTCGGCGACCGCCCGTTCGCCGCCCGCGACCGCTCCGCCAACGTCTGGGCGCTCGCGATCCTGAGCTTCGGCGAGTCGTGGCACAACCTGCACCACGCCGACCCGACCTCCGCGCGCCACGGCGTGAAGCGCGGCCAGCTCGACATCTCGGCACGGCTGATCTGGGTGTGCGAGAAGCTCGGCTGGGCGACGAACGTCCGCTGGCCGAGTGAACAGCGGCTGGCCAGGATCACCGCGAAGAAGTGACCTTTGTAGGCTGACTCGGTGGCCAGGGTCAGGATGACGGGCAAGGAGCGGCGGGAACAGCTCCTGGACGTCTCCCGCGCCCTGTTCGCCGAGAAGGGCTTCGACGCGACCTCGGTCGAGGAGATCGCCGCTCGCGCCAGCGTGTCGAAGCCCGTCGTCTACGAGCACTTCGGCGGCAAGGAAGGCGTCTACGCCGTCGTGGTCGACCGCGAGATGCAGCGCCTGATGGACCAGATCGTCGACGCGCTGGACGGCGGCGACCACCCGCGTGAGCTGCTCGAACGGGCCGCCTGCGCGTTGCTCGACTACATCGAGGGCTCGACGGACGGGTTCCGCATCCTGGTGCGCGACTCGCCCGTCGCCTCGTCCTCCGGCACGTTCTCCTCGCTGCTCAACGACATCGCGTCGCAGGTCGAGCACATCCTCGCGCTGCACTTCGCGAAGCAGGGCTACGACCGCAAGCTCGCCGCGCTGTACGCGCAGGCGCTGGTCGGGATGGTCGCGCTGACCGGTCAGTGGTGGCTGGAGGCGCGCAAGCCGAAGAAGGACGAGGTCGCCGCCCACCTCGTGAACCTGGCGTGGAACGGGCTGTCGGCGCTGGAGCACAAGCCGAAGCTGCGCAGCCGGTCCTGAGCTCTTGGTGCATCTGCACGTATGAAGAGCCCTTTGTTAGTGCACAAGGCTGAAGTCGTGGCGGACGGTGAAACGGCGCGTGCACGCTGGAGCGATGACTCCGGGTGGAACGGCTTGACGTCCGGGCTGTCCGTCGAGGGGTCGGACGGCCCGGACGGGATCACGCGTTCCCGCTCAGCCTGAGCAGCTTGTCGTCGCTGCCGTTCGACGACGTGATGTAGAGCGACCCGTCCGGCCCGGTGCGCGCGGCGCGGAGTCGTCCGTACTTGTCGTTCAGCTCGTCCGGGATGCTGACGTTCTGCACCTTGCCGTCCGCGTCGAGCGTGAACAGCAGCAGCTTCGTGCCCTTCAACGCGGTGATCGCGAGCTTGCCGTTCCAGAACGCCGCCTGGCAGATCGCCTCGGTCGGCGAGCCTGAAGACCACACCGCCGGCACCGCGTCCGGGAACCGCTCCAGGTCGGTCATGGGCACGCTCTCGTCGTACCTGCTCTGCGTGCCGCCCTGCGACGGGTCCCAGCCGTAGTTGGCGCCCTTCTTCACGAGGTTGACCTCGTCGTCGACGGACGGGCCGTGCTCGCTGGAGAAGATCTGGTCGCTGTCCGGCCGGAACACCACGCCCTGCACGTTGCGGTGGCCGTAGCTGTAGACGCGGCGCTCGTTGGCGTTGCCGGAGCTCGCGAACGGGTTGTCCTTCGCGCCCTCGCCGGTCTCGGCGTCGATCCGCAGCACCTTGCCGCCGAGGCTGGTGCGGTCCTGCGGGTTGCGGGCCTGCGCGATGTCGCCGGTCGCGACGAACATCGTGCCGTCCGGCGCCAGCGTCGGCCGGCACCCGGAGTGGCGGCCGCTGGAGTTCGACGGCATGCCGGTGAGCAGGTCCTTCACCTTCGTGGCCTTCGTGCCGTCGAGGCGGAACGTCACCAGCCGCACGTCGTTGCTCGTGTTGTAGCAAACGGTGAAGCGCTGCCCGTCCGGGTGGATCACGAGGCCCATCAGGCCGCCCTCGCCGCGCGCCTGCACGTCGTCCAGGTTGATGTCGAGGGGCGTGACCTGGCCGTTCCTGACGATCTTCATCGTGCCGGGGCGTTCGGTGACGAGCATGGCTCCGTCGGGCAGGAACCCGATGTCCCACGCGTGCTGGAGACCGCCCGCGACCTCCTCGACCTTCAGCCCCGTCGGCGCGGGAGCCTTCGACGGCGCGTTGCCGCCCGGTTCCGGCGACGAGCAGGCCGCGACGACCAGCACCAACCCTGCAGCAACGAGTGCGCGCATGTCCCAACTATGCGTTTTGTGCCGTGGTGGTTCCGTAAGGCCGCTCCACGGGCAGCAACGCGCGCGCTCCGTCCAGATCACGCTCACGCACCTTCTCGTGCACCTGGCGGGCCAGCGCGGTCACGTCCGTGATGCCGATCGTCCACTCGTGCACGTACTTCTCCACGGCTTCGCGGGTCAGGCCGATCTGGATGGACCTGTGCGGCAACGCCTCGTGGTTCAGGCCGCGTTCCGGGTCCCACTGCACGCGCACGGACGGCTTGCCGCTGACGTTGCTCTCGACCGCGTTGGAGACCGCCCAGTCGAAGCCCGCACGGGTGATGCGCACGGCCAGCACGCGTTCCTGACCCTCCTTGAGCGCGTACCCGCAGCGGTACATCATCCAGAGGAACGACGGCTTGATCCACGTCATCCGGTCCATCTTGAACGGCGGCACGAACCGTTGCGCAGCCACGGCCGGATCGGCGATCGCCGGTGAATAGGCCTGGTAGACCACGATGGACTGATCGTCGTGGTCAGCCCGTATTTCCCTTTGCTCCACAGCGACGGGATGTTAGACACCCCCGGTGCAGAACACCCTGGGGTTTTCCGACCTGCTCCGCCTGATCGACGAACGCTCTGCCGCGTTCCGGGCCGCCATCGCCGCAGCCCCGAGCCTCGACGTGAAGGTCCCGACCTGCCCCGAGTGGACGCTCGCCGACCTCGCTCAGCACATCGGCGACGGCCGCCGCGTCTGGGCGGCCACCGTCGCCGCGGGCCCCGCGACCGCGAGGGCCGCCGGCAGGAACGTTCCGATGCCCGAACAGCGCGACGAACTGCTGGCCTGGCTTGAGGACGCGACCACCGAACTCCTGCAAGCCCTCGAAGCAGCGGGCCCCGACCAGGGGTGCTGGGCCTGGTGGACCGGCTCGCCGCACACCGCCGGCGCCGTCGCACGCCACCAGCTCCAGCAGCTCGCGGTCCACACCTACGACGCCCAGATCACCATCGGCGCCGAGCAACCGCTGCCGGAGGAGATCGCGCTCGACGGCGTCGACGAGTTCCTGCGGACCTGCGTCACGACGACGTCCCCCTGGCCGCACGAGCCCGCGACCATGGCCTACCACGCGGCGGAAGGCCGGAGCTGGTGGATGAGGTTCGACGAGAGCGGCGCGCACGTCGTGCCCCAGGTCGCGCCGACCGCCGACTGCACCGCCACCGCCAGTGACCTGGTCCTCTTCATGTACGGCCGCTACGAGCTGAGCGAGATGAAGACCAGTGGCGACCGGCGCGTGTTCGAACGGCTCATCGCGTGGGAGCCCGCCTGAGCCGCGCCAGTGCCGCGGCAGCCGGCCTTTGCCCCGTGTTCGGCGTTCAGACGGCCGCATCGGGGTGCCGGCCCCGCGTCCCTGTACTGGTAGTACCGGGGCGCGGGGCCGGTGCCGCGAGGTGGCCCGCTGAGCGTCGAAGACGCGGCGAAGGTCGGCTGCCGCGGCACTGAACCACCCGATGAGGGGTCGCGGAACGAGCTAAGGTGAGTGGTGAGACCCCTCGTCCCAGGCAGGGGTCTGTCCGGCGTCCGCGACCCGTTCGCCGCTCCGCACTCGACCGGGGTTTCTCACATGCCGCTGCTCGGCCTGCTCGATGGTGTCCTGCCCGACAAAGCCCTCCGCACGTTGATCGACTCCGCCGGTGTCCCCGAGCTGGAGCTGGACGGTCCGCTGGCCGCCCGCCCGCTCGTGACCGCCGCGCTGTCGACGGTCAGGCCCGTCCTGGCCGTCACCGCCACGGGCAGGGAGGCCGAGGAGCTCACGAACGTCCTGCGCGACCTGATCGGCGCCGACAAGGTCGCGTTCTTCCCCAGCTGGGAGACGCTGCCGCACGAGCGCCTGTCACCGCGTGCGGACACGGTCGGCGCCCGCCTGCAGGTGCTGCGACGGCTCAGGCACCCCGAGGGCAACCCGATCAAGGTGCTGGTCACGACCGTCCGCAGCCTCATCCAGCCGATGGCGCCGGGCCTGGGCGACCTCAAGCCCGTGCACCTCGTGGTCGGCGAGGAGCAGGACTTCGTCGAACTGGTCACGCGCCTGGCGGAGAACGCGTACAGCCGCGTCGACATGGTCGAGAAGCGCGGCGAGTACGCGACCCGCGGCGGCATCCTCGACATCTTCCCGCCCACGGCCGAGCACCCGTACCGCGTCGAGTTCTGGGGCGACGAGGTCAGCGAGATCCGGCCGTTCTCCGTGCAGGACCAGCGGTCGCTGCCCGAGGAGGTCCAGGAGTTCGTCGCGCCGCCGTGCCGCGAGCTGCTGCTGACCGAGGACGTGAAGCAGCGCGCGGCCGGGCTCGCGGAGGAGCACCGGTCCGACGCGCACCTCGCGGAGATGCTGGAGAAGATCTCGGGCGGCATCGCGGTCGAGGGCATGGAGGCGCTCATCCCGGCGCTGTGCCCCGGTGAGCTGCAGCTGCTCACCGACGTCGTCGAACCCGGCACGCACGTCCTGCTCAACGACCCCGAGAAGATCCGGGCCCGCGCGGCCGACCTGGTGCGCACCGGGCAGGAGTTCCTCGAAGCGTCCTGGATGGCGGCCGCCGCCGGTGGCAAGGCCCCGATCGACCTCGGCCGCAGCGCCTACCAGGGCATCGGCGAGGTCTCGGAGCAGGCGAAGGCGAACGACCGTCCGTGGTGGACGCTCAGCCAGCTCACCACGGACTCCAAGGACGTGGTGCACCTCGACGTCAAGCCGGTCGAGGCCTACTCCGGCGACGTCGAGCGCGCGTTCGCCGACCTGAAGGCGCACACGGCGACGGGTGGCGCGGCGGTGCTCGTCGTGCCCGGCGCCGGTACCGCGCACCGGGCCGAGGAACGGCTCAAGGAAGCCGAAGTGGCCGCGGTCTGCGTCGAATCCCTCGACGTGGCACCGAAAGCCGGCATGGTCACGGTCGTGCGCGGCGCGCTCGAAGACGGCTTCGTGCTGCCGGACCTCGCACTGGTGGTGCTCACCGAGACCGACCTGACCGGCGGCCGCGGCGGCACGTCCACCAAGGACATGCGCAAGATGCCGTCCAAGCGGCGCAACGCGGTCGACCCGCTGGCGCTCAAGGCCGGCGACTTCGTGGTGCACGAGCAGCACGGCATCGGCAAGTACGTGGAGATGGTCCAGCGCACGGTCGCCGGCGCCACCCGCGAGTACCTGGTGCTGGAGTACGCGTCGTCCAAGCGCGGCCAGCCCGGCGACCGGTTGTTCGTGCCGACCGACCAGCTCGACGAGGTCAGCCGGTACGTCGGCGGTGAGCTGCCGACGCTGAACAAGCTCGGCGGCAGCGACTGGAAGAACACGAAGTCCAAGGCGCGCAAGGCGGTCAAGCAGATCGCGGCCGAGCTGGTGCAGCTCTACGCGGCCCGGCAGAGCGCCCCCGGTCACGCGTTCGCGAGCGACACGCCCTGGCAGCGCGAGCTGGAGGACGCGTTCGCGTTCACCGAGACGCAGGACCAGATGGCCGCGATCGACGAGGTCAAGGCCGACATGGAGCGCGGCGTCCCGATGGACCGCGTCATCTGCGGTGACGTCGGCTACGGCAAGACGGAGATCGCGGTCCGCGCGGCGTTCAAGGCGGTGCAGGACGGCAAGCAGGTCGCCGTGCTGGTGCCGACGACGCTGCTGGCCCAGCAGCACCTCAACACGTTCGCCGAGCGCATGCGCCAGTTCCCCGTGAACGTCAAGGGGCTCAGCCGCTTCACGGACTCGATCGAGTCCGCGCAGACCGTCGCCGGTCTCGCGGACGGCGAGGTCGACATCGTGATCGGCACGCACCGGCTGTTGCAGAAGTCCGTGCGGTACAAGGACCTCGGCCTCGTGATCGTCGACGAGGAGCAGCGCTTCGGTGTGGAGCACAAGGAGCACATCAAGGCGCTGCGCACCCACGTCGACGTGCTGACGATGTCCGCGACGCCGATCCCGCGCACGCTGGAGATGTCGCTCGCCGGCATCCGCGAGATGTCCACGATCCTGACCCCGCCGGAGGAACGGCACCCGATCCTCACCTACGTCGGCGCGTACGACGACAAGCAGGTCGGCGCCGCGATCCGCCGCGAGCTGCTGCGCGACGGCCAGGTCTTCTTCGTGCACAACAGGGTCTCGTCGATCGAGAAGGCCGCGCGCCGGATCCGCGACCTGGTCCCGGAGGCACGGGTCGTCACCGCGCACGGCCAGATGAACGAGGACAGGCTCGAAAAGATCATCCAGGGCTTCTGGGAACGCGAGTTCGACGTGCTGGTGTGCACCACGATCGTCGAGACCGGTCTCGACATCTCCAACGCCAACACGCTGATCGTCGAACGCGGCGACCTGCTCGGCCTCGCCCAGCTGCACCAGCTGCGCGGCCGCGTCGGCCGTGGCCGCGAACGCGGGTACGCGTACTTCCTGTACCCGACCGAGACGCCGCTGACGGAGACCGCGCACGACCGGCTCGCGACGATCGCGCAGAACACCGAGCTCGGCGCCGGCATGGCCGTCGCCATGAAGGACCTGGAGATCCGCGGCGCCGGCAACATCCTCGGAGCCGAGCAGTCCGGTCACATCGCGGGCGTCGGCTTCGACCTCTACGTGCGGCTGGTCGGCGAGGCCGTCGAGGCGTTCCGCAAGCACGCGGGAGCCGACGGCGGCGTCGAGGAGGAAGAGCTCGCCGAGGTCCGGGTGGACCTCCCGGTCGACGCGCACATCCCCCACGAGTACGTGCCGGGCGAGAGGCTGCGGCTGGAGGCGTACCGCAAGATCGCGGCCGCGTCCGACGAGGCCGCGCTCAAGTCCGTCTGGGACGAGCTCAAGGACCGCTACGGCACCCCGCCGGAGCCCGTCGAGCGGCTGCTCGGCGTCGCCCGCCTGCGGCACGCCTGCCGCCGCCACGGGGTCACCGAGGTGATCGCGATGGGCCAGAACCTGCGGTTCGCGAAGCTGGAGCTGCGCGACTCGCAGCTGGTCAGGCTGCGGCGGCTGTTCCCGAAGGCCCTCTACAAGCAGGCGATGGGCACGGTCACCGTGCCCAGGCCCACGGAGGGGGCGGCGGGCGGCCGAATGGGTGCACCGCAGCTGCGCGACCAGGAGCTGCTGGACTGGTGCGGTGCGTTCCTCGACTCACTCGCGGGGACTCCCGTGACCCCGGTCACCAAGGCGTGAGAGGGTAGGTCCTCGTGAGCACTGTTCTGAAGCGTTTCTCGCTGGTCGGTGTGGCTGTGGCGTTGCTGGCCACCGGGTGCGCGGCTGGTCCCGCGAAGGCCGGGTCGGCCGCGATCGTCGGAGATCGGACGATCAACCTGGAGACCGTCCAGGACCGCACCGTGAAGGTGCTCAAGAAGGAGCCCGCCGCCCAGCAGATGCAGGACCAGGGCAAGCTCGACCAGGTCTCGAAGCTGGTGGTGGCCGACGAGATCTCCCACCTGATCGCCGCTCGGGCCGCGGAGCTGGAGAACATCACGGTCGACGAGACCAAGGTGTACGACGCGATCCAGGAGAAGGGCGGTCCCGAGGCGGCCGCCAAGCAGAGCGAGCAGGACGAGACCACGATCTACCGCCGTCAGCGCGACGTGCTGGTGATGGGTGAGCTCGCCCGCCGCAACCTCTCCACGCTCGAGGTCGTCATCGACTTCTTCCAGGTCCAGGACCCGAAGGAGGCGAAGGAGAAGGCGGCGGAGGTCGTCGCGGACTCCTCGAAGATGTCGCGGTTCGTGCAGGAGGCCCCGCGCACCTCCAGCGGCCAGCAGGCGTCGGCGACGAACCAGCGGGTCCGCGTCACCGAGAACCCGTCGCTGGTGCACACGATGCTGTGGGGCGTGAAGCCCGGCACCGTCGTCGCCTTCCCGGCCGACGAGCAGCAGTCCAGCTGGATGGTCGCGCTCGTCAAGGAGCGCAACAAGGTCTCGGCGAAGCCCGGTGAGGAAGACCTGATCGAGCGCATCGACCCGCAGCTGCTCGCCGCGTTCGGCCTGCGGATCGCGCAGTTCCACACCGCCGACCTGAACATCGAGGTCAACCCCCGCTACGGCGTGTGGGACCCGACCAACGCGCAGGTCGTCGGCAACGCCGGCGAGCGCGCCGGTTTCGTCGGCGTGGCAGCGACCAAGAACAAGTCTTGATCACCGTCGTAGTCCTGAGCGAGCGGCTCGGAGCCGTGCTGCCCGCTGCCGCTCTGCCCGCGTTGCGCACGGCCGAGGCCGTCTACGCGGGCGAGGGCGTGCCCCCGGAGTTCTGGTCCTCGCTCGGGGTCGACGGGCCCGCGCCCGCCGACGTCCCCGACGGCTCGGTGGTGATCACCACCTCGGCCGGCGAGTACCCGGACGCCCACGTGATCACGACGCCGGAGCCGCTGGGCGCCGCGCTGCTCGACGCGGCCGCGGTGATGGACAGGCTGCGGTCGCCGGGCGGGTGCCCGTGGGACGCCGAGCAGACTCACGACTCGTTGCGCCAGTACCTCGTCGAGGAGACCTTCGAGCTGCTGGAAGCCATCGAGGACGGCGACCGCGCGGCGATGCGCGAGGAGCTCGGCGACGTGCTCCTGCAGGTGCTCTTCCACGCCCGCGTCGCCGCCGAGGACGCCGACGACCCGTTCGACATCAACGCCGTGGCGTCCGAACTGGTCGCGAAGCTCGTCGGACGGCACCCGCACGTCTTCGAGGGCAACGACCCCGCCGTGCACGACGCGACCTCGCAGCAGCACCGCTGGGAGGAGCTCAAGCAGGCCGAGAAGCAGCGCGAGTCCAGTGTGGACGGTGTCGCGCTCGGTCAGCCGGCCGTGGCGCTGGCCGCGAAGCTGGTGCAGCGAACCAAACGCGCGGGCTTCCCCGTCGACCTGCTCCCCGAGGGCGACGACACGGGCACGACGTTGTTCGCCGTGACCGCTTTGTCCAAGCTCGCGGGCGAGGACCCGGAGACCGAGCTGCGCCAGGTCTCCCGCCGTTTCGCCGCGAACGTCCGCGAGGCGGAGGCCAAGGCACGGGCCGAAGGTCTTGATTCTCTTGCAGCTGAAGACTGGCGGCGCTTTTTGCCCTCCTGAAACGGCAGGCGTGGGCTAACGTCGATCACGTGACTTACCTGCGGTATCCGCATCTGCGCGGTGACTTGGTGACGTTCGTGGCCGAGGACGACGTGTGGCTCGCGCCCGTCGACGGAGGACGGGCCTGGCGCGCGTCCGCTGATCAGGTGCCGGCCCGCACACCCCGTTTCTCGCCCGACGGCACCCAACTGGCCTGGGCCAGCTGGATCGACGGTGCTCCGGAAGTGCGCGTGGCGCCTGTGGACGGTGGCCCCGCACGCCGTTTGACGCACTGGGGCGTCGTCCGCACGGCCGTGTCCGGGTGGACGCCGGACGGGCGAGTGCTGGCGGTGTCGACGACCGGGCAGATGTCCCGCCACCGCAAGCAGGCGCACGCCGTTCCCCTGGACGGCGGGACCGCGGAGGTGCTGCCGTACGGGTGGGTCAACGACGTGTCGTTCGGCCCGGACGGCCAGGTGGTCACGTCCTCCAGCTACATGCAGGACCCGGCGTACTGGAAGCACTACCGCGGTGGCACGGCGGGCAAGCTGTGGGTGGACACCGAGGGCTCCGGCGACTTCGCCCGCGTGCTGGCCGACCTGAAGTCGTCGCTGACGAACCCGATGTGGGTCGACGGGCGGATCGCGTTCCTGTCCGACCACGAGGGCGTCGGCAGCGTGTACTCGGTGCTGCCGGACGGCACCGACCTCCAGCGCCACACCTCCGGGGAGTTCTACGCCCGCAACGCCTCCACCGACGGCTCGCGGGTGATCTTCCACCAGGCCGGTGAGCTGTGGCTGCTCGACGGGCTGTCCGAACTGCGCAAGCTCGACATCAAGCTCGGCGGGCCCCGCACCGGCCTGCAGGCCCACCACGTCAAGGCCTCCGGCAACGTCGAGTCGTTCGCCGTCGACCACAGCGGCCGCGCGTCGGCCGTCGAGGTCCGCGGCTCCGTGCACTGGGTGACGCACCGCGACGGCCCCGTGCGCGTGCTGGCCGACCGTTCCGACGTCCGCGCGCGACTGCCCAAGGTGCTCGGCAAGACCGACCACGTGGTGTGGGTGACGGACGTCGAGGGCGAGGAGGCCCTGGAGATCGCGCCCGTCGGCGGTGTCGAACCCGGCAACACCGCGCGCCGCGTCGCCTCCGGTCAGCTCGGCAGGGTCATGTCCCTGGCCGCGTCGCCGGACGGCGCACGCGTGGGCGTCGCGACGCACGACGGCCGGCTGCTGCTGGTGGACGTGGCTTCCGGTGAGGTGCGCGAGGTCGTCCGCGGGGCGAACGCGCACATCACGCACCTCGCGTTCTCGCCCGACTCGTCGTGGCTCGCGTGGTCGCACCCCGGCCCGACCCCGTTGCGGCACATCAGGATGGTGAACGCGGCGGATCTGTCCGTTGTGGACGTGACGCCGCTGCGGTTCGCCGACTTCGCGCCGACCTTCACCGAGGACGGCAAGCACCTGGCGTTCCTGTCGATCAGGACGTTCGACCCGGTCTACGACGCGCACGTGTTCGACCTCTCGTTCCCGACCGGCTGCCGCCCGCACCTCGTGCCGCTGGCCGCGACCACGCCGTCGCCGTTCGCGCCGATGCACGGCGGCCGCCCGGTCGGTGACGAGGACAAGGACTCCGACGACGAGGACGAGAAGACGCCGACCACGAAGGTCGACCTCGAAGGCCTCGCCGACCGCGTGGTGCCGGTGCCCGTCGCCGCCGCCGACTACGTTTCGCTGAAGGCGGCTCGCGGCGGTCTGCTGTGGCTGCGCCGGCCGTTGCTCGGCGTGCTGGGCGACAACCTGGCGTCGCCAGAGGCGCGCCCGCCGCGCACGGTGCTGGAGCGGTTCGACTTCACCAAGCGCAAGACCGAGTGCCTCGCGGACAGCGCGGAGGCGTTCGCGGTGTCCGGCGACGGCAAGCGGATCGTCATCGAGGACCGCGGTGACCTGCGGGTCGTGCCGTCCGACAGCAAGACCGACGACGACTCGCCGGACTACGTGGAGATCGACCTCTCGCGCGTGCGGGTCGTGGTCGAGCCCGCCGCGGAGTGGGCGCAGATGTACGCCGAGAACGGCCGCCTCATGCGCGACCACTTCTGGCGCACCGACATGGGCGGCGTCGACTGGCAGGGCGAGCTGGACCGCTACCGGCCGCTGGTGGCCGAGGTCGGCAGCCACGACGACCTCGTCGACCTGCTGTGGGAGGTCCAGGGCGAACTGGGCACGTCGCACGCGTACGTCTGGGGTTCGCCGTCGCACGTGCCTGCCTCACGCCGTCAGGGCCTGCTGGGCGCGGACCTCACGCGTTCCGGCGACTCGTGGGTGATCGAGCGCGTGATCCCCGGCGAGACCTCCGACCCGCACGCGCGTTCGCCGCTGTGCGCGCCTGGCGTGGCCGTGCGCGCGGGTGACGCCATCGTGGCCGTGGACGGCCGTCCGGTCGGACCGGCGGGCCCCGGTGCGTTGCTGGTGGGCACCGCGGGCAAGCCCGTGGAGTTGACCGTGCGTCCCGCCGGCGGTGGGGAACTGCGTCGGGTCGTGGTGGTGCCTCTGGCCGATGAGGAGCCTCTGCGTTACCACGACTGGGTCGCGAACCGCCGTACGTTCACGCACGAGGCGTCCGGCGGGCGCGTGGGCTACCTGCACGTTCCCGACATGATGGGCGCCGGCTGGGCTCAGCTGCACCGCGACCTCCGCGTCGAGTTGGCTCGTGAGGCCCTGGTGCTGGACGTCCGCGAGAACGGCGGCGGCCACA
This sequence comes from Lentzea sp. NPDC058436, assembly GCF_042721515.1. Lineage (NCBI taxonomy): Bacteria > Bacillati > Actinomycetota > Actinomycetes > Pseudonocardiales > Pseudonocardiaceae > Lentzea > Lentzea sp. NPDC058436. Next base: position 18,578 of record NZ_JBHXLF010000012.1, read on the forward strand.
CCTCGCAGCTGGTGATCGAGAAGCTCGGCCGCAAGGTCATCGGCTGGTCCGTCGCCCGCGGCTACACGGCCTCCGAGTCGTACCCGCAGGACGCGCCTCGCGGCCCCGTCGTGGCGGTGGCCGACGAGTTCGCCGGGTCCGACGGCGACATCGTCAACGTGGCGATCAAGGAACTCGGGATCGGACCGGTCGTGGGTGTGCGCACGTGGGGCGGTGTGATCGGCATCGACATGCTGTACACGCTGGTCGACGGGACGATGGTCACCCAGCCGAGGTACGCGTCGTACTTCAAGGGCCACGGCTGGGACGTCGAGAACTACGGCGTCGACCCGGACATCGAGGTCGTCATGTCGCCCGCCGACCGCGTGGCCGGCCGTGACCCGCAGCTGGAGAAGGCCGTCTCGCTGGCACTGGAGACTCTCTCCTCCACGCCTGCCGCTCACGCTCCGGAGTTGCCGCCGCTGAAGTGAACACCCCATCGTGTGACTAAAGAACTGTGACGGACTGTTCCATGTGGACGATCAACCAGATGGAACAGTCCTCACCGTTCGGGGGTGTGCTGGAAGATGAGTCATCGTGAAGAGCCGCGCAGTGGCCGCGGGTGCTTCGGGGCCGTGGTCGTGGTGCCGTTCCTGGCGCTGGGCGGCATGTTCGCGTTGATCGCCTTCACCGGGGCGGGCGGTGAGTCGCCGCTGGCCGCGCCGCCGCCCTCCGTCCGGCCCACCTCGTCGTGGTGGACCGAGCCGTTCGAGACCGGGGTCTCGCTGGCCACCGTCACCGAGACCGTGGTGGTGGAGGGTGCCGCGCGGGAGGTTCGGGCGGCTCGGATGGCCACTCAGACGCGGGAGGTCGGCGGGGCCACCGTCACCGAGACCGTGCGGGTCAGTTCGACGAAACCCGCTGCCGTGGAACGGAATGAGCCCTCCGAGCCCGACGAGGAGGAGCCGGCATCCTCTTCGCCTGTGGTGACAACGACTTCCGCCGTGGTGTCCACTGTGGAGACCGCGCCGCCGCCAGTGGTGGAGACGCCTGTCGTCACGGTGCCTCCGTCTGTTGAGGTGCCGCCGTCCACTCCGCGGGCCGAGGACCCCGTTCCTCCGGTGACCACGCCGGCCGAGCCGCCGTGCGACCGTAGCGAGCCTCCGGCGGGGGAGGACACGGTTGGTGGGGACGAGGGTTCTGCCGAGCCTGCCGATGAGTCGGCTGCGGGTTCTGCGGTTTCGGCTACGGGTTCTGCGGCTTCGGCCACGGGGTTCGAGCCTTCGGCGGGGGCCTGAAAGCGGGGCCGGGGCCGTCTTTCCACCCGGTCCCGGCCCTCTCGCCGGTCGTTCTGGCTGCTCGCCCGGCCCTTCAGCCGCGCTGCTGCGCGCTCGCCCAGCCCTTGTGTCCCAGCGCTACTGCTGCGCGCTCGCCCAGCCCTTGTGTCCCAGCGCTACTGCTGCGCGCTCGCCCGGCCCTCCGCAGCGCTACTGCTGCGCGCTGGCCCGCGCGTAAGCGTCCGCTCCGCTGAACACGTTCTGCCCGTACTCCACGGAGTTGTTGTAGGCCAGCACCGCGGCCCACCACCCCGGACCGGTGCCCAGGTCCCGCGCCCCGCCCCCGCACAGGTAGCGGGCGGCGGTGAGGGCCGCGTCGTCGATGTTCTGCGGGTCCGCGGGGAGGCCGTCGCCCGCCGCGCGCTTCGCCCAGCGGTTCCAGGTGCCCGGGATGAACTGCATCGGGCCCACGGCCCTGTCCCACGTCGTGTCGCCGTCGAGGCGGCCGCCGTCGGTGTCGTGGATGGCCTTCACGCCGGGGCCGCCGTCCAGCGGGATGCCGATGATCGGGCGGGACGGCATGCCGTTCTCCTGGAGGCGGGCGCCGTTGATGTTGCCGTGGTGCGACTCGATCCTGCCGATGCCCGCGAGGGTGGCCCAGCTGATGCGGCAGGCCGGTGCCTCCCGCTGCATGGCCAGGTCCGCGGACGCGTAGGCGTGCAGGGCGCGGACCGGGATGTCGGTCTTCGACGCCACGCGGGTCGCCCAGTCGGAGAGCGGGTTCGCGGTCTCGGTGGTGCCGGGGGACGCGGCGCTGCCCGGTGCGGCGGCGCCCGGTTCGACCTCCTGGACGGGGACCAGGAACGGGGGCGGGCCCAGCGGTGCGGCTTCCCTGCGGTTCAGCGCGCCCAGGCCCCAGGCGCCCGCGGCGACCAGGACGATGAGCAGCAGCACCAGGACGATGCGGCCGGCGATGTTGCCTTTGCGGTTGCGGCGGGCGGGTTCCTGGAGAGACGGCGACGGCGGGACCACGGCACCCAGGCTACGTGCTCCGCGGCGCTGGTGGCGGGCTGAACCGTGACGCAACCGGCACTGATGGCGTCTGGACAATCAGGTGAGGCTTACCTTAAATAGGGCGACCTAATTTTCGGAGGCGCCGGGATGTTGTTCGCCAATGGGCTCATCGGGCTGCGTGAGGGGCTTGAGGCTGCCCTTGTGGTGAGCATCCTGATCGCATTCCTGGTTAAAACGGACAGAAGGTACGCGCTCAAGTGGGTGTGGGTCGGTGTCGCGACCGCGGTGGCACTCTCCGTGGCGGCGGGTGCGATCATCACCTTCAGTGCTGCCGGCATGACGTTCGAGCAGCAAGAGGCGTTCGGTGGGACGATGTCGATCATCGCGGTCGCGTTCGTCACGGGAATGATCTTCTGGATGCGCAAGGCGGCCAAGACGATTGCCGCGGAGCTGCGCGGCAAATTGGACGAAGCGCTCAAAATCGGACCATTCGCCATCATTGTCGTGTCCCTTTTGTCCGTCGGACGGGAAGGGCTCGAAACGGCGGTCTTCTTCTATTCCAGCGTGCAGGCGGCCGGAGGCGGAACCACCCAGCCATTGATCGGGTTCATGGGCGGCATCGGGGTTGCTGTGGCGATTGCCGCACTTCTGTACCAGGGCGCGATCCGGTTCGATCTTGGAAAGTTCTTCACGGTCACGGGTGTGCTGCTCGTGTTCGTGGCGGCGGGGGTCCTCAGCTACGGCATCCACGACCTTCAGGAGGCCGCGATCCTGCCCGGCCTGAACACGCTGGCGTTCGACATCAGCGACACCCTGCCGGAGGACTCCTGGTACGGCGCGCTGCTCAAGGGCTTCTTCAACTACTCGCAGCGGACGTCCGTGCTGCAGGCCATCGCGTGGGTCGCCTACGTGGTGGTGGTCCTGACCCTGTTCCTCATCCGGCCGCGCCGCCGCGCCGCCGTGGCCAACTGATCAACTGGAGCGATCGTGCGCAAGGCAGCAGTCATCCTGGGTTCTCTCGCGGTGCTGGCGGCGTGCAGCGGCAACGGCGGCACGACCGGCGCGAGCGGCACCATCGCGGTCGAGGCGAGCGACGACGCGTGCAAGGTCGCCAAGACCGAGGCGAGCACCGGCAACGTCACGTTCGAGGTGGCCAACAAGGGCACCAAGGTCACCGAGTTCTACCTCTACGCCGAGGGTGACCGGATCCTCGGCGAGGTCGAGAACATCGGACCCGGCCTGAGCCGCAAGCTGATCGTCGAGGTCACGGAGTCCGGCAAGTTCCAGACGGCGTGCAAGCCTGGCATGAAGGGCGACGGCATCCGCGGCGACTTCACGGTCACCGGTGACGCCAAGAAGTCGACCGACGGCAACGCGTTGCTGGCGGAGGCGACCAAGAGCTACCAGCGCTACGTCAACTCGCAGGCCGACCAGCTGCTGGTGAAGACCGAGGAGTTCGTCAACGCCGTCAAGGCCAAGAAGGTCGACGACGCCAAGGCGCTCTTCCCCGTCTCGCGGATCTACTGGGAGCGCATCGAACCCGTCGCGGAGAGCTTCGGCGACCTCGACCCCAAGATCGACGGCCGTGAGGACGTCATCGAGGAGGGCATGGCGTTCACCGGCTACCACCGCCTGGAGAAGGACCTGTGGGAGTCCGGGCTGCAGGCAGACTCCGACAAGATCGCGGACGACCTGCTGACGAACGTCAAGGAGATCGTCGCGAAGGCCAAGGCGGTCGAGCTGACCCCGGTGCAGCTCGCCAACGGCGCCAAGGAACTGCTCGACGAGGTCGCCACCGGCAAGATCACTGGCGAGGAGGACCGCTACTCGCACACCGACCTGTGGGACTTCCGCGCGAACGTCGACGGCTCGCAGGCCGCGATCGCCGCGCTGCGTCCCGTGGTGGAGCAGAAGGACAAGGCACTGGTGTCCACTTTGGACGAGAAGTTCAAGGCGCTCGACGAGGCGCTGGAGAAGCAGCGCAAGGGTGACGGCTTCAAGCTCTACACCGAGCTGACGCAGGACGAGGTCAAGGCGCTCGCCGAGGCCGTCGACGCGCTGGGCGAGCCGGTCAGCAAGGTGGCGGAAGTGGTGTCGGCCAAGTGACGGGCGTTCCCCGGCGCAGGCTGCTCGGGTTCGCGGGCGCCGGTGTGGCGCTCGCGGGCGCGGGGGCCGCCGCCGGGGTGCTGGCGTCGCGGGAGTCTGCGGCCGTGGAGAACGTCGCGGCGGCCAAGGTGCCGTTCCGCGGGGAGATCCAGGCCGGCATCACCACTCCCGCGCAGGACCACATGCACTTCGTCGCGCTGGACGTGAAGACCAAGAGCCGTGACGAGCTGGTCGCGTTGCTCAAGGAGTGGACCGTTGCCGCGGAACGGATGACGGCCGGCCAGGAGGCGGCGGAGAACGGCGCGGTCGGCGGCAACGTCGAGGCACCGCCCAAGGACACCGGTGAGGCGCTCGACCTGCCCGCGTCCGCGCTGACGATCACGATCGGCTTCGGGCCGTCGCTGTTCGACGACAGGTTCGGGCTCGCGTCGAAGCGTCCGGAACGCCTGATCGACCTGCCGCGGTTCCCGAAGGACGACCTGGACCCCGCCCGCAGCAACGGCGACATCTGCATCCAGGCCTGCGCGAACGACCCGCAGGTCGCCGTGCACGCCGTCCGCAACCTGGTGCGCATCGGGTTCGGCAAGGTCGCGGTCCGCTGGTCGCAGCTCGGCTTCGGCCGCACCTCCTCGACCACGCGCGACCAGGCGACGCCGCGCAACATGTTCGGGTTCAAGGACGGCACCCGCAACATCAAGGCCGAGGACACCGACCACCTGCGCGACCACGTGTGGGTCTCGGAGGAGGACGGCCCTGACTGGCTCGTCGGCGGCACGTACCTGGTCAGCCGCCGGATCCGCATGCACATCGAGATCTGGGACCGCACGTCGCTGGTCGAGCAGGAGCAGATCGTCGGCAGGAACAAGGGCGAGGGCGCGCCGCTCGGGCAGGCGAAGGAGTTCGACGAACCCGACCTGCACGTCAAGGGCGCGGGCGGGATCCCGTTGATCGGCGACATCGCGCACATCCGGCTCGCGTCACCGGAGTCGTTGAACGGCGCCAGGATCCTGCGCCGCGGCTACAACTTCACCGACGGCTCGGACGGGCTCGGGCACCTCGACGCGGGCCTGTTCTTCGTGGCGTTCAACCGGGACTCGCGCACCCAGTTCGTGCCGATGCAGCAGGCGTTGTCCACAAAGGACGACATGATGGAGTACGTGGAGCACACCGGGTCCGGCCACTTCGCCGTGCCGCCGGGCGTGCGCGAGGGCGGGTTCTGGGGAGACGGGCTCTTCCGCTAGTTCCCCAGGGCCAGCCGGGCTTTGACCTCTCCGAGCGCCTCCTGGTACTCCGGCGACGGGTGCATCGCCACCGCCATCCGGAGCTGGGCGAGCGACTCGGGGAGCCGCCCCTGCCGTTGCAGCGTCTTGCCGAGCGCGAACCGCGCGTAGTGGTCGCTCGGATCGAGGTCGAGCACCTTGCGGAACGCCTCTTCCGCCCGGTTGAGCTGCGCGGACCCGAGATAGGCCCGGCCGGCCAGCAGTTGCACGGACGGCGCCTCGCCGGCCTCGTCCAGCACCTGCTTCAGTTCGCGCAGCGCGTCGAGAGGCCTGCGCTGCGCCATCAACGCCTCGGCCTTCCGAAACGCTTCGAAGGTGCCGTCCGTCATCTGATCAACGTTACCCACCGCTCGCGCGTTCTTCGACTGCCGTCCGGGCGACAGAACTCGAAGGTGTGGAGGTCCCGAGCCAGCACGCTCCGAAACCGAGCACCAGCCCCGCCACCACCCCGGCCGTCGGCACCTGCCCGAGCAACGGCCACGCGATCAACGCCGTGACGGACGGGACCACAGAGGACAGCGTGGTCATCGCGGCCGCACCGCCCCTGCGCACGCCGACGAGGAACAGCGACGCGCCGCCCATCGAGTTGACCAGCACCAGGAACGCCACCGTCAGCCAGAACTGCCGCCAGTCCGTCACCGGTGAGCTCTCCGTCAGCGCCAGCAACCCGACCACCGGCACCGACACGGCGTGCTGCACGGCGTTGGCGCTGCGGAAGTCCGCGTCCCGGCAGAACCTCTGCTGGTACACGCCGCCCGCGACGAACCCGAGCATGCCGAGCACCGTGAACACCGCGCCGCCCCCGAACGACCCGAGCCGGTCCCACAACGCGAACAGCACGGCCGCGACCCCGAGCACCAGGCCGGCGACCTGTCTCGGTCCAATTCGGACGCGGAACACCCACGCGGCCACCACGGCCGTCAGCACCGGCGTGCACGAGATCACCAACGCCGTCGTCGCCGCCGGCACCCCCATCCGCAGCCCGAGGTACACGCCGGAGAACTGGCACGCCTGCACCAGCAACCCGGCCACGCACGTGTGCGCGAGCTGCCACCCGCGCGGCCAGCTCGCCGTCGTGACGAGCGCGATCAACGCCATCAGGGCCGCGGCGATCGCGAACCGGATCGTGGTCATCAGGAACGGGGGCGCCACGGCGACGGCCAGCGCGCCCACCGGGTAGCCGGACGCCCAGACCAGCACTGTCGTGACGGCGAAGCCGGGTTTGATCCGCACCCGATCCAGTGTGTCGGGAAGGCGGGAATGCGCACAGGCGTTGTGCTGTTGCATGAGCCTGCGCTTCTCACTGATGGGTCCGGTACGAGCCTGGCGCGACGACGAGGAGATCGACCTGGGGCCGCGCCAGCAGCGGGCGGTGCTGGCGGCGTTGCTGCTGAACAACGGCATCCGGCTGAGCAACGACCAGCTGATCGGCATGGTCTGGGACGACCCGACGCCGAGCGCCGTCATGGCGTTGCGGACGTACACCTACAAGCTCCGCAAGCTGATGCCGGAGCTGGACCTCAGGTCCAAGGACGGCGGCTACACCCTGCGCGCCGAGCTCTTCGACGACTGCCGCGACGAGCCGTTCGTGGGGCTGACCAGCACCTACTTCGAGGCGCAGCGCGTGCGGGTCGCCAACGAGCGGCTCCAGTGCCGCGAGGCCCTGCTCGAACGCGAGATGGACGTCCTCGAACTGCAGAAGCACGTCGCCGCCTTCCCGCACCGGGAACGCCCGCGTGCGCTCCTGATGCGCGCGCTCTACCGCGAGGGCAGGCAGGCCGAGGCGTTGGAGCAGTTCCATCAGGCACGTGCGCTGCTGAACGACGAGCTGGGTCTTGAACCCGGCCCGGACCTGCGGGAGGTCCACGCGCAGATCCTGCGAGGTGAGCTCACCGTCCCGCGCCGGCCCGAGCAGCTGCCGCCCGACGTCGATGACTTCACCGGTCGCGCCGAGGAGATCGCGCGGGCGTTGAAGACCCTGCCGCGCACGGTTGGCATCGCGGGCATGCGCGGCAGCGGCAAGACCGCGCTGGCCGTGCGCATCGGCCACCTCGCCGGGAACCGGTTCCCCGACGGGCAGATCTTCGTGCGCGGGAACGACGTCGCGAACGAGCTGCTGCGCGCGGTCGGCGTGGAGAACCCCGTCGGGGACAAGGCGGCGCTGTGGCGGGAGAAGGCGCGCGGCAAGCGGTTCCTGGTCGTGGTCGACGACCTGCGGGACGCCGACTCGGTCAAGGACCTGCACGTGCCCGGCTCGGCCATGATCCTCACGTCCGTGCGCCGGTGGAACGAGCTGCCCGGCGTCACGTGGCTGACGATCGCCGGGCTCGCGGCGTCCGAGGCCCGCGACTTCTTCGACAAGGTCACGGACCCTGCACGGCTCGCGGCCGAACCGGAGAAGGTGGCGGGGATCCTCGAACGCGTCTCGTACCTGCCGAACCCGATCCGCGTGCTCGGCGGCAAGCTCAGCACCCGCCCGCGCTTCACCGTCGCCATGCTGCTGCGGCAGATGGAGCGGGAGACCGCCCTCGGCGAGGCGGTGCCGTCGGACTGCCGCGCGGTGCTCGCGCCGATGGACAAGGCCGACGCGGAGCTGACCGGCGACCAGCGGCACCTGCTGGAGTGCTTCACCCGCCAGGGCGCCGAGGAGGTCGACGTGTGCGAGGCCGCGGCGATGTCCGGCGGCGAGATCGCGGCCATCGAACTGTTGATGGAGGCGCTCGCCGACGTGCACCTGATCGAACCGCTGGAGCTCGGCCGCTACCGCATCCCATCCTACGTGCGCACCTACTACTCGCTCCGCACACCTGCGCTGACCAGCTGATTCACGCACAATTTATGGCGCGACGATGTGGTGTCGGCAAGTTCGTAGACATGTCAACCAAGGAATTCCAGGGCAAGAAGGCACTCGTCACCGGAGCCACCTCGGGCATCGGCCGCGCGATCGCGGTCCGGCTCGCCGAGGAGGGCGCCACCGTCTACGTCACCGGCCGCCGCGCCGAGCTCGGCAAGGAGACCGTCGAGCTCATCGAGCAGGCGGGCGGCACCGGCCACTTCGTCGTCGCGGACGTCGGCGACCTGAACGACGTCCGCAAGCTCGCGCAGGAGGTCGGCGAGGTCGACGTCCTCGTGAACAACGCGGGCATCTTCCCGTTCTCGCCGACCCCCGACCAGTCCGTCGAGGCCTACGACAAGGTGTTCGACGTCAACGTGCGCGGCACCTACTTCCTCACGGCCGCCCTCGCGCCGGCGATGGTCGCGAGGGGCAAGGGGTCGATCGTCAACGTCTCGTCGGTCGCGAGCCAGCTCGGCTCGCCGGTCGGGTCCGTCTACCACGCCTCGAAGAGCGCGATGGACGGCCTGACCAGGTCGTGGGCGCTGGAGTTCGGCGGTTCCGGCGTGCGCGTCAACTCGGTCGCGCCCGGCCCGATTCGCACCGAGGCGGCCGTGACGCAGGTCGGCGAGGTGTTCGAGAGCTTCGTCGACGTCGTCCCGGTCGGCCGTCACGGCACCGCCGAGGAGGTCGCGGAGGCCGTGCTGTTCGTGGCCTCCGACAAGGCGGGCTTCGTCAACGGTGCCGTGCTCAACGTCGACGGCGGGCTCGTCGTCGCCTAGGAGAGCAGCGGCCGCAGCGAGGAGGGCGACTCGACGTGCACGTTGTGGCCCGCGCCGGGGATCACCACCGGCTCGGGCACCAACTCCTTCAGGTGCTCCTGGGGACTCATCGGGTCGTTCTCGCCCGCCGCCAGCACGACGTGGGCCTGCGAGGCCATGACCAGCCCGGCCATGTCCGGCCGGCCTACGCCGAAGGCCCTCATGTCCAGCGACGGCGCCCATCCGCCGTCCACTTCGGACACTCCGTGCCTGATGGGGACGCCCGCCATCTTCGACGCCCGTTCCTCCGCCTCTTCCCTGATGGCGAAGACCTTCTGCGGTTTGCCGGCCAGCGCGGCGGCCTTCGCCAGTTCCTCGTCGGTCCACTGCACCTTGATGCCGACGCCGACGCAGGTGGTCACCTCGACCCCGAACCAACCGCTCGCCAGCGCCAGCCCGACGACACCGCCCAGCGAGTGCCCGACGACCGTGACGGGCCCCGGCGGGACGACCTCCGCGACCTGCGCCGCGAGCGAGCCGAACGAGTAGCGGTCGATCCCGGCGCTGCGTCCGTGACCGGGCAGGTCGGGCACGAGCCAGCTGCCCTCCCAGTCGTCCACGACGTCCTGCCACACCTCGCCGGTCGCGCCCAGCCCGTGCAGCAGCACCAGCAACGGCCCGCTTCCACCACGTTCGACATGAAGCACGTCAGAATCCGTTCTATGCCCAGGACCGATGCCGACCTCATCGTCGACCCGGACACGTATACCTCGGGAGTCCCGCACGACGCACTAACCCGGTTGCGTGAGAAGGACGTGGTGCGCATCGACGACTTCTGGGCGGTCTTCCGCCACGAGGACGTCCGCACGGTCCTGCGCACACCGTCCGTCTTCTCCTCGCACCGCGGCGCCACCCAGATCCGCGACCCGCGGCCGGACGACCTCGCGTACGTCCAGCGCATGATGCTCAACCAGGACCCGCCCTCGCACACCCGGTTGCGCCGCATGCTGACCAGGGCGTTCACCCCGCGAGCCGTGGCGTTGCTGGAAGACCGCATCCGCGCGAACGCCCGCGAGATCGTCGCGGGCCTGTCCGGCGACTTCGCCCACGACGTCGCCGACCTGCCGTTGCTGACGCTGGCCGACGTCTTCGGCGTGCCGCGTCAGGACCGCGCGCTGCTCTACGACTGGAGCAACCGCGTGATCGGCTTCCAGGACCCCGAGTACGCGCTGTCGTCCAGCTCCACCGCCGGCATGACCGACATGGCCCTGCAGGCGGTGGAGCTGCGCCCGGACGATGGCCGCGACCCGCGCGCACGCGGCGGCATGCCTGATCTGTACGCCTACGCGCACGCGCTGGGTGCCTACAAGCGCTCGCACCCGTCCGACGACGTGGTCAGCAACCTCATGCGGGAGGACCTGTCACTGGAGGAGTTCGAGAACCTCTTCTGGCTGTTCTCCGTGGCGGGCAACGAAACCCTGCGCAACGGCATCCCCGGCGGCATGATCGCGTTGCTCTCACACCCTGACGAGTACGCGCGCCTGCGCGCCGACCGAACGCTCCTTCCCCTTGCGGTGGAAGAGATGTTGCGCTGGTGGACGCCCGTCATGCACTTCCGGCGGACCTGCGTGCGCGACACCTCGTTGTCCGGCCAGGAGATCAGGGCGGGGGACAAGGTCGTCGTGTGGTTCTCGTCCGCCAACCGCGACGAGCGGGTGTTCACCGACCCGCACCGGTTCGACGTGGGCAGGCGCGAGGCCGACCACCTGAGCTTCGGCCACGGCCCGCACTTCTGCCTGGGCGCGCAACTCGCCAGGACCCAGCTGCGGGCGATCTTCGACGCGGTCCTGGACCTGCCGGGGACGCTCCGGCTCGACGGCGAGATCAGCCGCCTGCGGTCGAACTTCCAGAACGGCGTGAAGCACCTGCCCGTGCGTTAGGCAGGCGTCTCCGCGGTCGCGACCAGCACCGCGCGCCCGAGGACGTGCGCGGACATCAGGAACCCGAGCAGCGCGGGCGTGCCGTCGGCCGGCACCCCGATCGACTCGACGCCAAGCGCGTGCACGACGAAGTAGTAGCGGTGCTCGCCGTGCCCGGCAGGCGGCGCGGCCCCGACGAACTGCGCGAGGCGGGCGTCGTTGGGCAGCTGGAACGCCCCCTTCGGCAGCTCGTCGACTCCCTCGGGCAGTTCCGTGCAGCCAGCGGGGATGTCGGCGACCGCCCAGTGCCAGAACCCGGACCCGGTGGGGGCGTCGGGGTCGTACGCGGTGACGGCGTAGCTCTTCGTGCCCTCGGGAGCCCCGCTCCAGCTCAGCTGAGGCGAGATGTCCTTGCCGGACAACTGCTCCGGCGGCAGCGGTGCGCCGTCGGTGATCGAGGTGCTCGTGACGGTGAAGGACGCGGCCTCGGGGAGGCGGGCGAAAGGATCGTTGCTCATGAGATCGACGATAGCACCAATAATCGATTATCCGATGGTTCTATGCTTTTCGTCGTGACGAAGCCGATGCTCTCCGAGCAGGTCCACACCCGCCTGCGGGACGCGATCATGCACGGCCTCCACGCCCCAGGCGCCCCCTTGAAGCCCCAGGACCTGGCCAAAGAGCAGGGCGTGAGCCTCGCCGTCGTCCGCGAGACCCTCGTCCGCCTGGTGGGCGAAGGCCTGGCCGACCGCCTGCCGAACCGCGGCTTCGCCGTCCCCACCATCTCCGACCGCCGCTGGCAGGAGATCGCCGAAGCCCGCCTGGCCGTGGAACCCGTCCTGCTGCGCATGGCGATCGACTGCGGCGACGTGGACTGGGAGGCGCGCGTACGGGCCGCGCACCACCGTCTCGCGCGCACGCCGGCGTTCGCGGAGGGTCCGTACTACAGCGACGCTTGGTCCGAGGCGCACCGCGTCTTCCACCGGACGTTGCTGGAGGGGTGTGGGAACTCCGTGTTGCTGGAGACGTTCGACCGGTTGTGGACCGCGAGTGAGTTGGGGCGGCGGTTCTCGGCTCGGCGCAACGGGGAGCGGGATCACGTGGGGGAGCACCGGGCGTTGGAGGAGGCGGTGCTGGCGCGGGATGCCGATGCCGCGGTGGGGGTGTTGGTGCGGCATCTGTCTTTGACGGCGGCGGGGCTGGTCGAGAGCGCCTGACCGGCGCCGACTCCGGGTGATCGATCGGGGATGGGCAGCACGTCACGCGTCTGGCACGATTCAGACGACAGGCGCGGGGGCACCACTGTGATCTGACGGTGTCGAGCCCCAGCCGGTCACCTGGCCCAAGTAGGCTCGTCGCGAGACGAGACGCAGGAGAAACAGGGAGCGCAAGTGGCGGTCATCGAGCAGGTCGGAGCACGCGAGATCCTGGACTCTCGCGGCAACCCCACCGTCGAGGTCGAGGTGGCGCTGGACGACGGCACGCTGGAGCGTGCGGCTGTTCCGTCGGGTGCCTCGACCGGTGAGCACGAGGCGGTGGAGCTGCGGGACGGCGACGCCAAGCGGTACCTGGGCAAGGGCGTCGAGCGCGCGGTCACCGCGGTGCTGGACGAGATCGGGCCCGAGCTGGTCGGCATCGAGGCCGTCGAGCAGCGCGTCGTGGACCAGAAGCTCGTGGACCTGGACGGCACGCCGGACAAGGGTCGTCTCGGCGCCAACGCGATCCTCGGCGTGAGCCTCGCGGTCGCGAAGGCGGCGGCGACGTCCAGCGGCCTGGAGCTGTTCCGCTACATCGGTGGACCGAACGCGCACGTGCTGCCGGTGCCGATGCTGAACATCCTCAACGGTGGTTCGCACGCGGACACCGACGTGGACATCCAGGAGTTCATGATCGCGCCGATCGGCGCGGAGACGTTCCGCGAGGGCCTGCGCTGGGGCACCGAGGTCTACCACGCGCTGAAGTCCGTGCTGAAGAGCAAGGGCCTCGCGACCGGTCTGGGTGACGAGGGCGGTTTCGCGCCGAACCTCGGCAGCAACCGCGACGCGCTCGACCTCATCCTCGAAGCCATCGAGAAGGCCGGCTACCGGGCGGGCCGCGACATCGCGCTCGCGCTCGACGTGGCCGCCACCGAGTTCTACTCGGACGGCGCCTACTCGTTCGAGAACAACAAGCGCTCGGCCGAGCAGATGATCGGCTACTACTCGGAGCTCGTCCGCGACTACCCGATGGTCTCCATCGAGGACCCGCTGTCCGAGGACGACTGGGACGGCTGGGTCCAGATGACCGCCGAGCTGGGCGAGAAGGTCCAGATCGTCGGCGACGACCTGTTCGTCACGAACCCGGAGCGCCTGGAGGAGGGCATCTCCCGCCGCGCCGCCAACGCGTTGCTGGTGAAGGTCAACCAGATCGGCACCCTCAGTGAAACCCTCGACGCGGTCTCGCTGGCCACGTCGTACGGCTACAAGTCGATGATGTCGCACCGCTCGGGCGAGACCGAGGACACGACCATCGCCGACCTCGCCGTCGCGACCGGTGCCGGCCAGATCAAGACCGGTGCCCCGGCGCGTGGTGAGCGCACCGCGAAGTACAACCAGCTCCTGCGCATCGAGGAGAGCCTCGGCGACGCGGCGCGGTACGCGGGCGAGCTCGCGTTCCCGCGCTACACGCCGGAGAGCTGAGAGGCTGTAAGGCATGGCCGAGCGCGCGCGTCGTCCCCGTCGCCCCCGCGAAGAGCGGGAGGCGAGGCCCGCACGCGCGCGCAAGCCACCCCGTCCGAAGGCGCCGGCGCGGCGCGGTGAGGGCACGGGTGGCGCGTTCGGGATGACCGGTACGCGGCGGGCCGCGTTGTTCGCGATGGTGCTCTGTGCACTGGCGTTGAGCATCGCGGTCCCGTTGCGGACGTACCTCTCGCAACGGGACGAGCTGCGGGACGTGGGTTCCGAGCAGCAGAAGCTGAGGGAGACGGTCGCCGCGCTGGAGAAGCGCAAGGCAGAGCTGAGCGACCCGGCGTACGTCGAGATCGAGGCGCGCAAGCGGCTGCACTGGGTGCGGCCCGGCGAGACGCCCTACATCGTGCAACTGCCGGGTGACGAGGGTCGCAACACTGAAACGGAGAGGCCGTCGGGCAAGCAGGCGGCACAAGGGTCTTGGTACGAGGAACTGTGGGAATCGGTGACGCACAAGTAAGTGCTGCTGACCTGGAAACGGTCGCTCAGCAGCTCGGTCGCACGCCACGCGGGACGCGTGCGATCGCTTCGAGGTGTCCCGGCGGGCACCCGAACGTCGTGCAGACCGCCCCGCGGCTGCCCGACGGGACGCCGTTCCCGACGCTGTACTACCTGACCTGCCCCAAGCTGAACTCCCTGGTCAGCACGCTCGAAGGCGGCGGGCTGATGAAGGAGCAGCAGGACCGGCTGGCGACCGACGAAGAGCTCGCTGCCGCCTACCAGCGCGCGCACGAGGCGTACCTGGCCGAGCGCGACGCCATCGAGTCGCTGGGCACCCAGGTCACCGCGGGCGGCATGCCGGTGCGGGTCAAGTGCCTGCACGTGCACGTCGCGCACGCCCTCGCGAAGGGCCCCGGCGTGAACCCGATGGGCGACGAGGCGCTCGCGATCCTGGGCGAGCAGGGCCTGTGGCCGGCAGGTGAATGCTCGGCGAGTTAACGGTCAACGGAACCGAACACACGCTTCACTCCGTCTTGGGTACACCTAGGCTTCGTAGTGGGGCAGGGTGGTACAGGTCACCGACTGGGGCATTCGCCGTAATGGCAGGACGGCGAGCCGCGATGACACACGAGAGGTGAGTATTCGTGGCAATGGCCAAACTGCGTGGACCGTCGGTGCTGAGCCCTAGGCAAAAGGGCTTCGCCGTCGCTGCGCTCGCCGCGATGCTCGCCCCGGCCATGATCGTCGGCACCAAGCTCGTCGACTGGGTCAACCTGTCGAAGCACAACGACATCGCCGTCTCCTTAGGCCCCGCCGACGTCTTCAGCGCTCTGCAGCGCGACCCGGCCGAACTGGGTGCCTCCGGCCGCCTGCCGCTGTCCGAGGAACTGAGCGCCGCGCTGCTCGCCGACCTCGAAGACGGAAGCCTCGACATCGACGAGGGCAGCCTGCTCGACGGCTTCCCCGGCCAGCACGGCATCCCCGGTGTCATGGTGGAGGCCTACCTCCGCGCCGAGGACAAGATGGCCGAGCTCGTCCCCGGCTGCAACCTCCCCTGGTACCTGCTCGCGGGCATCGGCAAGGTCGAGTCGAACCACGCCAACAACGGCCGCGTGAACGCCGTCGGCGACGCCACCCCCAAGATCCTCGGGCCGGTGCTGAACGGCGCCCCCGGCATGGCCGCGATCCGCGACACCGACGGCGGCCGCCTCGACGGCGACACCGCGTGGGACCGCGCGGTCGGCCCGATGCAGTTCATCCCGTCGACGTGGGCGAGCTTCGGCGGCGACCTGAACGACGACAACACCGTCAACCCGAACAACATCTACGACGCCGCCCTGGGCGCCGGCCGCTACCTCTGCGCGGGCGGCGGCGACATGACCAAGCAGGCCGACAAGGCCGCGGCCGTCTTCCGCTACAACCGCTCCACCGCGTACGTCGAGACGGTCCTCAAGTGGGCCACGGAGTACAGCGAGAACGTCGACACCCTGCCGCCGCTGACCGACATCGGCAACGACACGCAGAACCCGACGCCGGGCAACCCCGACCCGGGCACCCCGACGAACCCGCCGACGACGACCACGCCGCCGACGACCACCACCACGACGACCACGACGACGCCGCCGAACTGCCCCACCACGACGACGTCGACGACCACGTCGACCACGACCTCCACCACCACGTCGACGACCACCACGACGCCGACCACGACGACGTCCCCGTCCACGTGCACGACGACCACCACGACGACGACCACCACGACCACTACGACGCCGCCGACCACGACCACCACCACGACGACGACCGTGCCGCCGGCGCAGACGACGTCGTCGAGCGCCGCCCAGTCGTCCTCGCAGCAGCAGTCGTCGCAGGCCCCGTCGAGCAACAGCGGCGCGTCGTCGTCGACCCCGCCCGCGATCATCACGAGCAAGCCCAGCTAGCACGGCGTGTCGGGTTGGAACGATTCCAACCCGTACTTCGTTCGGGGCGATTCGGGCAGAAACGTTGGAGTGAAGGGGAGTTCGTCTCCTAGCTTCGTCCGCATGCCGAAGCGCAACTCGAGCGTGGTGGGCCGCGAGTTCGGCGATGGTGTCCGCGACGCCATCGACCAGAGCGGCATGACCCAGCGCAGACTCGCCGAACTGGTGGACTGGCAGGAAGCCAAGGTCTCGGACCTGGTGCAGGGCAAGGGCGGGGTGAGCGAGGTCGACCTCGTCCGGCTGTTGTCCTACTGCCGCACCCCGCACGAAGAGGTCGACCGCCTGCTCACCCTCTACCGGGAGTCCCGGGAGAAGGGCTGGTTGCTGTTCCCCGAGGACGGAGTACCGGACCAGGTGCACTCGCTCATCAGCCAGGAACGCCTCGCCAGCAAGATCACCGTGTGGTCGATGAACCTGGTCCCTGGCCACCTCCAGATCGCCGGCTACATGCGGGCCGCCGCCGAGAAGTCAGCCAAGATCAAGCCCGCCGACATCGACTCGCTGATCCGCGCGAAGCTCGACCGGCAGGTGATTCTCAGGCCTGGCAGGGAGTTTGTCTTCTACGTGCACGAGCAGGCGCTGCGACTGCCGGTCGGAGGCCCTGACGTGATGCGTGCGCAGCTCACCCACATCCACGTGATGCTGGTGCGGCAGTACATCACCTTCCGGGTCGTGCCGATCGCCATCGGCGCCCACGCCGGGATGTCCGGCTCGTTCACCCAGCTCAACTACGACAGGTTCGAGCCGGTCGTCTTCATCGAAAGCCAGAACTCAGGCCTCTTCCTCGAAGACGCGGCCTCACTGGCCAGCTACACCGAAGTGCTGAAGCGGTTGGATCAGGACGCCTTGGATGCGGAAGAATCGAGGAGGTTGATCAACACCATGCTTGCCTGAGGAGGCGTGCCGCATGTCCGAGTGGCGTAAGAGCAGCTACAGCCCTGAGGCAAGCGACTGCGTCGAGGTCGGCCACGGCGTCGGCATCCGCGACAGCAAGGCCCCGGTCACCCACCTGCCCGTGTCGGAGAGGGCCTGGACGGCGTTCCTCCGCCTCGTCAAGGCCGCGTGATCGGATCACGCTCCGAGAGCGTGTGGTCGCGTACGGATATGAGCAGGTAGAACGGGCTATGCGCGTGTGACGCACGTGGCACCGGTACGGCAAAGTCGATCATGTTCGGCGTATTCCATTTTCGCCCGAAGTGATTCATGCTGCTCCAGCACAGGTCGGGGGACCGTTGTGAGCGCCGGGATCCTTCCCGGCCTGGGGGAAAAGATGCGATACGCCACACGGCGTGGCTTTGCCATGCCCACATTCGCCGCTGTCGTCGTTTTCGCGGCCACGCTGATCGGCTCGGTGACGAGCACGACCACCGCCGTCGCCGCGACACCGGACGAGGTCGCCGACGCGACCAGTGCGGAGAAGCTCGCGCAGCAGAGCGGCAAACCGATCGTCATCGGGTCGGAGACGACCGAGGAAACGCAGGTCAAGGCCAACCCCGACGGTTCGCGGACCTTGATCTCCCACGCGCAGCCGGTGCGTGTCAAGAAGAACGGCTCGTGGACGGCGATCGATCTGACGCTGGAGCCGCAGGCAGACGGCTCGCTCGCTCCGAAGGCGACGCCGGTGTCGATGTCGTTCAGTCCCGGTGGAGTCGGGTCGGCCGCCAAGCCGGTGGCGCGCCTGGCCAAGGGTGATGCCGAGGTCGGGTTCGGCTGGGAGACCGATCTGCCGAAGGCGCGGATCTCCGGCCAGACCGCCACCTATCCGGAGGTGTTGCCCGGCGTCGACCTGGAGGTCCAGGCGTCGCTGACGGGTTTCTCGCAGAACCTCGTGGTGAAGAACGCCGAGGCCGCGAAGAACGCCAAGCTCAAGAAGATCACCTTCAAGTCCCACACCAGGAACACCAAGATCACGGGCCCGGTTCAGCCCAGCGGCAGGGCCAAGTCCGCTGCCACGCCGCAGGACGGGCTCGTGGTGTCCGGGGCCGATGACCGGCTGGTGTTCGGCGGTGACGCCTCTCGCATGTGGGACTCGTCCGTGCAGGGCCGGGCGGCCACCATGGGTGTCGAACTCGGGCAGGACACCGTCTCCATCACCCCGGACCAGGCGTTCCTCGCCGATCCGAAAACGGTCTACCCCGTGCGTCTCGACCCCGACTATTCCTGCACGACCTGCACCAAGCAGCACCACGCGGTGGTGCAGTCGCCTTGGGGCAACGCCGAGAACTACGACAAGACCTCCGGCCAGCTGAGCGACCTGAAGGCGGGTTACCTCAACGGCTCGTCGCTCGGTACGCCGACCGGAGCCGCCGGTGTCTCGCGGACCTACTTCGAGATCAACACCTCGCAGATCGTCGGCACGAAGATCCACTCGGCCACGGTGCACGCCAAGGTGATCTCGTCCTACTCGTGTTCGCCGACGCCGACCGAGCTGTGGAACACGTGGGGCATTGGTCCGTGGACGACGTGGGACAACCAGCCGGGCTGGATCAGGAACCTGTCCGAGAACAACACGCGCAACCACCCGGTCTACTGCGCGACGGACGGTGGTGCCGACTTCAACGCGCTCGCCGCGGTGGAACGAGCCGCGTCCGAACCGTGGGGCGCCACGACCTTCATGTTCAAGGCGAAGCAGGAGAACTCACTCGACGCGTCGTGGCGCCGCTTCGACCTGAACCCGTATCTCGAGGTCAAGTACAACTCGTACCCGAAGTCTCCGACCGATCTCGGTCTGGAGGGCTGGGGTCCGAACAGGACGGACGCACTTCCGTGCCGCATCGGTGACACCCGTCCCTACATCGGCAAGACCCGCACGCCGCGTCTGCGGGCGAGACTGCTCGACCCGGATGGCGGCATGATGGACGCCGGTTTCCGGTTGACGGTCGGCCCAGCCGGGAACTCCACGTGGAACGGCCAGGACATCTATGCAGGCAACGTGCCGTCGGGCTCGTTCGCCGAGGTCACGGTGCCGAACGGCTGGATCACCCAGGACGGGGTCCACGGCTTCCACCTGTGGTCCGGCGACTACGAGCTCAACAGTTGGTCGCCGGAGTGCGAGTTCATGGTCGACACGGTCGCACCGAACACCCCCGCGGTGTCCTCGACCGACTACCCCACCACGGGTTTCTCGGGCAGCGTGGGCCGGACGGGCAACTTCACGTTCTCGCCCAACGGGAACACCGGCCTGAGCGGCACGATGGACGTGGCCCGCTACGGGTGGTCGCTCGAGACCAACACGTTCGAGAACCAGGTCAACGTGACCGAGGCGAACGGCGTGACGACGGTGCCGATCACGCCGAAGTCCGGCGGCACGAACACCCTGTACGTGCAGGCCTACGACAAGGCGGGCAACCCTGCGGCCACCCCGCAGAAGTACGTGTTCAACGTGGCGGCGCCCTCCAACCCGGTGGCCGCGTGGAACTTCGACCAGACCAGCGGTACGACCGCCGCCGACATCACCGGCAAGGGTCACACCCTGACGTTGGGCGGCGCGACCTTCGGTCCGGGCTACGCGAACAACGGCCTGGTCAACACCACGAGCACCTCCTCGGCGACGTCGACCGCTGTGACCGACACGTCACGAGCGTTCTCGGTATCGGCGTGGGTGAAGCTGAACGACACCAACGCCGACTACGCGGTGGTGAGCCAGGACGGCAACCGCGCCAGCGGCTTCACGCTGGAATACTCCAAGACCGCCGGCCGGTGGGCACTCAGCACGGCCACGGCCGATCAGGACTACACGGCGTTCACCCAGACGCTGTCGTCCGCGTCGCCGCAGACGGGCGTGTGGACTCACCTGCTGGGCACCTATGAGCCCAACTCGCGCAAGGTGTCCTTGTACGTCAACGGAAAGCTCGAAGGCACCCAGACCGCCACGGTGTGGAACGCCACCGGCCCGCTGTCGATCGGTTCAGTCAAGTGGCTCGGCAACAAGGTCAACCGCCTGGCCGGTTCGGTCGACCACGTCCAGGTGTGGGATCGCCAGCTCAGCGCCGATGAAGCAGCGAAGCAGAACAACTTCGCGGTGCTGCGCGCCCACTACAACCTCGACGAGCGCACCGGTACCGCGACCAAGGACGAGGTGACCGGGCAGAACGCCACCGCCTCCGGCGGCACCACCTGGTCCGGTACGCCGGTCGACCCCGATGACCCGAACCAGATCCTGACCAGCAAGGACACATGGCTGAAGTACGACTCGTCCTGGACGGGACAGGTTGCTGGTCCGCGTCCGGTGAACCTGCGCACCGACCGGTCGTACACGGTGTCCGCCTGGGTGAGGCACGCCGGTTTGGACGCTTCCGCACGAGCCGCGGTCAGCCTGGGAGACGCGACGCATTCGCCGTTCGTCCTCGGGTACCGCCCGGAGACCGGCAAGTGGGGGTTCCTGCTGACGCGCACCCCGTCCGGTGACGGCAGGTACGCGTTGTCCGACCTGCCCGCCGAGGCGAACAAGTGGGTGCACCTCGCGGCGACCTACGACGCGACCAGCGGGACGGTCGCGCTGTACGTCGACGGGGTCAAGCAGAACACGTTCAACGGTTCGAGCACCGGGCAGCAGACCTTCAACGGGTCTGGGGACGTGTTCGTGGGGCGCGCCATCTGGGCGGGTCAGAAGTCCGACGTGTGGAAGGGCGACCTCGACGACGCCCGCATCTACTCGGGCGTTCTCAGCGTCGCCGACATCGAGGACATCCGCACGTCCACCAAGCACCGCTGACCTGGGGGATCACCAGTGAGACACAACAAGAGAAGACGTTTCACGACGTTCGGCGTCGTGGTGACGTTGTTGCTCGCGACCGGTCAGGACGCACTCGCGGCCGGTGACAACAAGTACGGCTGGAAACTGCCGGAACTGCAACAGAACAAGTCGGTGCCGACGAGCTCGGTGGCCACGCGCGGCAAGACCGAGGACGCGGCGGCGAAGGCGGCCGTGACGAAGGTCGAGCAGCCGAAGTGGCCGGGCGAGTCGCAGGCGGAGGTCGACCTGGCCGCTGCCGCACCGGCAACGGCCGCGAAGGCCGCGCCGGGTCTGGTCTCGGTGCGGCGCAAGGACGGCAACGCCGTCACCGCGAGGTCTGCCGCTCCCGCGAAGGTGCGGGTGAGCGTCAAGGGGCAGGACACGGCGAAGAAGCTGGGGCTGCACGGTGTCGTGTTCACCGTCGCGGACACCGGTGGCGCCGCGGGGACGCCGTTGCGGCTGGACGTCGACTACGGGTCTTTCGCGTCGGCGTTCGGTGGTGACTACGCCTCGCGCCTGCGCCTGGTGTCGCTGCCGGCGTGTGCACTGTCCACACCGGACAAGCAGGAGTGCCGCCGCACGACGCCGCTCGCCGGTGGCAGCAACGACAGTTCGGCGAAGAAGGTCTCGGCCGACGTCACCCCGTTGGCGACCACAAGCGCGCAGCGGGCCGACTCGGGTGCCGTGGTTCTCGCCGCGACCGCCGCGCCGTCCAGCGGCAACGGCAGCTACGCGGCGACGTCGCTCGCTCCGGCCGGCTCCTGGAACGCGGGTGGTTCGTCGGGTGACTTCAGCTACGGCTACCCGCTGCGGGTTCCGCCCGCGGCCGGGGGCAAGGCGCCTTCGGTGTCGCTCGGCTACTCGTCGCAGAGCCTCGACGGCCGGATGTCGTCGACGAACAACCAGGCGTCGATCGTCGGTGACGGCTGGGACGTCTCTCCCGGCGGGTTCATCGAACGGCAGTACAAGCCCTGCGGCCTCGACCTCGGTGGCAACAACGGTCAGACCAAGACCGGCGACCAGTGCTGGGCGACCGACAACGCGACCATCAGCCTGGTCGGTGTCTCCGGCAAGCTGGTCAAGGCTTCCGAGGACGCCACAACCGGTGTCACGACGTGGCGGGCGAAGAACGACGACGGTGCGCGCGTCGAGCGCTTCAAGGGCGCCGCGAACGGCGACAACGACGGTGAGCACTGGAAGGTCACCACGACCGACGGCACCCAGTACTTCCTGGGCGTGAACCGGTTGCCGGGCTGGTCGTCCGGCAAGCCGGAGACGAAGTCGGCGTGGACCGTGCCGGTCTACGGCAACAACGACAACGAGCCGTGCAAGCAGGCGACCTTCGATGCGTCGTGGTGCCAGCAGGCGTACCGGTGGAACGTCGACTACTCGGTCGACCCGCACGGCAACGTCACGACGTACTACTACGACCAGGAGATCAACCACTACGGCCGCAATGCCGACGCGGCCAAGGGCACGCCGTACGTGCGCGGCGGTCACCTCACCCGCATCGAGTACGGCCTGCGCAGTGACAACTACTTCGGTGCCGTCGGCGGCCGTGTGCAGTTCGACATGGCCGAACGCTGCCTGCCGAACGGCGCGATCACCTGCGATCCCTCGCAGCTCAACGCCTCCACGGCCGCCTCGTGGCCGGACGTGCCGGCGGACCAGCTCTGCAACGCGGGCGAGCAGTGCACCAACAGGTTGACGCCCACCTTCTTCACCCGCAAACGACTGGTGAAGGTCATCGCCCAGGTCGGCAACGGCAGCGGTGGTCACTCCGACGTCGACTCCTGGACGTTGACGCAGGACTTCCCGGCCACGGGTGACGGCACGTCGCCGGCGCTGAACCTGAAGTCGATCGTCCACACCGGACACATCGGTGGCACGATCGCGCTGCCCGCGACGACGTTCGACCGCGTGCCCATGGACAACCGGGTCGACAGCGGTCACGACAACCTGTCGCCGCTCACGCGGTACCGGGTCGTCGGCATCAACGGTGAGGGCGGGGCGCACACCGAGATCCGCTACAGCGAACGGGACTGCGTCCCCGGCACGCGCATGCCGGCGTCGCCGGAGTCCAACACCCTGCGGTGCTACCCGACGTGGTGGACGCCGGACGGCGCGCAGAACCCGATCCTGGACTACTTCCAGAAGTACGTCGTCACCGACGTCACCGACGACGACCGCACGGGCGCCTCGTCGTTGCTCAAGACGCACTACGACTACATCGGCAACCCGGCCTGGATCTTCGACGAGAACGAGTTCGCCGAGGCAGACCGGAGGACGTACTCGCAGTGGCGCGGCTACGGAACGGTGCGCACGGTCAAGGGTGACTCCTCCGGCAAGCAGAGCGTGTCGGAGAGCGTGTACATGCGTGGTGTGGACGGCGCGTCGGTGTCCGCCAGCGAGGGCGAGCCGATCACCGACGTCGAGCGCCTGCAGGGGTTCGTGCGGGAGACGCGGGAGTTCAACGACGGCGTGCTCGTGTCGGCGTCGGTGAACGACCCGTGGGTGAGCGAGGCGACCGCGACCGGTGCGGACGGCAAGCAGGCCAAGCTGAGCAACGTCCTCGCCGTGCGCGGCCGGACGTTGCTGGAGAACGGGCAGTGGCGGCGCACGAAGGTCGTGAAGAAGTACGACTCGGTCGGCATCGTCACGGAGGCCGAGGACCACGGTGACCTCGGCGTCACCGGCGACGAGTCCTGTGCGCGCTCGACGTTCGCGCGCAACGACGCGGCGTGGATGCTGAGCTACGCCTCGCAGGTGGAGACCGTCAAGGGCCTCTGCACCGTCACGGCGTCCGCGTCGACGGTCTTGAGCTCCGTCAAGTCGTCGTACGACGGTCAGGCGTGGGGGGTGGCGCCGACGAAGGGCGACATCACCAAGGCCGAGGCGCTGGACAAGTGGGATGGCACCGGGCAGAAGTGGGTCACCGCCTCCACCTCGACGTTCGACGCCTACGGCCGTCCGCTCGAAGTGGTGGACGCGACCGGTCAGAAGACGACCACCGCGTACACGCCGGCCACCGGCCCGGTGAAGCAGGTGACCAGCACCAACGCGCTGGGACACGTGTCGAACGGGTACTTCGAGCCCGCGTGGGGCACGTCGACCGCGTCCGTGGACGCGAACGGGCGTCGTTCAGACCTGTCCTACGATGCGTTGGGCCGGACGACGGCGGCCTGGTTGCCGGGTCACCCGAAGGCGACCGCCAAGGCGGACGCGGTCTTCGAGTACACCTACAACACCAACGCACCGAGCGTCGTGGCGGCGAAGCAGCTGCAGGACGACGGCAACACCTACCTGGTCTCCTACACGCTCTACGACGGCCTGTTCCGCGAGCGGCAGACGCAGTCCCCGTCGCCCGCGGGTGGCCGACTGGTCTCCGACACGTTCTACGACTCGCGTGGCCTTCCGTACAAGACGAACGGCGCGTACTGGAACAACCAGGCCGCGAGCGGGGCACTGGCCGGTGTGCTGGACAACGCGGTGCCGAACCAGACCATCACCGAATACGACGGGATGGGCCGCACGACGGCGTCGATCTACCGCAAGTACGCGACCGAGCAGTGGCGCACCACCACGTCCTACGGCGGTGACCGGGTCCACACCACGCCGCCCCAGGGCGGCACGGCGACGACGGTGATCAACGACGCGCAGGGCCGCACGACCGAGAAGCGTCAGTACACGGCGGGTCTGGGCGCGGCGTTCGACGCGACGAAGTACGTCTACACCCCGGCCGGCCAGCTCTCGACGGTCACCGACCCCGCCGGCAACGTGTGGCGGTCGACCTACGACCTGCGCGGGCGCAAGATCGCCTCGGACGACCCCGACGCGGGGCACACCGACATCGCCTACGACGCGGCGGGTCGTGTGACCTCGTCCACGGACGCTCGTGGTCGCACAGTGGCCTACTCCTACGACGTGCTGAGCCGCAAGACCGCGTCCTACGACGGGTCGACCTCGGGTACCAAGCTCGCGGAGTGGCAGTACGACACCACCGCGACGGGACTCGGCATGCTGACGTTGTCCCGCAGGTGGGTCAACGGCCAGCCGTACACGAACAAGGTCTCGGGCTACGACACGGCGGGACGCCCGACCGGCCAGAAGGTCATCGTGCCGGCCGCGGCGGAAGGCGTGCTGGGCACCACGTACGAGGTGGGCTACTCGTACACCTACACGGGCAAGCTGCGGGACCTCGACTACCTGGACGCCAACTCCGGCGGCAGGACGATCGTGCCCGCCGAGACGGTGTCGACCCAGTACAACGCCTTCGGCCTGCCCGCGTCGACGCAGGGTGCCAGCCGCTACGTCAGCGGCACCGTCTACTCGGCCATGGGCGAGACGCTCAAGGAGACCTACGACAGCGACGACAGCCCGAACAACGTGTGGGTGACCAACTTCTACGAGGAGGGCACCCGCAGGCTCGAGCGGACGATCGCGGACCGGGAGACTCCGACCGCGTACCGGATCGCGGACCGCAACTACAGCTACGACGCGTCCGGCAACATCAACCGCGTGGCCGACACCCCCGAGGGCGGCCCGTCGGACATCCAGTGCTTCGCCTACGACCACCTGCGCCGCATGACCGAGGCCTGGACTCCGGGTTCCGGCAACTGCGCGGCGCCGAAGTCGACGAGCGCACTGGGCGGCGCGGCGTCGTACTGGCTGTCGTGGACGTTCGACAAGACCGGCAACCGCCTGTCTCAGACCTCGCACGCGAGCGCCGGCGACACGACGAACTCGTTCACCTACCCGGCAGCGGGCGCGCCACAACCGCACACCGTGACGAAGGTCGACACCACCGGCCCGAACGGCACCTCGCAGGACAAGTTCGGCTACGACGCGTCGGGCAACACGACGTCGCGCAACATCTCCGGCAACACCCAGACGCTGGAGTACGACGTCGAGGGCCGCGTCTCCAAGGTGAAGAACGCGGACGGCAAGGAGTCCACGTACCTCTACGACGCCGACGGCAACCGCCTGATCGCACGTGAGCCGTCAGCCAAGACGCTCTACGTGTTCGGCCAGGAGATTCGCCTGGAGACGGGAACCACCACCCCGTCGTGGACTCGTTACTACAGCCACAACGGCCACACCGTGGCGCAGCGGAACTCGATCTCGGGCCTGAAGTGGCTCCTGTCGGACCACCAGGGCACCGAGATCGCGGCCGTCACCGCAGGAAACCTGGCGACGGCATCACGCCGCCAGACCCCGTTCGGCGAGTCCCGGGGCAACACCGCGACGCCGTGGAACACGAGCGGTTTCGTAGGCGGCACTCGTGAGGAGTCGGGGCTGACGCGCGTGGGTGCGCGTCTGTACGACGCCACTGTGGGCCGGTTCCTGTCGGCCGACCCGATCATCGACAACAACGACCCGCAGCAGCTCAACGGCTACGCGTACAGCAACAACAGCCCTGTGACGTTCAGCGACCCGACGGGTCTGCTGGCCGGTGGGCAGTGCGGTCCGGACGGGATCCTGTGCGGTGGTGGTCGGGAGAACTACCAGAACAACGAGGAGTACAAGAACGTCCAGCAGTTCTTCAAGGACGAGCGCAAGGCTCAGCAGCAGCAGTCTTCGGCGGTGCGTCAGGCGACGCAGAAGGCGATGCAGGACGCCGGTATCAGTCAGGCCGCGTACGAGGAGGCCTTGAAGAACGCCCACAAGACGAAGTGGGATGTGATCAAGGAAGTCGCCTGGGAGATGTTGAAGGACATCTCGGGGTGGAACGACATCGTCGACTGCTTCACCAAGGGTGACGTCTGGGCCTGTGGTGGGCTGGTGATGAACCTGGTGCCGTGGGGCAAGGTCGGGAAGGTGATCGAGGCCGGGTACAAGGCGGTCAAGGCCGTCGCGTCGATGGCCAACATCATCTCCAAGGCGCAGGGGCTGCTTCGGCGGGTCGCGGGGATCGCCGCGCAGGCCCAGCAAGTCACGGTGAACGCATTGCGCAAGGTGGGTGGCGGGTCGCAAGGTCCCGCCGGCGCGGCGGAGATGGACAGCTTCCTCGCCAGCGGGGCGACAGTGCGGCACAGCACCACCGCCACCGCGATCGGCGATGACGCCAACACGCTGCAGAACTTCGCACGTTCGCGAGGTGTCGAGGGACACGACGTTATCGTGCACGGTGACGAGATGGGCAACTTCCGAGTCGACGGGATGATCACTCACCCTCAGCAGATCGCCGATGCCGTGCGGGAGAACCCGTTCTACGACGGTGGCCCCATCAACTTGGTGACCTGTCACGGGTCGTGCGGCCCCGCCCAGGAGCTTCGGGAGATCCTTGGTGTCCCCGTCACGTCGAGTCCGTTCAGGGTTGATCTCAGCCCGAGGACCGGCGTACTGCGTGAGTGGACGTGATGAACGTGGAGGTTGTAGTGCCCGGTACCGTCAAACCGCTCGGGCTGTTCGGCCCCGGAGGTGACCAGCCGTTCGATTTGTCGCCGGAAACCCTGCGACCGCTTGTCGGCGAACTGGACAGCGACCTGCGCAAGAAGGTGGCGAGGTACCTCCGCGGTGGTGTCCTGGTGATCGCGCTGATGGAGTACACCGAAGATGTCCTGGATGGACAGTTCGGAGTCTCCGGCGGTTCCGGCATCATGACCGATGGCTCCTACTACTGGCGGTGTGACGCCGCCGAATACGTCGAGACGTACGGGATCGGCCTGGAGCAGTCCGTTCTGGATCACATGGAGCGGGCAGAGTGGTCCGCTCCGCCGGTGTCCCAGGCAGAGGCGCTGGACATCGATGACTACCTCGTCCGCGCGTTGCGAGCGCGCTGACGGAGTCGATCGAGGTCTGTCGGCCCGATCAGGGGCCCTCGCGCCGCAGCTGTTGCTGCTCCCACCTACTACAGCGACTTGCTGTAGTAGGTGGGAGTTGGCCGTGGGCGCTCGGATGCCCGGCGGAAGTGAAGTTCCGGGCCGGGACGAGTCGGTGAACGGGAGGCGCGTGGCCGTCGTCCTCGGCAGGGTGTACGTCTTGGCTGCCCGCTGAACACCGGCCGCCTGCTCCTGCGCCCCTTCCGGCCAAGCGACCTCGACGACTTCTACGCCTACCGCTACCTCTACGGCGGGTCGGTCACGAGGGAAGAGTGCGCGGACCTGCTCGACAAGCCGATCGACGACCACGAGATCACCTGCGAGGGCCAGCTGCTCGCGATCCACCTGCCTGAGGCGGGCCGGGGTCATCGGCAGCGCTGTGCTGAAGTGGCGCAGCGAGACACATCGACAGGGCGAGATCGGCTACAGCCTCAACCTGGGTTCCACGGTCACGGCTACGCGATCGAGGCGGCGCGGACGATGCTCCGGCTCGGGTTCGATGGGCTCGGTCTCCACCGGATCGTCGCCGAGTGCGCGCGTGCTCAGGCTTGAGCACCCGATCAGGACCGATCGGCTGGTGTTGAGGCCGTTCGAAGCCGGCGACCTCGACGACGTCTTCGCCTACCGCAGGCTGCCCGCGGTCACCCGCTTCCTCTGAAGCGAGGCCGACCTAGGACTGCTGAGCGCCGAGCACCGGTTGGTGGAACGGCTCGGCATGCGCCGGGAGGTGCACTTCCGACCCCACGCGATCCTCCAAGGGCGAGTGGGCCGACCGTTTCGTGTACGCGATGCTTGCCGGAGAACATCGGAACCACTGAGACGAACCCTTGAGGAGTGCTCATGGCGCGGGTCGCGGCCATCGACTGCGGGACCAACTCGATCCGTCTGCTCGTCGCCGACGTGACGAAGCGGGAGGACGGCACCGCGTGGCTGCGGGACGTCCACCGCGAGATGAAGATCGTCCGGCTCGGCCAGGGCGTGGACGCCACCGGGCGGTTGCACCCCGACGCCATCGAGCGCACGCGCCAGGCGCTTCTCGACTACGCGCGCACGATGCAACGCAAGGGCGTGGAGGTCGCACGGATGGTCGCCACGAGCGCGACGCGGGACGCGAGCAACCGCGACGAGTTCTTCGGCATGACCGAGCAGATCCTCGGCGCGCCCGCGGAGGTGATCACCGGGGACGAGGAGGCGAGGCTGTCCTACCTCGGTGCGGTGGCCGATCTTGACCCGGAAGAGGGACCCTTCCTCGTCACCGATCTGGGTGGTGGTTCGACCGAGTTCGTCCTCGGGACGGGCTCGGAGGTCGAGGCCGCGAGGTCGATGGACATCGGCTGCGTGCGGCTGACGGAGCGGTTCCTGCACTCCGATCCGCCCAAGAAGGACGAAATTGAACAAGCGGAAGCGTTTGCGCGTGAAGCCGTCAAAGCCGCATTCGAAGTGGTCCCCGTCGAGAAGATGAAGACGTGGATCGGGGTCGCCGGCACCGTTACGACATTGTCAGCCCTGGTCCAGGGGTTGGAGGTGTACAACAGCGACGATATTCACCTCAGCCGCATCACACTTGACAATGTTCGTGAAATCACCGACCGTATCCTCTCCATGACGCACGAGGAACGTGCCTCGCTGGGGCCCATGCACCCCGGTCGGGTGGACGTGATCTGCGGCGGGGCGGTGGTACTGCGTGCGATTGCCGACGAGCTCGAAAATCGCGCGGGAATCCGCACGCTCGTGTGCAGTGAGCACGACATCCTCGACGGCATCGCGTTTTCGCTGGTCTAGCGCCGAATTAAGGTGCGCTTGAGGTGATCGTGACAATTTTGTGACCGATTTCGATGCGCGTACTGCTGGAAGCCCCGGTTAACGTCCTCTCACGTTTTGGGAGGTGGACGAGACCTCCCGGGGAGGCGCGCGCACGCAATATCTGCGGAGCGGCGCCGGGGAAAGGCGGGAGAGACTGATGTCGCGATCACGGGTTGCGTGGGTGGCTCTGCCAGCCGCGCTCGCCATGACGCTCAGCGCATGCGGCGGCGGCGGCGGGAGCAACAACGCTGCCGATGGCAAGGACAACCCGGACGGCACGGTGTCCATCTACGGCACCGAGCCCAAGAGCACGCTGTTCCCGGCCAACACGACCGAGGCGGGCGGTGGCAAGGTCACCGACTCCCTGTTCTCGCGGCTGGTCGGTTACAAGGCTGAAGACGGCGCGCCCTACAACTTGATGGCTGAAGAGATCAAGTCGGATGACGCCAAGGTCTACAACATCAAGATCAAGCAGGGCTGGAAGTTCCACGACGGCACCGAGGTGAAGGCGAAGAACTTCGTCGACGCCTGGAACTACGCCGCGTACGCGCCGAACGCGCAGCAGGCAGCGTCGTTCTTCTCCGTGATCGCGGGCTTCGACGACGTCCACCCGGCCGACGAGAACGCGAAGCCGGCCAAGGACAAGATGTCCGGTCTCGAGCTCGTGGGCGACTACGAGTTCAAGGTCACGCTCAACGGCCCGACCTCGGTCTTCACGACGATGATCGGCTACACACCGTTCTCGCCGATGGCCGACTCGTTCTTCGCCGACCCGAAGGCCGCCGAGGCGAAGCCGATCGGCAACGGCCCGGTCAAGTTCGTCTCCCGCACGCCGAACGCGCTGATCAAGATGGAGCGCTTCGACGACTACAAGGGCGAGGACAAGGTCCACTTCAAGACCTTGGACTACAAGATCTACTCCTCCCAGGAGACCGCGTACCAGGACCTGGTCGCGGGCAAGCTGGACTTCATGGAGGCCCTGCCCCCGTCGGCCAAGGTCGGCGAGAAGTACAAGGCGGACCTCGGTGACGCGGTCGTGACCGCGAACCTGCTCGGCCAGAGCGCGATCGCGTTCCCGCAGTACATCGACGCCTTCAAGAACGTGAAGCTGCGTCAGGCCGTCTCGATGGCCATCAACCGGGAGCAGATCACGAAGACCGTGCTGGCCGGCTCGTACGTGCCGTCCACGAGCTTCGTCTCGCCCGGCATCAAGGGCTACCGCGCGGACACCTGCGGCGAGTACTGCAAGTACAACCCGGAGAAGGCCAAGCAGCTGTTTCAGGAGTCGGGCTTCACCGGCAAGCTGACCATCCAGTCCAACCAGGACGGTGGCCGCAAGGAGCCGCTCGAGGCCGCGTGCAACAGCATCAAGCAGGCCCTGGGCGTTGAGTGCGAGTTCGTCGGTGCCACCAACTTCGGTGCGTTCCGCCAGATCGTCGACGGCAAGCAGCTGACCGGCATGAGCCGTTCGGACTGGTCGGCCGACTACCCGTCGATCGAGAACTTCCTCAACCCGCTGTACCGCACGGGTGGGTCGTCCAACGACTCGAACTTCTCGAACCCGCAGGTCGACGCCCTGCTCAAGCAGGCCGACAGCACTGCGAACGAGGACGAGGCGATCAAGCTCTACCAGCAGGCAGAGGACATCATCGCCAAGGAACTGCCCTCCATGCCGACCTGGAACGAGAAGGGCATCGGCGGCCGTTCGAAGAACCTGCTCGACGCCAAGATGTCGTTCAAGCGTCAGGGCGTCCTGGAGTCGTTCCGAGTCAAGGCCTGATTCCCGAACACCTGAGTTCTGAACACCGTCCGGCCCCGCGTCCCTCAAGCGTTACGGGCGCGGGGCCGGAGCGGTGTCCGGGACCTTGGGCGCCCCCACCACGCAAGGAGCCGACCTAATGGGTCGCTATGTGCTGCGCCGTCTGCTGCAGCTGATACCGGTCTTCCTGGGGACCACCTTCCTGATCTACGCCCTCGTCTGGGCGATCCCGCAGGACCCCTTCGCGGGCAAGTGCGGCCAGCGGCCGTGCGATCCGGCCTACATCGCCGAGATGAGCCAGAAGCTCAACCTCAACGACCCGTTGGTCATCCAGTACTTCAAGTACCTGGGCAACCTGGTCGTCGGCGACTTCGGCACCACCTTCAACGGCATCTCCGTCGGTGAGCAGATCGCCACCTCGTGGCCGATCACGCTCAAGATGGGCATCATCGCGCTGATCATCGAGGCCGTCATCGGCATCATCGCCGGCGTCCTCACGGGCTTGCGCAAGTCGGGCTTCCTGGACAACCTCGTCCTGATCTCGACCCTGTTCCTGATCTCCCTGCCGGTCTTCGTCACCGGTTTCGTGCTGCGGCTCTACCTCGGCCCGCAGGGCTTCGACCTGATGGACACCTCGGTCAGCTCCGATCCGACGTTCGGCGAGCTGCTCCTGCCCGGCTTCGTGCTCGGCAGCCTCTCGATGGCCTACGTGGCCAGGCTGACCCGCACGAGCATCGTCGAGAACCGTCGCGCCGACTTCGTGCGCACGGCCGTCGCGAAGGGCCAGCCGCAGTCCCGCGTCGTCGGCATCCACCTGCTGCGCAACTCGCTGATCCCGGTGATCACGTTCCTCGGCACCGACCTCGGCAGCCTCCTCGGCGGCGCGATCGTCACCGAGGGCGTCTTCAACATCAACGGCATCGGCGGCCTGATCTTCCGCGGCATCCAGGAGAAGGAAGGCGTCATGGTCACGGGCATCGTGACCCTGCTGGTGCTGGTGTACCTGCTGATGAGCCTGCTCGTCGACCTCCTGTACGCCGTTCTCGACCCGAGGATTCGCTATGAGTGACCCAGGATCCGTGTCCGGCGGAGCCGGACTGGAGGCGTCCGCGGCGGCGGGCGTCGACCAGGCGAGCCACCTCGACGACTCGTCGCAGAAGCAGCGCAAGCCCCGTTCGCTCTGGAGCGACGCGTGGGGCGAGCTGCGGCGCAAGCCCACGTTCATCATCTCGCTGGTGATCATCGCGGTCATCGTGCTGATGGCGATCTGGCCGACGCTGTTCACGTCGGTCGACCCGCGCGCCGCGAACCTCGACAAGTCGCTGCAGCCGCCGTCCGGTGACGCGTGGTTCGGCTACGACCTGCAGGGCTACGACGTCTACGCCCGCGCCATGCACGGCGCCCGCGCGTCGTTGCTCGTCGGGTTGTTCGCGACGATCCTGACCGTCCTCATCGGATCGGTCATCGGCATCTTCGCGGGCTACGCCAAGACGTGGATCGACTCGCTGCTGTCGCGCTTCGGCGACATCTTCGCGGGCATCCCGTTCGTGCTCGGCGCGATCGTCATCCTCACCACGCTGAACGCGCCGACCGAGAACCCCGGTGCGTTCCAGATCATCACGCAGGTCGTGCTCTCGATCGCCGTGCTGTCGTGGCCGGTGGCCATGCGCATCATGCGTTCGGCGACCCTCGTGGCGAAGCAGCAGGACTACGTCAAGGCCGCCCGCGGCCTCGGTGCGTCGCCGCTGCGGATCGTGGTCAGGCACCTGCTGCCGAACACCGTGGCGCCCGTGCTGGTGTACGCGACGATCGCCCTGGGTGCCTTCATCGGCGCCGAGGCGACGCTCGCGTTCCTCGGCATCGGCCTGCGTCCGCCGGTCGTGTCGTGGGGCGTGATGATCTCGGAGTCGCGCGACTACTTCCAGTCGGCTCCGCACATGCTGCTGTTCCCCGCGGGCTTCGTCACGATCACCGTGCTGGCCTTCGTCATGCTGGGTGACGCCGTGCGCGACGCCCTCGACCCCAAGTCCCGATAGGGGAATCCTGTGACTCAGCCATTGCTGGAGGTCGAGGATCTCCACGTGGAATTCCGCACCCGCGACGGTGTCGCGAAGGTGCTCAACGGCGTTTCGTACCACGTCTCGGCTGGCGAAACCCTTGCGGTGCTGGGTGAATCCGGTTCCGGCAAGTCCGTGACCGCCCAGACGATCATGGGCATCCTGGACACGCCGCCGGGGTTCATCACCAAGGGCACGATCAAGTTCCGCGGTGAGGACCTGCTGACCCAGTCGGCGGACGCACGGCGCCAGGTCCGTGGCGAGGGCATCGCCATGATCTTCCAGGACGCCCTGTCCGCGCTGAACCCGGTGTTCACCGTCGGGTTC
The DNA here is from genome assembly GCF_042721515.1 of Lentzea sp. NPDC058436. NCBI lineage: Bacteria > Bacillati > Actinomycetota > Actinomycetes > Pseudonocardiales > Pseudonocardiaceae > Lentzea > Lentzea sp. NPDC058436. Next base: position 52,395 of record NZ_JBHXLF010000012.1, read on the forward strand.
CAGATCGAGGAGCAGCTGCGCGTGCGGCGCGGGATGTCCAAAGCGGACGCCCGCAAGCGCGCGATCGAGCTGCTCGACCAGGTCAAGATCCCGAACGCCAAGGGACGGATCACCGACTACCCGCACCAGTTCTCCGGTGGCATGCGGCAGCGCGCGATGATCGCGATGTCGCTGGCTCTCGACCCGGAGCTGCTGATCGCGGACGAGCCCACGACCGCGCTGGACGTCACCGTGCAGGCCCAGATCATGGACCTGCTGGCGGAGATCCAGAAGGAACGCGACATGGGCATGATCCTGATCACCCACGACCTCGGCGTCGTCGCCGACGTCGCGGACCGGATCTCGGTCATGTACGCGGGCCGCATCGTCGAGCACGCCGACGTCTACGAGCTGTTCCGCGCGCCGGGGCACCCGTACACCGAGTCGCTGCTGGAGTCCCTGCCCCGCGTGGACCTGCGCGGCCAGGAGCTCAAGACGATCAAGGGTCTGCCGCCGTCGCTGACCAACATCCCGCCCGGCTGCCCGTTCAACCCGCGCTGCCCGCGCGTGTTCGACCGGTGCGTGTCCGAGGTGCCCGCCGTGCACAACCTCGGCATGGGCCGCACCAGCCGGTGCCACATCGCGGAGGAGGTCGTCGCTCGTGGCTGAGCCGATCCTCGAGGTCGAGAACCTCGTCAAGCACTTCCCGGTCCGCGTCGGCGTGCTGTTCAAGCGCACCGTGGGCCACGTCAAGGCCGTCGACGGCGTCTCGTTCTCGCTGAACAAGGGCGAGACCCTCGGCGTCGTGGGCGAGTCCGGTTGCGGCAAGTCCACCCTGGCCCAGGTGCTGATGCGCCTGGAACCGCCCACGTCGGGCCTGGCCAGGTTCGAGGGCCGCGACATCTTCGGCATGAAGGGCGCGGAGCTGCGCAAGCTGCGCCGCGACATCCAGATCGTGCTGCAGGACCCGTACACGTCGCTGAACCCGCGCATGACGGTCGGCGACATCGTCGGTGAGCCCTTCGAGATCCACACCGAGGTCGCGCCGAAGGGTTCGCGCCAGCAGAAGGTCCAGGAACTGCTGGAGACCGTGGGCCTGAACCCGGAGCACATCAACCGGTACCCGCACCAGTTCTCCGGCGGTCAGCGCCAGCGCATCGGCATCGCCCGCGCGCTGGCGTTGAAGCCCAAGGTGATCGTGTGCGACGAGCCGGTGTCCGCACTGGACGTCTCGATCCAGGCGCAGGTCATGAACCTGCTGGGCGACCTGCAGACCGAGATGGGCCTCTCGTACGTCTTCATCGCGCACGACCTGTCGGTGGTCCGCCACCTGTCGGACCGCGTCGCGGTGATGTACCTCGGCAAGATCGTGGAGATCGGCACCGAGGAGGAGATCTACGAGCGGCCGATGCACCCGTACACGCAGGCACTGCTCTCCGCGGTGCCGGTGCCGGACCCGACCCAGCGCGGACGTCGTGACGTCATCCGCCTGACGGGTGACGTGCCGTCGCCGATCGACCCGCCCTCGGGCTGCCGGTTCCGCACGCGGTGCTGGAAGGCGCAGGACATCTGCGCCACCGAGGTTCCCGAGCTCGTGGTGCGCAACGACGGTCACCCCGCCGCGTGCCACTTCGCGGAGGAGCGCGCGGTCGTCTGACCGGCTGTTCTACGTGGCTGAGGGGTCGTGCCTGCGGGCGCGGCCCCTCAGCTCGTCGAAGGCCCTCGTGGCCGGTGGCCGGTCCACGAACTCCTTGATGGCTTCGGCGCACTCACGCGCGCTGCTCGTGGCGGTGTCGACCTCGAAGTCGTAGAGCCCGTGCTGGTGGACGTCGAGACAGTCCCGCAGCCGCCATGGCTCGCTCAGCACGTGATCCACCACGACGTGGTTGCCGGCCTGAGTCGGTTCGTCGAGCTCCAGCGTTCGACCGCCTGCATCGCACCGAAGGCGTCGACACCCATGTGGAAGAACGGGCTGATCACGGCTTGGCCAGGTCGGTGAGCGAGACCCCGGGGCCGACCTCGCGCGTGCCGGTCTCCACGAACCCGCGCTTGCGGTAGAGCTTGAGCGCCGGCTCGTTCTTCGTGCCCGTGCTGACGATCTGCGGTCCGGGCGGCAGCGCGTCGAGGAGCTTCGACGCGATCCCGCGACGGAACGCACGCGGGTGCACGACCAGCCGGTGGATGTCCACAGTGGACCCGTCGAGCCGGTACGACACCGCGCCGACGAGACCCTCGTCGTCGTGCAGCCCGAGGAAGACCTCTTCGGTGGCACGGAGTTCTTCGAGGGTCTCGTGCAGCGGTGGGATGCCGTCGAAGCCGATGAGCTCGGCCTCGACGGCGTACGCCAGACGTTGCACTGTCCACAGTTCGTGCAGGACGGCGTCGTCGGACAGGTCGAGGATCACGTGTTGGACGAGTTCCGCACGAACGCCGCCAGGTCCTCGGACTGCTGCACGCGCGAGGGCTCGTGGACGTACATCATGTGGCCGGCCGGGTAGTAGGCCGACTCGATGTTCGCCGTGAGCTCCTTCGGGATCTGCAGGTGCGCGATGAGGTGCTCGGCCGCGAAGTACGGCGTGGCGCCGTCGAACCAGCCGAACGCGACGTGCACCTTGAGGTGCGGGTTCGCCCGCATCGCCGCGGAGAGCTTGCCCGCCGTGGTGACGTGGCGGCCCTCGAACTCCTTGTACGACCAGTTCTCGATGACCCGCGCGAGCACCTCGTAGGGCAGGTCGCTCTTGTAGCCGAGCTCGGCGTGCACGTAGTGGTTGAGCACCGCCGAGTACGGGCCGAGGATGGCGTCGATGGACGGGTCCGCGGAGATGCCCTCGCGGCCGTAGTCGGTGTCCCAGCCGGTGAAGCGGGCGTCGATGCGGCCGACCGTCTTGCGGTCGCGGCGCAGCAGTTCGGTGAAGAACCTGATGTGCTCGATGCGCAGGTCGACCGCGTCCACGTACTCCTCGGACAGGCCGGTGAGCCGTGCGAGCTTCTCGATCGTGGCGGCGCGCTCGACGTCGCTGAGCCTGTTGCCGCGCGCCAGGGCGTAGGGGTAGTCGCGGACCGCGAACTCCTCGGCCTCGGCGAGCACCTCCTTGAGCAGACGGTCGCCGTGCAGGCCGTGGTAGTGCGCGATGGCCGCGTACGTCGGCAGGAACAGCGTGTAGGCGAGGTCGTGGCCCTCGTTGAACTCCAGCGTCGCGAAGTCCAGCACCGACGAGATCAGCATGAGGCCGTTGAGGTACAGGCCGTGCTTCTTCTGCAGGTGCTCGGCGAGACCGGCCGCCCGGAGCGTGCCGTACGACTCGCCGCAGAGGAACTTCGGCGACATCCACCGGCCGTTGCGCGCCGTCCAGAGGCGGATGACCTCGCCGACGGACTCGATGTCGGGCTGGTAGCCGTGGTAGCTGCTGGCCTTCTCGCCCTCCGCGGCCCGCGAGAACCCGGTCGACACGGGGTCGATGAACACGAGGTCGCTCTCGGCGAGCAGCGACTCCTCGTTGTCCGCGATCCCGTACGGCGGCGCGGTCAGGTTGCCGACGTCCCCGCTGAGCACCCGGCGCGGCCCGAGGAGCCCCATGTGCAGCCACACGCTCGCGGAGCCGGGCCCACCGTTGAACGCGAACGTCACAGGCCTCTTCAGCGGGTCGGCGCCGTCGAGCGTGTAGGTCGTGACGAAGACCTCGGCCTTGGGCTTGTGCCCCTCGAACACGCCGTCCTTCGTCACCTCCTCCTTGAGCACGATCCGCCCGGTGGTCGCGGTGTAGTTCAGCTCGCGGCCCTTGACGGTGATGCTGTGCTGGGTGGTGACCAGATCATCAGCGGGAGACGCGGGCTTCTCTTCGGTCTTCTCCTCGGACATGGGAGCAACATTACGGAACTCGACGAGCGGATAACGGCCTGCCGAGCGTGCCCGCGCCTGGTCGCGTGGCGCGAGCAGGTCGCTGTCGAGAAGCGCGCGGCGTTCGCGGACCAGGAGTACTGGGGCAAACCGGTCCCGGGCTTCGGGCCGATGGACGCCTCGCTGCTCCTCGTGGGCCTGGCGCCGGCTGCTCATGGCGCCAACCGCACCGGGCGGATGTTCACCGGTGACCCGTCCGGAGACTTCCTGTTCCGCGCGTTGTACGAGGTGGGGCTCGCTTCGCAGTCCTCCGCGTGGAGCCGGGACGACGGGATGGAGCTGCACGGCGTGCGGATGGCGTCGCCCGTGCGGTGCGCGCCGCCCGAGAACAAGCCGACCGCCGAGGAACGGGACCGGTGCTCGCCGTTCCTGCGCGAGGAGATCGGGTTGATGCCGAACCTGCGGTCCGTGATGGTGCTCGGTGGGTTCGGGTGGAAGGCGTTCCTGCCGCTGCTGGGGGTTCGTCCGCCCAAGTTCGGGCACGGGGTGGAGGTCGAGGCGGGTGGGTTGCGCGTGTTCGGGTGCTACCACGTGTCGCCGCACAACACGTACACCGGACGGCTGACCCAGGAGATGCTGCAGGACGTGCTGAAGAGGGCGAAGGGCTGATGGGGAGCAGGGCCAACTACGCGATCGTCGACGAACGCGGCTGGGAGCTGTACTTCTCGAACGGCGGTGCGGAGCCGTTGCTCGGAACCTTCGCGGGCGGACCCGCTCGGGTGATCGAGGAGGTGCGTGACGAGCAGCCGGTCGAGGAGTGGCTGGACGACGTCTGGTGCGAGGGTGCCGCGCTGATCGACAGCGTGAACCACGTCCTGCTGCTCTTCACCTGGCACCACGACGGAGTTGACGACAGAGCACGCCGACTTGCTGCCATCAGGAGTTCCTGGCCGGGCTGGCGGATCCGCTGGGCGTACGGTGGGATCGAGGACCTGGTGGCGTACCTCGGACTCGACCGCGCCCTGGTCCGTGCCGGTGACCGTCCGGAACCCGTGCTGCGGGAGGTGGGCGAGCCGCCCGAGATCACCAACACCCTGGTGACGGTCCGGCAGGAGGACGGCTCGGTGCTCGGGCACCGGCTGTGCCACCTGCGCTGCGAACCGCTGTGGGCAGGGCACGGACTGCTGGACTCGTTGGCGACCTGGACCCCGGTGCGAGCCTGGGACCGCCTGACCGCCGACGACCTCGGACCTGAGCTCGGGCTGCACGTCGACGTCGCGAACCGCGAGCTCGGGTTCTGGACGGCCGCGAACTTCACGGGGACCGTTGAGGAGATCGCGGCGCGCTGGCCGGGCTGGAGGGTCGAGTTCTGGGAGGACCGCCACGAAGAGCAGGCACTCCGTTGCGGCAACGAATTCCGGACGTTCCCGTTCAGCTCCACTTAGGATCCGCCGCGTGAACTTCTGGACCGACGGCACCCACGGCGTCCAAGCCCCGCTGACCGATGAGGCCGTCCGCGAGGCCGAAGCGCTGCTGGGCGTGCGCCTCCCGGAAGCCCTGCTCGAACTCCTGCGCGTGCAGAACGGCGGCACGGTGGTCGACGAACTGTCCGCCCACCCGACGACCGAGCGGACCTCCTGGGCACCGGACCACGTCCCGTTCGACAGCCTGCTGGGCATCGGCACCGCGGAGGGCACCCTGTCCCTCCTCGACACGCCCTACCTGGTCGAGGAGTGGGGTCTGCCGTCCCCGGTCGTGCTGCTCACCGGGGACGGCCACACGTGGATCGCGCTGGACTACCGCGAGGGCGGTGAGCCGTCGGTCGTCTGGCTCGACGCCGACAACGAGTCGGAACTGCCGCTGGCGCCGGACTTCACCACGTTCCTCAACGGCCTGGTGCCCGAGAACAGCTTCGACTGACCGACCAAAGGATCATCCGAAGTCTGCCCGCGCGTGTAAGGCTGCTCGTCATGAAGTGGTGGCGGGCCGGAGTGGCGGTGGCGGCGTTGCTGATCGTCGTCGTCGCGGCCGGTGGCACGTCGCCGGTCACGTTCGTCGACCGCCTCGGTGACCGGCCGCCGCCGCAGGACTCCGGGCCGCAGACCGACATCCCGCTGCCGACCGAGCTGCCGGACGTCCTGGCCGTGCCGCTCACCGCGTACCTCGTGCTGCTCGCGGGACTGGTGCTGTTCGGGCTGGTCGGGATCGTCCTCGCGTTCGAACTGCCCCGGTGGCGGCGGCCGAAGGGCGTGCGCGGGATCGAGGTCGAGGCCGCCGAGTTCGGGGAGACGGCGGTGGTGCGGCGCGTCGAGAAGGCGTTGCAGGAGTTCACCGCCCATCCGGAACGGCCGCCGCGCGACGCCGTGATCGCCGCCTGGCTCGCGCTCGAAGCGGCCGAGGAACGGCTCCCGCACCAGACGCCCACCGAGTTCACCGAGAAGCTCGGCGTGGACGCCGTGGTGCTCAAGGACCTCTACCGACGCGCGCGTTTCGGGCACGAGGACGTGACCGCGGCGCAAGCTGAACAGGCACAGCAAGAGTTGAGCCGCATCGTCCGGGAGCTCGCATGAAGACCGTGCTCGCGCTGGTGGTCGGGGTGGTCATCGGCGTCGTCATCTGGCTGCTCGGCGCCTCGCCCGCGTGGGCCGCCGCGCTGGCCGTGCCGCCGGCCGCGTTCTGCGTGCTGGTCAGCAGGTTGCCGCGAGCCACCGACATCGTCTGGAGCTCGGCGCCGCCGCCTCCCGGTTCGATCAGCACGGCGCACGCCAGCACGCTCGCGAGCAGGCTGGCCGAGGCGGCGGAGGACCCGCGGCGCTACCAGGAGCGGTTTCGCGCCCGGCTCGCACGACTGGGGATCGAGGCGTCCGAGATGCCCGATCCGAAGCAACTCGCCGACAGGCTCAGGAGGGTCGAGTGACGATCGCACGGGAGGCCGAGGCCGTCCTCGACGAGATCGGCAAGGTCGTCGTCGGGCGCACTCGGACGCTGCGGCTCGCGCTCGCGGCCGTGCTGGCGGGCGGGCACGTGCTGCTGGAGGACGTGCCGGGCCTCGGCAAGACGTTGATCGCGCGGTCGTTGGCGCAGGCGTTGTCGCTGGACTTCCGGCGCCTGCAGTGCACGCCGGACCTGCTGCCCGCGGACGTCACCGGGTCGTTCCTCTACGACCCCGGCAGCCGCGAGTTCGAGTTCCACCAGGGGCCCGTGTTCACCGGGCTGCTGCTCGCCGACGAGATCAACCGCACGCCGCCGAAGACTCAGTCCGCGTTGCTGGAGGCCATGCAGGAGCGGCAGGTCACGGTCGAGGGGCGCACGTTCCCCTTGCCCAGGCCGTTCCACGTGCTGGCGACCTCGAACCCCGTCGAGTACGAGGGCACCTACCCGTTGCCCGAGGCGCAGCTCGACAGGTTCCTGGTGCGGCTCGACATCGGCTACCCGCCCGCCGAGGAGGAGGTCGAGGTGCTGCGGCGCCGGATCGCCCGGCAGCGCGAGGAGGCCGAGGTGGCGCCGGTGCTGGCGGCGGGCAGGCTCGCCGAGCTCCAGGCCGAGCTGGAGAAGACCACTGTGGACGACGATCTCCTGCGGTACTGCGTCGATCTGGCCGTCGCCACGCGCAGGCACACGTCCGTCGAGGTCGGCGCGTCGCCACGAGGTGCGCAGGCTCTCGTGCTCGTCGCCCGCGCACTGGCCACTTTGGACGATCGCGCGTACGTGACGCCCGAGGACGTCAAGGAGTGCGCGGTCGCCGTGCTGGCGCACCGGCTCGTGGTGAAGCCCGAGACGTGGACGTCCGGCGTGAACGGCGTGCAGGTCGTCACCGAACTGCTCGGCAAGGTCCCGGGCCCGCCCAGCTCATGAGCAGAGCGGACAAGATCAGGGAGGCCTTCGCCCAGTCGCACGGCGCGCGCTGGCACCCCACGGACGCGTACTCGCGCGCCGTCTGGCTGGGTGTCGGGCTCGTCGTCGGCGGGATGTTCCTGCACGAGGTCGAACTGGTGCTGTTCGGCGTGCCGCTGATCCTGTCCGTGCTGCTGACCGGGAAGCCTCAGGGCACACCGACGGTCAGCGTCAAGCCCGTACCGCGAGGGGCCGGGTTGGGCGCAGTGCACACCGTCGCGCACGTCGACGGTGCGGACGCCGAGATCGCGGTGGTCAAGCTGCCGGGCGGCACGAAGGCCGTGCCGGCGCACTCGCCCGACCTGCCGGTGGAGATCCGGCGCGACGCCTGGGGTCCCGGCGTCGACCTGCGGCTGGACCACCTGTTCGCCGGACCCGACGGCATGCACGTCTACGGGCCGATCGTCGGCGTCGAGCACGTCCGCACGATCCTGCCGCCGGTCGAGCACCACCCGTCCGGGCCGCTGCCACCGCGGCCCGCCGGTCTGGTCGGCATCCACCGCTCGCCGCGCGCCGGCGACTCGACCGAGCTGCGCGACATCCGGGCGTTCCAGCCGGGGGACAGGCTCAAGCGCGTCGACTGGCGCGTCACGACCCGCACCGGCACCCTGCACGTCCGCGAGCGGCACGCCGAGGCCGACGCGGAGATCGTGCTGGCCCTCGACACGCGCGCCGACGTCGGTGGCGAGGTGGCGGACTGGGCCTCGCCGTACTACGGCTCCTCGACGCGTCCCGGCGGCAGCCTCGACCGGGCGGTGCGGCGGGCGGCGTCGATGGCCGCCGGCTACCTGCGGCAGGGCGACCGGGTGGCGTTGATGGACCTCTCACGCCCGCAGCTCAACGTCCGTTCCGGGGTGGGGCGGCGGCATCTGATGCGGATCCGCACGCAGCTCGTCGTGTGCGTGCAGGCCGCCGGGTGGTCGTCGCACGTGGCGTTGCGCAAGCTCCCGCACGGATGCGTGGTCGTGCTGCTGTCGCCGTTCCTCGACGACGAGATCGCGGAGCTGGCCGTGCAGACGCGCAAGCACGGTCATGTGGTGCTCGCGATCAACACGCTGCCGATGCCGTTGACGCCCGATCCGGAGACGTCGTGGGGTGAGGTCGCGGCCGAGATGATCTCCGCGGAGCACCGGCTGAGGCTGCGGCGCATGGCCGAGCACGGGGTGGCGGTGACGCGCGAGTGCTGATGCGGCTGGCGATCGTGCTCGCGGCGGTGCCCGTGGCGCTGATCCTGCACCTGGAGTCGTCGTCGATCGGGCCGTTGCTGATCGTCTCGGCGCTGACGGTGCTGACCGTGCTGATGCCGGGAAGCGCGGGAGCGGCGTTGCTGATCGGCTACGCGGCGCTGGCGATGGCGTTCGCCGACGGGCACCCGTTGCGGCTCGGGGTGCTGGTCATGATTCCGGCGCTGCACCTCATTCACGTGACGTCCGCGCTCGCGGCGGTCGTTCCGGTGAAAACGAAATTCGAAGCCGCTGCGCTGAAAGCACCAGCACGCCGGTTCGCCATTGTCCAAGCGATCACATTCGTCGTCGCGGCGTTCGCCGCCGTGGTTCCCTCGGGGGCCGGGATCGGCCTCGTGGAGGTGCTCGGACTGGGGGCTCTGACGGTCGTGATCGGGGTCGTGGCGCTGAGGATCTGAATCGACACTCTCAGGGAGAACGTGTCAGATCCAGCTCAAGTCGCAGGTCAGCCGCAGGGGTGGCGGGCATCACCCGGCGACGGTAGTCACAACGGCCCCTCCGGACGCGCGAAAAAGCGGGTCCTGGTGCGACCATGTGTGTATGGCTGCTGTGAAGTCGAACCCCACGAGGATTGTCATCGTCGGCGGTGGTTATGTCGGGATGTACACGGCTCTCGGACTGCAGAAGAAACTGCGCTCCGGTGAAGCGTCCGTCACCGTGATCGACCCGCAGCCGCACATGACCTACCAGCCCTTCCTGCCAGAAGCGGCGGCCGGCTCCATCGAGCCGCGCCACGTCGTCGCTCCGCTGCGCAAGGTGCTCAAGCGCTGCCACGTCGTCACGGGCCGCGTCACCAAGATCGAGCACGCGCGCAAGATCGTGACCGCCGAACTGTCGGACGGTCACGTCGAGGAGATCGAGTACGACGTGCTCGTCTCCGCGCTGGGTGCGATCTCCCGCACGCTCCCGATCCCCGGCCTGGCCGAGGTCGGCATCGGCATGAAGACGATCGGCGAGGCGATCTACGTCCGCAACCACGTGCTGTCACGCCTGGACCAGGCCGCGAGCACGAACAACGCGGACCTGCGCAAGAAGCTCCTGAGCTTCGTCGTGATCGGTGGCGGCTTCGCGGGCATCGAGACGCTCGCCGAGCTCGAGGACATGACGCGGTATGCGCTTCGGTACTACGAGGGCGTCAAGCCCGAGGAGATGAACTGGGTCCTCGTCGAGGCGATGGGTCGGATCATGCCCGAGGTGTCCGCCAAGCTCGGCGCGTGGACCGTCGAGGCGCTGGAGAAGCGCGGCATCAAGATCTACCTCGACACCCGCGTGAAGTCGCTCGAAGGCGGCCACGTGATCCTGGACGACGGCACCGAGTTCGACTCCGACACCATCATCTGGACCGCAGGCATGAAGGCGAACCCGGTGCTGCGCAACACGGACCTCCCGCTCGACGAGCGCGGCCGCGTCCGGTGCACCGCCGCCATGCAGGTCCAGGGCCTCGACGGCGTGTGGGCGGCCGGTGACTGCTCCGCGGTGCCGGACCTCTCGCGCACCGAGGAGGACCCGACGGCGACGTGCGTGCCGAACGCGCAGCACGCCATCCGCCAGTCGAAGCTGCTGTCGAAGAACATCGTCGCGTCGCTGCGCGGCCAGAAGCCGAAGGACTACTTCCACAAGTACCTCGGCTCCGTCGCGGGCCTCGGCCTCTACAAGGGCGTCGCGGACGTGTTCGGCCTGCGCTTCAAGGGCGTGCCGGCGTGGTTCATGCACCGCAGCTACCACGTCGCGTTCATGCCGACCGTGAACCGCAAGCTCCGCGTGCTGATGGACTGGACGCAGGCGCTGTTCTACGGCCGCGAGGTCGTGGCGCTCGGTCAGATCAACGACCCGAAGTCGGACTTCGACCGCGCGGTGCAGTCCTGACGCGCGTGCCGACGCAGGGTTAGTTCTTACTCCCTGTGAGTGCACAAGTGCCCCGAACGAGTTCTCGTTCGGGGCACTTCGTTGGTCTGGAGGCGGAACTTGAGCCCCCGTTCGGAGTAAGCTCCAGGGGCTGCCTTGACATTGCGTTACGTGTTACACAGACTACGGCTGGTGCATCACCTGAATGCGTGATTCGCCATGTGGGGAGAGAGGTGATCCCGATGTCTCTCGAGGAGCTGGCCGCACAGCTTCGTCGTGGCGAGATCGAGGACCCCGCGTTGGCGCAGTACGCCGCAGAGTACGCGCAGGCGGGGCAGGTTTTCCGCAGCAAGAAGGACGATTGACCAGGTCGGCTGACGGGCGGGTGCCAGGTGCCCCGTCCGAGGCTGCGAGGCCCCTTCTCCTGCAGGGCCAGGAGTACCTCTTCCGCTCCCCGCCCAAGTGCCTCGACTTCCAGGAGCAGGTCCACCGCCTCGGCATGGTCGACGAGGGCGACGGCAACCCGCAACCCTGTGTCCTGGTGCTGGCCCGCGCCGCCGACATGGAGATGAACGAGCTCTCCATCGCCCTGGCAGAGCGCGGCATCCGCATGGCCCGCATAGACGCCGACCGCTGCGTCGACCTCCCGCTCTCCGTCTACACGGACCAGCCGCTCGTCGAACTGGACCGCTGGCTCCTGCGCCCACTGCTGGTGTGGCGCCGCCACTTCGAACTCTCCGCGATCCCGGTCGAACCCGGCACCCTCGCCGGCGCCTACGCCGTCGACCAATGGGCCTCAGTGGCCAACTGGCTGTCCTCGCGCTCCGACTGGGCTCACGTGAACCCGTCGCGCTTCTCGACGCACCTGGACCGCCTCACACAGCTTTCCGACGCCTCGTCGTTCGGCCTCCGAGTCCCCCGCACGGCCGTGACAACCCGCCCAGGCCGCACGCGCCCAGGAGGCGCCCGCTGCATCGTCAAAACGGCCGGCAGACACCTCCTCGAACCGCGCCCAGGCGTGCAACACGGCCTCTTCCCACGCCCCCTGGAGACCTCACGGGCGTCAGACGCCCCAGAGCCTGCCCCGGTGATCGTCCAGGAGTACGTGCCGTCCGAGACGGAACTGCGCGTGTTCGTCGTCGGCGAGCAGTGCATCGCCTTCCAGGTCGACAAACTCGACCCGGCACAACTCTGGGTGGATCCCGACGCGGTCCGCGTCACGAGGACCACGGTTCCGACGTCTCTCTCGGACAAGCTGCTCGCCCTCGCCCGCCACTGGCGGGTGCAGGTGGCGGCGTTCGACCTGCTCGTGACCAGCGGTGGAGACCACGTGTTCCTGGAGATCAACGTCAACTGCGACTGGCGCTGGTTCGAGCACAGGGCGGACGACAACAGCGTCTCGACGGCCGTGCACGACTGGGTGGCGCTCCGCTTCAAGGAGCTGCTCGGTGCGGGAAGGGGACGCTGATGATCGCGACCGTTCGACGCTTAGAGGGATGCTCGCTCTAGTCCAATTCACTGGGCCGCTCGGGCGAGAAACGACCATCCGCTCACACAAGCCGACGATCAAGGCCTAGGCTCACCGCGCCCCCGTAGCCCAATCGGTAGAGGCAGGTCCCTTAAAAGGATCACAGTACGGGTTCGAATCCCGTCGGGGGTACTTTCGTTCACCTGTATGGATCATCGCTGACCTGCGCAGACGACGCCAGGCGATGATCGTGTAACTCCGGGTGACACCAGCCTGGCCCGCGCTCCACGCGCTCGTTCCGTGCCGAAGTGGTGCCCGCGCAGCACCGCCGCTGCCTGTGTTGGTGATCACAAGCGTCTGGGAGCGAACGACTTGGCCGGTGCGCTGTGTGTGCAACCGCCCCGATCGAGTAACACCCCAAAGGGTCATGTGCGATCTTGTGATCACTGATCGTGCGTTTTGAGGGGCGTTGCCGATGCGTGAGCTACTTCGCGACGTCATGGTGCTCCAGGCGGAGTGGGTTTCCGAGAACACGCCGGCGATGCGGGCACGCGGTGAGCTGATCCGCCGCGACCTGCCCGCCCTGCTGCGGGAACGACTGCCCGCGCTCCAACGGGCGGCGGCGGTCGAGATCACCGACTGGCGGGCCGCGGGCAGCGATGGTGCGGGCAACAGGGCCGAGATCCCCTGGGCGCGGGTGCATTCGGCTGGCCGTTCGCCTCGCGCGACTGAGGGGTGGTACGTCGTCTACCTGTTCGCGGCGCCGGGTGATCGGGTCTACCTGTCGCTGATGCAGGCGTCGAGCAGCAAGAAGAACCGCGAGTACAAGCGGCTGCCGGGAGCGGGGCTGCGGCAGCGGGCGCTGGAGATGCGGGAGGCGCTGTCCGCGAGACTGCGGGCGCGGCCGGACCTGGTCGCGGAGATCGCGCTCAAGGCGACCCGGTCGGAGCTCGGACAGGCCTACGAGGACGGCACCGTCGTCGCGTTCGAGTACCCGCTGGACGACCTGCCCTCCGACGAGGTGCTCGCCGACGACCTGACCTTCCTCGTCTCCGTCCTCAGCGAGCTGTACGAGCTCCTCGACCGCGGCACGACGGCTCCCGAGATCACCGACGCCGAGGTCGAGGTGGAGCGGCTGGCGGGCAAGGCGCGCAAGGGGCAGGGACTTCTCCAGAGCGCGGCCGACCGCATCGCGATCGAACGTCGTGCTGTCGACGTGGCGACGCGGTACCTGGAGGAGCAGGGGTACGACGTCGAGGACGTCGGGGCCAAGGAGTCCTACGACCTCGACGCCCGTCGGGCGGACGAGCACCTGTACGTCGAGGTCAAGGGCACCACCACGACGTGGACGGACGCGTCCGAGATCATCCTGACGCGGCAGGAGGTCGAGCTCCACCTGCGCGAGCACCCGAACACCATGCTGGTGATCGTCAGCGGCATCGCGCTCGACCGGGCGGTCTCGCCGCCGACGGCGTCGGGCGGCACCCTGCGCGTGATCCACCCGTGGGCGGTCAAGAAGCCCAACCTGACGCCGATGTCGTACCGGTACGTCGTCGGCGAGTGACGCCGGACAGGCAAAGGCCCGCCCCCGGCACAAGCCGAGAGCGGGCCTCGAAAGGTCAGTTCTTCTTCACCTGGTTGAGCCGCGTGATCACGGCCCCGCCGTCCTGCATCCCGAACGAGTTGCAGGCCGTCTCCCACGGGAACCGCGAACACGCGTTGGACTGCACCACGACGTCCTGCTCGTTGTTCCAGCCGCCGCCGATCACCTTGGCGTTCTTCCACACCTTGGTCACCGGGTTGTAGCTGTACCAGAGCAGGTTGCCGTTGTTCTGGTTCACGGCGTAGAACGTCTCGCCGCCGGCCGAGCTGAGGTTCTTCAGGTTCTGCCAGCCGGTCGTGACCGTCGAGACGGGCTTCACCCAGGTCGCGGTGGCCCCGGTCCAGAAGTCGATGTAGTAGCGGTACATCGCGCCTGCCGCGTTGCGCGCGTAGACGACGCCACGGCTCGTGGCGACGATCGCGTTGTACTGCGTCAGACCGGTTTCCAGCAGCGCGCCCTGCACGGCCCACTGCTGGGTCGTGAAGTTGAAGTAGTGCGCCTTGAGGTTGCCGGCGGCGTCGAGGGTGTAGATGACGCCGTCCTCGTCCACCGAGATGCGGTAGCGGGTGTTGGCGGCGCTGTAGTTCCAGCCCTGGCCGAGCACGAGGTACTCGTTGCCGTTGAACAGGTCCCACGAGGTGCCGTTGTAGTGCAGCAGTCTCAGTTCGCCGCTGGTGGTGATGCTGAACGTCCAGCCGCTCGGGCCGGCGAGCACGCGGCCCTGCCAGCCCGCGCCGATCTGGTAGCTCTCGCCCCACGCGAACGTGCCGGTGGCGGGGGTCGAGTGCTCGAAGCAGTAGAGGTCACCCGCGGTGTCGCACGGGTAGACCGGAGCGAGGCCGTAACGGGCCGACAACGTGGTGCTGGGTCCTGGCATTTCTCACTCCACCCCTCAGAGGTTCAGCATCGCGGTGCAGGCGTCTAGGACCAGACGCTCTGTTGACCCGGCCGCGGCGGCGCCGCTCGGGTTGAACTTCAGCGGGGACGGCCAGGCGTAGAACGTCGTCCACGAACCGGGGCCCGACATCGTGTCGTCGTCGGTCCAGCCGGCCTCGTAGCCGAAGTGCTTCGCCTCGCCCGCCTGCAGGACGTTGTGTCCCGCGACGTAGCCCTCGGTCTCGTTGGCGTACGCCATGATCCACAGCCAGCCCGGGGTCTGGTTCTGCAACGTCACGGCGTACTGCGAGAGGACCTCGTGCGACATCGCGAGGAGGTTCAGGCCGCCCAGGTTCCAGCGCTGGATCGGCATCGGGAACTCCTTGGGGAGGCCCGGTCCGTGGAACTTCTCCAGCATGACCTCGGCGTGGCGGTACGCGAAGTCGTTGGGCGGGAACGTGTCGATGCGGTCGTTGTACTGGTTGCGCGCGCGGATGGCCGCGGCCGGGTCGCCGAAGTCCACCTGCAGCGGGATCTTGATCTCGTTGTAGTACGTGGCGACGGGGCCGGTGACGGCGTTCCAGCCGCCCGAGTTCACCATCGACACGACCGCGTTGCCCAGCGTGGTGCCGAGGCTCGTGACCATGCCGGGGGAGTGCGGGTCGTTGGGCTCCTGGTCGCCGGCGGCGCCCTGGAAGAACAGCGCCTGGACGCCCAGCGCGTTGCTGATCACGTCGGTGGCGGCGCCGGGGTAGTCGCTGCAGAACACCCTGTCGTTGCCGCGCGACACGGCGTGGCAGGCGTATCCGAACAGGACGGTGTGCAGCCCGTTGTCGCTGACCCGGCGCGCGATCATCGCCGAGATCGTGGTCATGACGTGCGGTTCCTCGGCGCGGTTGTAGCCGATCGTCGCGCTGCCTTCCTTGTACCACAAGGTGACCGGCGTGCGGGCCATCGCGACGGTCTGCTGCACGAGCGCGACCATCTGGTTGATGAACACCGTCGTCGTGCCCTCGATCGCGGAGATGTCCGCGGGCGCGAGGTCCATCATCACGTACGGGCTGGGGCTCGTCGTGCCGATCATCGGACCGGAGTGGGTGTGGCTGACGATGATCAGGAAGTTGCCGTTGTTGTTGCCCACCAACGGGAGCACGGCGGAGCGGATCGCCTGGTGGACGTAGCGCGGGATGCTGACGACGTCGACGCGCAGCAGGACCTTGGGGCCGTTGCCGTCGTCGATCACGACGCACTGGGCGCGCAGCCGGCGGTCGACCACGCCCTGGTTGCCGCGGGGGGCGCCGCAGTAGCCGCCCATCCAGAGGCTGGGGTAGGTCGGCCACGACGGCGTGTAGTCGAGGGTCTTCACGGACATGGAGAAAGGCATCGTGTTGTCCCTTCGGCTCTCAGGCGGACTCGACGAACGCGACGCAGGTCGGCGTGTTCGAGTTGGGGGTCGACAACGAGCTGTCCGGCTTGCCGGAGTCGGAGTTCGCGGACGTCACCTTGCGGTTCTTCTTGTCCAGCACGAACGTCCGGCCACCGTCCTTGCTCATCGCGAGAGGACCGTTCGCCTTGCCGTTGGGTTCCTTCGTCCTGACCTTGTTCGAGTTGATGTTCACCGTGACCAGCTGGGCGTCGGTGTTGCGGCCCGCGTAGAGGCTCACGGCCGCGAACGTGCCGTTCGGGTGCACCGCGAGACCGCAGGGCACGCCTTCGAGCGCGGTCGAGCCGGACTTGCCGCCGCGCAGGCCGAACGTGGCCAGCTCACGCGACTGCGCCACGTACAGGTTCTTGCCCTTGGGGTCGATGGCGAGGAACAGCGGCGACTTCTCGGTCTCGAACCGGCCGGACACGGCGTTCTTCGCGGTGTCGATGATCGTGACGCCCTTGGCGCGTTCGTCCCCCACGAACAGCTGCTTGCCATCGGGCGTGAGTGCGAGGGTGCGCGGCAGCAGACCTGCCTTGATCAACGCGCGGACCTCGCCGTTCGCGGCGTCCACCACGGCCACGTGCCCGCGGGAGCCGCCGGCGCCGCTGGACCCGGTCGCGACGTACACGGTCTTGCCGTCGGGCGAGACGAGCACCGCGTTGGCGAACCCGCCGACGGGGACCTCCCCTGTCACGCGGGCACCGTCGACGTCCACGACGCTCAGACCCGGCCCGAAGACCGTCCCCACGTAAGCGCGCAGACCGTCGGGCGAGCCCACGATCCCGTTCGGCTGGCCGTTGACCGGCACGAGCGCCTGCTCGCCGGTCAGGCTCGGGTCGGCCAGCTGCACCACGCCGTTGCCGAGCGGGTCCACGCTGCCGATCAGGAGCTTCTTGCGGCCCGCCTTGGGTGCCGCACCGGCGGCTCCCGCGAACAGGCTCTGTCCGACAACGCTCACCGCGGCGCCACCGAGTGCGGCGGTCAGGAGCGTGCGTCGGGAAATCGGTCGGAACTCTGATGTCATGTCGTCCGTCCCCCTCCGGTCCAGGTCGACTGGTTGACCTTTCGACGAAAGGGACGCGCGTGTTATCACTCTGGGTAGCCCTGATCCAGGCTGTAATCCAGTTGAGACATTTCATAGGCGATTGATACGCACGGTAGAGGGTGCGTAACGGACCGCGTCTGATCTGGACTTATGCCATGTGACAAGAAAAGCCGCAGATGGGTCTTTGGGCCCTGTCGGCTTCTGTACGAACTGGTGTAAAAACGTGAACGACTACGTACTGTGACGTAAAGGTGTCAACTGCGTAGTGGCAGGTGCCGCAACGGGCTCACCAGGTCGGCCGAGCGGTCACTCCACCGTCCACCACGAGGTCGTGCCCGGTGATCCACTTCGCCAGGCCGCTCGCCAGGAACACGCACGCGTCGCCGACGTCCTCCGGCGTGCCGAGCCGGGTGAGCGGTGCCGCCTCCCGCCACCGCGCGACGCCCTCGGGCCACTGCTCTTCTACGCCGGGCCGCGCGATCAGGCCGGGCGACACCGTGTTGACCCGGATCCCGCGCGGTCCGTACTCCAGCGCGGCCGCCCTCGCGTGCATGATCAGCCCGGCCTTGGAGGCCGCGTAGTGGGCGTGGCCGGCAGCCGGGTGCGTGCCCTCGATCGACGCGATGTGCGTGACCGAACCGCCCTCGGGCAGGTGCGCGACGGCGGCCTGGGTGACGGCGAACGGTCCGGTCAGGTTCGTGTCCAGAACGGACCGCCACTGCTCGGGCGTCATACCGGGCAACGGGTCCACGGGCTGCGTGCCCGCGTTGTTCACGACGGCGTCCAGCCTGCCGTGCCGCGCGGCGGCCTCACCGACCACGCGCTCCGCCTCGGTGCGCAGGTCGCCGTCCTCACGACCGAGGTGGCGGACGACCAGCGCGCCCGCGGCCTCGAACCGGGCGGCGATCCCCGCGCCGATGGTGCCGCCGGCCCCGGTGACGAGCACGACCCTGCCGCTGAGATCGATCACGAGACGATGCCCTCCACTCGTTCGGCCAGCCAGTCGACGATCTCACCCCGGCCCGCCGCGAACGCGTTGTGGCCGATCTCGGTGAACACCCCGCCCGCCTCGCGCACGAGCACAGCGCCCGCCGCGACGTCCCACGGGTGGATGCCGATGTTCGCCGCCGCGTCCGCCCTGCCCGCCGCGACCCACGCGAGCGACAGTGCCGTCGAGTAGACGCGCCGCACGTCCGCCCGTTCCATGAGCTCCGTCAGCAGGTCCACCTCGCCCTCGTACGGGCTGCCGGGCAACGGGATGTCGGTCAGCACGAGCGGCCGCGGGCTCGTCCCCGGCGGGATCACCAGCCCGGCGGACCTGACGCTGAACGGCACGCCGGCCGCCGCCGTGAACAGCTCGTCGCGGAACGGGTCCAGCACGCAGCCCGCGACCAGCACGCCGTCGACCGCGGCGGCCACGGAGATGCACGACAACGGGATGCCGCGCACGAAGTTGCGGGTGCCGTCGATCGGGTCGACGAACCAGGTGACCGGCGCGGACGCGCTGCCGAGCTCCTCGCCGACCACGGCCGAACCGGGCGCGCCCTCGGTCAGGCACGCCCGCAGGAACGCCTCCAGCTCCAGGTCGGCACTGCTGACCTGGTCGTAGGTGCCCTTGGTCGACACGTCCACGCGAATTTCGCGCAGCAGCTTGGCGGCGTCCACGCAGGACTGCGCGGCCAACGACAGGAGATCCCCGGGAGTCACGCCCCCATTGTGATCGGTCACAAACACGACCGGATGACTCTGGGCAACGTCCTACCCGCACCGGTGATCCAAGCCACCACGATGAGCTCACCTGACAACGACGTTGGAGGATCGGGATGCGAATCGTGGCCGGGCTGGCTGTCGTGGCGATGTTGGTCGCCGGAACAAGCACCGCGCAGGCGGACACCCTCGACTACGTCGCCCTGGGCGACTCGGCGGCGGCGGGACCGCTGATCCCGAACCCGGACCCGGCGCTGTGGTGCCTGCGCAGCGACCGCAACTACCCGCAGGTCGCCGCGAAGCTGCTCGGCGCGAAGCTGACCGACGTCACCTGTTCCGGCGCCACGACCGACGACTTCGCCGGGCGCCAGTTCGGGTTCGTGAAGCCGCAGTACGACGCGCTGAAGCCCACGACGGACCTGGTGTCGATCACCATCGGCGGCAACGACGTCGGTCTCGTGCAGACCGCGCTGGGCTGCATCAACCTGCTGCCGGAACCCGCGGGCCTCTCCTGCAAGGCCCGGCTCACCGCGGGTGGTGACCAGGTCGCGAAGGCCATCGCCGGGTGGGCGCCCGAGTTCGGCGCCGCCCTCGACGAGGTCAAGCGGCGGTCGCCGAACGCGAAGATCCTCGTCACCGGCTACGGCACCTACATCCGTCCCGGCGGCTGCTGGCCGGTCCAGCCGATCTGGTCTCGCGACGCCGACTACCTGCAGGCGTCGGTGAACCTGCTCAGCACCACGGCCAAGGCGGAGGCCGAGAAGCGCGGCGCGACGTACGTGGACCTCGCGGCCGTCAGCGTCGGCCACGACACGTGCGCCAGGCCCGCCGACCGGTACCTGGAGGGCTTGGTCCCGACGACGATCGCGGCGCCGCTGCACCCCAACGCGGCGGGCATGGCGGCCTTCGGGGCTACGGTCGCGAACGCCGTGCGGCCAGCGCAGCCGTCAAAAGCGTGACGTGCTCGATCCGCGTGGGGTCCAGCCCGGTCAGCTCGGCGACGCGCCGCAGCCGGTAGTCGACGGTGTTGGGGTGCACGTGCAGCTCGGTGGCGGCCGGGCGCCGTGAGCCGCGCCGGAGGTAGACCTCCAGCGTCTGCACCAGCTCGTCGGTCAGCGGCTCGACGATGGCTGCCAGCGGCTCCAGAGCGGCGCTCGGCCGGGAGAGCTGGTACTCCAGCAGCACGTCGGTGAGCCGGTAGAGGCCAGGCCCCGAGCGCACCGCGACGGCCAGCACCTCGCGCGCCAAAACGGCGGCGGCCGCGACCCCGGAGGGTGGGGCCGCGACCGCCGCCACCGTCAACGGCACCCCGGCCGCCCGCGTCACGTCCGCCACGATCCGTTCGCACGGCAGGTCCTCGCCCGGCAGCAGGGCGAGGCCGCCGTCGGGCGTGAGCGACGACAGCACCGGCTCCCGGCTGTGCCGCTCCAGCTCCGCCCGCAACCGCCGCAGCTTGCGCCGGGAGGCGACGTCGGCGTCCACCCCGTCCAGCAGCTCGTCGGGATGCGGCGGCACGTGCAGGGCGAGCACCACGAAAGGTCCTGACGCCTCAACGGTTCCGGCGAGCAGGCCGGTCAGCAGCGTGGCCCGCGCCGAGCGCTCGTCGTCGAACATCGTCTGGCGTTCGTCGAGGTACCCGGCGCTCACCACGGGCGTCACGATCTGCAGGTACCGCACCGCCAGCGCGTTGAGGGCCAGCACGTCCCGGACCTCTTCTGGGCGGGCCTCGGGCACCAGCGTCTCCCACACGACCTCGATGCCCACGTGGTACGCGGTGAGCACCACGTCGATCGGCACGCCCTCCTCGGCCCGGCGCGCCGCCGACTCGCGCAGGAACGCCAACTCGTCCGCGGACGGCAGCTCGCCCGACTCCAGCACGTGGGCGAAGGCGCGCAGGGCGTGCTCGGTGACGCGGTGGATGTCGCCGGCGAGCTCCTCCGCGGGCAGCTGCGAGTACGCGGGCACGCGCTCCACCAGCGCCGCGATCACCTGCCGCACGAACGACGGCATCTCCGCGACGAGTCGCGCCGCCAGCGGACGGCCGCCGATCACGTAGGACATCCCGTGATTGTGGCCGATCTACAGCTCGATCACCGTGCCGTCCAGCGGAACCTCCACACCCGCCTCGCGCAGCTCCACCGCCTCCGGCGACGACGGGTCGAGCACGGGGTTGGTGTTGTTGAGGTGCGTGTAGAGACGGCGGACGGACGGGAACCGCCGCAGCTCGGGCAGGCTCGCGGTGATCGGGAGGTGGCCCATCGCGGCCTGACCGGACGCGCTGCCGGTCGCCGACCCCATCTCCGAAGCGGCGTGGAAGGTGCCGTCGAGCAACAGGCAGTCGGCCCCGGCCACCACGTCGTCGAACCCGTCGGGCCACGACGCCAGGCAGGGCGCGTAGACCAGCACACCGCCGGAGACCGGGTCCTCGAACCGGTACGCGACCACCCAGTCGGCGTCCACAGTGGACGAACGAGCGTACTTCGGGCGCTTGCCGCTGATCGGGATCGCCGTCACCCGCAGGCCGTCGAGGTCGAACGAGCCGGGCGCCTCCCGCCACGCCACCGGCGCGTACCCGTCGATCACCGTGCGCAGGTCGAACTGGTCCTTCAGCGCGTGCAGGACAGGACCGGGCGCCCACACCGTCAGGCCCGCGCCGCCGCGCAACGTCAGCAGCCCGAGCGTGTGGTCGAGCTCCGCGTCGGTGAACAGGGCGCCGCGCAACGGGGTCTCCCGCGCGCCGGGACCGGGGTTCAGCGAGGAGCACGAGGTGATCTGCGTGCGGATGTCAGGGGACGCGTTGACCAGCCACCAGTCGGTGCCGTTCCCGCTGATCGCCAGGCAGTCCTGCGACCGCGACGGCAACGCGCCCGAACGAGCCCGCACGCACAACGGGCAGGCGCAGTTCCACTGAGGGAAACCGCCACCGGCCGTCGTGCCGAGCAGAACGGCCTTCACCGCATCTTCCTCATCGCCATCGCGGGCACCTCTGCCGGCGCCATCTCGGTCTCCAGGATCAGGTCCACAGTGGACCGGTTCGGCGACAGCGAACACACCGGGTCGGTCGCGGCGGCGTCCCCGGTCAGCTGGAACGCCTGGCAGCGACATCCGCCGAAGTCGATCTCCTTGCGCGGGCACGACCGGCACGGGTCCTGCATCCACTCGAAGCCGCGGAAGGCGTTGAACGACGGCGAGTGGTGCCAGATGTCGTGCAACGACGAGTCGCGCACGTTCTCGATCTCCAGCGTCGAGATCACCGTGGCGGCGGGGCAGGGGAGCACGTCGCCGTTCGGCGCCACCGTCAGCTGCCGCGCACCCCACCCGTACATGCACGGTTTCGGGTGGGCCTCGTGGTAGTCCGCGATGACGTAGACGATCTCCATGCGTCCCCGCAGGCGTTCCTGCGCCGCGGCCACGACCGGATCGGCGGCGGCGAGCTGTTCGCGGGTGGGCAGGAGCACCGCGCGGTTGCGCAGCGCCCAGCCGTAGTACTGGGTGTTCGCGAGCTCCAGGCGCTCGGCGCCCATCCGTTCCGCCATCGCGATTATCCCGGCGACGTTGTCGAGGTTCTGCCGGTGCAGGACCGTGTTCACCGTCAGCGGCAACCCTTCGTCCAGCACATGCGCCGCCGCTTCCACCTTGCGGTCGAACGCCTTGATGCCGGCGATTCGGTCGTTGCCCTCTTTCGTCGCGTCCTGCAACGACAACTGCACGTGGTCGACGCCGTGAGAAGCCAGCGAACGCAACCGGTCGCGCGAGAGGCCGACCCCGGACGTGACCAGGTTGACGTAGCAGCCGAGGCTGTTCGCGTGCGCCACCAGTTCCGGCAGATCAGGGCGCAGCAACGGTTCCCCGCCGGACAGGTGGATCTGCAACGCGCCCAGCGAGCGGGCCTGGTCGAAGACGCGCCGCCAGTCCTCGGTCGACAGCTCGGCGTCGCGGCGCACCAGCTCCAGCGGGTTCGAGCAGTAGCCGCACTGCAACGGGCACCGGTGCGTCAGCTCGGCCAGCAGTCCGAAAGGCGCCTCAGCCATCCACGTCCACCACCCTCCGCTCGACCATGCGGGCGACCAGCGAGGCCACGTCCTCGGGCTCGACACCGGCGTACTCGTCGGCCAGCGCGACGGCGATGTCCCCGATGGACCGAACGCCGTCGCACAGCGCCACAACGGATGCGGCGGTCTCGTTCAGCACCAGCACGCCCTCGGGGAACAGCACGACGTGCGCCTCCCGGATCTGGTCGTAGGTGCACTTCACCCCGCGCCGTATCCGCGGCACGACCTCCAGCGCGACCGTCATGGCCTGCCCTTGCCCGAGTAGTAGTCGACGGCGTCCAGCACGGCCCGCAGCACGTCGCACTTGAACGACAACGCCGAGACGGCGGCCAGTTGTTGTTCGCGGGTCAGCGAATGCTCGACCACGATGTCCACAGTGGCGCGGCCCTCGCCGGCGACCGCCTCGATGCGGTTCGTGAAGTAGGCGAAACCCTCCTCGGCGATCCACGGGTACTGCTCTCGCAACGCCGTCAAGCGCTTGCGCATCAACGCTCCCGAGAACATCTCGGTGAGACCCGAGGCGATGGCCTCGACCCACGGCTTGGTGCGCGCGAAGTTCACGTACGCGTCGACGGCGAAGCGCGTGCCGGGTAGCACGTGCCGTTCGTCGAGCACTTCATCCCTGGTCAGGCCAACGGCCTCGGCGAGGCGGATCCAGTTCTCCGCACCACCCTCACCGGGCTTGGTGCCGTCGTGCCAGACGATCCGCTCGCGCCACTGGCGGCGGATCTCCGGCGACGGGCAGTTGGAGAGGATCGCGGCGTCCTTCTGCGCGATGCAGCGCTGGTAGTACCAGCGGTTCGCGGCCCACGCCTGCAACTCGTGCTTGCTCAGCTGTCCGGCGTGCATGCGCAGGTGGAACGGATGGCTGTCCCAGTACCGGGGTGCGAGGGCGCGGAGCTCGGCGACGAACTCCGCGGGAGGAACGGCAGACATGGGAACTCCTCGATCGGCCGACGAAGGACCGGGGCTCCGGCGCGGAGCCCCGGCCCGACCACCTGACGTCAGCTGCGCGCCGCGTAGGCGGTGACCTCCATCGGCGTCTCGAAGTCGCGGAAGTCTGGCTTGACCCACTCGCGCCTGACCTCGGGGAGCTTGGTCTCGGTGGTGGTGACGGCAACGTTCATGCGCAACTCCTCGGTCTCCAGCCCGCACACCCGAACGGGCGTGCAAGCGCTTTCCGGAAGGGCGCGGCGGCGAACCACACGGTAGGTGCTCCGGACCGCCACGGTCTAGACCGTACAGAAAGTGACCTGAAGTCATCGGAGGGATCGCCGTCCGTTTCACCCGGTCGACGACCGGGAATACCGGGACCTCCGACCACTGTTGCGGGCCTCTGCGATCTGTGATTGCGTGAACACGCCCTGCAACACCGCCGCCGCAGCCCAACTCCGAGCGGACCAGAAGGAGAGCACAGATGCGTGCTCGTCGAATCGCAGCGGCGGCAGCCTGCACTGCCATGGCCGCGTCCCTCTGCGCGTTGCCCGCCTCGGCCCAGGAAGATCCCTCCGTCCTGGCCGAACGGACCCTCGCCACGAAGCTGGACATCCCGTGGGACATCGAGTTCCTGCCGGACGGCAGCGGCATCTTCACCGAGCGGGACACCCGCAAGATCAAGAAGATCTCCGGCACGACCGTGACCGAACTGGACACGGTGGAACAGGCCCAGACGACCGGCGGTGAGGGCGGACTGCTCGGCCTCGCCGTCTCGAAGAGCTTCGCGACCGACAACTCGGTCTTCATCTACTACTCGACGGCGAGCGACAACCGCGTCGCCAAGCTCCAGCTCGGCGGTACGCCGCAGCCGATCGTGACCGGGATCCCCAAGAACCGCTACCACAACGGCGGCGGCCTCGAATGGGGTCCGGACGGCTTCCTGTGGGCCACCACGGGCGACGGCCAGAACACCGCGAACGCCCAGAACTGGAACTCGTTGGGCGGCAAGGTCCTCCGCTTCGACGCCGCGGGTCAGCCCGCAGCCGGCAACCCCCGCGCCGGCAGCGTCGTCTACTCGATCGGCCACCGCAACGTCCAGGGCATCACGTGGATCGGCACCACCGCGTACGCCACGGAGTTCGGCAACAACTCGACCGACGAGATCAACCGGATCGAGGCGGGCAAGAACTACGGCTGGCCGACGTGTGAGGGCAACTGCAGCACGGCGGGCATGACGAACCCGGTCAAGACGTGGTCCACCAGCCAGGCGGGCCCGACCGGCATCGCGTTCTACAAGAACTCGCTGTACGTCGGCGCGGTCACGGGCAAGCGCGTGTGGAAGATCCCGGTCAGCGGCACCACGCTCGGCACCCCGCAGGCGGTGTTCACCGGCTACGGCCGCGTGCGCGCGGTCACGACGGCGCCGGACGGCACGCTGTGGCTGGGAACGTCCAACCAGGACGCGAACGGCTCACCGGGCGCGAACGACGACCGGATCATCTCCACGGACGGCTGAGCGGCAGGGCAGGGCGTTCCCAGCCGCGTCACCAGTTGCGGGCAGCGGGGATCCGGCGGAGCTGGTCGAGCACCGCCGGGTCCTGCAGCTGCATCCACTGGATCACCTCGGTGTAGGTGGCGCAGACCGTCTCCGGCTTGTCGCACACGAACTCCATGAACTGCTCCATCGCCGTCGAGAACGCGTTGCCGTTCCACTCGTTGAAGTGGTTGCCGACGACGATCGGCGCGCGGTTGCCGTTCAACGCGGCCTGGTGCACCGACTTGTAGGTGTCGAGCACGATCTGGGAGAAGTCCGCAGCGCGTTCCGGCTGGTCCTTGGCCTGGTTGAGCGAGTACCAGAGGTTGAAGTCCATCATCACGACCTGCTTGCCCAGCGCGGGAACGCGGACCTCGGGCATCGGGAACTCGTACAGTCCGTTCTGGACGGTCGGCCACTGCACGCCGAGCGCGACCTTGCTGGTGTCGTAGACGAGCCCGTGCGCGGCCATCGCCGGGAAGGCCTGGTCCCAGTTGCCTTCCAGGCACGGCGTCCGTCCACCCCGGACGGCGTCGGCGGGCAGGTTGAGGCCGGCGGCGCGGGACTTGTCGACGAGCTTCTTGAACTGGTCGAGCTCCTGGTTCCAGGCTGCGGTGTCCCACTTGTCGACCGAGGGCTGGGTGCCGCCCGAGCAGAAGTGGCCGTTGTAGTGGGTGCCGATCTCGTGGCCGTCGGCGATCACCTGGTTCAGGTAGCCGATGCGGGCCGCGATGTCCTGCCTGGTGCCGCCGAACGAGATGTCGGAGACGCCGCGCTTGAGACCCGCCGGCGGCTGGTACTGGTCGCCGTCCTGGTCCGCCAGCATGTACACGCCGGACAGCAGACCGGTGACGTGCGCGTTCTTGGCCTTCGCGATCGGCAGGACCTTGTCCCAGTGCTGCTTCGACACCGCGCCGTCGAAGGAGAAGAGCACGAACTGCGGCGGCTTCTCACCGGGCGCGAGCTTGTGCATCCACGGCTGCTTGGCGAGCTGCTCGGGGGTGGGGGCGGGCACCGTCGGCGTCGGCCCCGCGTCCTTGGGAGCGGGCAGTCTCGGCGCCATGGGTAAGGGACCCGAGTCCGACACCGGAGTCTGTTCGTCGCGCGACCCGAGGGTCCACACCATTGCCACTACCAGACCCAGCGCCACGCCCGTGGTCAACCATCCCCACCGTTTCACACTAAAGGAGACGACTAGTTACCCGAAGGGGTTGCGTGAGGTGCGCGATTGGTCACTGAACGGGTTCGGCGATGACCACTCTGTTCGCCTCGTACCCCTGTCGACCGCCGATCCACGTGCCGCCGCAGGTGACGAGAACCAGCCGGTGCGGCCCGCGCGGACCGAAGAACTCGACCGCGCGCGCCGGGAGCTCCTCCTTGCGCACGGTCTCGATCTGCTTGATGCGGAACCTGAACTCCTTGCCCGCGCTGTCGGCGATGACGACGTCACGGCCGTTCTGCGCCTGCCACAGCTCCGCGAACGGGCCCTTCGCGCCCTTCCAGTCGACGTGCCCGGCCAGCACCGTCGCGCCCTCGGCGCCACCGATCTCGGTGCCCCACCAGGTCGCCTCGCCGATGCCGTCGGGCACCGGCAGCACGCCGTCTTTGACCTCCTTGCGCACCAACGTCGCCGAACCGCCCGCGGGCAGTCGCACGGAACCAGGGCCGGCCTTGGGCGGTGCAGGCTGCTGCTGTTGCTGCGGGGCGGGGTCGGCGGGCCTGGCGTTGGCGGTGTTCGCGCCGCCGGCCAGCCCGGTGAGGTCGGGACCGCGCCCGGTGCTCAGGCTGTCCGCGACCGGTCCCGGTCCGACCACCGGGATCTCGTCCGCGACCGCCCGTCCCTTGACGACGGCGGTCTCGGACGTGCCGACCAGCACGCTGGCGGCGGCCACACCCGCCACCAGCGCACCGGTCAGAAAGGCCTTGCCACTCACTGCCTGCGCCACACCAGGAAGCCTGCCAGCGCCGCGCCGAGGAGCACCAGGCCGCCCACGGTCAGCATCAGGCCCGGACGCAGTTGCGTGTCGAACGACGCGGTCGCGACCGGCGTCTGGCCGTCCGCACCCGCGGGGATCGTGCTCGGCACGACCGGCTTGTTCGGCTTGTTCACCAGTTCCAGCGCGAGCGTCTGCCCCGCGGCGAGCGTGCCGCACGCGGACGGCGGCGCCTTCGGGTCGAAGAACTCCTCATAACCCTTGGGAGCGGCCACCTCGACGAGGCAGATCTCCTGCGGGGTGCGCAGGTCCGGCACCTCGACCGTGCCGTCGGCGCCGGTCTGCAGCACCAGTGGCTTGCCGTCGGTGCCGACGAGGTCCGTGTCGTCCTGCTTCTTCGCCGCGGACGTCTGGTCCTTGGCCGTGACGCGCAGCGCGACACCCGCGATCGACTTCTTGGTCTCGGAGTCGATCTTCGTGATCTTCACGGCACCGGGAGCGGTCTTGGCGGTGGTGTTCGCGGCGGCGTTCAGCTTCAGCTCGCCACCGGTCGTGACCATGCGCTGCATGTTCTCGGTCTGGATCGGGAAGTGCACGACCGGCTTGAGCGCGGGCGAGTCCGCGACGGCCGCGATCGACGGCTTGGGCCCGGTGGCGATGAGCTTGACGGCGGCGGGACTGCCGTCCGCGCCGGTCGTGGCAGTGCCGCTGGTGGCGCCGTCGGCCAGCTTCGCGTCGGTCAGGGTGAAGTTGATCGGGGCGTTCGTGACGCCCTTCTTGTCCGCCTTCACCAGCGACAGCGTCCAGGTGGACTCGGCGTCGATGATCAGCGGTTCCTTCGGCGCGGTGGCGCTGAGCTCCCACGGGCCGCGGTTCGCCTCGGCGTCGGCCTTGATGCGCGCGACGGTGTCCATGACGGACTGCGGCAGGCGCGCGGCGTAGAACTCCGCGTTGTAGGCGAGGTGGTTCGCGTCCTTCGCGTCGTAGTTGACGTCACCGTCGGGCGCCGACGTCCAGCTGTGCAACAGGTGCGCGAGCGCGGCCGCCTCGTCCGCCGACTTGGTCGTGGAGTAGCGCAGCAGCAGGTAGGAGATGTTCGCCGCGATGTCGGGGGCGAGGTCCTTGCCCGCCTTGGTG
Organism: Lentzea sp. NPDC058436; assembly: GCF_042721515.1. Classification (NCBI taxonomy): domain Bacteria; kingdom Bacillati; phylum Actinomycetota; class Actinomycetes; order Pseudonocardiales; family Pseudonocardiaceae; genus Lentzea; species Lentzea sp. NPDC058436. The sequence goes on from NZ_JBHXLF010000012.1 coordinate 80,916, forward strand.
CGCAGCGCGTCACCTTCCTTGTAGCCGACGCTGCTGTCCGGCGCGGGCAGCGCGTACTGGACGCACCACACCTGCTTGTCCTGCCAGATGTATGAGCCGTGCCACTCGCTGCCCGGTGTGGCGTTGGGCTGGAGTCCTGAAGCGTTGTGGCCGATCCCCTTGACGCCGACAGCTGACGCCGTCGCGGGAACGGTCAGGAGCGCGAGCCCCGAAACCATCGCCACGGCGGCCAGACGTTTCCAGCCCATGGTGAATCTTCATCCCCTCTGACCTGTGAGATCCCGCGTGCGAGCTTCTCGTTCCCCCACACCGGGGACAAGCCGCCACGAGGGGGAAGTGTCTCGTCACAGAGGGTGTGACTGTGAATGGAATGTGATGGGCCTTACGTCCAACGTGCGAGACACGCCGCGACACGCCGCAGTCTCATAACGCTCCGGAGTTAGCGCACTATTTGCGCACGTGTGATCGTCGCCGGGGGTAAAGTCGCCTTTACCGATGGGGAACATGGCACAGAGCGTGCTCGTTGTACCCCGTGACGGCGTAAAGCAACGCCCCAGGAGGACCAGGTGCGCTCGAGCAGCAACCCGGCTTTCCGTAACCTGCCGACCGGCGGCGGGTACGGAGGCTACGCAGGCTTCGGCCAGCCAGACCAGGCCGGTTACCAGCAGGCCCCGCCGCCGCTGACCAGCGAGCGGCCCATGACGATCGACGACGTCGTCACCAAGACGGGCATCACGCTCGCCGTGGTGGCCGCGACCGCCGTCGTCACGTACCTCATGCAGGCGTGGTTCCTGCTGTTCCCGGCCGCGATCATCGGCCTCGTGCTCGCGCTGATCATCACGTTCAAGCGCATGCCGAGCCCGCCGCTCGTCATCGCCTACGCGGCCGTCGAGGGCGTCTTCCTCGGCGCGTTCAGCGGCATCATCGGCACCATGGTCGACCGCATGACCGGTACCCCCGGCCAGGGCGTCGTGATCATCGGCCAGGCCATCATCGGCACGATCGGCGTCTTCGCCGGCATGCTCGTGGTCTACAAGACGGGCGCGGTCCGCGTCACGCCGAAGTTCACCAAGTGGATCGTCGGCGCGATCATCGGCGTCGGCGTCCTCATGCTCTTCAACCTGATCATGAGCTTCTTCACCGACGGCGGCCTCGGCCTCCGCAGCGGTGGCCCGCTCGCGATCATCTTCAGCCTCGTCTGCATCGGCCTCGCGGCGTTCAGCTTCCTGATCGACTTCGACGCCGCCGACCAGGCGATCCGCGCCGGCGTGCCGGCCAAGTTCGCGTGGCAGATCGCGTTCGGTCTCACGGTCACCCTGGTGTGGCTGTACACCGAGATCCTGCGCCTGCTGTCGTACTTCAACTCGGACTGACGTCCGGGGTGTGCTGGAGGGGCGTTCCGCTGCGGCGGGGCGCCCCTTCGGCGTTCTGGGGGATGGGATGACGAAGAAGAGGTTCGACGAGGCCCTGTGGCTGATGCGCCGCCGCGATCCGCAGAAGGCCGAGGACGGGTTCGGTCTGCTGCGCGCGCTCGCGGCCGAGCACGTGGCGGACCTGGTCGAGGCGTTCCGGGCCGAGAGCGACCGCGGCCTGAGGGCGTGGCTGCTGGAGCTGATCGGCGAGGCGCGCTCGCCGGAGGCGTTGCCGGTCCTGGTCGAGCACCTGGACCACGACGACGAATCGCTCGTCTCCTGGGCGGTTCGCGGTCTCGAACTGCTCGACACGAAGGAGGCGCGGACCGCCCTCTACCGTCATCGAACGAACAACGCGCACAACTGAGGGGGAATGCGTGGACTCCGCGTACCGGCTCGCAATGCAACCGCCGTCGATCGACGACTACCAGCGCCTGCGCAAAGAATCCGGCCTGAGCGAACGCACTCGTGAAGAAGCCGAGAACGGCATCAACGGCGCGTGGACCAGCGCAATCGTCATTCACGTGGAATCAGGCGAAACCGCGGGCATGGGCCGTGTGGTCGGTGACGGAGGCACGTACTTCGTCATCATCGACATGGCGGTGCTGCCGCGGCATCAACGCAAGGGCCTGGGAGACGCGATCCTGACCGCGCTGCTGGCGAGGATCCGTGAGGCTTCGCCGAACGCGCTGGTCAGCCTGCTCGCCGACCCGCCCGGCCGTCGTCTCTACGCACGACATGGCTTCGTGGAGAGCGCACCGGACTCGATCGGGATGTGGCGCCGTTAGACGCGCCAGCGCACGTCCGGCAGATCGGTCCCCACCTTGATCAGGCAGGTCGTGCACAACGCGCCGGCCTGCGCGCGCGAGACTCGTTCGTCGGGAACCGAATGTTCGCACACGGCCTCGTAAAAGCTCCGGGAACCGTCGGCTTGATCGAGAGGGAAAGCGTGGCATTGCAGGTCATATTCGCTTTGCCACCACACGTAAGGCATGTCCGACCCCTCCTTGCTCATCGGTAGGGACGGACTTCCCCTCGCCTGATGACGCCATTGCGCGATGTTTGTCTCATCGGCGGAAAGGGGGTAGGCAAGTAGCTCCGTTCGGGTGAAGCGGAGCTACTTGCAGGCGTCAATTTGCAGATCTTGACCGGAAGATCAGCTCAGGCGCTCGACGACCATCGCCATGCCCTGGCCGCCGCCCACGCACATGGTCTCCAGACCGAACTGCTTGTCGTGGAACTGCAGCGAGTTGATCAGGGTCGTGGTGATGCGCGCGCCGGTCATGCCGAACGGGTGGCCGACGGCGATGGCGCCACCGTTGACGTTCAGGCGGTCCAGGTCGATGCCGAGGTCCTGGTAGGACGGGATCACCTGGGCGGCGAACGCCTCGTTGATCTCCACGAGGTCGATGTCGGAGACCGACAGGCCCGCCAGCGCCAGTGCGCGCTTCGAGGCCTCGACCGGGCCGAGGCCCATGATCTCCGGCGACAGGCCCGAGACGCCGGTCGACACGATGCGGGCGAGCGGCGTGATGCCGAGCTCGCGGGCCTTCGTGTCGGACATGATCACCAGGGCCGCTGCGCCGTCGTTGAGCGGGCAGCAGTTGCCGGCGTTGATGCGGCCGTCCGGGCGGAAGACGGGCTTGAGCTGGGAGACGGCCTCGTAGGTGACGCCGGCGCGCGGGCCGTCGTCGGACGACACCACGGTGCCGTCGGGCAGCTCGACCGGCGTGATCTCGCGGGTCCAGAAGCCGTCCGCGATGGCCTTCTCGGCGAGGTTCTGCGAGCGGACGCCGAACTCGTCCATCTCCTGGCGCGAGATCCCCTTCAACAGAGCCAGGTTCTCGGCGGTCTGGCCCATCGGGACGTAGACGTCCGGCACGACGTCGAGCGTGCGCGGGTCGACCCACTCCGAAGCACCCGAGGCCGCGACGGACGCGGTGCGCGCCTCGGCCTCGCCGAACAGCGGGTTGTGCGTGTCGGGCCACGAGTCGGAGCTGCCCTTGGCGAACCGCGACACCGCCTCGACGCCCGCGGAGATGAACACGTCGCCCTCGCCCGCCTTGATGGCGTGCAGCGCCATGCGCGTGGTCTGCAGCGACGAGGCGCAGTACCGGGTCACGGTCGTGCCGGGCAGGTTGTCGTAGCCCAGCAGCACGGAGACGATGCGCGCCATGTTGAAGCCCTGCTCGCCGCCGGGCAGGCCGCAGCCGAGCATCAGGTCGTCGATCTGCGCGGGGTCGAGCTGCGGCACCTTGTCCAGCGCCGCGCGGATCATCCGCGCCACCAGGTCGTCGGGACGGACGTCCTTCAGCGAGCCCTTGCCCGCGCGGCCGATGGGAGAGCGGGCAGCGGAGACGATCACGGCCTCAGGCATCACGAAACTCCTCGTTGAGAGTCAAGGTTGCCGTCGAGCCTAGTTAACGCCCGCTCACCCCGGCCAGCGCGAGTGACGAGGATTTCCGAAACTCACGCGTGCCGCTTCTGCAGCCACGCCGGCACGCGGGACGGCCGCAGCGCCAGTGCCGCCGCCGACCGGATCGGCACCGCGGGAGCGCCCCAGACCGGCCACAGTCCCGCCACCTGGCACAACGGCGCCAGCAGCACGCCCGCCGCCGCCTCGTAGCCCGCCGCGCTGGGGTGGAAGCGGTCCGAGCTGAACATGTCGACGTGCCGCGCCATGAACTCCGGCGCCAGCAGGTTCCCCAACGACACCGGCACACCACCGGCACTGCGCACGGCAACGGTCTGCGCGGCCGCGAGACGCACGCTGTAGCGGTGACCGATCGCCCGCAACGGCTGGGCGATCGGCCGCACCGTCCCGAGGTCGGGGCAGGTGCCGACGACGACGCCGCACCCGACCGCGCGCAGCCTGCGCACCTGCTCGGCCAGCAGCCGGGCCGAGTCGGCGGTGCCCATCCGCGACGTCACGTCGTTCGCGCCGATGATGATCAACGCCACCTGCGGCGCGTCCCGCACGGCCGCGTCGACCTGCGGCACCAGGTCACGCGTGGTCGACCCGCTGACGGCGTACGTCGACAGGCGCACCGGCCGTCCCGCCTCCTCCGCGAGCGCCTCGGCCAGCAACACGCCCGGCATCTGCGAGGGATGGGTCACACCGACGCCCACCGCCATCGAGTCGCCGAGCACCGCCAGCCGCACCGGGTCGCCGCCGTCGTCGAGGTACACGCCGTCCGGCGCCGGCCAGAGGTGCTCCAGCACGCCGATGGCCACCCGAGCACGTCTTCCCTGCTCCGTGAGCAGGCCGACCAGCGCACCGGACAGCCCTCCGAGCGTCGCGGCGGTCATCGCCACCGCGCGCAGCGTTCTCAGCCCGATCATCCGCACCACCTCCTTCCCCCGGAATCGTCGGCCTCGCTGTTCGAATCAACCTCCGCAGCCACTAGAGCTACGCTTCGTCCCGCTATCTCGGAGTGTGGGAGCAGGGGAGTAGATACCGGTGGAGTACGTCGAACACGTCGTCGATCTGGTCGGCAACACGCCGCTGGTCAAGCTCAACTCGCTGACGACGGGCATCAAGGCCACGGTGCTGGCGAAGGTCGAGTACCTGAACCCCGGCGGCAGCGTGAAGGACCGCATCGCGCTGCGGATGGTCGAGGCGGCCGAGAAGTCCGGTGAGCTGCGGCCCGGCGGCACGATCGTCGAGCCGACCTCGGGCAACACCGGCGTCGGCCTCGCCCTGGTCGCCCAGCGCAAGGGCTACAAGTGCGTGTTCGTCTGCCCGGACAAGGTCAGCGAGGACAAGCGCAACGTCCTCAAGGCCTACGGCGCCGAGGTCGTGGTCTGCCCGACCGCCGTCGCGCCCGAGCACCCGGACTCCTACTACAACGTCTCCGACCGGCTGGTCCGCGAGATCCCCGACGCGTGGAAGCCCGACCAGTACTCCAACCCGGAGAACCCGGCGAGCCACTACCACCAGACCGGCCCCGAGATCTGGCGCCAGACCGAGGGCAAGATCACCCACTTCGTCGCGGGCGTCGGCACCGGCGGCACGATCTCCGGCACCGGCCGCTACCTCAAGGACATCTCCAACGGCGCCGTGCAGGTCATCGGCGCCGACCCGGAGGGCTCCGTCTACTCCGGCGGCACCGGCCGCCCGTACCTCGTCGAGGGCGTCGGCGAGGACTTCTGGCCGGAGGCCTACGACAAGACCGTCGCCGACCAGATCGTCGAGGTCTCCGACGCCGACTCGTTCGACGTCACGCGCCGCCTCGCCCGTGAGGAAGGCCTGCTCGTCGGCGGTTCGTGCGGCATGGCGGCCGCCGCCGCGCTGCGCATCGCCCGCGACCTGCCCGAGGACGCCGTCGTCGTCGTGATCCTCCCGGACGGCGGCCGCGGCTACCTGTCCAAGGTCTTCAACGACCGCTGGATGGCGTCCTACGGCTTCCTGCCGCCCGACTCGACCGGCGCCACCGTCGGCGACGTGCTGCGCCGCAAGGGCGGCATGCTCCCCGACCTCGTGCACGCTCACCCGAACGAGACCGTGGGTGACGCCGTCGCGATCCTGCGCGAGTTCGGCGTCTCGCAGATGCCCGTCGTCAACGCCGAACCGCCCATCATGGCGGCCGAGGTCGCGGGCGCGGTCAACGAGCGCGACCTGCTCGACGCCCTGTTCACCGGCAAGGCGCAGCTCGCCGACCGCCTCGACAAGCACATGTCGCCGCCGCTGCCGACGCTCGGCGCCGGTGAGCCGGTCGGCATCGCCATGAACGCCCTGTCGCACGCCGACGCGGCCCTCGTGCTGGAGGACGGCAAGCCCGCCGGCGTCGTGACCCGGCAGGACATTCTGGGCTTCTTGGCTGGTCGCTGAGCGTAGAACCCCGTGCGTCCGATAGCGTGACGCCCGATCAACACCAGTCTCACTCGTACACGGCCCAGCCAAGGGGGTTGGAAACCGGATGAACGCTCCGCAGCCGCCAGGAAATCCGTTCGGCGGTCAGCCGCAGGAGCCCAACGCGGACGCAACGCAGATCGTCCCGGGAGGTGGCCAGCCGTCAGCGGCGAACCCCAACCCGGACGCGACGCAGGTCGTCTCGCCTGGACAGGCTCCTGCCGCACCGCAGCAGAACGCGGACGCCACCCAGGTCGTCAGCCCCGGGCAGACGCCGCCCGCTTCGGGTGGTTTCGCCGCACAGGGTCCCGGCTCCGGCGGTTTCCCCGCCCAGCAGCCGCCGCCCCCGTACGGCGCTCCGCCGCAGCAGCCGCCGGCCTACGGCGCACCGCCGCAGCAGCAGCCGTACGGCGCACCGCAGTCCAACCCGTACGGCCAGCCGGCCGCGGGTGCCTACGGTCAGCCGCAGCAGCCCTACGGCGCACCGCAGTCGAACCCGTACGGCCAGCCGCAGCAGCAGGCGTACGGCCAGCCCGGCGGCTACGGCCAGCCCGCCTACGGCATGGCACCGCCGCCGCCCACCGGCTACGCCGAGTGGGGCCAGCGCGCCATCGGCTACCTGATCGACGTGGTCGGCCCCGGCATCGTGGTCTACGGCGTCGGAACGGTGCTGACGATCATCGGCGCCTCGTCCGGTGACGCGACGATGGCCGGCCTCTTCGGCATCATCGCGCTGGTCCTCTACCTGGGCCTGCTCGGCTTCTTCATCTGGAACACCATCATCCGGCAGGGTGCGACGGGCCAGACGATCGGCAAGAAGATCGCCAAGATCAAGCTGGTCTCCGAGGAGACCATGCAGCCGCTCGGCGCCGGCACCACGTTCGTGCGCCAGCTGTGCCACGTCGTCGACGGCATCCCCTGCTACGCGGGCTTCTTCGCCCCGTTGTGGGAGGTCAAGAAGCAGACCTGGGCCGACAAGATCATGAAGTCCATCGTGATCAACGCCCCGGAGACCGCCTCGCAGTACGGCGGCGGCACCGGTGGCTACCCGCAGCAGCCGAGCACCGGCGGTTACCCGCAGCAGCCCCAGCAGGGCGGCTACGGCCAGCCTCCGCAGCAGGGTTACGGCGGTCAGCAGCAGGGCTGGTAAAGCCAACGGCGCAGCCCCCGGTCACCTCGTGGTGGCCGGGGGCTGAGTCTTTTCCGGGGTGTTCACGACGTGGACTCCGGCCGTCGACCGCCAGACGGGTGAGTACCCTTCGGACATGAGCACCCCATACGGCTTCGCCACCAGGGCGATTCACGCCGGTCAGGACCCGGACCCGACCACGGGTGCGGTGAACGTCCCCATCTACGCGACCTCCACGTACGCCCAGGACGGCGTCGGCGGCCTGCGTGAGGGCTTCGAGTACTCGCGGACCGGCAACCCGACCCGCCGCGCGCTGGAGACCTGCCTCGCGTCGCTCGAACGCGGCCGCTACGGCCGTGCGTTCTCCTCCGGCATGGGTGCGACCGACGCCGCGCTGCGCACGTTCCTCAAGCCCGGCGACCACATCGTCATCCCGAACGACGCGTACGGCGGCACGTTCCGGCTGATCGACAAGGTCTTCTCGCAGTGGGGCGTCACCCACTCCCCGGCGCCGGTGTCGGACGTCGACGCCATCCGCGCCGCCATCCGCCCCGAGACCAAGCTCGTGTGGATCGAGACGCCGACCAACCCGCTGCTGAACATCGGCGACATCGCCGCCATCGCCTCCGTCGCGCACGAGGCCGGCGCCAAGCTGGTGGTGGACAACACCTTCGCCTCGCCCGCCCTGCAGACTCCGCTGGAGCTCGGCGCGGACGTGGTGCTGCACTCCACGACCAAGTACGTCGGCGGGCACTCCGACGTCGTCGGTGGCGCGCTGATCACCTCCGACGAGGAGATCGACGCCGCCTTCGGGTTCCTGCAGAACGGCGCCGGCGCGGTGCCCGGTCCGTTCGACGCCTACCTGACGCTGCGCGGCATCAAGACGCTGCAGTTGCGCATGGAGAAGCACTCGGACAACGCCGAGTTGGTCGCCGAGGCGCTGACCCGGCACCCGAAGGTCAAGAAGGTCATCTACCCCGGGCTGGAGTCGCACCCCGGGCACGCCGTCGCCGCCAAGCAGATGAGCCGGTTCGGCGGGATGGTGTCGTTCATCGTCGACGGGGGCGAGGAGGCGGCGCTGGAGGTCTGCGCGCGGACCAAGCTGTTCCTGCTGGCCGAGTCGCTGGGCGGCGTCGAGTCGCTGATCGAGCACCCCGGGAAGATGACGCACGCGTCCACTTCCGGGTCCCTGCTGGAGGTGCCCGCGGACCTGGTCCGCGTGTCGGTGGGCATCGAGTCCGGTGACGACCTGGTGGCGGACCTGCTCGAAGCCCTCGGCTGATCCACCCTGAAACGCACGCGGGGCCCTTTCGCACTGAAAGGGCCCCGCGTTCGTTCTGCTACGGCTTCTTCGAGCCGAACCTGTCCACGTTCTCGGCCTCGGCCGTCGGCGCCGCCGGTAGATCGGCGCCGTTCACACAGCCGCCGACGAACTGCAGCGTGTCGCCGGTGCGGACGAAGCGGCCGGCCTCGTCACAACCCGCGTGCGCCACGGTCAGGAACGCCGCGCCGGTCAGTGCCACAGCCGTGGTCACGGCTCCGACCAGCGGAACTACCGCGGCCACGCGTCGCGCGAATGCCATGCCACCTCCACCCGATGTGAGTCCCCCGTAAGGCAGCCTACCGGGGGATCGGCGTCAGAGGTTGCCCCGTCGCTCCTGTTCGCGCTCGATCGCCTCGAAAAGGGCCTTGAAGTTGCCCTTGCCGAAGCCCAGCGAGCCGTGGCGCTCGATCATCTCGTAGAAGACGGTCGGGCGGTCGCCGATCGGCTTCGTGAAGATCTGCAGCAGGTAGCCGTCCTCGTCGCGGTCGACCAGGATGCGGTGCTCCTTCAGGACCTCGATCGGAACGCGGACCTCGCCGATGCGGGCGCGCAGGGCCGGGTCGTCGTAGTAGGAGTCCGGGGTCTCCAGGAACTCGACGCCCGCGTCGCGCATGGCCGTGACCGTGGCGATGATGTCGTTGGTCGCCAGCGCGATGTGCTGGACGCCCGCGCCCTCGTAGAACTCGAGGTACTCGTCGATCTGCGACTTCTTCTTCGCGATCGCCGGCTCGTTCAGCGGGAACTTGACGCGGTGGTTGCCGTTGGAGACGACCTTCGACATCAGCGCCGAGTAGTCGGTGGCGATGTCGTCGCCGATGAACTCCGCCATGTTCACGAAGCCCATGACGCGGTTGTACCACTCGACCCAGTAGTCCATCTTGCCGAGCTCGACGTTGCCGACGCAGTGGTCGACGGCCTGGAAGAGGCGCTTCGGAGCACCTTCCGGACGCTTCACCGTGGAGCTGCGGGCGACGAAACCGGGCAGGTAGATGCCGGTGTACTTGGAGCGGTCGACGAGCGTGTGGCGGGTCTCGCCGTAGGTGGCGATCGCGGCCATGCGCACGGTGCCGTGCTCGTCGGACACGTCGTGCGGCTCTTCGAGGACGGTCGCGCCCTGCTCGCGGGCGTGCCTGACGCACTGGTCGACGTCGCCGACCTCCAGCGCCAGGTCCACGACGCCGTCGCCGTGGCGGCGGTGGTGGTCGAGGAGCTCGGAGCCCGGGGTCACGCCGCCGTTGATCACGAAGCGGGCCGAGCCCGACTTCAGCACGAACGACTTGTGGGTGCGCTGGCCGGTCTCGGGGCCCGCGTAGGCCACGAGCTCCATGCCGAACGCCACCTGGTAGAGCCACGCGGTCTGCGTGGCGTTGCCCGCGACGAACACCACAGCGTCCATGGCGCGCACAGGAAAGGGGTCCTTGGTCGCGTCGTAGTCGACCAACCCCACGAGCTGGCGGAGCTGGTCGTAGCTCACGTCGTCAAGCTGCTGCGTCATGTCCATCAGCATGAGTCGACCTAGCAGGGTGAGCAACAGTCAGCGATTTCTCAGGACAACTTGTATAGTGATCTATGCCTTCTGATCAGCAGAGTGAGCACTCTGACCAGGTCGTGGACGAGTTGGACGCAAGGCTGCTCCTGCTCTTGACGGACGAACCGCGTCTCGGCGTCCTCGAATGTTCGCGCCGGCTGGGGGTCGCGCGGGGAACCGTGCAGGCCAGGCTCGACCGGCTCGTCGAACGCGGGGTGCTCACCGGGTTCCCGCCGGCGCTCGACCTCGGCGCCATGGGGTACGGGCTGACGGCGTTCGCGATGGTCGAGATCGCGCAGGGACGGCGCGCGGAGGTGTGCGAGGGCCTGGCCGCGATCCCCGAGGTGTGCGAGGTGCACGCGACGACCGGCCAGGGCGACCTGTTCGTGCGCGTGGTCGCGAGGTCGAACTCGGACCTGCAGCGCGTCGTCGATCACATCGTCGACGTTCCTCACGTCCGGCGGCTGTCGACGTCGATCGCGCTGTCGACGCCAGTGCCCCCACGCGTGCGGCCCCTCCTGGAACGCGTGAAGGGCCGGTCACCGAAGTGACCGGCCCCTCGCACGTCGTGTGGCGTGACTACGCCTGGTAAGGAACAGCGGAGATCAGCGTGACCTTCTGCTGCTTGCCGTTCGGCAGCTCGTAAGAGACGGTCTCGCCGTCCTTCGCGCCGTTCAGGGCCTTGCCGAGAGGCGAAAGCGGGGAGTAGACCTCCATCTCGCCGTGCGCACCCTCTTCGCGGGTCGCGAGGAGGAACGTCTCCGCCTCGTCGTCACCCTCGTAGCGGATCGTGAGCACCGTGCCCGGTGCCGCGACACCCTTGGTGGTGGGAGCCTCGCCGACCTTCGCGGCCTGGAGCAGCTCGTGCAGCTGGCGGATGCGCGCCTCCTGCTTGCCCTGCTCCTCGCGAGCCGCGTGGTAGCCGCCGTTCTCGCGGAGGTCGCCCTCTTCGCGACGGGCGTTGATCTCGGCAGCCATGACCGGGCGGTACGCGATCAGTTCGTCCAGCTCAGCCTTGAGCCGGTCGTAGGCCTCCTGGGTCAGCCAGGTCACCTGGGTGTCGCTCACGGTCACCAACTCCTCGTCTTGCTCTGGCGCATGCGTGTGCACCAGATAGTTCCCGGGCCTGAGGCTCGGAACGGAAAAACACGGCCCGCGCCGGGGCCGTGCTTGAGCTGCAATAGTAACACGGAGACAACGTTCAGCGACGGCGATTTGTTCCCCATCTCGCCGTTTAAACCGCAGATCACCCGCTTGGCCGCTAGGTCGTGGACAAGTAGGCGGGAACCTGGTAGGAGCACCCGAACACTTCGCCGGTGACCGGCGGCTTCGAGGTGCGGAGAACAGTTGTCTCGACGACGACGTCATTTCCGGGCGGAACCAGAACTTCACGCCGACCTGCTTCGTCCCCGTCCTGTGATCGGGCCCGAATGATGCAGACGGCGGCACGCTCCGGTTGATCGCGGGAAACCTCGAAACTGACCTTCACCTGGTCGTCGCCGATGATGGTGAACGCGGTCTGCTTCGCCTCGATCGGCTTTGTGCCGAGATTTCGGTAACCGACGAAGGCGATGACGGCACCTATCGCAACGGCTACAGCGAGTAATGCCCATCGCGCCCATTTGCTGAGCGGCTTGCGGGTCTGCTTGCTGTAGCGCCCCTCGGGGAGCACGCGCTGTGCCACTTCCGCGTCCTCCTCGGTCTCTGGGGAACAATGGTGCCCGACGTTCAGTTGATGAGTGTCGCAGGACCGTTCACACAGGAGGACCACGGGGGTCATGGCCGACAAGCTGCGCCTTATGGCAGTGCACGCACATCCCGACGACGAGTCGAGCAAGGGCGCGGCCTCGATGGCTCGCTACATCGCGGAAGGGCACGACGTGATGGTCGTGACCTGCACCGACGGTGGTGCGGGCAGCATCCTCAACCCGGCGATGGACAAGCCGGACGTGCTCGAGAACATCATCGAGGTCCGCCGCGAGGAGATGGCCAACGCGGCCAAGATCCTCGGCATCCAGCACCGCTGGCTGGGCTTCAAGGACTCGGGCCTTCCCGAGGGCGACCCGCTGCCGCCGCTGCCCGAGGGGTGCTTCGCCCTCGTGCCGCTGGAGGAGTCGGTGCCGTCCCTGGTGGAGGCCATCCGCGACTTCCGCCCGCACGTCGTCGTGACCTACGACGAGAACGGCGGCTACCCGCACCCGGACCACATCCGCACGCACGAGATCTCGATGGCGGCCCTCGACGCCGCCTCCGACGCCTCGTACAAGCCGGAGCTGGGCGAGGCCTGGGAGACGCAGAAGGTCTACTACGGCCACGGCTTCTCCCGCGCCAAGATCGTCGCGTTCCACGAGGCGATGGAGGCCCGCGGCATGGAGTCGCCGTACGCCGAGTGGCTCGCGAACTGGAACAGCGACCGCCCCGACGTCATGGAGCGCGTCACCACGCAGGTCGAGTGCGCGGAGTACTTCGACGTCCGCGACGAGGCACTGAAGGCGCACGCCACCCAGATCGACCCGACCAGTCGCTGGTTCGGGATCCCGATGGAACTGCAGCGGGAGATCTGGCCGACCGAGGAGTACGAGCTCGTCCGCTCGCAGGTCGACTCGACGCTGCCGGAGAACGACCTGTTCGCCGGAGTTAAGGTCTAGGGGTGCTCTCCCCAGACTTCTCCCTCGGCAGCACGGTGGCCCTGGTCGCCGTGCAGCCGTCGAACCCGAACGAGAACGACAAGGGCGGCCAGGGCGAGGACTTCGGCAAGTCCTCCCCGGTCGGTCTTGTCCTGCTGATCGTCTTCTTCATCGCCGTGTTCTTCCTGGTGAAGTCGATGAACAAGCACATCAAGGGTCTGCCGGCGTCGTTCGATGAGCCGGAGCCCGCCAAGGAAGCTCCGGCCGCCGCGGACAAGAAGGACTAGCTCAGCCTGAGGCTCACGACGAAGTCGTGGACCTCGTCGAACGCGGGCGGCTCCAGCGGCAGGTCGCTGGCCTCCCGTGCCTGCCGCAGCTCCTCGTGCCAGTGCGCCAGGTCCGCCTCCAGCCGTTCGGGCGCGGGCCTGCCCGGCACCCCGGCCAGCGCCCGGTGCTCGCCGAGGACCTTGGCCTCGATCAGCCCTGGCAGGTAGTCAGGCCCGTCGAGCTTCTCCAGCAGCGTCGGCAGGTGCGCGTTCACCTCGCCGGTGCGCAGCAGGTGCACGCCGGTCAGCAGCGCGCGGAACGTGTAGAGCAGCGGCTTGATCTCGCCGGTCTTCTCGAACAGCCGCCACTGGGTCACGGCGAACCCGCGGTAGTGGTGCCCGTGCCGTGAGGTGAGGCACCCCGCGGCGAGGGCGGCCAGCTTCCGGTGCGCCTCGGTGGTGTGCACGACCAGCGGCGAGAGCAGCTGCTCCAGCACGTAGCCGTTCGGGCGGACCAGCAGCCGGCAGAACTTCTGCACGTCGTGCGTGACGAGGTCGATCTCGACGCCGTCGCGCACCCACATCCGTTCCTTGGTCTCCGGGCCGTGCCGCAGTCCCAGCACCTCGGCGAGCGGCAGCACGTGCACGCCGCGCAGGTCCACGTCCGAGTCGCGGGACGGGAAGCCGTACAGGTGCGCGCCGGAGACCGTCGCGAACAGCAGGTCGTGCGACTGCTCGGCGACGACGGCGCTCAGGTCGGGTACCTCGTAGCTCACAACATCCTCCTGCGCACCGACACCAACCAGTCCTCCACCCGCGCCCGGTCCGGTTCGTCCGGCAGCGGGCCTTCCGCGGCGGCGATCTCGTCGCCGAGCCTGTGAGCCCACGCGACCGCGTCGTCCCAGGCCATCGAGCCGTCCCTGATCGACAGCAACGACCGGTCCGCCGCGATGTCGTACCGGCCGGTCCGCAGCAGGTTCAGCCCCACCAGCCGCAACCGCACCACGTGCATGAGCTGCTTCGGCTTGAGGTTGCGGCCCGCACGCGACAGCTGCATCTCCGTCGCGCGCGTGAACGCCCGCACCGCGTACCGGGAGAGGAACGCGGGCAGCAGGTCCCGCAGTTCCTCTCCCATCGGCGTGCTGATCTCCACCAACGGGCTGACCAGCGTCTCCAGCACCGTCGGGTTCGACTTCAGGCCCAGCGCGCAGAAGTGCTCGACCTCCCAGCTGAGCTGTTCGGGGTCAGGGCCCTCGACCGAGGTCGGGGGCTTCTCGAAGCGCCAGAACGCCTCCGTGGGCGCGACGAACACCCCGCGTCTGTCCACATCGGACTCCGCGCTCTCCAGCCCGTAGGCGTGCGAGCCGATCACCACTTCGAGGATCACAGTCGTGGGTCCACCGGTTCCGACTCCAGCGCGAGCACGCCGAAGACGCACTCGTGCACCCGCCACAGGGGTTCGCCGCGCACGAGACGCTCCAGGGCCTCGATGCCCAGGGCGTACTCGCGCAGCGCGAGGCCGCGCTTGCGGCCGAGCGAACGCTTGCGCAGCCGCGCGAGGTTCGCCGGTGACGTGTAGTCCGGGCCGTAGATGATCCGCAGGTACTCGCGCCCGCGCACCTTCACGCCCGGCTGCACGCGTGCGCCGAGGTTGGCCAGCGGCTTCACCACCATGCCCTCGCCTCCGTCCGCGGTCAGCTCCTCCCACCACCGAACGCCCGCCGCCACCTGCGCGGGGTCGTTCACGTCGACCACGAGGTGCCTGGTCTGCTGGAACAGCGGGCCCTCCAGCCGTCCCAACGTCTCCAGGTGCCACAGGTGCGAACGGTCGTGGAACGTCCGCCCCTGCGCCGCGAGCAGCTGGAACGGTGCGATCCGCACACCGTCCAGGCCGTCCACCGGCCAGCAGTACCGCTCGTACGCCGCGCTGTACGCGGCCGCGTTCGAGGCGCGCTCCGCGGTGCGCCCCAACAGGTCCGCGACGTCGACACCGCGCGAGGCCGCCGCTTCCAACGCGTCGACCGCCACCGGCAACGCACCACCGGCCGCCGCCCCGACCGCCGCGTACTGCTCGCGGATCAGGCCGGAGGCCTTGGCGTTCCACGGCATCAGCTCGGCGTCGATGAGCAGCCAGTCCGTGGCGAACTCCTCGAACAGGCCCGCGCAGGCGGCACGCACCCGATCGAGCAGCTCCACACCGCGCGCGCCGTCGAAGAACGCACGTCCGGTGCGCGTGTAGATCGCGCCGCCCTCCTTGCGCACCAGCAACACCGCGCGGGAGCCCATGTGCTTCTCCTCGCAGATCACCTGGTCCACGCGGCCGGACCGGTACTCCGCGAAGGCCTCCGCCGGGTGCTCCAGCACGTCGTCGAGCTGCGAGGTCGCGACGGGCGCCATCGTCGGCGGCAGGTACAGCAGCTCGTGCGGGTCGATAGCGAACCGGCTCATGACCTCCAGGGCCGAGGCCGACTGCTCCGCGCGGATCGTCACGGCGCCGATCAGCGACGTGTCGATCCGGCGCAGGCCAGTGACGTCGGTCAGCGCCAGCACGTCCGGCGCGCGCTCGACGGCCTTCGGCGGGAACGGCGCGTCGTTCTGGTACCAGACCTGGTGCGCCTTGACGGAGACGAGCTCCTTCTCCGGGTAGCGCAACGCGGTCAGCTTCCCGCCGAACACCACACCCGTTTCGAGGCACATGGTGTTGTTGACCCACTCGGCCTCGGGGGTGAGGACGTGCCCGTACAGCACCATCGCCGAGCCGCGGTAGTCGTTCGCCCACGGCAGGCGCACCGGCAGTCCGTGCGCGTCGGTCTCGCCGGTCGTGTCGCCGTACAGGGCGAAACTGCGGACCTTCGCGGACGCACGTCCGTGGTAGCGCTCGGGCAGGCCGGCGTGCGCGACGACGAGGTTCCCGCCGTCCAGCACGTAGTGCGCGACGAGGCTGTCGCAGAACTTCACCGCGGCCAGGCGGAACTCCTCCGGCTCGTGCGCGAACTGCTCCAGCGACTTCTCCAGCCCGTGCCGGACCGTCACCTTGTGGCCGCGCATCGCCCGCACGAGCTTCTCCTCGTGGTTCCCGCGCACGCTCAGGGCGTGCCCGGCCGCCACCATGCCCATGACCAGGCGCAGCACGCCGGGCGTGTCCGGTCCGCGGTCCACCAGGTCGCCGACGAACACCGCCTTGCGGGCACCGGGCGGAACCGCGTCCACCGCACGGCCCTCGTCGTCGCGCACGAGGGTGTAGCCGAGCTCGACGAGCAGCTCCTCCAGCTCCGCGCGGCAGCCGTGCACGTCACCGAACACGTCGAACGGCCCCGTCTCGTGCCTGAGATCGTTGAGCAGGCGCTCGTAGACGATCGTGGAGGCGTCCACATCGGACTCGGAGCGCAGCACGTGGACGCGCTTGAAGCCTTCCTTGCCGAGGAACTTCAACGATCGCCGCAGAGCCGCCCGGTGCCGCTTCACGACGTGCGCGCCGAAGTCGCGGTCGGGCCGCTGCGCGTTGCGCGCGAGGCACACCTCGGTCGGGGTGTCGAGGACGATCGCGACCGGCAGCACGTTCGCCTTCTTCGCGACCTCGACCAGCTGTGCGCGGTCCTGCGGCTGGACGTTGGTCGCGTCGATCACGGTGACGCGTCCGGCTTCGAGTCGCTTGCGCGCCACGAAGTGCAGCACCTCGAACGCCGCAGCGGACGCCGACTGGTCGTTCTCGTCGTCGGACACGAGCCCGCGGAAGTAGTCGCTCGACAGCACCTGCGTGGGCAGGAAGTGCTTGCGCGCGAACGTCGACTTGCCAGAGCCGGAGGCGCCGACCAGCACCACCAGGCACAAGTCGGGGATCTTCAGTTCCATCAGTCGTCCTCCGAGCTGAACACGGCCATCTGGGTCGGCGCGCCGCGTTCGGCGTCCTCCGGCCCGATCGGCACGTACCGAACGGTGTAGCCGCGGCGTTCCGCGACGCCGTCCGCCCACTCCTGAAACTCCGCGCGAGTCCATTCGAAACGGTGGTCCGAATGGCGCATCTGGCCCTCCGGCAGCGTCTCGAACAGCACGTTGTACTCGACGTTCGGCGTGGTGACCAGAACGGTCGCCGGCCGCGCGACGGTGAAGACGGAGTGCTCCAGCGCGGGCAGGCGCGACGGGTCGACGTGCTCGACGACCTCCATCAGCACCGCCGCGTCGAAGCCCGCCAGCTCGGTGTCCGCGTACGTCAAAGCCGACTGCCGCAACGTGATCCGCTCGCGCTGCCGCTCGCCCATGCGGTCGAGGTGCAGCTTGCGCGCGGCCTCCTGCAACGCCTTCGCGGACACGTCGACACCGTGGATCTCGGTGAACTCCGGCTCGTTGACGAGTGCGCGCAGCAGGGCCCCGCCACCGCACCCGAGGTCGAGCACGCGCTTGGCCCGCGCTTCCTTCAACGCCGCGATCACGGCCTCCTTGCGCTGTACGGCAAGGGAGATCTTCGGTTCGGCCAGCGCGTTGTCGAGCTCCTCCGGCTCGACCTCGTCGACGTCCGCGAGGCGTTCCAGCGCGGAGGTGATCAACGGACGCTTGCGCGCCAGGTACCGGGTGGTGATCAGCTCCTTGTCCGGGTGCTCCGCCAGCCAGCCGTCACCGGCCCTGAGCAGCTTGTCGACCTCGTCGGCCGCGACCCAGTAGTGCTTGCCGCCGTCGAGCACGGGCAGCAGCACGTAGAGGTGCTTCAACGCGTCGCTGAGCCGGAGAGTGCCGGTCAGCGTCACATCGCCGAAGCGCGAGTCGCCGTGCTCGGTGACCGCGACGTCCCAGCCCAGCGGAGTGAACAGGCGTTCCGCGAGCCGGTGTGGCAGCGCGGGAACGCGGACGACCAGCGGGATCGGCGTCCGCGCGAGCTCGGGGTAGCTGTCGCTGCGGCCGTTCATGGCCGTGCGGAACACGCTGCCGAGCGCGACCGTGAGCAACGACCCGGCCGCGTACGGCCTGTCGTTGACGTACTGGGTGAGCGTGCTGCCGGGACCTCGGACGAGCGCGATGGGGTCGACCTCCAGCAGGAGGGCGACCGTGCACTCCTCGTCCGTCGCCTTCGGGTAGAAGACGTGCGCGACGCCCGAGCTCGTCGTGAAGGACTGAGCCCGGTCGGGATGCTTGTGCAGCAGGTGGCCGAGGTCGGTTGCCGGCCGGTGCGTCGTGGTCATGGTGAGCAACACGCGCCTGAGTCTGATCGAGAGTCGCTGAATCCGCAGGCGAATTAGGCTGCCGGGCATGGCGAACCGACTCGCGGACGCGACCAGCCCCTACCTGCTGCAGCACGCCGACAACCCGGTCGACTGGTGGCCGTGGTCCGAGGAGGCGTTCGAGGAGGCCCGGCGGCGCAACGTGCCGGTGCTGCTGTCCGTCGGCTACGCGGCCTGCCACTGGTGCCACGTGATGGCGCACGAGTCGTTCGAGGACGCGGCCGTTGCCTCGTACCTCAACGAGAACTTCGTGGCGGTGAAGGTGGACCGCGAGGAACGCCCGGACGTCGACGCCGTGTACATGGAGGTCACGCAGGCCATGACGGGCCAGGGCGGGTGGCCGATGACCGTGTTCCTCACGCCGGACGCGCGCCCGTTCCACGCCGGCACCTACTACCCGCCGTCGCCGCGGCCCGGCATGCCGTCGTTCACGCAGCTCGTCGAGGCCGTGTCGGCGACGTGGGCCTCGCGGCCGGACGAGATCCTGGAGTCCGCCTCCGCCGTGGTGGAGGAGATCTCGCGCCACGCGGCGCCGTTGCCACCGTCCGCTGTGGACTCGGACGTGCTGGCGGGCGCCGTGGTGTCGTTGCTCGGCGAGTTCGACCGGCGCCACGGCGGATTCGGTGGCGCGCCGAAGTTCCCGCCGTCGATGGCGCTGGAGTTCCTGCTGCGCCACCACGAGCGCACCGGGTCGGTCGAGGCGGTGTCGATGGCGACCTCGACGGCGGACGCGATGGCGAACGGCGGCCTGTACGACCAGCTCGGCGGTGGTTTCGCGCGCTACAGCGTCGACGCGTCGTGGGTCGTGCCGCACTTCGAGAAGATGTTGTACGACAACGCTTTGCTGCTCCGCTTCTACACGCACCTGACGCGGGTCACTCGGTCCGAGCGCTACGAACGGGTCGCGCGGGACACGGCGTCGTTCCTGCTGCGGGACCTGCGCACGGCCGAGGGCGGGTTCGCGGCGTCACTGGACGCGGACACCGAGGGCGTCGAGGGCCTGACGTACGTGTGGTCGTTCGAGGAACTGGGCGATGCCGCAGCGGCGTTCGGCGTGACCGCCGAGCCGAACTTCGAGGACGGCAAGTCGACGCTGGGGTTCGTGTCGGAGCCGGGGGAGGAGGTGCGGGCCGCGTTGCTGGCGGCGCGTGCCCTGAGGCCGCAGCCCGGCCGTGACGACAAGGTCATCGCCTCCTGGAACGGCATGGCGATCGCCGCGCTGGCCGAGGCGGGCGCGTTCTTCGGTGAGCCGGCGTGGATTTCGGCTGCCGAGGAGGCGGCGTCGTTGCTGGGATCGGTGCACCTGGTCGAGGGCAGGCTGCTGCGCACCTCGCGTGACGGCGTGGCGGGGCCGTCGTTCGGCGTGCTGGAGGACTACGGCTGCCTCGCCGACGGGCTGCTGGCGTTGCACCAGGTCACCGGCTCGATCCGGTGGCTCGACCTGGCCTGCGGGCTGCTGGACACCGCTCTCGCGCGGTTCGCCGTCGTGGGCTCTCCTGGTGCCTACTACGACACCGCCGACGACGCCGAGGCACTCGTACGGCGCCCTGCCGACTCCACCGACAACGCGTCGCCGTCCGGAGCGTCCTCGCTGGCCTCGGCGCTGCTGACGGCGTCCCTGCTGTCCGGCGCCGATCGTTCGTCGCGGTACTACGAGGCCGCTGTGGCCGCCGTGACCCGAGCCGGACTGCTGGCCGCGCGGGCACCCCGGTTCGCCGGGCACTGGCTGACGGTCGCCGAGACGCTGGTCGCCGGTCCGTTGCAGGTGGCAGTGGTGGGTGCCGACGACTCGCGCCGTGCGTCGCTGTGGGCGGCGGCGGTGGCCCATGTGCCCGGAGGCGGCGTCGTCGTGGCCGGAGAGCCGGCGTCCGTGCCGTTGCTCGAAGACCGTCCGTTGGTCGACGAGGGTCCCGCGGCGTACGTGTGCCGTGGGTACGTCTGCGATCGCCCGGTGGTTTCGGAGGACGCCCTGGTCACTTCGCTGACGGCGAACGCGTGATGGCTGATTGCAGGCGTAACGTCGGTTACGACGTAATCATGTAATCAGAGGTGGTTGAAATGGGACGTGGATGGCGAGGACGAGGCGGGTGGCAGCAGGCTGACCTGCCCTCGGCCGACGACGCGGCGGCCTGGTTCGCGGGCAGGCTCCCGGACGGCTGGTTCACCGGCGCGGCGGAGGTGATCGTCGACCGCGAGGAGATCACGGTCGTCGGCACGCTCACGCCGCTGGAGGGCGAGTTCGACGACGCCTCGCGCGCCGCCGCCGAGTCGGGCCGCATCTCGCGCTGGCGCGAGGAGACCCGCGACGAACGCATCGAGATCGCCCGCCAGGCCGAGCACCGCTACGGCCGCAAGGTCGCCTGGGGCGCGTCGCTGGGCGGCACGCGCGAACTGTTCACGCACCTGGCCGTGCCGGTCATGACGCGCCTGCGCCAGCCGGAACGCCAGGTGCTCGACACGCTGGTGGCCGCCGGCGTGGCACGCTCACGGGCAGATGCTCTGGCATGGGCCGTGCGACTGGTGGGCGAGCACGCCGACACGTGGCTCGACGAACTCCGTGACGCGATGTCGCGTGTGGACGATCTCCGCTCGCAGGGGCCGGATCTGGCCTAGCCTGCCGTGCATGGACCTTTCGCCGGCCGTGTCCGAACCACCTGCACGGCCGGCGGAGGTCCGCGCGTGAGCTTCTCCGGCAACGCGCGGAAGGTCCTCGACACGTCGCTTCCGCTGACGCACCGCGTCGGCTCCCTGCGGCAGTGCCTGTGGCGCTACCGCCCGCTGGCTTCCAGGCGACGTTCAGCTTCCTGCGGGCCGTGGTCGGCGACTTCACCCGTGACCCGGCCCTGCTCCCCGCCGCGATGGAACTGCTGAGCGCGAGTCACGCCGCCTGGCAGGCGGACCTCCACGCCTACGGCGTTCTCCGCAAGAACGCCAAGCGCCTGGGCTACCGCGTGCCGAACCCCTCCGCGCCCAACCCGAACCGGCCTTCGCACTGGTACGGCGCACCGCGCGAGGGTGCACTTCACGCCGTGTGGTTCTGGTACTCGAAGGGTGCTTCCGACGACGTGGACGTGCACAGCCTCGCCGTCGCGTTGATCGAGCGTGGACGGTTCACGGCGGCGCAGCGGGAGATCTTCGAACGGGTCCGCGCCGAGCCCGGCGACTCGTGGGCGATCGTGCGTCAGATGGAGGTCGCGGTCGGGAGCGGTCGTTCGTAGGAACTCTCTCTCGTGTCCGCAGGTTTGGGCGTGCGGAGTCCGATGACGCACCCGAGCGCGACCGTCGTGACACCGGCGACGGACACGAGAGAGAGTTCCTGCGCGCCCAGCAACACGGAGGTCGCCAGGCCGGACACGGGCATCAGTCCGATGAGCACGCCCGCGCGGTCGGAGCCCAGGCGGTTCACGGCGAAGTACCAGAGCCCGAACGCCAGTGCCGTCACCACCACGGCCAGCAGCGAGAGAGAGAAGCCCTGCCGTGGCGTCGGCATCTGCCAGCCGCCGACGAACGTGCCGAGCACCGCGCCGATCACCGTCGCGAGGATGCAGGTCCAGGTGGCCACGCCGAGCACACCAAGGCGCCGTACGACTCCCACGGCGAAAAGCGTGAAGCAGACTTCGCCGGCCATCGTGAGCAATGCCAGCGCAAGGCCGGGACCGTGCCACGAGCCGCCGCCGGACAACAGCACGATGCCCGCTGCCACCACTACGGCACCCACCACGGCGGATGCGGTGCGTTGGCGGGAGAGCAGCGCGAGTGCGATGGGCGCGCCACCCATGACGGCGGCGACGAAGCCCGGTTCCGCGTACTGCTGGGCGGCGATCAACACGGCGTTGAAGCCGAGCATGCCCGTGACGACCACGCCGAGCAGCGGTGGCAGGTCGCGCCACGAAGGCATCGGCAGACGGCGTGCGACCAGCAGCAACACGGCCGCGCCGAGGGCGTAGCGCATGGCCTGACCGGTCAGGACCGGGTAGCCCTCCAGCATTCCCGTGACCGGAACGGACGCTCCGACGATCGTTGCCGCTGTCGCTCCCGCGGCCACCCCGAGTTTCATGTCCTAGAGCCTTGCGCTGGACTGGTCCAGGTTTAAGCTCCACTTCAATGGCTACGAACTGGACCACTTTTCGCGAGCTGCTGCTGCCCGGCCACCAGCGGCGCCGAGGGGTGGAGGCCGAGCTGCGCAGGGCGATCCGGGACGGACGGCTCCTGCCGGGCACGCGGCTGCCGTCGAGCCGGGACCTGGCCGCACAGCTCGACGTGGCGCGCGGGACGGTGACGTCGGCGTACACGCAGCTCGTCGCGGAGGGGTACCTCACGACGCGGCGCGGCTCGGGGACGACGGTCGCGAGCCTCGGACCGGCCGGCACGAGCGGTGTGCCGCAGCCGCCGCCGCGGTGGAGGTACAACCTGCGGCCAGGCCTGCCCGCGCTGGGCGCGTTCCCCCGAGCCGAGTGGGTGGCGGCGCATCGCGCGGCGCTCGCCGAGCTGCCCGACGACGACCTCGCCTACCCCGACCCCGCCGGTTTCGTGGGGCTGCGCAAGGAGATCGTCGACTACCTGTCGCGGGTGCGCGCGGTCGTCGCGAAGGACGCGGTGATCACGAACGGCGCGGCGGACGGGTTGCAGCTCACCGCCAGGATCCTGAACGGCAGCATCGCCATCGAGGAACCCAGCCACTTCGGCGGCGAGAACATGCTGCGGTCGCACGGACTCAACACCGTGCCCATTCCGGTGGACGACAAGGGAATTCGAGTCGACCTTCTGTCCAAAACGGACTGCAGCGCGGTGCTAGTCACGGCGGCGCACCAGTTCCCGCTGGGAGTGGTGCTCGATCCGGAACGGCGGCGGGCGCTCGTCGAGTGGGCGCGCTCGCGCAACGGGTTGATCATCGAGGACGACTACGACGCCGAGCACCGCTACGACCGGCCGGCGCTGGGGGCGTTGCAGGCGCTCGCGCCCGAGCACGTGGTGTACCAGGGCACGACGAGCAAGGTGCTGGCGCCCGCGCTCAGACTCGGATGGCTCGTGGTGCCGGAACGTCTGCGCGCGGAGATCGTGCAACGCAAGCAGTACAACGACATGGGCACCGGCACGATCCCTCAGGCCGCGTTCGCGCACCTGCTGCGTACGGGTGGCTATGACCGGCATCTGCGCCGTACGCGCGCGCTCTACCGGAAGAGGCGCGATGCGTTGCTGGAGGCCGTGGCGGAGCATCTGCCCGCATGGCAGTCCATCGGTGTCGCGGCCGGGCTGCACGTCGTGCTGCGCATGCCCGACGGGACGGACGACCTCGCGTTGAAGAGCAGGCTTGAGGAGCGTGGCGTGCACGTATGGGCGTTGGCGCAGTACACGCGCACGCCCATGTGGCCCGGCTTGGTGCTGGGGTACGCGGCGCTCACCCCCGACCGGCTGCGGGAGGCGGTCAGGGAGATCGCCGACGTCGCGGTCGCCTAGTGCGGTGACCACAATCCTCACCGTGTTCTGCGCGGCCCAGGTGGACGCCTCGCGGCACCTCCCCCACGCCCCCGTACAACCAGTACGAGGGCGTGGGGGAGGCACCACGATGCATCGCCCTGGACCGCGCACAACCCGGCAAGGGTTCGTGGTCACCGCACTAGAGGATGTGCTCGCGGGCGGTGCTCATGATGTGCTCGCGAGGCTCGCCGAGGATGTGCTCGCGGTCGGTGCCGGCGGAGGCGCCGTTGAGCGCCGTCACGGCGACGGCGGCGAACAGCAGAGCGGCCGCGACGATCTTGAATGCGTTCATGGTCCGACAAACCCCCAGGTAGAACGGTTGGCGAAGGCAGCCTAGTCCGCTCCTCCAGAAATTGTCAGTGCACGGGTGCACCATGAACACGTGCTCCTGTCCGAAGTGGTCGACACGTCAGCCGCCGTCGCGGCGACCCGGTCGCGCCTGGCCAAGGTCAAGGCGTTGTCCGCGTTGCTGCGCTCGGCGACGGCGGATGTGGTGGTCGCGGTGGTGTCGTTCCTCATAGGCACGCCGCGGCAGGGTCGTATCGGCACGGGTTGGCGCACCGTCGTCGACCTGTCGGTGCGGCCGGCTCCCCAGGCCGAGCTGACGATCGCCGAGGTCGACGCCGCGCTCGCCGAGGTGGCCGCGACGTCCGGCAAGGGCTCGGCGCAGCGCCGGGTCGCTCTGCTGACCGCGCTGTTCGAACGCTCGACCGAGGCGGAGCAGGACTTCTTGCGCCGGCTGCTCACCGGCGAGCTGCGCCAGGGCGCGCTGGAGGGCGTGATGCTGGACGCCATCGCCTCGGCCGCCGACGTGCCCGGCGACGTGGTGCGGCGCGCGTTCATGCTGTCCGGCCGCCTGCCCGAGACGGCCGTGACCGCGCTGGACGGCGGCGCGGAGGCCCTGGAGGCGTTCCGGCTGGAGGTGGGCCGCCCCCTGCGCCCGATGCTCGCCTCACCGGCGGAGTCGCTGGACGAGGCGCTGACCGAGCTGGGCAGCGTCGTCGTGGAGCACAAGCTCGACGGCGCGCGCATCCAGGTGCACCGCGACGGCGACGAGGTCCACGTCTACACGCGCACGTTGCGCGAGATCACCAAGACGGTGCCGGAACTCGTCGACCTGGTGCGCGCCCTGCCGTGCACGTCCGTGGTGCTCGACGGCGAGACGCTGGCGCTGACCGACGAGGGCAGACCCCGCCCGTTCCAGGAGACGATGAGCAGGTTCGGCGCGCAGGACGAACGCGAGCTGCTCCTGCACCCGTACTTCTTCGACTGCCTGCACCTCGACGGCAAGGACCTGCTCGACGAACCGCTGCGCGACCGCCTGGCCGCCCTGCGCCAGGTGGCGGGCGAGCACGTCATTCCCGGCGTGCAGGACCCGACACCGCAGGAGGCGGCCGACGTCGTGACGGCGTCCCTGTCCGCGGGCCACGAGGGCGTGATGGTGAAGTCGCTGGCCTCGCCCTACGCCGCGGGCCGAAGAGGCCGAGCCTGGCAGAAGGTGAAGCCGGTCCACACCCTCGACCTGGTGGTGCTGGGCGTCGAATGGGGCAGCGGCCGCCGCCGCGGCTGGCTCTCGAACCTGCACCTGGGCGCCCGCGACCCGGACGGCGGCCCACCCGTGATGGTCGGCAAGACCTTCAAGGGCCTCACCGACGAGCTGCTCAAGTGGCAGACCACCGCCCTGCAGGAGATCGCCACCGAGCAGAACGACTGGGTCGTCACGGTCCGCCCGGAACTGGTGATCGAGATCGAACTGGACGGCGTCCAGGTCTCGCCGCGCTACCCCGGCGGCGTCGCGCTGCGGTTCGCCCGCGTCGTGCGCTACCGCCCGGACAAGGACCCCGCGGAGGCGACGACGATCGAGGAGGTGAGGGCGCTCCTGCCGACCGCGCACCCGAAGCCGGAGGCCTGACGGCCCGTTGCTCGCCGACGTCGGCCGGCTCGGCGAGGCTGAACGGGCGCGGAAGGGCGCGGGTCGGGCTGGATGGCCGGAGGTCGGGCTGGGCGGTCGGAGGTCGGGCTGGGCGGCCGCGTGAGGGAGCTGCCGCGTTGAGGGAGCTGCGGCTGCAGGAGCGGCAGCCGCGTGGGAAGCAGCCGCTGCTGGAGCTGCGTCCCGCCACCCGCCATGGCCGGAAACCCGCGCGTCACGCCGCGCCCGCGGTTGGTGCCTTCGTGGTGGGGACTGCGTGCGTCCCGCCACGCCTACGGCCAGGCCCTTCGTGGTGAGGACCGAGTGCGTCCCGCTATCGCTGCGGCCGAATCCGCGTGCGTCCCATCCTCACCCCCCACCCTCACCGCCAGCCGCCCTCGGCGCGAAAATCGGGTGCGGCCCCAACCGCACCGCCCATAGCGTGCAGCCAGTGACCGACGCTTCCGCGCTGCTCAGCGCCTTCGACTCCCAAGCCCGCCCCGCCGAGTGGACCTTCCCCGAACCCGGCGCAGTCGTCCACCAGGACGGCCCCGTGTTCCGGGTGACCTGGCCGCGCCGGCGCGGCTTTGTCGCGGGCCCACCCGCCCTGGGCGTCTCCGGCGCCGAGCTGGACGAGCTCATCGCCCGGCAGCGCGACTTCTTCACGGCGCGCGACCAGGCCGTCGAGTGGAAGACGTGGAGCCACGACACCCCCGCTGACCTGCCCGAACGGCTAATGGCGGCCGGGTTCGAGTCGGAGGGAAGGGAGACCGTGCTCGTCGGACTGGCGGAGCACATGGCGGCGTCGGTCGAGCTCGACGGCATCACCGTCAGGGAGGCGACGGAGGAGGCGGACTTCCACCGGCTCGCCGCCACGGCCACCGAGGTGTTCGGACGGGACCACGACTGGCTGGTCGAGCGGCTGGTCGAGAAGAAGGACGACCCGGACGTCGTCGCGGTCGTCGCGGAGGTGGACGGGCTGGTGGTGTCGTCGTCGCGGATCGAGTTCGTGACCGGCACGGAGTTCGCCGGGTTGTGGGGTGGCGGCACGCTCCCCAGATGGCGCGGCAAGGGCGTCTACCGGGCGCTCGTCGCGTATCGGGCTCGGCTGGCGGTGCAACGCGGGTTCCGGTACCTGCAGGTCGACGCGACGGAGGACAGCAGGCCGATCCTGGAGCGGCTCGGGTTCGTGGCGGTCACCACGACCACCGGCTACGCGTGGAATCCGTGAGTCCGGCCCCGGCGGGGCGCTGCGGGTATCGTGGAAGCACGTGCGGTTCATCGAAGGGCATCGACCCTCTTACGACCTGACCTACGACGACGTCTTCCTCGTTCCCGGCCGCAGCGCCGTGGAGTCCCGGTTCGGCGTCGACCTCTCCACCTCGGACGGCACCGGGGCCACGATCCCGATCGTCGTCGCGAACATGACGGCTGTGGCCGGGCGGCGGATGGCCGAGACCATCGCGCGGCGTGGCGGGCTCGTCGTCATCCCGCAGGACGTGCCCACGGAGGCCGTCGCGGAGATCATCACGTGGGTCAAGGAGCGGCATCCCGTGTGGGACACGCCGTTGACGCTCACGACCGGTGACGCGGTGGCGGACGCGTGGAACCTCCTGCACAAGCGGGCGCACGGGGCCGTTGTCGTCGTGGACGACGGCGGGCGGCCGCTCGGGGTGGTCGACGAGGCCGCGCTCACCGGGGTCGACCGGTTCGCGCGGCTCGGTGACGTCATGAACACCGACGTGCTGAAGCTGTCGCTCGACTCGCGGCCCCAGGACGTGTTCGACGAACTGCACCACAGCGCGCACAAGGTCGCGTTGGGCGTGGACGAGGAGCAGCGGCTCCGGGGTGTGCTGACCGAACTGACGGCGTTGCGCGCCGAGGTCTACAAGCCCGCGACGGACGACGACGGCAAGCTGCGGGTCGCGGCGGCCGTCGGGGTCAACGGCGACGTGCGGGCCAAGGCCGAGGCGCTGGTCAAGGCCGGGGTGGACGTGCTGGTCGTCGACACCGCGCACGGGCACCAGGAGAAGATGATCGCGGCGCTGCGGGCCGTCAAGGAGGCGAACCCCGGTGTGCCGGTGGCGGCGGGCAACGTCGTGACCGCCGAGGGCGTTCGGGACCTGGTCGAGGCCGGCGCGGACATCATCAAGGTCGGTGTCGGGCCCGGCGCGATGTGCACGACGCGGATGATGACCGGCGTCGGCAGGCCGCAGTTCAGCGCCGTGGCCGAGTGCGCCGCGGAGGCGCGCAGGCTCGGCAAGCACGTGTGGGCCGATGGCGGCGTGCGGCACCCTCGCGACGTGGCTCTCGCTCTTGCCGCCGGTGCCAGCAGCGTGATGGTCGGCAGCTGGTTCGCCGGAACGTACGAGTCTCCAGGGGATCTGCAGCGGGATGAGCGCGGGAACCTCTACAAAGAATCCTTCGGAATGGCGTCCAAGCGTGCGGTGACGGCGCGGACGCGCGGCGACAACGCGTTCGAACGGGCCAAGAAGGGACTGTTCGAAGAAGGCATCTCGACGTCGAAAATGCGGTTGGACCCGGTGCGCCCGAGCGTGGAGGATCTGCTCGATGCGATAACGTCCGGCGTTCGCTCGGCCTGCACGTATGCCGGTGCGACCTCGCTGGAGGAATTCCACGACAAGTCTGTGCTCGGCATCCAGTCCGCTGCCGGATTCGCGGAAGGAAGGCCGTTGCCAGGGGGATGGTGAGAAAGTGGACGAAGCGGTCTCGGTGAGAGATCTCCGCAAAGTCTATAAAACGGGACAAAAACCCGCGGTGGACGGATTGAGCTTCGACGTCCGCCGCGGTGAGGTCTTCGGACTGCTCGGGCCCAACGGCGCGGGCAAGACGACCACGGTCGGTGTCCTCACCACGCGCGTCCGCCCCACCTCGGGGCAGGCGCTCGTGGAGGGCGTCGACGTGGTGGCCGACTCCAAGCGCGCGCGGCAGCTGCTCGCCGTCGTGCCGCAGCGCAACAACCTCGACCGGTCGCTCAACGCGCGGCAGAACCTCCTGTTCCACGCGGCCTACCACGGCATCGGCCCGAAGGAACGCCAGCGGCTCGCCGACGACATCATCGAGCGGATGGGCCTCAAGGACCACCAGAACGCGCTCGTCGACACGTTGTCCGGCGGGCAGGCGCAGCGGCTGATGATCGCCCGCGCGCTGATGCACCGGCCCAAGGTCCTGTTCCTCGACGAGCCGAGCACCGGACTCGACCCGCAGGCGCGGCTCTTCGTCCACGAACGCGTCGCGGCACTGCACGCGGACGGCGTCACGGTCGTGCTCACCACGCACGACATGGACGAGGCCACCAAGCTGTGCGACCGCGTCGGCATCGTCGACCACGGCAAGCTGCTCACGCTCGACACCCCGGACGAGCTCACGAAGAACCTGCCCGGCAGCAACACGGTCAGCGTCTCGCTGAGCCCGAACGGCCACGACTCCGCCAAGATCACCCAGGTGCTGTCCGAAGTGGACGGAGCCCAGCGCGTCGAGGAGGTCGGGAACATGTTCCGCGTCTACACCGACGCCGACACCTCGGTCACGCTGCCGGCCGTGCTGAACGTCCTGCGGGACCTCGACGTCACGGTCAGCGACGTCGCGATCGGCAAGCCCAGCCTGGAGGACGTCTTCATCCACCTGACCGGCAGGGAGCTCCGGTGAGCCAACTCAGGACGTTCCAGGCGATCCTCTGGCGCGACGTCTTCGTCACGGGCCGCGAGCTGCCGAGCTTCCTCGCGCAGGTGATCATCCAGCCGTTCTTCATCCTCTTCATCTTCGCGAAGGTGCTGGGGGACATCGGGTACGTGCAGGGCGACTTCGCGCAGGTGCTGTTACCGGGCATCATCGCGATGAACGGGTTCCTGGGCGCGTTGCAGAACACGACGCTGCCACTGGTGCTCGACTTCTCCTGGACGCGCGAGATCGAGGACCGGCTGCTCGCGCCGATCTCCATCCCGCTCGTCGCGGTGGAGAAGATCGTGTTCGGCGCGATCCGCGGCTTCTTCGCGGCCGTGCTGATGGTGCCCGTCGGGTTCGTGATGCTCGACGTCTCCTGGGCCTGGGAAGGCATCCCGGGCGCGTTGCTGGTGATCATCCTCGGCTGTCTCGCCGGAGGCAGCGTCGGCCTGGTCATCGGCACGTCCGTGCCCGCGCGCCGGGTGAACGTGATGTTCGCGGTGATCCTCACCCCGATCCTGTTCACCGGCTCCGCCCAGTTCCCGTGGCTGTCGCTGAGCGACAACCTCCTGTGGTTCAAGGTGGTCTGCGCGCTCAACCCGCTGACGTACGTGAGCGAGGGCATGCGCGCGGAGCTCGTGCCGAACGTGCCGCACATCCCGCTGCCGATCGTGCTGCTCGTGCTCGTCGTCGCGATCGCGGGCTTCGGCGGCCTCGGCCTGCGCGGGTTCATGAAACGGGCCCTGGACTAGACGAAGAACGGCCCCGCGCAACGAAAGCTGCGCGGGGCCGTTCCGTCGAACGACGCTACGAGGCGTAGTCCTCCTCCAGCATCTCGGTGACGAGGGCCGCGATCGGCGAACGCTCCGAGCGAGTCAGCGTGATGTGAGCGAAGAGCGGGTGGCCCTTCAGCTTCTCGATCACCGCCGCCACGCCGTCGTGCCGGCCGACCCGCAGGTTGTCGCGCTGCGCCACGTCGTGCGTCAGCACCACCCGCGAGTTGCTGCCCAGACGCGACAGCACGGTCAGCAACACGTTGCGCTCCAACGACTGCGCCTCGTCCACGATCACGAAGGAGTCGTGCAGCGAGCGGCCGCGGATGTGGGTGAGGGGCAGGACCTCCAGCATCCCGCGGTCCATCACCTCTTCCACGACCGCCTGGCTCACCAGCGCGCCGAGGGTGTCGAACACCGCCTGCGCCCACGGCCCCATCTTCTCGTTCTCGCTGCCCGGCAGGTAGCCGAGCTCCTGGCCGCCGACCGCGTACAACGGCCGGAAGACCACGACCTTGCGGTGCTGCCTGCGCTCCATCACGGCTTCGAGACCGGCGCACAGCGCCAGTGCCGACTTGCCGGTGCCCGCACGTCCGCCCAGCGAGACGATGCCGACGTCGGAGTCCAGCAGCAGATCCAGGGCGATCCGCTGTTCGGCGGACCTCCCGTGCAGTCCGAACGCCTCCCGATCTCCGCGCACCAGCTTGATCTGCTTGTCCGCGGTCACCCTGCCCAGAGCGCTCGACGTGCCCGCCAGCAACCGGATTCCGGTGTGGCACGGCAGTTCGGCGATGTGCTCCAGGTCCTCGTACTGGGTCGGGTCGACGACGTTCTCCTTGAACAGGCCGTCCACGAGGGACTGCGGGACGTCCATGTCGGACATTCCCGTCCAGCCTGAGAGGGTCACGTCGTGCGCCCGGTACTCCTCCGCCGGCAGGCCGACCGATCCGGCCTTGACCCGCAGCGGCATGTCCTTCGTCACCAGGGTGACGTTGCGCCCCTCAGCAGCGAGGTTGAGGGAGCACGCGAGGATTCGGGCGTCGTTGGAGTCCGTTCGGAAACCTGATGGCAACACCTCCGGGTCGGAGTGGTTGAGCTCGACGTGCAAGGTGCCTCCCAGATCCCCGATGGGGATCGGCGAATCGAGGCGACCATGCCGCAAGCGCAGGTCGTCGAGGAGGCGCAGGGCTTCCCTCGCGAACCAGCCCAGTTCGGGGTGGTGGCGCTTGCCCTCCAGCTCGCTGATCACCACGAGCGGGAGCACGACCTCGTGCTCCGCGAACCGGGTGGGGGCGAGAGGATCGGACAGCAGTACCGACGTGTCCAGCACATATGTCGTGATGGCCGGAGCGGCGGACTTGCGCCTGGAGGAAGAACTGCGCGATGAGCCTGAGGTACGGCTCGCGGGACGTCGTGCGTTCACGGCAACTCCCTCACGAACGCGGCACCCGCGTCCGCTCCTCGCTGGGCCAGGCACCACCCTGATCGATCGTCCAGCCGTCCGCCGGTGTGGCGTCAGGCAGGTCGACCACGAGGGCCGGGTGCCGGCCCCCTCGCGACGTTGTCTGCCACGATCAGAGCCTCCCTGCGCGGTCCGCAGTGGTCGCGTCCCGCCGCTTTCGAAGTTACCTGTGGAAGTGCCCCAACGGCACGAAGCCACACAGGTGAATCCGAATTTGTCATCTACCGGACAACAGAACGAAATGTGACCGCTTCCGTGTTTGCGCTGGTCAGATCGTGTTCTCGTGGGCGTTGCGCGCCAGCCACGACACACCGTCCCTCACCTGGGATTCGAGTGATTTCGGCGTGAGGGGCTCGTCGAGAAGTCTCAGATAGCGGGAGTCGAGCGATTCGCCGGGCGCGCGGACGTCGAGCCAGGCCCGCACGAGGCGCACCCCTTCGACATAGGTGGTCGTGTACGCGCGCCACAGCGGATCGGCCAGGAAGCGCACCATCTGGCGTGCGCGGCGGTCGGGGACTAGCAGCCACCTGCGCAGATGCGCAACCACGTCATCCTGATCCGCACCCCGATCGTGTAGCAGCAGGGCGGCGTCCTGCCGCACCGTGAGCAGGCCCGATGTCGCCGACTCGACCTTTTCGGACAGTTCGCCGTCCATTCGCAACCCCAGGTCGCGGAAGATCCCCTCCGTCCAGAGGCCCCAGCCGGGCCCGACGGCGGCGTGCAGGCCGAGGTCCGCCATGCCCTCGGCCATCAGGCACTGCGGCGTGTTGATCAGGAAGATCGACTGCTCGGCGTGGCCGCGCCTGGCGACCAGGCCCGCGTCCTTGCGGCAGTGCTCGGTGTGGTGGCCGGGGTAGGACTCGTGCGCGACCAGGTGCGGCAGGTTCGACATGCGGTGGCCAAGGTCGGCGTTGATCGCGACGCGGGACCGGTAGCCGCCCAGGTAGTAGTTGAAGCCGCTCCACGGCTTGTTCGTGACGACCTGGTACTCGACGATCTCCTGCTCGGGCAGCGCGTACTTCTGCCGCACGCGGTCCCGCAGCGCGCTGGAGAGGGCCTGCACGGCGCCCTGAAGCCTGCGCGCGGGCACCTCGTCGGCCGTGCGGAAGGCCGTGAGGCGGTCGGCGAGCGAGCCCGGTCCTTCGAGGACCGCGTCGAGGTTGCGGTGGGCCTGCGCGTACGCGTCCTCGTCGCCGGGGCGCACGCGGACCTGGAAGTACCGCTGGACCTCGTCGACGAACGAGATGCGCTCGCCGTCGAGCTTGCGCGCGGTGCAGTCCAACGCCCTGAGGTGCGCGTCGAGGAACTGCTTGCGCTGCTCCGCCAGGTCCGTGCCGGGAAGTTCCCTGATCAGCAGCCGGGCGTGCTCGCCGAGGGCCCTGGGGTGCAGGCGCGGCTCGTTGTCGACGCCGCGGCTCAGCACCGGGTCGCCGGTGAACGAGTCGACGAACCCGGGCACCAGGCGCCCGAGCCGCAGCCCCAGCACCAGGTATCCGCGCACCAGCTCGTCAGCGTCCATGAGTCGGAGAGCTTAGGGCGTCTACCACAGCGCCTTACTCGCGACCGAATCGTGAAACGAGTACCACCTGATCGGGGAATGTTGTTGATCTTGGCGTCACACAATGGGGTCACTCGGACGGTCGATTGCACTGAATGCCTATAGCGTTTCCGCCCGGAGACCCCACCGACTCCGGAGATCCCCGAAGACTCCGGAAATGACGGGGATAACCCGACATGAAGGAGAATCACATGAAGAAGGCTTGTGCCGTGGTTGCCGCTGCAGCCGCGCTGTCGCTCGCGTTCGCCCCGGCCGCCATGGCCGGCGAGGGCCACGGTGGACACCACTGGAAGAACGGCCCCCTGCTGGTTCTGCTGAACGGCAACAACCTCAACGGCACGGTCGGTGCCTGCGGCAACAACGTCGGCGTTCTCGGCGGTGCCGTGCCGATCAACTCGCCGTCGATCACCGAGACCTGCGCCGCCGGCGGCATCGTCGACGAGGGCTGATCTCCCCTTTGCTCTACGTCTGGGGGCGTCATTTCTGGCGCCCCCAGACGCGTTTTCCCCGCTTTAAACCTTCATGAGGAGAAAATCGTGCTGAAGAAGGCTGCTGCCGCCCTGGGCGTCGCTGCTGCGTTCGTTGTCATCGGTTCCCCGGCAATGGCCGCCCCCGGCCACCACTGGGTCAACGAGCCGCTGCTGATCGTCGGCAACGCGAACAACCTGAACGGCACCATCGGTGCGTGTGGCAACAACGTCGGTGTGCTCGGCGCGGCGGTTCCGGTGAACTCGCCCTCCATCACCGACACCTGCGCCGCCGGCGGCATCGAGGACGGCGACGACTTCGGCCACTACTGGGGCTGATCGCTGCTGTAGCGAAAGGGGCGTCCACCTCGCGGTGGGCGCCCCTTTCGGCGTTCAGCTGCCGTAACGGCGGTGGCGCTTGGCGTACTCGCGCATGGCGCGCAGGAAGTCGGTGCGCCGGAAGCCGGGCCAGTAGGCCTCGCAGAACCAGAACTCCGAGTGCGCGGACTGCCACAGCATGAAGCCGGAGAGCCGCTGCTCACCGGACGTGCGGATGATCAGGTCGGGATCGGGCTGCCCGGACGTGTAGAGGTGCTCGGCGATGTGGTCGACGTCGAGGACCTCGGCCAGCTCCTCGATGGTGCCGCCACGCTCAGCGTGCGCCTGCAACAGCTTCCGCACGGCGTCCGCGATCTCCTGCCGCCCGCCGTACGCGACGGCGACGTTGACCTGGATGCCCGTGCGGTTCTTGGTGCGCGCCGCGGCGTTCGTGAGACGCTCCGCGTGCTCCTTGGGCAGCATGTCGAGCGCGCCGACGTGCCGGACCCGCCACGGCTTGTCGTCCTCGGCCAGCTCGTCGGTGATGTCCGCGATGATGTCGAGCAACGGCGCGAGCTCGTCGTTGTCGCGGCTGAGGTTGTCGGTGCTCAGCATCCAGAGGGTGACGACCTCCACTTTGGCGTCACCGCACCAGTCGAGCAGTTCGAGGATCTTGCGCGCGCCGGCCCTGTGCCCGTGCGCGACATCGGTGAACCCGGCTTCCCTGGCCCACCTGCGGTTGCCGTCGAGGACCACGCCCACGTGCTTCGGGGCCTGTGGCGTCACGCTCAGCTCGCGACGGAGAATCCACTCGTAGAAGTGGATAGCGACGTCTTTCACACGGGTGCGGAGTGCCACGTCCGAACAGCGTACGCCGTGCAAGGTTCATCACTGAGCCGTGGTGCCAAACCTACGGTCGCGTAACCTAGGGCCCTGTGACCACTGCGACCGTTCCTCCCCAGCCCGGACTGCGGCCGCGCCTGCGTGGATGGCTGCACCTCTGGTCGTTCATCGCCTCGGTGGCGACAGGCGCGACGCTCATCGCCCTCGCGGCGTCCACGGTGTCCGGGCGCGCTGCCCTGGCCACCTCCGTCTACGGCCTGACCGTCCTGGGCCTCTTCGGCGTCTCGGCGCTGTACCACCGCGTGACGTGGAAGTCCGACCGCGTCCGCACGTGGATGAAGCGCCTGGACCACTCGATGATCTTCGTGTTCATCGCGGGCACCTACACGCCGTTCGCGTTGCTGGCGATGGATCCCGACACCGGTTCCACGGTGCTGTGGGTGGTGTGGATCGGTGCGCTGCTCGGGGTGACCCTGAAGCTGGCCTGGCCGCACGCGCCCCGGTGGCTCGGGGTGCCCATCTACATCGCCTTGGGGTGGGTGGCGGTGTTCGTGCTGCCCGAGTTGTTGCACCACGCCGGGGTTGCCGCCCTGGTGTTGCTGCTCGTGGGTGGGGCGCTGTACACCGTGGGCGCGGTCTTCTACGCGACTCGGTGGCCCAACCCCTGGCCGCAGGTGTTCGGGTATCACGAGTTCTTCCACGCCGCGACCGTGGTGGCGGCGATCTGCCACTACATCGCGATCTGGCTCGCGATGTACTCCTGATCCGGCGCCGGGTGCGAGCCCGGCACCGGAACCAGACCCTCAGCGGCCCCCGCGGGCCATGTGCAGCACGTCCAGAGCCGCGTCCAGCTGCTCCTCGGTGAGCTTGCCCGGCACGTGTCCGCGCTCCAGCACCACCTCGCGGATCGTCTTGCGCTCCTTCAACGACTGCTTGGCGATCGAAGCCGCCTCCTCGTAACCGATGTACCGGTTGAGCGGCGTGACGATCGACGGCGACGACTCCGCGTACTCGCGCATCTGCGAGGCCTGAGCCTCCGCACCGACGAGCACCTTGTCGGCGAGCAGACGTGCCACGGCACCCAGGAGGCGCGAGGACTCCAGGACGTTGCGGGCGATGACCGGCAGCATCACGTTGAGCTGGAAGTTGCCCTGCGAGCCGGCGAACGCGACGGTGGCGTCGTTGCCGATCACCTGGGCCACGACCATCATCGTCGCCTCGGAGATCACCGGGTTGACCTTGCCCGGCATGATCGAGCTGCCCGGCTGCAGGTCGGGCAGCGCCAGTTCGCCCAGGCCCGTGCGGGGGCCCGAGCCGAGCCAGCGGAGGTCGTTGGCGATCTTGAACAACGCCACGGCCGAGGCGCGCAGCTGGCCCGAGATCTCGACCACGCCGTCCTGGGTGGCCTGCGCCTCGAAGTGGTCGCGGGCCTCTACCAGCGGCAGGTCGGTCGCGGAGGCCAGTTCGGCTGCGACCAGAGCGCCGAACTCGGCGGGCGCGTTCAGGCCCGAGCCGACCGCCGTGCCGCCGATCGGGAGTTCCGCGAGGCGCGGGATCGAGGCCTGGAGCCGTTCGACCGAGTAGCGGACCTGCGACGCCCAGGCTGCCGCCTCCTGGCCCAGCGTGATCGGGACGGCGTCCATCAGGTGCGTGCGGCCGGACTTGACCAGGTCGGACCACTCGGCGGCGCGTGACTCCAGCACTTCCAGCAGGTGCGTGAAAGACGGGATCACGTCGGTCACCACGGCCTCGGTGGCGGCCACGCGCAGGGTCGTCGGGAACGTGTCGTTGGACGACTGCGAGGCGTTCACGTGGTCGTTCGGGTGCACGTCGCGGCCCAGGGCGCGGGTGGCGAGGGTGGCGATGACCTCGTTGGCGTTCATGTTCGAGGACGTGCCGGAGCCCGTCTGGAAGACGTCGACCGGGAAGTGCGCGTCCCACTGGCCGGCGGCGACCTCGTCGGCCGCGGTGGCGATGGCGGAGGCCACGTCCTCGTCGAGGACGCCTAGTTGTGCGTTGACTCGCGCCGCCGCTGCCTTGAGCAGGCCCAGTGCTCTGATCTGGGCGCGTTCCAGGCCTCGACCGGAAATCGGGAAGTTCTCGACCGCGCGTTGTGTTTGGGCGCGCCACAATGCGTCGATCGGCACGCGGACCTCACCCATCGTGTCGTGCTCGACGCGGTACTCCTGTTCAGACATGCCTTCGAGTCTCTATGGTCGATCACAGCACTGCCACCCACCACTGGCAGAAGGGCACCCTCATGGAGCGTGACGTCGACCTCCTCATCGTGGGCGCTGGTCCCACGGGGTTGTTCGCCGCTTACTACGCAGGTTTCCGGGAGATGGACGTCGCGGTCGTGGACGCCCTGCCCGAACCGGGCGGCCAGGTCACCGCGATGTATCCGGAGAAGATGATTTTCGACGTCGCCGGCTTTCCCGCCGTGCGGGGTCGTGACCTCGTCAACGGACTGGTGGAGCAGGCGGCCCAGTTCAAGCCGAACTACCTGCTCGGTCGTCAGGCGCGCACCTGCGAGTCCACTGAGGACGGTCTGCGGGTCGGGCTGGCGGACGGGTCGGTGATCAACACCAAGGCCGTGCTGATCACGGCCGGCATGGGCGAGTTCAACCCGCGTCCGCTGCCCGCGGGCGACGGGTGGCTGGGGCGCGGCATGGTGCACTTCGTGCCGGTGCTGGCCGAGCACGCGGGGCAGCACGTCGTGATCGTGGGCGGTGGCGACTCGGCGTTCGACTGGGCGTTGGCGCTGCACCCGATCGCCGCGAGCGTCAAGATCGTGCACCGCCGGGCCAACTTTCGCGCGCACGCGGCCACCGTGCGGCAGGTGCGGGAGCTTGGCGTCGAGATCATCACGGACGCCGAGGTGCTCGCGTTGCGCGGAGAGCCTCTGTCCGAAGTGGACGTCAAGGTCAAGGGCGGGGACGCCCGCACGTTGCCCGCGCAGACCGTCGTCGCCGCGCTCGGGTTCACGGCCGACCTCGGGCCGATCGAGTCGTGGGGACTTGAGCTCGACCACCGGGCCGTCCTCGTCGACACCACGATGAAGACCAAGCTGGACAAGGTGTACGCGGCGGGTGACGTCGCGCAGTACCCCGGCAAGGTCAAGCTCATCGCGACCGGGTTCGGGGAGGCGGCGACCGCGGTCAACAACATCGCGGTGGCGCTCAACCCGTCGGCGCACCTGTTCCCGGGGCACTCCAGCGACGGCACCTGACGTGCGTCAGGGCAGCGGCGCCGGGTCGTGCTTCGCCAGGTGCCGGAAGATGATCGACGTGCGGAAGCCGACGATCTCCTTGCGCTGACTGAGCCTGTCGACCAGGAACGCGTGCAGGTGCTCGTTGTCCTGCGCGCCGACGTGGATCACGAAGTCGTCGTTGCCCGCCATCACGAACACCGCCGTCACCTCGGGCAGGCCGTGGGCGAACGCCTTGAAGGCGTCGATCACGGCCCGGCTGAGCGGCCGGACCTGCACCGACACCAGCGCCTGCACGCCCCGGTTCAGCGCGGCCGGTGCGATGTCGGCGTGGTAGCCCCGGATAACGCCCCGCTCGCGCAGCAGGCGGGTGCGTTCCAGGCACGTCGACGGGGCGATGCCCACCTTGCGGGCGATGTCGCGGTTCGACTGCCGGGCATCGCGCTGCAGTTCGCGCACGATCGCCGAATCAAGTTCGTCCATCCCGCTCCCCACCTCACGCTGCCGAACGAAGTTCGGCAGGGCGTCCACACCTCTGTCCATCACCCTAACTTCGACGTCGGAGCTTGACCGAAGTTCGGGAGGGGACGTACATGTGGGAGCACGAACGACTCGTCGTCCGCACGGGGAAGCGGTCGGGGATGACCACCATGGTCGCCCTGCACTCGACCGAGGCGGGCCCGGCGGTCGGCGGGTGCCGGATGAAGCCGTACGAGCGGATCACCGACGCCGTCACGGACGTGCTGCGGCTGTCGAGGGCCATGACGCTGAAGTGCGAGGCGGCCGGGATTCCGCACGGTGGGGCCAAGAGCGTGATCGTGGTCGACCGCGAGCTCACCCCGGAGCTGCGACGTGCCGTGCTGCTGGACCACGCCGACCTGATCAACGAGTTCGGCGGCGACTACCAGGCGGGGCCCGACGTCGGCACGGGACCGGACGACATGCTGGTGCTCAGGGAACTCACGCCGCACGCCTACTGCCTGCCGGAGGAGCACGGCGGCACGGGCTCGTCGAGCGGCCCCACGGCGCGAGGTGTGCTGGCCGCGCTGAGGGCGGCGGCACGGCACACGTTCGGCACCAGCGACCTGACCGGCAGGAAGGTCGTGATCAGCGGGTTCGGCTCGGTGGGCGAGCTGATCGCGCGAGGGCTCGAAGGCGCGGACATCACGGTGTCCGATGTGGACCCGAGCAGGCGGACGGACGAGTTCGGCTGGGTGGAGCCGGACCAGGCGTACTCGACGAAGGCCGACGTGCTGGTCCCCGCGGCGGTGGGCGGCGTGCTGAGCCCGGAGACCGTGCGGAACCTCGACGTGCGGCTGGTCGTCGGACCGGCCAACAACCAGCTCACCGACGACGGCGTGGCCGGTCTGCTGGAGGAGCGCGGGATCGTCTGGGTGCCCGACCACGTCGCCAGTGCCGGCGGGGTGATCTACACGCTCGCCAGGGAGGACGACGGAGACGACCACGAGACGGCTCTGAAGCGGGTCGACGTCATCGAGGCGACGGTCGACAGGCTGCTCCGAACGCGTCAGTGAGACGACAGCACGACGTCTGCGCGGCTCAGTAGCATGGAGGTTCAGACCCTGGGGGGCTTGTGATCCACGTTTGCTGGGCCGACATGGTGCCGGGCGTGCCGTGGTGGGCGGGACCCGTCGCGCGCCGGCCGCGCGCGGTGTACTGGCAGCCGTTGTCCGATCTCGTCGAACGCCGGGTGAACGCCGCCGTCGACACGTTGGGCTGGGGTTCGGACGTCCTGGTCGAGCTGACCGTGCCTGGCCTGCTGAGCACCGAGATCGCGGTGCTGCCGGGGTTCGCGGTCGCGCAGCTCGCCCTGCCGGACGCGCTGAACCGGTCGCGGGACGTCGAGCTGGTCGTGGCCGCGCTGGAGGACGGCGTGCACGTCACGGTCGAACGGGTCGCGCGCAGGCTCGGGAAGCCGTACCTGCGCACCAATGCCGAGCCTCAGGGCGTCGAGCACCCGTTGCGGCTGAGCACGCTGGCCGGGCGGTTCGGCGGGACGATCGCGCTGGTGGCGCCGCACGCCGAGCCGGAGTTCCCGAACGCGAGCGAGGTCGCGTGGGAAGGTCACGAAGGCTGGCGGATCGTGCGGGCCGACCACGAGCCCGCCGGACGGCCGGTGTCCGATGTGGACTTCAGCGCGGTGGACGTGCCCGTGTCGCTGGACGACCTGTCCGCCGACCAGGAGACGACGCTGGTCGTGGTGGGCAAGGAGCTCGAACGGCTCACGGGCTGGCTGCCCACCGGCCTCGCCGGTCGCGTGTCCGTGATGGGACGCGACGACGGGTGCTGGTGGGCAGCCACCCGGTGAACGGTCAGGGCAGGACCTGCACCTGCTCGCCGACCATCAGGTTGTCGTAGAACACGAGCGAAGCATCCATCGGCATCCGGATGCAGCCGTGCGACTGGACCGCCGTGTCACCCTGGTGGAACGCGATACCGGTCGTGGTGAAGTACACCGCGTTCGGCATCGGGCCGTTGTAGGGGACACTCCAGTCGTTCTTCACCTTGCGCAGCACCGAGAACGTGCCCACCGGGGTCTCGTACCCCGGTTTGCCGTGGCTGATGGTCACCGGCCCGTAGCTCGTCCGGCCGTTGAACACCAGCCACGCCTTGTTGGTGCCCTTTTCCAGGCACGCTCCGTTGTAGACGGTGCATCCCGCCTGAGCCTGTGCGGGAACAGCGAAGCCGAGGATCAGGAGCACCGTCGCGATCAGAACTCGCATCTCTCATCACCCCTCAGTAGTGGAGTTGCCACTATGGGGTGACTTCAATCATGTTTTTATGGAAGTACTTGAACGCGCTCGCCGGGGAAGAGGTTGTTGTAGAAGACCTCGGAGTCGTTCCAGGAGAGCCGGACGCAGCCGTGCGTCTGGGAGTTCAGGTCGCCCTGGTGGAACGCGATGCCGTCGGTGGTGAAGTAGACCGCGTTGGGCATCGGGCCGTTGTAGGGGACGCTCCAGTCGTTCTTCACCTTGCGCAGCACGGGGAAGTTTCCGACGGGTGTGCCGAAGCCGGGCTTGCCGTGGCTGATCCGGACCGGTCCGTAGCTCGTCACGCCGTTGGTGACGAGCCAGGCCTGGTTCGTGTGCTTCTGGACGCACGCTCCGTTGTAGACGGTGCAGCCGGAGGAGGCGTGCGCGGGTGCCGCGAAGCTAAGCAGCAGCAAGGCCGTTACGGCCAGGAGTCTCATGGTCGATGATCATGAGACCACCTGCACGGTCTCGCCAATCGAGAGGTTCTCGAAGTAGTACCGGGCGGCCTGCGGGTCCAGGTGGATGCAGCCGTGCGACGGATCGGTCAGCGAGCCCTCGTGGAACGCGATGCCGCTCTCGGTGAAGT
The DNA here is from genome assembly GCF_042721515.1 of Lentzea sp. NPDC058436. NCBI lineage: Bacteria > Bacillati > Actinomycetota > Actinomycetes > Pseudonocardiales > Pseudonocardiaceae > Lentzea > Lentzea sp. NPDC058436. Next base: position 122,327 of record NZ_JBHXLF010000012.1, read on the forward strand.
ACGTCGACCACGGCATCGGCGCGTTGTACGGCCGGCTCCACTCGTTCTTCACCTTGCGCAGCACCGGGAAGTTGCCGAGCGGCGTCTCGAAGCCGCGACGGCCGTGCGTGATCGGGGACGGGCCGTGGACGATCTTGTCGCCCCGCACGACCCACGACTGGTTCGTCGAGAGCTGGATGCACGCGCCGTCGCTGATGGTGCACGGCGTCGGCTTCACGACGGGCGGAGGAGGAGGCGGCGGCGGGGGAGGCGTCTCGGAAGACGAGGGCGGGGGCGTCGAGGAGACCGGCGAGGACGAAAACGGCGGCGTGGTGGGAGTCTCGGCCTGCACAGGCCCCTGAGCACATCCCGCCACCGACACCAACGCGACCGCCAAGAGCAGCATCCGCATCGCGCACCCCGTGCTCGTTCCATCCCTTGCCGAAGTAGACGACCGGGGGATCACCGGGGTTGCAACGCGGAGGCCCGCCTCCCATAACGGTTGGGAGACGGGCCTCGGAATGCGGTTACCGGGTTACAGGCCGCCCACGTTCGAGCTGACCCACGAGCGGTAGTACGAGACGTCCACGTAGATCGACGGCGCGACGGCGCAGTTGGCGCCACCACCGGAGCGGCTGGTCGCACCGATCAGCTCCCAGCGGCCACCGACCGACTTCACCTGCGGGCCACCCGAGTCGCCGTAGCAGGCGCCCTTGTTGCCACCGGTGTTGTTGGTGCAGATCTCCGACACGGCGCTGATGCCGGAGCACCGGCTGTCAGCGACGATCGAGGTGTTGAGCTCCTGCAGGGTCACCGGGGCACCACAGGCACCGCGGACGGGGCACGTCTGGCCCCAGCCGATGATGCGGGTGGCGGTGCCGACCGCGCCCGACGAGGTCGGGATGGAGATCGGCGCCTGGCTGACCGAGGTGTTGAGCTGCACGACCGCGAGGTCCGCGGACGGGTGCAGGATGATCCGCGAGGCACCGGTCGTGGTGCCGCCGCTGGTGCGGTTCGTGGTGCCGATCCGGGTGCGGATCGAGGACGCCGACGAGCCCTGGACGCAGTGCTTCGCCGTCACGACCCAGTTGGCCTTGACCAGCGAGGCGCCGCAGAAGTGGCTGCCCGAGGTGTTCTGCAGGGACACCATGAACGGGTAGACCTGGGAGGCGTTGGTGCCACCGACGATCATCGGCGAGACCTCGCCGTCCGCGGTGGGAGCCGGCGCCGCGGAAGCCGCGGTGACCGTGGCGAGCAGGGCGCCCGCGGCCACGACGACTGCGGAGAACAACGAACGTGCCCTCATCGTTGAGTTCCTTTCCTGAACCCGGCGCAGGGTTGCCGGGGTCAGGACGGAAACTAAGGACGAAAGCGACCCGGTCACTAGGGTCACTCGGAGGGTGACCCTCCGTTAACGGTTCACAGATTCACACCGAACTACGGCAGCGGCTGCTGTGCGCCCTCGGGCAGGTCGAAGTCGACCGAGGAGTATTCGCGCAGCTTGTGCAGGCTGTGGAAGCCGTCGATCATGCGCACGGTGCCGGACTTGGAGCGCATGACGATCGACTGCGTCGTGCAGCCGCCCGCCCGGTAGTGCACGCCGCGCAGGAGGTCGCCGTCGGTCACGCCGGTCGCGCAGAAGAAGACGTTGTCGCCGCTGACGAGATCGTTCGTCGTGAGCACGCGCGACAGGTCGTGGCCCGCGCCGATCGCCTTCTCGCGCTCCTCGTCGTCCTTGGGCCACAACCGGCCCTGGATGGCGCCACCGACGCACTTGAGGGCCGCCGCCGCGATGATGCCCTCGGGGGTGCCGCCGATGCCCACGAGCATGTCCACGCCCGACGTGGGGCGCGCCGCCGCGATCGCGCCCGCCACGTCGCCGTCGGAGATGAAGTGGATGCGCGCGCCGGCCTGCCGGACCTCCCGCACGATCTGCTCGTGCCGGGGCCGGTCGAGGATGCACACGTTCACGTCGGAGACGTCGCTGTGCTTGGCCTTGGCGACGCGGCGGATGTTCTCCGCGAGCGGGGCGGTGATGTCGATGACGTCGGCCGCCTCCGGGCCCACGGCGAGCTTCTCCATGTAGAACACGGCGGACGGGTCGAACATCGCCCCGCGCTCGGCGACGGCCAGCACCGCCAGCGCGTTCGGCATGCCCTTGGCCATCAGCGTGGTGCCGTCGATCGGGTCGACCGCTACGTCGCAGTCGGGGCCCTCGCCGTTGCCGACCTCCTCGCCGTTGAACAGCATGGGCGCCTCGTCCTTCTCGCCCTCGCCGATCACCACGACGCCTCTCATCGAGACGGTGTGGATGAGCTTGCGCATCGCGTCGACGGCCGCGCCGTCACCGCCGTTCTTGTCGCCGCGCCCCACCCACCGGCCCGCGGCCATGGCCGCCGCCTCGGTGACGCGCACGAGCTCCAATGCCAGGTTCCGGTCGGGGGCTTCGCGACGTCGTTCCGCGGGGGTGTTCACCATTGCGCGCCTCCATGCGACTACTCAGCGTGCCGGATTTTGTGATCGGCAACTGAATCCTTGCACGGGATCACGCGTCCGAAACGTCCTCCTCGACGACAGCCAGAGCTGCATCGATTCGCTCGCGCGCACCGGCGAGATGCTGCTCACAAGTCTTGGCGAGCGCCTCACCGCGTTCCCACAGCGCGAGGGAGTCCTCCAGCGACAGGCCACCGGCCTCCAGCTTGCGGACCACCTCGACCAGCTCGTCACGGGCGGCTTCGTAACCGAGTGTTTCCGAACTCACGCGGATTGGCTCCTCAGACGGCTCAGCACGGTCGCGACGGCCAGGTCGTAGCCGACCAGCGCCTCCGCGAACTCCTCGCCGTCACCCTCTCGCACCGCCTCGTCGATGAGCGCCTCGGCCTCCGCGACGCGCCGGTACTGGACCGTGCCGGCGGTGGCCTCGCTCAGGTCGTGCAACGTCAGGATCAGCGTGCGGCGGCTCGGGGTGTCGCAGTCGCCCACCATCGCCGTCCAGCACTCCGCCGCGGCGCGGTTCGCCGCCTCCGCCTTCGTCCGCAGCCCCGTCGCGCACTCGCCGGCCGCCTCCATGGTCAGGGGCAGGAACACGGCATCACGCATCATCGGTACCTCCCCCTTCCGCAGTGGTGACAGTGGCGTGCACTGCTCCGTCAACGACGCGTACCCGCAGCTGTGTTCCGCTCGGCGCGTCCGTCACGGATCGCAACACGCCGTCCGGACCGTCAGGTGTGACGAGTTGCACAACGGCGTATCCGCGGGCCAGCGTGGCGGCTGGTCCGAGGGTCGTCAAGCGGGCCTTCGTCCCCGACAGGTGGACGTCTTCCCGATCGAGTCGTTGCGTGACCGCCCGGCGACCCTGGTCGCGAAAACGCTTCACTTCCTCGAAACGGCGCTCCAGTGGGCCGTAAGGATCCGAAAGTACTGGTCGGGAGCGCAGCGCGTCGAGCAGTTTGCGTTCTCGATCAACCCAGCCGTGCAGGGCGCGCCGGCCGCGGTCGCGCATCTGGCGGACCCGTTCACTCTCTTCAGCGACGTCCGGAACCACCCGTTTGCCAGCGTCGGTCGGCGTCGAACAACGCACGTCAGCGACGTGGTCGAGCAGCGGGGTGTCCGGTTCGTGGCCGATCGCGGACATGACCGGCGTGCGGCACTGGGAGACCGCGCGGCACAGCGCCTCGTCGGAGAACGGCAGCAGGTCCTCCACGCTGCCGCCGCCGCGGGCGATGATGATCACGTCGCACTCGGAGTCGCGTTCCAAAGTGGACAGTGCGGTCATCACCTGCGTCACGGCGGTCGGGCCCTGCACGGCGACGTTGATGACGCGGAAGTGCGCGCCGGGCCAACGGTTCCGTGCGTTCGTGAGCACGTCGCGCTCGGCCGCCGACGCGCGTCCGGTGATGAGCCCGATCTTGTTCGGCAGGAACGGCGGACGGCGCTTGCGGCGCGGGTCGAACAGGCCCTCGGCGTGCAGCAGCTTGCGCAGCCGTTCCATGCGCGCCAGCAACTCGCCGATGCCGACGGCGCGGATGTCGTCCGCCCTCAACGAGAGCGTGCCCCGGTTCGGGTAGAAGCTGATCTTCCCGTGCGCGATCACCCTGCTGCCCTCGGTCAGCTGCAGCTCGCGGACCATCGACGCGTTGCAGGTGATCGACATCGACATGTCGACGCTCGGGTCGCGCAGGGTCAGGAACGCCGTGGAGCTGCGCGCGTTGAGCTGCGTGACCTGGCCCTCGACCCAGACGTCGCCGAGCCGGTTGATCCAGTCGAGCAGCTTGCGGGCGACCGTCCGCACCGGCCACGGGTTCTCCGGCGTGGATTTTCCCTCGGTCACGGTTGCGCTTTCACCGTCGCGATCCGGCGGTTGAGCATCCCCAGGAACTCAGGCCGGGACTCGTGCGCCTTCTCGTAGCGCAGGAGCTCTTCGAGCTGTTCGACGTCGAGGTTGCGCAGCCGCGCGCGGAGCTGGGCGATCGACAGCTCGTCGTAGGACGGCAGGAACACCGGCACCTCGGCGATGGCGCGTTCCTCTTCCTCCCACGGGTCGTCGGCGGGAGTTTCCTGAGAAGTCGTGACGGGCGTCTCGTCCTCGTCGAAGGTCGCCCACTCCGGTTCTTCCTCGGCGGGGCGCAGTCCAGAGAGGACGTCGTCGCCCTTGATGGCGAGTTCGGTCACATGCTGCTGCACGCGCATGGAAAGCTGCATCGCCTCGCTGACCACCGTCAACGGGAGTCCGGCGAGCTGCTGGGGCAGCCTGCGGGCCTGTTCGAGGGCGGTCACGGCGAGGCCGGCGGCGACGCGGACACCCAGTGGCAGTGGCTTCATGCCGTCTAGCCTGCCGTAACAGCGTCTGAATTGCCTAGGACCGGGGCTGGGTACCCTGGGGGCATGCCCAAGCGAGTCCTGTTGGCGAAGCCGCGTGGTTACTGCGCGGGCGTTGATCGTGCCGTCGAGACGGTCGAGCTCGCCCTCGAGAAGTACGGCGCTCCCGTCTACGTGCGCAAGGAGATCGTCCACAACAAGTACGTCGTGGAGACGCTGTCCGACCGCGGTGCCATCTTCGTCAACGAGACGGACGAGGTTCCCGAGGGCGCGCTCGTGGTGTTCTCGGCGCACGGCGTGTCGCCCGCCGTCCACGCGGAGGCCGAGCAGCGCTCGTTGCGCACGATCGACGCCACGTGTCCTTTGGTGACGAAGGTCCACAAGGAAGCGGTGCGGTTCGCCAAGGAGGACTACGACATCCTCCTGATCGGCCACGAGGGCCACGAGGAGGTCGAGGGCACCGCCGGTGAGGCGCCGGACCACGTCCAGCTCGTCGACACCGCCGAGGACGCCGCCAAGGTCGAGGTGCGCGACCCCTCCAAGGTCATCTGGCTGTCGCAGACGACGCTCTCGGTCGACGAGACCATGGTGCGCGTGCGTCAGCTCAAGGACCGCTTCCCGGATCTGCAGGACCCGCCCTCGGACGACATCTGCTACGCCACCTCGAACCGCCAGACCGCGGTGAAGACGATGGCGCCGTCGTGCGACCTGGTGCTCGTCGTGGGCTCGAAGAACTCCTCCAACTCGGTCCGGCTGGTCGAGGTCGCGCTGCAGCACGGCGCCAAGGCCTCCTACCTGATCGACTACGCCAAGGAGGTCGACCTGGCGTGGCTGGAGGGCGTCGAGACCGTCGGCGTCACGTCGGGCGCGTCGGTGCCGGACCTGCTGGTGATGGAGCTGCTGAAGTTCCTGGAGGGCCACGGCTACGGCGAGGTCGAGGAGATCACCACGGCGAACGAGCGCATCACGTTCTCGCTGCCGCGTGAGCTCCGCAAGGACCTCGTTCGCTAGCGCTGAGACGTCGAAGGGCCGTCACCGGTGTGGTGACGGCCCTTCGTGCGTTCCGGGGGTCTCAGCGGTCGTCGCGCGGCGGGCGGGGCCTGCGCTGGCCCGCTGGGCGTTCGCCGCGGGCACCGTCCGGGCGTGGACGGCGGGCGGGAGTGCCCTCGGGACGCGGGCGGCGAGCGGGGGTGCCCTCAGCGCGTTCGGGACGCTCGGAGCGTTCCGGGCGGGGGCGGCGCGGGCGCTCCTCCTCGTCGGCCGGCTCCTCGCGGGGCCTGCGGACGGGCTTGGCGCGGTCCTTGATCTCGGCCTTGGCCTCGCGGACCTCGTCCTTGGACGGCCGGTTCGGGTTCTTCTGCAGGAAGATCCGCAGGACGCCGAGGCCGACCGTGACGGCGGTGGTGACGGCCATGACCGGGAAGCTGTCGATCAGCGGCTTGCCCAGGCCCAGCGCCATGGCGGACAGGCCGCCCTTCTGCACGCCACCGGTGAGCAGCACGAGCGCGGGCACGGTCGCGGCGAGGACCAGCGGCGGCTGCACCATCGGCCCGAAGAGGCTGCGGCGCTGCACGAGCAGGATCGCGGCCAGCGCGCCGACGAAGAACACGACGTTGAACGTCCAGCCGACGGTCTTGCTGGAGTTGATGTCGATGAACGCGCCGACGAACGCCGGGACCAGGGCGGCGAGGACCGCGGCCCACCAGGGGATTCCCTTGAACTCCCCGAAGATGGCCCGGTAGTTCCACGGCACAGCCTCATAGTCTTCGACGTCGTCATCGAAGGCAGCCGAACGCTCGCGCAATGCACTCACGACGCACACGGTAGCCGTTCGGCCATTCGGTGTTCGTCAGTCCGCTGCTTTCTCACCCGGAAGCAACCTGCGGGCACGCTGAGTGCGTTTTATGCGGACTGTTCGTCCGCCCTTCGGACGAGCGGAAGGGGCGTAGGAGTGGCGGAAGCGTCCGTGAGGGGTTCCACGCTCGCCCGGAAACCCTCCAGCGCCTCCAGTTCGCGGCGCCTGGCCGAGAGGAACCGCTGCAGGTGCGTGGTGGAGAGGTTGACGGCCTCGATGGCGCTGTCGGCGGCCCGGTTCGCGCGACCGGCGGACAGCCTGACCTGCTCGACGTCCTCGGCCAGCGCGCGTTCGGTGACCGCGAACATGGCGCTGGAGGCGATCACGGCGAACCCCGTCGGGCCGCACAGGAACACGCGGCGGTCGAGCAGCCAGCGCAGCAGTTCGGGGTCGGTGTCGAGCGCCGCGACGACCGCGCCGTCGTTGGGGACGAACATGATCGTCCCGTAGATGGCGTCGGCCCAGCGCTGGTAGCCCTTGCCCGCCAGTTCGGCGGCGCGCGAACGGATGTTGCGGACGTGCACGCGCAGCGCGTCCTGGCGTTCCTGGGGGTCGTCGGTCTCGACGGCCTCGGCCCAGGTGGCCATGGACATCTTCGAGTCGACCGGGACCGCGCGGCCGCCGCCGACGTTCAGCACCATGTCGGGCCTGACCGCGCCGCCGCCCGCCACGTCCGTCTGGAGCGTGTAGTGGAGGTTTTCCCTCAGACCGAGGGCGCGCGCCGTCTCGACGAGCACCTGTTCGCCGAGTTCGCCACGACCTGAGACGCTGGAGAACGCCACTTCGTAGCGTTGCAAAGCTTGCTGTTGTGCGTCGTAGCGCGCGCGTTCGGTGCCGATGGCCTGGAGCGCTTCGTCGGTGCGCCGGACGCTGTCCTGGTACAGGCGCCAGACGAACAGCAGCGCCCCGGCGCTGACGAGCGCCAGGACGATCAGGGCGGTGATGATCACTGCGGTCACGGCACCGATGATGCTCCTCCAGAGATGTTGAACTCGATCGGGTGACACGCCGGGAACCCTCCCGGAGATTTGTCGGACCCCGTCTCTACGGTTGGGGTCATGCGGATCCTGCACACCTCCGACTGGCACGTGGGGCGCACCTTCCACGGCCGCGACCTGCTCGTGGAGCAGGAGTCGGTGCTGAGCGGCCTCGCTGACCTGGTGTCCTCCGAGAAGGTCGACGTCGTGGTCATCTCCGGCGACCTGTACGACCGGGCGGTGCCGTCCGCCGACGCGGTGGCGTTGTGCGCGCGGGTCCTCATGCGGATTCGGTCGGCGGGAGCGCGGATCGTGATCACGCCCGGCAACCACGACTCGGCGGCGCGGATCGGGGTGTTCGGGGAGTTCGCGGCGGCCGGCGGGCTGTACCTGCGCACGCAGATCTCGTTGCTGGACAAGCCCGTCGAGCTGGAGGACGAGCACGGGCCGGTCGCGGTGTACGGGATCCCGTTCCTGGAACCGGAGCCCGCGCGGCACGTGCTCGGCGTGGCGGACAAGGGCCACGCACCCGTTCTGGGCGAGGCGATGCGGCGGATTCGCGCCGACCTGGCATCGCGTGAGTCCCGCTCTGTCGTGCTGGCGCACGCTTTCGTGACAGGAGGGGCTCCGTCGGAGTCCGAGCGCACCATCGCGGTGGGCGGTGTGCAGGACGTGTCGATGCAGGTGTTCGCCGGCGTCGACTACGTGGCTCTCGGGCACCTGCACGGGCCGCAGACGCTGGCGGAGAACCTGCGGTACTCGGGAAGTCCGCTGGCGTACTCGTTCTCCGAGGCGCGCCACCGCAAGTCGGTGTGGCTCGTCGAACTGGACGCCGGTGGGCTCGTCGGCGTGGAGCGGCGGGACCTGCCGGTGCCGCGCCAGCTGGCCGTGGTGTCCGGCACCCTGGCCGAGGTGCTGGAGGACCCGGCGCACAAGCCGCTGGAGGACCACTTCCTGTCGGTCGTGCTGACGGACCAGGTGCGGCCGATGGACGCGTTGCGGCAGCTGCAGAAGCGCTTCGAGCACGCGGTGCACGTCGAGTGGCGGCCGGAGCAGGGCCCGCAGCACGACATGACGTACGCGGAACGGGTTCGCGGCCGCACCGACGAGGAAGTGGCCTGCTGCTTCGTGTCCGACGCGCGCGGCTCCGAGCCGTCTTCTGCTGAGATGGCCTTGTTGCGCGAGGCGTTCGCATCGGTGGCGAGGGAGCAGGAGCAATGAGACTGCACCGCCTGGAGCTCACGGCGTTCGGGCCCTACCCGAAGCCCGAGGCCGTCGACTTCGACGAGCTCGGCGCGGACGGGCTGTTCCTGCTGCACGGAGACACGGGCGCGGGCAAGACGACGTTGCTCGACGCGGTGGCGTTCGCGCTGTTCGGCCGGGTGCCGGGCGCGCGGGGCGACGTGAAGAAGCTGCGGTGCGAGTACGCCGATCCCGAGGTGCCGACGGAGGTGTCGCTGGAGCTCACCGTGCAGTCGCGGCGGTTCCGGATCGTGCGCTCGCCGGAGTTCGACCGGCCGAAGAAGCGCGGCGGCGGTTTCACCACCCAGCCCGCGAAGTGCTCGCTGACCTGGCTGGAGGGCTGGGACGGCGAGGGCATCACCCGCATCGACGACGTGGCGCGCGCGGTCGAGGACATGCTGGGCATGTCGTACGAGCAGTTCTTCCAGGTCGTGCTGCTGCCGCAGGGGGAGTTCGCGAAGTTCCTGCGCTCGGACACGGCCGAGCGCGAGGTGTTGCTGGAGAAGCTCTTCGGCACCGAGCGGTTCCTCGACGTCGAGAAGTGGTTCCGCGACAGGCGCGTGGCCGCGGGGCGCGTGCTGGAGGAACGCCGTCAGGGTGCCTCGCAGCTGGTGCAGCGCGTGGCGGAGGCGGCGGGCGAGGAGCCGTCGGCCGAACCCGGCTGGCTGGAGTCCGTGCTGGAGCGGCTTTCTCTCGCCGTCAGGGCGGCTGAGGGGCTGTCGGAGGAGACCGCCGGTGTGGCCGACGGCGCGCAGGTGCTGCTGGACCAGGCGCGCGTGCACGCCGACCAGATCCGCCGCGTGCGTGACGCCCGCGAGCTGCTGGGCAAGGTGGAGGCCGCCGACTCGGCGTCGTGGTTCGCCGAACGCGACGCGGCCAGGCGAGCGAGTCCGGTGGTCCCGGCATTCGGCGAGATCGCGAAGCTCCGGCAGTCCTACGAGTTCGCCGTCCGCGACGAGTCCCGTGCCGCGGAGTCGTTGGAGCGCCTGGGATACACGGGCACGTCGTTGCGCGAGGACGCCGAGCGCTTCCGCGAGGAGGCCGGTGGTCTCGGCGAGCTGGCGGCCGAGGCGGAGCGCCAGCAGTCCGACGTGCGGCGGCTTTCGGTGCTGAAGAACAGCTCGCACCAGGTGGAACGGCGTCTGCTCGCGCTGAACACCGAGCTGGACGTGCTGCCGGAGCGCCTGGCGAAGTGTCGCGTGCAGCTCGACGCGGCGGTCGAGGCGTCCGCCCGGCTGGAGTCGCTGAAGTCCCGCGCGGACGCGGCCCTCGCGCTGCCGGACGCGGGAAAGGCGTTGGAGCGCACCAAGAAGGAGCTGCACGAGGCGATCGACGTCCACCAGAAGACCAAGGACGTCCTCCAGCAGGTCCGCCACCAGCGGCTGGAGAACATGGCCATCGAACTGGCCAGTGCGCTCAAGCGCGGCAAGCCGTGCGCTGTCTGCGGTTCGCCGTCGCACCCCAAGCCCGCCCAGCCGATGCTCGGGGGCGTGGACGCGACCGACGAGGAGGACGCGGCCCGCGAGGAGCAGGAGGCGCTTGACCGCCGCAACGAGGCCGCCCACGCCGCCCACGCCGCCGAACTGCGCATCCAGGCCTGTTGGGAGGCGTTGGGTTCGGAGGAGCCGTCCGTCGCCGTCGCCGAGCACCGCGAGGCCAGGGAACTGGCCGCCACCCGGTCGCAGCGGCAGACCGAGTTCGTCGGCCTCGAAGCCAAGACGCGCGACCTGGGCGCCGAGAAGGCCCGCGTGGAGCAGGACCTGGTGGGGCTTCAGACCGAGCACAAGTCGTTGGTGACCGTGGTCGAGGAGCGCGGCGCTCGCCTGGACAAGGCCCGCGGCGAGCACGACGACGTCCTGACCCGCCGCGACCACCTGCTGCGCCTGGCGAAGGCGTTGGTGGAGCTGGCGGAGCGCCGGTCGAAGCGCGACGACGCACTGGCGCGCGTGGAGGAGCAGCAGGGCCGCGTGGCCGCCCTGGCGGCGGACGCGGGTTTCGCCGACGTCGACTCGGCGCTGTCCGCCGCTCGTCCCGAGATCAAGTTGCAGGCCCTCGACGACCGCATCGCCAAGTGGGAACGCGCCCGCGCGTCGGCCCTCGCGACCCTGGAGGAGCTGGACGGCGTCGACCCGGCCACCGAGGTGGACCTGGGCCAGGTGACGGCCGACGCGTCGTCCGCGCGCGCCGCCGCCTCCTCCGCCGCGACGGGCCTGGCACGCGCCCGTGCGGCGTTCGACCGCGTCAGCCAGCTCGCCGCCCTGCTGCGCGCGGAGTGGAAGTCGCTGGAGCCGCTGGAGGCCACGTACGCCGAACTGGACGCGCTGACCGACGTGATCAACGGCCGCGGCCAGAACTCGAAGAAGATGACCCTGCGGTCGTACGTGCTGGCGGCCAGGCTGGAGGAGGTCGCCGTGGCCGCGTCCGCCCGGCTGCACCGGATGAGCCAGGGCCGCTACAGCTTCGTGCACTCCGACACGGCCGGTGCCCGCGGCACCCGCGGCGGCCTGAGCCTGGACGTGCTGGACGACTACTCGGGGCGGTCCCGGCCCGCGAAGACGTTGTCCGGCGGGGAGTCGTTCCTGGCGTCCCTGTCGCTCGCACTGGGACTGGCGGACGTGGTGGCCAACGAGACCGGCGGGGCGTTGCTGGACACCCTGTTCGTGGACGAGGGCTTCGGCACGCTCGACTCGGACACGCTGGACATCGTCATGAACACGCTCGACGAGCTGCGGGCCGGCGGGCGGGTCGTGGGGCTGGTGTCGCACGTGGAGGAGCTGCGGCAGCGGATCCCGACCCGGTTGCGGGTGCGCAAGGCCAGGACCGGGTCGACGCTGGAGATGTCGCTGGCCTGATCAGCGTCTAACCTCGGCGCGTGCTGTCCCACGTGGAAATCACCGCGCGCGTCACCCTCACCGAGGCCGCCCACTTCGGCTGGGCGAACAAGGTCGAGTACTCGCACGACTGCTTCGTGTGCGGCCGGACGGGCCGCACGGTCAGCCTGCGGCACGGCGCGACGCACGGCGTGTGCCACTCCTCGCAGACCCCGCTGGACTGGCAGGGCGAGGCCGGGCGGGGCAGCCATCCCGCGCCCATCCGCGTCACGAGCTTCGACGCCAACGGCAGCGGTACGACCCGTGAGCTGCGGTGCCGGCTGTCGTTCTGGTGGTCGCCGTTCACCGACGCCGAGCGCGGGGGCGAAGGCGGTGAGCTGGGCGCCGGGCCCTGGGTCCGGCTGTTCTACCGCGTCGGCTGCCACGCGTGCCGTGACGCCGGCGAGGCGGACTGGTTCAACGGCGAGCAGTCGCTGCAGACCAACGTGGTGCTGCCCGTCGCCAGGCCGTGCACGCGGTGCGGCACGGACCTGGTGACGATGACCGGACGTCCGGAGATCACGCTCGTCGGGTGAGAGCCGCGGGCCTGGTCACTTCTCGTGGGCCAGGAGCCAGCGCTTGACGTCGAGGCCCCAGCGGAAGCCGCCCAGTTCGCCGCCGAGCCGGATGACGCGGTGGCAGGGCACGAAGAGTGCCGCGGAGTTGCGGGCGCAGGCCGAGGCCGCCGCCCTGATCGCGGCCGGACGGCCGGACAGTTCCGCGTACTCGGAGTAGGTGACCGGTTCGCCGGCCCGCACCGTGCGCAGGACGTCCCACGCGTGCTGCAGGAACGGGCCCGACCTCTGCCGGACCGGGATCGCGTCGATCGCTGTCAGGTCACCCTCGTGGTAGGCGACGGCGGCCTTGGTGACGTCGCCCAGGTCGGGTCGCGGCGTGATCTCCGACGGCATCAGCGAGGCGTGGATCTGGGGCGTCAGCAGGGCCAGGTCGGCGGTCCAGCCGCTCGCCAGCACCGCCCCGTCCGGCGCGACGACCGACGTGAACGGTCCCGCCGGGGTGTCCACGGTGGACGTGTGCGCGACGCTCATGATGTTGCTGCCTTCCTCGTCAGGTGTGCTCCGGCGTAGGAGCGCCACGGCCGCCACTCGGGACCGTGGGAAGCCAGGTGTCGTGCGGTCTCGGGGAGTACGAGCACGTCCGGCGCGCCCAGCACCCGCATGGCCACCTCGTCGGCGACCGCGGCGCCGGCCAGGGGTGTCAGTTCCTCGGTCAGGTCCTCGATCGAGCGGCCCACGTCGATCACGAGCGCGCCGCTCGCCAGCGCCTCGGTGACGGGGTGGTCGCCCGCCGCGTAGAGGTGTGTCAGTGCGCCGTCCGGGATCTGCAGCGGCACGCCGGTGAACGGCGCGACCAGCCGCAACAGGGTCTCGGCGCCGTCGACGCTGCCCGGCACGCGGATGCCGGGCGCCGCGCGGACCAGCGGGCCGATGACCGGGTCGGCGCCCAGGAACGAGTCGACGGCGACCGGGTCGGCGTCGAGGTCGAGCAGGCGCCGGACGCGCGAGACGGCCGCGCCCAGGTCCCGCACGTCCGCGAGGCGCAGCGAGCACAGGACGTGGTCGGCGGGGAACGTCAGGCGCACCGTCGCCTCGCCGTGCGGCAGCGCCAACGTCCGCGCGTACGAGTCGGCGGTCACCTCCTCGACGCCCGGCAGCGCGTTCGCGCGGAAGTGCGTCAGCAGGCCCGCGGCGTCGAACGGCGCGCGGTACGGCAGGCGCAGGACGATCCGGCCCGGCGTGCCGACTGGTGCCTTGCCGCGGCCGCGCATGTCGGACGGCGTCGAGGCGAACACCATGCGGATCGTGTCGTTGAACTGCCGCACCGACGCGAAGCCCGCGGCGAACGCGATGTCGGCGAACGGCAGCTCGGTCGTCTCGATCAGCAGCCGGGCGGCGTGGGCGCGGTGAGCACGGGCGAGGGCCAGCGGGCCAGCGCCGAGCTCGGCGGTCAGCACGCGGGTGAGGTGGCGTTCCGAGTAGCCGAGCTTCCCGGCCAGACCGGTCACGCCGTCGCGTTCGACGACGCCGTCGCTGATCAGGCGCATCGCCCTGCCCGCCAGGTCCGCGCGGAGGTTCCACTCGGGGGAGCCCGGCACGGCGTCCGGCAGGCAGCGGCGGCAGGCGCGGTAGCCCGCGGACTGCGCGGCGGCCGCCGTCAGGAAGAAGTGGCTGTTGCGGCGCTTCGGGGTCACCGCGGGGCACGACGGCCGGCAGTAGATGCCGGTCGTGCGGACCGCGTGGATGAAGCACCCGTCGAAGCGGGCGTCACGTGCGGAGCACACCCGGTACGCGTGTTCTTCGTCAATGACCATGCCAACGATCCTGCCAGCGGGAACGCGCAATAGCTCGCGGGAATCGGACACGACCGTGGCCTGCCGTAGACTCGTCGATCGTGAGTTTGACCCTCGGTATCGTCGGCCTGCCCAACGTCGGCAAGTCCACCCTGTTCAATGCGCTGACGCGCAACGACGTGCTCGCCGCGAACTACCCGTTCGCGACCATCGAGCCGAACGTGGGCGTCGTGCCGCTGCCGGACGCGCGCCTCACCAAGCTCGCCGAGATCTTCGGTTCCGAGCGCGAGGTGCCCGCCGTGGTGTCGTTCGTCGACATCGCCGGCATCGTCAAGGGCGCGTCGGAAGGCGAGGGCCTCGGCAACAAGTTCCTCGCGAACATCCGCGAAGCGAACGCGATCTGCCAGGTCATCCGAGTCTTCGACGACCCGGACGTCGTGCACGTAGACGGCCGCGTCGACCCGTCGAGCGACATCGAGACGATCAACACCGAGCTGATCCTCGCCGACCTCCAGACCCTGGAGAAGGCCATCCCGCGCATCGAGAAGGAGGCGCGGATGCAGAAGGACCGCCGCGCCGCCCTCGAGAACGCCAAGAAGGCCAAGGACATCCTCGACTCGGGCCGCACGCTGTTCTCGGCGCAGTCCGAAGTGGACGGTGAGCTCCTCCGCGAGCTGTCGCTGCTCACCACCAAGCCGTTCCTCTACGTCTTCAACGCCGACGAGGGCATCCTCAGCGACGAGGCCCGCGTGAAGGAACTGCGCGAGCTCGTGGCCCCGGCCGACGCCGTCTTCCTCGACGCCAAGGTCGAGTCGGAGCTGATCGAGCTCGAAGAGGCAGAGGCCCTGGAGCTGCTGGAGTCGATCGGCCAGACCGAGCCGGGCCTGCACGCCCTGGCCCGCGCCGGCTTCCACACCCTCGGCCTGCAGACCTACCTGACCGCGGGCCCGAAGGAGTCGCGCGCCTGGACGATCCCGCAGGGCGCCACCGCCCCGCAGGCCGCCGGCGTGATCCACACGGACTTCGAGCGCGGCTTCATCAAGGCCGAGGTCGTGTCGTTCGACGACCTGGTCGCGTCGGGGTCGAAGGCCGACGCGAAGGCGGCGGGCAAGGTCCGCATGGAGGGCAAGGACTACGTCATGTCCGATGGTGACGTGGTGGAGTTCCGCTTCAACGTCTGACGCGTTCCGGCAGCCCCTTCCCGTTCGGGAGGGGGCTGCTGTGCTGAAGAGCCGGTCTCGCGTCCCTGGACTCGTCCGACGTGATCGTCGAGTACCGCGTGCTGGGGCCGTTGGAAGTGCTGCTCGACGGCGAGCCTCGTCGAGGCCCATCGCGAGGCGATCCGGCTGATGCGGGTGATCCGGGAGGCCCACAACCTGCCCGACGGGCTCGTGCTGCTGGCCAAGGCCCAGGCGAGCCCTCGCAGGCCCGTGAACACCTCACCGAGGCGCTGGCCCTCTACGAGGAGCAGGGCCAGGCCGAGGCCGCCGAGGTCCGGGAGCTTTTACATCGGCGACAAATGTATGACGCGAGGTTTGTACCGACCTCCGACGGGTATTTCTACGTCAGGATTCCCCACCTGGAGGTTGGAATGATCGTCCTCGGTCTGATTCTGCTCGTCGTCGGATGGCTGATGGGTATCAGCATCCTGACGACGCTGGGCGTGGTGCTCCTGGTGATCGGCGCGATCCTCGCCGTCCTCGGCGCGGTCGGCAAGCCGATCGGCGGCCGGGCGCACTACTTCTAAAGACGCAACAGTCACCGTTCCTCCCCTCGGAAACGGTGAAGGGGGAGTCTCCTTTGTGGAGGCTCCCCCTTCGTTTTGTCTCACAACGGTTTTACACGTTGTTCCTGGCGCGTGCGGCAGCAGCGAACACTCCGAACGCGACCCCCAGCATGGCCAGAGCGGCGACAGCGGCAACAACAAGATCAACAGACATGATCAGAAAAACTCCCTCTTGCGATCTCTCCCGTCCTTATGACGCCGGGGTACCCCGGAACGTTGCCTCGGGTAACGTTTTCGGGGTGAAACTCCGTGCTGTGGAAGCGCGAGTGCTCTCCGTAGCGCCGTGGCTGTTCGCGTTGTCGGTGCTCGGGCACCTGTTCATGGTCGCGTTCCAGACGAAGATGACCATGATCGACCTGCTGGTGTACCGCAACGGGTCGCCGCACCTGTTCTCCGGCGACCTCTACGAGTGGCGGCTCGACCAGTACGCGGACGTGTTCCCGCTGCCGTTCACCTACCCGCCGTTCGCGGCCGCGATCTTCACGCCGATGAGCTGGGTGCCGTGGGAGGCCTCGCGCTGGATCTGGCAGCTGATCTGCCTGGGCTGCCTCTACTACATCGTGCACGTCACCCTGAAGCTGCTGAAGCTGCAGGACCCGCGCCGCGTGATGCTGTGGACCGCGCTGACGCTGTGGATCGAGCCGGTCCGCACCACGCTCAACTACGGCCAGATCAACCTGGTGCTCGTCGCGATCCTCATCGGCACGCTCGCCAGTGTGCGCAACTGGGTCGGCGGCGCGGGTGTCGGGTTCGCGGCGGGCATCAAGCTGACGCCCGCGATTTCGGGGCTGTACTTCCTGATTCAGCGCCGGTGGATGGCCGCGGTGTGGTCGTTCGTCGCTTTTGTCGTCGTCTACGGCATCGGCTGGGCCATCTCACCGTCGCAGTCGGACAAGTTCTGGTTCCAGCTCTTCGGTGACGCGAGTCGCGTCGGGCCGGTCGGCAGCGCGATCAACCAGTCGATGCGCGGCGCGTTGAGCCGGACGTTCGGCTACGACGTGAAGACCGGGGCGATCTACATCGTCGCCGTGCTCGTCGCCGCCGCGTTGACGTGGTTCGCGGTCAGCAGGACCAAGGACGTGCTGGCGTTGATCGTCAGCGTCCAGATGCTCGGCCTGCTCGTCTCGCCGATCTCGTGGAGCCACCACTGGGTGTGGATGGTGCCCGCCCTGCTGTGGCTGGTCTACGAGGGCGGACACCTGCTCTGCAAGATCACCGCCGGCCTGTGGGTGCTGCTGACCGGCGGCTACCTGATCTCGTTCCTGCTGCTCGCCCAGCCGAACATCTGGGACTTCCCGCGGCCGTGGATCTTCGTGCTGCTCGGCTGGGGCTATCCGGCCGCGGGCATGCTCACGCTGGTCGCGATCGGGCTAGCAACCCGGCGTAAGAGGGACGAGTTGCTGACCGGCGAGGAGAAGGCTGCCGACGGCGAACCCAGCCGAGTCGCCGGCTGACGCGGGCCTCCAGGAGTTGCGGGCCGCGGTCCAGCCGAGCAGTCCGTCGGCGTCGAGCGCGGTCAGCAACGCCTGCCAGCCCTTCTGGGCGTGCGGCAGGTAGGTGGCGCGGTCGAGCACGCCCGCGTTGATGCCGGCCGCGATCGCGTAGGTGATCATCGCGGTGGCCGCCGAGTCCTTGCCGGTGGCGCCCCAGAAGCCGTCGTGGCGCTGCAGGAACTTGAGCGTCTTGAGGCTCTTGGACAACGTCCTGGCGTACTCGGCGCGGTACGGGTGGTCGGCCGGGAGGGCGAGCATCGCCTTCGCCAAGCCCTGCACGGCCCAGCCGTTGGTCTGCGCGTTCAGGCTCCACAGGCCCGTGAACTCGTTGAACGTCCTGGCTTTCAGGCTTTGGTAGGACCGGAACGAGTAGTCGAGCATCGCCTGGTCGTTGTCGGCGAGCGCGATCCGCGTGAACGACGGCAGCGCCATGTTCAGCGCGTCGGGCGACCGCCAGTGGTTCCCGCCGTCCTTCACCTGGGCGCGCAGGTTGTCCCGCAACGGTTGCAGCACCTCGGGCTCCGGGTGGAAGTACGCCACGTCGAGGTACGGCTCACCGGTCGCCTGCGCGTCCGGGGCGAAGGGGGCCGCCGGGTCGACCGGCAGCAGGTAGGAGTTCGCCTGCACCCACGGCCACGTCTTGTGGTTGCTGATCCCGGTGGTCCGCACCTGCGCGAGGTTGCCGACGTGGAAGCCCGCGTTGGACCAGTTGTTCGCCGCGAGATCGGCACCCTTGGTGACCCACGTGGCGCTGGCCTTGATCATCGTGTCCGTCACGGCACACGGCACGGCCTGAGCCGCGGCCGGAATCACGGTCAGCGTCCCGGCAAAAAACAAGACGAAAAGTGATGTGCGCAACCGCATGAGGGTGTTCCCTCTCATTTCCGCGGGCGGCGGCAGCGCACATCTTGACCGAATCAGCTCAGGGCGTCCAGGACTCCGTCGATCTCTTCGGCGAGAGTCACGTCGAGGGCGGTGATTCCTCCCTTGTAGTGCGTGCTCAGGCGAAATGTGAGGGTCTTGTACCGGATGTCGATGTCCGGGTGGTGGTTGTCGTTCTCGGCGATCTCCGCGATCCGGTTCACGACCATGATCGCTTGGGGGAAGCTCGCCAGCTCCACGGTCCGGACCAGCGCCGCGTCCTGGGCGCTCCAGTCGGGCAGCTTGGGCAGCACGTCGTTCAACTGATCGTCGCTCAACAGCTCGGCCATGTCCTGATCGTCCCACCACGTCACGTAAGCTGCGCGTTTGCCACGGGAGTCCGGTGAAGCGCCGGGCTGAGAGGAGGGCTCGCAAGCCCTCGACCGTCCACCTGAT
This sequence comes from Lentzea sp. NPDC058436, assembly GCF_042721515.1. Lineage (NCBI taxonomy): Bacteria > Bacillati > Actinomycetota > Actinomycetes > Pseudonocardiales > Pseudonocardiaceae > Lentzea > Lentzea sp. NPDC058436. Next base: position 140,975 of record NZ_JBHXLF010000012.1, read on the forward strand.
CCGGGTCATACCGGCGTAGGGAGAGGTTTCGCTGTGAGAAGGATTTGTGCTGTTTTCGCTGCTCTGGCGCTGACGGGCTGCTCGGCCGGCACGTCGACCGCGCCGCAGTCGCACGAGGTCACGCTGGTGACCCACGACTCGTTCGCGGTGAAGCAGGAGGTGCTGGACGAGTTCCAGAAGTCCTCGGGCATCACCGTGAAGCAGCTCGCGAGCGGTGACGCGGGCGAGCTGACGAACAAGCTGGTGCTGACCAAGGCGAACCCGATCGGCGACGTCGCGTTCGGCGTCGACTCGACGTTCGCGTCGCGCGCTCTGAGCGAGGGCGTGTTCGCCGAGTACGCCTCGCCGGAGGCCTCGAAGGGCGCCCAGCGGTACAAGGCGGACGACACGAACCGGCTCCAGGCCGTCGACGTCGGTGACGTGTGCCTGAACATCGACCCGGCGAAGCTCACCGCCGGCGAGCCGAAGTCGTACGACGACCTGGTGGACCCGAAGTTCAAGGACCAGTTGGTCGTCGAGAACCCGGCCACGTCGTCGCCCGGTCTCGCGTTCCTGCTCGGCACGATCGCCAAGTACGGCGAGAACGGCTGGCAGGAGTACTGGACCAAGCTCAAGGCCAACGGCGTCAAGGTCGTGAGCGGCTGGGAAGAGGCCTACAACCAGGAGTTCTCGGCCACCAAGGGCACGCGGCCGATCGTCGTGTCGTACGCGTCGTCGCCGTCGGCAGAGGGCGGCAAGACCAAGGCCGTGCTGGACACCTGCTATCGCCAGGTCGAGTACGCGGGTGTGCTGTCCGGCGCCAAGAACACCGAGGATGCCAAGAAGGTCCTCGACTTCCTGCTGGGCGAGAAGTTCCAGGCCCAGGTGGCCGAGCAGATGTACGTCTACCCGTCTCGTGAGGGCGTCGCGCTGCCCGAGTCGTGGGCCAAGGACGCTCCGTTGCCGTCTTCGCCGCAGTCGCTGCCCGCGGACAAGGTGAAGGACAACCGCGAAGCGTGGGTCGAGCAGTGGCGCAAGCTCGTGCAGGGCTGAGTTCGCGCACGGGCTGGTCGGCGGCGGCACTGCTGCCGCTGGCCTTCCTCGCGCTCTTCTTCGCCTGGCCCGTTCTCGCGATCGTCAACCTCGGCCTGCGCGAGGGCGGTGTGCTCGCCGCGGTCTTCGAGGCGGACACGTGGGAGCTCGTCGGCTTCACGCTCGGGCAGGCACTGGCGTCGACGGTCGTGGCGGTCGTCGCCGGGATGCCGCTCGCGTTCGTGCTGGCGCGCTGCAAGATCCGTGGCCTGGGGTTGGTTCGGGCGGCCGTGATGGTGCCGTTCGTGCTGCCGACCGTGGTGGTGGGCCTGGCCTTCCGGACGTTCTGGCCGGACGGCGGGGTGCTGCCGATCGTGCTGGCCAACGCGTTCTTCAACGTCGCCGTGGTCGCGCGGACCGTCGGTGGGCTGTGGGCGCACACGGATCGACGCGCTGAGGACGCGGCCCGTGCGCTCGGCGCGTCACGGCCGCGGGCGTTCGTGTCGGTCGTGCTGCCCGCGCTGGCACCGGCGATCGGGTCGGCCGCGGCGGTGGTGTTCCTGTTCTGCGCCACGAGTTTCGGCGTCGTGCTGGTGCTGGGCGGGGCGCGGTACCGGACGCTGGAGACCGAGATCTACCTGCGGACGGTCGAGCTGTTCGACCTGTCCGGGGCGGCCGCGCTGTCGTTGCTGCAGTTCGCCGCGGTGCTCGCCGTGCTGGTGCTGGGCGCGTTGGCCCGGCGTCGGCGCGAGACCGCGCTGGCGTTGCGGGGCAGGGAAGAGCTGGCCCGTACGCCCACCGGCGGTGAGTGGTACGTGGTGGCCGCCGCGTTCGCCGTCGTGGTGGCGCTGCTGACGCCGGTCGTCGGGTTGATCACCCGGTCACTGTCCACACGGGACGGCTGGAGCTTCGCCGGGTACGTCGCGCTGAACACCCGTGGTGACCGGGGAACGCTGGCGGTGACCGGGATCGACGCGGCGGTGAACTCGTTGCGGACGGCCTTCGACGCGACCCTGGTGGCGTTGGTGGTCGGGGTGTTCTCGGCTGTCGTGCTGGTCGGGTTGCGCCGGTCGGGGGCACGGTTCGCCGAGGTGCTCGACACCGCGCTGATGCTGCCGCTCGGGGTGTCTGCTGTGACGGTCGGCTTCGGCTACCTGATCACGATGGACGCGCTGCCCGGCGACTTCCGCACGTCGCCGATGCTGGTGCCGCTGGCCCAGGCGCTGGTGGTGACGCCGTTGATCGTGCGGATGGTGCTGCCGGTGCTGAGGGCGGTCGACGAACGGCTGCGGCAGGCGGCGGCGACCCTGGGTGCATCTCCGGCGCGCGTGTGGCGTGAGGTCGACCTGCCGCTGGTCGGCCGGTCTTTGGTTGCGGCAGCGGGATTCGGGTACGTGGTGGCGCTGGGGGAGTTCGGGGCGACGAGCTTCCTGGCCCGCCCGGACGCGCCGACGCTGCCGGTGGTGATCGCGCGGCTGATGTCGCGGCCGGGGGAGTTGAACAGCCAGATGGCCTACGCGGCGTGCGCGCTGCTGATGGTCGTGACGGTCGGGTGCGTGCTGCTGATCGAACGGTTGCGCGTGCCGAGCAGCGGGGAGTTCTGATGGCACTGGAACTGGACTCGATCACCGTCCGCTATGGACAGACGGCCGCGGTGTCGGACGTGTCGCTGGAGGTGGCGGACGGCGAGGTCGTCGCGCTGCTCGGGCCGTCCGGCTGCGGGAAGTCGACGTTGCTGCGCACGGTCGCGGGGCTGGAGAAGCCCTCTTCCGGTGCGGTGCGGTGGGACTCCGCCGACCTGGCCGGCGTTCCGGTGCACCGCCGTGAGTTCGGGCTCGTGTTCCAGGACGGCCAGCTGTTCCCGCACCGCACGGTCGCGGGGAACGTGGCGTTCGGCCTGCGGATGAAGAAGACCGAGCGCGAGGCGCGCGACAAGCGCGTGCTGTCGCTGCTGGAACTGGTCGGGCTCGAAGGCTATGCCGATCGCCGGGTCACGCAGCTGTCCGGCGGTGAGCAGCAACGGGTCGCGCTGGCACGGGCTTTGGCGCCGTCGCCCCGGTTGCTGCTGCTGGACGAACCGCTGTCGGCGCTGGACAGGGCGTTGCGCGAACAGCTCGCGGTCGACCTGGCGCGGTTGCTGCGAGAGGCCGCGACCACGGCCCTGGTAGTGACGCACGACCACGACGAGGCGTTCATGCTGGCCGACCGCGTGGCGATCATGTCGCGCGGCCGGATCGTCCAGGTCGGGCCACCGGCAGAGGTGTGGTCGTCACCGGTCGACGTGGAGACGGCGAAGTTCCTGGGCTGCAACAAGTTCGTGCCCGGCTCGTTCGTCGGGCTGGACGTCGAACGGGTCGGGCTGCGGGCCACGGCGCTGCGGGTCGACTCCGACGGGCTCCTGGAGGGCACCGTCGTCGAACGGGTCCACCGGCGTGATCACGTGCGGCTGCTCGTGGAGATCGGCGGCGAGGAGTACGAGGCCGTGGGGCCGGTGTCCGTCGGCGACCGCGTGCGGCTCGCAATTGACTTGGACGGCGTCGCGCGCGTCGGGTAGTCATGGAGCCCTATGGGACTTCTTGAAGGACGCGTCGCGCTGGTCACGGGTGTGAGCCGGCGGCAGGGAATCGGCTACGCGATCGCCTCGCGGCTGCGCGGGCTGGGCGCCGAGCTGTTCGTGCAGCACCACGTCGCGCACGACGCCTCACAGCCGTGGGGCGCCGATGACGTGAGCGAGGTGTTGGGGGATCTGGGTGCTCAGGGGCTGGGCGTCGACCTGGCCCGGCCCGAGGCGCCGGAGGAGTTGGTGGCCGCGGCCGTCGAGGTCTTCGGACGGGTCGACGTGCTGGTGTGCAACCACGCGCGGTCCGGTGGCGACGGGGCGTTGGGCGAGCTGACGGCGGTGATGCTCGACGAGCACTACGCCGTCAACACGCGGTCGTCGATCCTGCTCGCGCAAGCGTTTGCCAAGCAGTGGACCGGGGACGACGGTGGCCGGGTGGTGTTCCTGACGTCCGGGCAGAACCTCGGGCCGATGCCCGGCGAGGTCGCCTACGCGGCGTCGAAGGGGGCGCTGGCGGCGATCGTCGCGACGCTGTCGCACGAGCTGGCCGAGCGTGGCATCACCGTCAACGCCGTGAACCCCGGCCCGACCGACACGGGGTGGGCCGGACCGGAGCTCACGGAACTGGTCAACGAGCGGATGCCGCACAGGCGCTGGGGTCAGCCGGACGACGCCGCCCGGCTGATCTCCTGGCTGTGCACCGGCGACGCTGCCTGGATCACCGGTCAGGTGATCAACAGCGAAGGCGGTTTCCGGCGCTAGTTGTCCTTCGTGATCAGGCGCATCGCGGCCAGGCCCGTGCCGATCAGCAGGTAGCAGCCGGCGAGCAGCGTGCTGTCCCAGATCTGGTCGAGCGGGATCGGGTCGCGCATCACGTCGATCAGCCCGGGGAAGCCCGTCGTGATCAGGAACGGGTGCAGCCAGTCGAGCGACGGGAACTGCGACAGCACCTGGAACACGATGATCGACGTCATCGTCGCCGCCTGCACCACCAGCGGGTGCTCGGTGGTCGCCGAGACGGCGAGGGCGACCGCGCCGATCGACACCATCTGGAACGTCACCAGCACCACGAACAACGCGATCCGCAGCAGGCCCTCGGCGGTGCCCAAAGTGGTGCCGGACAACGTCATCATGCCGTCGGAGCCGAGGAACGCGGTGCCGGCGATGATGCCTACGACCGCCATCAGCGTGACGGCGAACAACGACATCGCGGTGAGGCCGAAGAGCTTCACGAACAGCAGCCGCACGCGGGACACCGGCGCGACCAGCAGGCCGCGCAACGTCCCGTGCTGTGCCTCGCCCGCGAGCCCGTCCGCCGCCCAGATCGACGCCACCAGCGGCAGCAGCAGGTTGAGCGACAGGAACAACGTGAAGATCGGCACGACCATGCCGTTGCCCTGGATGATCGCGGCGAGCCCCGGCCCGCCGCCACCCTCGTCGCCGCCGGCGGTCCAGATGCCGAAGCTGATGATGATCGGCACCAGGACCAGGCCGAACAACCCGATGATGGTCCGCGGCCTGCGCAGCATCCAGCGCACCTCGGAACCGAACTGACGCGTGATCATCGCCGTCCCCCGTCCAGCGTGTCCACAGCGGACATCCCGCGCTCGGCCTCCTCGGCCTCGGTGAGCCGCGCGAACAGCTCCTCCAGACCGGTCTTCCAGCGCGTCGCCTCGAAGACGCGGGCGCCGCCCTGCACGAGCGTCTCGATCACCTGCGGCGCGCTCGTCCCCGCGAGCTCGACGCGCAGGCCGTCACCGAGCGGCCGTGCGGAGATCTTGGCCTGCCTCAGCGCGCTCAACGCCTTTTCCACGTCCGGCGTGATCACCTGCAGAGCGGATCCCCCCGCCTGCAGGAGCTCGGTCAGCTCTCCTTGCGCCACAACGGTTCCGCGGTGCAGCACGGCCACGTGCGTGCACGTCGCCTCGACCTCGCTGAGCAGGTGGCTGGACACCAGCACCGTGCTGCCGGCCTCGTGCAGCTCCGCGATGATCTTGCGGATCTCCCGCGTGCCGGCCGGGTCGAGACCGTTGGTCGGCTCGTCGAGCACGACGAGCTTGCGCGGCACGAGCAACGCCGCGGCCAGGCCGAGACGTTGCTTCATGCCGAGCGAGTACCCCCGGTACCTGCGGTGGGCCGCCTGCGCGAGCCCGACGCGTTCGATGGCGTCCTCAACCGCCTGCTTGATCTCCTTGCGAGGCAGCAAGGGCTCGAACGCGGCACACCTGACGAGGTTCTCCCGTCCGCTGAGGAACGGGTGGAACCCCGGACCCTCGACCAGCGCGCCCACGTGGGGCAGCGCCTGCTCGGCTCCCTCAGGCAGCGGCCTTCCGAGCAGTTCGATCTCCCCCTGCGTGGGGCGGACCAGCCCGAGCAGCATCCGGATCGTGGTCGTCTTGCCGGACCCGTTGGGGCCCAGCATGCCGAGCACGGCACCTTCCGGCAGCTCGAGGTCGACGCGGTCGACGGCGACCGTGCTCCCGTACTCCTTGCGCAGTCCCTTGGTCCGCGCGGCGACAGCGGTCTTCGAAGGCGCTGTCACCGGCGCGCTGGTCGAGGTGGTCACTTCACCTGTCCGATCGTGTCGAACAGGACCTGCTCCGGAACGGCACCCGCGACCACACGGCCGTCGTCCGCGATCAGGATCGTGGCGACCTTCGTGTTGAACAGCTGGCCACTACCCCAGGAGCCGCTCACCTTCTTGGTGAACCTGTCGACCAGACCCTGCGCCTCGGCCGGAACCTGCGTCATGGCCTGGGCGGGAATCCTCGCGCCGACGACCGTGTCCCAGCCCGTGCCGAAGATCTGCGGGTCCTTGCCCTGCAGGGCCTGCTCAAGACCCAGCTCGGGCTTGCGGTCGCGACCCTTCTCCTCCTTGGCCTCCGGCGTGGTCACCTTGGCGTTGGCCGGCGGCGTGAACTCGAACAGCTTCGAGTCCTGCGGGCCGACGTTGATCTCGGTGAACCCGACGGTGCCCGCGGGCTCCGCCGTGCCGTTGGTCAGGACGGCGACGCGCAGCGGCATCTTCAGCTCCGAGTCGACGGCGATCCGCACCTCGCGGATCAGCGTCTTCTCGCTGGCCTTCGGGGTCAGCACGAGCTCGTAGGCGGCACGGTTCGCGACCCGCGCGGTGCCGTCGACGCTGATGTCGCTGAACTCCTTGGTCAGGCCGACGACCTGCTTGGCCGCCTCGGCCGGGTCGACCGACTTCGCCTTCTCGTCGGCCGGCTTCGGCTCGTCGGCCTTGTGCTCGGCCTTCGTGACCTCGTTGTCCGCGGAGTTCCACGACCACGTGGTCGTGCCGTCGTTCACGATGGTCTGCTCGGACTGGCCGTTCGGCAGTGCGGCGCGGAACTTGCCGTTGCCGTCCGTCCAGATCCGCGCGCTGTGCTTGCCGTCGGCGAGCTGCGGGATCTCCGCGATCGACGGCAGGCCGAGCTTGTTGTCGACCTGCACGGTGCCGCCGAACGCTCCGGGCTTGCTCGTCAGGACCTGCTCGACGAGCGACTCCGGGGAGACGTCCGGCAGCGTGGGCGGCTGGCCCGCACCCGCCGGCATCGCGAGCAGGCTCAGGCCTGCCGCTCCGGTGATCACACCGGCCGCCGCGGCGGCCAGGGTCACCTTTCGCTTGTTCATCAGTGGTTCCCCTCCTCCAAGGGCTTGTACCCATAGCTTGGTGGTGGGTTGCTGAGATGGAGCTGAGACTACTCCGACCTGCGGTTTCCCGCCCGCGGCACGCTGTTTTCTGAGAGTCGGCTGAGATCTTGCGGGCAGCTGAGAGCCGTGGGCGGCATGCTGTGCGGTGTGAAGCCTCGAGTGCTGGTCGTGGACGACGAAGTCGGCGTGCGCCGGGCGTTGGAGCGCGGCCTGTCGGCCGAGGGCATGGAGGTCGTCACGGCCTCCGACGGGCCCACGGCGCTGCGGGTCGCGTTGACGGGGGCGTTCGACGTGGTGCTGCTCGACATCATGCTGCCCGGCCTGTCCGGGTACCGGGTGCTGCAGCGCATGCGGGCCGACGGCGTGCGCACGCCCGTGCTGATGGTGTCGGCCAAGGACGGGGAGATCGACCAGGCCGACGGCCTCGACCTCGGCGCCGACGGGTACCTCGTCAAGCCGTTCAGCTTCGTGGTGCTGGTCGCGCAGGTCAGGGCGTTGCTCAGGCGCGGGGGCGGGGCGCGCCGGAAGCTGACGCTCGGGCACCTGGTGATCGACCGCGGGCTGCGCGAGGTCAGCTGGGGCGGGCAGGACGTGTCGCTGTCGCCGCGCGAGTACGCGGTGCTCGACGTGCTGGCGTCGCGCGCCGGGTCCGTGGTGACGAAGGACGAGCTGCTGCGGACCGTCTGGGGGGACGAGCAGGCCGCCACCCGCAACGCCGTCGAGGTCTACGTCGGGTACCTGCGGCGCAAGCTGGAGGCCGTCGGGGCGGGCGAGGTCGTGCGGACCATTCGCGGGCACGGGTACATCGCGTCCACTCCGGACCTCGACAGCGCGCTGGGGAACAGGTGAACCCTCGCCGCTGGTGGTTGCGGCGCACACTGCGCTTCCGCATCACCGTGGTGGCCACCGGGGTGGCGTTGCTGTGCCTGCTGGCTTTCACAGGCCTCGCGCCGGCGTTGATCGGGCTGATCCAGATCACGGCGGTGGACCAGGAGCTCGCCAAGTCGGAGCCGCGCCTGCTGGACGTGGCCGGGGTGCCCGTGGACGGGGGGCCGCCGCTTCCCCTGACGGCGCAGGACATCCGGGCGTTGAGGTCAGGGGAACCGGTGCTGCGGCTGGAGGGGGAGTCCGCGCTCAGGTTCCGCGGGCAGGTGGTGTTCTCCGGCGACGGGACGCCCAGGATCGAGGTCTACGCGAGCACGTTGCTCGGGTACGGGAAGGCCAACACGCTGGGCACGCGCTGGCTGGCCGTCGCGGCGGTGCTGGTGGCCGGGCTGGTGGGGATCGCGACCTGGCTGTCGGTGCGCTCGTCGTTGCGGCCCGTCGAACGGATGCGGATGGCGGCGGGGGAGCTGCCGCACGGCGAACGGCTGCCGGTGCCGCTCGCGCGCGACGAGCTGCAGGCGTTGGCCGAGGCGTTGAACGCGTTGCTGACCCGGCGCGACGAGGCCTCGGACCGGTTGCGGCGCTTCACGGGGGACGCGGCGCACGAGCTGCGGTCGCCGGTCGCGTCGGTGCGCGCGCAGGCCGAGGTCGCGGTGGCGCACCCGGACCCCGACTTCTCCATCGAGGTGCTGGAGTCGGTGGTCGAGGAGTCGATCCGGCTCAGCGCGCTGGTGGAGTCGTTGCTGATCCTGGCGCGGGCGGACACCGGGCGACCGCCGCGCGCCGAGGCCGTGGACCTGGTGCTGGAGGCGGAGGCGGCGATCTCGCGGCTCGACGCGGAGCTGCTGGTGCGGCTGAACGCGCCGCCGTCGGCGTGCCTGGTGTCGGCCGCGCGGTCCGAGGTCGAGCTGGTGCTGGACAACCTGCTGCGCAACGCCGCCCGGTACGCGTACTCGACGATCACGCTGACGCTGGTGCCGGTGGGGCGGGACGTGCGGCTGATCGTGGACGACGACGGCCACGGGATCCCGGCGGAACACCGGACCAAGGTGTTCGACCGGTTCTACCGGGTGGAGGAGGACCGCGGCCGCCGGTCCGGCGGGTTCGGGCTGGGGCTCGCGCTCGTCTCGCACCTCGTGCAGCGCCGCGGCGGGTCCGTGCGGGCCGCGGAGTCGCCCGCCGGTGGTGCGCGTTTGGAGATCCGCTGGCCGTCCTGGTAGCAAGCTCCGGTGCCAGAGTTGCGAGCGTCGGCACTGGTCGACGCGCCTGTTTCGGTGGTCGCGGGTGCCCTGTTGGACACGTCGCTGATCACGGGGTTCGGTGTCACGGTCGCCGGTCCGTTGCTGTGCCTGGGAGATGAGCTCACCGGGCCGTTCGGGGTCCGGCTGCGGGTGACGCGTGCCGACCTGTCCGGTGTGTCCGCCGCGGGCGGTTTCCTGGAGCTGCACACGGATCTCGTGGTCACCGGTGCCGGGACGATGGTGATCGACCGGGTCTCGTGGACGTCCGTGCGCGGGGTCGTCGGGCGGGTCGCGGACGTGACGGTCGCGCGCGGGACGGCGTTGCGGGTGCTGCAGAAGCGCTCGGCGCTGCTGTCCCGTCGCTGTGCGGAGCTGGCAGGGGCGCGTGTGGTGGTCGGCGCGGCGGTCGTCCGGGATGGACGGTTGCTCGCGCAGCAGCGTTCGTACCCGGAAAGCCATGCGGGGCAGTGGGAACTGCCCGGCGGGCGGGTCGAGCCCGGCGAGAAGCCCGAGGACGCGCTGGTGCGCGAGTGCGTGGAGGAGCTGGGTGTCTCCGTCGTCGTCGGCCCGCAGGTCGGTCCCGACGTGCCGTTGAAGCGCGATCTGGTGCTGCGGATCTTCGCCGCGGAACTCGCCGGCGGTGAGCCGGAAGCGTTGGAGCACAACGCTGTCCGGTGGCTCACCGCCGGCGAGCTGCCCGGCGTGGACTGGCTGCCGGCCGACCGGGTGCTGGTGCCTGCCCTTCAGGAGCTGTTCAACTGAGCCCGGACAGGCGCAGGGCCGCGTTCAGCCGGTGCTGGGCGCGTTCCTGGGCCCGTTCGGCACCGGCCTGGCGGATCCGGTCGAGCTCCGCGGGGTCGGCGAGCAGTTCCAGCGTGCGGTCGCGCACGGGCCGCAGCTCCTCGATGATCGCCTCGGCCACGACGTCCTTGAGCTCGGCGAACCTGCTCGTGTGGTCCTCTGGCTCCTTGCCGGTGCACGAGGCGAGGATCTCGGTCAGGTTCGCGATGCCCTCGGTCGACGACACGGCCCTGCGGACCTTGCGCCGCACCAGGTCCGGCTCGTCGAGCACGAACACGACCCCCGCCGAGTTCTGCGCCGACTTGTCCATCTTGCGACCGGGGTCCGACAGGTCCTTGATGCGCGCGCCGACCTTCGGCACCACGGCGGTCGGCACGATGAACGCGTCCCCGTACGCGTGGTTGAAGCGCCGCGCGAGCGCACGGGCCAGCTCGACGTGCTGCAGCTGGTCCTCGCCGACCGGCACCTCAGCCGTGCCCTGCAACAGGATGTCCGCCGCCATCAGCACCGGGTAGGTGAGCAGGCTCAGCCGCACCGACTCGCGCCCGAGCGACTTCTCCTTGAACTGGATCATCCGCGCCGCCTCCCCGTAGGTGCAGGTGCACTCCAGGACCCAGTTGAGCGCCCCCAGCTCGCGGATGAGGTCGCTCTGCACGCACACGCTGGCCGGGTCGATGCCGGACGCGACGAGCACCGCGAGCTGCTCGCGCGTCATCGATCGCAGCCGTTGCGGGTTGTGCGACGACGTCATCGCGTGCAGGTCGCTGATGAAGTACACGTCCTCGTGGGTGCCTTCTTTCGCCCACGTGCGCAGCGCCCCCAGGTAGTTGCCCAGGTGCACCTGGCCGGACGGCGTGATGGCGGAAAGCCGGATCATGATCGGTCCTCTCGGTGGGGGACCGCCCGTCCGGAACGCATCAAAAAAGCCGCCCGTCGGGGCGGCCCAGGTGTTCGCGTCAGTGGTGTCTGCGCGCTGCTACTCCGGCCGCCTGAAAGCGGCCTGCCAGAAGGCGTTGAGGATGCGCACGATCGTCAGTATAGGGCTACCGTCAAAGCATGTTCATCGTGCTGCTCAAGTACGTCGCGCCGCTGGAACAGATCGACTACGCCCTCCCCGACCACCGCGAGTGGGTCGAGAAGCAGTACGAGCGAGGCCTGTTCCTCGCTTCGGGGCGTCAGGTGCCGAGGACGGGCGGCGTGATCATCACGCGCCCCATGCCCCGGGGCAAGCTCGACGCGCTGCTCGCCACGGACCCGTGGGCCGTGCAGAAGCTCGTCAAGTACGAGGTCTGCGAGTTCGAGGCGACGCGGACGGCGCCCGAGCTCTCGAAGCTGAACGAGGCCGTGCTCCAGCACTAGCGCGTGTCCCCGAGGTTCGTCCGCTGGCAGGCGCGGGCCTTCGGCCGCCATTGCAGCCAGACGACCTTCCGGGACGCGCACTAGCCCCGTCCGGCCAGCCACTCGATCGCCGCTGTGAGCGCGTCGCCGTCGACGACCGCCTGCGGGACGACCGGGGCGTTGCCGTACGTCCGGCCGGTCCGGTCGGCCATGAGCGCCGTCGTGATCGCGAGCCGTGCGCCGTCGGGGAGCGGGAACGCCTGGTTCGCCGTCGCGTACCCGGCGGTGGGCTCACCGAAGGTGCGGACGTCCGGGCCGCCGAGGAACGAGATCAGCACCGCCTCGCCGGAGCTCGCGGTGCGGCCGTCGACGAGCACCGCCACCGGCTCGGTCCTGGCGGCCGGGACCCTGCGCCACCAGAACGCCGTCCGCGCTCCGTTGTAGACGTGGCGGCGGCGGACACCCCAGCCCGTGGAGCCGTGCGGGCCGACGAACCTGCCCCGTTCGCCCTCCCCGAGCAGCGGGGCGACCACGGTGAGCATCGGGTGCATGTCGCCGCCGCCGTTGCCGCGCACGTCGACCACCCAACCGGTCGGTCGTTTCGCGATCAGGTCTCTCAGCGCCCTCAGGCCCGCCGTGACGTACGCGCGCCCGTGGCGCGAGTGCGTCGGGGGCAGGACCAACCATCCGGTTCCGTCGATCAACCGACCGGTCGGCATGGCGTGGCGCCGCGGTGAGGCCGCGCGTTCGGCCGTGATCAGGTGGGTGTGCGGGTTGCCGAGGGCGGCGATCGCACCCCGGATCGCGTCGTAGGTGTCCTCCGGGGCGTGCGCGGAGGCAGCGGCGGCGTGAGCTTCGGCACGTAGTGCGGGCCAGTCGGCCCCCGCGCTTTCGATCGAGTGACGCTGGAGAAGGCCTAAAGCCGTGTCCAGGTACGCCCCTGCCCCGGCGGGTCTCAAGCGGCCTTCTTGAGGGCCTTCTTGGCCGCCTTCTCCGCCTTCTTGGCGGCCTTCTTGCGGGCCTTGTCACGTTCCTTGAGCAGGTACGGGACCGGGCAGCGCTTGCACTGGGGCTTCGAGCGGCAGCACTTCTTCTTGAGCTTTTTACCCACTGGTTGAACTCCACTCCGACACGTATCGCTAGAGTAGGTGAGGCTCACTTCACTGGCACTCTTGTGTGGTAATGGCGACGCAGCCGGTAGTATCAGCAACGGCCCTGCGCATCGAAGTGTCCGGCGCGAGCCCCTCCAACGCCTTCGAAGCTCTAGGAGTTCTGCGTGCCCACGGCCACCGCGTCTGCCCTTCAGACGCGCACTGACCTGCGAAACGTCGCGATCGTCGCGCACGTCGACCACGGTAAGACCACCCTGGTCGACGCCATGCTGCGCCAGTCCGGTGCCTTCTCCGCGCGTGCCGAGCTCGTCGACCGGGTCATGGACTCGGGCGAGCTCGAGCGCGAGAAGGGCATCACGATCCTCGCCAAGAACACGGCTGTGCGTCGGCACACGCCGGACGGCGACGTGATCATCAACGTTGTCGACACCCCCGGCCACGCCGACTTCGGTGGTGAGGTCGAGCGTGCCCTGTCCATGGTCGACGGTGTCGTCCTGCTCGTCGACGCGTCGGAGGGCCCGCTGCCCCAGACGCGCTTCGTGCTCCGCAAGACCCTCGCCGCCGGCCTGCCGGTGATCCTGCTGGTCAACAAGGTCGACCGTCCCGACGCCCGGATCTCCGAGGTCGTCGACGAGGCCCACGACCTGCTGCTCGACCTCGCGACCGAGGTCGGCGCCGACGAGTCGGTGCTGGACCTGCCGGTCGTCTACGCGTCCGCGCGTGCCGGTCGTGCGTCGCTGACGCAGCCCGAGGACGGCGGCCTGCCGGACGAGGAGAACCTGGACACGCTGTTCCAGGTGCTGCTCGACCACATCCCGGCTCCGCACGTCGACGTCGACGGGCCGCTGCAGGCGCTCGTCACCAACCTCGACGCCTCCACCTTCCTCGGCCGCATCGCGCTGTGCCGCATCCACCGCGGCACGCTGCGCAAGGGCGAGACCGTGGCGTGGTGCCGCGAGGACGGCGAGCCGCAGAAGGTCCGCATCACCGAGCTCCTCATCACCGAGGCCCTCGACCGCATCCCGGCCGAGTTCGCCCGTGCGGGCGACCTGGTCGCCATCGCCGGCATCGCGGACATCACCATCGGTGACACGCTGGCCGACGCCGAGACCCCCGAGGCGCTGCCCCGGATCACGGTCGACCAGCCGGCCATCTCGATGACCGTCGGTGTGAACACCTCGCCGCTGGCCGGTCGCAACGGTGGCACCAAGCTCACCGCCCGCGTCCTCAAGGCCCGTCTCGACGCCGAGCTCGTCGGCAACGTGTCGGTGAAGGTCCTGCCGACCGAGCGCCCGGACACCTGGGAGGTGCAGGGCCGCGGTGAGCTGGCGCTGGCCATCCTGGTCGAGCAGATGCGCCGCGAGGGCTTCGAGCTGACCGTGGGCAAGCCCCAGGTGGTCACGCACACCGTCGACGGCAAGATCCACGAGCCGTTCGAGCGCCTGTCCGTCGACTGCCCCGAGGAGCACCTCGGCGCCGTCACGCAGCTGCTGGCGAACCGCAAGGGCCGCATGGAGAACATGTCGGGCCACGGCACGGGCCGCATCAAGCTCGACTACGTGGTCCCGTCGCGCGGCCTGATCGGCTTCCGCACCGAGTTCCTCACCGAGACCCGCGGCACCGGCATCGCGAACGCCGTGTCCGAGGGCTACGCGCCGTGGGCGGGCGAGATCCGCACCCGCCACAACGGCTCCCTGGTCGCCGACCGCACCGGCTCCATCACCGCCTACGCGATGATCCAGCTGGCCGACCGCGGCACGTTCTTCGTCGAGCCGGGTGCCGACGCGTACGAGGGCATGGTCGTGGGTGAGAACCCGCGCGCCGAGGACCTCGACGTCAACATCACGCGCGAGAAGAAGCTCACGAACATGCGCTCCTCCACGGCCGACGTGATGGAGACCCTGGCGCGTCCCCGCAAGCTCTCGCTGGAGGAGGCGCTGGAGTTCTGCGCGTCCGACGAGTGCGTGGAGGTGGCCCCTGAGGTCATCCGCGTCCGCAAGGTCACGCTGGACGCCAACCTGCGCGGCCGCGAGCGCTCGCGTCTCAAGGCGCGCGGCTGACGCTGATCTGAACGCCTGACGAGGGCGGCCGGGCCGATGGCCTGGCCGCCCTCCGTCGTGTCCGGGGTGCACAGCCCTCCGGTACCCGCTCACGGCGTTTCGAAGCGGGGAAACCAGCCGACTCCGGCAGCGAACCACCTGTCCAGGTGAGCCGTACTACCCACCGGGTGAGCAACCCGGCGCCGCCGCCACACGTCACCCGTAGTGGCGCGGGTGACAAAACCTGGGTTGCCCGAACGCCACCACCACTCTTCTGGCAATGTGAGGACCATGAGGCGACTTGGGGGAGTTCTAGTCGCTGCTGTGCTGTGCGGCGCTGCGGCGGCGTGCACGAACGCGCCTCCTCCGCCTCTCGTGCCGGCGTCCGAGGCTCCCGTCATCACCACCACGGGACCCAAGGTCACCGAGATCGTGGTCGGCGTGGACGACGTGGCGGGCGGCTACAACCCGCACGCCCTCGCGGCCCAGAGCCCCATCACGACGGCGCTCAGCTCGCTGCTGCTGCCGAGCGTGTTCCGGCCGGGCAACGACGGCGCGCCGCAGCTCGACCGCAACCTCGTGGTGAGCGCCAAGGTCACGAAGGCCGAACCGTTCACCGTCACCTACACGATCCGCAAGGACGCCAGCTGGTCGGACAGCGCTCCCATCGCCGCCGAGGACTTCTACTACCTCTGGCAGCGTATGAGGGCAGAGCCGGGAGTGGTGGATCCGGCGGGTTACAGGCTCATCAACAACATCAGCGCGCGCGAGGGCGGCAAGGTCGTCGAGGTCGCCTTCGGCAAGCCGTTCCCCGGCTGGCGGTCGCTCTTCGCGAACCTGTTGCCCGCGCACCTGCTCAAGGACGCGCCCGGCACGTGGTCGAACGTGCTCGCCACCGGGTTCCCCGCCACCGCGGGCCCCTTCCAGATGCGCAGCCTGGACGAGCCGCGCGGCGAGGTCGTGCTGGAGCGCAGCGACCGGTACTGGGAGACGCCGACCACGCTCGACCGGGTCGTCATCCGCAGGTCCACGCACAGCGCGATGGCCGAGTCACTGTCCAAAGGCGACAACCAGGCCGCGTTGCTGCGCGCCGACGCCTCGGACGTGAACCTGTTCAAGGAGATCAAGGACGTCACCACGAAGCCGGTGCCGCGCAACGAGGTCGTGCAGGTGCTGCTGCGGCCCGCGAGCGAGCAGCTCAAGGACGTGAAGACGCGCAAGGCGATCGTGGCCGCTCTCGACCGGGAGGCGCTCATCGCGTTCGGGACGCAGAGCGGGCCCAGCGCCCCGTTCCGCGCCGACTCGTACGTGGTGCCGCCGAGCCGAGCCGGGTACGCGAAGTCCATCACCGCGAACACGCTCGACGTGGCGGCGAGCGAGCAGCTGCTGACCGAGGCCGGGTACGCGAAGACCGGCGCGGAGTGGCAGAAGGCCGGCAAGGCGCTGAAGCTGAGGATCGCCGCGCCGGAGAAGACCGAGCCGTACGCCGGCATCGCGAACCGCATCAAGGCCCAGCTCGCCGAGCGCGGGATCGACTCCGAGGTCGTCACCCCGAACGCCGAGGAGCTCTTCAGCAAGCAGCTCACCGAGTCCGACGTGGACATCGCGGTCGTGCCGCGGGTCGACGCGGGCGACTCGGCGGCGGCCCTCGCGAGCGAGTTCGGCTGCACCGGTGACGCTCCGGACGGGGCGACGCCCGGCCCGCAGAACCCGGCGGGCTTCTGCGACCCGGTGATCCAGGCCGACATCGACGCCGCGCTCAACGGCAAGGTGCTCCTGTCGGACGTGCTGGCCCGCGTCGAGCCGTTGATCGCGGCTCAGGCCGTGTCGGTGCCGCTCTTCCAGATCGTCGACCTGCTCGGTGTGCTCCCGACGGTTTCAGGAGTCGACACCGGGGCACCCCTGGCGGGCGTGCTCAGCGGTGCGCCCGAATGGCGGCGGCTCGACAAGTAGCCGGCGCCTGAAATTGCGTTGCGCGCGCCCTTTCCGCGTTGCTACGTTCGGCCGTTTTCGTTGACAGAATTCCAGTCGCCCGGTCAACGAACGCTTTCGCCCGGTAATCGGGCCATTGCGCCGCGCAACAACCTGTTTCCATTGGGTCACGATCCCCCTCCCAGGTAGTGACCACTACCTCAGCGGGTTCTTACGGTGCTGCCCACGATGTGCCGGTTCGGGGCGCGTATGGCACATCTCGGTTATGGGCGTGCATGCCGACCTGGCCACGGCCGCCCAGTGCTAGGAGGGCACGTGTCGATGAGGAGAACCAAAGCACTTCCGGCGATCGCGCTGGTCGCCAGCGCGTCTCTCGTGCTGGGTGCCTGCGGTGGTGGCGGCGGAACGAGCGACGCCGACGGTGGAGACGCCACCGTCGCGGAGATGGCGACCGCCCGCGGTGAGTCCGCGGACGGCTACACCGCACCGGATACGAAGCAGAGCGACCAGGTCGTCGTTTCGACCGACAAGCCGTTCACCTCGTACAACAACGCGACCGAGGACGCCAACCAGTCCTACAACACGTTCGCGTTGACGCTCGTGCAGCCTGGTGCGCACCTGCTGAACGGCAACAACAAGGTCATCCTGAACAAGGACGTCATGGATTCGATCGAGGTCACCTCGAAGTCTCCGCAGGTCGTCACGTGGAAGCTGAAGAAGGGCGTCAGCTGGTCCGACGGCGAGGCCTGGGACTGCGACGACTTCTACATGGCGTGGTTCACGCAGAGCAACTCGTCCAAGAAGGCCGACGGCAGCAAGTTCTTCAAGCCGGCCGGTACCACCGGGTACGACCTGATGACCGGTGAGTGCAAGGACGACCAGACGTTCGTCGGCACGTTCTCGGACCCGTACCCGGACTACGAGGACATGTTCAACAACGACGTCCTCCCGGCGCACATCCTCGAGAAGAACGCCGGCGTCGCGGACATCACCAAGCTCAACAAGGGCAGCGACCCCGCCGAGATCCAGAAGGCCGCTGACTTCTGGAACGAGAAGTGGAACGGCTTCACCAAGGACCTCATGCCCGGCGCGGGTTCCTACGTGCTGACCGGCTTCGAGCCCAACCAGTCGGTGACGCTGGAGCGCAACCCCAAGTGGGCCGGCAAGGCCGGTGGTCCCGCCAAGATCATCCTCAAGGCGATCCCGGACCCCGTCGCGCAGGCGCAGGCGCTGGAGAACGGTGAGCTCGCCGTCAACTCCTTCGCCCAGCCGGACGCGAACGCGGCCACCAAGCTCAAGGGCCTCAACGCCCAGGGCGTCACGTTCGGCGCGGGCCCCGGCCTGTCGTTCGAGCACCTGGACATCCAGTTCAAGAACCCGGTGCTGGCCAACGAAGAGATCCGCAAGGCCTTCTTCATGTGCATCAAGCGCCAGGACATCATCGACAAGCTCATCACCGAGGTGCAGGCCGACGCCAAGCCGATGGGCAGCCTGATCTTCTTCCCGAAGGACGAGGGCTACAAGGACGTCTACGGCGACAAGGCCAAGGGCGACGCGACCGAGGCCAAGAAGATCCTGACCGACGCCGGCTGGGCCCAGGGTGCCGACGGTGTGTTCGCGAAGGGCGGCACGCGTGCCTCCTTCCGCATCAGCCACACCGACATCCCGCGCCGCAAGCAGACCGTCGAGCTGATCCAGGGCCAGTGCAAGGAAGCCGGCATCGAGATCAAGGACGACACCGACCCGAACTTCCTCGACGAGCGCGTCTCCGCTGGTGACTACGACGTCGCGCTGTTCGCGTGGTCCGGCTCGCCGTTCAAGGGCGGCAAGAAGTCGATCTACGAGACCGGTGGTGGCCAGAACTGGCAGAACCTGACGGTCCCGGCGGCCGACGAGGCCATGAAGAAGGCCGTGTCGCAGACCGCGATCGCGGACTCGCTGAAGTTCTGGTCCGAGGCGGACGCGGCGCTGGCGAACTCCTACGGTTCGCTGCCGCTGTTCCAGATGCCGAACATGTGGGCCTTCAAGGGTCTGGACCGGGTGTACTTCCAGAGCTACTACGGCGCGCTGTGGAACGCCAACGAGTGGCAGACCAAGTAATCGCCATAGCTGAAGTGCGCAACGCCTGAGCGGGCGGGGCCGGACCACGAGTCCGGCCCCGCCCGAGCGGGTTGCCCCCTAGGGAGCTCGTCGTGATCCGCTACATCATCCGGCGCCTGCTGATCTCGGTACCCATCCTGCTGATCGGCAGCTTCGCCTGTTACGTCCTCGTCGCCACCGCCGGCAACCCCTTGGCGGAGATGCGATTCCGGCCCGGTGTCACCGAAGCCGACATCAAGGCCGCCGAGGTCTCCCTCGGCCTCGACCAGCCCGTCGTCGTCCGCTACTGGAACTGGCTCACCGACTTCGTGTCCGGTGACTGGGGCCAGAGCATCGCCCTCGGCCAGGCCAAGACCGCCGTCTACCCCGCCGTCACCGACGCGCTGTGGACCACCGGACGGCTCGTCATCGGTGCCGAACTCCTCGCCCTCACACTGGGTGTCTCGGTCGGCGTGCTCGCCGCCGTGCGCCAGTACTCGATCTTCGACTACCTCGCCACCAGCACCGCGTTCCTCATGTTCTCGATGCCGATCTTCTGCGTCGCGGTCATCGTGAAGAACTACGGCATCCAGTTCAACAACGTCCTGGAGTCGATGGGGCTGGACCGCTGGCTCACCACCGCCGGTCCGAGACCGGGTGGCTTCAGCGGCAGCTTCGGAGAGGTGATCTTCAAGTACACCGGCACGTTCCTGCTGCCGACGGTCGCGCTGATGCTGATCAGCTTCGCCGCCTACAGCCGGTTCGAACGCGCGTCGATGCTGGAGATCCTGCACTCGGACTTCGTGCGCACCGCGCGGGCCAAGGGCATCTCGCAGGGCCGGGTGATCTTCCGCCACGCGTTCCGCAACGCCCTCATCCCCGTCGCCACGCTGTTCTCGCTGAACTTCGGTGCCGTGCTGTCCGGCGCGATCATCACCGAGACCGTGTTCGGCTGGGCCGGCATGGGCACGTTGCTCGTCAACTCGGTGCGGCAGTTCGACCCGCCGATGCTGATGGGCTGGCTCGCGGTCACCGCGACCCTCATCGTGCTGTTCAACCTCATCGCCGACGTCGTCTACGGCGTCCTCGACCCTAGGATTCGCCTTGGCTAACATCAACTTGGCGTCCGAGGGCGGCGTGGTCAACAGCGCACCCCAGTCAGACTCGCACGAGTTCGACGCCTCCAAGACCCGCACGCAGGGCCAGCTGGTCCTGCGTCGCTTCCTGCGCCACCGGCTCGCGATGGTGAGCCTCGGCGTCTTCGTCTTCCTCGTCCTGTTCGCGTTCGTGGGCCCGTTCATCTGGACCTACGACTTCGAGGACGTGACGAGCAAGTCCTACCAGCCGATGAGCGGCACCCACCCGCTCGGCACCACCCAGGTCGGCAAGGACATGCTCGCGCTGCTCATGCGCGGCACCGGTTACTCGCTGCAGATCGCGTTGATCGTGGCCGCGCTGGCCACCGCGGTCGGCGTGACGTTCGGTGCACTGGCGGGATACCTGCGCGGGTTCGTGGACACCGCGCTGATGCGTCTCGTCGACCTGCTGCTGATCATCCCTCAGATCGCGGTCGCCGCGATCGTCGTCAAGGGGTTCTCCGGCAGCTGGTACGTCGTCGCGCTGGTGCTCGCCGCGTTCGCGTGGATGCAGATCGCCCGCATCACGCGCGGTGAGACGCTTTCCCTGGCACAACGGGAGTTCGTCGAGGCCGCGCGTGCCTGTGGCGCCTCCACCCCGCGCATCATCTTCAAGCACCTCGTGCCGAACATGATCGGCAGCATCACGGTCAACGCCACGCTGGCGATCGCGGCCGCGGTCCTCACCGAGGCCGCGCTGTCGTTCCTGGGACTGGGCGTCCAGCCCCCGGACACCTCGCTCGGCGTGATCGTGCTGGAGAACTACGGGCAGTTCATGAACCGCCCGTGGCTGTTCTGGGGTCCGTTCATCGTGCTCGTGTCGCTCTCCCTCGCCGTCAACTTCATCGGTGACGGCCTGCGCGACGCGTTCGACCCGAGGCAGACGAAGGTGCGTGCCTGATGACTTCCGTTTCCGAACTGTCGGAGGACTTCCTGCCCTCCAACACCACCGCACCGCTGCTCTCGGTCAAGGACCTGTCGGTCACCTTCCCGACCGACGACGGCGACGTCCGTGCCGTGCGCAACGTCTCGTTCGACCTCAACTCGGGCGACGTGCTCGGCATCGTCGGCGAGTCGGGCTCCGGCAAGTCCGTGTCGTCCATGGCGATCATGGGCCTGCTGCCCAAGAACGCCGTCATCGAGGGCTCGATCCGCTACCGCGGTGAGGAGCTGAACGGCCGCAGCTACAAGCAGATGCAGCCGTTCCGCAGCAAGCACATCGCGATGATCTTCCAGGACCCGATGACGTCGCTGAACCCCGTCTACACCGTGGGGTGGCAGCTCGCCGAGACCTACCGCGCGCACCACGACGTCTCCAAGAAGGCGGCGTGGGCCAAGGCGGTCGAGGCACTGGAACTGGTCGGCATCCCACAGCCGGACAAGCGCGCGTCGCAGTACCCGCACGAGTTCTCCGGCGGCATGCGGCAGCGCGTGGTGATCGCGATGGCGATCATCAACGACCCCAGCGTGATCATCGCCGACGAGCCGACCACCGCGCTCGACGTGACGGTGCAGGCGCAGATCCTCGACACCATGCTGCGCCTGCAGTCCGAGACCGACGCGGCGATCATCATGATCACGCACGACCTCGGCGTGGTCGCGGGCATGGTCAACCGCGTGCAGGTGATGTACGGCGGCACCGTGGTCGAGTCGGGCCCGGTCGACGACGTCTTCGAACGGCCGCGGATGCCCTACACCGTGGGACTCCTGGGCTCGGTGCCCAACCCGTCCACGCTGGGCAAGCGGCTCACCCCGATCAAGGGCGCCCCGCCGTCCCTGGTGAACCTGCCGACCGGCTGCTCGTTCTCGCCGCGCTGCCCGCTCGTCACCGACGTGTGCCACGAGTGGGAGCCGGAGCTGGAGGAGGCCGGCGCGTCGAACCACCGCACCCGGTGCCACCGCTGGGAGCACCTGGCGACGATCGAGACGCCGCAACGGCTGTTCCTGCACGACGAGATCGGCACGGTCGAGAACCCGGCCGCGTTCGCCGCGGCCAACCCCGACGAGTCGCTCGAAGTGACCGCCGTGCACGGCACCCTGGTTTCTGATGAGGAGGCGAAGTGACCGCTCCGCTGCTGGAGGTCACCGACCTCGTCAAGGAGTTCCCCGTGCGCGGCAAGGGGATCATCCCGCGCAACATCGGCACGGTGCAGGCCGTGTCCGGCGTGTCGTTCACGCTGCACCCCGGTGAGACGCTCGGCCTCGTCGGCGAGTCGGGCTGCGGCAAGTCCACGACCGGACGCGCGATCCTGCAGCTGCACAAGCCGACCTCGGGCTCGGTGAAGTTCGAGGGCCGCGAGCTCACGTCCATGAGCAACAAGCAGCTGCGTCCCCTGCGCAAGGACATCCAGATCGTCTTCCAGGACCCGTACGCGTCGCTGAACCCCAAGTGGCAGGTCAACGACATCATCGCGGAACCCCTGGTGATCCACGGCGTCGAAGGCGGCGTGCAGCGGCGGGTCAACGAGCTGATGGAGCTCGTGGGCCTCAACCCCGAGCACCGCAACCGCTACGCGCACGAGTTCTCCGGCGGCCAGCGCCAGCGCATCGGCATCGCCCGCGCACTCGCGCTGAACCCGCGGTTCCTGGTGCTGGACGAGCCGGTGTCCGCTTTGGACGTCTCGGTGCAGGCCGGTGTCGTGAACCTGTTGGAGGAGCTGCAGGAACGGCTCGGGCTCGCGTACCTGTTCGTCGCGCACGACCTCTCGGTGGTGCGGCACATCTCGGACCGGGTCGCGGTCATGTACCTCGGCAAGATCATCGAGATGGGCGAGCGCGAGGCGATCTACGCCAAGCCGATGCACCCGTACACGCAGGCGCTGCTGTCCGCCGTGCCGATGCCGGACCCGAAGGCGGAGCGCCAGCGCCAGCGGATCGTGCTGACGGGTGACGTGCCGTCGCCGGTCAACCCCCCGTCGGGGTGCCGGTTCCGCACGCGGTGCTGGAAGGCGCAGGACATCTGCGCGACCGAGGAACCGAAGCTGGAACGGCGTGGTGGGCCGGAGGGAACGCTCTCCGCGTGCCACTTCGCGGAGGAACGTTCGGTGGTGTGACGTTCGCACCGCGATGTTCGGATCTTTAGCAAAGGCCGCCTTTATCAGCTGATGAGGGCGGCCTTTACTCTTTTCCGGTGACGCTGACTGCCCCACCACGGTTGCTCTTCGTGCACGCCCACCCGGACGACGAGAGTCTCTGGACCGGCGGCACCATCGCGCGCTACGCCTCCGCCGGCGCGCACGTCACGGTCGTCACCTGCACGCTGGGCGAAGAGGGCGAGATCATCCCGCCCGCGCTGGCGCACCTCGCCGCCGACGCCGCCGACCAGCTGGGTGGCTACCGCGTGGGTGAACTCCGCTCGGCCTGCGCCGCACTCGGTGTGACGGACCACAGGTTCCTCGGCGGCATCGGCCGGTGGCGGGACTCCGGCATGGTCGACGTGCCGTCCAACGCCAAGGCCCGCGCGTTCATCCAGGGAGCGCTCGACGACCAGACCGCCCAGCTGGTCGAGATCCTGCGCGAGGTCAAGCCTCAGGTCGTGGTGAGCTACGACGCGTTCGGCGGCTACGGCCACCCTGACCACATCCGCGCGCACGAGATCACGGTCGCCGCGTGCGCCCAGGTCTCGGACGTCGAACGGGTCTTCTACGCCGTGACGTCCCGCGACGCGACGAACGCCGGTGTGGCCGCGCTGGAGAACGTTCCCGAGGCGTTCCGGCTGCCCGAGCCCGGTGAGCTGCCGGTGACGCCGGATGAAGAGATCACAACGGTTGTCGACATCTCCGAGCACCTGACGGCCAAACGGCGGGCGTTGAGGGCACACTCGACGCAGGTCAGTGTGTGGGACGGCGGGTACGCGTTGTCGAACGACATCGCGCAGCCGCTGGTCGGGGGCGAGTACTACGTGCTCGCGAAGGGCTCACCGGAAGGTGCGGCCACAGATCTGTTCGGAGGACTTGGGTGAGCGCTGGCGCGCGTGGGTTGTTGTTGCTGCTTCTGTGCGTGGAGGCAGCAGCGCTCGCCGTGCTCGAAACGTTCTTCCTCCCGCTCAGACTCGACGGCGTGATCCTGCCGCGGCTGGGCGACATCCCGTTCCCGGTCACGATCGTCGTGGCCGTCGTGACCACGCCGCTGCTCGTGCAGTGGGCGGCCGGCCTGTCCGGCAGGGTCTCGGCCGCCGCGGCGCCCCTGGTCGTGTGGTTCTTCACGATCTTCACGCTCGGGTTCCTCGAACCGGGCGGTCAGGGCCAGTTCCTGCTCGGGGACTGGCGCACGCTGCTGCTGATCGCGGGCGGCGCGCTGCCCGGCGCGGTGGCCGTGGGCGCCGTGATGGCGCGCAACGCGGCCAACCGGCCCGGCCTCTACGAGACCGCCGGGATCCAGTAGCGGTAGCGGTGGTGCTCGGTGCAGCCGAGCTCCTCGTACAGCCTGATCGCCGGGGTGTTGTGCTCGGCGACCTGCAGGACGCACGTCGTGGCGCCGTGCTCCAGGCCCCAGCCCGCCAGTTCGCCCATGAGCCTGCGGGCGAGGCCCTGGCGGCGGTGTGACGGGCGCACGGCGAGGCGGGCCACGTGCAGCACGTCCTCGACCACGGCTCCCCGGACGGCCGCGATCACGACGCCGTCTTCGGTGAGGCTGGCGAAGCAGACGTTGCCGCCGCTGCCGAGCACGTGCCGTTGGGCGGTGGAGACCTCCGATCCGGCCGTGAGTTCCCACCATCCGGGAAGATCGAGATTCTCGGCTACGCCCTCGGCGAACTTCTCCAGGGGACCCGTCATGACCAGCGACTCGGCGCCGCCGGGGTGGTCCAGGTCGACGTGCCAGCCGGCCGCCTCGATCGAGGACTCGCAGGCAGAGCCCCTGACCACGTGCGCTGTGGGTTTGATGTTGTGCTCACGGGCGAACCCCTGGACGGCCCTCAGCGCGTCAGGGATCGGGATGCCGGGATCACCGCAGGTCACCGTGCTGTTCGCGCGACCGGTGAATCCGGCGGCCGCGCGCATCAACCAGTCTCCTAGCGGAACTTCTGCCAGAACGGGCCATGCTCGCGCGCAGAGAGACTCAAGATGATCCACGGTGTGCACCCGTCCATCCTGTCCCACCAGGTGTTGTGACGTGGCACACCGCACAGCTAAGGCAAGCCTGACCGGGTGATACTCGAACGTGCCGCGTACTCTCCGGCTTGCGCGGTGTGACCGATGAAGTTGGAGAGCGCAGTGACTTATGTGATCGCCCAGCCGTGCGTGGATCTGCTCGACAAGGCGTGCATCGAAGAGTGCCCCGTCGACTGCATCTACGAAGGCGACCGGATGCTCTACATCCACCCCGACGAGTGTGTGGACTGTGGCGCGTGCGAACCGGTGTGCCCGGTGGAAGCCATCTACTACGAGGACGACGTCCCCGACGAGTGGAAGGACTACACCAAGGCGAACGTCGACTTCTTCGACGAGCTCGGCTCGCCGGGTGGCGCGTCGAAGGTCGGCAAGGTCAGCAACGACCCGCCGTTCGTCAAGGCGCTCGAGGTGCAGCAGACCGAGGGGCATTGATCATCGCAGGCAGGGGCCCGGCGCTGCCGGACTTCCCGTGGGACCAGCTGGCCGACCACGCCGCCAAGGCGCGCACGCACCCCGGTGGCGTGGTCGACCTGTCCGTCGGCACCCCCGTCGACCCGGTCCCGGCGGTGATCCAGGCAGCGTTGTCGTCGGTCGCCGAGATCCCCGGTTACCCGACCACCCACGGCACTCCTGAGCTGCGGGCGGCCTTCGTCGCCGCGGTGGAGCGCCGGTACGGGGTCGTCGGCCTGCCGGAGGCGGCCGTGCTGCCCACGATCGGCTCCAAGGAGCTCGTGGCGTGGCTGCCCACCCTGCTCGGGGTCGGGCCTGGTGACGTCGTGGCCGTGCCCGCCGTCGCGTACCCCACCTACGAGGTGGGCGCGCTGATGGCGGGGGCCGAGGTCGTCCGCCTGGCCGACGGGGAGCTCCCGCCCGCCGGCACGAAGCTGGTGTGGCTGAACTCGCCGTCGAACCCGACCGGGCGCGTCCTGTCCGCCGGGCAGTTGCGGGACGCGGTCGCCGCCGCCCGCGCGGTCGGCGCGGTCGTGGCGTCCGACGAGTGCTACCTGGCGCTGCCGTGGGACTCGTCTCCGGTGTCGGTGCTGCACCCGTCCGTCGTGGACTCCTTCGACGGCGTGCTCGCCGTGCACTCGCTGTCGAAGACGTCGTCACTGGCGGGCTACCGGGCCGGGTTCGTCACCGGCGACCCGGAGCTGGTCGCGGGCCTGCTGGAGCTGCGCAAGCACGCGGGCATGATCGTGCCCCGGCCGGTGCAGGAGGCCATGCGCGCCGCCCTGGAGGACGACGGGCACGTGGCGGAGCAGCGGTCGAGGTACCTGGCGCGGCGCGAGGTGCTCAAGCCCGCGCTGGAGGCGGCAGGGTTCACCGTGTCGCACTCCGAGGCGGGGCTCTACCTGTGGTCGTCGCGCGGTGAGGACGCCTGGGAGACGATCTCCTGGCTGGCCGATCGCGGCATCCTGGCGGCTCCGGGCACGTTCTACGGACCGGCGGGCGCGAAGCACGTGCGGGTCGCGTTGACGGCCACGGACGAACGCGTCGCCGCGGCCGCGGAACGCCTCACGGCTTGAGAGCCGACCACACCCGACGCGTGAACTGGTTGGGCGGCACGGCATCCGTCGTGAGCCGCACCGACGTGCTGATCTCCTCGCCGCTCAGCCCGAGGCCCAGCACGAGGTGCCAGTGCAGGTCCCAGAGATCCGCGAACGAGTCCAGTTCCACGTCGGCGTCCGCGCTGACGTGGAGCACGGCCGGTTCCGCGACGCGCACGACGCGTTCGACCGCCCGCACGTCCCGCGTGTTGGTGCGGAAGCTGA
The DNA here is from genome assembly GCF_042721515.1 of Lentzea sp. NPDC058436. NCBI lineage: Bacteria > Bacillati > Actinomycetota > Actinomycetes > Pseudonocardiales > Pseudonocardiaceae > Lentzea > Lentzea sp. NPDC058436. Next base: position 167,649 of record NZ_JBHXLF010000012.1, read on the forward strand.
ACTGCAGGTCGACCGTCTCGCTGTCGAGCCCGTACGTCGCGTACGAGTGGCATCTGTGGTGCGGCAACGACAACGGCTGGTTCGTCTCCAGGTAGAGGTCGCCCTCGAACCGCAGCGTCGGCGAGTGCTGGCTCAGTGTCGCGCGGGCGCTGACGAACTCCCAGCCGGGCATGTCGAGCTTGGGCACCAGCAGTTCCAGCACCTCGCCACGACGCGCTGACCGCGTGCGCTCACCCGAGCGCCACGGGATCTCCCTGCTGTACGGCTCTTTCTTCGTGACGAACACGTACGGCGCGTTGTCGGTCTGCAGCGACAGCACGACGACCGTGCGGTTGCGCGCCCAGTCGAACGCGACCGTCGTCAGTCCCGGTGCGACACCGTCGAAGTGGCTCTCCACCCGAGGCCACCACGACGACAGCTCCTCGGCCGGCGCGCCCTTGACGTACCGGCCCTTCTCGTCGACGCCGACGATCCACATCGCCTCGGAGCCGCGCGCGGCGTTGCACAGCGCGGCGATCTGCCGGGCCGCCTTGCCGTGGTCGACCGGCCACTGCGTCTTGAACTCCACGAAGGAGTCCTCCGACTGCGCCCCCTGGAGGGCACGCTCGATCGCGGCGCGAGCGTTCAACTCGAGTCGCTGTTTCAGCACGTGCACCTCCCCGGGGACAGCAGGGACCGGGCCCCGCTCAGTCGTTCGCGTGCAGCGCCGCGTTCAGCTCGACGCCGGTGCCCTTGCGGGGCTTGACCAGGACCGTGCCGGTGACGGAGTCGCGGATGAAGAGCAGGTTCGATTGTCCGCTCAGGGTCACCGCCTTGACGACCTCGCCGCCGGGACCGGTGACCTTCGTGCCCGCGGTGATGTACAGGCCCGCCTCGACCACGCAGTCGTCGCCGAGCGAGATGCCCAGACCGGCGTTCGCGCCGAGCAGGCAGCGCTCGCCGATGCTGATGACCTGCTTGCCGCCGCCGGACAGCGTGCCCATGATCGACGCGCCGCCGCCGACGTCCGAGCCGTCGCCGACCACGACACCGCCGGAGATGCGGCCCTCGACCATCGAGCTGCCGAGCGTGCCGGCGTTGAAGTTCACGAAGCCCTCGTGCATGACCGTCGTGCCGGAGGCGAGGTGGGCGCCGAGGCGGACGCGGTCGGCGTCACCGATGCGGACGCCGGACGGCAGGACGTAGTCGACCATGCGCGGGAACTTGTCGACGCTGTAGACCGTCACCGGGCCGCGCAGGCGCAGGCGGGTGCGGGTCTGCTCGAAGCCGTCGACCGCGCACGGGCCGTGGTTCGTCCACACGACGTTCGTGAGCAGCCCGAACATGCCGTCGAGGTTCGCGCCGTGCGGCTTGACCAGGCGGTGGCTGAGCAGGTGCAGGCGCAGCCAGATGTCGTAGGTGGTCTCCGGAGCGGCTTCCAGGTCGATGACGACCTTGACGCCGACGACCTCGACGCCGCGCTCCAGGTCCTCGCCGAGCAGCTTCGCGGCGGCCTCGCCGAGCGCCTCCGCGATCTCGGCGGACGACGCGCGAACGGTGCCGAGCTCGCCCGCCTCACCGAGGGCGGGGGACGGGTACCAGGTGTCGAGGACGGTGCCGTCCGGGGTCACAGTGGCCAAGCCGATGCCGTATGCGGTGCTCACGGCTACCGAGCTTAGTCCGCCGATCAGGGCGGTCACCGTCCGGCGGGGAAGGGCGGGAAGGCGTGTTCACCGGGGTTCGCCCGCGGGTGGTCCGGGTCGCGTTCGCCGGTCGTCGCCGTGGGACCGGGAGGTCAGTCGGGAACCTCGGCGCTGAAGTACAGCGAGCCCAGGTCGCCCCGCGTCGCGATCAGGGCCTCGTTGCACTTCGCCTGCAACGCGTCGGTGCTCGACACGTTGTCGACGTCGACCGCGCCGCACCGGAGGTTCTCGAAGTCGCCGACGGCCGTCATCAGGCGGGGCAGGACCTCGCTCACGTCGTCCTGGACCTGCTTGCCCCGCAACGAGTCGTCCAGCTGCCGGGTCATGGTGCTGACCTCGCCGACCCAGTTCGCGCAGTCGGCCGGGGTGCCGCTGTGCTGCGCGCCGCACGGCGCGGTGAACAACGCCCGGATCTCGGCGCACTGCCGGTCGCAGGCGGCAGGAGCCTCACCGCAGCCGGTGGCGAAGAGGAGCAGGGAGATGACCAGGAGTGTGCGCTTGATCACGGAGCGCACCGTATCGGCTGAACGGCCTAGCGCCCAACCGGCCTGAGTAGGGTGAACGCGTGTCCGACACCCTTGACCTCCTCGCCGACCCGATCGACCTGACGACCGCGCTGGTGGATGTGCGCAGCGTGTCCGGGGAGGAGGCGGAGATCGCGGACCTCGTGGAGCGATCACTGGCGCTGCACGCGCCCCACCTGGAGATCACCCGTTCGGGGAACGCCGTGCTGGCTCGCACGAACCTCGGCCGCGACCGCCGCGTCGTGCTCGCCGGGCACCTGGACACGGTGCCGATCAACCAGAACTTCCCGAGCCGGCGCGAGGGCGACGTCCTGCACGGCTGCGGCACCGTCGACATGAAGGGCGGCGACGCGGTCATGCTCGCCATCGCCGCTCTGAGCGCGGACGCCCGCCACGACCTCACGTTCGTCTTCTACGACTGCGAGGAGATCGAGGCCGAGCGCAACGGGCTCACGCGCATCCAGCGCGACCTGGGCGACTGGCTGCTGGGCGACCTCGCGATCGTGTGCGAGCCGTCCAACGGCACGGTCGAGGCCGGCTGCCAGGGAACGATGCGCATCGAGATCCGGACCTCGGGCAAGCGCGCCCACACGGCGCGCGCGTGGATGGGGGAGAACGCCATCCACTCCCTCGGCGAGGCGCTGCGCAGGCTGGAGTCCTACGTGCCGCGGCAGCCCGAGATCGACGGCTGCCACTACCACGAGGGCCTGCAGGCCGTGAAGATCTCCGGTGGCGTCGCGGGCAACGTGGTGCCGGACTCGGCGGTGCTGACCGTCAACCACCGCTTCGCGCCCGACCGTTCCGTGGAGCAGGCCGAACAGCACCTGCGCGAGGTCTTCGAGGGCTTCGACGTCACCGTGACGGACTTCGCGTCCGGCGCGCTGCCCGGCCTCGGCGCTCCGGCGGCGCAGGAGTTGGTCGTGGCGGCGGGCGGCACCCCGGTGGCCAAGCTGGGGTGGACGGACGTCGCGAGGTTCGCCGCTCTGGGGATGCCCGCGGTCAACTTCGGGCCCGGCGACCCGACGCTGGCGCACACTCAGGAGGAGCACGTGCCGGTCCGACAGATCACCGGTTGTTTCGACGTGCTTAAGCGATTTCTGTTGAGCTGATCACTAGAATCTCAGTGATGACGGAAGAGAAGAAGAACGGCGCCGTCGACGAGCGCCCCACCGAGAAGCAGCGCGGACCCGTCGTGCTGAGGCGTGACCGCAAGGACGAGCGCACCACCACCGACCAGCGCCTGCTGGACTCGCGCGGGCCGTCGGACTGGGTGCACACCGACCCGTGGCGGGTGCTGCGGATCCAGGCCGAGTTCGTCGAGGGCTTCGGCGCGCTGGCCGAGGTGCCGAGCGCGGTGACCGTGTTCGGGTCCGCCCGCACCGGGCGGGACCACCCCGAGTACCAGATCGGGCGCGACCTCGGTGCGGCGCTGGCCGAGGCCGGGTTCGCCGCGATCACCGGTGGTGGGCCCGGAGCCATGGAGGCTGTGAACCGCGGGTGTTCCGAGGCCGGCGGGTTCTCCATCGGACTGGGCATCGAGCTGCCGTTCGAGCAGGGCCTGAACCCGTGGGTCGACCTCGGGGTGAACTTCCGGTACTTCTTCGTGCGCAAGACGATGTTCATCAAGTACTCGCAGGCGTTCATCTGCCTGCCCGGTGGTTTCGGGACGTTGGACGAGCTCTTCGAGGCTCTGACGTTGGTGCAGACGAAGAAGGTCACCAAGTTCCCGGTGGTGTTGTTCGGGACCTCGTACTGGCAGGGGCTCTACGACTGGATCCAGAGCTCCGTCCTGGAGGGCGGGAAGGTCGGCGAGAAGGACCTCGCTCTCCTGCACCTGACCGACGACATCGACGACGCGGTCCGGGTCGTGAAGGACGCGCACAAGGCGTGGGCCGACGCCCACTGAGGGACCGTCGCCGGGGCGCGCGGCGCCCCGGCCGGGAGCCGCGTACCCCTTCCGCCGCCGAGGTGGAAACATCGGCCCGGTGTACATAGCTGTGTATTGCGGAAGCCTCGCCACCGTCCCCCAGAGCTACGTCGACCTCGCCGCCGAGGTCGGGCGGGAGATCGCGGCGCGCGGCTGGCACCTCGTGTGGGGCGGCGGGCAGACGTCGATGATGGGTGCGGTCGCCCGCGAGGCCCGTGCCGGTGGCGCGCACACCTACGGCGTGATCCCCAAGGGCCTGGCCACCAGGGAGATCGCCGACCGCGAGTCGACCGAGCTGCACGTGGTCGACACCATGCGCGAGCGCAAGAAGATGATGGACGACAAGGCGGACGCGTTCCTGACCCTGCCCGGTGGCATCGGCACCGCCGAGGAGTTCTTCGAGGTGTGGACCGCCGGCGTGCTCGGCATGCACGGCAAGCCCGTGGTGCTGCTGGACGTCGACAACCACTACAAGGGGCTCGTGGAGTGGCTGACGGAGTTGCGGGACAAGGGGTTCGTCTCGCACGCGGCGTTGAAGTCGCTGATCGTCACGGACGACGTGTCAGTTGCTCTTGACGCTTGCGTCGTCTAGACCCTTGGCCTTGGCCAGGAGCTGGGCTTCCGGCAGGAGGTCCGGGAGCGGGCGGTACGGGGTCGTGGTGACCTCGAAGCGCTTGCCGGAGACCACCCTGCCCTGCCAGGAGCCCGCGATCTCGCCGTCCACCAGGATCGCTCCCCGGCGGCCGAGGATGCGGAAGATGTCCTTCTGCGCGGCCTTGTCCGGGAGGAGCAGGTCGCGGTCCCGTGCCTGGAGGTACGGGTCGGTCGGCGGGAGCAGGCGGACGTCCGGCGGTTCGGCGTCGGCGATCTCCACGTCCTCCGGCAGCCACGCGGGGGAGCCCTCGACGGTGACCTCGACCAGACCCTCCTTCGGCCAGCGCTTCTTGACCTCGCGGGTCGACGTGCCGAAGTAACTGGCCACTTCGGACGGTCCGGCCGGGCCGTGCAGGGTCAGGTAGCGGTGGATCAGCTCGTCGAAGCCCGCCGTCTTGCGCGGGACGCCCGGCCAGCCGTGGATGCGTTCGAACGTCACGGTCTTCTCCTCCGGGATGATCCGGAGGCCCGCCGGGAGTGCGCCGAGGCGGAAGATCGGGTCGCTGACGTGCTCGGTCTGGCAGCCCCGGCAGGGTTCGACCGTCTGCTTGGGCGCCAACGGGGTCAGGGCCTTGCTCAGCTCGCCCTTGGTCATGGGCTTCGTGACGATCGACCGCATGGCGGTGGCGATGTGCCGCAGGGCGTCCAGCAGGTCGTCGACCTTCGGGCGGGCCGCGCGGGCTCTCGCGTCGGCGTCGCTCCACGGCCACAGCGCGCGGGAGAACGCCTTCAGCTCGCCCGCCCTGTGCAGGTGAGGGGCGCCGCGCACCGACCAGGTCACGGTGAAGTCTTCTGTCGTGGGTGCGTCCAGCCTCGCGGCGAGGCTCAGCAGAGCCGAGCCGGCGGTGTTGTCCTGGACGCCCAGGGAGAACACCGCCAGCTCGGTCGCGTCGCCGGTCCGCCGGTCCAACTCGTGCTGGTGGATCCGGTGGAGGAGCACCTGTTGCCGGGTGAGGTCCACCCGGACATTCTTACGCCTTCGGAACCGTGAGGCTCGACGGTCCGAAGGTGACGGTTGAGCCACGCGTTGATTCCGACAGATAACGCGGGTCCACCGTGTCGATCACCAGTGCGATCCGGTTGCCCGCCCCGACGGTCCACACGGTCGGCTCGAGTTCCACGTCGAGCGTCTGCGTGCGGCCCGCACCGGTCACCTTCACCGGCTTGTGCGTGATCAGCGCGCCCAGGCCGAGCGGGCCGACCTCGTACAGGTAGGCGAACAACGTCGTCGTCTCCGCGCTCGGGGTGACCTGGAGCTTGAGCTTCGGAGTGCCGGCGAGCGTCGCCCCGTTCCAGTACTGCGGCCCGCTCCACACACCGGCGACGTTGCGGTCGACGAACGGCAGCGAGACGCCGGTCGGGATGTTCAGGAACCCTTGCAGCGCACCGGAGAGCAGGATCGTGCCGCTGTCCGCGACCGTGTTCCAGCCCGCGGCGATCCGCTTGCCGTCGAGCTGGACCGTGTCCGCGTTGCCGTTCGGCCAGGCGCCGAACTTCTTCCACGTGCCGCCGTTGTTGGGCTTGAGCTGCACCGGCTGCTCGGCGTCGATGCCGTTGGCCGTGCCCTTGACGTAGCGGTCGAACCAGCGGCCGACCGACTCCCAGATCTCGTTGGGCAGGCCCGCCGCGCCGAACAGCTCTGCGGTGGCGTGGTCGCCCGGCGAGAGCATGAGCCGCTTCGGGCCCGTGAGCTTGCCGTAGAAGTCCGCGATCTGGCCCGGCGCGAAGATGCCGTCGTTCCAGGCGTTGCCGAGCAGGACCGCGGTGCCGTTGGCGTTGATCTGCGCGATCTTGTTCGCGGCCGAGCGTTCCGCGGAGATCGGCACGACCTCCCAGAACCTGCCGTCGCGGTAGGCGTCCTCCGCTTCCTGGAGGACGGGACCCGGACGTCCGGTGGCCTTGCCCGCGGCCAGCAGGACCTCGACGGCCTGCTTGTTCACGGTGCTGTTCGGGTAGAGCGAGCGGGCCAGGTCGGTCCACGTGCTCAACGCCGCCGCGGCCTTGATGCGCTTGTCCGACGCCGCGGCCAGCAGGGACTGCCCTGCGCCGTAGGAGATCCCGGCCGCGCCGACCTTGGTGCCGTCGGCGTGCGCGTTCGCGATGGCCCAGTCGATGACCTTGGTGACGTCTCCGACGGTGTCGGGCCCGGCGACGTCGATCTGGCCGCCGGAGTCCCAGAAGCCGCGGCTGGTGTAGCTCACGACGACGTAGCCGGACTCCTTGGCGAGCTTGGCGGCCGCGCCGACGTACTCGATGTTGGGAACCGCCCAGCTGGACGGCATGACGAGCAGCGGGAACGGACCGCCGCCCCGGCCGGTCGGCTCGACGACGAGGGCCTTCAGGGTGGTGCCGCCGACGCCGGTGATCGACCGGTAGGTGATCTGGTGTCCGGGTGCCGCCGTGGCGGCGACCGGAGCACCGAGCAGGGTTGTGAGGAGTACGAGGGCTAGAACAAGTGATCGTCGCACGCTGGTCCTCCTTGACCATGACGTAGATCACACAGGGTGTTACCGGCGAGTAAACCAGGTTGCTACTCATGGGTAGCAAGAAGCTGTGAGTCAGGTCACTGTCTACGCTGAGTGGCGTGAACCGATTCCGCGTCACTGACCTGCCGGAAGACCGCGTGCTGGTCGTCGCGCATCTGACCAGCGCGGACGAGTTGAGACGGGCCGTGGAGGCCGGCGCGGACGTCGTCGAGTTCGACGGCGAGCTGGAACTGACGCCGCTCACCGGGACGTTGGACGTGGTGACGGTCCCACCGGGGGACGAGGACGAGACGCTCGCGGCTGCCACAGTGGCCGCGATGTCCGGAGCACGTGCCGTTCGCGCGTCCGACGTGAGGCAGGCGAGGAAGGTCGTGGAGATGGTGGCGAGCGTGACGGGGACCCGTCCGCCGGCGCGGGCGATGCGGGCGCTGGCCTGATGCTGCCCGCCGTCGAAGCCTGGTTCGCCTCGCACACCTGGCAGCAGCCGTCCTGGACGGTCGAGGAGCTGGTGGCGTTGAAGCGCGGCCGGACCGTGTCCGTCGTGCTGCCGGCGTTGAACGAGGAGGAGACCGTCGGGGACGTCGTCTCCGTGGTCCGGCCCCTGCTCGGGACTCTCGTGGACGAGCTGGTCGTGATGGACTCCGGCTCCACCGACCGGACCGTCGAGGTCGCCTCGGCCGCCGGGGCTCGGGTGGTGCTGCGCGAGGACGTCGTGCCGTGGCTCGTGCCGTTGCCGGGCAAGGGCGAGGTGCTGTGGCGGTCGCTGGCCGCGACCTCCGGTGACCTGATCGTCTTCCTCGACTCCGACCTGGTCGATCCGGAGACCGCGTTCGTCACGGCGTTGCTCGGGCCGTTGCTGCTGGACTCCGGCGTGCACCTGGTGAAGGGGTTCTACCGGCGGCCGTTGCGGCTGGAGAGCACCGGTGGCGGACGGGTCACGGAACTGGTCGCGCGGCCGCTGCTGAACACGTTGCGGCCGGAGCTTTCCGGTGTGGTGCAACCGCTCGGCGGTGAGTACGCGGCGACACGGTCCTTTTTGGAGTCCGTTCCGTTCGCGGCCGGGTACGGCGTGGAGATCGGGTTGCTGCTGGACGTGCACCGGGTGCACGGGCTGTCGGCGTTGGCCCAGGTGAACCTCGGCGTGCGCAAGCACCGGAACCGGTCGTTGCTGCAGCTCGGCGCGATGTCGTCGCAGATCATGGGGACGGCGCTGGCCCGGTGCGGTGTCGAGGCCGACTCCGGGCCGTTGACGCAGTTCGTGCAGGTCGGCGGGGAATGGCTACCCGACTCGACCGACGTGCTCGTCACCGATCGGCCGCCGATGATGCACGTGATCGAAAAGGGCTAGCTGCTCGGTCCTGTGCGTGACGACCAGGGCGGTGCCCCGGCTGTCGTCCAGGACCTTGGCGAGCACGCGGTCGGCCTGCTCGGGGTCGAGGCCTTCGGTGGGTTCGTCCAGGAGCAGCACCTCGGGGTTCGCGAGGACCGACCTGGTGAGGACCAACCGTTGGCGTTGGCCGCCGGAGATCTCCTCACCGCGTTCGCCGACGACCTGGTCCCAGTCGAGGTCCAGTTCGGTGATCCCGGCTGCCCTGTCGAGTTCTTCCTGCGTGGCATCGGGTTTGGCCAGCAGGACGTTCGTGCGGACCGTGGTGTGGAAGACGTGCGCGTCGGCCAGCGCGCCCCTGCTCGGTTCGAGGCGGTGAGCCAGGGCGTTGAGCAGCGTGGTCTTGCCCGCGCCGCTCGGGCCGACGATCGCCGTTCTGCCGCGGAGTTCCGGGGCTTGCGGGGAGTGCGCGGGTTCGGGCTCGTCGGTGGGTTCCGGGGCGGGCCGGGACAGAGCTGCGAGCGGGACGGTGATCTCGAACGCGGCGACGGCGGCCATGATCAGCCAGGCCGGTTCGTGGTGGGCCAGCAGGAGCAGGGCCGTGCCGAACTGGACGGCGATCGCCAGCGGGGTCAGGTCGCGCGTGCGTTCCCCGCGGGACAGCTCTTTCGCGGTGCTGGTGGCGATGCGGAGTTTCTCGTCGAACAGGCCGTAGGCGATCAGTTCTTCTTTGCTGTGCACCAGTTCGGTGGTTTGTTCGGTCAGCCTGGCGCGCAACGGGGTCAGGTCCCGCGGCGTGCGGATCGCCAGCCAGGGGAGCAGGGCGAGGTTGATCAGCAGTCCGGCGACCAGTGGCAGCGAGAAGCCCGACGCGGCAGCGACGACGGCGCCGACCAGGGCCGCGGTGATCCACGGCAGGGTCGTGCGGAGCACCGCGTCGAGGTGCTGGTCGACGTTCGTGACGATGCGGGTCAGCGCTGTGCCGGACGGGACGTGCCTGCGGTGCACGAGGTCGTCGTAGACCTTGCCGCGCAGCTCGACGGCCTCGCTGAGCACGGCTTTGTGGCTGGTCAGGCGTTCGAGGTAGCGCAACGCGCCCTTGGCGAGGGCCAGGGTGCGGACGGCGACGATCGCCACGGTGAGCGCCTGCATCGGCGGGTGCTCGGCGGCGCGCATGATCAGCCAGGTCGCGGTGGCGGTGAGGCCGACGCCCGCCAGTTCGGCGAGCGTGCCGACGAGGATCGCGAGTCTCATACCCGGACCACCATGTCGACCTCGGTGAGCAGCGCCGGGCGGTGCGCGACGATCACGGCGGTCCGTCCTCGGGTGAAGTCGCGGGTTGCCTTGAGCACCAGGGACTCCGTCTCCGCGTCGAGGTGGGCGGTCGGTTCGTCGAGCAGGAAGAGCCCTGCCCGGCGGCGGTCGAGGGCGTTTGCCAGCGCGACGCGTTGCTGCTCGCCGGACGAGAGGTTCGCCGGGACGAGCGTGGGGCGTTGCGGCACCCACGACAGCGCGTCCAGCCACTGCCGCTGGTCGATCTCGCGCAGGTCGACGCCGTCCACGAGCACGCGGCCGTCGTCGGGGCGCACGAAACCCAGCAGCAGTCCGAGGATCGTGCTCTTGCCCGCGCCGCTCGGGCCGACGAGCGCGATCCGTTCGCCCGGCTGTATGCGCAGGTCGAAGTTCTTCAGGCTGCGGACGCTGACGTTGTCGAACACGATCTCGGCTCGGGTGAGATCGGGTGGCGCCTGACCGGTGATCTCTTCGTGCTTGGGCACTTTGGCGAGAACTTCGCGGCCCTGTGCGCTCGCGTGGTACTGGGCTCCGGCGGCGCGCAGCGGCAGAAACGCTTCTGGGGCGAGGAAGAGCACGAGCAGTGCGGTGTGCAGTGGCACTCCGCCGTCGAGCAGTCTGAGGCCGACCGGCACGGCGACGAGCGCGACCGACATCGTGGCCACGAGTTCCAGCACGAACGCCGAGAGGAACGCGACGCGCAGCGCCGACATGGTCTCGGTCCTGTGCTGCGCGGCCAGCCTGCGGACCGTTTCGGACTGCACCTCGGCCCGTCCGAACGCCCGCAGCGTGCCGATTCCCTTGACCACGTCGAGGAAATGCCCGCCGAGTGTGGCCAGCGCGTCCCACTGACGGGCGGTCCGCTCGCGGGTGTGCGCGCCGACCAGCGCCCCGAAGATCGGGATCAACGGCAGCGTCACGAGGATCGTCAACGCCGCGGTGAGGTCGGCGAACGCCAGCCTGACCACCACCGCGAGCGGCACCGCCACGGCCAGGACCTGCATCGGCAGGTATCCGGCGACGTACGGGGTCACGTCGTGCACGCCCCGCGTCACCAGCGTGGCCACCTCGCCGGCCTTGGTGCCGGGCGAGCGCAGGAACGCCTCCCGCAGACGCGCGCGAGTGCGTTCGGCGGCCCGGTGAGCCCACTCGCGGTGCCCCCACCAGACCAGCACCCGCACGGCGATCACCAGGCACAGCAGGAGAAACCCCGTGCCGCCGCTGAGCACCGACGCGAGCAGTTCGGCCTGGGCCAGCACCAGGAACGGGACCGGGATCAGCGCGAGGAGATGGCGACGATCGACCACTGCAACACCACCACCAGCGGGATGACCGGGATCGCGACCCACGCGAGCAGGCCGAGCGTGTCGGAGTGGGCCATGAGCCCGGTGACGTCGATCCTGCCGAACGCCAGCGGGATCGGCAGCGCGCACAACGCTGCCGTCACCGGGAACAGCGCCTTCCTGTGCTGGAACACCCAGCCGTGCAGCGCGAACAGCACCGGCATGACGAGGGCTGTCGGCCAGGGCGCGTCGAGCAGGTGGGCCAGGAACAGCCCCCAGCCGACGGACACCATCAGCGCGCCCGTGAACACCAGCCACCACCACAGCCTGAGCTGCACCGCGGCCATGAACAGCACCAACCCGGCCAGGAGCAGCGTGAACGTGCTGTGCGCGCCGGAGAGCAGCTCGCCTTCGAGGCGCGGGAACGCCGCGAACAGCACACCGATCGCCGCGACCAGCCACACCTCGTTGCCCAGGAAGAAGGGTGTCAGGCGGTGCAACACGACTTCTCGTCCGCGAAAGGGCAACAACAGCCCGCTGCCGTAGTCGAAACCGGCCAGCGCGAAGTACCCGACGGCGAGAACACCGAGCACGGTCAACCAGAGAGCTTCCATCAGAGCGTCACCACCATCGGCGAAACGGGGGCCGGCGCCACGTCCGGACCGCGACGGACCGCGCGTGCGATCAACGCCCAGTCGACGCAGGCCAGCACCAGGAACAGGGACGTGAACACGACGAGCGACAACAGGATCTGCGAAGCGTCCACATGCGACACCGCGTCCTCGGTGCGCAGCAACCCGTAGACCAACCAGGGCTGGCGCCCGATCTCGCGGAACATCCACCCGAAGATGGCCGCCGCGAACGGGAACGGGATGCCGATCACCATGAAGTACAGGGGAAAGCGCATCCGGATGACGGCGTCGCGGATCAGCAGCGGCAGCGTGAGCCAGCTGATCATCGTCAGCCCCATCCCGATCAGGATCATGAACCCGAGCGGCGCGCCGATCCACGGCACCGCCCCGCTCTTGCCCGGCTGGTGGTCGGAGATCACCCCGAACTGCGTGAACCCGGCGCCGATCAGCAGCGGGGTGGCCAGCGCCGTGGTGACCACGCCCATCCGCAGCGACCGCCGGAAGAAGTCGACCTCGGGCGTCCGCCTGATGAAGTGGTACGCCGAGACCCCGGTCAGGAACACGCCGCCAACGGTGATCGCCGCGAAGACGACGTGCACGAAGGCGTAGGTGAACGTCGGGTTGGTCAGCAACGCGCTGAAGTCGTCCAGCCGCAACACGTTCCCGTCGACCCGGTAGCCGACTGGGTGCTGCAGGAACCCGTTCGCCGCCATGATCCAGAACGCCGACGCGAACGCGGTCAGCGCCGTCAGCCACAGCAACAGCAGGTGCACCCAGCGGTTCAGCTTCCCCCAGCCGAAGATCCACAGGCCGAGGAACGTCGACTCCAGGAAGAACGCGATCAGCGTCTCCAGCGCGAGCGGCGCGCCGAACACGTCACCGGCGTAGGTCGCGAGGCCCGACCAGTTCAGGCCGAACTGGAACTCCATCACGATGCCGGTGACGATCCCGAGCGCGTAGTTGATCACGTAGATCCGGCCCCAGAACCGCGTCATCCGCTCGTGCACGGGCGCGCCGGTGATCGTGAACCTCGTCTGCATGATCACGAGCAGCGTCACCAGTCCCAGCGTGAGCAGCACGAACAGGAAGTGGAACGAGGTCGTCAACGCGAACTGGAGCCGGGCGAGGTCTACTGCGCTCATGAGTAGCGAAGGTATGTGTAGCGCGGCTACTTATTAAGGCCTGAAACCGCATCTCAGGGGGATCTCAGGGCAGACCCTGACGGCAGATTTCAGGGACCACTCCCAGGGCTCGATCAGTAGAGTCGCTACCCATGAAGCCCGACGCGCTCCGCGGCCACCTCGACGCGTTGCTGCTGGCCACGCTCGACGGCGAGCAGCTGCACGGCTACGCGATCATCGAGGCGTTGCAGCAGGGCAGCGGGGGTGCGCTGGACCTCCCGACGGGCACGGTCTACCCGGCGCTGCGCCGGCTGGAACGTGCAGGGCACGTCACCAGCGACTGGAGCACGGTCGGCGGCCGCAAGCGCCGCACCTACAAGCTCACGCAGGCCGGGCAGCGCGCGCTGAACGCCGAACGCAACGCGTGGCGCGAGTTCACGACGGTCATCGACGGGGTGCTGGGAGGTGGCAAGTGGGCGCAGCAGTGATCGACCGGTACGTGACCGACCTCGGGTCGCGGTTGCAGGGCTCGCGCAGGCAGGTCCGCGACCTGCTCACCGAGACCCGCGACAGCCTCACCGACGCCACCGAGGCGCACCTCGACAGCGGGCTCACCGAGCAGGAGGCCCAGGAGCGCGCGGTCGAGGAGTTCGGTCCCGTGCGCGAGATCGCGAACGAGTACCAGGCCGAACTCGCCGTCGCCTACGGCACGAGAACGCTCATCTGGCTCGCGATCGTGCTGCCGCTGATGCACATGGCGTGGGAGTACGGGCGGATGCTGCTCATCGGCCCGTGGCAGGACTTCGGCACGATGCCGCCGGCGTGGTACCTGTTCATCGCCAAGGCCAACGACCTGACCAGCGGCATCGCGTCCGGCGTCGCGCTCGTGACGTTGGTGCTGGGTCGGATCCTGGCCCGCAAGTACGACTCGAAGAGGCTTGCGAAGATCGGCGCGGGAGTCGCGCTCACGTCCGTCGGCGCGGTGTTCCTCGGCAACATCTCGATCATCCTGGCCACCGCGCACCTCGACGTGGCGAGGCTGGTCCAGTCGCTGCCGATGACCGTCGCGAGCGTGATCACCTGGATCGTGATCGTTCGTCTCGGTCTGCTCGCTCGCCGCTGCCTGAGCTGTGCCACGATCGTCGCGTGACCAACGCCCTGATCTACCTGATCGTGATGATCGCCGTCGCGGCAGTGGTGTTCCTGCTCGCGGCGTTGGTGTTCGGGCGCGGCGAGGAGCTCGCGCCGCTGCCGCCCGGTGCCTCGCCCACGAGGCTGCCCGCCGACGACATCACCGCGGACGACGTCCGCGAGCTCAAGTTCCAGCAGGTCTTCCGCGGCTACAAGATGACCGAGGTGGACTGGGCGTTGCAGCGGCTCTCGACCGAGGTCGAGACCCTGCGGGCACGCGTCGCGGAGTTGGAGGACCGGGAGAGCAGTGAGCACCGAGCTTGAGCTGACCGTCGAGGTGGCCGCGCCACCGGACACGATCTTCCGAGCCATGACGGACTGGGAACGCCAGTCGGAATGGGTGTTCGGCACGCGCGTCTCCGTCGTCGAGGGCGACGGGAAGTCGGTCGGCAGCGTGATCGACGCCGTGACGTTCGGCGTCAGCGACCGCATGCGGATCACGCGCTGGGACCCGCCGCACGCCGTCGAGGTCCAGCACCTCGGCCGCGTGGTGCGAGGAACCGGCGTGTTCGCCGTGCGCGGCAGCCGTTTCGTGTGGACGGAACGGCTCGACGTGCCGTTCTTCTTCCCCGTGGTGAAGCCGTTGTTCGTGCTGATGCTGCAACGCTCACTGCGGCGCTTCGCCGACTTCGCCGAGGAGTACCGGTGATCACCCGCTGCCCCTGGGGCGACTCGACGCCGGACTACGTCGAGTACCACGACACCGAGTGGGGCGTGGAACTCCACGGCACCCCGGAGCTGTACGAGCGGATGTCGCTGGAGGCGTTCCAGTCCGGCCTGTCGTGGATCACGATCCTGCGCAAGCGGCCCGCGTTCCGCTCGGCCTTCTGCGACTTCGACCCTTCGCTGGTTGCCGAGTTCGGACCCGCCGACGTCGAACGGCTGATGGCCGACGCGGGCATCGTCCGGAACCGGCTGAAGATCGACGCCGCGCTCCACAACGCCCGCGTGATCGTTTCGGAGGGTGTCGACCTCGATGCGCTGCTGTGGTCGTTTGCGCCGGCTGATCACGTGCGGCCTGCCACGTTCGCGGACGTTCCCGCGATCACGCCCGAGTCGAAGGCCATGGCCAAGGAGTTGAAGAAGCGCGGGTTCAAGTTCCTCGGCCCCACCACGTGCTACGCGCTGATGCAGGCGACCGGGATGGTCGACGACCACATCTCGACCTGCTTCCGGGCACGGTGACCGGAGACCGTCAGCGCGACGGCCTCCACCCGGTGCCCCTCACCGCCCGATGAACTTCGGCGCCCTCTTGTTCACGAACGCGTCCACCGCCTCGCGGTGGTCCTCGGTCGCCCCGCAGTCAGCCTGCGTCCGGCGCTCCGCCTCCAGCGCGTCCTCCAGCGTCCCGTCCGCGGCGGCGGCCAGCGCCTCCTTGATCTTCGCGTAGGCCGTCGTCGGGCCCGCGGCGAGCTTCGCGGCCAGCAGGTGCGCGGTGGAGAGCAGTTCGGAGTCCGGCACGACCTGGTTGACCATGCCGACCCGCAACGCCTCCTCGGCGCCGACGGGCTGGGCGAGCAGCATCATCTCCATCGCGCGGCCGTGGCCGATCAGTCGCGGCAACGTGTAGGAAGCGCCGGAGTCCGCCGTCAGGCCCACGTTCGCGAACGCCATCAGGAACTTCGCCGACTGGCCCGCGATGCGCAGGTCGGCGGCGTAGGCGAACGACGCGCCCGCGCCCGCCGCGCTGCCGTTGACCGCGGCGATCACCGGCTTCGGCATGCCGATCAGCTCGCGCACGATCGGGTTGTAGTGCTTCTCGACGGTGTTCAAAGGGGCGGGATCACCGGCCTGCAGCAACCCGATGTGCTCCTTCAGGTCCTGCCCCGCGCAGAACGCCCTGCCGGCACCCGTGATCACGACCGCGCGCACCGACGCGTCCGCCGCGGCGGCCTTCAGCTCGGCGAGGAACGCCTCCTTCAGCGTGACGGTGAAGGCGTTGAACGACTCGGGGCGGTTGAACGTGAGCGTGCGCACACCATCGGCGTCGTCGACGAGGAGCTCGGACACTGGACCTCCATCAAGCAGTGGAAACGTTGCGCACCGGCCGCAGGCACCCGTCGACGAAGCGACTCGTGCCCGGTGCCAGCCGCAGGGTCTGTTCGTCGAAGAACGTCGCTGCCGCGTGCCCCGGCCAGTCCGGTGGCAACAGTTCAGCAGGAAGACCGGGATCGCGGAACAGGAACTTGCGCCACGCGTGCAGCAGCTGCTGCGAGGCCGCGAACGCCGCCGCGTCGTCCGTTTCGTCCACAACGGACACCTCGGCCTGCCAGTGCGCGACGAACGCGGCGTAGTCGCGGCCCAGTTCGGCCAGGTCCCAGGCCTTCGCGGCGAGGCCGGTGTCGCCACCGTCGTGTGAACCGTGAAAAGTTCGTGCGGCGACTTCTTCGGCGGCCAGCACGTCGGCCAGTTCGGGGGAGGGGCGGGGAGCGATCCACGTCACAGGACCGAGTGCGCCGTAGCCCAGCAGTTGCAGTTCCGACGCCAGGTGGTCGCGCGAGTCGCGGCCCGGCAACTCCTCCAGGACCACGACGTGCCAGCGACCGTCCCACGTGGACGGCCCGGTGCGGTAGATGCGGGCAGCGGCCTCGTCGAGGCGGCGTTCCCCGCGAGGTGTCATGGCGTATCCGGGCCCGTCAGGCAGCCTGCTGGGCTGCAACCAGCCCTGCCGGACCGTGCGCGACACGGCCGTGCGGACAGCCGGCGCGGCGAAACCGAGCGGCTCCAGCAACCGGACGAGCGCGGCGATGGTGGCGGCGCCGCCGCGTTCGCGAAGGTGGCCGCCGTAGACGTCGAAGAGCGCGGAACGGGCTCGCACCCGACCCAGTCTGTCACGCCGCGCCCGGTGGTGCCCAAAGTGTTGCGAGGTCGTGAAAACGGGTACTGATCAGGCACAAGTCAAGATCGACAACTGTCACCCGAACTCGCCAAAAGATCGGTTCGGTTTCGCCCCTGAGTCGCCATAGGGGAGAATGGAGCAGATCCGGCCTGGCCGGACGGGGAAGATGTTGACGGAGGGAGCACGCGATGGCGGCCATGAAGCCCCGGACCGGCGACGGTCCCCTCGAGGTCACCAAGGAGGGACGCGGCATCGTCATGCGCGTGCCGCTCGAGGGTGGTGGGCGCCTCGTCGTCGAGATGTCGGCGGACGAGGCCAGCGCCTTGGGCGACGCGCTGAAGGCCGCCTCCGGCTGAGGCATCCCGGCGAGGAAGCAGTGTTTGAGCCCCGGTTTCCACAGTGGAGACCGGGGCATCGCTTCGTTCTCGCTCGCCCCGGGTGAGAATGAACGGTCGTCAATGCAATAGGAGGTCCAGCCGTGGCGTCGACGGTTCCGTCAGTGCCCACCAAGCTCGTGGACGTCGAGGTGGCCACCACCTCGCGCCGCACCGTTCCGGCGGTCGTGCTCGCTGCCACCGGACCGGCGCTGGGGCCGGGCGGCGACGGCATCGACGTCTCCGACCTGACCGGCAAGGCCGGTGAGGCGGTGCGCCACGACGAGGCCTGGACGCTCGGTGTCGGCACCGGCACGCTCACCGACTACCGCACGGCCGGCGCGGCGCTGGTGCGCGCGCTGAGCGGCGAGGACGCGCCCAAGACGGCGGACGTCCTGCTGACCCCCGACTTCGACGCCGAGAAGATGCGCGCGTTCGTGCTGGGCGCGGCGCTCGGCGGCTACCGCTTCAAGGTCACCGGTGAGGAGCCCCCGAAGCGCGTCGGCTCGCTCCGGCTGGTCACCGCGGACACCGGGTTCGAAGAGGTGCTCACGTCGGCCGCGCTGAAGGCACACGCGCTGGCCACGGCCACCTCGCTGGCACGCGACCTCGCCAACACGCCGTCCAACGTCAAGGACCCGCGCTGGCTCGCCACGACCGCCGCGAAGCTCGCGGACAAGGTCGACGGGCTGACGGCGACCGTGCGCGACGAGAAGTGGCTGGCACAGCAGGGCTTCGGCGGTGTGCTGGCGGTCGGCGGCGGCTCGGCCCGCCCGCCGCGGCTCATCGAGATGACGTACGGCACCACCGGCCCGCACCTGGTGTTCGTCGGCAAGGGCATCACGTTCGACACGGGCGGCATCTCGGTGAAGCCCGCCGACGGCATGCACCTCATGCGCACCGACATGGCGGGCGGTGGTGCGGTGATCTCCGCGCTGCTGGCCGTGGCCAGGCGGCAGCTGCCGGTCAGGGTCACCGGGCTCGTGTCCTGTGCCGAGAACCACGTCTCCGGCTCGGCGTACCGGCCGGGCGACATCGTCCGGCACTACGGCGGCGCGACGACCGAGGTGCAGAACACCGACGCCGAGGGCCGCATGGTCCTGGCCGACGCGATGGCGTACGCGGTGACGAACCTCAAGCCCGACCTGCTCGTCGACGTGGCGACGCTGACCGGCGCGATGAAGGTGTCGCTCGGCGTGCGCACGGGCGGCGTGTTCAGCGCGTCCGCCGAGCTCGCGGCCGAGGTGATCGCGGCGGGCGCGGGCGTCGGTGAGAAGTGGTGGCGGATGCCGTTGCTGGAGGAGCACGTCGAAGCCGTCACCAGCGAGATCGCGGACTACAAGCAGACCCCCGGCGGCCCCGGTGCCATCACGGCGGCGCTGTTCCTGCAGAAGTTCGCGGGCGACGTGCCGTGGGCGCACCTCGACATCGCGGGTCCCGCGCGGTCGGAGAAGGTCTACGACGAGGTCGTCGCGGGAGCCACCGGCTTCGGCGCGCGGACGCTGGTCGAACTGGCTGAAAAATATTCGCGTTAACCTACGATCGGCCATACGAGACGGCGGCGTTCCACGGCATGATGTGAGCTCCTTCACAACGCCGTAGAGGAGCTCTCGTGTTACTCCGCCTGGCTCTCGCCGTCTCGCTGGTCATAGCGTCGTTGTCCCCTGCCACGGCTGCGACGCCGTGGTGGGAACCGGTCGCGAGGCCCGCGCCGGACTCGCAGATCAACGTGACGGGTGAGCCGTTCCGGGGCGCGGACGGCCAGGGCAGGGTGCGCGGGCTCGTCGACGCGCACAACCACCTGATGACCAACGAGGGCTTCGGCGGCAGGCTGATCTGCGGCAAGCCGTTCTCGGAGCAGGGCATCGCGGACGCGCTGAAGGACTGCCCCGAGCACCACCCGGCGGGCCTCGGCGCGATCTTCGAGGCGATCGTGACGGGCGACCTGGACGGTCACGACCCGGTGGGCTGGCCGACGTTCAAGGACTGGCCCTCCGACACGACGGTCTCGCACCAGCAGAACTACTACGCCTGGCTGGAACGGGCCTGGCGTGGCGGCCAGCGCGTGCTCGTCACCGACCTGACCAGCAACGCCACGTTGTGCATCATCCACCCGTTCAAGGACCGCGGCTGCGACGAGATGGCGTCGGTCCGGTTGCAGGCGCAGCGCACCTACGAGCTGCAGGCGTTCATCGACAAGCAGTTCGGCGGGCCCGGCAAGGGCTGGTTCCGCATCGTCACGTCGTCCGAGCAGGCCCGTGACGTGATCACCCAGGGCAAGCTCGCCGTGGTGCTCGGCATCGAGACCTCGGAGCTGTTCGGCTGCCGGACGTTGCTCGACCTCCCGCTGTGCACCAAGGCCGCCATCGACCGCGGGCTGGACGAGGTCTACGCGCTCGGCGTCCGCAGCGCGTTCCTGTGCCACAAGTTCGACAACGCGCTGTGCGGCGTCCGGTTCGACTCGGGCACGCAGGGCGGCGTGATCAACGCGGGCCAGTTCCTGCGGACCGGCCAGTGGTGGCAGACCGAGCAGTGCAAGGGACCGCAGCAGGACAACCCGATCGGCACCGTCGGCCCGAACGCGCTGATCCCGGCGGGGGTCGTCGCGCCGCAGTACGACCCGGCGAAGCGCTGCAACGTGCGCGGGCTGACGTCGCTCGGCGAGTACGCGGTGCAGGCCATGATGCGCAAGCACATGATGATCGAGATCGACCACATGAGCGTGAAGGCGGCCGGCCGCACGCTGGACCTGGCCGCGCAGGCGAAGTTCCCGGGCATCATCTCCAGCCACAGCTGGATGGACGCGCAGTGGACCGAGAAGGTCTACCAGCTCGGCGGGTTCATCGCGGGCTACGAGAACGACCCCGGCGGCTACGTCTCGCAGGCCGCCGCCGCGGAACCGTTGCGGCGCAAGTACGACGTGGGCATCGGGTTCGGCTCCGACTACAACGGAGTCGGCTCGCACCCGGCACCGCAGACCGGCGTGACCTACCCGTTCCGCAGCTACCCGGACGGCCCGCTGGTCGACCGGCAGCGCACCGGCGAACGCGTCTGGGACATCAACGTCGACGGCGGCGCGCACATCGGCCTGCTGCCGGACTGGGTCGAGAAGGTCCGTCAGCTCGGCGGTGATCAGCTCGTGAAGGACATGTTCGGTGGCGCCGAGTCGTACCTGCGGACGTGGTCGGGCACTCAGGCCTGGACGCCGTGAGTCCGGAACGCGTGCTCGCGAAACGCCCGGACGGCCGGCGGCAGCGGGTGGTCCCTCAGCCACCCCAGCGCGAACACGCGGGCCGAGCGCGGCGACAGCGGTAGCTCGCGGATGCCCGGCGGCGGTGTGGACTCGGCGTGCGTGAGGATCGCGACGCCGAGTCCGGCCGCCACCAGGCCGCGCACGGTCTCGATCTCCTGGCTCTCGAACGCGACGCGCGGGGTGATGCCGGCCTTCGCGAACAGGTCGTCGGTGATCTGCCTCAGGCCGTAGCCGTGCTCCAGCAGGATGAGGTCCTCGTCCACGAGGTCGGTGAGCCGGACGACGTCGCGCGAGGCCAGCCGGTGCGCGGCCGGTGCCACGACGATCAGCGGCTGCTCGAAGATGACCACCGACTCGACCTCGGGCTCGTCCGGTGGCGGGGCGACCAGCGCGAGGTCGATCTCGCCCTGGAGCAGCTTGTCGATCACGGTGAAGCGGGCGTTCTGGGTCAGTCCGAACCGCACGTGCGGGTGCTCGGCGCGGAACCCGCGGACGAGCTCGGGCACCACGGACCGGCCGAGCATGTGCAGGAAGCCCAGCACGACACGGCCCTTCTCCGGGTCGAGCTCCTCCTCGACCTCGCGCAGGCCGGGTTCGAGGGCGGCGAGCGACCGGGTCGCGGCCTCGGCGAGGAGACGGCCCGCGCGGGTGAGGCGGACGCGCCGGCCGTTCTTCGCGATGATCGGCGCCCCGAGCTGCTCCCCGAGCTCGGCGAGCCAGCGGCTGACGGTGGGCTGGGGGAGCCCGACGCGTTCTGCGACGCGAGTCACGTGCTCGTCCGCGGCAAGCGCTCTCAGCATCGCCAGCTTCGGGGCCAGCTCCAATTCATCCACGGATCGATTGTGGCTCATTTCCGTATTGGACGTATGGCTTAGCGTCGGAGACGTGAACAGGTTGACCGCGTCCATCGCCGCTTCGGGCTTCGCGTGCTTCGCCCTGCTGTACACCCCGCAGCCGGTCATGCCGCAGATCGCAGCCGAGTACGGGCTGGGGCCGGGCAGCGCCTCGCTCGCCCTGTCCGCGGCGACGCTCGCGCTGGCGGTCGTGGTCGTGCCGATCGCGATGCTGTCCGAACGGGTCGGGCGCCGGCCGGTGATCGTGGTCAGCGTGCTGGTCGCGGCGGTGCTCGGGCTCGTGCTGCCGTTCGCACCGAACTACGACGTGTTCCTGGGCCTGCGGGTGCTGCAGGGCGTGGCCGCGGCCGGGGTGCCCGCGGCGTCCATGGCCTACCTCGCGGACGAACTCTCCAAGAAGCGGCTCGGTGCCGCGATGGGCGCGATGATCGCCGGCAACAGCCTCGGCGGCATGTCCGGGCGTCTCGTCACCGGAATGACCTCGGACTGGCTGGGGTGGCGCGGCTCCGTGCTGCTGGCCGGCGTGTTCGGGCTGGTCGCGGCCCTGATCGTGGTGTTCCTGCTGCCCAGGGCGCAGAACAGGCCGAAGCGGGCGTCCGCGGGCATGAGGGCGGCGCTGAAGGACCCGGTGCTGTTGTCGATGTACGTGGTCGCCGTGCTGCTCGTGGGCACGTTCATCTCGTTCTACAACGTCGCCGGCTTCCAGCTCTCCGGCCCGGCGTGGCTGGAGACGCTGGTGTTCCTCTTCTACGGCTTCGGCAGCACCTCGGCCGCCTTCGCGGGCAGGCTGGCCGACCGGTTCGGCCGCGGTCGCGTGTTGCTGCTCAGCATCGCCGTGGTGGCGATCGGCGCGCTGGCGAGCCTGCTGTGGGTGCCGCTCGGCCTCGCGATCGTCACCGCCGGGTTCTTCGCCTCGCACACCACGGCGAGCGGCTGGGTCGCCGCGCGAGCTCCTGCGCACGCCCGAGGCCAGGCCTCCGGGCTCTACCTCGCCGGGTTCTACGTGGGCAGCAGCGTGGGCGGGACGTCCGGCGCCACCTCGTACGAGGAGTGGGGCTGGACGGGTCTGGTGCTCGTGATCCTGGGCTGGCTGGCGCTGGCCGCCATGCTGGCTCAGAACTCCAGGGCGAGGGTGACGCGCGAGTCGACGGGGGAGATGGCGGTCCTGCCGAGCCTCGGCAGGTCGAGCGTGCCGTCGACCATGCCGACCGAGACCGAGCGGGTGTCCGCGGGGACCTCGACCACGACCGCGAACGGCAGCGGGCCGCCGTCGTAGCGGGAGCCGACCTGCGGGGCGGTCGACCCGTCCGCCAGCGTGACGGTGATCAGGTCCTTGGTCAGCAGGCCACCGGCGGTGTCGGGGAGGTTGCCGACGGCCTCGACCCGCACCTCCAGCAGCGCCTTGTCGGGCGCGGAGATCGTGGCCACGTCGTACTGGCTCTCGCCGAGCTTGACCGGGCGCTGCCTGCCGAGCCGCACGCCGGTGACCTTCATGCCGAGCTCGCGGTCCGCGAAGCGGATCTTCTGCGTGTGCTCCTGGAACTGGCCGGGGGCGGCGCCCCGCTGCAGCACGTGCGGCGGCGTGTCGGAGCGCTTGCCGGACGGGACCTCGACGCGCTGCTCCAGCGACTTGGCGCCGAGCGTGCCGAGCGCGAGGTGCTCCGCGCCCTCCTGCGGGTCCGGCACGGTGTAGACGACGAAGACCGAACCGTTCGCGGGCAGGCGGTCGGCCGGCAGGACCTGGCGCTTGCCGGGCACCTCCAGCGCGAGCTCGGACGGCTGCGGGGCGAACCCCTGCCAGTTCGTGCGGTGGAACCCGCTGTCGGTCTCGTTGAGCTTCTCGACCTTCATCCTGACCACGCGCAGCCGTGAGCCGGACTCGGCGCGGATCGTGCCCTCGGCGGTGAACCAGACGTCCGGGTTCGCCCAGGCGGTGACGGCGGTGCTCAGCAGGTCGTCGCGCAGCTTGATGTCGGCGTTGCCGAGGCCGAGGTCGAGGTTGGAGCGCTTGCCGTCGTCGGGCAGCACGGCCAGGAAGTCGCGCCCGGCCGTCGTGTCCTGCTGCTTGGACGGGTCGAACTCCTTGCCGTCGGTGCGCACGAGGGTCCCGCCCGGCGTGCTGCGGTTGCCCTTCTCCGGCACCTGGGGCGACTGCACCTCGTAACGGACCTCGTCATCCGTCTTGGTGACTTCCTTGAGCGGTACCGGCACCCAGTCGGTGCCCGCGCCGGTGCCGGGGACCTGGACCGGCCCGCACCACAGCCGCTTGTCGACCTCGGACTCGACGCCCGTCTTGTTGAACCAGCAGCTGACCGCGGCGGCGCCCGCCCGTGCGACGTAGCCGTATTCGAGCGTGTAGGCGAGCTGCGCCTCGGCGTTCGCCTGCAGGTCAGAGGCGTCGGCGAGCTTCTTGCCGTCCACGGTGAGGGGAGGAGCGGCCTGCTGTGTGGCGGGTGCCGACGTGCCGCATCCCGTCACTGCCAGGAGGACCGCCAGACCCAGTACCGCAGCACGCACAGTCCTCGCGCCCCTCACCAGTTGAAGCCAAAACATCACTACTGGTTAAAGGCGGCTCTCACTCGACGGGGTTGCCCCCGTCGAGTGTGTCTCAGATCACACCGCGATAGACCTCGACCGTCTGCTCTGCCATCGCGGACCACGAGAACTCCTGTTCAGCCCGCACGCGCCCGGCCATCCCGAACCGCTTCGCGCGCTCGGGGTCTGTGATCAAGTCGTTGATCGATTCGGCGAGCTGGTGTCGATATGTCGACAAATCCTGCTCGTCGTAGTGGACGAGAAGGCCCGTCTCGCCGTGCACGACGACCTCGGGGATGCCACCGACGTCACTCGCGACGACCGCCGTGCCGCACGCCATCGCCTCCAGGTTCACGATGCCCAGCGGCTCGTAGACCGACGGGCACACGAACACCGTCGCGTGGCTCAGGATCTGCCGCACCTCGGCCGGCTGGAGCATCTTCTGGATCCAGAAAACCCCAGGTCGGGCCTGGGAGAGCTCGCTGACCGCCTGCCGGGTCTCCTCGGCGATCTCCGGCGTGTCCGGCGCCCCCGCGCACAGCACGATCTGCGCCTCGGGGTCGATGTGGTGCGCGGCCGCGACGAGGTGACCGACACCCTTCTGCCGCGTGATCCGCCCGACGAACGCCACGATCGGCTTGGCGGGATCGATCCCGCGCGACGTGAGCGCGTCCGTCTCGGTGACGGGGTGGTAGGCCTGGCTGTCGATGCCGTTGCGCACGACGTGGACCTTCGCCGGGTCCAGCGCGGGGTAGGCGTCGAGCACGTCGGCCCGCATGCCCTCGCTCACGGCGATCACCGCGTCGGCGTGTTCGTAGGCCGTGCGCTCGGCCCACGAGGAGATCCGGTACCCGCCGCCGAGCTGCTCGGCCTTCCACGGCCGGCGCGGTTCCAGCGAGTGCGCCGTCACCACGTGGGGGATCCCGTGCAGGAGTTTGCCCAGGTGACCGCCCATGTTGGCGTACCAGGTGTGCGAGTGCACGAGGTTCGCCGTGGAGATCGCCGACGCCATCTCCAGGTCGACCGCGAGCGTGGTCAGAGCCGCGTTCGCCTGCTCCAGGCTGTGCGGTGGGTTGTGGGCCGTGGCGTCCGATCTCGGCGCACCGAAGCAGTGCACGTCGACGTCCACGAGTTTGCGGAGGTGGGGCACGAGGAATCCCACGTGCACACCAGCCCCACCGTAGACCTCTGGCGGGTACTCCCTTGTCAACAGCGCAACTCGCACGCACTCACCGTAGATCACAGATGTACTTGTTGGGACGAACCGGTTTGCGTCTGGTTCGAGAACGATCGCACGGATAGGGTCACATACCGTGAAGGGGCAGCCGCACGTTCTCGGAATTGTGCTTGCCGGTGGTGAAGGCAAGCGCCTCTGGCCGCTGACGGCCGACCGCGCGAAACCGGCTGTGCCCTTCGGGGGCAACTACAGGCTGGTCGACTTCGTGCTGTCGAACCTGGTCAACGCGGGGCTCGCGAAGCTCTGCGTGCTGACGCAGTACAAGTCGCACTCGTTGGACCGCCACATCTCGACGACGTGGCGCCTGTCCAATGTGCTCGGTCAGTACGTGACACCGGTCCCGGCCCAGCAGAGACTGGGTCCGCGCTGGTACACGGGCTCGGCCGACGCGATCTTCCAGTCGCTGAACCTGGTCCACGACGAGAAACCCGACCACGTGGTCATCTTCGGAGCCGACCACGTGTACCGGATGGACCCAGGCCAGATGATCTCGCAGCACGTCGAGTCGGGCGCGGCCGTGACCGTCGCCGGCATCCGCGTGCCGCGCAACGAGGCCAAGGCCTTCGGGTGCATCGATAGTGATGCCTCGGGGAAGATCACCCGGTTCCTGGAGAAGCCGTCCGAGCCGCCGCACGTGCCGGACGACCCAGAAGTAACTTTCGCTTCAATGGGTAACTACGTCTTTACAACCGAGGCGTTGCTGGACGCGCTGCGCGGGGACGCGTTGAACCCCGACTCCGACCACGACATGGGTGGCGACATCATCCCCATGCTCGTGGATCGCGGGAAGGCGCACGTCTACGACTTCCAGGACAACGAGGTTCCCGGGGCGACCGACCGGGACCGCGGGTACTGGCGCGACGTGGGGACGATCGACGCGTACTACGACGCGCACATGGATCTTGTTTCGGTCCATCCGATTTTCAACCTGTACAACCAGTTGTGGCCTATTCGGACTGCCACGCCTCCGTTGCCTCCGGCCAAGTTCATCGCTGGGGGGTCTGCTGAGGACTCGATGGTCGGGCCTGGGTCGATCATCTCCGGGAAGATCCACGGGTCGGTGATCTCTTCTGACGTGACCGTTGAGGTCGGGTCGGTGGTGCAGGGGTCCGTGTTGTTGCCCGGGGTTCGGATCGGGAAGGGTGCGGTTGTGCGGCGGGCCATTTTGGACAAGAACGTTGTTGTTCCTGATGGGGCTTTGATCGGGGTTGACGCTCCTATGGATCGGGAGCGGTACACGGTGTCGGCTTCTGGTGTGACTGTTCTTGGGAAGGGTGTTCGGGCTTACTGAGCGCGGCTTCTGCGGGTGGTCTTGTTGCGGGCGGCCTGTTGCGGTTGCGTGCTTCCCCTGGGGGCTCTGCCCCCAGACCCCCGGCAATCTGAAATGGGGGTAGCGCTGGGGGCGGGTTGATGGCACGCCTGTTGCGTAGAGCGGCTGCCTGTTTCGTAGAAGGGTTGCGTTGGCGGTGGGGTCCCATCACGAGCCGCACCAAGAGCGGGCCACACCTGGTCAGGGGTGTCAAGCG
>NZ_JBHXLF010000013.1:0-171706 GCF_042721515.1 Lentzea sp. NPDC058436
TCTCTTGTCGTGCCCACAACGCCCCCACCCCTCGCCCCCCCCCCCCCCCCCCTCCTCTGATGCAGCAAGAGCTATGGCGCGACTCGTGATGGGACCCCACCGCCCGGCCAGCTTGCTAAAGACGGCTCGCCTTCGGCATCGCGGCAATCATGCGGCTCGCCTTCGGCATCGCGTTTGATCAGGCGTACCCACATTCGCCCCACCATTCCGCCTGCGCCCGTCCCGGCCACTTCCGACCCGGCTACTCCCGCTCCGCCCCCGCCGCTCCGCCCCCGCCGCTCCGCCCCACCGCGTCTGCGCCCGCCCCGCCCGCCCCCGCCCGCCGTCAGCCTCGCGCCGTGAACATCCCCGTCGCGACGAACCGGAACACCACCACGTCGCCCCGCCGAGCCGTCCCCTCGAACTCCACGAGCCCGAGTTCCGGCCGCTTCTTCGACAGCCGCGCGCTCAGCACCTCCGCCGCGAACGTCAGCGTGTCGCCGGGGTGCACGGGCGCGAGCCACGAGAGTTCGCGGCCTCCCGGCGAGCCCTGCGAGGTTGAGTCGGACAGGACCTCGTCCACCCAACGGCGCATCCAGAGTGAGGCCGTGTACCAACCCGAGGCGGACAAACCGCCGAAAATCGAGTTCTTGCCCGCCTCGTCGTCCAGGTGGAACGGTTGCGGGTCGAACTTCTTCGCGAAGTCCAGCATGTCGTCCCGGTCGACGGTGAGCTCTCCGAGCGGGATGATGCGGCCTGCGGGCAGATCCTCGAAGGCGATCATCTCGTTGATCCTAGTAACTGAATCCGCTGGGAACCGATCTAATGGCAACGGCGTCCTAGAGCCCGAGCCCAGGGCTATGCGTGTGAGGGGGACTCGGTGGACGACCACCGTGCGCAGGTCGCGGAGCTGCTCGCCGACTACCGGCGCAGCCGCGAGCAGTTGGTTTCTGTTCAGCGCGAGCTGGCTGCTGTGTCCGGGCAGGCCTCCAGTCCCGACGGCGTGGTCACCGCGACCGTCGGCTCCGGCGGGAAGCTCACCGGCCTTGAGCTCTCCGAGTTGGCTTATCGGAGGCATCGGCCCGAGCAGTTGGCCGAGTTGATCGTGCGGACTGTTGCCGCTGCCGCCGCTGGTGCGGCCGAAGAGACTTATCAGGCGCTGAGTGCCGTGTTGCCCACTGCCACGGATCCGGAGGCCTTGGTGGCGGGTACCGCCGACCTTCGGCCCGACGAGTACGTGGTGGACGACGACACCGAGACGATCGATCTCGGGCACCAGCCCGTTCGCCGGCGTGCGGACGACGACGAGGACAACGAGCAACGCGAGAGTTGGCTCGACTCCGAGCTCATCAACAGGAGGGTTCGATGACCGGGTACTCGGCCGACCTCGAGCGGCTGGACGCCGGGGCGCGCGAGCTCAAGGGGTTCGCCGGGCAGGCCACCGAGATCGCGGGGGCGCTGGAGCGGGCGCTCTCCGGGTTCGGGGCCTGCTGGGGTGACGACGCCGTCGGGCAGAGTTTCGCCGCCTCGCACGAGAAGCCCGCCGGTGACGCGAGTGGTGCGTTGGCCGGGCTCTCGTCGACGTTGGGGGACGTGGGCGACAGGCTCGCCTCCACGGCGGCGACGTATCGCCACGTCGAGGAGAGCAACGCTTCCGGGATGAGAAGGTTGGACGGCTGACATGGGCATCGAGCTTCCCGCCGAACTCACCGCCATCGCGGCCAAGGCCGGTGTCTCGTGGCCCAAGGCCGACGAGGACGCCATGCGGTCCAGCGCCGTCGCCTGGCGCGAGGCCGGCGACAAGATCAAGAGCCTCGGGACCACGTCCGACGGTGCCGCCGGGCGTGCGCTGGGCGGTGTCACGGGTGCGACCGGTGACGCTGCTCGCGGGCGTTGGGCCAAGGTCGTGGCTCCGGACGGCGACTTCCAGCGCGCCGCACGCGGGTGTCACGCCGCCGCGGACCGGCTCGACCACGCCGCCAAGCAGGTCGGCGCCGCGAAGGTCGAGATCGTCCGCGAGCTCGTGACGCTCGCCAAGAACAACGACGCCGCAACGGCTTCCGCCAACGCCGGCAACCCCAACGCGCTGCTCGGCCTCGACACGCTGACCAAGGGCGCCGCGGCCAACGTCGCGAACCTCCAGAGCACGCTGACGTCCGCGATCAGGCTCGACAGCGGCATCGACATGAGCCACGACTCGCCGCCCGTCAACACCGCGCCCGGTGCCCACGGGCCCGGCGGTGGCAGCGGCGGTGGCCTGCTCGGCCTCGTCGGTGACGTCGTGGCACCGGTGGCGGGCGCTGTCGCTCCCGTCGTCCAGCCCGTCGCCGCCGTGGTCGCCCCGGTGACCGAGGCCGTCGCACCCGTCGTCGGTGCCGTGACCGCTCCGGTCGCTCCCGTCGTCGGCGCCGTGACGGCGCCTCTCGCGCCCGTTGTCGGTGCTGTGACAGAGGTTGCGGCACCCGTCCTCGATGCCGCCGCACCCGTCACCGCGCCCGTCGCGGAAGCCGTGCGGCCGGTCGTCCACGCGGTGCCCGGTGCCCACGAGGTCATCGGCCCGGTGCTCGACGGCCCCGGCCAGAGCGAAGGACAGGGTCGCGGCGAGGGCAAGGGCGGTGCGCTTCCCGGTCTCGTGGCCGACGTCGGCAACGCGGCCGGGCACGTCGTCGCGCCCGTCGCGCAGCCGGTGGCCGACGCGATCCCGAGCGTCCACGGCAGCCTCGGCCCGATCGCCGAGGGCACGACCCAGGCTTCCGCCGCCGTGCTCGACCCGACGCTGGTGCGCGGCGGTGACGTGCACGGCACGACTCCTTCCGCGCCCCAGGCCGCGGCACCCGCCGCCCAGGCCGCTCCCGCCGCCCCGGCGGTGGGTGGTGCTCCGGCCGCCGGTCCGATCGGTGGTGCCGTGGGCGCTGTCGGCGGTGCCGTGGGTAGCGCTATCGGTGGTGTTCCGGCCGCCCAGGTCGGTGCGGTCGCCGGCCAGCAGCCCGCCGCACAGGCCGCGGCCCAGCAGGGACAGCCGGCCCAGGCGCAGCAGGCCCAGCAGGCCGCCAAGACGGACGCGAAGGCCGCGGAGGCGAAGGCCGCGGAACTCAAGGGCGACGCCAAGTCTGGCGAGCTCAAGGGCGACGCCAAGGCTTCCGGCCCGCAGGCCGCGGCCGGCAAGTCCGGCGTTCCCGGCGGTGTGCCGGCCCAGGGGTTGGGTGGCCAGCCCACCCAGTTCGGCGGTCAGGCCACCACCACCCAGCCGGGCCAGGTGCAGAGCCAGACCCACGGCGGCACGCAGGCCGCCTCCCAGGCACAGGGCCCGCAGGTGGCCGCGAAGGACGCCCTGGCCAAGGACCTCGCGAAGGACCTGGCCAAGGACGGCGACGCGCCGCAGGACGGCGACATCGCGACCGTGCAGGACAGCGGTGAGCGCAAGGTCGGCGACACCATCGCGAGCCCGGCCGCTCCGGGTGTCGACCTCGGCACCCCGGTCTCGCACGCCCTGAGCGACCGCCTGGAGAACCGCGAGGCGCAGACCCAGGCCCTGGCGGGCGAGATCCTCGGCCACACCTACACCGCGGCCGCGGCCGGCAGTTGGTTCATGGCGGTCTTCCTGAGCGCGGGACGGGCTCCGCGCCTGGCCCCGAAGCCCGCCCGTCAGCTCCCGCCGCCCCCGCAGGCGGAGGAGCAGGCGGTCCCGAGGTTCGGACCGGACGACCACCCGCAGGCGCTCGACCTGTCGTCCGTCAACGCTTCGCGGCACTCCGAGGGCCTCGGCAAGGACCACCCGGTCGTGCAGGAGCTCCTCGACGGCCACGACCCGCTCGCGGGCATGCACGAACGCGACTGGGAAGGCCTGTTCCAGCACGAGGACGGCACCCCGCGCTGGCCGCTCGAACGCGAGGGCGGCTACGAGGACAGCCAGCCGGAGATGCTGGGCGAGGGCGCCGAGCTCGACAGGTTCGGCACCCCCGAGGGCCGCGTCCTGCACGCGGCGGGCACCCCGTTCGCGCAGCGCTCCCTGCCGCCCCAGTCGGCAGGTGAGGGCTACCGGCGCTACCGGGTCGAGAAGGACCTGCCCGTGCACCGCACGATCAGCGCGCCCTGGTTCGGCCAGCCCGGCGGGGCCAGCCGCTACCGCACCACCTACCCCGTCGCGGACCTCGTCGCGCTCGGCTACCTCACGGAGATCACGGCATGAACGTCGAACAGCTGCCCGAGTGGCTGACCAGGATCGGCGTTCCTGACGACGTCGTCAGTCTCGGCGAGGAGACGGACCAGCGCTGGTGTCTGCTCGCCGACGAGACGGGCTACGAGGTGTTCTGGCAGGAGCAGGGCAACCGCTACGACTGGGCCAGGTTCAACGACGAGAGCGTGGCGTGCCACTACCTCTTCGGCCGTCTCGCCTGGGCCCAGGTCGCGCGCGGAAGTCTCACCGTGCCAACAGCTTGAGGGCTTCCTCGTGCAGGTGGCCGTTCGACGTCAGCACACTGCCGCCGTCGTAGCGCTCCTCGCCGTCCAGTGAGGTGAAACGGCCACCTGCCTCGGTCACCAGGACCTGGAACGGGGCGATGTCCCACGGGTTCGCGACGCACTCGGGAGCCAGGTCGATCGCGCCCTCGGCGACGAGGCAGTGCTGGTAGAAGTCGCCGAACGCGCGGCTCTCCCAGGTCGCGTCGACGAGTCGCAGATATGCCTCGCGAGAGTGGTACGTCACCCACGACTTGATGTCCGTTGTGGACACATAGGCGTCTTCGAGAGAACGCACACCCGACACGGAGATGGCGCGCTCACCGGAGGCGTCCGACGCGAACGCGCCACCGCCGGCAGCAGCCCACCAACGGCGGCCCAGCGCGGGCGACGACACGACGCCCACGACCGGAACGCCGTCCTCGACCAGGGCGATCAACGTCGCCCAGATCGGCACACCGCGCAGGAAGTTCTTCGTGCCGTCGATCGGGTCGAGCACCCAGACGCGTGAGGCGTCCAGCGTGCCGCCGCGCTCCTCGCCCATGATCACGTCGTCGGGGCGTTCGGAGGACAGCACCGAACGGATCGCGTCCTCCACCGCGACGTCGGCATCGGTGACGGGCGTGCGGTCCGGCTTGCGTTCTACGGCGAGGTCGTGGGCGCGGAACCGGGCGGCGGTGATGGCGTCGGCGGCGTCGGCGAGGCGGAGGGCGAGTTCGAGATCAGCATCGTGGCGTGACACGCGGCGATCGTTCCACGAATACCCTGGGGCCCGTGAGCGTGGTGTTGCTGGCCGAGGACGATCCGGCCATCGCCGAACCCCTCTCCCGCGCGTTGACGCGGGAGGGCTATTCGGTGCAGGTCGTCGGGGACGGGCCGAGTGCGTACGAAGCCGCCATCGCCGGGGGCATCGATCTCCTGGTGCTGGACCTCGGCCTGCCGGGCATGGACGGTCTGGAGGTGTGCCGCCGGCTCCGGCAGAGCGGCAGGGGCGTGCCCGTGCTGATGCTCACCGCGCGCGCCGACGAGGTCGACTTCGTCGTCGGGCTCGACGCGGGCGCGGACGACTACGTCGCGAAGCCGTTCCGGCTGGCCGAGCTGATGGCCCGCATCCGGGCACTGCTGCGCCGCCGCGCTCCGGGAACGTTGGAGGTCAACGGCGTGCGCGTCGACCTGGCCGCCCGCCGGGTCACGGTCGACGGCGGCGAGATCCAGCTCGCGAACAAGGAGTTCGAGCTGCTCAAGGTGCTGATCCAGCGCGCGGGGCAGGTCGTGAGCCGTGACGAGATCCTGTCCGAGGTCTGGAACGACCCGGACCTGAAGGGCAGCAAGACGCTCGACATGCACATGTCGTGGCTGCGCAGGAAGCTCAGCGACGGCACCCCGAACTCCGCCGAGAAGCGCATCGCGACCGTGCGCGGCCGCGGCTTCCGCTTCAACGCCGACTGATGCGCCGCCGGATCCTGCGGGCCATCCTGCTCGCCGTCGCGGTCACCGGGTTCGTGCTCGGCCTGCCGCTCGGGTACTCGGCTCTGACGCTGGTCGAGGACACAGCCCGCGGCGACCTGAACGAGAGCGCCCAGCGCATCGCGACGGAGCTCGACGACCAGCTCGCCAAGCAGCAGCCGCTCGACATCGAACAGGTGCGCGTCGCCATACCGACCGACGGCCGCCTCACGATCATCTCGGCGGGCACCAGCAAGGCCACGGGACCGTCACCGGGCGACGACCCGCTGACCGTCGAGCTGCCGATCGCCCAGGAGGGCACGGTCCGGCTGGAGATCCCCTCCGGGCCGATGCACACGCAGCAGTACCAGGTGACCGGTCTCGTGCTGCTCCTGCTCGCGGTCTCCGTCGGCACCGGCACCATCGTCGCCCTCGTGACGGCGCAAACGCTTGCCAAACCGCTGGGCCACGTGGCCGCCCGCGCGTCGCGCCTGGGCGCCGGCGACTTCCGCGCCGACGAGCAGCGCTACAACATCCAGGAGCTCGACGCGGTCTCCGACGCCCTGGACACGTCGGCGACGGCTCTCGCCCGGCTCGTCCAGCGCGAACGCGAACTGGTCGGCGACGTCTCCCACCAGCTCCGCAGCCGCCTCACGGCCCTGCAACTGCGCCTGGAGGCCCTCGCCGAGCACCCCGAACCCGACACGGCCGCCGAGGCCCGCGCGGCACTGGAACAGGCCGAACGCCTCGCCGCCGTCCTCGACGAGCTCCTCGCCGCCGCCCGCGCGGCCAGGGCGGTCGGCGCCGAACCGCTGGAGATGCGGCCCGCGCTGACCGCCATCGCCGACGAGTGGCGCGAACAGGTCAAGAGCCAGGGCAGGGCGTTGCGCGTCCGAGTCCCGGACGGCCTGCTGGCCCGCGCCACCCCCGCACGTCTCCGCGAGGCCATCGGGGTGCTGCTGGACAACGCGCTGCGGCACGGCGAGGGCTCCGTCGTCGTCTCCGCACGCGGTGAGGACGGCACGATCGTCGTCGAGGTCAGCGACGGCGGCGCCGGCGTGCCCGACGACCTCGCGGCGCACATCTTCGAGCGCGGCGTCTCCGGCGGCGGCTCGACGGGTGTGGGGCTGGCGCTCGCGCGGGCGCTGGTCGACGCGGACGGCGGCAGGCTGGAGCTGTCGACGGCCCGGCCGGCGACGTTCGCCGTGTTCCTGCCGGTGCCGAAGGCGCAGGACGTGGTGGGGATCCCCTGGAAGGCGCCGGGCACACCCCGTTAGGAGTGGCCGAGCTCCTTCTCGTCTTCGACCGACCGCTTCGCCCGCGCGTTCTCCTCGGGGAACACCCAGTTCTTGTACCCGTACCAGCGGAACGCCATCGCGATGAGCGTGCCGACGATCTGCGCGCTCAGGAAGTCCGAGATCTCCTCGGTGAGCCTCGACACGTGCGGCTCCTGGAGGTGGAACGCGTACCGCGACACCCACAGCGGCGCCGAGTTCAGCACGATGCCGATGCCGTTGACCAGGAAGAAGAGCAACGCCTCGTGGTGACGCTCACGGCCGCCGCGCGTGCGGAACGACCACTCCCTGTTGAGGATGTACGACACGATCGTGGCGACCAGGGTCGCGATGATCTTCGCCGTCACCGGGTTGTTCGGCAGGACCACGGTCTTGATCCCGAAGAACAGGACCGTGTCGATCACGAAGCAGGTGCCCCCGACCAGGGCGAACTTGACTAGTTCACGATGCTTCAGCGCGATCGACCGGATCGGCTCCGGAAACCGCGAGATCACTGTTTCGCCTAGGGACACGGGGCGAGTCTACGGAGATCGGGTGAACGCGGCGGTCCGGACGCGCGTCGGCGTCCGGGAACACCCAGCGGCGCATCGCCCAGAACTTGAACCCGGTGGCGAGCAGCATGCCGATGATCGAGCCGGACACGAAGTCCGCGACCTCTTCGGTCAGCGCCGAGACGAACGGGGCCTGCAGGCCGAACAGGTGTCGCGACAGCCACAGCGGCAGGATGTTGATGCCCACGCCCAGGCCGCTGACGAGGAAGAACAGAGCCGCCTCGTGGTGGCGTTCACGGCCGCCGCGAGTGTGGAACGACCATTCGCGCGACAGCACGTACGAGGCGATGATCGCCACCAGCACGCCGATGACCTTCGCCGTGACGACCTTGTCGGTCAGCACGGTGAGCTTCAGCGCGTACCAGACACCGTTGTCGATGAGGAACGTCGTGCCTCCGACCAGGGCGAACCTGATCATCTCGCGGTGCTTGTGCAGCAGGAACTGGAGCGGTTCCGGCATCCGGCTCATGGCACGGCGAACGACTGGCAGCACCGCGCCAGCTTACGGATCAAGGTAACGACGCCCGTCTCCGGGTGTTACATTCCGCCACGCAAAGGCACATGACCTGCACGTTCAGTGACGATCAAAGATCAACTTTTGATCAACTCCGCAGCGGTTCGCAGCCGGGCCAGCCGATGATGCCGCCGATCAGGCCCGGAAGCAGGCCGTGCGGAGGTTCGCACGGCTCCGACCGCGTGGGCGGTGTGCTCGACGGCGGCAGCGTCTCGGACGGGGTCGGCAGCGTCGGTACCGAGGGCACCGTCGGCACCGTGTTCGACGGCACGGTCACCGTCGGCTCCGTGGGCCGCGTCGGTTCGGTCGGCACGGTGACGGTCGGCGTGGTCGGCTTCGTCGTCCCGGTCGGTTCCGTCGGTTTCGTGGGCTGCGTCGTCGTGGTCGTCGGCGGGACCGTGGTGGTCGTCGGCGGGTTCGGCGGTTCTTCGCCGGGCGGCTCCGGCCAGGCCTTGATCGGCACGGTCACGGACTTCGTCGCGTTGCCGAGCGTCGCCGTGACGGTGATGTCCCCACCGCGGTGGCCGAACGCGTAGACCGACATCCGGAACCGGCCGGCCTTCTCCAGGTCGGTGACGCAGCGCAGCGTCCTGCCCGTCGGGGTGCACTCGCGGTACGGCGTGTAGAGGACGAGGTTCTCCGACGTCGAGATGTCCAGCTTCAACGTCCCGGCGCGCGGGCCGGTGTTGCGCACCTCGACGTCCGCGCGCGGGTCCCAGAAGACCTGGTCCTGCCACGTCTTCACGAACAGTTCGAGGTCGTCGTACACGGGCGGCACGTTGACCGCGACGCTGACGTTGACCGAGATCGCCGTGCCCGCGCTGATGACACCGGTGATCGTGCCGGGCACGGCGGTGTCGGTCGCTCGCAGCAGGAAGTGGAACGTCGCGCGGCCGCCGGGCGCGATGCCCTGCGGCGTCACGCACGTGATCGTGCCGGTGCCCGCGGGGCAGTTGACGGTCTGCTCGGCCGAGCCGCCGTCGGGCTGCAGCAGGCGCGCGCCGCCGAACGACGCGGGGCCGCCGGTCGACACCACGCCCGGCGGCAGGTTCAGCACCATGCTCGCGGGCGGTGCCGCCGTGCCACCGCTGTTCAGGATGGTGATCGGGAAGTCCTTGGGCTCCTCGCCCGGCGTCAGCGTGTACCCGCTCGGCGTGGTCGGCGTGAGCGACGGCGGTGTGGGCGCGGGCGGTTCCGGAGCAGGGGGTTCCGGGGCGGGCTCGGGAGCGGGCGGAGGCGCGGGAACCGGCGAGGGCGGCGGTTCCTCGGTCGTCGGCGGTTCCGTCGTCGGAGCGGGGGTCGGGGCGGGCGGAACGGGAGCCGGCGGCACCGGGCGTGGCGGCTGGACCTGGGTCTGCGCGGGAGGGGGCTGGACGGCCTGGACCACGGGCGCCTGCTGTTCGCCACCGGCCGCGGCCAGCGCGACCACGACGGCCGCGGCCACCGCGGCGGCGGAACCACCGACCGTGACGAGCTGGCGGGGGATCGCGGCACCGACGGCGCCCGCACCACCCGCGGCCGCTCCCGCGCCGACGACGGCCGTGGTCGTACCGGCCGCCACCAGGTACGTCGTCGCTCCGATGCCCAGCACGAGCGGGGCGACGAAGATCCGCAGCGCGCCGTTGACGTCCGCGAGCTCGGCGGCCAGCGCACGGCACCGGCCGCACTCGTCGAGGTGCGCCTCGACCTGGGTCGCCTCGCGCTTGGACAGGCCCGCGCGGGTCCAGGCGCCGAGCCGGTCGACGGTCGCCTTGCAGCGCTCCGCCTCCGTGTCGGCCAGGTGCATCTGCAGGTACTGCTGCTTGAGGCCCTCGCGGGCGCGGTAGGCGAGCGCGGACACGCCGTTGGCCGTCAGCCCGAGCAGCGGGGCGACCTCGGCGGGCGACTGGCCCTCGATCTCGGTGTGCCAGAGCACCATCTGCCAGCGTTCGGGCAGCGCGGCGAACGCGCGGGCGGCCATGGACTTCTCGAGCCCGGCCACGGCGGTGTCGCTGAACGCGACCGGCGGCGCGACGTCGGTCATGTCCTCGGTGAGGTCGACCTTCTTGTCGCGGCGGGTCTTGTCGTACGCGGTGTGGCGCAGCGCCGTCAGCAGGTAGGCGCGGAACGCCGAGTCGGGGCCGCGGCCCGCACGCAGCGTGTCCAGCACCTTGGCGAACGCCTCGGAGACGAGGTCGTCGGCCTCGGCCTGGGACCGGGCCAGCTGGCGGGCGAGGTTGTAGGCCGCCGAGACGTGGCGTTCGTACAACTTGCCGTAGGCGTCGATGGTCCCGCCGCGTACGGACTCGATGAGTTCCGCGTCGCTGGGTCCCTGGACGTCTGCAGGAACGATAGCCACGATCTTCGTTTCCCTCCCTAGCGGCACTCAGTGTGACTTACGGCCTGTCGGGGAGTCATCTCAATCCCCCGCGCGGGTTGCGTCACGAATCAGCGACGGGTGCGTCTCCCACCTGGAATCGGGTGAACTGGAGGGAGACCGGGTGGGTGTCGCACAAGCGGAACGCCTCCTGAAGTCGAGGTGGCGGACCGCCACCATGGCCGCAGGCTGGGCGTTCCCCGCAGACTGGCCCCTCGTCGAGGTCGACGAGGTGTGCGCGGCGATGCTCGAGAACGCCGACCCCGGCGACGCGCTGGTCCGGCTGGGCCGCGCCCGCGCCGAGGCCGGAGCGGGCCTGAGCGAGACGCTGCTGGACCTCGCCGCGCTGCACGCCGTGCTGACCGACGCGTCGCACATCGTGTCGCCGGACGTCGACGCGCTCCCGTCCCGGATGCTGCGCATGACGGCCCTGGGCTGGGCGGACGTGGTGACGAAGCAGGCGGGCGAGTGCGCGGCCGAGGACCCGCTGACCGGGCTGGCGACCGCCGCCTACCTGAGAACACGATTGGGTGAGGTCTACCGGGAGACCCCGGTCGCGCCTCTTGAGTACGCGCTCGTGATGCTGCGGCTCGACGTGCACCGCGCCTCGGGCTGGTCCCGCGTCGTCGCGATGACCTTGGCGTCCGACGCGCTGCGCGCCGTGTTCGACGGCGGCGAGACGCTGGCGTCGCTCGGGCCGTGCGTGGCCGCGGTGCTGGTGCGCCGGGACGAGCTGCTGGCGCGAAGAGTCTCGAACCTCCGGGTCCTGGCGGCCGACCGGCTCGCCGACGACCCCCACGTCCGGCCGGTCGGACCCGCCGAGGTCTGGGTCGAGCGGCTGCCGGACACGCACGCGCAGGCGCGTGCGCTCCTCACCTCGCTCGGGCGCTGAACCCCCTGTCCCGCGCCCGGCGTTCTCCCCGCGTCCCCACCGGGGTGCTTCCCAACGCCCGCAGAAGTGTTCTATTGTCCTAGATAACTAGAACAATCTGGGGAGCGTGCGTGGTCGAGTTCCACGTTGACCGCGGCAGCGGCTATCCCCCGTACCTGCAGATAGGACAGCAGGTCAGGGAGGCCCTGAGGCTCGGCTGGTTGCAGCCGGGCGATCGGCTGCCGACGGTGCGCGACGTCGTCGCCATGAGCGGCGTGAACGCGAACACCGTGCTGAAGGCCTACCGCGAGCTGGAGCTCGCCGGCCTCGTCGAAGCCCGTCAGGGCTCCGGCACCTTCGTCAAGGCCTCCTTGGGGTCCGCCGCCCCCGAGGACCTGGACCCGTTGCGCGAGGGACTCGCCAAGTGGGTCGCGGAGGCACGCTCCGCCGGGTTGGAGGACGAGGACATCTACGCGCTGCTGCGCGAAGTGCTGAGTGGGGGAGCGCAATGAGCGTCGTTGCGGCCGAAATGTCGAAGTGGGCGGTGCGGAACGTCTCCTTCGAACTGCCGCCGGGCAGCGTCACGGCGATGGTGGGAGCCAACGGCTCCGGCAAGTCGACGCTGCTCAACGTGCTGGCCGGGCACCTGCCGCCGGAGACGGGGCACGCGTCGATCGCGGGCCGCGTGGCGTACGTGCCGCAGCACAAGCCGATGTACAGGTCGTTCAAGGTCGCGGACGTGCTGGAGTTCGGCCGCCGCATGAACGAGGTCTGGGACGGTGAGCGCGCCGACGAGTGGCTCACCAGGTTCAAGATCCCGCGCAGGCTTCAGATCGGCGACCTGTCCGGAGGTCAGCGCACGCACGTGACGCTGGCACTGGCACTGGGTTCGCGGCCGGACGTGCTGCTGCTGGACGAGCCGTTGGCCGAGCTGGATCCGTTGGCACGGCACAGGGTCATGCGGGAGCTGCTCACCGAGGTGAACGACAACGGCATGACGCTGGTGTTCTCCACGCACGTCGTGGCGGAGATCGGCGGAGTCGCTGACCGGTTGCTGCTGCTGTCGAACGGGCGGCTGCTCGTGGACGGCGATACGGACGACCTGCTGGAGCAGCACGTCCTCTACACAGGCCCGCACGCCTCGAAATCAC
Organism: Lentzea sp. NPDC058436; assembly: GCF_042721515.1. NCBI lineage: Bacteria > Bacillati > Actinomycetota > Actinomycetes > Pseudonocardiales > Pseudonocardiaceae > Lentzea > Lentzea sp. NPDC058436. The sequence continues at coordinate 12,622 of NZ_JBHXLF010000013.1, forward strand.
CCGTGGAGGGACCCGTGGTGCTGGCGAAGCACGGCCAGTCGCAGTCGTCGTACCTCGTGCGTTCCGGCGGCGTCCGCGTCGACGAGCCGTGGACCGCCCGGTACGTGACGCTGGAAGAGCTGGTCGTGGCCCACCTGGAGCGTGCGGCGTGAACCTGAACACGACCATCTGGCTGACGTGGCGCCAGCACCGCTGGGCCGTCCTCGGCGTCGCCGCCGTAACGCTGGTCGCGGCGTTCGCCCTCATCACCGCGGAGGTGGACCAGGGGTTCGTCAGGAACTCGATGCCGATCACCGGGTTCTACGGGCTCATCGTGCAACTCGGGTTCGGTGCGCTGATCGGCATGTTCTGGGGAGCCCCGCTGCTCGCCAAGGAACTGGAGGACCGCACCTACTTCGTGGCCTGGGGCCAGGACGTCACGCCCGTGAAGTGGTTGCGCGGCAAGGTGCTCGTCCTCGGCGTCCTGGCCGCCCTGCTGGGGGCGGTGGTCGGCGCGGGCGACGGGTACGTGGGCTCGTCGAGCCAGTGGTCGAGCTTCGAGGCCGACCCGCTCGTGCAGGCCGGCTACGGGGTCCTGGGCCTCGCCGTGGGCGTGCTGGCCGGTCTGCTGACCCGGCACGTCGTCACGGCGATCGCGGCGACCTTGGTGTTCTTCACGCTCCTGCGCGTCCTACTGGCCATGTGGGTGCGCGACTACTACTTCCCGCCACAGCGCGTGATCGCCCGCTGGGCGAGCACCCCGGTCGTGCCGGAACGCAGCCTCGAACTCCCCGGCGGCTTCGTCGGTCAGGACCTCGAACCGGTGCCCTCGCGGGGCGACTGCGTGAGCGCGATCAACGAGAGCAGCTGCATGCGCCGCGCGAACGCCGCGGTCGGCACCTACGTCGACTACCAGCCGATCGAGCGGCTCACGGCGTTCCGGATCATCGAGTTCGTCGTGTGCCTGCTGCTCGCGGCCGCGGTGCTCTGGGTGGCGTTCCGGCTGCTGCGCAACGGTGGTGGGTGGAAGCCTTCGCGGTCCCACCGGCGCATCGGTGTCGCGGTGGCTCCGGCGTCCGGGCTGGCCGTCGGGGGTGCGGCGGCCGCAGACTCCGCTGCCGAGCCTGCTGCCGAGTCCGGGGCTGAGTCCACCGTCGGGGCTGTGGCGGTGCTCGTCGCCGAGGCCGAGTCGGAGCCTGAACCCGAAGCCGAGCCCAAGCCCGAGCCTGAACCCGAAGCTGGGCCCGAGCCCGAGCCCGAGCCCGAGCCCGAGCCCGAATCTGAGCCCGAGCCCGAGGTGCCCGACCCCGATCACAACACCCCGGACACCGCCGCAGACAAGGCGGACGGGTAGCGAGGCCGGAACCCGAGTTCCCGCTGCACCCGCTCGGTGGACACGATCCCGTGCCACGGGTCGAACTCCTGCTGAACGGCCTCACCTGGGGGTAGGCCGTTCAGCAGGTGCAGTTCCACCGCCGTGACCGGGCTGTCGTCGGCGATGTTGAAGACCCCGTCCGCCCCGGCCTCCAGCACCTTCAGCACCCCCTGTGCCACGTCCTCGTGGTGCACCACGTGCAACCGCTGGTGGCCGGGCCAGGTCGAGGCCCACCTCACGGACTCCCCGAGGTGCGGATCACCCTCGCCGTAGACGAACCCCAGCCGCAGGACCGCCGCCGGCCGGGTGTCGAGAACGGCCTGCTCTCCCAGGGCCTTGGTGCGCGGGTAGTCGCCGTACGCCGAGTCGGGCCCTGCGGGATCCGTCTCGACGGCGGGCCTGCCCAACCCCTTGGGGTACACCAGGTTCGTGCTGATGTGGACGAACAACGGCACCTTCACAGCGGCCTCCGCGAGCGACCGGGTGCCGTGGACGTTCACCCCTTCGAAGTCGGTGCTCGTGCGCAACGCGGCCGCGGCGTGGACCACGGCGTCCACGCCGTCGACCAGTTCCTCGACGGCCTGGGCGTCCTCCAGCCGCCCGGCCAGCACGCGCACGTCGTGACCCTGCTCCCGGAGCCTCGGGAGAAGCCTGCTGCCGACCCGTCCGGTCGACCCCGTCATCGCGATCTTCATGCGGTCCAGCGTCTGCTCGCGCTCCCGGGACAGCCAGGGACAGTTGATACGTGGCTACCGTGGTGGCATGCGAGAGATGGCGGACTTCTTGCGCAGCCGTCGTGAACGGATGGCGCCGCTGGGCGACGGCCGGCGCCGAACGCCGGGACGTCGTCGTGAAGAGGTCGCCGCCGCCGCGGGCATGTCCGTCGACTACTACTCGCGCCTCGAACAGGCCCGTGGGCCGCATCCGTCCGTGTCGGTCCTGAACGGCATCGCCGGCGCGTTGGAACTCAACGACGACGAGCGCGCGCACCTGTTCCGGCTGGCAGGCGAGGCCGTGCCGGAGGAGCCCGCCTCCACCGCGGTCCGGCCGGGCGTCCGGCTGCTGCTCGACCGGCTGCGCGACGACCTCGCCGTGGTGATCTCCGACCTCGGCGACGTGCTGGCCGCGACCCCGCGCGCCGAGCTCGTGTTCGGTGACCTCGTCGGCCGCAACCTGCTCAGGCAGTTCTTCCTGGGCGACCGGAGCTGGGTGCCGGCGGAGGACCGCGAGGAGGCCGCCCGTTCGCACGTCGCCGACCTGCGCGCGACCCTGGCCCGCAGGTCCGCCGCGGGCCCGTTGGTCGAGGAGCTGATGGCGAGCCCGTTGTTCGCGCGGCTGTGGGCTGAGCACGACGTGGCGGTGCGCCGTTCGGCCCGCAAACGGCTGCGGCACCCGGTTATCGGGCTGCTGGAGTTCGACTGCGAGGTGCTCGGCGCGCCCGAGCACGACCAGCGGCTGGTGATCCACGTCGCACCCGAGGGCAGCGTCACCGCGCAGAGGCTGGCTCTGCTCGCGACGGCGACAGAAGCCGCAGGTAGGATGCCTGAACCGTGGACTCTCGTACCCGTCTCCCCGTCGTCGGAATGATCGGCGGCGGGCAGCTCGCCCGCATGACGCACCAGGCCGCGATCCCGCTGGGACAGTCGCTGCGCGTGCTCGCAGTCTCCGAGAACGACCCGGCCGCGCTCGTCGCGCGGGACGTGGTGCTCGGCAAGCACACCGACCTCGACGCGCTGAGCGCGTTCGCGAAGGGCTGCGAGGTGGTCACGTTCGACCACGAGCACGTGCCCCAGGAACACCTCCGCGCGCTGGTCGCCGAGGGCGTGAAGGTGCACCCCGGCCCTGACGCGCTGCAGTTCGCGCAGGACAAGCTGAAGATGCGGGTCCGGCTCGCCGAGCTGGGGCTGCCGGTGCCGCCGTTCACCGAGGTGCACGAGGTCCGCGACGTGCTGAAGTTCGGCGCCGACCACGGCTGGCCGTGCGTGCTGAAGTCGATCAGCGGCGGCTACGACGGGCGCGGCGTGTGGATGCTGAACACCCCGCAGAGCGCCGAGCGCGTCGTTCCGGAGTTGCTGGAGTCGGGCACGCCGCTGATGGTCGAGCAGTGCGTGCCGATGCGCCGCGAGCTGGCGGCCGTCGTGGCGCGCTCGCCGTTCGGGCAGGGCGCGGCGTGGCCGGTCGTCGAGACCGTGCAGTCCGACGGCATCTGCGTCGAGGTCCTGGCGCCCGCACCGGGCCTGGACGGCGCGGAGGCCCAGGAGCTGGCCCTGAAGGTCGCCGACGCGCTGGGCGTCGTGGGCGTGCTGGCCGTGGAGCTGTTCGAGACCGCGGACGGCGTGGTCGTCAACGAGCTGGCGATGCGCCCGCACAACTCGGGCCACTGGTCGATCGAGGGCGCGCGCACGTCGCAGTTCGAACAGCACCTGCGCGCCGTCCTCGACTACCCGCTGGGCCGCACCGACCTGATGGCGCCGGCGGTCGTGATGGGCAACGTCCTCGGGGCCGAGGACACGCCCGCGATGGGCCCCGACGAGCGCGTGCACCACCTGTTCGCCCGGTTCCCGGACGCGCACGTGCACCTCTACGGCAAGGAGGAACGACCGGGCCGCAAGATCGGCCACGTGACGTTCCTCGGCAACGACATGACCGAGGTCCGCTCGCGCGCACGGCTCGCGGCGGACTGGCTCTCCACGGGCGTCTGGTCAGACGGATACGACATTCACGGCGAAGAGCGGAGCGCGGAGTGACCCAGGTTGGCGTGATCATGGGCAGTGACTCGGACTGGCCGGTGATGAAGGCGGCCACCGAGGCCCTCGCCGAGTTCGACGTGCCGTTCGAGGTGAGCGTCGTCTCCGCCCACCGCACCCCGCAGCGCATGCTCGACTACGCCGCCTCCGCCGTCTCGCGCGGCCTGCGCGTGATCATCGCGGGAGCCGGCGGCGCCGCCCACCTGCCCGGCATGGTCGCCTCGGCCACCGTGCTGCCGGTGATCGGCGTGCCCGTCCCGTTGAAGTACCTCGACGGCATGGACTCGCTGCTCTCGATCGTGCAGATGCCCGCGGGCGTCCCCGTCGCCACGGTCTCCGTGGGTGGCGCGCGCAACGCGGGCTTGCTGGCCGTGCGGATGCTGGCTTCGGGCGACGCGGCACTGCAGGAGCGCATGGCCCGCTTCCAGGCGGAACTCGAGCAGCTCGTACTAGACAAGGACGCGGCGCTGCAGAAGTCCCTCTGAGTGCTCAACAGCACAGGAGCGCGCGACGTGAACGGGCGCTAACATCGTGCCGAGCACTCGCTACTGGGAGGTAACAAGGTGAACCCGAGCTTCGGCACCTATCAGCTCGCCGAGGAGCACGAGGCGCTGCGAGAGGCCGTCCGCTCGCTCGCCGAGAAGGAGATCAAGCCGTACGCGGCCGAGGTCGACGAGAACGAGCGCTTCCCGGTAGAGGCCCACAACGCCCTGGTCAAGGCGGGCTTCGCGGCCGTCCACGTGCCCGAGTCCTACGACGGCCAGGGCGCGGACTCCGTCGCCACGTGCATCGTCATCGAGGAAGTGGCCCGCGTCTGCGCCTCTTCGTCGCTGATCCCGGCGGTCAACAAGCTCGGCACGATGCCGATTCTCCTGTCGGCCTCCGACGAGCTGAAGCAACTCGTCATGCCGTCCATCGCCTCCGGCGAGGCCATGGCGTCCTACGCGTTGTCGGAGCGCGAGGCAGGCTCCGACACCGCCTCGATGCGGACGCGCGCTCTTTTGGATGGGGACCACTGGGTGCTCAACGGCACCAAGTGCTGGATCACCAACGCCGGCGAGTCCACCTGGTACACCGTCATGGCCGTGACGGACCCGCAGGCGCCGAAGAAGTCGCAGGGCATCTCGGCGTTCGTCGTGCACAAGGACGACCCGGGCTTCTCCGTGGGCCCGAAGGAGCGCAAGCTCGGCATCAAGGGCTCGCCGACCCGCGAGATCTACTTCGAGAACTGCACGATCCCCGAGAACCGGATCATCGGCGAGCCGGGCACCGGTTTGAAGACGGCGTTGCGGACCCTGGACCACACGCGTCCGACCATCGGCGCTCAGGCCGTCGGCATCGCGCAGGGTGCCCTGGAGGCCGCGGTCGCGTACGTCAAGGACCGCAAGCAGTTCGGAAAGTCCATTTCGGACTTCCAGGGCGTCCAGTTCATGCTCGCCGACATGGCAATGAAGATCGAGGCGGCCCGCCACATGGTCTACGTCGCCGCCGCCAAGGCTGAACGTGGGGAGCCGAACATCGGCTTCATCACCGCTGCTGCCAAGTGCTTCGCGTCCGACGTGGCCATGGAGGTCACGACCGACGCCGTGCAGCTCTTCGGCGGCGCCGGCTACACCCGTGACTTCCCGGTCGAGCGCATGATGCGCGACGCCAAGATCACGCAGATCTACGAGGGCACGAACCAGGTTCAGCGCGTCGTGATGTCGCGCGCCGTCCTGAACGGCTAGGAACGATCTTCTGAAGGGCCCGGAGGCACGTACTCCGGGCCCTTCAGCGTTCGTCGAGCGAACCGGCGAGCATCGCACCCAGCCAGTTCGTGTAGCCGAGGCGCAGGTTCTCCCAGCCGAGCCCAGGAGCCAGGTGGTGGATCGCCCGCCGCCCCGCCTCATCAGACACCAAGGCGAAGCAGTCCCCACGAACGGTGTCGGCGACGACGAATCCGCCGTCCTCGACGGGGCCCGCGTGCACCGCAGGCGTTGACCCGAAGCCACTGCCGAACACCCGCAGCCTTCCGTCCACCAGCAGCCCACCCGAATGCGCGACCACCGCGCCGAGCCACGAGTCCGCGGCGATGCCGAGCTCGGCCGCGCGGCGGTGGTCCGGCTCCAGCACGGTCACCGGATACGGCGACTCGGCGACGGACCACATCACCGCCTCCCAAGCGGTTCTCCTCACAAAGGCGAGTAGACCACGACGGTTGCGTCCAGCGTCCCGAGCTTCGCCGCGATCAACGGCTCCACGTCGCCCCAGTCGAGCCCACCCAGCCCGGCCCCGAGCGCCGGCACCGCCACCGACCGCAACCCGAGCTCATCAACCACCCGGGCCAGGTCATCCAGCCCGTCCGCCACGTCGGCCAGCCGCGATCGCGACCGGAAGTGCCCCTTCGTGGGAAAGCTGATGAAGCACCGCTCCAGCGATACGACGTGCACGCGCCCCAACCGGACCTCCCCGGCCGCACAAGCCGCCGCGTAGGCCGCGAAGTACGAGGGGAAGCGCTGCTTGAACTGCAGAGCCAACCCCTTGCCCATCACGCCGACGCAGTTCACCGCGTTCACGAGCGCCTCGACATCGGCGTTCAACAGGTCGCCGGAACCCTGCACGATCACAAGCCGCATCATGCAGGGCACCACCGACAAAAATCGCTAGCCCGAAGCCACGCAGGTGCCGATCGCCTCGCCCACCGCACCCCGAGCACCCAGCACGCAAGAAGAGTCCGGGGTGATCGACTTGTCGGCGAGCTGCTGCGAGTACGCGATCGCGACGTTCAGCAACCGTGTGGGACTGCGGCTGTCCCTGGCCGCCTTCACTGCGGCGGAACGGGCTTCCTCTGTCGTGCAGGACAGGTCGGTGCCGGCACCGACCTCGCGCGGCAGCCACAGGGCCTTGGTGCCGGACGCGCAAGGCACGACCTCCCAACGCGAACCCGGCGAGGCCAGCGCGAGGGGAGCGGACAACACGGCGAAGCCGAGCATCAGAGCCAGAGCCACGAAGAAACGTCCCATGCGTCCGAACGTAACCAACTCCAAAAACTCGCATGGGGGAACCGTCTTCACCAAAGGTGACTACGCAGGGAGAACGGCCACAGTGGACCGTTCTCCCGCGAGGCACCGGCGTTCACAGCGAGTCGAGGACCTCGCCCAGCCGCTCGTACGACCGCCCAGCCCCGTCCGCCATCCCGGTGGCCAGCACGGCATCGCGCACCTCCTGCGACGCCAACGTCATCGTCGAGGTCATGACCGTCCGCCCGTCCTCCTCGACGAACGTCACCGTCGTCAGGGCCGGCGGGTTGTCCTCGAAGATCTCGGTGTTGACGATCCGCGAGTGGGGCGTCACCTCGGTGTACTCGCCGTGCATCTCGAACGCGGACGAGCCGTCCGGCTGCGCCCAGCCGTAGCGCCACTTGCCGCCCACGCGCAGGTCGACCTCGCAGATCGGCATCTCCCAGCCGTCGGGGCCGAGCAGCCAGCGGCGCAGCAGCGCCGGGTCGGTGAAAGCCTTCCACACCAACGAAGCCGGCGCGTCGAACGTGCGCGTCATCGCGATCTCGGTGTCGGACGGGAGGGTTACGGTCGTGCCGAACTTCACCGTGCTCATCAGTCCTGCTCCTTCATCTCGGTCAAGAGTTCGTCCAGGCGTGCGTAGCTCGCATCCCAGAAGCGGCGGTAGTTCTCAGCCCACACGGCGACCTCCTTGAGCGGTGTCGCGTCGAGTTGGCAGGGGCGCCACTGGGCCTCCCTGCCTCGGGTGATCAGGCCTGCCTTCTCCAGCACGCGCAGGTGTTTGGAGATCGCCGGGCCGCTCATGTCGAACGGCTCGGAGAGCTCCTTCACCGTTGCCGGGCCCTCGGTGAGCCGCGCGAGGATCGCCCGGCGGGTCGGGTCCGCCAGTGCGGCGAAGGTGGCGCTCAGCTGGTCCATCTCGTACCTAACCACTTGGTTATCTAACCTTGTGGTTAAGTACAGCGACCGCGACCCGTGCTGTCAACCCCCAAGTTCAAGATCAACAAGCTGGATAGCATCGATAAATTCGGCAATTTCAATCGACTAATGAGTCGAAAGATACGTTTCTGAAACGCGTGGAATTGGGTTAAGGCTGAACAGAGCAACTTCAACATCACCGCTGGACAGCAGGTCAGACGCGTAGCTACGTTCGAAAAGCCGCAAGTGAACCTCGTTTAGTGAGGTATTTCGAATGAGAGCGAAAAGAACGGTTTCATCGTTGTTCGCATTTGTGCTGGCCGCTTCCGTGTTCGTGCCGACCGCGCAGGCGGCACCGAACGGCAGCGCGTCCAGCCTGGCCAGAACCTCCGACGACAAGGTCCAGACGGCCGCCGCGGCCGAGCAGTACTGGACCGCGGAGCGCATGGCGAGCGCGATCCCGGCGCAAGCTCCCGCCACGGTCCAGGCCGCTTCCCCACGCCAGCCCTCGGGTCGTGCGGGCAGCATCGAGGGCGTCGCACCCTCGGTGAAGGCCGGAACCCAACGGGCACAGGGCATCGGGGCGATGCTCAACGAGTCGCAGACGGTCGGGAAGGTGTTCTTCACCAACCCGGTCAACGGCCTGAACTACGTCTGCTCGGGTGCGACCGTGAGCAGCGCCAAGCGGAAGCTGGTCCAGACGGCGGGGCACTGCGTGCACGGCGGTGCCGGTGGCCAGTGGATGTCCAACTGGGTGTTCGTCCCGCGCTACCGCGACGGCGCGCGGCCGTTCGGCACGTGGAGCGCGTACACGCTCACGACTCGCACTGCCTGGATCAACTCCAGCAACAGCGACGAGGACATGGGCATCGTCGTCATGAACACCCTCGGCGGCAGCTCGATCGCGAACGTCGTGGGTGGCAACGGGTTGCGCTGGAACTGGGGCTACTCGGTGTTCGTCACGATCCTCGGCTACCCCGCGGGTCCGCCGTTCACCGGTGAGCTGCAGTACTACTGCCAGGGCACGACGTGGAACGGTCACGGCCAGCAAGTCCGGGCCTGGTGCAACATGACCGGCGGCTCGTCCGGCGGTCCGTGGCTGCAGGAGTACAACGACCAGAACGGCCTCGGCTACATCAACAGCGTGGTCAGCCACCGGCACGCCGACGCGAGCCAGATGGACGGGCCGTACTTCGACAACGACATCAAGAGCCTCTACGACTTCGCGGAGTCGTTGTCGCCGTGACGTCGAATCGAACCGTCGGCCGGGCGCGGCGATCCCGCTCCCGGCCTTCGGGCAACCGCAGACCGCCGGTGTTCCGTCCTACGCACATGAGCATCCGAATCGCCTTCGCCGTCGTGCTGCTGGTCGCCGCAACGGGCTGCGGCGGCTCGTCCGCCGGCCAGAGCGCGAACCTCAGGGGCAAGGTGTACGTCTCCTCGTCCGTCACCGAGCAGGGCAAGCCGCGCGCCATGGTCGAGGGCACGAGGGTGGAGCTCAGGTTCACCGACGACGACAGGCTCATCGCCCACGCCGGCTGCAACCAGATGCAGGGCCCGGTGAGCCTCGACGACGGCAAGGTCACCGTCACCGAGCTCGGCATGACCGCGATGGGCTGCCCGAAACCCGAGCTGCACGAGCAGGACACGTGGCTGTCGAAGGTGCTCGACGCGAAGCCGTCCTGGAAGCTCGACGGCACCGACCTCGTGCTCACCGGGGCGAACTCGGAGATCGTGCTCGCGCCGGAGCAGCCCGCCACGCTGGAGGGCGCCTGGACGGTCAACGGCCTGGTCACGAAGGACGCGGCCTCGTCCGTGCCCGCGGGGGTGAAGGCCACGGTCTCGTTCCAGAACGGCAACCTCAGCATCAACACCGGGTGCAACCTCAACGGCGGCGACCGGCCGTACGAGCTGTCCGGCCAGACGATCAAGGCCGAGCTGGGGCCGATCACCGACATGGCCTGCGATGGGGTGAACGAGGTCGAGACCGCTCTCACGCAGGCGTTCTCCGGTGGCGGGCCGACTTACAAGATCGACCGCAACACGCTGACGCTGACCAACCAGGAGGGTGTCGGCGTGACGCTCATCAAGTAGCGGGACCTGCGAACCTAAGGACTCCCTGTTGGATTCCTGTCGAAATCATGAGGTTGTTCAAACCTGCACTAGTTTTGGTTCGAGGTTGAACGACCTTCAGAGACACGACAGGATCGGGGAGCAAGGAACATGGTCAAGGACATCGCCGCACTCATCGGGCGGATCGCCGTCGGCGTCGTGTTCGTCGCGCACGGCTGGCAGAAGTTCACCGAGTACGGCATGGCGGGCACGGCCGGGTCCTTCGAGAAGATGGGCGTGCCGCTGCCGACGCTGTCCGCGTGGTTCGCCGCGACCATCGAGCTCGCAGGAGGCCTCGCGCTGATCGCCGGCCTCGCGCTGCCGGTCGTCGGCGTCCTGCTCGCCGCCGACATGCTCGGCGCGTGGCTGCTCGTCCACCTGCCGAACGGCCTGATCGGCGAGGGCGGTGCGGAGCTCGTGATCGTGCTCGGTGCTGCCGCGCTCGCGCTCGGCTTCAACGGTGGTGCCTACGCGCTGGACCGCGTGGTGTTCAAGAACAACAAGGTGCTCAACCCAGCTGCTGCGTGACCTTCTCGGTGTCCCGGCGCGCGGCCAACCGGCCCGCGTCGGGATTGCTGACCTGCACGAGCGAGCCACCGGCCGCCAGCACGGCCAGGAATCGTTCCAGCACAGCGGAAGCCGAGTCCCACTCCAGAGTGGACAGCACGCGCGGCTCGTCGCCGAGCTCGGTGCCCAACGAGCGCGCGGCGGCCACCACCTCGTCCACAGTGGACTCGCCGAGCGCGGGCGTCGAGCCGGGAACCGGTTCCCACGGCATGAAGTCGTCGCCGTGCAGACGCACGTCGTCGGCGTAGTCGACCGGGGCGCCGGAGCCCAACCCCAAGGGGTGCAACGAGGCCACGGCCACGACGTCCGCGTCCGCCGTGCCACCGGGCGGCACCACGGCGACCTTCGCGCCGGAGAAGTCCGCGCCGACCACACGGGCGCCGCACCACCAGGCGCCGAGCAGCAGGCCCACGGTCTGCCAGTGCGCGGGCAGCAGCACCGCCACCGGGTCACCCGGTTCGACGTCGTGCTCGTCGCGCAGCCAGTTCGCCGTCTTCGCGGCCCAGTTCTTCACGGTCGCGCGCGACAGTTCGATGCGCGTGCCCGCCGCGTCGTCGTAGTGCGTGATCAGCGGACGACCCGGGTCGGCCTTGAGCAACGGCGTGAAGAGGATCTCGGTGACGCTCACGCGGTGACTCCTAGTCGACGCAGGGCACATCTTGGCGCGCTGCGACGGCATGCGCGCCGTCCAGCGAGAGCAGCTTTTCAGGGCCGAACCGCGACGGCGCGACCGGGGTGCTGGAGGGTGCGGTCGACGAGGGAGCGGGCTGCGCGGTCTCGCCGATCAGCTGCGCCACCCACGCCTTCACCGCCTCGCGGTCGACCGTCACGATGCTCTGCCCGCGCTCGTTGCGCGCGTCGATGCTCGTCACCGGGATCGTGGCGAACTCCACGTTGCCCGACGCGAGACCCTGCGCCTGCGCGGCCAGCGTCGCGATGTCGAGGTTCTGGTCCACCACAACGGACTTCGACACGGCGTCGAGCAGTCCGCTCATCTTCGCCGGATCGGTGAACGTGCCCGCGGACAGCAACTGCTTCATCGCCTGCGACATGAACACCTGCTGCCGTGCGATGCGACCCAGGTCACCACCGGGCATGTTCCGCTGCCGCACGAACGACAGCGCGTCACCGCCCGAGATCGTCTGCGGGCCCGCGCGGAAGTTCGCGCCCGAGTTGGGGTCCGACGTGCCGGCCTTGAGGCACACCTGCACGCCGCCGATCACCTCGGTCAGCAGGTAGAAGCCGTAGAGGTTGATCTCCGCGTAGTGGTCGACGCGCATCCCCGTCAGGTCCTGCACCGCCTGCACCAGCGCCTTGCGCCCCGCCTCGTCCGACTTGCGCTCGCGCTCCTGCTGGTCGCTCACGCCCTCGGCCTGCAGCCGTTCGGCGGTCAGGTACTTCACCGCGCCGTACGCGGCGTTGATCTTGTCCTCGCGGAAGCCCGCGATCGGCAGGTAGGTGTCGCGGGGGATCGAGATGGCGCTGGCCTTGCCTCCGTTGCGGGGCACGCGCATCACGATGATCGTGTCCGTGTTCACCGTGTCGGTGCCCTCGGTGCGCAACTTGCGCAGCACGTCCGCGGGAAGCGGCCTGCCCTGCGCGTCCGTCCTGCTGTCGCTGCCCACCAGCAGGATGTCGATCGCGCCGTCCTCGACGGGCGGCGAGTTCGGGATGTCCTCCAGCACCTGGAGGATCTGCGTGGTGTTGGTGTTCTCCTTCACCAGGCGCAGCGCGGTCCAGAAGTAGCCGGAGAACGCCAACGTTGTCACGGCGACCAGCGCGATCACCACACGGCCTGTGACCCGTGCGGCTTTCTTCGCGCGTGCGGCAGTGCTCAACGTTCACCCTCCGTGTACTGGATCTGCTCTCTCAGAGTAACTATCGCGAGAGCGTTACGCCGGGGGATTCAGTTCACGCAGACCAGCCCGCCCGCCGTGATGGGCGGGGTGCTGCTGGAGCTCACGGGCGCCGACGTGCCGGGAACGCCCTGGGGGTCCAGCGCCTCACCGTCGTCCGGCGAACGGTAGTCGCCACCGACGAAGACCTGGATCTGTCCCTTTCGGACGGACGCGTCCTCCTCGACCGCCACGTTCTGGCCGAGCTCCGCCGCGACCTTGCGCGCCGAGCCCTCCTCGCCGGTCGCGTACCGGACGACCGTGGTGTCGCTGTTCTGCTGCGCCGACCCGACGGAACCGCGCAGGAAGCCCTTGGCCGTCAACGTGTTCATCACGTCGCCGGCGAGCCCCTGCACACCGGCGGCGTTGAACACCTGCACGGTGATCGACGAGTTCGGCGGGGCGGGGAGGGTGGTGGTGACGGTCGGCGACGAGCTCGCCGAGCTCTTGTCCACGGCCAGGTCGGTGAGGAACTTGCGCACCTGCGCGGGGTTCACCGGCAGCACGTTGCCGTCGCTGTAGGTGTCCGTCGGGTCGCCCACCGGGATGGTCTTGAACTCGAAGTTGCCGCCCACGAGGCCCTGCAGCTGCTCGGCGAACGTGGTGATGTCCCAGCCGGAGCTGAGGATCACCGACTTCTGCACGGCCTCGACCAGCCCGTTGAGCTTGCCGGTGTCCGTCAGCGTGCCGGTCGACAGAACCTTCTTCGCGAGGGCACCGATGAACACCTGCTGGCGCACGACCCTGTCCAGGTCGCCGCCCGGCAGGTTCTTGCGCTGCCGCACGAACGACAGCGCGGACGCGCCCTCGATCGTCTGCTGGCCCGCCTGGAAGTTCGCGCCGGAGTCGCGGTCGGAGGTGGCCTCGTTCAGGCAGACTTCGACGCCCCCGATGGCCTTGGTGACCTCGTAGAAGCTCGCCAGGTTGACCTCGGCGTAGCGGTCGATGCGCACTTGGTTGCCGGACAGGCCCTCGATCGTCTTGATAAGCGTCTTGCGGCCGGCGGCCATCGACTCGGTGCGGATGCGCGCCTCGTCCGTCACTCCCTGTGTGCGCAGCTCCTGGTCGACGGTGTTGCGCTGGCGGGCGAACGCCGAGTTGAGCTTGTGCTTGCCGAACCCGTCCGCGATCTCGACGTAGGAGTCGCGGGGGAACGAGATCGCGACCGCGCGGGTGCCGTCGACCGGGATGTGCACGAGGATCATCGTGTCGGTGTTCTGCTCACCGTCGGGGATGCCGCCGTTGAGCATGGCGAGCACCTCCTGCGACAGCGGGTTGCCCTGCGCGTCGGTGCGGCTGTCCATGCCGACCAGCAGGATGTCGACCGCGCCGTCGAGCGGCTTGGGCCCCTGCTTGGTGAGCTCCTCCGAGATGACCTCGGTCTTGACGATGCCCTCGTTCGCCGTGCGCAGCTTGTTCCAGCCGTACGACGTGATGAGGAGCACAGCGGTCGAGACGAGGGCCACGAAGATCTTCCCCGTCACCAGGAAAGCGCGAAGAGCCGCAGACGGCCGGTTTACGACCACTCTGACCGGCAGACTTCTGCCTTCCACGACCGTTTCCTCCCCCACACCCATGAGTTTAGTTCTTTATAAGTCAGACGACGTGACGTTGCTGTGGGTTGCAGCGATTGGTTACGTGACAGACTGCGTTCGGGGTACACCACGGGAGGAATGGGCATGCGCGTACTGGTGACGGGTGGGGCCGGGTTCATCGGCTCGCACTACGTGCGGGAGTTGGTGAGCGGGTCCTACCCTGCGTTCGCCGGTGCCGAAGTGGTGGTGCTCGACAAGCTCACCTACGCGGGCAGCGAGACGAACCTCGCGCCGGTCGCGGGCAAGTTCGAGTTCGTCCGGGGTGACATCTGCGACGCCGCCGTGGTCGCGGAGCAGATGCGCGGCATCGACGTCGTGGTGCACTTCGCGGCCGAATCGCACGTCGACCGTTCCATCACCGGATCCGCGGACTTCGTGCTGACGAACGTCCTCGGCACGCAAACGTTGCTGCAGGGCGCGCTGAACGCGGGCGTGAAGCGGTTCGTGCACGTCTCGACGGACGAGGTCTACGGCTCCATCGAGACCGGTTCCTGGACCGAGACGCACATACTTGAGCCGAACTCACCTTATTCGGCCTCGAAGGCTTCTTCCGACCTCCTGGCGCGCGCGTTCCACCGCACCCACGGACTGCCCGTGAGCATCACACGGTGTTCGAACAATTACGGGCCGTACCAGTTCCCCGAAAAGGTGATTCCGCTCTTCGTCACCAATTTGATCGACGGCGGGAAGGTGCCGCTCTACGGAGACGGCCTGAACGTTCGCGACTGGCTGCACGTCGCCGACCACTGCCGCGGCATCCAGCTCGTCGCCGAGGGCGGCAGGCCGGGGGAGATCTACAACATCGGTGGCGGCACCGAGCTCACCAACCGCGAGCTCACCGAGAAGCTGCTGACGGCCACGGGCCGTGACTGGTCGTCCGTCGAGCCGGTGCAGGACCGCAAGGGTCACGACCGCCGCTACTCCGTCGACATCTCCAAGATCGCCTCCGAGCTCGGCTACGCGCCGCAGGTCGACTTCACCGTGGGCCTGGCCGACACCGTCGACTGGTACCGCGAGAACCGCGCCTGGTGGGAGCCGCTCAAGGAGCGCGCGGCGCTGGAGAAGGGCTGATCGTGATCCTCGTTCCCGGCGGTCGTGGCCAGCTCGGCCGTGACCTCGCAGCCCTGTCCGCCGACGTCCGCGCGCTGTCGTCGTCCGAGCTGGACGTGACGAAGGTGACGGCCGCCGACCTGGCGGGCGCCACCGCGGTGATCAACTGCGCCGCGTACACCGCCGTCGACGCGGCCGAGACCGACGAGGACCGCGCGTTCGCGATCAACGCCGTCGGTCCCGGTCTGCTGGCCGACGCGTGCGCTTCCCTTGGCATTCCGATGATCCACGTCTCCACGGACTACGTGTTCTCCGGCGAGGGCACGGAGCCGTACGAGACCACGGACCCGGTCAGCCCGAAGTCCGCCTACGGCCGCACGAAGCTCGAAGGCGAACGCCGTGTGCTGGAGGCGGGCGGCTACGTCGTGCGCACCGCGTGGGTGTACGGCGCGGGCGGCTCGAACTTCGTGAAGACCATGGCGGCACTGGAGTCCTCGCGCCCGACGCTGTCCGTTGTGGACGATCAGACCGGTTCGCCGACGTGGTCGCGCGACCTCGCCGCCGGACTCCTCGAACTCGCCGAGGTGCTGCCGTCCCAGCGACTGCTGCACGCGACCGGCGGCGGCGAGACGACGTGGTTCCGGTTCGCGCAGGCGGTTTTCGAGGAGATCGGCGCCGATCCCGCCCGCGTTCAGCCGTGCAGCACGGACGAGTTCCCGCGCCCGGCTCCACGACCCGCCTACTCGGTGCTGTCGGGTGCTGCCTGGGCAGCGGCGGGACTACGCCCGTTGCCGCACTGGCGAAGCGCCCTTTCGGAGGCGGTCCGGGCGGGTGTGGTAGCTCCGAGTACCGGTGCTGCGCCATTGGAGTGACCGGTCTGGCACCGCCGTTCCGATTTTGGGAGCCTGGTCGGCATGTTCGATTCCGGGCGCGAACCGCAGCGTCCCGCGACAACGGATTCCGATCGGCAGCGCTTCCTCAGGTGCGTTGCCGTTGTCACGGGCTCGCGGCAGGTGTCGCTGAGCCAGCTCGACAAGCGCTCGCCGAGGCCGCACTCTCGGTGACATCGTTGGGGCGTCAGGGTTTTCCTGACGCCCTTCAGCACACCTGTCAGGCCCACGGCGACAGGTCGTCGCTATTCCGCGGCAGCCTCGGCATTGCTCCAGTCCACGCAGGTCGGCTTGGACCTCGTGCGCAGGACCTCTGTCACAGCGGCGAACACCTGCTCGATCGGCACCTGGAGGCTCTTGGGCAGCGCGGCCAGTTCACCGTGCGGATCGAGGTACGTGACGGTGTCGGCCGTGTGCGCCGAAGTGGGGGCGAAGAATCCGCTGTCGTCGACCCACCGCAGCAGCCCCGTTTCGCCGCCGAACCCGGCGTTGAGCCACACCGAAGGGCCGGCTCCCCACTCCGAGTCCTCGGCTTCCTCCAGGACGAGGGCGAACATGCGAGGGGTGCCCGGCTGATCGTTGAGCGTGCGGAACTCGGCGAGGAGGTCCGCGTCCGCGGGCAATGCGCGCACATCGATGAAGTTGCCTGGCAGCGAGCCGAGTATCGAGGTCACCGGTCCGAACGCCCTTCGTAGTCGTACGTGTAGTGCGATGAGCCGCCGCGGGTGCCGTGGACCCTGAGACGATACCCACGCGGCAAGAAGGCTTGCAGCACCTGATGGCAGCCCTTGCCGAACCGTTCTCCGCAGGGCTCGCGGTTGATCGTCAGCACGACCTCGCGATGTCCCGAGGCGATCATCCACGCCGCGACCTGCAGTTCGATGTGGTAGTCCACGGCCTTCGCCCAGGGCGGTGCGTTCAGGTCCGCCAACCGCTGCTTCGCGGCCAGGGTCCAGCGACCACCCTGGGGGAGGAACTCGAATGGTGGCGCGCCGGGCGCCTGGGCGATCCCCTCGACCGGCACGCCGCTGTTCGGCGCGGAGTACGGCGCGGTGATCAGATGCCCGGACGAACCGGGTGGATAGGTGTCGCGGTGCTGAGTTCGTCGAAGCGAGTCGGAGTTCCCAGGTGCCTCGGGTGTCGTCAAGTTGTCCGCGATGGTGTGGATGTCCTCGCGGAGCGCGATGATCGTGAAAGCCAGGTCGCGGGCGCGGATGGCGGCTTCACTGAAGACGCCGGTGACCTGCACGAGTTCGGTCTGGCCTGTTCCCGCGGCGACCTGAGCCATGATCGTGGCAGCTTGCTCGGTCTGCTCAGCGACATCGCTGAGCAGACCGACCGGGAGAGAGTCCGCGATCTGGCGAAGCTCGGCCGCGACCTCGGCGAGGGAACTCAGAGCTCAGCCAGGAACGCGCGCCCACGTGTGCGGCGCCGGCTCAGTTCCTGAGTTTCCATTCGGGCGCTCCACATCGATGTACCTGCGTACCGAGGTCAGGTCTGACTCAGGCCCTGCTGCGCCGGTAGGCCTCGACCGTCTTCTCCGCGCAACGCCGCCAAGTGAACCCGGACGCGTGCGCCCGCCGTTCGGACTGCGCCTCCGGGGTCGTGGGCGCGGCCACGGCCGAGGCCAGCCCCGCGGCCAGCGCCTCGACGTCCCCGACCGGCACGTGCAGCGCGTGCCCACCGGCGACCTCGCGCAACGCGGGCACGTCCGAGCACACCACGGGCACGTTGCACGCCAGCGCTTCCAGCACCGGCAGCCCGAAACCCTCGTCCCGCGAAGGCAGCACCAGCGCCGTCGCGCCGGCCACCACCGAACGCAGGTGCACGTCCGACAGGTACCCGGTCCGCAGCACCCGACCGTCCACACCGGACCGGCCGGGTCCGACGATCACCAGCGGGGGCAGCGACGGGTCGGACGCATGGGCTTTGATCAGGTACTCCAGGCCCTTGCGCGGCCCGTCCGCGCCCACGAACAGCAGGTACTCCGACGGCAGTCCGAGCCTGCCGCGCAACGTCGTCGACGGCGGCCGGGACGCGAACCAGGCCGGGTCGACGCCCAGCGGTGTCACGACGATCTTGTCCAGCGGCACGGAGAACCGGTCTGCCACCACGGAGGCGACGGCCGCTGTCGGCGTGCAGATCACGTCGGCCCGCGCGGCCGACAGCCGGACGAGCTCGGGCAGCCTGCGGTCGGACGGCGGCAGGTCGCCGGGCGCGTCCAGGAACGCCAGGTCGTGGATCGTGACGACCTTGCCCGCCCGCACCGTCGGAGGCAGCACGAAGTTCGTGGCGTGCATGACGTCGGTGAACCCGGCGAGCATCTCGACCGGGGGGAACGGGGCGCGCAGCCACATCTGGCGCAGCGCCCGTGCCGCCACCGGCAGGCCGCGTGCGGTGACGTCGTGCGGCAGCACCGTCCGCAACGCGCGCCAGCCGCGCAACGTGAAGGCCACCGCCCGCACGTCGACGTCGTCGGACATCGACGCCAGCTCTTCGGCCAGTGCCGCTGTGTAGCGGCCGATTCCGGTGCGATGTCCGAGCAGGGGGGTGCCGTCCAGCAGCACCTTCAGGGGTTTCGGGGATCTCGCCATTTACCTGCCACCACGCGCGATTTTCCGCAGACGCCCCGACGCCCGCTTGGCCAACTCGGTCGGGCCGCCCGCGTCCAGGTACTCGCGCACCAGCAGCAGGTCCCGCTTCACCTTGTCCGACGTGCTCAGCCCCGGTGTGCGCACCAGGGGGGCCGAGCCGGGCAGACGGTCCGCGGCGGGCCTGGGGTTGCGGCAGAACTCGGCCAGCGGCGCGAGTGCCGTCTCCCAGGTGAACCGTTCGCGTACGACGGCGATGCGCTCACGGCACGCGGCCGCGAACTCCTCGTCGTAGAGCACCTTCTCCAACGCGTCGGCGAGCGCCTCCGGGTCCTCCGGCGGCACGACGACGCCCAAACCTTCCCGCAGCACCAGGTCCGCGAACGAGTCGCCGGACGTGGTGACGATCGGCAGCCCCGCCCACAGGTAGTCGAGCACCCGCGTGCGGAACGCGAACGTGGTCTCCACGTGCTCGTAGTGCGTGGTGACACCGCAGTCCGCGTCGAGCAGCCAGTTCTGCCGCTCGTTGTACGGCACCCACCCGTCGTTGAAGAACACGTTCTCGCCGGTCAGCCCCAACTGCGCGGACAACGTCCGCGTCTGGCCGGCGATGTCCATGTCCGGGACCTCGGGGTTCGGGTGCTTCATGCCGAGGAAGTACAGCTTCGCGGACGGCTGCCGCCTGCGCAGGTGGTCCATCGCCTGGATCAGCGACAGCGGGTCGAACCAGCTGTAGACGCCACCGGCCCAGATCACGACCTTGTCGGCGTCCGTGACGCCCGGCACCACGTCCTTGATCGCCGGGCCGGTGCGCTGCGGCGGCTTGCCCGACAGTCCGAAGGGGACGATCCCGAGCAGTGACGCCGTCGTGGGGTCGTTGTCGTACAACGTGGGCGTGAGCCGGCCGAGCGCCGCCAGGTGGCCGAGCCAGAAGTGCCGCTGCCGTTCGGACGCGCACAGGAAGAAGTCGCCGCGTTCGAGCTGCGTGTTGAGCACCTTGGTGACGGCCTCGACGTCCAGGGCGCGCTTGTCGTCCGCGTTGTCCTTGCCCTGCTCCAGCAGTTCCAGGTGCATCGGGTCGTACATGTCGCAGACCACGATCTTGGTCGACGACTGCTTCTTCACGTCACCGGCCATCTCCAGCGCGTGGCCCTGCAGCACGACCACGTCGGCCCACGCGACGTGCGCCGGCAGTTCCTTCTGCCGGGCGCGTTCGACGGCGAACGGGGCGTCGGGCGGTGCGCACAACGGGTTCGTCGTCACCAGCCGCACCTGGTGCTCGCCGGACAGCACGTCGGCCATGTGCCAGGCGCGGATCGCGGGACCAGCCATCCGGTCGGAGATCGCGTCGCCGGTGATCACCAGGATCTTGCGCGGCTTGCCGAACACGTCGTCCAGACCCAGCACGTCCACGAGGATGTCGTGCGCGGCGAGGTAGCGCGGCAGCGGGTACGCGGGCTCCAAAGCCTTGCGCATCAACGGAACCAGGTCGACGTCCGACAACCGGCGGGCGGCCTGCTCCTTCTTGCGCGACTCCGCCAGCGACGGCATGGCCTCGACGAACTGGTCGATCGCGAGGAAGCCGGCGAGCGCCTGGCGGGACATCGCGACGGGCTCGCGGTCGGACGCGGGGTCGGCAGGACGGCGGGTGATCTCCAGCTGCGTGGGATCGATCTCACCGCGCGCCGTCGCCCTGCGCACGCACAGAGCGAGCGCGGCCGGCAGCACCTTCGCCAGCGTCTCGTCGGAGAAGTTCTTGTACAGCGACATGAGCGCGTTGCGCTCCAGCAGGTACAGCTCGCGGCTGTGGTCGATCGAGCTCATCGACGCGTGGTGGCGGTGGAACGTGAGCGACGCGGGCTCGTAGCGGACCCGCCAGCCGCGCAGGTTGAGCCGCCAGCCCAGGTCGACGTCCTCGTAGAACATGAAGAACCGCTCGTCGAACCCGCCGAGCCGCTTGTAGATCTCGGTCCGCACGAACATCGCGCTGCCGGTGCCGAACAGCACGTCCTTCGGGCCGTCGTGGCTGCCGTCGTCGTCCTGACCGGCGTGCCGCTTGTAGCCCATGCCGAACCACGTCAGCCCGCCGTCGACGAAGTCGATCTTCTCGCCGTCCCAGTCGAGCACCTTGCTCGCGACCGCGGCGACCGCCGGTTCGGCGTGGAAGACCCTGATCGCGGCCTTGATCCAGTTCCGGTCGGCGCGCGCGTCGTTGTTGAGGAACGCGAGCACCCCGCCCGTGGAGTGCTCGACGCCGAGGTTGCAGCCGCCCGCGAAGCCGAGGTTCCGCTCCGAGGTGACGATCTTGACGCCGGGCAGCTCGGCCTTCAGCCGTGCGGTGTCGTGCGCCTCGTTGTCGACGACGATCACTTCGAGCAGCTCGGCCGGGTGGTCCACCTCGGCCAGCCCGCGCACGCAGGTGATGGTGTCGTCCGCGCCCTTGTAGTTCACGACGACGACGGACACGACGGGCAGTGAGGCTCGATCCACGCGCTAAGCCTGCCTCATCACTCTGCGCGCCCGCAGTGTGGTTGCACAGATCAGCAGCAACAGGACGGCGAGGGGCACTCCGAACACCCACTCGGCGGACCAGTCGTTGCGCTCGGCGAACAGCGGCCGCATCACCGGGTGCCGCAGCACGGTGGCCGGTCCGGGCTGCACCTTCTTGTCCTGCTCACCTCGCACGACGATGCGCAGCTCGGCCCCGTCGGGGCACGTGACGCGGTGCGCGAACACCGGGTTGTCCGGTCCCGGCACGTCCTCGACGCCGGTGACCACGCAGGTCTGGGGCGTGGCGAGGACGTCCATCAACGCGCGGTGACCGTCGCCGACGAGAACCGCCGTGCCGGGGATCACGACCATGAACGCGGGCAGCACGAGCCACGCGGGCCCGAGCTTGCCGACGCCCCACGCGAACGCGAGCGACAGCAGGCAGCACGGCATCAACACCGCGAGCTCGTACTGCTCGGGCACGACCGCGCCCAGCACGACCGCGGCGGCGATGGCGACGAGGCCGGTCACCACGAGTGGCACCGCGCGGCTCATGGCTGCTTCCTGAGCAGCCAGGCGACCGGAACGAGGAGAGTCATCGCTCCGGGGACGCTTGTGACCAGCAGGAGGTTCCATCGGGTGCCGTCCGCCCAGTCCGGCCGCAACGGCGGACCCACGACGACATCGGCCTCAGCGGCTTCGAGCCGGTCGTTCCAGTCGCGGTCCAGCTCGACCTCACCGCTGGGGCAGGCCAGCGCGTAGTCGACCGACGGGTACTTGGTGAACGGGTGCTCGTCCTTCGCGGTGACCGTGCAGCGCTCGACGTGCCCGGTCCGTTGCAGCAGCACGCTGTGCACACCGAACGTGAGCACGAACGGCGCCACGAGCCCGAGAACGAACGCGGGCAGCGCGACCCACTTGCGCTGGGAGAGGCCGCTGACGCCCAGGGCGTAGGCGAGGCCGCCGAGCAGGCCGACGAACACCAGGCCGTAGGTCAGCGTGATGCTCACGCCGACGCCGAGCGCCAGCGCGGTGAGACCGCCCAGGACGAGGAGCCAGGCCGTCCTCACCGGCCTGCCCAGTCCTGCCACACCCGCTGCCTCGGCACCCGCGTCGTGACTCTGAGTCGCTGCACCAGAGTCGCGGGCAGTCGCAGCAGAACCTCGCCCAGCACCCGTGCCCGCAGCCCGAACCGGAAGTTCGCGGCGTCCGGGACGTTCTTGCGGAACGGCAGCAGCGCCGTGATCGCCAGGAACCGCGCCAGCTGGGTGAGCGCCACTCCGGCAGGGGCGCACCTGAGCAACATCAACAGGCGGTTGCGCTCGTTCCAGCGGTGGAACAGCGCCGAGCCGGGACGTGTGCTCGCGCCGTGCTTGTGCCGCACCCGCGCGGGTCCGACCGAGATCACCCGGTGCCCGGCCAGCCGCAGCCGCCAGGCCGTGTCGGTGTCCTCGTAGTAGCAGAAGAAACTCGCCGGCACGCCACCCGCGGCCTTGAGCTCCGCCGTCCGCAGGAGCGCCGCTCCGCCGCAGAACCCGAACACCTCGCGTCCGGCGAGCACGACGTCCTTGCCGTGGCCGTCCGCCGTCAGCGCCACGCCGACGGACTGCGTCGAGCCGTCCGTGAGCAGGATCGAGGCGGTGGCGGCGGCCGCTCCGGCGTCGGCTTCGAGAGCGCTCTCAAGCTCGGCCAGCCACGACGGGTCCGGTGTCGCGTCGTCGTTGAGCCACGCCACGTACCGGGTGTCGACCAGGTCCAGGACGGCCGCGAGCCCGCCCGCGTAGCCGCGGTTGCGCGGGAGCCTGACGACCTCGTGGTCGTCGGAACGCCGGCTGATCAGCTCGGCCGTGCCGTCGTCGGACGCGTTGTCGACGATGATCGTCCTATGTGGACTTTTCTGGGCCCTGAGGGCGTCCAGGCACGCCGTGATGTGGTCACGGCCCCGCCACGTCACGACCACCACGGTGCTGACTGC
Organism: Lentzea sp. NPDC058436; assembly: GCF_042721515.1. Classification (NCBI taxonomy): domain Bacteria; kingdom Bacillati; phylum Actinomycetota; class Actinomycetes; order Pseudonocardiales; family Pseudonocardiaceae; genus Lentzea; species Lentzea sp. NPDC058436. The sequence goes on from NZ_JBHXLF010000013.1 coordinate 35,805, forward strand.
CGACACGGCGTGAGACGGTACGCGACGTGCCCGAGCTGGTAGTGCTGACCGAGCAACTCAACGCCCCCGTCCCCGGCGGCACCGGCCGGTACACGGCGGAGCTGCTGCGGGCGTTGGGGGAGAACGCCCCCAGCGGCTGGTCCGTCGTGACGGCGGCGACCGCGAACGCCGACCGCGTGATCAGGCTGCCGCGCCGGGCGCTGGTGGCGCTGTGGGAGCGCGGCCTCCCGCCGAAGCTCGGCCCGCACGTGCACGCCCCGACGCCGCTCGCGCCGTTGCCCGGCGCGGTCGTCACCGTGCACGACGTGGTGCCGTGGACGCACCCGGAGACGCTGACGCCGCGCGGGGTCGCCTGGCACCGCAAGGTGATCACGCGGGCGGCCAGGGAAGCGCGCGCTCTGGTCGTTCCCACCAATGCCGTGGCATCTCAATTGGCAAATTGTGTGCACGTGGAAATTCCCGTCCACGTTGTGCCGAACGGCGTCACGCGACTGGTCGGTTCGCCGCCGGATGACCTGCCTCCGTCGTACGTGCTCGCCATCGGCACCGTGGAGCCGCGCAAGGGTTTCGGCCTGCTGGTGCGGGCGACGGAACGGCTGAAGGTGCCGTTGGTCGTGGTCGGCCCGCAGGGCTGGGGCGGCGTCGACCTGCGCGCGCCGCACGTGACGTTGCTCGGCAGGGTCTCGGACGAGCGGCTCGCCTCGGTGCTGGCGGGCGCATCGGTGCTGGCAGCGCCCAGTCTGGCCGAGGGTTTCGGCCTGCCGGTGCTGGAGGCGATGGCCGCGGGCGTTCCCGTCGTGCACTCCGACGACCCGGCGCTGGTCGAGGTCGCGGGCGGCGCCGGGACCGTGGTGCGGCGCGGTGACCTGGCGTCTTTGACGGAAGGGCTGCGCGCCGTCATAGCCGATCCTCATCACACAGTCGAGGCCGGAGTCACTCGGGCGAGTGAGTTCACCTGGGCAAAGACAGCGCAGGGTGTCTGGAGCGCACACGCTGTACGACCGGATTAGCGCATTCCCGTTAAACGCAAAAGCAAATGACATTACGCTAGCTGATCGTGGCCAATGCCGAACCCAGCGTGCTGATCGACGCCACCGCGATCCCCGCGGACCGCGGTGGCGTCGGCCGTTACGTGGATTCGCTCGTCGCGGCGCTCGACGCCGACGGATCCAGACTCTCCGTCGTCTGCCAGCCGCGGGACGAGGAGCTGTTCACCAAGATCGCGCCGAACGCCCGCGTCGTCAGGGCCGCGGACGCCGTCGCCACCAGGACGGCCCGCCTGGCCTGGGAGCAGACGACGCTGCCCCGCCTGATCCGGACGCTCGGCGTCGACGTCGTGCACTCCCCGCACTACACGCTTCCGCTGGCGGGCAAGGCGGCCTCGGTCGTGACGCTGCACGACGCCACGTTCTTCACCGACCCGGTGCTGCACTCCTCGGTGAAGGCCCGCTTCTTCCGCGCCTGGACCCGGGCGTCGTTGCGGCGCGCGGACCTCTGCGTCGTCCCGTCCCAGGCGACCGCCGACGAACTGGTCCGCGTCGCCGGCGCCGAACGCCGGGTCCTGCACATCGCGCAGCACGGCGTGGACACCGAACGCTTCCACCCGCCGTCACCGGACGAGGTCCTGTCCGTGCGGCGCACGCTGGCGTTGGGGGACACGCCCTACGTCGCGTTCCTCGGCGCGCTGGAACCGCGCAAGAACGTCCCGGCGCTGATCCGCGGCTTCGCGCAGGCGATGGTCGGCCGTGCCGACCCGCCCGCGCTGGTGCTGGCAGGTCAGCCCGGCTGGGACAGCCAGGTCGAACGGGCCCTCGACTCCGTGCCGCACCGCGTCCGCGTGATCCGGGCGGGCTACCTGCCTTTCGAACAGCTGGCCGGATTCCTGGGCGGCTCCGAACTCGTCGCGTACCCGTCACTGGGCGAGGGCTTCGGCCTGCCGGTGCTGGAGGCCATGGCGTGCGGCGCGTGCGTGCTCACCACCCGGCGGCTGTCGTTGCCGGAGGTCGGCGGCGAGGCCGTCGCGTACTGCGGTGTCGGCGCCGGTGACATAGCGGCGGCGATCGCGGACCTCCTGGACGACCCGGCTCGACGGTCGTCTTTGGCCGCCTCGGGCCAGCAACGGGCCAAGGACTTCTCGTGGGCGGTCAGCGCCGACCGGCACCGCTTGGCCTACGAGCGAGCGGCACTGGTGCGCCGCCGTCGATGAACGGTGGCGGCGCTAGGGTGACGCGCGTGAACTACGGCGACGGACTTGGTGTCGTGACGGTCACGTACTCGCCGGGCGAGACGCTGGCTCCCTTTGTCGACACCCTCGAAAAGGCCACCTCACGTCCGGTGCAGGTGATCCTCGCCGACAACGGCTCCACGGACGGGGTGCCCGAGCAGGTCGCGGCGGCGCGGGACAACGTGACCTTCGTGTCCACCGGCGGCAACCTCGGCTACGGCGGCGGTGCCAACCGCGGTGTGGCGGCCCTGGGTTCCGACGTCGGCTGGGTGCTGATCTCCAACCCCGACATCGAGTTCGCGCCCGGCAGCGTGGACGCGCTGATCGCCGCCGCCGAGCGCTGGCCGCGGGGTGGCATGTTCGGGCCGCTGATCCGCGAACCCTCCGGCGAGGTCTACCCGTCCGCCCGGCTGCTGCCGTCCATCGGGCGCGGTGTCGGGCACGCGGCGTTCGGTGCCGTGTGGAAGTCGAACCCCTGGACTCGCGCGTACCGGCAGGAGAAGGCTCCCGTGGAGCGGACCGCCGGGTGGTTGTCCGGGTCCTGCTTCCTGATGCGGCGCGAGGCCTTCGACGCGGTCTCCGGGTTCGACGAGCGCTACTTCATGTACTTCGAGGACGTCGACCTGGGCGAGCGGGTCACCAAGGCCGGCTGGGAGAACGTCTACGTGCCCGACGCCGAGGTCGTGCACATCGGCGGGCACTCGACTGCCCGGTCGTCGGACCGGATGCTCCGCGAGCACCACACGAGTGCGTACCGGTACCTGGCCGACCGGCACGCCGGGGTGCTGTGGGCGCCGTTCCGCCTGGTGCTGAAGGCCGGGCTGGCGTTGCGGCTCTGGGCCGTGACCCGGAAGTCCTGACCGCGCGCCCGTTCCCGGCGCGCGTGCCGGGACTCACATGTCGCCGCTGAGCCGTTGCGTCAGCGTGTTCCGCTTCTGCTGGTGGTTCGACACCGTCGGGATCAGGCCCGGCTGCACGACCTGTGTGATCTCCGCGTCGTCCGCGGGGGCCTGCTGCGCGGGCAACGGCTGGGTCGGCATGGGCGCGCCAGGAGCCTGGTGCGGGCGCTGCTGCTGACCCATCTGGGCGGGCGCGAGGATCATGGTCGAGTCAGGGTCCCTGCGCGGGTCCACGGCGTTGACCAGCGATCTCGGGATCTGCTGCGTGTCGGACGCGTCCATCGGGGACGTCATGTTGTCCGGCGTCACGATGTTCCGCCCACGTGCGCGGGCGCGGGCGAGCAAGGCGTCGGCCCGGTCGCGGGGGTCCATGTCGGATTTAGCTCCTTGCCGGGACCAGATCCCATATGACGATCTGCTTCGTGTCAGAGTATTCCGTCGAACGGCTCGCTGTAACGCGGAGGAGGAAAAAGGTGCACGGCGTCGAAGCTGTGGTGCTGGTCGGGGGCAAGGGCACCCGCCTTCGCCCGCTGACCCTGTCCGCCCCCAAGCCCATGCTCCCGACCGCGGGGGTGCCATTTTTGACGCACCTGCTGTCTCGGATCAAGGAGGCCGGCATCACGCACGTGGTGCTCGGGACCAGTTACAAGGCCGAGGTGTTCGAGGAGTACTTCGGGGACGGATCGAGGCTCGGGCTGGAGCTCGAGTACGTGGTGGAAGAGGTGCCGCTGGACACGGCGGGGGCGATTCGCAACGTGGCGGACAAGCTGCGTGAGCCCGACGTGATGGTGTTCAACGGCGACATCCTGTCGGGCGTCGACCTGACGGGGATCGTGGACACGCACCGCGAGCACGAGGCGGACGTGACGCTGCACCTGGTGAAGGTGGCGGACCCGCGTGCGTTCGGCTGCGTGCCGACGGACGACGAGGGGCGCGTGCAGGCGTTCCTGGAGAAGACGGAGAACCCGCCGACGGACCAGATCAACGCCGGTTGCTACGTGTTCCGGCGCGAGGTGATCGACGCGATTCCCGCCGGGCGGCCGGTGTCGGTGGAGCGCGAGACGTTCCCCGGGCTGCTGGAGGCGGGTAAGAGGTTGCAGGGCCACGTGGACGCCACGTACTGGCTCGACCTCGGCAAGCCGGAGGCGTTCGTGCAGGGGTCCGCGGACCTCGTGCGCGGCGTTGCTCCGTCTGCCGCGGTTGCACAGCCGGGCGACTACCTGGTGCTCGAAGGTTCTGCGGTGCACGAAGGTGCGACGCTGCGAGGCGGCAGCACGGTCGGTGCGAACTGCACGGTCGCGGACGGTGCTGTGCTCGACGGCGCGATCCTGTTCGACGGCGCCGTTGTCGGTGAGGGTGCCGTGGTCGAGCGTTCGATCGTGGGTGCCGGTGCGCTCGTGCAGGCCGGTGCGGTCCTCAGGGACGCCGTGGTCGGCGACTCCGCGGTGATCGGCGCGCGGTGCGAGCTGATCGGGGGAGCGCGGGTGTGGCCGGGCGTTGTGCTGCCCGAAGCCGGCGTGCGCTTCTCAACGGATGCCTAAGAGAGCCTGGACTCCACCGTTCCCACTGGATCTGGGCGCGGTGCTCGGCAGGCTGCGCCGCGGACCGGGCGACCCGTCCTTCAACACGGAGGGCGGCGTCTGGTTCGCGGCGAACACGCCGTGCGGTCCCGGCACGGTGCACATCACCAGGACGAACGGTGAGGTGCTCGCCGAAGCGTGGGGTGAGGGCGGGCCGTGGCTGCTCGACGGCCTGCCCGCGCTGCTCGGCGCGGACGACACGCTGGACGACTTCGTCGCCCACCACCCGGTCATCGCCGAGGCGCGCAGACAACGTCCCGGCCTGCGGCTCGGCGCCACGAACCGGGTCTGGGACCTGCTGTTCGCCTCGATCCTGGAACAGAAGGTCACCGGCACGGAGGCCTTCCGGACGTGGCGTGAACTCGGCCGCCGGTTCGGTGAGAGCGCTCCCGGACCGAAGCCGCTGAAGGTTCCCCCGACACCGCAACGGTTGCTGGGCCTGCAGGACTGGGAGTGGCACCAGTGCGGCCTCGACGGGGCACGCCGCCGAACGCTGATCAACGCGGCACAGGTCGCGCACCGGCTGGAGAAGGCCGCCGAGATGCGCAGCCGCGAGTTGCTGGAGAAGGTGCCCGGCATCGGCGTCTGGACGTCCGCCGAGGTGGCGCAACGGGCCTGGGGCGACCCGGACGCCGTGAGCGTCGGCGACTACCACGTCGCGAAGAACGTCACGTGGGCGTTGACCGGTACGCCGGGGGACGACGACGCGATGATGGCGTTGCTGGAGCCCTATCAGCCGCAACGCCACCGCGCGGTCATGTACCTGGAGGCGGCGGGCCTGAGGAGGCCGCGGCGAGCACCGAGGTTCTCGCCGCGCGACTACCGCAGGTTCTAGCGCAGACGGGCCAGCGCGCTGTCGATCAACGGGTGCAGGTCGTCCACGTTGTCCGGCAACGAGTCCAGCGGCCACCACTGCAGGTCCACCGACTCCGCCGAACGGACCGGTTGCGCGCCAACGGGTGCGCGAACCAGGAACCGCACGTCGAAGTGCCGCGTCGGCTTGCCGAGCGAGCACGTGATCGGGTGCACGTCGAGGTGGATCGGCGTCGGCTCGATGCGCAGCCCGCGCATGCCCGACTCCTCAGTGGCCTCCCGCAGCGCCGCCGCGACCAGCGTCTCGTCCTCCGGCTCGCAGTGGCCGCCGAGTTGCAACCACCGGCCCACGCGGGGGTGCAGCGTCAGCAACGCGTGCTCCCCGGTGGCGTCCAGCACCAGCGCTGAGGCCGTGAGGTGGCCGGGTTCGCAGGAACGCTGACAGGCGTCCTCACGGGCCGCCAGGAAGCCCAGGTAGGCCTCCTTCAACGCGTCCTGGCCCGTGAACCGGCTCAGCGTCGAGACGGCGTCGGCGTGCAGTGTCAAAGTTCGATCAGCCCTTCCAGCGGCTCGCGCGGAACGAGCGGCTCGACCGGGTGGCCGACCGCTACCGCGCCCAACGGTTCCCAGTCGCCGGGAACACCCAGCACGGAACGCACCACGTCCGCGCAGAAGATCGTCGACGACACCCAGCACGAGCCGAGCCCCTCGGCGGCCAGCGCCACCAGCAGGCCCTGCACGGCGGCGCCGCCGGCGACCGTGAACATCGTCTTCTCGGCGTCCGCGCGGCGGTCGTCGGGGTAGGTGTGTGCTCCGTCGCGCACCAGGAACGGCACGACGATCTCCGGCGCCTCGACCAGCAGGTCGCCGCGGCGCACCCGCTTCGCGATCTGTTCGGGGGTGAACCCGTCGGCGAGCAGGTCGGTCTCCCACTGCTCGCGCATCGCTCGCAGGAGTTCCGCGCGCTTCTCCCGCACCAGCACGAACCGCAGCGGCTTCGTGTGGTGCGGCGCGGGCGCTGTCAGTGCCGCGCCGACGGCCCTGCGCACCACGGCGAGGTCGACGGGCTCGTCCGAGTAGAACCGCACGGACTTGCGCAGCAGCACGGCTTCCGCGCGGCCCTGGGCCAGCGCCTCCTCCGTGCCGAGGCTGAACAGGTCGTCCTCGACCGGCCGGTTCAGGTCGCGCGCCGTGGACCCGTCGTCCACCACGTCGAACCCGCGCAGAACGGCCACCGGCACGGAGCCGAGCTTGCCCTTCACCAGGTCCGCGGCCGCGGCGATCTCGTCGGCGATCGCGACCATCGTCACGGCGAGCTGGTTGCCGTGCTCGTCGACCGAACCGGCGTAGTCGTGCAGCACGCGGATGCCGGACGCGCCGATCGCGGCGTCGGTCTGGCCCATCCGCCACGCGCGGCCCATCGTGTCGGTGATCACCACGGCGACCTCGACACCCAGCGACGACTTCAGCGCGGCGCGCAACGACGCCGCCGAACCGTCCGGGTCGACCGGGAGCAGCGCGATCTCGTCGCCCGCCACGTTCGAAGCGTCCACTCCGGACGCCGCCTGCACGATGCCGAGCTTGTTCTCGGTGATCAGCGTGCGCATCTTGCGGGCGAGCACGCGCACCGACTCCGCGTCCACGTGCTCGCGCCGGATCCTGTCCCGTTCCTCGGGATCGGCCGGCACGCGGACCAGTCGTCCCTCTACTTTGGACAGCACCTTCGACGTGACGACCAGCACGTCGCCGTCGCGCAGCCAGGGTGCGGCCTTCGCGATCGCGCCGGCCAGGTCGTCACCGGGGCGGAACTCCGGCAGGCCCGGTACCGGCAGCAGCTCCAGCGCCGCGGCGGCGTGGTCAGTCAACTTCGACTCCGGCCAGTTCCAGGGCGTCACGGGCCATCTGCGCCGTGGCGTCCACATCGGACATCAGCAGCGGAACCGCGCGAACCGCGACACCGGGCACGTCCGCGCGGTCGCCGGTGTGCACCAGCCACGCGTCGAGGATGCCGTCGTCGGAGCACTTGCGGGAGCCGTAGAGCCGCCCGACCGCCTCGGCCGAGGTCTCCACGCCGATCGCGTCCAGGCAGGCGTCGGCCATGCCCCGCAACGGTTTCCCGCCGACGATCGGGGACAGGCCCACGACGCCCGCCTCGGTCTTGCGCAACGCGTCGCGCACGCCGGGCACGGTGAGGATCGTGCCGACGCTCACCACGGGGTTGGACGGGGCGAGGACCACCGCGTCGGCCTGTTCGATCGCGTCCAGCACGCCGGGTCCGGCCGTCGCGGTCTCGGCGCCGACGTACGCGAACGACTTCGCGGGCAGACCGGCCCGGTGCTTGACCCACCACTCCTGGAAGTGGATGGCCTTCGTCTCACCGTCGAGCTCCACGACGACGTGCGTCTCGACCCTGTCGTCCGACATCGGCAGCAGCTTCACGCCCGGCTGCCACCGGTCGCACAGCGCCTCCGTCACCGCGGACAGCGGATAGCCGGCGCGCAACATGCGGGTGCGAACGAGGTGCGTCGCGATGTCCCTGTCACCGAGGCCGAACCACGTCGGCTCGGCGCCGTACGCCGCGAGCTCCTCCTTGACGGTCCACGACTCGTTCTCGCGGCCCCAGCCGCGTTCGGTGTCGATGCCACCGCCCAGCGTGTACATGCAGGTGTCGAGGTCGGGCGTGATGCGCAGCCCGTGCATCCAGACGTCGTCACCGGTGTTGACCACGGCGGTGACATCCGCCCCGAGCGCCTTGAGCCCCTGCAGGAACCTCGCTCCGCCGACCCCGCCGACGAGTGCTACGACCTTCACGCCCGCCCATGCTTCCACAGCGCCGATCCGCCCCTACAGGTAGCGCCAGAACATGAACGCGGACGCACCGGCACCCGCGTAACCCGGCTCACCGCCGATGGTCTGGAACAGCGACGCCGACACCTGGAAGAACAGCGCGCTGACCTCGGAGAAGCCGATCAGGACGGCGAACAGGACCAGCGGGGCCCACGGCCGGGCCTTCGCGCCGAACTGCTGGGCCTTGTAGGGCAGGAACGGCTCCAGCGCGCCCCAGCCGTCCAGACCGGGCACGGGGAGGATGTTCAGCACGAACGCGAGCACCTGCAACAAAGCAAGGTACGAAATCGCGGAGGCCAGTGCGGCCGGCGGCGAGAAGACCGCGACGACGAGGGCGAGCAGGACACCGATCACGAGGTTCGAAACCGGTCCCGCGAGTGAGACCAACGACTCGATCTTCTTCGACCGCAGCGCGTGGTGGTTGATCCACACGGCGCCGCCCGGAAGCGGGATTCCGCCCATGACCAGCAGCACCAGCGGCAGCACGATGCTGAGCACCGGGTCGGTGTAACGACGGATGTCGAGGGTCAGATAACCCTTGTCGCGTACGGAGAAATCGCCGCCCTTGTACGCAACGGCGGCGTGCCCGAACTCGTGCAGGCACAGCGTCACCGCCCACCCGGCGAGTACGAAGAGGATGGTGCCCGAGATGATGGCGACGTCGCCTTCGAGCAGGGTGAGGGCGGCCCCCGCGGCCGTCGCCGCGAGCAGGCCGAGGAAGAGTGGGCTGGGGCGAACCGCTGATCGCTTCACCCCTCCAGTGTGGCGTGTCGGCTGGCGTTGTGGGCCGATCGAGGACCGGTTGCGACACACGAATCACTGTCTGTGCGGTCCGTCAAGGTTTTTGGGGCCATCCGCGCGAATATCCCCCGACGTGTGGACTCCGCTTGACCGCCCGCTGTGACGCAGGTGTAATCACATCGGTGTCATTCGTCGTTGTGGGAACGGCGTCTGGCGTCCGCCAACCGGGGAGAGCGGAAGGCGAGGAGGCGGACGAAATGCAGGAATTCGAAGAGCTCGAAGAAGATCACGTCACGCAGCCGGTCGCGCAGGGCGAGCTGTCGTACCTGTTCGACCCTGCCGACGAGCAGGACTGGCAGGAGCGCGCGCTCTGCGCCCAGACGGATCCCGAGGCGTTCTTCCCCGAAAAGGGTGGTTCGACGCGGGAGGCCAAGCGCATCTGCCTGGGCTGCGAGGTTCGTTCGGAGTGCCTGGAGTACGCGCTCCAGCACGACGAACGCTTCGGCATCTGGGGCGGTCTCTCGGAGAGAGAACGCCGCAAGTTGAAGAAGCGAGCCGTCTAGTCGGTCAGAAGTGTGATCTTTCTGCCTTAACTTGAGGACGTGACAAGTCCTCACCCGAGGCTCCGGACGGCGCCGGTGCTGTGCGTCCTGGTCTGCCACGACGGCGACCAGTGGCTCAGCACGGCGCTGTCCGCCTTGCGGCGCCAGCGAATCCGTCCACGGCACGTGATCGCTGTCGACACCGGGTCGACGGACGCCACGGCGAAAGTCCTGGCAGAGGCCGGAGATCTGCTGGACGGCGTGCTGAGCGCACCGCGGGGCACTGGCTTCGGCACCGCCGTGCGCATCGCCGTCGAGCACGCCGTCGAACGGTGGGGCGATCCCGGCAGGTGGCTGTGGCTGTTGCACGACGACAGCGCGCCCGAACCCGACTGCCTCGCCTCTTTGCTGACCGCCGCCGAGGTGTCGCCGTCGGCCGCCGTGCTGGGTCCGCTGTGCCTCGATTGGGTGGATTCTCGTCTGGTCGTCGAGGCAGGTCTGTCGACGGATTCTTCAGGACATCGACAGACGGGTCTCTCATCAGCGGAACATTCCGCATCGTTTCAGCAGAGCACCGAGGTTCTCGCCGTCTCGTCGGCGGGATCGTTGATCAAACGTGAGGTTTGGCACTCGCTCGGCGGCTACGACGAAGCGATGCCGCTGCTGCGCGACGATCTCGACTTCGGCTGGCGCGCTAATCGCTCAGGTCATTTGGTCCTGTGCGTACCGGTCGCACGCATGCGACATGCCCGCGCCGCAACTAAAGGCGCACGCCGTTTGGACGCGGCGATGGCACGGCCCGGTCCGTCATTTCGTGGCGTCGACCGCGCGCACGGCATGCGCACTTTCTTGGTCAATTGTTCAGGTTTCTCGTTCCTGATCGGACTTCCGCGGCTGCTGTTCCTGTCGCTCCTGCGGGCCCTGGGCTTCCTGTTCCTCCGGCGTTTCGCGGACGCACACGCCGAGGTCGGCGCGGCCCGCTACCTCCTGACAAGAGGCCGTCTGCTCGAAGGCCGCCGCGCCCGCAGGGGCTCCGCCGTCGTCCGCGGGCTCTTCACCAGCAGACTCACCCGGCTGCGCAACGCGATCCGCGCCGGCGCCGCGTTCCTGATCCGCCGCCGCGTCGAGGCCGACGCCGCCCTGGGTCGTTTGCCCGCAACCGATTCCGGTTCCGCGTGGCTCGAACCGTCCGAAGTGGACTCACGCCCGGTCGGCCCGTCCGCGCTGCCCGCCGGTGCCTCGCGCGGCCGCCCGCGCGTCGCCGGCCTGCGCCGCCCACCCGTCGTCGTCTCCGTGGACGCCGCCCTGCCCGGTGCCCTGCGTCCGTCACCACGCCCCCGCCCATCACCGGGCCCGCGCGCCTCTCCCGGTGTGGTCTTCGTCGAGGTCGACCAGTCGCGGGTGCTGCGCTCCCTGCTGCTGGCGCCCCCGGTCCTGCTGCTGCTCAGCCTGTCCGCGGTCGCGCTGATCGCGAACTGGTCCCGCCTCGGCCTCGACCTCGCGGGCGGCCGCCTGCTCCCGGTCGGCTCGGCGGGGTCGGTCTGGTCGACGTACCTGTCGTCGTGGCACCCGGTCTTCGGCGGTACCGCGGCCCCGGCCCCCGCCGCACTGGCCGTGCTGGGCCTGGTCCCCGGCGGCCCGTCGTTCGCCGTGGCGATGTTGCTGCTCGGCGACATCCCCCTCGCCGCGTTGTCGGCGTACATCGCGTCACGAGGCTTGCGCGTACGACGTTCCGTGCGCGCGGTGGTGGCCGCCTTCTACGGCCTGCTCCCCGTGGCAACGACGGCCGTGTCCGAAGGCCGCCTGGACGTCGTAGTGGTGCACATCGTCACGCCCGTGGTCTTCGCCGGCGTGTATGCCGTCTTGCGCGCGTCATCCACCCACGCCTGGTTGCCGATGGCCTCCGGCACCGCCATCGGCGTCGCAGTCCTGGGTGCCTTCTCACCCCTGACGCACGTCGTGGTGATCGTCGGCTCTCTCGTGGGCTTCATCGCGGTGACAGGCGGCGCGCGCCGGATCGCAGCCTTGTTCGCCATCGTGCTTCTGCCGATGGCGCTCCTCCTGCCGTGGCCCGCCGTCCTGCTGCAACACCCCGAGAAGGTGCTCAACGGCCTGGGAGCGGCCTTCGAGTCGTCGCCACCGAACCTGATCGTGTGCTCGGTCTTCGTCGCCGCCGGTTTCGCCGCCGCCGTACTGCGGCCGAGCGTCCTGATGCTGCCGGGCCTGCTCGTGATCGTCCTGGCCATCGGCGCGCTCGCCGCCGTGGCCGCCGTCGGGGCCTGGCCGGGAACGCCGTTGGTGATCCTGGCGTGGGGACTCGTGTGCGTGGTGCTGGCGGGTTGTCAGCGCGGGGTGCCGCCGGGCATCGCCAGGCTGGCCCGCGTGCGCCGCGCCGTGTACGTCGTCGGCGTGGTGACGCTGGTCAGCCTCGGCGTCGCAGGCTTCCTGGACCTGCGCTCCGGGCCGCTGAAGGCCGACGGCGGGGTGGCGTTGAACACGTCGCTGACGGCTGAACTGGAGCGGTCGGGGCGGTCGGTGCTGATCCTCGGGTCGCCTGCGCGTCAGATCGCCGGGCGGATGCCCGCCTTCGGTGACGACGACCTGGTGCCCACCGCCTCGTCGCCTGCACGGTTGCGCCGATGGAACTCCTCGCTGCTGGAGGGGGCCCCTCCTGCGGTGAAGATGGCCTTGGCCCAAGCGGCTGCTTCGGGGGTCTCGTTCGTCGTGCTGCCGTCCGACTCCGCCGCCGCGAAGGTCCGTGAGGCCGCCGGGGAGTTGGTGTCCGAGGCACCTCGTGCCACGGACGGGCGACCCGTGCTGCGGGTGCGGCTGGCCGCAGACACCGGGGTGTTGCTGGCGCCCGACCTGGCTCGCCGCGCCCGGACCGGCGGGGAGCCGCCGGACTCGTTGTCAGCCGATGGGGTGGCGCCCGTGAACGTGACGCTGCCCGACGTGGCGGTGAAGGTGTCGCCCGGCGGGGAGGGGCGCGTGCTGGTGCTGACCGCCGAGGACGAGCCGGGGTGGCGGGTGTTCGTCGACGGGGTGCAGGTGCCCGTGGTGCGGGCCTGGGGTCACCTGATCGGGGTGCCGTTGCCGTCCGGCGGGGCCGAGGTTCGGGTGTCGATGTCGACGACGCTGCGGGACTTCCTGCTGCTGGGGCAGGCGGCGGCGCTGTTGTTCACGCTGCTGACCGCGGTGCCCACCCGGCGACGAGGGTGACGGGTCGCTCAGCTCTCGCACTGAGGGCTGAGCGGTGTGAGAGGGGTCTCAGCCCTCGTCCACCACGTCGGGGTCCAGCCCCAGGTAGTTCGCGACCTGCTCCACCAGCACGTCGTGCACCAGGTCGGCCAGGTCCGCCCCGTCCTTCGCGCGCGCCTCCAGCGGGCGGCGGTAGAGAACGATCCGGGCACGGTTGTCGGAGCCGGCGGGCAACAGGCGGGCCAGGGGGACGTTGCCGTCCTCCACCACGCCGTCCTCGCCCTCGACCTGCACCTCGGGGACGTCGTCGACGGCCACGTCGAGCTGCGTGAGCTCGGTGCGCCAGCGGGTCTCGATGGGCTCCAGCGCCTCGATGACCAGGGCGTCGAAGCGTTCCGCGCGGGAACGGGCGGCGGGGAGGGTGGCCGGGTACAGGGGGCCGCGCAGGCCCCGGCCGTGCCGGTCGCGGTTGCGCCGACGCGGCGAATTCTGCCGTTGTGAACCCCGTGCCATCACCACAACCGAGCAGCCTAGTTGCTCCCCCGGAGGACTAAACACAGCGTGCCTCACACACAGCCTCCCGCGGACGCGCTATCGTCCCGGATCGTGCGGAGCGTGAGACGGTGCTCGCGAACCGGGTGTGCTAACCCGGCTGTCGCCACGCTCACCTACGCCTATGCGGACTCCACCGCGGTCGTCGGGCCGCTTGCCACGTACTCCGAACCGCACAGTTACGACCTGTGCGAGGAGCACGCGTTGCGGCTCACGGCGCCTCGTGGTTGGGAGGTCGTGAGGCACCAGGGTGAGTTCGCGGCGCCCGAGCCGAGTGTGGACGACCTGACGGCGCTGGCCGAGGCCGTGCGGGAGGCTGGACGGGCTGATGTCAGCCCCAAGCTTCCCGACGTGCCTGCGGGCTCTCACAGGCGTGGGCACCTTCGGGTGCTGCCCGATCCGCACGAGGACTGAACCGACCACACGCACCACTAATCTTCTCGCCGGTAGGCTGCCCGGTCAGTGGCCGTCAAGAGCGAGTTCCCTGGGAGTGTGCGGCGTGCGTGACCTGTCCGGCATCGTCAAGGCGTACGACATCCGCGGGGTGGTCGGCGAACAGTTGGACGCCGGTTTGGTCCGCGACTTCGGCGCCGCCTTCGCGCGCCTGGTCGGTGGGCCCGCCATCGTCATCGGTCACGACATGCGCGACTCGTCGCCCGAGCTCTCGCGCGCGTTCGCCGAGGGCGCGCAGGCGCAGGGCGTGAACGTCATCAGCATCGGTCTGGCCAGCACGGACATGCTCTACTTCGCGTCCGGCAAGCTCGACCTGCCGGGTGCCATGTTCACCGCGAGCCACAACCCGGCGCAGTACAACGGCATCAAGATGTGCCGCGCGGGCGCGTCGCCCGTGGGCCAGGACACCGGTCTCGGCCAGATCCGCGAGGACGCCGAGAGCCAGGTCCCCGACGCCGAGGGCGTCGAGAAGGGCACGTTCGAGGAGCGCAACATGCTCGTCGACTACGCGGCCTACCTCAACGAGCTCGTCGACCTGAAGACCATCCGCCCGCTCAAGATCGTCGTGGACGCGGGCAACGGCATGGGCGGCTACACGGTGCCGCAGGTCTTCGAGGGCCTGCCCATCGAGGTGATCCCCATGTACTTCGAGCTCGACGGCAGCTTCCCGAACCACGAGGCGAACCCGCTCGACCCGAAGAACATCGTCGACCTGCAGGCCCGCACCAAGGCCGAGGGCGCCGACGCCGGTGTCGCGTTCGACGGCGACGCGGACCGCTGCTTCGTCGTGGACGAGAACGGCGACCCGGTCAGCCCGTCCGCGATCACCGCGCTGGTGGCCGTGCGCGAGCTCGCCAAGGACCCCGGCGGCACGATCATCCACAACCTGATCACTTCGCACGCCGTGCCGGAGATCGTCGAGGAGCACGGCGGCAACCCCGTGCGCACGCGCGTCGGCCACTCGTTCATCAAGGAGGAGATGGCCAAGACGGGCGCCATCTTCGGTGGCGAGCACTCCGCGCACTACTACTTCCGCGACTTCTGGCGTGCCGACACCGGCATGCTGGCCGCGCTGCACGTGCTGGCCGCGCTCGGTGAGCAGGACGGTCCACTGTCGACGCTGACCGAGGTCTACAACCGCTACGCCGCCTCCGGTGAGATCAACTCGACCGTCGCCGACCAGGCCGGCCGGATCGCCGCCATCAAGGACGCGTACGGCTCCAAGGACGGCGTCACGATCGACGAGCTGGACGGTCTCACCGTGCAGCTGGCGGACGGGTCGTGGTTCAACCTGCGGGCCTCGAACACCGAGCCGCTGCTGCGCCTGAACGTCGAAGCCGCCACCCCCGAGGCCGTCGCCGCGCTGAGCGACGAGGTCCTCGCGATCGTGCGGGCCTGAGGAGAGAACACCGTGGCCGTCAAGCTCGAAGAGCAGTTGCTGGAGATCCTCGCCTGCCCGTGCCCCGAGCACGCGCCGCTGCAGGTCGGGACGCCAACCGATCCGGAGGCTGACTTCCTCACGTGCACCGCGTGCGGTCGTTCGTTCCCGGTGCGCGACGGCATCCCGGTGCTGCTGCTGGACGAGGCGGTCGAGCCGCCGTCGGCTGGGTGACGTAGGTGCTCGACGACACGCTGCTCGACGACTCGAGCCGCCTCGCCGACGCCGACACGGGCGGCTGGCTGCGCGCCGCCGCCCGTGCGGGTGCGCAGGTCCGTTCCACCGCCGAGGCCGCGGCCGAGGCGGGGGTGGAGCGGATCTTCTCCGAACGCCCGCGCGCCGTCGTGCTCATCGCCAGGCCCGGCCACTCGGTCGCGGTCGCCGGCGTCGTCATGGCGTTGCTCGGCTCCGGCTGCGCGGTGCCGGTCGTGGTGTCCGACGAGGTGCCGCCGTGGGTCGGCGCCCTCGACGTGGTGCTCGCCCACACCGAGGACCCGGGAGACCGGGTGCTCGCCGAGTCGATCGACAGGGCGGTCCGCCGGGGCGCCAGGACGTTGCTGACGGCGCCGGACTCCGGTCCGATCGCCGCGGCCGCCGCCGGACGCGCCGTGCTGCTGCCGCCCCGCGTCGACGTGCCGCCGGGCTTCAGCTTCCCGCGCGCGCTCGCCGCGTGGCTGCTGGTGCTGCACTCGCTCGGGCTGCTCAAGACCGACGTCGAGCTGATCGCGGACGAGCTCGACCGCGAGGCCGAGCGCGACCACCCGATGCACGAGTCGTTCGTGAACCCGGCGAAGTCGCTGGCGCTGCGCGTCGCCGACCGCACGCCGCTGCTGTGGGGCCTCGACGAGGTCGCCACGGCGGTCGCCGCGCACGGAGCGGGCGTGCTGGCGACGTTCGCCGGGGTCGCCTCCGACGTCGCCGGGTACCAGCAGGCGATCACGCGTTCGGTGCTGCACCGCCGCGCGGTGCAGGGAACCTCGGGCGCTGACCTCTTCGCCGACCCGGACGACGAGCCGGGCACCGGACTCCTGCGGGTGCTGTTGCTGGCCGTGCGCCAGGGCCCGGCGGCCGACGCCATGAGGCACGCCGCCGAGGACTCCCTGCCGGGAGCAGACGTGCTGGAGCCGGCCGTCGAGGTGGCGGGAGGCGACGCGGTCACGGCCGCGCTGCTCGCGCTCCGCTTCGAACTGGCCGCGCTGTACCTCGGGCTGGCCGCCGGAACTCTCGGCGGCAACCCGTACTGATTTGGGAGCTGACTCAGACGTGGACCTGCTGCACAACGCGGTAAGGCCGTACGCGTGGGGTTCACGCACGGCCATCGCCGAGCTGCTCGGGAAGGAGGTGCCCGCACCCCATCCCGAGGCAGAGCTGTGGATGGGCGCCCATCCCGGCGACCCGTCCCGCGTCGTCGGCGCGGACGGCGTCCAGCGCTCGCTGCTCGACCTGCTGACCGAGAACCCGGACGGACAGCTCGGTCAGCGCGTGGCGCAGAGGTGGGGCAGCAGGCTCCCGTTCCTGATCAAGGTGCTCGCCGCCGAGGAGGCGCTGAGCCTGCAGGCGCACCCGTCCGCGGCGCAGGCGGCAGAGGGCTTCGCCGCCGAGGAGAAGCGCCTCGTGCCGCTGGACTCCCCGGTGCGCAACTACAAGGACCCGGCCGCGAAGCCGGAGCTGGTCTGCGCCCTGACCGAGTTCCACGCGCTGGCAGGCTTCCGCGATCCGGCCAGGACGGTCGCGTTGCTGCGCGCGCTGGACGCCCCGGCCCTGGCGCCGTACACCGAGATGCTGGTCGCCCAGCCGGACCCGTCGGGCCTGCGCGCGTTGTTCACGATGCTGATCACGCTGCCGCAGACGTCGTTGTCGTTGCTGCTCCCGCAGGTCCTCGACGCGTGCGTGCTGCACGTGAAGGAGCACGGCGAGTTCGACCTGGAGTGCCGCACGATCCTGGAACTGGGCGAGTCCTACCCCGGCGACGCGGGCGTGCTGGCGGCCCTGCTCCTCAACCGCATCGTGCTGCAGCCGGGCGAGGCCATCCACCTGCCCGCAGGCAACCTGCACGCGTACCTGCGCGGAACGGGCATCGAGATCCTGGCGAACTCGGACAACGTCCTGCGCTGCGGCCTCACGCCCAAGCACGTCGACGTGCCCGAACTGCTGCGCGTGCTCGACTTCACGTGCGGCGACATGGAAGTGCTGCTGGGCGAGGAGACCCAGCCGGGCGTCCGCGTCTACCGCACGCCCGCGCCGGAGTTCGAACTGTCCAGGTTGGACCTGGCGGGCGAGACGCGGATCAACCACGAGGGCCCGCAGATCATGATTTGCACCGAGGGCGCCGTGGTACTCACGAACGCGCGCGGCGAGGAACTGCGGCTGGCACGCGGTCAGTCCGTGTGGCTGCCGGCATCGGATCCGGCGGTGATCATCCGCCCGGATGGTGTCGATTCCGCCGAACTTTTCCGCGCCACGGCGGGAACCGACTAAGGTTCGCCCGGACAAACCGGACTGGTTGCGAGGAGACAGGCGTGTCAGCAGGGGGCGGGACCAAGGCGATCGTCGCGGCATTGGTGGCGAACGCCGGTATCGCGGTGGCCAAGTTCGTAGGATTCTTGATCACCGGCTCGTCGTCGATGCTCGCCGAGTCGGTGCACTCGGTCGCCGACACGTCGAACCAGGGCCTGCTGCTGCTCGGCCAGAAGACGGCCCAGCGCAAGGCGACCAGGCTGCACCCGTTCGGCTTCGGCCGCGACCGCTACTTCTGGTCGTTCGTGGTCGCGCTGATGCTCTTCACCCTCGGCTCGGTGTTCGCGCTGTACGAGGGCATCCACAAGCTGCAGCACCCCGAGGCGCTCTCCAGCCCGATCGTCGCCGTCGGCATCCTCGTCGTCGCCATCGGCCTGGAGTCCTACAGCTTCTACACGGCGATCGTCGAGTCGAAGAAGATCAAGGGCGACGCCACCTGGTGGCAGTTCATCCGCAACTCCCGCACGCCGGAGCTGCCGGTCGTGCTGCTGGAGGACGCGGGCGCGCTGATCGGCCTGGTGCTGGCGCTCATCGGTGTCGGCCTCGCGACGATCACCGGCAACCCGGTCTTCGACGCGCTCGGCACGGTCGCCATCGGTGTGCTGCTGGGCGTCATCGCGGTGATCCTGATCATCGAGATGAAGTCGCTGCTGATCGGTGAGGGCGCGTCCGACAAGGACCTCGACGTCATCGTCGACGAGCTGGCCGCCGGCAAGGTGCAGCGCGTCATCCACATCAAGACCCAGTACATCGGCCCTGACGAGATGCTCGTGGCCGCGAAGATCGCGCTGGAGCCCCGGCTGCCGCTCGACGAGGTGGCGCAGGCGATCAACGACGCCGAGCAGCGGGTGCGGAACAAGGTGCCGCAGGCCCGGCTGATCTACCTGGAGCCTGACCTGGACCGGTCCACGGTCGCCAGCTCCTGACCTTCCTTCGAAGCCGCCCCGGGTGAAAGCCCGGGGCGGCTTCGTCGTTCACGAGACAGAACACCGGACAAACCCGCGGTGAACGGCTATGGCCGTCTCACGTGGTGGATACCTCTAGGGTGGCCGAATCGGTTTCCATCAAGGAGGTATGCACCGTGCCGGGGAACGGGTTGTGGCGCACGAAGTCGATCGAGCAGTCGATCGCGGACACGGACGAGCCGGGCACCAAGCTCCGCAAGGACCTGACGGCCTGGGACCTCACGGTCTTCGGCGTCGCGGTCGTGATCGGTGCCGGCATCTTCACCCTCACCGCGAGCACCGCGGGCAACATCGCGGGGCCGTCGGTCTCGCTGTCCTTCGTCCTGGCGGCGATCGCCTGCGCGCTGGCCGCGTTGTGCTACGCCGAGTTCGCCTCGACGGTGCCGGTCGCGGGCAGCGCGTACACCTTCTCCTACGCGACGTTCGGCGAGTTCGCCGCGTGGATCATCGGGTGGGACCTGGTGCTGGAGTTCGCGGTCGGTTCGGCCGCGGTCGCCAAGGGCTGGTCGGCGTACCTGCAGACGACGTTGGGGCTCTTCGGGTTCGACGTGAAGACAGAGATCGGTGACGGCATCAAGTTCGACTGGGGCGCCGTGCTCCTGGTCGGGGTGCTCACGGTCCTGTTGGTCGTCGGCACGAAGCTGAGCTCGCGGGTCAGCGCGGTCATCACGGCCATCAAGGTCGCGGTGGTGCTGCTCGTGATCGTGCTCGGCATCAGCTACATCAAGGCGGAGAACTACTCGCCGTTCATCCCGCCGGCGGCCGAGGGCGGTCCCGCCGCGCACACCGGCGTCGAGCAGTCGCTGTTCTCGCTGATCACCGGCTACTCGGGCAGCACGTACGGTGTGCTCGGCATGCTGGCCGCCGCCAGCATCGTGTTCTTCGCGTTCATCGGTTTCGACGTCGTGGCGACCACGGCGGAGGAGACCAAGAACCCGCAGAAGGCCGTCCCGCGCGGCATCCTCGGCTCGCTCGCGATCGTCACCGTGCTCTACGTCGCCGTGACGCTGGTGATCACCGGCATGGTGCCGTACACGAAGCTCGCCACGCAGCCGGACGGCACGCGCGCCACGCTCGCGAGCGCGTTCTCGGACAACGGGGTCGACTGGGCGGCGACGGTGATCTCGGTCGGCGCGCTCGCCGGTCTCACCACCGTCGTCATGGTGCTGATGCTCGGCCAGAGCCGCGTGCTGTTCGCGATGTCGCGTGACGGCCTGCTGCCGCGCGGTCTCGCGAAGACCGGCAGCCACGGCACGCCGACCCGCATCACGATCATCATCGGTGTGCTGGTCGCGGTCGCCGCGGGCTTCTTCCCCGCGGGCAAGCTCGAAGAGATGGTGAACGTCGGCACGCTGTTCGCGTTCATCCTCGTCTCCGCAGGCGTGATGGTGCTCCGCAAGACCAGGCCCGACCTGGAGCGCGGTTTCCGCGTGCCGCTCGTGCCGCTGGTGCCGATCCTCGCGATCCTCGCCTGCGCCTGGCTGATGCTGAACCTGACCGCGCTCACGTGGATCCGGTTCCTCATCTGGATGGCGCTCGGCGTGGTCGTCTACTTCGTCTACAGCCGGCGCAACTCGGTGCTGGGCAAGTCCGGCCAGGCGAAGGTGGAGCCCGAACCGGTGGTCAAGCGCGGCGAAGAGCCGGGCCACTAGGTGTTGACCAACTAATCTGCGCACCATGGAAGACGCGCGGTGGCTCTCGGAGGAGGAGGGGAACGCCTGGCACCACTTCGTCCAGGCGTACCACCTCCTCGAGAGGCAGATCGAACAGCAGTTGCAGCGCGACGCGGGCCTCTCGCACGCGCAGTACAACGTGCTGGTCGTGCTGTCCGAACAACCGGGCAACCGCATGCGCATGACCGAACTGGCGCGCAGGGTCGTGGTGTCGAAGAGCTCGCTGACCTACCAGATCGGCAAGCTGGAGAAGTCGGGACTCGTGCGGCGCGAACCGCACGAGTCCGACGAGCGCGGCATCCTCGCCGTGCTGACCGAGGCGGGCAAGGACCTGCTGCGCACGACCGCGCCGGGCCACGTCGGGACCGTGCGCGAGTACCTCGTCGACCTCTTCACGCCGGAGCAGCTCGCGCAGCTCGGGGCGTTCATGCAGACGGTGCACGAGAAGGCGGACGACTAGGGGAGCGTCAGCAGTCCGCGTTCGTCCAGCCACGAGGCCACGTCGTCGGGCCCGTGCCGCGTCACGTCGAACTCGAAGACCGGCAGCGCCGACTTCGCCGCCAGCTCCCGCAGTTGCCGCTGTTCCTCGACGAACGGCTCCAGCGACACGTACTGCTTCGGGTTCGCGCTGATCTTCAGCCGCTCCTCCCGCGCTTCCGCGAACGTGCCCTCGGGACGGGTGCACAGCACGATCGCGAAGTTGAGCGGCTTCAGCCGTTCCTCCAGCCAGCCGAAGTCGAACTCGCGCCCCTGCCGTGCCTGATAGGCCAGCGTGGACAGGTGGAACCGGTCGACGATCCACGAGTAGTAGCGCTGCAGCTCGAACATCCGCACCCACGTCTCGTAGGTCTCCATCGCGTGAGCGGTCTCCTCCACATCGAAGTCGATCAGCCCACGTCCCCACGGTTCGTTGCTGAACCCGCTCCACTCCGCAGAGATCAACGGCGAGTGGTACCGGTACCGGCGGTGCCCGACCAGCGCGGGGTGTTCGTTCAACGCGAAGGCCAGGTCCGTCTTGCCGGTCAGCCGCGTGCCTTCGAGGATCACCTTGGGCGTGAGCTTCATGATGGCAAGCTAACCCCGTGATCCTCTGTCTCGACGTCGGTTCCACCTGGACCAAGGCCGCTCTCGTCACCCCAGAGGGCGAACTGGTCAGGACCGGCCAGCACCCCACGACCCCACCGGAAGTGCTGCGAGGCATCGACGCACTGCGAGAAGAGGTCGGCGACGGCGAGATCCTCGCGTGCTCGTCGGCCGGCGGAGGCCTCAGGCTCGCGGTCGTCGGCCAGGAACGCGTGGTCAGCGCCGAAGCGGGCTACCGGGTGGCGCTGTCCGCGGGCGCCAAGATCGTGCACATCAGCGCGGGCCCGGTCGACGTGAAGGCACTCCGCGCAGCCACCCCGGACCTGGTCCTGCTGGTCGGCGGCACGGATGGTGGCGACCAGAAGGTCCTGCTGCACAACGCCGCCAAGCTCGCCCGCGTGGCCGTGCCGATCGTGCTGGCGGGCAACGTCGAGGCGCAACCGGAAGCGTTGGAGCTGCTGGCGAAGCGGACTGTCGTGGCGTGCCCGAACGTGCTGCCGGACGTCGGTCAGCTCGCCCCGGAACCGGCGCGCAGGGCGATCCGCACTGCGTTCCTCCAGCACGTCATCGGAGGCAAGGGACTGTCGAGGGGCCCGAGGTTCCGGCAGCTGGTCAGGGCGGTGACGCCGGACGCGGTGCTGGCGGGAGTTTCCCGGCTGGCACAACAGGAGCGCGAGGGTGCGGTGCTCGTGGTGGACGTCGGCGGCGCGACCACGGACGTGTACTCGGCGGTGTCGACTGTGGACAGTGAAGGTCTGGAGAGGACGGTCGCGCTCCCGCCGGACCGCCGCACCGTCGAGGGCGACCTGGGCATGCGCTGGTCCGCGCCAGGAGTGGTGAAGGAAGCGAGAACGGAACGCCTCACGACCGAAGATCTGACCGCAGAGGCCCAGTTCCGCGCCGAGAACGTCGACTGGCTCGCGGACGACCCGGCGACAGACGTGAAGCTGGCCTCGTTCGCCGCGATCCTGGCCGTGAGGAGGCATCTGCGGCAGGTCGACGGCCAGCTCGGACCGCACGGCGCGGGGTTGCTGGTGCTGTCGGGCGGGGTCTTCCGGCACACGCCGGACATCGGACCGGTCGTCGAGGCCCTCCGCGACGACCCGGTGCTGCGGCCGGTGCTCAGGTCCGCCGAGATCACCGTCGACCGCGACTACGTGCTGGCACCGGTGGGCCTGCTCGCCGAGTCGGGGCGGCTCGAAGCCGCCGACCGACTGGCGAAACGCCTAGGCTGACTCCTCGTCCTCGACGAACTCAAGAAGGTCGCCGGGCTGGCACTCCAGCACGCGGCACATGGCCTCCAGGGTGCTGAACCGCACCGCCTTCGCGCGCCCGTTCTTCAGCACCGCGACGTTGGCGGGCGTCAGCCCCACCTTCTCCGCGAACTCGCCGACGCTCATCTTGCGCTTGGCCAGTTCGACGTCGATGCGCACGACGATGGCCATCAGATCACCGCTTCCATGTCGGAGCGCAGTTCCGTGGCGCGCTTGAGCAGCGCCCGCATCACGACGATGACGAGCCCGATCACGGACACCGTGGACGTGATCACGAAGAACAGCACGAGCACACCGGGGTCGTCGGCGTGGAACCCGACCCAGACGAACACGGCCACGAGCACGACCCATGCCGCGCCGATCGCCCAGACCATCACGTTCACCCACTTGATCGACGCCTCGGTGAAGATCAGATCCTTGCGCACCAACGTGAGCAGCTTCCAGGTGGCCACGATCACCACCTGCACGCACACCACCCAGAACACCGACACGATCGTCGAGGGCCACCTCAGGTGCGCCTCCGCCGGGTTCTGCTGCGCCATGTACGCGTAGGAGCCGGGGATCGACAACGTCTCCAGCACGACGAGGATCCCGAACAGCGCCACCAGGAAGACCCGGAGCGCCGTCACCGCCCAACGTTCAGCAATCATGCATCGAGTATCAGTAGTGATCTATCGAAAGTCAATCGGTAGTGATCGTGTCGCAATAGAGCAATAGAGTGAGCGTCGTGGGACTGCGCGAGCGCAAGAAGTCAGAGACCCGCGCGGCGCTGTCGGCCGCCGCGCTGAGGCTCGCCCTGGAGAAGGGCGTGGACGAGGTGCGGGTCGACGAGATCGCCGAGGCGGCGAACGTCTCGCCGCGCACCTACAACAACTACTTCCCGAGCCGCGAGCACGCGATCGTCGCCGGCATCACGGCCTCGCGCGCGCTGAAGGTCGCCGAAGCGTTGCGGCACAGGCCTTCCGGCGAACCGCTCGTCGAGTCGATCATCGCCGCGTTCACCGAGCAGTACCGCGAACCGCCGACCGAGGCCCTCGCGCTGATCACGTCGACACCCGCGCTGCGCCAGGCGTACCTCGACTCGGTGACGTCCGTGGAACCGCCGATCGCGGACGTCATCGCCACGAGGCTCGGCAAGTCGCAGCAGGGCGCCGAGGTGCTGGCCGCGGCGGTGAGCGCGGCGGCACGGCTGGCGGTCGAGCGGTGGGTGGACCACCGCCCGTCCGGACTGGTCGTGGTCTCGACGGCGTCCGTCGAGGACCACCTGCGCGAGGCGATCGGCCACCTCGCGCCCGCCCTCAGGTGAGCTCGTCCTTCAGCACGCACATCAGCAACGCGTCGTGCCACTCGCCGTCGCGGAAGAACGACTGCCGGAACCGCCCGTCGACCTGGAAGCCGACCTTCTTGTAGGACTTGATCGCGCGCTCGTTCGCCTCCACCACACCGAGTTCGATCGAGTGCAGCCGCATGGTGTCGAACCCGTACCGGCAGACCGTGCGCAACGCGTCGGTGCCGTACCCGCCGCCCCAGTGGTCCTTCTCGCCGATGTAGATGTCGACCTCTGCCCGCGCGTTGACCGGGTCCGCGTCGCGCAGCACGACGACGCCGATCAGCTTGCCGTCCTTCAACGTCTCGATGCAGAAGGTGACCTTCTCGTACGAGTTCTCCTGCCGGTCGGCGAAGCGCTTGCGCGCCGACGCCAGCGACGAGTGGTAGTAGCTCTGCAGCCACCGCATCACGTCTTCGTCGTTGTGCCAGCGGTGGAACGCGTCGGCGTCCTCCGGTTCGACGGGACGCAGTCGGACGAGATCACCGGTCAGCATGACCAGGAGCGTAGGAGCCGGGTCAGAAGACGGCCAACGGGTTTACCGGCAGGCCCGTGGTGCCCAGGATGCGGGGAACCGCCGCCACGAACAGGAACGTGTGCCGGCCCTGCTCCGCGCAGACCTCGGCGAGTTCCTCGGCCTGCGCTCCGTCGACCAGAGGAAGCCCGAGACGCAGGAGTCCCAACCGGTGCAGCGCTCCGGGAACGTCGTCCTTCACCGGCGGGTACGCGTCGCCGATGTCCCCGGCGTAGACGGAGATCCCGCGCTCGTGCATCCACAGGACCGCGCCCGAGGTCATCCCCGGCAGCGCCCGGCCGTGATCACGAACCCGGTCCCAGCCCGCCCGCACCACCAGCGCGTCACCCGACTCCACCACGACGTCCGCCCGTTTCGCCGCGGCGTCCAGGTCGTCCGCGGTGACGGCGTGCCCGTCGGGCAGCCTCCCGCCGGGAGCCAGGTCGAGCAGCACGCCCCTCGTCACGATCCCGCCGGCGAACACGTCCGCGGCGCCGTGCTTCACGCCCGTCGGTCCGGAGCTGTCCTCCAGCGCGATCCCGGGGTAGACCTGCCCGTCCACCACCATGTGCGACAACGCGTCCAGGTGCGTGACCTCCGGGTGGTGCGTCGTGACGAGCATCAGTTCGCCCATCGCGATCGGCGACGCGCCGGTGAACGACATGATCGTCTGCACGGCTGTGTTGTCCGCTTGGAGAGCGGCCATCGGGCCACCCATGAGCGGCAGGGTCGGCGTCTTGCGGGCCAGCGAGACCGACAGTCCCGTGCGCACCTGCGCGGCACCGCGGGCGCGGGCCTCGGCGGTGATCAGGTTGACGGTGCCGAGCTGGTCCGCGTCGCCCCACCGTCCCCAGTTGGTCGGGAACCCGTCAGCGCTCTGATCCATGATGACTTCCTCCACGAGTCGGTGTCACCAAGATCGTCACGGCGCCGGCGCACGGCCGACAGCCCATCGGGTGCCCATCCGGTGCCCAATCCGGTGGGCAGCGCTTTGGTTACTGTCAGGTGCATGCCCTCACTCGGACACACCTTGCGTGAGTTGCGGCGGTGGTCGTTCACGGGTCGCGACGAGGAGGTCGCGGTGTTCCGGGAGGTGCTGGGCGGTCCCGGCGTGCTCTTCGTGCACGGACCGGGCGGGGTGGGCAAGAGCGCGTTGCTCGACGTCTTCGCGGGCATCGCCGCCGAGAAGGGCCTCGACCCGGTGCGGGTCGACGCCCGCCACCTGACCCTCGGACGGGAGGCCCTGCCCGTCCTCGCCGACGACGCGGCGGCGGTCCTCCTCGTCGACACCTACGAGCTGCTGGAACCCGTCGACGACTGGATCCGCGAGCACTACCTGCCATCGCTCCCGGCGTCCTGCCTGGTGGTGATCGCCGGCCGCCGCGCTCCCGGCCCGAGGTGGCGGGCGGATCCGGCCTGGCGGACGATGATGCGGGTCGTCGCGCTCGGCAACCTGGCGGAGCGCGACGGACTCGCCTACCTGAGCGCCCAGAACGTTCCCGCGGAGCTGCACGAGGGCCTGCTGAAGATCAGCCGCGGCCACCCCCTCACCCTGTCGATGCTGGTGGACGCCGTGCGCCGCGGCGTCGAGCCGCTCTCCCTCTCGGACCTGCCTGGCCTCGGAGCGTTGCTGACGCAGCTGATCGGCGAGGTGCCGAGCAGCCGTCACCGCACGGCGCTGGAGGTGTGCGCGCTGTTGCTCGTCACCACCGAGGACCTGCTGCGCTCGATGACCGGTGACGACGCCGGTGAGTTGTTCGCGTGGCTGCGGACGCAGGTCTTCGTCGACGAGTCGCCGTACGGCCTCTACCCGCACGACGTGGTCCGCGACGCCCTGATCGCCGACCTGCGCTGGCGCGACCCCGGTCGCTACTCCGACCTGTACCGCAGGAAGCTCGCCGTGTTCCACGGCCAGGTCCGGGCGATGGCGAAGGAGCGGGAGCGCCTGGAGCTGATGGTGATGACCGTCGTGCTGAACGGCGCTCGCTCCCCGTTCGCCGCGCTGGCGTCGTTGCCGCCGACGATGCGGGCGTACGCCGACGGCCTGCACGACGCCGACCGCGCGCCGATCATCGCCATGGCCGAGCGGTGGCAGGGGCACGAGCAGGCCGAGCTCGTCGCGCACTGGATGCGGTGCAGGCCAGGGGCTTTCCGGGTGTTCCGCACCGAGACCGGCGAACCGCGCGGCTTCGGGGCGTGCCTGGACCTGACCGAGGCCGACCTCGGCGTGGACCCCGGCGCCGACGCGATGTGGGAGCACGCCTCGACGTTCGGGTCGCTGCGGGCCGGTGAACGGGTGCGCGCCTGGCGCTTCTTCCTCGACCGCGACCACGGGCAGCGCCCGTCGCCGTCACTGACGCTGTTCGTCGCCTGGCAGATGCTGGACATCATCCTGATCGGCGACGACACGGCGTGGAGCCTCGTCGGCGCGTTCGGCGACGGCGACCTGTGGACACCGGCCCTGGACTCCATCGGGTTCCGGGCCGTCGCCGGCTACACCGTCGGCGGGGCGCGGTTCCCGGTGTTCGCGCACAACTGGCGCCGAACCGGACCGGCGGAGTACATGGAGCTGCTGCACGCCGACCAGACCGGCCGCCCGGCCGTCGGCGGGACGGCGCTGTCCAGGCCGGAGTTCACCGACGCCGTTCGCTCGGCCCTGCGCACCCTGCACACGCCCGAACTCCGGACGAACCCGCTGCTGCGGTCCCGGATGGTTTTGCGGGCGGAAGGCGCACCGGCCGAAGCCCTTCGAGAGCTGCTCACCGATGCCGCCGCCGCGCTGAAGCCCGAGCTCAGCGCGTTGATCGACAGGACGTTCCTGCGGCCGACCGGTGCCCAGGAGCGGGTCGCGGCCTCGCTGCACCTGTCGTTCAACACCTACCGGCGGCACCGGGACAAGGCGGTCGCGCAGCTCGCGGAGTCGTTGTGGGAACGCGAGACGGGTCAGGGCTTTCGCGCGAACGGCAGCGAAGGCGACTCCGGCGCGTCCACCCGCAGCAGTCCGGCCGCGATCGCCACCGCGCGGTCCCACTCCGGGTCCGACGTGTAGTCCGCGTGCCCCGACACCCCCGACCGCCACCGCCGTCCGGGGAACGGTCCCCGCTGCGGGTCCGGCAGCCAGTGGTCGCCACCCAGCACCAACGCCCCCGTCGGCCCGCGCAACGCCGGTGCCAGCGCGCCCTCCGAGCCGTCCTCGCGGTAGCCGACGCCGAGCAGCATGCCGTCGAACACCTGCCGCCGCCACGTCATCACCGCGCCGCCCAACGGGTCCGTGCCCCGGCACAGCGCGCGCCAGCGCCCGTCCAGTCCACCGGCCAGCCTCGCCAGCGACGCGTGCGGCACCACGGCGGGGAACGCCCGCGGGTACGCCCACTGCAGCTGCGACCCGGCCGTCACGATCCCGATCCGTTCGCGGTCGTGCTCGGGCAGGTCCTCCAGCAACCGGGCCGCCGCGACGGCGACCAGCAGAGATCCCTGCGAATGTCCACAGAGGACGACTCGCGTGCCGGGGTCGCGCAGGTGGTCCTCGACGCGGGCGACGAGCTCGGGCACGACCTTCAGCGCGTAGCAGGGAGGCACGATCGGGTGAGCTTCGCGCGGCCAGAACTGCGCGATGTCCGCGATGATCCCCAGCCGACGGCCGGAGTCCGGCTGCCGCGCCGCCAGGTACACGGCACGAAGCAGCGACACGGCCAGCAAGCCCAGCACGAACACCCCGAAGGCGGAGAACGGAGCCGTCCACGACGCCAGCGGCACGTTCTGCAGCCGGAGCAACGACGCCAGCACGGCGCCGAGCACCAGCACGACCGCGACGATCATGATCATGCGATGGCCGTGGTTGCGCTCCCAGCGCGCCCACCACCACGCACGCGTCGCGGTGCGAAGGTCGCGCATCCGGCCGGAGTGCAGCAGCGACGCCTCACGCGCCCACACCTTGCCCTTGCGGAACGCACGCCACCGCACGGCACCGGTGAACGACGCCACCGCGAGCGTGCTGAGCAGCGCCAGCACGCCGGCCACACCCCACAACAGGGTGATGTAGTTGTACCCAACGGGTAGCTGCAGCTCGGAACCCAGCGCCTTGCGCACCGGCAACGCCACCCCGGCACCGAAACCGCCGCCGAGCAGCCCCGCGATCGCCAGCACCGGCGCCGCGAACCAGCCGCCGGCCCACGGACGCAACTCCCGCGGCAACGACCTCCACGTGCCGCGGGCCAGCAGCGCCGCGGGGATCAGCAGGAGCCCGAACAGCACCAGCACGAACGCCATAAGCAACGCCACGACCTGCACGGACACGTCCGCACCCGGCACCCGCAACGGCAGTTGTTCCTGAAGCCCCAACGTCGTGAGCACGAGAAGCACGGAGAGCACCAACAACACTCGCCGCGGCTTACGGCCCAACGCCGCGCGCAGCCACCGTCCGCCGCGATGAGGCGCACCGCCCGTGGGGTCGTCCAGCAGCAGCACGCCGAGCACGGACACACCGAGCAGCACGAGAGCCGCGGTCCACGCCACGGTGATCGCGACGCCCATGCCACCGGTGGCCGTGAGCTGCTTCAACGGCCCGCCGAGCGCGATCAACGCCGTCATCGCGAGCGCCGCCACGACGTGCAACGACCGCAGCGCCGGAGTGTCCGGATCCGTTGCGACGTGCGCGCCGGGCAGCCCGGACGAGGGCTGCCGTTCTTGCTCCTCGGCCTCCGCGATCTCCCGGCGCTCGATCCGCCACTCGACGTGCGAGATGCGCCGCATCACCCCGATCACCACGAGGATCGGCAGCAGCCCCAGGAACGCCCGGAACCACGGAAAAACGCGCACATCTTCCGGAAGACTGGTCAAACAGGCAGTACCCGGCCGTAGACACTGGGCGGCGAGCAGATCCAGGCTGACCACCGAGATCTGCGCGATCAGCAACGCCGTCAACAGCAGTGCGAACACCCTCAGCAACGATCGCAGCCCGATTCCGAGCAGGTGAGCGGGCAGGTTGCGCTCGGGGACGGGAGGCAGCATCCAGTGCGCGACGTTCGCGATGCTGAACGGGAAGAGCAGCGCCCAAGTGGCCTTCGCCACACCTCCGGACGTCATCCCTCCCCACAGATACCCCTCGACCGTGCGGGGGATGGGACGGCCCTCGGTCTGCAAGACTGGTCCGGGCGCAGGCCTGCGGAGTCTGTCGGCGGGACGCACGATGCGCCCGAGTCCGTCTCCCGCAACGTCCACGGCCGCAACGGCGTCGACCAACGTCTGCGGCGTCGTTCCTTGAACGCCGTGCACGCGCAACTCGACGACACGTGTGTCCGGGCCGGCAATCAACACCCGAGACCTCCCTCACCAACGTGGGGGCCATAGTGGTGCATCAGAGGGCGGTATGGTCGGACGACACCCTCTCTGAAGTGCCTTGGAGGACTTCGCAATGACCGCGGACCGGTTGCAGACCCGCAACGGCATCGACTTCGCAGTGGCCGACCTGTCGCTCCACGAGTTCGGTCGCAAGGAGATCCGTCTGGCCGAGCACGAGATGCCCGGCCTCATGGCGTTCCGCCGCGAGTACTCCGGGGTGTACCCGCTCAAGGGCGCCCGCATCTCCGGCTCGCTGCACATGACGATCCAGACGGCCGTCCTGATCGAGACCCTGGTCGACCTGGGCGCGGAGGTGCGCTGGGCCTCCTGCAACATCTTCTCGACGCAGGACCACGCGGCCGCTGCCGTCGTCGTCGGCCCCCACGGCACGGAGGAGGAGCCCAAGGGCGTCGCCTGCTTCGCGTGGAAGGGCGAGACCCTGCCGGAGTACTGGTGGACGGCCGAGCAGATGCTCACCTGGCCGGACGGCAAGGGCCCGAACATGATCCTGGACGACGGTGGCGACGCCACCCTGCTCGTCCACAAGGGCGTCCAGTACGAGGCGGCCGGCGTCGTCCCCGCAGCGTCGGAAGACGACTCGGAGGAGTGGACCATCGTTCTCGACACGCTGCGCGCGTCGCTCGAGAAGGACGGCAAGAAGTGGACGAACATCGCCGAGGGCATCCGCGGCGTCACCGAGGAGACCACGACGGGCGTCATGCGCCTGTACCAGCTGGCCGCCGCCGGTGAGCTGCTCTTCCCGGCCATCAACGTCAACGACGCCGTCACCAAGTCGAAGTTCGACAACCGCTACGGCATCCGCCACTCGCTGGTCGACGGCATCAACCGCGGCACCGACGTCCTGATCGGCGGCAAGGTCGCCGTCGTCTGCGGCTACGGCGACGTCGGCAAGGGCTCCGCCGAGTCCCTGCGCGCCCAGGGCGCCCGCGTCATCGTCACGGAGATCGACCCGATCTGCGCCCTGCAGGCCGCCATGGACGGCTACCAGGTCGCCAAGCTGGAGACGGTCCTCCCGATCGCCGACATCGTCATCACGACGACCGGCAACAAGGACGTCGTCACCGTCGAGCACATGGCGCAGATGAAGCACCAGGCGATCCTGGGCAACGTCGGCCACTTCGACAACGAGCTCGACATGGCCGGCCTGCAGCGCTACCCCGGCGTGCGCAAGAACAACATCAAGCCGCAGGTCGACGAGTGGGTCTTCCCGACCGGCCGCACGATCATCGTGCTGTCCGAGGGCCGCCTGATGAACCTGGGCAACGCCACCGGCCACCCGTCGTTCGTCATGTCGAACTCCTTCTCCAACCAGGTGATCGCGCAGATCGAGCTGTTCACCAAGCACAAGGAGTACGACAACGAGGTCTACCGCCTCCCGAAGGTGCTCGACGAGAAGGTCGCGCGCATCCACCTGGAGGCGCTGGGCGGCGAGCTGACCAAGCTCACCAAGGAGCAGGCCGAGTACATCGACGTGGACGTCGAGGGCCCGTTCAAGGCGGAGCACTACCGCTACTGAGTCCGCTTTGACAGGGGCCTCCCGCGCACGCCGCGGGAGGCCCCTGTTTCATGTCCGGTGTGGGATTCTTCGGCACCTATGCCTACGAGCACGGCTCGTGGAAGACGCTGTCCGAGGGCGAACTACCGCCCATGGCGGAGCCGTCGCTGTGGATCGACATCCACGACAGCGACATCACCTCGGTCGTCTACGCCCCGGCCGGCCCCGGTTCGGGCGTCGCCTACCTGGGCCTGACGCCGCGCACGTACTTCGAGAACCCGAACGCGTCCGACCCGACGGACACCCTGCGCGAGGCCGCTGGGCTCGCGGCGTGGTGGGCCGGGGTGCACGGGGGCGGTGACGTGCCGGCCAAGCAGGCCGAGCTGCTCGCCTACCTGGCCGAGGACGAGAACCCCGACGAGTTCGAGTGGGACGAGTCGGAGAACGTCGACGAGATCGACGACGGTGAGGTGTTCGTGGAGGTCAAGACGCGGCGGTTCCTGGCGGCGCTGGGACTGCCGGTGCCGACCGAGCTCGGCTGACCGCCAGGTCGGGGAAGTCGGCGGGGATCAGCCCGAACCGGCACGCACCTTCGCTGCTCATGCGGTCACGACGATCTTGCCGAGCGGGTGCCGGCGGGCGTGGTGGATCACCGCTTCGACGCCCTCGTCGAGCGAATAGCGGCGGGCGATCGGCGTGGAGAGCCTGCCCGCGATCGCGGCCTCGGCGACGGCCTGAGGTCCGTTCACCCCGCCGCCCGTGTTCATCACGAAGCCCAGCTCCACGTCGTCGCGTCCCAGCTGCTCCAGCCGCGGTGGCGGGAAGACGATGGAGATCAGCCGGCCGCCAGGACGCAGGCTGCGTGCCGCCGCGGGCAGGCAGTCGGCGAAGAGCGCCAGGTTGAGGACGACGTCGACACCTGCGGGGTAGTCGTCGTAGCCGACCGTGCGGTGGGCGCCGAGGCCGCGCAGCAGCTCGATGGCCGTTGCGGTGCGGGCGGTCGCCGTGATCTCGGCACCGGCGGCGTTCAGGACCGGAACCAGCGTGAGGCCGACCGCCCCGGTCGCGCCGATGACGAGGACCGACTCGCCGGGCTGGATCTTCGCGGCGTCCATCAGCGCCAGCGTGGTGCCGCCCGCGATCACCAGCGACGCGGCCCGCTCCGCGTCGAGAGCGGCAGGGCGGTGGTGCAGTGCGGGCGTGTCCGCCTCGAAGACCGCGTAGTCGGCGAGGGCTCCGGTGCTCAGGGACGGTCGCACGGGGTCGGCGGCGGCGCGCAGCTGGCGGGGCAGGGCCTGGCCGAAGATCTCCTCGCCGGCGTGGAAGCGGGTGACGCCCGGTCCGGCTTCGGTGACGGTGCCCGCGAACTCGTTGCCGAGCGTGTAGGGGAACCGCAGGTCGACCAGGTCGCGGTAGCCGCCGGTGATGACGCGCACGTCGGTGGGGTTGATCGTCGAGGCGGCGATCCTCACCAGGACCTGGCCGGGTCCGGGGCGTGGGACGGGTAGTTCGGCGATCGTGAGTTGCTCGGGATCGCCGTAGCCGGTCGCGACGAGCGCCCGCATGGTGTCGGTTGTCATGAATTCACCGTATGAAGCAGCTCATGAGCAGTCGATGCCTCAACTACTCACATTCTTGCTCGTTTGCGTCAAATAGCATGGCTGCATGGACCTCGTTGCGGACGTTCTGGAGATCTCCGGCGTACGGGGCACGATCGGCGCGTGCGTGGAGGCGGGCGGGAGTTGGTCGGTCCCGGTGGCAGGCTGCACCACGGCGGTCCTGCACGTGGTCACCGCCGGCAGCGCCTGGCTCGGTCTCGACGACTCGTCACGGCAGTGGCTGGAACTGGCGGCGGGAGACGTGGTGCTCATGCCAGGGGGACCGTCGCACGTGCTCGGCAGCGAGCCGGGGACGCGTACTCCGGTGGCCGATCCGGCTGTGGTGGCTCTGGCGTTCGAGGCGGGCGAGGTGATCCGCCTCGGGGCGCAGCCCGCCCGCACCCGCATCCTGACCATCAGGTACGACTGCGACCACACCGTGCACACCCAGATCCTCGGCACGCTGCCGGAGTTGGTGCACATCCGCGGGGACCAGGGCGAGGCCGGTTTCGACGACACCGTCCGGATGCTCGGCCGAGAACTGAGCCACCCGCGGCTGGCGGGACGGGCGGTGCTGAACAGCCTGGTCGACGTACTGCTCGTACAGCTCGTGCGGGCGTGGCTGCCCACCCGGTCAGAACATCGGGGCACCTGGCTCGGAGTGCTCGGAGACCCGCTCGTGCACAGCGCGATGGAACACCTGCACGCCGAGCCCGCACGGCAGTGGACCACGACAACGCTGGCGTCCGCTCTCGACGTTTCCCGGGCGACCCTGTCCCGACGGTTCTCGGCAACCACCGGGCAGAGCCCTGCCGCCTACCTGACGCAGTGGCGCATGGACCTGGCCGCGGTTCGCCTGCGCAAGACCCGGGACCCGGTCGAGTCCGTGGCCGCGGCGGTCGGTTACCAGTCGGTCCCCGCCTTCAGCAGGGCTTTCGTCCGTTCTCGCGGTGTGACGCCAGGGCGATATCGCCTCCACTAGCGATCAAGTACCGCCACGAACGCCCGCCAGGCGACGGTGCCGAATCCCAGCTCGGGGCCCGCGGTGTTCTTCGAGTCGCGGACGCGCACGACCTGGGCGAACGCCACCTCGACGCAGTCGTCGTCGATCGCGTCGCCGCCGCTGTAACTGCTCTTACGCCAGGTGCAGTCTCCGGCCATTGAGGTCCTCCCGCGATCGACTGGCGAGATCCGCCACCATCGACCGCGATTGTTCCTCATCCAGCGCGAGCGCATCCAGGCGCGCGAAGATCGATTTGCAGCGCTTGACCCCCACCTCCTCCTGCACGAACACCTTCGCGAGGTCTGAATGCGTGTAGGCCACGCTGCCGCGCTTTTCGTACTCCCAGAGCACGTAGTGAGCGAGGAGAACTCCCGCCGGACCGCTCGACGCGGGCACGATCCGGATGGTGTGCGTGTGGAAGAGCAACCTCATGAGTTGTTCTTCCATGATCTCGTCGCTGCCGACCTTCAGTCGTAGAGCGTTCTCGTGGATGTAGAAGACGCACGTCGGCCTGTCGTGCCGCTGAAGAATGGTCTGCCGTTCCATCCGGAAACGCACAGCGGCCTCGATCATCTCCGGCGTCAGAACGCCACGGGCCACGTACAGCGCCGTCGCGTACTCCTCGGTCTGCAGCAAGCCCGGCATGTAGGTCAGGTCGTAGCCGGTGATCTTGTCCGCCAGAGATTCGGCCAGGGCCATCGTGCGCAGGTTGTCCGTGACCTGGACGACGTAGAGGTCGAACGCCGACCGGTACCGCCTCAGGAAGTCCTCGATGAACGCCTGGCTTCGGCCGCACCGCCCCAGGTACTGGATGATGTCGATCTCGGTGGCACGCACCTTGCCGTGCTCGATGTTGGAGACCTTCCCCGGATCCCAGCCGAGCATCCGGGCGATCTTCCGCCCGCGGAAGGTCGTCCAGCGCTCGCGGATCTGACGCAGCTCATCACCCAGGTCGCGGCTGTACGGGGTGGACGGATCGCCGTTCATGAACATCGACGTTAGGCGTTGGAGACCGAACAACATCGTGCCCGAACGGGTGGAATCGAACTCGGTTGACGTGCGGGTTTTACTGTCGTGGTGCGGACGACCATCATCAAGAAGACCCTGCGCGTGCCCACCTCCGACGGCGCGCCGGGCGACGGTGCCGCCATCGCGCGCCAGTTGGACGCCGCGCTGATCCGGTCCGGCTTCAAGGCGAGTCGTGACCTGCTCGAACACGTCTCCGGGCTGGAGAACGCCGAGGAGTTCGCCGCCGAGGTCGCCAGGGCGGTCAAGGAGTTGATCGGGGCTCGCGGGCAGCACAACCCGTACTTCAAGGAGTTTCCGCACAACGTGCCGGACACGCTCACGTTCTGGTGGGAGTGCGTCCGCGATGCGTTGGAGCAGGGCGTCGAGCCGACGAACAACCTCCTCGACCTGCCCAAGTACGGGCGGGTGCAGCACTCCTACGAGGAAATGCTGAAATCGCATGACGAGCTGATCCCGTCGCTGAAGGACCGCGTCACGGTCGTGCACCTCGGCGGCACGCTCGACGAGGAGGTGCAGCGGCTGTTCGAGGAGCTGGCGACGAGCCCGATCCCGTTGGCGGAGAACGACAGGGCGTTGCTGGGTGAGTTGGCGGTGCTCGCGGCCGACGCCGAGCTCGACGTACCGGTCAGGGAGAACCGCGCGATCATCAACGCGGTCAGGCTGGTCGCGCAGAAGCCGCTCCAGGACGTCGACACCGTCACGGACGTGCTGCGCGCCGCGGCCGAGGCGTCCGGGGGAGACGTCACGCTCAAGGAGGCGACGCGGTTCCGGTCGTTCCGCCGGTCCGAACGCCGGGCGTTGCTCGGTGCGTTGAACGAGGTGGCGGCGAGCAAGCTCGGGGACGTCAACTCCAACCGCGAGGCGTGGAAGCGGCTCGGGGAGCGGTTGCACCCGCACGAGTACCCGTTCGAACGGGCGCAGGACGTGTTCGCGGTGGCGCGCAGGGAGAAGGTCGCGCGGTCGTTCGCCGGGCAGGTCGAGATGGCGTTCGCGGCCGGCGACACCGCGCGGGCCACGAGCATCCTCGCCAACGCGCCGGGTCTGTTGCTGCGCCAGGTCGACCGGCTGCTCCGCAACGGTGCCGAGAACCTCGCCGTGCACGTCGAGGCGGCGGTGCCCGAGGTGTCGAGCCGCGTCCTCGTCTCGGTGCTGGAACACCTGTCGAACCGCACGACGCCGGACACGGCTCGCGTCTTCGCGACCCGTGCGCGCAGGGTGTGGATCGCCGACGACGACCGCGCGCCGCTGGATCCCGGCGCGGTCGCGGAGATCGTCGCGGTGGTCGAGAACGAGCTGGTCAGCAGGTTGCCGGAGTACTCAGGACTCATCGTCGACGACGAGGTGCTCGACGTCGTGGTGCCGCTCACCGGCACCGAGGAGGGCTTCGGCGTGTTGCCGCGCGGGTCGAAGCTCTCGTTCGACGGCGACGCGCTGCGGTTCTTCGTGCACTGGAAGCAGCACGCGAAGCGGACCGACTACGACCTGTCCGCGGTGCTGCTCGACGAGGACTTCGGGTACAAGGGCCAGGTGTCGTGGACGCAGCTGAAGGACGGTGGCGCCGTCCACTCGGGTGACGTCACGGACGCCACGAACGGTGCGACCGAGTTCATCGACGTGCACCGGATCAGGGCGAACGCGAAGTACGTCGTGCCGCAGGTGAACGTGTACTCGGGGGAGGGGTTCGACGACGTCGCCGAGTCGATGTTCGGGTTCATGAGCCGCGACCTCGACCAGCTGGGCAAGCCGTTCGAGCCGAGCACGGTCCGGGCGCGCTCTTCCATGCGCGGCAAGGGGAAGGTCGCGCTGCCGGTGATGTTCGAACGCGAAGGTGACACCTGGTTCGGCACCTGGCTGCACCTCTACCTGCGCGGCTCGTCGTGGGGCAACCGGGTCGAGGAGAACCGCGACATCGTCAAGCTCATCGCCGCGGCCGCGTTGCGGCGCAAGTACTTCACCGTGGCGCGGCTGCGGGACCTGTTCGCCCGCAAGGAGTCCACAAAGGATGCTCCGGTGATCCGCGTCGGGTTGGCACAGGACGGGAGCGGGACCGTCACCACGGTCGCGGAACTCGGGAAACTGCTGTCGGACTGAGGCGCCGCACTGCTAACGTGGTCCACGCGAGGCCATGAGGGAGCTTCCTCCTAAATCCGGAACCGGAATGCTCTTCGGAGCGCCGGTCTTATAGCTCCCTCGCCTTCCTCGCCCCTAACTCCACTCGACGGCGATGCCCGCGATACCAGGCCCGACGTCACCGAAGTAGGCGCTGACGACACCGCCGAGCCCGCACACCAGCTCGTCGACGTCGACCGGCGTCGCGTCGGCCGAGGCCAGGAACTGCTTCATGCAGCGCGCTGGCATCGCGCGCCGGTGGAACGACAGCTGGACGAGGTACGAGCCGCACGTGTCGCGGAACGTCCGGTGGTGGCCCGGCGTCGCGTTGCCGGTGTCGTCGACGATCGTGAAGCTGAAGACGTGCTCCTCGCCCGCCGCGAGCCTGCGGTCGAACAGCATCTCCACCGCGAGGTTGCGGGAAGCGCTTTCCCGGCGCAGCCGCCCCTGCCGGCAGCCCTCGCCCGCTCTGACCATCGCGTTCTCGATCAACGAGCCCTCGTCGCCGTGGTGCATCGCCAGGTACCGGTCCGGTCCCTGCCGCACCGCGCGCACGACCAGCCGTGTGGTGATGGAGCGTTGTTCGCGGTGCATGCCTATCTGGACGGTGTCGTGCACGGAGAGCACTTCGAGGTCGGCGTTGCCTCGTGCAGCCTCCGGTACGGACTCGAACGACGCGAGCAGCGGCGCCGGTTCCGGCCAGGTCGCGACCGGGCGCGGGGCGTAGGTGTTCGCGGTGCGCGGGCCGATGAGGTCCAACAAGGACGATGGCGGCAGGCGCAGCACGGTCTCCAGCGCGCGCACCGTGCTGATGGCGCGTGGTACCTCGGGATGGCGCAGACCGCGTTGCCAGTACGAGAGCGTCGACTGGCCCACTTGGACACCCAGTTGCTCAAGATGAGCGCGCAGCCTTGCCAGCGAGAGGCCCCGGTGGGCGATCGCCTCGCGCAGTGCGCGGTGGAACGGCCCGTAGCGCAGCGTCTCGGCGAGTGGGGTCGGCAAACCCCCGGTCGGGTGCCCGTTCGGTTCTCCGACCGATTCGGCGTGCCCGGAATCCGCGGCCACCGCGGCACCTACCCTTCACACACGCGCCGTGTGACTGTTCACCGTAGTCACTCGTTCTGGTGATCGAAAGATCGGATTTCCCCCGTGTGGGGGACGAGCTGCGGCCGTGTGAGTGGCCGGAACCGGTCCCGTTAGGGTTCTGGCGTGGGAAAGCTCGTGGTGATCGAAGGTCTGGACGGTGCCGGCAAGCGCACGCTCGCCAACGGCCTGACCGAAACTCTGACCTCTCAGGGCCGGACCGTGGCGAGCCACGCGTTCCCGCGGTACGGCCAGAGCGTGCACGCCGACCTGGTCCGCGACGGCCTCTACGGCCGCCTCGGCGACCTCAGCGACTCGGTCTACGGGATGGCCGTCCTCTACGCGCTGGACCGGCGCGGCGCCGCCGACGAGATCCGCAAGGACCTCGAGGAGCACGACGTGGTCCTGCTCGACCGGTACGTGGCGTCGAGCGCCGCGTACAGCGCCGCGCGGCTGCACCAGGACGAGCACGGCGAGTTCGTGCGGTGGGTGCACGAGCTCGAGATCGAACGCTTCGGGCTGCCCGTTCCCGATCTTCACCTCCTTCTGCGCGTGCCCGTCGAGGTCGCTGCCGAGCGGGCGGCGAAACGCGAACAGGACGACGATTCGCGGGCCCGCGACATTTACGAATCCGATGGCTCGCTGCAGGCCCGGTGTGGCGTTGTGTACGACGGATTGGCGAAAATCAGCTGGTTGGCCCCTTGGCAGATCG
The DNA here is from genome assembly GCF_042721515.1 of Lentzea sp. NPDC058436. Taxonomy (NCBI): domain Bacteria; kingdom Bacillati; phylum Actinomycetota; class Actinomycetes; order Pseudonocardiales; family Pseudonocardiaceae; genus Lentzea; species Lentzea sp. NPDC058436. The sequence goes on from NZ_JBHXLF010000013.1 coordinate 74,835, forward strand.
TGGACGGGCGGTCAAACGTGAACTTTCATTCGCTTCTGGAACCACTCTTCACTCCTTGAGTGGTCGCTCACGTGCGTACCGATTGACACGATCGAGTGTCCGGATGTCACTGTGAGTGATAGGAGAATTGAATTTGAAGCGTGTTCTGCAGCGTCCTCCGGTCGGTGTCGCCCGTACGGCGGTCCTGATCGCTGCCGCCCGTGCCAACGAGCAAGCTCATCCGCAGCCCCTCTTCGACGACCCCCTCGCCGCAGGCCTCGTGGAGGCCGCCGGCTCCGCGAGCGACCTGAACGGCGTGCGCACCCTCGCGGGTGACCACTTCGTCCTGCGCACCCGGTACTTCGACGACGAGCTGCTCGCCGCCGCCCACCCCCAGGTGGTGGTCATGGCGGCGGGCCTCGACACAAGAGCCTTCCGGCTCCAGTGGCCGCCGGGCACAAGACTCTTCGAGCTCGACCTGCCCGAGCTGCTCGAGTTCAAGGAGGACGCTCTGCGGGACCGGCACGCCGTGCCCGCCTGCGACCGCGTCGTCGTCCCGTGCGACCTGCGCGACGACTGGGCGACAGCGCTGATCCGCGCGGGGTTCGACCCGAAGAGGCCCACGGCGTGGTTGCTGGAGGGCCTCTTCATGTTCCTGCCGCCGGACGCGGGCGAGCAGGTCCTGTACTGGGTGAGCGCTCTCTCCGCCCGTGGCAGCACGCTCGCGCTCGAACACGTCAACCGCGCCTTCCGGGACCTGCCGCAGATGAAGGCGGTGCACCAGCGGTTCGACGCGCTGGACGCCCGCTGGCAGTCCGACGTGGAGGACCCGGTCGAATGGCTCGACGGCTACGGCTGGGACGCCGAGGTCACCCACCAGGTTGATCTCGCCGCGAAGCACGAGCGCGCGGTGCCCGCGATCACCGACCCGCTGAAGGTGGGTGACGCGCGCATCTGGCTGGCCTCCGCCGTCCGCACGACCTGAGAACGCCCTGGTAACGAATGGTGGCGCTCGCGCGGTTACTCCCGCGACGAGCAGGTCGAACGGGGCGAGGTGGGGTACGTGGAACGACAGTTCCGGCCGGTTACCGAACGAGCGCACATCGCCACCAGCAGCAACGGAGCGTGGGCGGTGCGCGAACGCCCGACCGGCAGTGCAACGATGTTGGGTATGAAGGCACGCGTGCTCGTCGTCGATGACGACCCCGCCCTGGCGGAGATGCTGACGATCGTGTTGCGCGGGGAGGGCTTCGACACCGCGGTGGTCGCCGACGGTGCCCGTGCCCTGCCCGCGCTGCGCGAGCTCAAGCCCGACCTCGTGCTGCTCGACCTGATGTTGCCGGGGATGAACGGCATCGACGTCTGCAAGGCGATCAGGTCCGAGTCGGGCGTGCCGATCGTGATGCTCACCGCGAAGAGCGACACGGTCGACGTGGTGCTGGGCCTCGAGTCCGGTGCGGACGACTACGTGGTCAAGCCGTTCAAGCCCAAGGAGCTCGTGGCTCGCATCCGGGCGCGCCTGCGGCGCACCGAGGCCGAGCCGTCCGAGGTGCTGCAGATCGGCGACCTCACGATCGACGTCCCCGGCCACGAGGTCCTGCGCGAGGGCAGGCCGATCCAGCTCACGCCGCTGGAGTTCGACCTCCTCGTCGCGCTCGCCCGCAAGCCGCGCCAGGTGTTCACCCGCGAGGTGCTGCTCGAGCAGGTGTGGGGTTACCGCCACGCCGCCGACACCCGCCTGGTGAACGTCCACGTGCAGCGGTTGCGTTCGAAGGTCGAACGGGACCCGGAACACCCCGAGGTGGTGTTGACTGTCCGCGGTGTCGGGTACAAGGCCGGCCCTCCGTGACAGGTGGCGTATGAAGTTCGTACGGCCGGCCGTCGCCAAGGCGCATTTCCTCGTGGAGGAGGCGCGCAGGCGATGGGCCGCGTTTGGTGACCTCTGGCGTCGTTCGCTGCAGTTGCGCGTCGTCGTGTCCACGCTCGCGCTCTCGTCGGCCGTGGTCTTCGTGCTGGGCATGGTGCTGCAGATGCAGATCACCAACCAGCTGCTGAGCACCAAGGACGAGGCCGCGGTGCGCCAGGCGCTGGCCTCGCGCAGCCTGATCCAGACCGACCTGGTCGGTCTGAACCCCGGCCCGGACAGCGTCCAGACGCGGTTCACCAGCGCGATCAACAAGCTCGCCGTCGGCGGCAACGGCGCCGACGCCACGACGGCGGGCGCCGGCGCGTTCGAACCGGTGCTGGCCGACGGGCTGGGCACCGCTGGCGTCGGGCGGGTGCCGTCGGTCGGCAAGCTCGACGACGTGCCGCGCGGTCTGCGCGAGATGGTCGAGGACGGCGGCTCCGGCACGCAGATCCACACCGTGCAGCGCGACAACACGCCGACGACGTTGTTCGTGGTGGGGCTGCCGATCAGCACGTCCGCGCGCTCGATGCAGCTGTACCTGATCTTCCCGCTGACCGCGGAGCAGCGCACCGCCGAGGTCGTGCAGTCCACGCTCGCTGTCGGCGGCATCGTGCTGCTGGTGCTGCTCGCGCTGATCGCGAACCTCGTGACGCGCCAGGTGGTGCGGCCGGTGCGCCAGGCAGCCGAGGTCGCGGAGCGGTTCGCGGACGGCGTCCTGCACGAACGCATGCACGTCGTCGGCGAGGACGACGTGGCGCGCCTCGCCGAGTCGTTCAACGAGATGGCCGAGTCGATCCAGGCGCAGTTCAAGCAGCTGGAGGAGTTCGGCCAGCTGCAGCGCCGGTTCACCTCCGACGTCTCGCACGAGCTGCGCACGCCGTTGACGACCGTGCGCATGGCCGCGGACGTCCTGCACGCCTCGCGTGAACAGTTCCCCGCGGGGCTCGCGCGGTCCACCGAGCTGCTGGTGGACGAGCTCGACAGGTTCGAGTCGCTGCTGGGCGACCTGCTGGAGATCTCCCGCCTGGACGCCGGTGTCGAGGAGCTGACAGCGGACCAGGTCGACATCCGCGTCCTGGCGCGCCGCGCGCACGACTCCGTGCGTGCGATCTCGACCTCCGCCAACTCGCCCGTCGTGCTGGACCTGCCCGACGCCGAGCTCGTCGCCGAGCTCGATTCCCGCCGCGTGGAACGGATTCTGCGCAACCTGCTCGCGAACGCCATCGACCACGGCGAGGGCCAGCCGGTCGAACTCACCATGCGCGGCAACGACGACGCCGTCGCGATCACCGTGCGGGACCACGGCGTCGGTCTGCGCAAGGGCGAGGCCGACCTGGTGTTCAGCCGCTTCTGGCGTGCCGACCCGTCGCGCAACCGCCGCACCGGCGGCACCGGCCTCGGTCTGTCGATCTCGCTGGAGGACGCCCGTCTGCACGGAGGCTGGCTGGAGGCGTGGGGCGAGCCCGGCCACGGTGCCGTGTTCCGGTTGACGTTGCCGCGCAGACACGGTGAGGAGCTGCGCGAGAGCCCGCTGCCGCTGGCGCCCGCTCTGGAGCTCGAACCCGTCGCGGTGGTCGAGGAGCCGATCGTCGAGGAGGAGCCGGGCGAGATCGAGCTGCGGCCGGAGGAGATCACCTGGCAGCCCGCCGAGCCCGTCGACGGGACTCCCGCCGACAAGGCAGGCACGAAGTCGGACGAGGTTTCGGAGGAAGTGCGGTGAAACGGCTGGCGTGGTTGGTGCTCGTCCTCGTGACCCTGTCCGGGTGCGCCGCGATCCCGACGAACACCCAGCCGAAACCGATCGGGTCCAAGGACAACAAGTCGTCCAACATGCCGGACGCGCCCGAGCCGCGCCCGAACATCGACCCGCTCACGCTCGTGCGCGACTTCATCGAGGCGACGGCGAGCCCGGACGGCGACTACGCGGCCGCCCGCGCGTTCCTGACGCCGGAGGCCAGCAAGAACTGGGACAGCAAGAACCCCACGATCATCGAGAGCGGCTTCTCGACCGTGCCCGTGCCGACCTCGCTGCTGACGCAGGACAAGGCGCAGACCATCCAGCTGCAGGGCAACTACGTCGGCAGGCTGGGCAGCGACAACGCGTTCGTGTCGCAGCTGGGCAAGCTCGACGTCCCGGTGAAGGTCGAGCGCAACAGCGAGAACCAGTGGCGCATCTCCACGCCGCCCGCGGGCGTGCACATGCCGCTGAACCTGTTCAACACCACGTACCGCCGGGTGACGTTGTACTTCTACAACCCCGAGTTCACCGTGCTGGTGCCGGATCCGCGCTACGTCGTGGTCCCGCCGGCGACGAGCATCCCGACCCGCGTCACCGAGCTGATGATCGCGGGCCCCGGTGACGCCGTGCGCGACACGCTGGTGAGCTCGCTCGGCCCGGAGACCCAGAAGTTCTCGGACACGCTGGAGGCCGACGACGGCGCGTTGGAGGTGAACCTCACCAACGTGGGCAAGGACATGACGCCCGAGAAGCGCAAGCAGATCGTGGCCCAGATCGTGAAGTCGTACCAGGGCGTCACTTCGTCGCGAGTGCGCGTGCTCGTCGACGGCCAGCAGATCCTGCCGGACCAACGGGACTACCGGCCGTCCGACGTGTCGGCGACCGCGGGTGAGGCGTTGCTGGCGCTGAATGCGAACCTCCAGGGAATGCTCGTGGTGGACGGGTCGGTCCGATCGCTGGCCGACGGCAACCCGATCAAGGGCCCCGCGGGCACCGGCGCGTACAGCGCGGCGTCGGCGGCGCAGTCCCTCGACGGCTCCCGGCTGGCCGTGGTGTCCCGCTCGCCCGGCGCGATGAGGCTGCGCATCGGCGAGCTGGAGCAGGACCTGTCCGAAGTGGACCTGAGCGCGACCACGCTGACGAGACCGACGTGGCTGCTCTCCAGCGGCCCGAAGGAGCCGGCCACCGAGGTCTGGACGGCCGTCAACGGCACGTCGGTGGCCCGCGTGACCCGCTCCGACAACGGCAGCTGGACCGCGAAGGCCGTCAACGTCACCGACCTCAAGGACTTCGGCGCGATCAGCGAGCTGCGCCTCTCCCGCGACGGCACCCGTGCCGCCATGGTGATCTCCGGCAAGCTCTACATCGCGTCGGTGGTCCGCAACAACCAGGACGTGGCACTGCGCTCACCGAGGCAGCTGCAGCCGACGATCCTGGGCTCGACCGTGCAGTCGATCGACTGGCTGTCGCAGGACGTGCTGGCGGTCTCCTCCTCGCTGCCCTCGTGGCCGGTGACGAAGGTCTACACCGACGGCTACCGGATCGACCGCTACAGCCAGTCGAACCTCACCGTGCCGGTGGGATCGGTGGCGGCGGCCGCGGCGCGCCAGGTGCAGGTGATCGACTCCTCGGGGCTCTGGTCGGCTTCGGACATCACGGACGTGTGGCGGTCGAGCGCGATCCGGGTGCCTTCGAACGCGCTGGTGTTCTACCCAGGCTGACGCACGGCCTGGGTGGGCTGGGACGTGTGGGCGGCTGGGACGTGTCGGCGGCCGGGATGTGTGGGCCGGCCGGGACGTGTGGACGCCGCCAGGACCGTTGCTGAGTGGCCTCGGTGACGGCGTGCGCCGGCTGAGGTCGGAGGCTGGGACGTGTCGGTGACGGCTTGGGCGGGTGAGGCCGGAGGCCGCGACGTGTCGGTGGTGCGGGGCCGACGTGGCGGGTACCGGGACGATGCGACGGCGTCTGCGGTGGCAGGTGCGTGATCTCTGCGCGGCCGAGGGCGGAACCTCCGCGCCGCTTCACCACGCAGGCCGCCGCCCTACTGCCCAGGCCGGTGCGGCCGAGCCGAAGTCAGCACCAGCACCGCGTTCGTGCGCACCCCGGCCTGACGTAAGGCGCGCACGCAGGCCGACGCAGTGGCCCCGGTCGTGACCACGTCGTCCAGCAGCACGGTGGTCCCCAGCACCGTGGTCCCCGGCGGCGCAGGACCGCACACCTCCACCCGCCCCTCCAGGTTCCGCTGGCGCGCGACGGCCGTCAGCCCCACCGAGTCGGCCACGCCCGGCGCGAGCCGCAGCACCGGGGCGACGGCCGCGATGCCCACCTCCCGCGCGATGCGGAGCATGTGGTCGCCGCCGCGGTCCCGTGCGGCGCTGCGGCGGGACGGTGCGGGGACGAGCGTCCACGGTGGAGGGCCGACCGCGACCAGTGCGGCTGCGACGAGGGCGCCGAACCACGCTGCAAGGGCTCGTGCGCCTCGTTCCTTGAAGGAGAGCACCAGTTCCCTTGCCGGGCCGTGATAGGCGGCCAGCGTCCACACTGGCGGCCCCACACCGGGCACCTGGAGGCGTGTGGGCGGGCCGAACTCGTCCAGGCACGCCGCGCAGCAGTCGGTGCCAGCGCGGCCGCAGCCGGAGCAGGTGGCGGGGACGAGCATGTCGAGGGCTGTCATGTGGACCAGGATGGCGGCGAGGTCTGACAGAAAATCGGGGTCGGAGCGGCCCGGTCTTCGGGAAGGGGCCCTGCGGGGTCTTTCGGCACCGCCCACAAGAGTGAAGTTCTGGTGTCGTTGTCGATCTCCGAGGGGTCTTCGGCACACGAGAACGCCCTGTTGAGCGCGAGTTCTGTGACGACGCTCCACGATCTTGTAACTCGTTTCGCCCCGTTCGTCCCAACGTCTGTTGAGGCGGCGTTTCAGAACTGGAACGTCCGCACGCGAACGCGTTGATCAAGGCCGCTCACCCCGCCGCGATCACCTCCTGGGGTGACTCGCGGGCGTGTCTCCGGCATCCCCTTGTAGTTAACGATTATTCACGTATCGAGCTGACCAGCGGTTATTAGTGGGAATGTCCGTAGGTCCCGCCTCGATGGTGATCGACTGCCTTGTCCGGCATTGGGCGAAATCCGCCGTTCAGCCGGGCGTGACTGGGTCGTGATCGGGCATCCGGGCCCCTCTCTTCGGTGCGAAGAAGTGCTACTCGCGTCCACTGAGTGGTTCGGAATCGATCTCTTCCGGGTTTCGGGAACATGACGCGCGGGTCGCCCGTTGGCTGGGTATGAGGTCGCGACCGGAGCCGTTCGACGCAGTGCAGCTGCCGTCGAGTGTCGGCTCGGAGCTGCGCCGTTCGGGTGAGCGAGGGGTTGTGGGGTTTGGTTCGGGACACGCTCGGGAAACGTCTGACAACACGCAGTCGTCGCGCTGCGTAGTCACCAAAAAAACTCGTCGTTCCCCCGTCAAGGGGGCTTACGCGACGGTGAATCCCAAGCTAACGTGCACCGCTATCAGCGTTCCCGGCCCTCGGGGAGGAGGCGAACAGCCCATGACCCTGGCGCCGTGAGAGCTGAGGGAGACGACCCTCTGCGACACATCCGCGATCCAAGATCGCCACGGCGCTTTAAATGCAGTCCAGCCATAGCTCGCAGCAAAGCGAGGGAGGTCGTGTATGGACATCGTCGTCAAGGGCCGCAACGTCGAGGTGCCCGATCACTACAGGGTGCACGTCGCCGAAAAGCTGGCCCGGCTTGAGCGCTACGACCGCAAGGTCATCCGCTACGACGTGGAACTTTTCCACGAGCCGAACCGCAGGCAGTCGAAGAACTGCCAGCGGGTCGAAATCACCGGCAAGGGACGTGGACCCGTGGTCCGTTCCGAAGCCTGCGCGGGTGACTTCTACGCCGCGCTCGATTCTGCGGTCGCGAAGCTCGAGAACCGTCTGCGTCGGTCTCACGACCGCAGGCGCGTCCACCACGGGGCCCGCGCCCCGATCTCGGTGGCCGAAGCGACAAGCGGACTGGCTGAGCAGTCCGCCGGCGAAAGCATGACGTCGCGCCGCGCGAAGACCGCGGTGCTCGACGCCCCCGAGGCCGACTACGAGGGCATGGCGGAAGTGCCCGCGCAGCGTTGGGAAGAGGGCCTCGAAGACAAGTTGCCCGGACGCGTCGTACGCGAGAAGGAGCACGCCGCCAAACCGATGACCGTCGACCAGGCCCTCTACGAGATGGAACTGGTCGGACACGACTTCTACCTGTTCGCCGACACCGAATGCGGGCGCCCCAGTGTCGTCTACCGCCGGAAGGGATTCGACTACGGCGTGATCAGGCTGGCCTGACCCGCGCGAACCCACGTTCCTCCGACCGCCGCCGCCCCGCACCCCTCGCGTGCGGGGCGGCGGCGTGCGTTTACCGCCGCGGTGTGGACCTTGTTCCTCGCGGATTGAGGGCCCCTTTGGGCCTGCCGAACACGGCTACGTTGGGGGTGTGCGAACGGCGTACAAATGTCGGGCTTACCCGACTCCCGACCAGGTTGAGCTGCTCAACCGCACGTTCGGGTGCGTACGTCTGGTGTGGAACAGGACTCTGGCCGAGCGGACGCACCGCTACCGCGCCGAAAGCGTCCGTACGTCGTATCGCGACACAGACGCCGCGTTGACCGGCTGGAAGCGGTCTGAGGAGCTCGGGTTCCTGTCCGAGGTGTCGTCTGTTCCGTTGCAGCAGGCGCTCCGCCACCAGCACACGGCGTTTCGCAACTTCTTCGCTGGACGTGCGCGGTATCCGAGGTTCAAGTCGCGAACGAGTCGTCAGAGCGCGCACTTCACGCGTTCAGCGTTTCGAGTACGCGAAGGAGAGCTGACTCTCGCCAAGACCAGCGACCCGCTGAGGTTCGTGTGGTCGTTCGACAAGGCCGTTCTGGCGACGTTGAGCCCAACGATGGTCGTGGTCTCCCGTGATCCCGACGGTCGCTGGTTCGTGACGTTCGCTGTCGACACCTCGGGACCCGCCCCTGCCGCGCCCACTACCGGTGCTATCGGTGTAGATCTTGGCTTGACCCACTTCCTGGTGACCAGCGACGGCGAGCGGATCGCCAATCCGCGGCATCTGGTTCGCAAAGCGCGGAACCTGGCCCGCTACCAGCGGCGGCTCGCGCGCTGCCAGCCGGGAAGCCGGAATCGGCGCAAGGCCAAGGGCAAGGTCGCTCGTGCTCACCGCAAGGTCCGCAACGCACGGCGTGACTTTCTGCACCGCACCACCACGCGGTTGGTGCGGTCAGCACAGGTGATCGCGATCGAAGATCTCAACATCGCGGGAATGGTCCGCAACCGCCACCTCGCTCGCGCGATCTCAGACGCGAGCTGGGGTGAGTTCCGGCGGCAGTTGGAGTACAAGTGCGACCGTGCCGGTCGCACGCTCGTGGTGATCGACCGCTGGTTCCCGTCGAGCAAGACCTGCTCGACCTGTGGGCAGCGGTTGGCGGAACTCGCTCTGTCCACCCGGCACTGGACGTGTTCGGGCTGCCGCACCCGGCACGACCGGGACGTCAATGCGGCGAAGAACATCATTGCGGCTGGTCTAGCCGTGGTCCGGGGTGCCTCGGACGATGCCTGTGGAGCTGATGTCAGACGGCGAGGGTCCTCCCTGCCGCTGTCGGCGACGAAGCAGGAAGTCCGTGCCGCGAGGCACAGCGCTTGAGCGCTCTCCGCCACGAGGCGGCTGGGAATCTCCGCCTTTCGGGGTAGGGAGAAGTCAACGTCAAGGTGAAATCCGCCGGCCCAGGAACCTTTACGCGGTCCTCATGCGTTCTCCACAGCAGTAGCCGTGGTGGGGGCACCGGCGACAGGTGGTTCGGGAAGATCGCAGAATCGGCACCTGACCTGCGCATACCAGGTCGGGCGTGCCAATCCGCCTGTGTCCGTGCACACATCTTGGCGACTTGCCTACGATGGGCAGGGGAAAGGCGTCCGACCGGGCGCGCCGCGATACAGGTGATGAGGTCTATCCAGATGGTGCTGTCCCGACTGCTCCGCTCCGGCGAGGGCAAGATGCTCAAGCGCCTCCGCAACATCGCACAGCACATCAACCACCTGGAAGACGAGGTGGTGGACCTCTCCGACGCCGAGTTGCGCGGCAAGACCGAGGAGTTCAAGAAGCGCTACGCCGAGGGCGAGACGCTCGACGAACTGCTCCCCGAGGCGTTCGCCGTGGCCCGCGAGGCCGCGAAGCGCACCCTGGGCCAGCGGCCCTACGACGTGCAGATGATGGGTGGAGCGGCGCTCCACCTCGGCCAGATCTCCGAGATGCGCACCGGTGAGGGCAAGACGCTGACCTCGGTCATGCCGGTCTACCTCAACGCGATCGCGGGCCAGGGCGTCCACGTCATCACCACGAACGACTACCTGGCCAAGCGCGACGCGGACTGGATGGGCCGCGTCCACCGCTTCCTCGGCCTCACCGTCGGCGCGATCCTCTCCGAGATGACGCCGGAGCAGCGTCGCGTCTCGTACAACTCGGACGTCACCTACGGCACGAACAACGAGTTCGGCTTCGACTACCTGCGCGACAACATGGCGTGGAGCCTGGACGAGTGCGTGCAGCGCGGCCACTTCTTCGCGATCGTCGACGAGGTCGACTCGATCCTGATCGACGAGGCCCGCACGCCGCTGATCATCTCCGGCCCTGCCGAGCAGTCCGCTCGCTGGTACACGGAGTTCGCGCGCCTGGCGCCCCGCATGCGCGGCATCGACGTCACCCAGCTCTCCCAGAAGGACCGCATCGAGGTCATCGAGGAGAAGTCGAAGTCGTTCCACTACCAGTACGACGAGAAGAAGCGCACGGTCGCCGTCACCGAGCTCGGTGTGGAGTTCATCGAGGACCAGCTCGGCATCGACAACCTGTACGAGGCGGCCAACACGCCGTTGGTGGGCTACCTGAACAACGCCCTCAAGGCGAAGGAGCTCTACAACCGCGACAAGGACTACATCCTCCGCAACGGTGAAGTCATGATCGTCGACGAGTTCACGGGTCGTGTGCTCTCCGGTCGCCGCTACAACGAGGGCATGCACCAGGCCATCGAGGCCAAGGAGAACGTCGAGATCAAGGCGGAGAACCAGACCCTCGCCACGATCACGCTGCAGAACTACTTCCGCCTGTACGAGAAGCTCGGCGGCATGACCGGTACCGCCGAGACCGAGGCGGCCGAGTTCCACCAGACCTACAAGCTGGGCGTCGTCCCGATCCCGACGAACCGCCCGCCGCAGCGCAAGGACCAGCCCGACCTCGTCTACAAGAGCGAGGAGGCGAAGTTCGACGCCGTCGCGGACGACATCGCCGAGAAGCACGAGAACGGCCAGCCGGTCCTGATCGGCACGACGAGCGTCGAGCGCTCCGAGTACCTGTCGAAGCTGTTGGTGCGCAGGGGAATCCCGCACGAGGTGCTGAACGCGAAGCACCACGACCGCGAGGCGCTGATCATCGCGAAGGCTGGCCGCAAGGGTGCCGTCACGGTCGCGACGAACATGGCCGGTCGCGGTACCGACATCGTGCTGGGCGGCAACCCGGACATCATCGCCGACCACGAGCTGCGCGACCGCGGCCTCGACCCGGTGGAGACGCCGGAGGAGTACGAGGCCGAGTGGGCGAAGGTCGTCGAGGAACTGACGACCCTGGGCAAGGCCGAGGCCGACGAGGTCCGCGAGGCCGGCGGTCTCTACGTGCTCGGCACCGAGCGCCACGAGTCGCGCCGCATCGACAACCAGCTCCGCGGCCGCACCGGCCGTCAGGGCGACCCCGGTGAGTCGCGCTTCTACCTGTCCCTGCAGGACGAGCTGATGCGCCGCTTCAACGCGTCCATGGTCGAGATGGTCATGACGCGCCTGAACGTGCCGGACGACGTGCCGATCGAGCACAAGATGGTCACCCGCGCCATCCGCAGCGCGCAGACCCAGGTCGAGCAGCAGAACTTCGAGATCCGCAAGAACGTCCTCAAGTACGACGAGGTCATGAACCGCCAGCGCACGGTGATCTACGCCGAGCGCCACCGCGTTCTCGCGGGTGAGGACCTGCGCGACCAGGTCGAGCACATGATCGTGAGCGTCGTCGAGGAGTACGTGAACGGCGCCTCGGCCGACGGCTACGCCGAGGACTGGGACTTCGACAAGCTCTGGACCGCGCTCAAGACGCTCTACCCGGTCTCGCTGGACCCGAAGCAGATCCTCGAGTCCGATGAGGACGTCACCCGCGAGTACCTGCGCGAGCTCCTCGTCGAGGACGCGATGAAGGCCTACCGCGACCGCGAGGCCGACATCGAGGGCCGCGTCGGCGAAGGCGCGATGCGCGAGCTGGAGCGCCGCGTCCTGCTGTCCGTGCTGGACCGCAAGTGGCGCGAGCACCTGTACGAGATGGACTACTTGAAGGAGGGCATCGGCCTGCGCGCGATGGCGCAGCGCGACCCCCTCATCGAGTACCAGCGCGAGGGCTTCGAGATGTTCAACGCGATGCTCGACGCGTTGCGCGAGGAGACCGTCGGCTTCCTCTTCAACCTCCAGGTGGAGGCGGCGGAACCCGAGCCGGCCCAGCCCGAGGTCCCCGTGGCCGTGGGCGCGGCCCCGCAGCCCCTCCCGCAGGTCTCGGGCAACGGCGGCGGAAGCGGTGCGCGCGCCCGTGCCCGTGCCGCGGCGGCCGCCCAGCAGCAGGCCCAGCAGCAGCCCCAGGCCCCCGCGGGCCCGGCCATGGCCCAGCTGGCCACCGGCAACACCATCCCGCCCGCCCTGCGCGGCAAGGGCCTCGGTGCTCCCGGCCAGCAGAACCTGAGCTACAGCGGCCCGGCCGAGGACGGCGGCGTGGACGAGCACGGCGAGTCCGGCGGCGCGGCGGGCCAGCAGGGCGGCACCCGCAAGGAGCGCCGCGAGGCCGCTCGCCAGGCGGCGAAGAACAACCGCAACAAGAACAACCGCTGACCCGCACCACCACCGCGTGGGCCGCGTTCCTCCGGGAGCGCGGCCCACGCGCTTTTGTGCGGGTGCCTCACTCCAGCACCGTGAACGAGGTGAACCACCACCTCCCCTCCCTGTGCTCCACCCGAGCGGCCACCGCCAGGACCCGGCCCTCCCTCCGCACCGTCACCGAGACCTCCGCCACGAAGCGGGACGGATGGCACACCCTGGGGAGGCGGACCATCCGCGTGCTCCTGGACCGGACCGCCCCGCTCAGCCGGGCGGCCAGACCGGGATCGGCCACCTCCCGCAGCAACCGGGCGGCACGTCGTCCGTCCAGCACCTCCAGCACGAAGCCGAGCAACCGGGCGGCGTCGAGCGGAGGCGACGGCGGCTCCGGCACGGGAGTCCACACGGGCCGGGACCGCGGCAGGGGGATGACGAAGGCGGCGGAACCGACCGGCGGCTCGTAGGCGGGCAGGCGACGAACTACTGGGGGCATGCCTGACCAGGCGCGCCAACGGCCCGATCAGGACAACGAGCACTCGAAAGTGGGTACCGTCCAAGGCGTGCTGAAAGCTCTGGTGCTCGACTACGGCGGCGTGCTGACCGATCCCGGCGAGGACAACCCCGCCGAACCACCGCTTCTCACCGCGCTGCGCAAGGCGAAGGGACACGGCCTCAGGACCGCGCTCCTGTCCAATGCGGACGGGTGGTGGCAACCACCGAGGGCGCTCGACGGCCTGTTCGACGTCACGATCATCTCCGGCGAGGTCGGGCTCGCGAAGCCGGACGTCGACATCTACCTGCTCACGGCCACCAAGCTCGGCCTCGAACCGGGCGAGTGCGTCTTCGTGGACGATCTGTCGGTCAACATCCACGGCGCGGCCGAAGCGGGCATGGTCGGTGTCCACCATCGGTCGACACGGTCCACCCTCGAGGAGTTGGAGATCCTGCTAGCGATCGCGCTCCGCGATTGAGGGTTCACCCCGCAGCGTCATTGCCCCGCATTCCGAAACGCACTAGCGTCGATTTGGTCGGCCTTCGGATTGCATAGGGGAGAAAATGCGAAGAATTGTCGCTTGTGTTGCAGTCGCCATTGCAGCCACGGCAATTGCATCACCCGCGCAAGCGCAAGAACGCGGTTGCTACGAGGACTACCTGCGGGACGGGCGCACCGTCGAGGTCTTCTGCGACGACGGCAGGCCCGGTCGCTTCCGGGCTGTCGCGCACTGCACGAACGGCCTGGGCGTCTGGGACCAGTACGGCACGATCGGCCGGGTCAGGGGCGAGCCGTCGGTCGCCGAGTGCACGTCGTTGCTCGGGTACCCGCGTGTCAACGGGTACCACGTCGACTGGCTCTAGGCCTGGGCGCGGCGCACGAGCTCGAAGCAGAGCACGGCCGCCGCTGAGGCCACGTTCAGGGATTCCACGCCCGCCGCCATCGGAATCGACAGCCACGACGTGATGTGTGGACGCACGTCGTCGGTGATTCCGGTCGTTTCGCTTCCCAGCACGAAGGCAGCGCGCTGGGGAAATGAAGCGGAATAAATCGTGTCGGACGCGTGGGAATCCAGCGCGAAAAGGGGATAACCCGACGCGCGCAACAAAGCCGAGGCCTCCGCCGAGGTGCCGCAGCGCAGCACTGGCGCTCGGAAAGCCACTCCGGCGGAGGCCTTGACCACGAGCGGGTCGATCGACGCGACGCCCCGGCGCGGCACCACGATGCCGTCGATGCCCGCGGCGGTCGCGGTGCGCAGGATCATGCCGACGTTCGCGGGCGTCGTGATGCCGTCCAGCACCAGCACGGACCGCAGCCCGCCCTCCTCCAGTGCCAGCGCCAGCGGCTTCATCCGCGGCGCGACCACGTCGGCGAGCACGCCCTGGTCCTGCTTGCCGTTGCCCGCCAGCACCTTCACGCGCTGTGCGGTGGCGCGCTGCACCTGGACCCCTCGCGTACGAGCGGCGTCGAGGATCTCGCGTGCCGCCGGACCACGCGCGGTGTCGGCGAGCACCACCTTGTCGACCGAGAGGGCCGGGTCGTCCAGCGCTTCCAGCACTGGCTTGCGGCCGTAGACGGTGACGAAGCGGTCCTTGGGCGAGATCTCCACGTGAAGAGGGTGACAGAGCCCCGCACCCCGGGCTCAAACGGGTGAAGAGCCGCACTAGAGCCGTTCGGCCCTTGTGTTTCGGATCATATCGATGATGATCGTCACATGACGGCAGGTATGCGCAGCGTCGCGCAACGTCAACATCTCGCGAGCGGTCAGGACTCGGACGTGTTCATCCGGTCCGACGGCTTGCTGGTCAAACGCACGCGCACCGGCCGTGACCTGCGGCGCGAGGCCGAGATGATGTTGTACCTGAGCGGTTACGGCATTCCCGTCCCGCGCGTGCACGAGGCCACCGAGGACGAGCTCGTCATGCAGTACGTGCCCGGCCCGCGGATGTCCGAGGAGATCGGTCGCAAGCCGTGGCTCGCCGGCGGACTCGGCGAGGAGCTCGCGGACCTGCACCACCGCCTCGACGTCATCCCGGCGCCCGACTTCCTGTCCGGCGAGGGCAACCTGCTGCACCTCGACCTGCACCCCGGCAACGTCGTGCTCGGCCCGGAAGGTCCCGTCGTGCTGGACTGGGCGAGCGCGGGCAAGGGCGACCGCCGGCTCGACGTCGCGCTCAGCTGGGTCTCGCTCGCCGTCGCGCACCTCGCGCCGGTCAAGAAGCTCACGCGCTGGCGGTTCCTGCGGTCGTTCATGGCCAACGTGGACCCGAAGGCGAAGGACGCGATCCCGGAGGCCGCGCGCATCCGACTGGAACGCCACGACCGCGATCCGCGCGAACGTGCCGCGCTTCAGAAGTTGATGGACCGCCGATCGCACTAGGCTGGGGTGCATGCCGGACCGACTGTCAGCGCTGGACGCCTCGTTCCTGTACCTGGAGGGCTCCACGACGCCGATGCACGTCGGCGGCGTCGCCGTGTTCAAGAGGCCCAAGGCCGGATTCGACTACGACAAGCTCGTCGACCTCATCGAGCAACGCCTCAGCCTCGTGCCGCGCTACCGGCAGAAGGTCGTGCACGTTCCCGGCCGCATCGCACGGCCCGTGTGGGTCGACGACCCGGACTTCGACGTCACCTACCACGTGCGCCGCAGCGCCCTGCCCAAGCCGGGCAACGAGACGCAGCTGCACGACCTCATCGCGCGCCTGATGTCGCGCCCGCTCGACCACTCCCGCCCGTTGTGGGAGATCTACCTGGTCGAGGGCCTGGAGAAGAACCAGACGGCGGTCATCACCAAGACCCACCAGGCCATGGTCGACGGCATCGCGTCGCTGGAGATCGGCCAGGTCATGCTGGACGTGTCGCCGACGCCGCGCACCAACGTCGAGAACCTCTGGATGCCGCAGCCGGAGCCCAGCTCGTTGCAGCTCGTGACCGACGCGATCACCGACATAGTGCAGCGCCCCGGCGAGCTCGTGGAGAACGTCCGCAGCGCCGCCCTCGACACCGTCAACACGGTCGAGAAGGTCGTCAACGCGTTCGGTGTCCTCGCGAGTGCCGTCCGCACGGCCGCGACGCCCGCGCCCGGCACGCCGCTGAACGTCCGCATCTCCTCGCCGCAGCGCCGGTTCGCCGTCGCGCGCGCCCAGCTCGACGACCTGCGCGCCATCCGCAAGCAGCACGGCGGCACGGTCAACGACGTGGTGCTCGCGGCCCTGTCCGGCGCCCTGCGCAACTGGCTGCTCAGCCGCGGCGAGAACGTCACCGGCAGCACGACGATCCGCGCGATGGCGCCGTTGTCCGTGCGCGAGACCGATCCGGACTCCGGCAACAACGTGAGCGCCTACCTGGTCGACCTCCCGGTCGGTGAGCCGAACCCGGTCGTGCGGCTGCACCACGTGAGCCACGCGATGCGCGCGCACCTGGAGTCCGGCCAGTCCGTCGCCGCCGACGCGCTCGTCAAGGTCTCCGGCTTCGCCCCGCCTACGCTGCACGCGATGGGCGCGCGGGCCGCGAGCTCGTTCAGCCGCCGGCTGTTCAACGTGATCGTCACCAACGTTCCCGGCCCGCAGGTGCCCCTGTACGCGGCGGGCGCGAGAATGACCGAGATCTTCCCGGTCGTGCCGCTCGCCAGGAACCAGGCGCTGGCCATCGGCGTGACGTCGTACGACGGCGGTGTGTACTTCGGGTTGAACGGCGATCGCGACGCCATGTCCGATGTGGACGTTCTCGCGACCATGGTCGAGGAGTCGGTGGAGGAACTGATGGGGACGGCGAGCGCATGAGGGTCTACATCCCGGCGACGGTGCCGATGCTGCGCCAATTCGTCGAGAGCGGTGAACTGGCCCCGGTCACCGGCACGGCCTTCGCGCTGACGCCGGCGTTGCGCGAGTCGTACGCGGCGGGCGACACGGAGGAGCTGGAGTACGCGGCGATGCTCGACGCCGCACGGGCTTCCCTGCGGTTGCTGGCGGCGGACGAGAAGGCGGAGCCGCGGCGTGCGGTGCTCGCGGTGGACATGGACGACGTGACGCTGCGGCCGGAGCTCGACTTCTCGGTCGTGAAGGTCGGCGGCTCGTTCACGCTGAAGGACGTCGCCTCCGTGCACCTCGACACGGCGGAGGCCGAGCAGGACGTGCGCGCGGCCGCCGACGTCATCGACGCCGCCGACCTCGGCGACCCGGACGCGGAGTTCGCGCTGGGCAGCGCCGAGGACCACGAACTGGCCTGGTACGCGGCGCAGGAGCTGCCGTTCGTGCTGGAGCTGCTCTAACGGCGCTGGTCGTGCACCTCGGGCAGCGCGGTGAACCCCGCTGCCCGGTAGGTGGCGACGGCGCCGGTGTTCGAGCTGGGCGTGCAGACGAGCGCGCTCGACGAGCCGAGGTCGCGCAACGCGGCCGCCGCGGCGACGGTGATCGCCTTGCCGAACCCCCTGCCCCGGTGGTCGCGGTGCACACCCATCGGTTCGATCAGCCCTGGCCTGCCGGGGCCCGCCGACCACACCGTGATCGCCGCCACCGCGTCACCCCGGTCGAAGGCGACCAGGCTGCGGGCGTCGCTGTACGGAGAGCCGACCGCCATCGCGTGCCAGCGCTCCTCGGTGAACGTCGACTTCTCGAACGACGCCCTGATCACGGAGGCGTGCACATCGGCCTTGTCGTGGCCGATGACCTCGACGTGCACACCGGGGTCCTCCACGGCTGAGCCGAGATCACGGCGCAACGGCGTCCACGGCACGTCGGACAACCAGCCGCGCTCGAACATCAACTCCTGGAACCGCGTGCCGCGCGGGGATTCCACGTAGACGGTCCCGGCGGGCAGGACCCCGCGTTCGGGCGTGCCGATGTCGTCGGCCAGCCTCAACGCCAGCTCGTCGTCCTGACGGGCGTCCGGCGCGATCGTGAACCGCAGCAGGTCGGCGCCGTCCAGCAGCCCGACGGCGACTATCCGCCCGTCAGCGCGCCAGATCCGGACGGCCTCGTCGGTCGCCTTGGCGCCGAAACGCCGGTACCAGCCCAGATCTCCCGGGTGGAGCTGGAACGGCTGGTCGTCGTGCTGCCACTCCCGCAGCGCGCGCACGGCCTCGTCGAACACCGTCACATTCCTTCCGCGGGCTCCCACAGCTCGATCCGGTTGCCCTCGGGGTCGACGCACCACCCGAACAGCCCGAACTCCGAGTCCTCGGTCTCCGGCAGCACCTCGACGCCGCGCGCCCTGAGCTTCGCCATCAGCGTCACCAGGTCGTCCACCCGCAGGTTCAGCATGGTGCGCTGGTCGGGTTCGCCGATGTACTCCGTGTCCTGCGCGAACAACGCCATCGTCGTCGTGCCGGGGTACTCGTTCGTCGCCGTGTCCAGCCAGTGGAAGGTGACGGTGCCCTTCTCGCTCATCGGCACGCCCAGGTTCTCGCGGTACCAGGCCGCCAGACGCACAGGATCCCTTGAACGCAGGAAAACCCCGCCGATGCCAGTCACCCGCGCCACCCGACGGACCCTACTACCGCGTGCCACGATGGGGGAATGGACGCAGTCACGTCTGCACCCGAACCGGTCAACGAGCCCGTGCGCACCTACGCACCCGGCAGCGCCGAACGGGCGAGTCTGCAGACACGCATCGCCGAACTCGAAGGCACCTCCCACGAGTTGACGATGACCATCGGCGGTCAGCAGCGCATGGGCGGTGGCGACCGCATCAACGTGGTGCAGCCCCACGACCACAAGCACGTCCTCGGCGTGACGGCGCAAGCGAGCACCTCCGACGTCGCCGACGCGATGCGCGCCGCCCAGCACGCCGCGCCGGGCTGGCAGGAGCTGCCGTTCGACGAACGCGCCGCGGTGCTGCTGCGGGCGGCCGACCTGCTCGCCGGCCCGTGGCGCGACACCCTGAACGCCGCCACGATCCTCGGCCAGTCGAAGTCCGTGCAGCAGGCCGAGATCGACGCGGCGTGCGAGCTCATCGACTTCCTGCGCTTCAACGTCCACTTCGGCCGCCGGATCCTCGAAGAGCAGCCGATCTCGTCACCGGGCGTGTGGAACAGGACGGACCACCGGCCGCTCGACGGGTTCGTCGTGGCGATCACGCCGTTCAACTTCACCGCCATCGCGGGAAACCTGCCGCTCGCACCGGCCCTGATGGGCAACGCGGTGCTGTGGAAGCCGTCGCCGACGCAGCAGCTCGCCGCGCACTTCACCATGCGACTGCTCGAAGAGGCCGGTCTGCCGCCGGGCGTGATCAACCTCGTCACCGGCGACGGCCAGGCGCTGGGCCAGGTCGCGTTGCGGGACAGGTTCTTCGCGGGCCTGCACTTCACCGGCTCGACCCGCACGTTCAAGTCGTTGTGGCGGACCATGGCCGACAACCTCGACGTCTACCGCGCCTACCCGCGCGTCGTCGGCGAGACCGGCGGCAAGGACTTCGTGCTGGCACACGCTTCCGCCGACCCGCAGGCGCTCGTCACGGGCCTGGTGCGCGGTGCTTTCGAGTACCAGGGCCAGAAGTGCTCGGCGGCGTCGCGCGCGTACATCGCACGGTCGCTCTGGGAGGGCGGGGTCCGCGACCAGCTGCTCGACGTCACGAAGTCGTTGTCCTACGGCGATGTCACGGACCTGTCGGTGTTCGGCGGCGCCGTGATCGACGCCCGCGCGTTCGCCAAGCACGAGGAGGCGCTGCTGATGGCTTCGGCGTCCACTTCGGTCGAGGTGCTGGCCGGCGGCTCGTGCGACGACTCGGTGGGCTACTTCGTCGACCCGACGGTGCTGCTCGGCACCGACCCGCACCACGACATCTTCACGACCGAGTACTTCGGTCCGATCCTCGCCGTGCACGTCTACGAGGACGCGGACTTCGCCACGATGATGGAGACCATCGACACCTCGACGCCGTACGCGCTGACAGGCGCTGTGTTCGCCCGCGACCGCGTGGCCGTGCAGCAGGCGCATCGGGCACTGCGGTTCGCGGCGGGCAACTTCTACGTCAACGACAAGCCGACCGGCGCGGTCGTCGGGCAGCAGCCGTTCGGCGGGTCGCGCGGGTCCGGCACCAACGACAAGGCGGGCTCGATCTACAACCTGCAGCGGTGGACGAGCCCGCGGGCGATCAAGGAGACCCTGGTGCCGCCCGCGGACCACCGGTACCCGCACATGGGTTAGGGCTTCGGGAGCCGCTCCAGCGCCTTCGACGCCAGCCCCTGCGTGGCCTGACCGACCGCGTTGAGGTCGTGGCTGCGCTGCAGAACGGTCAGCCCGATGAGCTCACCGTCCCGCGCCTCCACGACGGCGTCGCACGTCACCTCACCCGACGAGTCGACGCACTTGCGCGTCAACGGCCGGTCGCCGATCACACCGCCGTACCCGCCGTCGGCGAGCAGCTTCTGCGACTCGTCCGCGTACTTCGCGCTCAGCAGCGTCAACCGCACGGTCAGCCCGCCGAACGGGTAGTCGCACGTCCGCTCGCCCTTGGCCGGGGTGCCGTTGAGCTGGCCCGCGTCACCGGACTGCAGCAGCGCGCAGGGATCGGTGTCGGCGAAGGCCGGCGCGGTTTTCTCTGGTGCGGGGGAACACGCGGCGAGAGTGACCAGCAGGGGCAGCAACCAACGCACGCTCATGATCAGTCAGCGTAATCGTCGATGCCTGCCCGCGACGCCAGCAGCCTGCGCAACGACGTCAACCGGCCAGGGGCGTCCGGCACGAGCTCGTCCAGCATGCAGCCGGGGTCCTCGGGCGAACCGAGGTGGCCGCAGCCGGGCGGGCACTCCTCGGCGGCCTCGGCGAAGTCCGGGAACGCCTTCACGATGTCGTCCGGCGTGATGTGCGCCAGGCCGAACGAGCGGATGCCCGGAGTGTCGACGACCCAGCCGCCCTCCGGCAGCCGCAGCGCCACGGCCTGGGTCGAGGTGTGCCGGCCCTTGCCGACGCCGGACACGACGCCCACCGCGCGGTTCGCGTCCGGCACGAGCTTGTTGACCAGCGTGGACTTGCCGACGCCCGAGTGGCCGATCAGGCACGACACCGTGTCGGTCAGGCGCGTGCGCAGCTCGGCCGGCTCCTCGTCGGACCGCGTCACGACCACCGGCACGTCGAGCTCGGTGTAGAGCGCGAGCAACGAGTCCGGGGAGGCGAGGTCCGACTTCGTCAGGCACAGCACCGGTTCCAGGCCGCCGGCGTACGCGGCGACCAGGCACCGGTCGATGAAACCCGTGCGCGGCGGTGGGTCCGCCAGCGCCACGACCATGATGAGCTGGGAGGCGTTCGCGACGACGACGCGTTCGAACGGGTCGGTGTCGTCCGCGGTCCGGCGCAGCACCGACGTCCGCTCCTCGACGCGCACGATGCGGGCCAGCGTGTCCGGCTGGCCCGACGTGTCGCCGACGATGCCGACCTGGTCGCCGACCACCACGGGCGTGCGGCCCAGTTCGCGCGCACGCATCGCCGTGACGACGGCACCGGACTCCATCGCGCACGTCCAGCGGCCGCGGTCGACGCCGATGACCATCGCGGTCTCGGCGTCGGCGTGTTCCGGCCGTCTCTTGCTGCGCGGACGCGTGCCCTTGCCGGGGCGCACGCGCACGTCGGACTCGTCGAGCTTGCGCCAGTCCCGCTTGCTCACTTCTACGCGCCCCCGGTGAGCATGGCGTCCCACATGCCAGGGAAGTCGGGGATCGTCTTGGTGGTGCTGCCGATGTCGTCGACCTCGACGCCCGGCACGACCAGTCCGATGATCGCGCCCGCGGTCGCCATCCGGTGGTCGGCGTAGGCCTTCCACGGCCCGCCGCGCAGCGGAACGGGGTCGATGACCAGGCCGTCTTCGGTCTCGGACGCGTTGCCGCCGATCGCGTTGATCTCGTTGACCAGCGCGGCGATCCGGTCCGTCTCGTGGCCGCGGATGTGCGCGACACCGCGAATGGTCGTGCGTCCCTCCGCCACCGCGGCCAGGGCGGCGACGGTCGGCGTCAGCTCGCTCTCGTCTCGCAGGTCGATGTCCACACCGGACAGCTTCTCCGGCCCGCGCACGGTCAGCCCGCGCTCCGACACCTCGACCTCACACCCCATGCGCTCCAGGATGCCGCGCACCGCGTCACCGGGCTGGGTGGTCGTGGAGGGCCAGTGCGGGACCGTCACCTCGCCGCCGGTCACCGCGGCCGCCGCGAGGAACACCGTCGCGTTCGACAGGTCGGGCTCCACGTGCCACGTCCGCGCGCCGATCACGCCGGGCTCCACCCGCCACACGTCCGGCACGCTCGTGTCGACGTGGACGCCGACCGAGCGCAGCGTCTGGACCGTCATGTCGATGTGCGGCAACGAGGGCACTGGCTTGCCTGCGTGCCGGATGGTCACGCCCTTGTCGAACCGCGCGGCGGACAGCAGCAGGCCGGAGACGAACTGCGACGAGCCCGACGCGTCGATCGTCACCTCACCACCGGGCACCGATCCCGTGCCGTGCAACGTGAACGGCAGCGCGTCGCCGTCGACCTCCACGCCCAGCGACCGCAACGCACCCAGCACGGTGCTCATCGGCCGCACGCGGGCGTGCGGGTCGCCGTCGAACCGGATCTCGCCCTCGGCCAGCGCGGCGGCGGGCGGCAGGAAGCGCATGACCGTGCCGGCGAGACCGCAGTCGACGTCGGCGGGACCGCGCAGCAGGCCGGGCAGGACGTCCCAGCCACCGTCCTCGCGATCGGTGATGCCGACGCCGAGCGACGACAGCGCGGCCGTCATCAGCACCGTGTCGCGGCTGCGCAGGGGAGCGTGGACCGTGGACGGGCCGTCGGCCAGTGCCGCGAGCACCAGGACGCGGTTCGTGATCGACTTCGAGCCGGGCACCGGCACCGTCGAGTGGACTGGGCCGGACGCGCTGGGGGCTGACCAGTGCTGAGTCATGCACAGATGATCCCGCATCAGTCCCGGGACAGTTCGCACTGGTGTGAGGGACGTGGGATTATCGCAACTTCGGAGGTGATCGGTTTTGTGCGGTAGGTACGCCTCCACCAAGGACCCGGCGCTGCTGGCGGCCGAGTTCGACGCGGTGGACGGGACCGGCGACGAGGCACCGGGGGCGGACTACAACATCGCTCCCACCAAGCACGTCATGGCCGTGGTCGAGCGCAAACCGGAGGACGAGGAGCTGGAACGCAGCATCCGCGTCATGCGCTGGGGTCTCGTCCCGCACTGGGCCAAGGACCTGTCCGGCGCGGCCAAGATGATCAACGCGCGGGCCGAGACCGTGCTGAGCAAGCCCGCCTACAAGCAGTCGGCGACCAAGCGGCGCTGCATCATCCCCGCCGCCGGCTGGTACGAGTGGCAGCCGTCCGAGGGGCGCAAGCAGCCGTACTTCATGACGCTCGGGGACGACACATCGCTCGCGATGGCGGGCCTGTGGTCCGTGTGGTGGAAGGACGACGTTCCGACCGTCACGTGCGCTGTGCTCACCACGGAGTCCATGGGCGCGTTGACCGAGGTGCACAACCGCATGCCGTTGCTGCTGCCCCAGGACCGCTGGTCGGCGTGGCTCGACCCGGCGTCGCTCGACCCCTCGGAACTGCTGACGCCGGACATGTCGATCGTCGAGGCGCTTGAGCTGCGCCCGGTGTCGACCGATGTGAACAGCGTGAAGAACAACAACCCCTCCCTGATCGAACGCGCAGAGCTGTCGTGACGACGCTGTTGGTGGACACGCCGCACGGCCCCGCGCGGGCCTCCCTGCACTGTGCCCACGAACCGCGTGCCGCACTGCTGCTCGGCCACGGCGCCGGTGGGGGCGTCGAGGCTCCCGACCTGGTTGCCGCGTGCCACGCCGCCAACTCCGTCGGCGTGCACGTGGCGTTGGTCGAACAGCCCTACCGCGTCGCGGGCCGCCGTGCCCCGGCGCCCGCGAACCAGCTCGACACGGCCTGGCTGTCCGTGGTCGAGGACCTGGGCGAACGCTGGTTCGACGGCCTGCCCCTGGTGTTCGGGGGCCGGTCGTCGGGCGCGCGCGTGGCGTGCCGGACGTCGGTCGAGGGCCAGGCCGTGGCGGTGCTGTGCCTCGCGTTCCCCGTGCACCCGCCGGGCAAGCCGGAGAAGTCGCGGATGTCCGAGCTGGACGGCGTCGAGGTCGCCACGCTGGTCGTGCAGGGCGAGAACGACCCGTTCGGCCAGCCGGGACGCGCCAACCACCGCGAGGTGGTGCTGCTCAAGGGCGACCACTCGCTGAAGGCGTCCGTCGCGGACGTCGGCCGTTCGGTCGGCGAGTGGCTGGACCGCGTGCTGCGGCCCCTCGACTAAATCACCTGCTCGGCGCGGGTCTCGGCATTACTGTCCCGCCCCATGACCGTTCTCGATGAGCAGGGCAGGCCCGAACCGCCGATGGACGGCGACGAACTCGCGACCCTCAACGGGTTCCTGGAGTTCCACCGCGCCACCCTCGCGTGGAAGATCGGCGGGTTGACCGCCGGGCAACTCGCCCAGAAGACCGCGAAGTCCGAGATGACCCTCGGCGGCCTGGTGAAGCACCTCGCGTACGTCGAGCAGCAGTGGTTCCACACCGTGCTGCACGACCGCGAGCCGCTGGAGCCGTGGAAGAGCGTCGACTGGAAGGCCGACTACGACTGGGACTGGCACTCGGCCGCCGACCACACCGCCGAGGACCTGGTCGCGCTCTGGCAGGACGAGGTCGAACGCGCCCGCAAGGCCGTCGCGGAGGCGCTGGAGACCGGTGACCTCGGCCAACCGGCCAAGCGCGCGCCGTGGCGGGACGGCCGCGTGCCGAACCTGCGCTGGATCCTCACGCACATGATCGAGGAGTACAGCCGGCACAACGGCCACGCGGACCTGCTTCGCGAGGCCGTCGACGGGCAGACCGGCGAATAACGGTCCGGAGGCAACCTAACGCTCAGCGTGATCGTCATTTGGATACGTAAGGGCAATTCCCTTCGACACGTATTCAGGGGAGAACACGTGAACTCGTTGCGCAAGACCGCACTCGGCCTGGCCGGCGCCGCCCTCCTGTCCGCGGTGGTGCCCGCTGTGGCGTCCGCCGACGACACGCCCTGGTGCACGGGCGACGACCTGGTGATCACCGCCCACAACATGCGGTCGCCGTCGCCCGCCAGCAAGGCGCACCAGATCCTGTTCGCCGCCGCGGACGGGGTGTCCTGCCGGATCGGCGGCAGCCTGAGCGACGTGCGGTTCCTCGACGCCGACGGCGAGGACCTGGGCATCAACCCGGAGATGCAGAACGGCGACTACGTCGAGGTGCCGGTCGTCGAGTGGCGCGAGGCCGCCGTCTACGTCGCCTCGCAGATCCACGGTCCGCGGGTGACGCCCGCGTCCGTCCGCTTCACCCTGCCCGGCGAGAACGGTCCCGGTGACTCGGTCACCGTCGCGTGGCCGTCCAACCTCAGCCCGGTGGTCCGGTTCGGCAGTCTGACGGCTCCGGTCGGTTAGGACCTGATCGAGGCCACCACGGCACCGGTGAGCCGCACCAGTTCGGACGGCGCGATCTCCACTTCGAGCCCGCGCCGTCCGGCACTGCAGAACATCGTGTCGAACCCCAGCGCGGACTCGTCGACCACGACCGGCAGCCGTTTCTTCTGCCCCAGCGGCGAGATCCCGCCCGCGACGTACCCGGTGGCGCGCTCGGCGTCGGCCACGACGGCCATCTTCGCCTTCTTGCCCTTCAACGCCGCCGCGAGACCCTTGAGGTCGAGCTGCGCTGTCACCGGCACGACGCCGACCGCGAGCTTGCCGTCCACTTCGGCCACGAGGGTCTTGAAGACGCGCTCCGGCACCAGTCCGAGCGCCTCCGCCGCCTCCAGTCCGTACGACTCGTGGCGGGGGTCGTGCTCGTACGAGTGCAAGGTGTGCGCCACCCGCTGCTTGTCCAGCAGCGCTGTGGCGGGGGTCCCACGTCCGGCCATGCGGAATTACTACCAGCCCGTGCGTTGTTACCCAGAACGTGGCAACCAACATGCTTGAGCGGTCACGCGTAGAGTCAGTCCCGACCCAGAACCTGTGGGAAGGGAGCGCGGTGCCCGCCACCGGCACGACAGAAACGACGGCGGAGCGCGCTGCGCGGTTCGAGCGCGACGCCATGCCCATGCTCGACCAGCTGTACTCGGCGGCGCTGCGCATGACGCGCAACCCGGCTGACGCCGAGGACCTGGTGCAGGAGACGTTCCTGAAGGCCTACTCGGCGTTCGCGTCCTTCTCCGAGGGCACGAACCTCAAGGCGTGGCTCTACCGGATCCTGACGAACACCTACATCAACGGCTACCGCAAGAAGCAGCGCCAGCCGATCCAGCAGCCGACCGAAGAGATCACGGACTGGCAGCTGGCGCAGGCGGAGAGCCACACCTCGTCCGGGCTGCGCAGCGCCGAGGTCGAGGCACTCGACAACCTGCCCGACAGCGACGTCAAGGAAGCATTGCAGCGGTTGCCGGAGGAGTTCCGGATCGCGGTCTACCTCGCCGATGTCGAAGGCTTCGCGTACAAGGAGATCGCAGACATCATGGGCACCCCGATCGGTACGGTGATGTCCCGCCTGCACCGCGGCCGTCGCCAGCTCCGCGACATGCTGGCGGACGTCGCCCGCGACCGCGGGTTCCTCCGAGGCAGCAACGGAGACGCGTCATGAACTGCGGCGAACCCCACGACACCGACTGCTCAGAGGTGCTGAGCGAGGTCTGGCTGTTCCTGGACCAGGAATGCGACACGGGCCGGCGCGCGGCGCTGCAGACGCACCTCGACGAGTGCCACCCGTGCCTGGAGCAGTTCGGGCTGGAGGAGCACCTCAAGGCGCTGCTCGCCCGCAAGTGTGGTGGGGATTACGCCCCCGCGGACCTGAAAGCGCGCATCCGCGCGACGATCGTCACGATCCGCACCGAGGAGTAACTCACTCCGGCAAGACAAAAGGCCCTGGTCACCGTGGTGGTGTCCAGGGCCTTTCGCAGCACTCAGGCGTTGGGGCGCTTGCCTCGGTTGGCGCCGCCCTTTTTGCGGTCGCGGCGCTTGCGAGCACGCTTCGACATGGGTGTCTCCTAGGATCAGAACTGCTTCATCGTCCAGTTTCTCATGGAGGAGTTCTGAGCACGCTCACGGACCTTCTGGCCGAGCACACCAAGCTCTCCGGAGCCGCGGTCGACCACCTCCAGCTGGTCGTCGCCGAGTGGCAGCTCCTCTCGGACCTGTCGTTCGCGGACTTCGTCATGTGGGTCCCGCTGGAGGACGAGAAGTTCCTCTGCGTCGCCCAGGCCCGTCCCACGACGGCGCCGACGGCCCACCCCGAGGACGTCGTCGGCAGCGAGGTCGACTCCGACGAGCACCCGCAGCTGCGCCGGGCGATGGACGAGTCGCGGATCTGCCGCGAGGAGGACCCTCGCTGGCACCTCGGCGTGCCGGTCCGGCGCGAGACCATCCCCGTTCGGCTGGGCACGCAGGTCATCGCGGTGCTGAGCCGCAGCACGAACCTGGCCGTGCCGCGCGTGCCGTCGCCGTTGGAGATCTCGTACCTCGGCAGCGCCGCGGATTTGTGCCAGATGATCGCGGACGGCACGTTCCCCGCGCCCGAACCCTCGCCGGACGTGCACACCAGTCCACGCGTCGGCGACGGCCTGATCAGGCTCGACCCGTCCGGCGCCGTGGTGTTCGCGTCGCCGAACGCGCTGTCGGCCTACCACCGCATGGGGCACGCCTCGGACCTCGTCGGCGTGCACTTGGCGCCGTTGACGCGCAGCCTGATCGGCGACCCGTTCGACGCCACCGAGGTCGCCCAGCGCATCCGGCAGGCCCTGGACGGCCAGCCGTCGATGCGCATGGAGGCCGAGTCACGCCGTGGCGCCGCCGTGCTGTTCCGTTCCTTGCCCCTTCGGCCACGAGGGCAGGCCGCGGGCGCCATCGTGCTGTGCCGCGACGTCACCGAAGTGCGCCGTCGTGACCGTGCGTTGATGTCCAAGGACGCCACGATCCGCGAGATCCACCACCGGGTGAAGAACAACCTGCAGACCGTCGCGGCCCTGCTGAGGCTGCAAAGCCGCAGGTTGAGCAACCCGGAGGCGAAGGAGGCGCTCGCCGAGTCCGTGCGCCGTGTGACTTCCATCGCACTCGTCCACGAGACCCTGTCGATGTCGGTCGACGAGCGCGTCGACCTCGACGACGTGGTCGACAAGGTCATCCCGATGATGAGCGACGTGGCGGTCACCGAGACCCAGGTGAGCGTGCGCCGCGAGGGCGGCTTCGGCATCGTGCCGGCCGAGATCGCCACCCCGCTGGTGATGGTGCTGACCGAGCTCGTGCAGAACGCCTTCGAGCACGCCTACGCTCCTGGCCAGCGCGGGGAGGTCGTCGTGCACTCGGAGCGCTCGGCGAAGTGGCTCGACGTGACGATCACCGACGACGGCAAGGGCCTTCCGCAGGGTTTCTCCCTCGAACGCACCGATCGACTGGGTCTGCAGATCGTTCGGACCCTCGTCGATTCCGAATTGAGAGGCTCCTTGAGCTTGCGGCGACGGCCCCGAGGCGGTACTGAGGCGGTCCTGCGCGTGCCGCTCAGAGGGCGGCGCTAAACTAACGCCGTGCACACGTGACGATCAGCCTCAGCGGTCTCACGTGGTCATGCGGGAGGGTGTGCAAACAAAAGAAGAAGCCCGACACCTGGCACGGTGTCGGGCTTCTCCTTTATGAAGTTCTAGAGCTGTACTGCTTCGCTTTTAGAGGCGAACTGCCTGCTCAGGCGTTGCTGCGGGCGCGCGTGCGAGCGTTGCGGCGCTTGAGAGCGCGGCGCTCGTCTTCGCTCATCCCGCCCCAGACGCCGGCGTCCTGGCCGCTCTCGAGCGCCCACGCGAGGCAGTCGGAGACGACGGGACAACGACGGCAGACGGTCTTCGCCTCGGCGATCTGAAGCAGCGCGGGACCACTGTTCCCAACGGGGAAGAACAGCTCGGGGTCCTCGTCGCGGCAGATCGCGCGGTGGCGCCAGTCCATTGGAACTACTCCTCAGCTAGGCGCGCACAAGGGCACGCCGGTTGTCAGCGGTCGTTTTTGGGGTGCTTGTGAATGCTTTCACGAACGGCGGGGATGTCAAGGGGTAAGCACTGACCCGGTGAGTGAACTCACCCAAAAGATCGACAGCGTTCACCTGGGGTTTCACGCTCTGCTGTCACTCGACTGCAGTACATCCCGGCTGGGTACCGAGACGGTCACGAACCGGTAACGTAGTGTCAAGTTCCTTACAGGGCAACAGTCAGCGCGTCGGGAACCGCCCTGAACTCCACCGCGGTGGTCGTGCCGAGGAAATCTCCGTCGACCTGGAGGTTCGCAGGCTCCTCGCACTTCACTCTGACATAACCCACGTCATCACGCCGAACGAGTTTCGCGCTCTTCGGATTCCCCGTCGCGAGGACCTGGGCGATGTAGCGCCCGACGGTGGGTACCCGCAAAGTCCTCAGCGCACTCAGGCCGAGGCCGCCGTCGAACGACGTGCTCGGATTGAGCTGGATCGCCCTGTCGCCGAAGTACGTCCACGGGTCCGTGTTCGACACGAACACCATGCCGACGTCGTCGAACGTCTCGTCCGGCACCTCGACGGTGAAGTGCTGCGGCTTGCGCACGAGTCGTGAGTACGCCTTGAGCGCGACGCTCAGATAAAGAGCGGGGCTCGCGTTGCGGCCCTTGGCGCGTTTGTGCTCCACGCCCGCCACGACGTCGGCGTCGAGACCCATGCCGGCGTTGAAGGTGAACCAGCGGCCGTCCGAGATGACGTCCGCGAAGACCTGCCCGAGCCCGATGCGGCGCTTGGTGCCGTGCTCGATCGCCTGGAGCAGGACGTGCGTGGCCTCGACGGGGTCGCGCGGGATGCCGAGCGCGCCCGCGAAGACGTTGGCCGAACCGCCGGGCACCACGCCCAGCATCGGCTTGTCGGGGCGGGGGCCGGCGCGCAGCACGCCGTTGACCACCTCGTTGACCGTGCCGTCGCCGCCGTGGGCGATGACCAGGTCGAACCCGTCCTCGGCCGCACCGTGGGCGGCGTCCGCGGCATGGCCGCGGTAGGAGGTCTCGATGACCTCCAGCTTCACGTCGCTGGCCAGTGCGTGCGCGAGAACGTCACGGCCCGCCGGCGTTGTTGTAGTCGCCTGCGGGTTCACCACGAGAAGAGCGCGCACTACTTGAGAGTAGGACAATGCGTGACCGTTCGCGGTTCGCATGTCCTCCCTCAGGGTGGCCTCAGCCTCACGAAAGTGGCGCAAATCTCCCTTCTGTCGCACCGCGTCCCACCTCGCAGCCGAGTGCACCCCGGACGACCGCCGGCTCGCTGAAGGCCCCTTGATCTTCCCGCGCGGGGCGTGCTTCCAGAGCCCTCCAACCGGGTGGCATACGATCCGTGACCAGGTACAGAACGTGAGGGAAGGCCTTCCGTGACCACTCAGACCCAGGCGCCACCGCGCCCGGTGCGCATCGCGTCCGCGCTCGCCTTCGTGCAGGGTCTGGGCGGGATCGCGCTGGCAGGCGCGCTCGTCATCCGGGTGATCGGCGGGGCGACGCCCGCGGGCCCGATCCTCGGTGCCGCCGGTGTGCTCGTGCTCTGGTTCGGCGGGGCGCTCCTCGCGACCGTCCTGTTGTTCCGCGGCCACCACGGCGCGCGCACGCCCGTGATCGTCACGCAGCTCCTGCTGCTCGGCTGCGCCTGGTACGCGTACGGGCCGTCGGAGCAGCAGCTGCTCGGCTCGCTGGGCGGCATCTACTGCGTCGTCGTGCTCGTCCTGCTGTTCACGAACGAGGGCCGCAAGTGGGCGATGGGCTTCGATGACGAATCGGAAGTCGACAAAGCCGACTAACGGAGGGTGGTCAGCCTCACACGAAGGAGTGAAGCTGTGCGTGGTTGCTTAACCACTCCCTGCACTCACGAGGTGACCAACCATGCGTGTCATGACCGCGATCGCGGGCGCCTTCCTGGCGGCGCTTTCCTTCGCCCCTGTTACCGCCACGGCGGCTCCGGAGAACCCGGACATGCAGCCGATGATCATCGGCGGCAGCTATGCCCAGAACTTCCCGTACGCCGCCCGCCTGTTCTTCAACGGGCGGGAGAACTGCTCCGCCACGAAGATCGCACCTCAGTGGATCCTGACCGCTGAGCACTGCGTCGCAGGCAGCGGCACGTACACGTTCCGCGCGGGCAGCCTGGACCAGACGTCGGGTGGCCAGCTCGTCACGGCCAACCAGATCATCAAGCACCCGTCCGCCGACCTGGCGCTGGCGCGTGTCTCGACGACGCTGTCCGGTCCGTTCTCCCCGCTCGGCACGACGTCCGACGTGGCCAACGGCGGCACCGTGCAGCTCTACGGCTGGGGTGCCACGTGCACCAACCAGCCGGAGATCAACTGCCAGTCGCGCTACCTGAAGGTCGCGAACACCCGCGTCACGTCGGTCAACGGCAGTGACTACCGCGGTGGCCGCGCGGTCGCCGTCACGCGCGTCGACGGCATCGCCGCCGGTGGCGACTCGGGTGGCCCGATGTTCTCCAACGGCAAGCAGGTCGGCGTCGCCTCGACGTCGGACCGCGCGACCCGGTCCAACTACACCCACGTCGGCGCCTACCGCACCTGGATCCGCCAGTACGCGGGCGTCTGACACACAGCTTGACCAGCGGTAACCCTGCGATGGCCCTCGGCTCCGGCCGGGGGCCATCACCCTGCGTGTTCACTAATGGTGGATGGACACGAACGGAGTAGCCGGTTACCGTGCCCCCAGCGTTCGCGCCGCTCGGGAGCAGGGTGAGGTGCGCAGTGCAGGACGGCCCGAAGCGGGTGACGACAAACGGCGATTCCGAACGCCCAAATCTGGCTCGCCTGTTCGACTACTACCTCGGCGGGGCGCACAACTTCGCGGTTGACCGCGAGGTCGCCGAGGAGAGCATCAGGAAGTACCCCGTCGCCGAGATAGCGCGGATGATCAGGTCGTTCTCCCGCCGCGTGGTGCGCCTGTGCGTCGAGGAGCACGGCATCCGGCAGTTCCTCGACCTGGGCAGCGGCATCCCGACCGCCGGCAACGTCCACGAGGTCGCCCAGTCGCTAGACCCGTCGTGCAACGTCGTCTACGTCGACCGCGACCCGGTGACCGTCGCCCACGCCCGCACGATGCTGCGCGACAACCTCAACGCCGCCATCGTGCAGTCCGACATCGGCGACGTCGGCGCGGTGCTGAGGCACCCGGAGACCCGTCGCCTCCTCGACTTCACGCAACCGACCGCCGTGCTGATGGTCGGCGTCCTGCCGTACGTCACCGACGAGCCCGCGGGCGTCGTTGCGCGCTATCGGGCCGCGTTGTCCGAGGGCAGCATTGTGGCGTTGACGCATCTCACGAAGGACATGGAGCCGGAGCTCGTCGACGAGCTGGTCGGCCTCGCGGACGACATGGGCCTCGACCTCGTGCCCCGGTCCAAGCAGGACGTCGAGGACTTCCTCTGCGGGCTGAAGCTGCTGGAGCCCGGACTGGTGCTCGCGGCCCACTGGCGTGCTGACGGGGAGCTCCCGGGCGCGTCCGCCGCCGCCGACGCGTCCACCTACGGCGCTGTCGGGATGGTCTGAGTCCTCAAGCAACGGCGAAGGCCGGGCCCGGAGCAACAGGGGTGGCTCCAGACCCGGCCTCGACGTGGTGCGGGAGTGTCAGCCCCGGTACGCGGCCTGCTGGCCGGCCAGAGCCGCCGGGCCGCGGTACTGCGCGCCACCGAACGCGATGATCGCGTAGCCGATGAGGCTGAACAGCCACAGGCCGACGACGCCGAAGACGGTGTCCTTGGCGAAGGACTTCGCGATGTCGATCGACACGATCAGCGAGATCACGATGTTCACGACCGGGATCAGCAGCAGCACGAGCCACCAGCCCGGACGACCGGCGATCTTCAGCCAGACGTAGATGTTGTAGATCGGGATGATCGCCGCCCAGCCGGGCTGACCGGCCTTGGTGTTGACCTTCCACATGATGATGATGCCGATCACCGCGAAGATGAGGCTGATCACCAGGAAGACGCCGGAGACGGCGGCAGCTGCGTTCGGGTCGATTGTGGTCGGGTCAGTACCCACGGTCTTTCCTTCTTTCCACGCTTGCTTGTGCCGGGGGATCGGCGAGCGGGGACGCTGCCAGCACCATGGACCCGTCCTCAGTGGATTTCCCGTTTCGTGAGCCTTTTGAGACCTTCCGTCAACCTTCAGAGTGAAGAGCCGAGCCTGACCAGCGCTTCGTCCGCGACGCGCATCGTCGTCCACTCGTCCATCGGCATGGCGCCCAAGGACTTGTAGAACCCGATGCTCGGCTCGTTCCAGTTGAGCACCCACCACTGCAGCCGGGTGTATCCCCTGGTGATGCACTCCTGGGCAAGCGCTTCCAGCAACTGCTTCCCGAGGCCCTTGCCACGCTGGTCCGGCGTGACGTAGAGATCTTCGAGGTAGATGCCGTGCACGCCGTCCCACGTCGAGAAGTTGAGGAACCACAACGCGATGCCGACGACCCGACCGTCCACTTCGGCCACGTGGCCGAACAGCGCGGGGCTCTCGGTGAACAGCGCGGTGTGCAACTGTTCCGAGGTGAGGTGGCACTGCTCGGGCGCCTTCTCGTACAGCGCCAGCTCGTGCACCAGCCCGACGACCGCGTCGACGTCACGCGGTTCCACCCGCCGGATCATCACACCTCCCAGGCAGGCACGTTGAGCCTGCGCACCTGCGGGTCGCCCCGCTCGTCGCCCAGCTGGCAGATGCCGGCCGGGTCCAGTCCGAAGTGGACGCCCTGGTCGGGCGCGAGACCGAGCCACGCCGCGATCAGCACGCGGCTGAAGTGCCCGTGACCGACCAGCACCACGTCACCGCCGGGCAGGATCTTGCGCACCTCGCCGAGCACCTTGCGCGCCCGCTCCTGCACCTCCGCGTGCGTCTCGCCGTTCGGCATCGGGTGCGTCCACACCGTCCAGCCGGGCACGCGCTCGCGGATCTGCGGCGTGGTGATGCCCTCGTAGTCGCCGTAGTCCCACTCGGCCAGGTCCTCGGTCGTGGCGCCGACCTCCAGCCCGGCCAGCGCGGCCGTCCTGGTGGCGCGCTGCCGGGGACTCGTCAGCACGAGCGCCGGCGCCTGGTCCGTGCCTCTGAGCCGGGCGAGCACAGCGCCCGCCCGGCGTGCCTGCTGCTCGCCCTCGGGCGTCAGCTCGATGTCAGTGCGTCCCGTGTGCCTGCCGCTCTCGGACCACTCGGTCTGGCCGTGGCGCAGCAGGTAGAGGTGGGTGCTCACCTGTTCGATGTTAGGGAGTGACGGGGAGCACGTTTGGGGCAGCACGCGATCGAGGTACTCGACCCGCCATGACCGCCGAGCACCCCGACCACGGCGCCCCCGACGAAGTCGACGCCCAGGAGATCCGCGAGGCGTTCGGCGTCCGCGTGGCCCGCATCCGGGCGGAGCTGACCTCGACGTGGAACAAGCTGAGTCAGAACGAGCACACGACGGACGGCCGGGAGGGCTGAGGCCCCGCCCCTGGGTGGCGAAATCCCGCGCATGCCGAAGAGCGGTGAAATTTCGGCTGAGTTCACGATGCCGGCGCGTCGCCGGGGCCGGGTGTTTTCCCGGGAAATGTGCGGGTGGCCGTACCGGCGGCTCCGGTGGACCTGTCGGACCGGCGCTTATTCGTCTTTCGACGAGCCGTTGGGCTGAACGGCCCAATACGCACGTCGGGTCTTTGTTTTACATGGCAGATTCAGCGCGGAATTCCTCGCAACGTGCTGCGAGGCGTCGATAGAACGGAGTGGATCCTTTCTTAGGGGGACCCACACATGCGCCGTGCTGTCGCGTTTCTGCTACCTGTCCTGCTGGCCGCGGTACTACCGGCGCTGCCCGCGTCGGCCGCGCCGGAACCACCATCCGGCTGGACCGTCTCCGGGAACGTGGTCAGATGGACCGCCTCCGCGCCGATGCCGCTGCTCGACGCGGGCGTGGAGTTCTGGGAGGGCGACCGGTTCCTCGGGCGCGCCCGCGAGTCGGCCGACCTGCGCAGCTTCACGGTGCAGGCCGAGCTGGAGGACCCCGCCGCGTTGCAGGTGCGGTCGGCGGGCAAGCGGCTGGACGTCGTCGAGCCGTCGGTGCCCGGTCTGTCCGCGGCCGAACTGCCCGCGTTGCTGCCGCAGGCGGACGTGGATCCCGGCACGCCGGGGCCGTACGCCACGACCAGCGGTGAGTACGCGCTCGACCCGATCCGGCTGCCCGAGTACGCGGCGCCGGTCGAGATGGAGGCCGTCGTGGTCGCGCCGCAGGGTGCGCCCGGTCCGCGGCCGCTCGTGCTCTTCCTGCACGGCAGGCACTTCACGTGCTACAGCAAGTCGGATCCGAACCGGATCGCGATGGAGTGGCCGTGCTCCAGCGGGTTGACGGCCGTGCCGAGCCACAAGGGGTACCTGAAGGCGCAGCGGTTGCTGGCGTCGCAGGGATATCTGACGGTGTCGATCTCCGCCAACGGTGTCAACGCGCAGGACGCGCTGACCGCCGACGCCGGTGCGCAGGGGCGTTCGTCGCTGGTGCGCCACCACCTGGCGAAGTGGGCTGACTGGTCCGCTGGCCAGGGTTCCGTGCCCGGTGGGGTGCCGGCCGACATGACGAACGTGCTGCTGGTGGGCCACTCCCGCGGTGGTGAGGGTGTCAACCGCGCCGCGACCGACAGCCTCGCGCCGCCGCCCGGTGACACCGGGTTCAGCGGGCCCGTGCGCTGGAACATCCGCGGTGACGTACTGATCGGCCCCACGATCTTCGGTCACAACCCGGCGCCGGACGTGCCCTCGGTGACGTTCCTGCCCGGCTGCGACGGGGATGTGTCCGACCTGCAGGGGCAGATGTTCGTGGACCAGACGCGCGGCCTGAGCCGCGGCGAGGCGTTGCACAGCGCGCTGTACATGATCGGTGCGAACCACAACTACTTCAACAGCGAGTGGACGCCCGGCCAGGCGGAGGCGCCGGCGTCCGACGACTTCTGGCCCGGCCAGCAGCCCGACCCGGTGTGCACGCCCGGCACGGCGACCCGGCTGACCGCCGACCAGCAGCAGACCATGGGCGCCACGTACGTCGCCGCGTCCGCCCGGCTGTTCCTCGGACGTGACGAGTCCGTGCTGCCGTTGCTCGACGGCTCCGGCGTGCGCGCGCCGTCCGCCGACCCCGCCCGCGTTCTCTCGCACGCCATCGGTGGCGCCCGCAAGTCGTTCGTCGTGCCCGGCGGTTCCACTGCCGTGTCCGGCAGCGCGCGCGTCTGCCAGCAGACGTCCCGTGACGTCGCGGTCGGGTGCAGCACCGCGCGGTCGCCGCACTTCGTCGGCTTCCGCGGTGCGGTGGCGCAGCCCGAACGCCTCGCGGTCGCGCTGAAGTGGTCGGCCGCGGGGCAGGCCGGTGTGGTCACGCCGGCCGAACCGGTGTCGCTGAACGGTTCGCGCGAACTGGCGTTGCGCCTGGCCGTTCCGGCGAACGCGGCGGCGTCCAAGTTCGGCGTCGCGCTGACCGACCACAACGGACAGAAGCACTCGCTCGGGTCGGTGTCGGTGACCGGGCTTCCCGGTACCGATCGCACGACTTCTTTGTGGGCGCAGGAAGTCCGTGTGCCGCTTCCATCCGGTGTGGACAGCTTCGCCTCGCTCGAACTGGTTCCCGAGGCCGCGTCCGGTGAGGCGTGGTTGATCGACGCCCACGGCTGGGACAAGGGCCTCGTTCCGCTGAACCCGACGCAGCTGCCCAGGGTCGACGCCGTCGTCAACGCCGTGGACGAGGGCGATTCCGGCACCCAGACCCACAACATGGTCGTCACCGCGACCGGTGACGGGACCCGTGTGATCCGGCTCTTCTACACCGACCCGGTGACCAAGCAGCCCACGACGAAGCTCGTGACGTTGCAGACGGGCCAGGACCGCGCCGAGGTCCCGGTGACCTACACCGCCAACACCAGGTGGAGCGGGGACGTCCGCTACCCCGTGTCGGTGCAGGCGATCTCCAACGCGGTGGTCGGGTCCGCGACCGGCGGACTGCTGGTGCGCAACGACGACCCGGCGCCGAAGGTCACGGTCACGCCCGTCGCCGACAGCGTCAAGGAGGGCGGCGCGCTGAAGTGGAGGCTGACGCTGTCCGAGACCGCCGACTCGGCGTTCGCCGTCCTGGGCGCACCGGTGGCACCGGCCTCCGGCACCGAACTGTCCACAACGGACGTCAACGCCCAGTGGCTGCTGCGCAACTCGGGTGAGGAGGCGTTGCCGTCGCGGCCGTTGTCCGCGACCGGGCTCACGCTCTACACCTTCGTCCCGGCGGGCCAGACCTCCGTCGAGTTCGAGGTGCCGACCATCACCGACACCGAGGCGGAGGGCGAGGAGCAGGTCAGGCTGAAGTTCGAGGGGCAGTCGCCGACCGGCGTCAGCTTCGAGGTGACCGGCAAGGTCACTGAGGCGGTGTGACCGCGCGCGGGTGGTCGTCGTTCTGACGGCCACCCGCCGTCCAACTGCTGAGCAGGCGCAGCTTCTCCTCCGACGGCGATCCGGTGTCGGCGCTGTAGACGACGATGGTCTGCCCCTGGGCGTCCGGCAGGCGCAACGTCTGCCAGTTGAGCCGCAGGTCGCCGACGGCCTCGTGGAAGAAGCGCTTGACGCCGTGCTGGTGCTCGGACAGCCGGTACGTCGCCCACATGCCCGCGAACTCCTCCGACCGCGTGCTCAGGTCGCCGACGATCCGGGACAGGGCGTCGTTGTCGCGGCCGGGGATGACCGACGCGCGCAACGTGGCCACGATGTCCGAGGCGATCTCGGTCCAGTCGCGGTAGACGACGCGGGCGCGGGGGTTCAGGAACATCCACCTGGCCAGGTTGCGGTCCTCGACCGGCATGGCCTCGAAGTCGTCCAGCAACGCCCTGCCCGCGTGGTTGATGCCGAGGATCTCCAGGTACGGCCCGTGGATGACGGCGGGCACCTCCATGGCGCGGATCATCGACTGCAGCGCGGGCCTGGCTCGCGGAATGCCGGCCGGGCGGGACGGCTCGGACTGCAGCAGCGAGGCGAAGTAGCGGCTCTCGACGTCGTTGAGCCGCAACGCCCGCGCGACCGCGGAGGCCACCTGCTCGGAGACGTTCCTCGCGCGGCCCTGTTCGAGCTTCACGTAGTAGTCGACGCTGACCCCGGCGAGGATCGCGACCTCCGCCCGGCGCAGGCCCTTGACCCGGCGGGCCGTGGTGGCGGCGGGCAGGCCGACCTCCTCCGGCGACAACGCCGCGCGGCGTGAGGTGAGGAAGTCGCCGAGTTCGTCACCGCTGGTCATGAGATCGAGTATGGCCGTGGTGGCGGCGGGTCGGCAGCTCCTGGGTGGTACTGCCGGAGCCACGACGAGAGGTACCAGTTCTCCCCTTCGAATCGGGGTCGCGGTGGGACGTAATGGAAAGCGTCAACCACGTCCTGATGAGGAGAACACCGTGTCCGTTTGGTTCGTCACCGGAGCGTCCCGAGGCCTGGGTCTGGAGATCGTGAAGGCCGCGCTGACGCGGGGTGACTCGGTGGTGGCCACCGCCCGCGATCCCCGTGCGATCGAAGAGGCGCTCGGCCACTCCGACACCCTGCTCGCGCTGCCCCTCGACGTCACGTCCCAGGAGCAGGCCGACGCTGCCGTGCGGGCGGCGGTCGCCCGGTTCGGCGGCATCGACGTCCTCGTGAACAACGCCGGCCGCGGCCTGGTCGGCGCCGTCGAGGAGACCAGCGACGCCGAGGCCCGCGCGGTCTTC
Source organism: Lentzea sp. NPDC058436 (assembly GCF_042721515.1). Classification (NCBI taxonomy): domain Bacteria; kingdom Bacillati; phylum Actinomycetota; class Actinomycetes; order Pseudonocardiales; family Pseudonocardiaceae; genus Lentzea; species Lentzea sp. NPDC058436. The sequence continues at coordinate 113,621 of NZ_JBHXLF010000013.1, forward strand.
GACATCAACGTCTTCGGCCTGCTGACCGTCCTGCGCGCCGTCACGCCGGTCATGCGCGCCGCCCGGAACGGCCGCATCCTCAACATCAGCTCGACCGGCGGCGTCGTCGCGTGGGCGGGCTGGGGCGTCTACAGCGCAACGAAGTTCGCGCTCGAAGGCATCACCGAGGCCCTGCGCCTCGAACTCGCGCCCCTCGGCATCCAGGTCACCTCGGTGCAGCCGGGCCCGCTGCGCACGGACTTCCTCGCCTCGTCGTCGCTCGGCCAGGTGGAGCGGGTGATCGACGACTACGCCACGACGGGCGGCGCGTCCAGGGAGTGGGCCGGGGAGAACCACGGCCTGCAGGAGGGCGACCCGGTGAAGGCAGCGGAGGCGGTCCTGACGGTCGCGGGGCTGCCCGAGATGCCCGCGCGGCTCCCGTTGGGCACCTCCACGCTGACCGACATCCGCACGAAGATCGCGGCCGTCGGCGCAGACCTGGAGACCTGGCAGGAGCTCTCGCGCTCGACCGACGTCGTGCCCGCCTGACCACACCCGCCGCCTATGCTCCACGCGAGCAAGGGCGGCGTTGTGGAACCGGGGGCGGCACATGGGCAGGGGCGTCTTCCTGCTGGTCGTCGCGGCCCTGCTCGTCTACCTCGTGACGCCGGACCCGTCCCCGCGGAGCTGGACGACGCAGGCCGCCGAGATCCACCAGACCGAGGCCGCGCTCACCTCGGACGGCGTCACGCTGCCCCACCGCGAGTGCGCCACGCCGCAACCGGTCGCCGCACACCCGGCCCCGGTCGCCGCACCCCGCCCCGCGGAACGCAGCCGCCCCGCGGCCCACCGTTGCCCCCTGAGCCTCCTGCAGGTCCTACGACGCTGATCGGTCGCGCCCACGACCCCAGCCCCTCAAGACCTGAAGGAAACCTCGTGAACCTGGGCACCATCGGCCAGGCGGCAGGCCTGTTCGCCGTCACCAACATCGACGACATCGTGATCCTGGCGCTCTTCTTCGCCCAGGGAGCAGGCCACGCGGCCACGACCCGCAACGTCCTGCTGGGCCAGTACCTCGGCTTCGCCGGCATCCTCGGCGCCGCGGTGGCAGCGGCGTTCGGCGCCACCTTCCTGCCCGCCGCGGCCCTGCCGTACCTCGGCCTGCTGCCCCTGGCCCTCGGCATCAGGGCGGGCGTCCAGGCGTGGCGGCACCGCGACGACACCGAGGAGGAACGGTCGGCGGAGGGCGGCGCTCCGGGGATCCTCGCGGTCGCCTCCGTCACCTTCGCCAACGGAGGCGACAACATCGGCGTGTACGTGCCGGTCTTCGCCACCGCGGGCACCGGCGGCATGGCCGTCTACGTGGTCGTGTTCCTGCTGCTGGTCGCCGTGTGGGTGGCGGCGGGCCGCTTCTTCGCCACGCGCCCGGCCGTCGCGCGGGCGTTGTCGAAGTGGGGCCACGTGCTGCTGCCCGTGGTGCTGATCGGCATCGGCGTGCTCATCCTCGTCGAGGGTGGCGCGTTCGGGCTGTAGAACGACGAACGGCGCCGCCCCCTGCCCAGGGGAGCGGCGCCGTTCGAGACCTGAGAAGGGCTCAGCCCTGCTTGGTCTCCCAGAAGATCTTGTCGATCTGGGCGATCAGGTCGAGAAGAGCCTGACCCGAAGCCGGGTCCATCGAACCCTTGGTGCCCGACGCACCCGCGGCCTTGGTGGCGCGGTTGAACAGGTCGTGCAGCTCGGGGTACTTCTCGAAGTGCGGCGGCTTGAAGTAGTCCGTCCACAGCACCCACAGGTGGTGCTTGACGAGCTCGCTGCGCTGCTCCTTGATCAGGACGGCGCGCTCCCGGAACTCCGGGTCCTCGTTGGCCTGGTACTTCTCCTGGACCGCCTTGACCGACTCGGCCTCGATGCGGGCCTGCGCGGGGTCGTAGACACCGCACGGCAGGTCGCAGTGCGCGGTGGCTTCGACGCGCGGGCGGAGAATGCGCGACACGAGTCGCATCGTTCCTCCCAGAAATGAAAAGACAGTGGATGCTCCGACAGGTAGGACCCTACTCCGGCGGACCGAAGGGTGATCGTTGAGACCGCGTCTCTCCACCGTGCTCGTCAAGGGGCCGTCGATGGTCCCTGCCCTGCGCGACGACGACATCGTGCTGGTCAGGTGGGGTGCGACGCCCCGGCCGGGGCAGGTCGTGCTCGTGAAGTGGGCCAGCCGGCCGGACCAGCTGTCGGTCAAACGTGTCTCTCATCAAGTGGACGGCGGGTGGCACGTGGTGGGCGACAACCCGTTCGCCAGCACGGACTCCGAGCACCTCGGACCTGCGGAGGTGCTCGGAGTCGTCAAAGCTCGACTATGGCCGAGGCCTGCTTTCAGGCTTTGAGGGACGCGTACAGCGCGAGGCAGTCCTCGTAGCGCGGCAGGACGCCGGCCTCGTAGGCCTCGGCCAGGGTGGGGGCGGAGGTGTCCTTCTCCGACAGCTGGAACTCGAGCTCGCGCGGCCACGGGAGGTCCAGCGCCGGGTCGAGCGGGGTGAGGCCGTGTTCGCCGGTCGGGTTGTAGACGGTGGAGCAGAGGTAGTTCATCGTCGTGTCGTCTTCGAGGGCGATCATCGCATGGCCCAGGCCCTCGGAGAGGTAGACGGCGTTGCACTTCGTCGAGTTGACGAGCACGGCCTCCCACTGGCCGAAGGTGGGGGAGCCGACGCGGATGTCGACGATCACGTCGATGAACGAGCCGCGCGGGCAGAAGACGTACTTCGCCTGGGACGGCGGGACGTCCGCGTAGTGGATGCCCCGGATCGTCCCCGCGCGGGAGACGCTGTGGTTGGTCTGGGCGACGCGGAGGGGGTGCCCGACCGCCTCGACGAAGGCCGCCTCCTGGTACGGCGAGACGAACACGCCTCGGTCGTCGGGAAATGTCCGAGGGGTGAACTCGAACGCGCCGTCAATTTTCAGCGAACTCGCCAGCATGTCCGTCACTCTAAGGCGTCAATCTTCTTGAACGATTGGGTGCTTCCTGCCTGCAGAAACTGACCGGTCGGTTCAGAAAACCGGACGGACGTCTTGCTACATGCCCTCTGACCTGCGGAAAAAGTGTGATCCCCGCCGCAGACAGCGCCGCGCGACCCTGCCACACTTCCGTCACCCGCAGCACTCGGGCGGTTCAACGGTGGAAAACTCACTGGTGAAGTCGACCGAGTTTCAAGGCCCCGTGTACCCGGCGTGACAACGCTGGGCCGGTGCGCCGTTTGGTGATGAGCCCAAGTTGGGGCAAATACGCCGCCCGCACCGCAGGAGGGACCCCGTGACAGCAGTGAACGAAGCCCGTACCGAGAACTCGGATCCGACTCAGTTGACGGATGACGAGATCTTCAACGCGCACCTGGGCGGGAAGCTCGAGGTCGGTGCGACCGCCTCGCTCGCTGACCCGAAGGCGCTGTCCATCGCCTACACGCCCGGTGTCGCCCGAGTGAGCAAGGCCATCGCGGAGGACGCGTCGCTGGCCGCGAAGTACACGTGGGCGCACCGCCTGGTCGCCGTCGTCAGCGACGGCACGGCGGTGCTCGGTCTCGGCGACATCGGCCCGAGCGCGTCGCTGCCCGTCATGGAGGGCAAGTCGGCTCTGTTCAAGACTTTCGGCGGCCTCGACTCCATCCCGCTCGTGCTCAACACGACGGACGTGGACGAGATCGTCGAGACGCTCGTCCGGCTGCGCCCGTCGTTCGGCGCGGTCAACCTCGAGGACGTCTCCGCGCCGCGCTGCTTCGAGCTGGAGCGGAAGCTGATCGAGGCGCTCGACTGCCCGGTCATGCACGACGACCAGCACGGCACGGCCGTCGTGTCGCTGGCCGCGCTCAACGGCGCGAACGAGGTGCTCGGCAAGAACATCGGCGACCAGCGGGTGGTCATCTCCGGTGCGGGCGCCGCGGGCATCGCGATCGCCAAGATCCTCATCGCGGCCGGCGCCGGTGACATCACGCTGCTCGACTCGCGCGGCATCGTCCGCACGGGCCGCGCCGGTCTCAACCCGGTCAAGGAAGAGATCGCGGCCGTCACCAACCGGTCGAACCTCGACGGCGGCATCGACGTGGCCCTGCGCGGCGCGGACGTCTTCATCGGCGTGTCGTCGTCCAAGGTGTCCGAGGACCTCATCGCGAGCATGGCGAACGGCTCGATCGTCTTCGCGCTGTCGAACCCGGACCCCGAGGTGCACCCGGAGGTCGCCGCCCGGCACGCCGCGATCGTCGCGACCGGCCGCAGCGACTTCCCGAACCAGATCAACAACGTGCTCGCGTTCCCCGGCATTTTCCGCGGGGCTCTCGACGCGGGTGCGCGACGGATCACGGAAGGCATGAAACTCGCCGCCGCGGATGCCATTCTCGCGGTCGCGAAGGATGATTTGGGCCCAGACCGAATTGTTCCCTCGGCATTGGACCCGCGCGTCGGACCCGAGGTCGCGGCGGCTGTGGCCCTGGCCGCGAAGGCCGACGGCGTCGCCTGATCACGCTCTCCTATTCGCCACCGATTTGCATCTTCACGGAGACCGGAACCACGAACGTGGCTTTTCGTTAACCCGTGCAGGGGTGGGCGATGACGCTCTGAAGCGCTACCGTCCCTCTCCTCGGGTGTTCACCCGAGGAGAGGGTTCGTGTTTGCCGCCGTTCGGGTGCCGTTGTCGTGTCCACCCGAATTGCCGCGGGCGGTGAATGCGGGAGAGGGTGGGTCGGTGCCCAAGTGGGTGGGACGGGCGACGGTGGTGAACGGCCGTGCACGGACGGCTGCGAAACCTCCGATGACGCTCGACGGGCTGACGCTGCCCGATGCGCCGTCGTTGCTGGTCGACGTCAAGGGCGTCGTGATGCAGGCGAATCCCGCCGCCGTGGAGCTCGCGGCCGCGCAGGGAGCCGACGACCTCGTCGGGCACCCGCTCGGTGAGCTGCTCCTGGGCAACTCCTCCGACCTGCGGCTGTTGCGCGCGGACGGCTCCGAACTGCCGGTGCGCGTCGCCCGGCACGCCGTACCGGGAACGGGCCTGCAGGCCGTTCTGCTGATCGACGTCTCCGACCTCGCCTCCGCCGCGGACGCGTTGCGCGACGAGCAGCGCCGGCTGCGCAAGGTGCAGCGGGTCGCCGAGCTGGGCTCGTGGGAGTTCGACCCGAGCACCGGCCTGACCGTCTGGTCGGACACGCACTACGGGCTCCTCGGCCTCGAACGCGGCACCGTGGTGCCCGGCGCGCAGGCCGTTCTCGACGTCGTGCACCCGGACGACTACCACATGGTCGAGACGTACTGGCACGGTCGCGAGATCACCGGCGACCCCATCGACATCGAGTACCGGATCGTCCGTCCCGACGGCCAGCTGCGGTGGATCCGCGGCGTCGCCGAGGCGAAGCTCGACGACGCGGGCTCCCTGGACAAGATCACCGGCTACATCCGTGACATCACCGAGGCCAAGCGCGCGGCCAGCGAGCTCGCCCAGGAACGGGCGCGGCTGCTGGAGGCGCAGCGCATCGCCCGCATCGGCAGCTGGGCGTACGAGACGGGCACGCGCGCCGTGCACCGCAGCGAAGTGCTGGTGGAGATGTTCGCCGAGCTCGGCATGACGCCGGACGAGGACCTGCTCAGCGGCGTGCACCCGGACGACCGCGAGGCCGTCAAGGAGCTGCGGCACCGGCTGCTGCACACCTCCGACGACGCCCCGGTCGAGATCGAGGTCCGCAGCGAGATCGGCGACCGCGTCTACATGTGCCGGGCACGCGCGGAGATCTCGCCGTCCGGCCGCATCGAGCGCTACCACGGCACCATCCAGGACGTCACCGAGGCGCGCGCCCTGGAACGTCAGATGCGCGAGGACCGCCGAAGACTGGCCGACGCGCAGCAGGCGGCCCGCCTCGGCATGTGGGAGTGGAACCCCTCGTCCGGTGCCGTCGTGTGGTCGGACATGCTGAGCGAACTCTTCGGCGTCGCGGGCGAGGCCGTGGGCAGCTACGAGGCCTACCTCGAACTGGTGCACCCCGAGGACCGCAACTGGGTCGACGACCTGTGGCGTCAGCTCGCCGTCGACGAGGTCGCCGTGCAGTGCGAACACCGCGTGGTGCGACGCGACGGCTCGATGCGGATCTTCCGCTGCCACGGCATGATCGTGCACGACCCGCACGGCAAGCAGCTGGCCGTCGGCACCGCGCAGGACGTCACCGAGCAACGCGCCGCCGAGGCGCGCATGAAGCGTTCGTCGCAGCGCTTCACCGACCTCGTGTCCGTGACGCCCGTGGGCATCGGCCTGTTCGACGAGGGCGAGCGCCTGGTCGACGCCAACGACGCGTTGTGCGACCTGCTCGGCATGGAGCTGGAACAGCTGCGAGGCATGACCGCCGAGCAGCTCACCCACCCCGAGGACACCTCGCCGGGTCTGCAGTGGGCCGCCGAGCGCACGCAGAAGATCCCGCAGCGCATCCTCGTGCGCCCGGACGGCGAGAAGGTCTACTGCGAGCTGCACATCGCGCTGTCCGTGCAGGACGACGGCCGCAGGTTCTGGCTGATCGTGTTCCTGGACATCACCGAACGCCGCCGCGCCGCCGAGGCGTTGCGCCACCAGGCGACGCACGACGAGCTGACCGGCCTGCCGAACCGCGCGCTGGTGAAGGAGATCCTCGGCAAGCTGCTCGACGGCCCCGGCCGCGCGAAGGTCGCCGTCTTCTTCTGCGACATCGACAACTTCAAGCGCGTCAACGACTCTCTTGGCCACGACGCGGGCGACGAACTGCTCGTGGCGCTGGCAAGGCGGCTGGAGGGCGGCCTGCCGGAAGGCTGCACCGCCGCCCGCCTGTCCGGTGACGAGTACGTGATCATCTGCGACGACATCGACTCGGTCGGCGGCGTCGACGCCCTGGCCACGCGGGTCGCCTCGTTGCTGCGCACCGCCGTTCCGGTGCACGGCCAGCTCGTCCGGGTCTCGGCCTCGATCGGCGCGGCCGTCCCGAACGGCTCGCGCGCCAACGGTGCCGACCTCCTGCGGTTCGCGGACGCCGCGATGTTCGAGGCGAAGCGCGCCGGCGCCGGACGGGTTTCGCTGGCCTCCGCCGCGCTGATCGCGTCCGCAGACCGCCAGGTGCACCTCGAAGGCCAGCTGCGCGAGGCCCTGCAGCACGACGGACTGGCGTTGCACTACCAGCCGGTCGTCGGCGTCGACGGCGCCGTGCTGACCGCCGAGGCCCTGGTGCGCTGGCCGCACCCGGACCGCGGCCTGCTGCCCCCGGACGTGTTCCTGCCGGTCGCCGAACAGGGCGACCTGATGCGCGAACTGGACCGCTGGGTGCTGCGCACGGCGTTGAAGGAGGCCGCGACCTGGCCCGCGCCCGACGGCCGCCCGGTGTCCGTCGCGGTGAACCTGGCCGGCCTGGTGCCGGGCGATCCCGAGTTCGTCGACATCGTGTCGACCGCGATCATGGAGTCCGGCGTCCCGTGGGAACGCGTGGTGCTGGAGCTCGTCGAGACGGCGTTCGTCGACCTGCCGTCCCGCGTCCGCCAGTCGATGGACGAGCTCGTGAAGCGCGGCGTCCAGTTCGCGGTGGACGACTTCGGCACCGGCTACTCGTCGCTGGCCCGCCTGAAGGACCTGCCGGCGCAGATCATCAAGGTGGACCGGCGCTTCGTCTCCGGCGTGGGCAACGACTCCTCGGACTTCGCCGTGGCCCGTGCCGTCGTCGACATGGCGCGTGCGATGGGACGCAAGTGCGTCGCGGAGGGTGTGGAGACCGCGACGCAGTTCCACGTCCTGCGCGGTGTCGGGGTGGACGCGTACCAGGGGTGGCTGTTCTCGCGTCCGGTGCCGCCCAAGGAGTTCCGGGCCGTCCTAGCCCTCGGGCCGCTCCACATACCGCGCGCTGGCTGAGATCTCCGGCAGCAGCGCCGCGATGCGGTGCTTCGGCAGGTCGATCAACCGCAGCTCCAGGTCCTCCGCGGCCGCGGCGGCGTTGTCGATGATCTCCGCCGCCTGCTTCTTGGTGAGCAGGCCCTGGGACGCGGTGATCAACGCTTCGCGCCAGGAGTTGCGGAGCTTGCCGTGCGCCTTCATCAGAACCTCGCGGACCGTGCGCTCGCCCAGCGACAGCGTTCCGGTGAGGACCTGATCGGCGACGACGATCGTGGTCCTGGCATCTGGGTTGTTGCGCAGGAACTTCAACTTGAACCGGGTCCGCACCAGCTCCTGCAGTTCCTTCTGCCCCGCCTCCGACGACACCGCCGGGTGGTTGTTCGGCACGAGGCACGCCAGCCGCGCGGGGGAGGACGCCAGCAACGTCCGCAGCAGCCACGGGCCCGGATCCGCGGACAGGTCGACGGCCAGCGACGCCGCGCCCTTGCCCACCGGTTCGGCCCAGCCGGCGGCGCGCGGCTTCGGCGGCGGTGAGGACTCGGGGCGCGGAGCCAGTTCGGACAACGCGGCGAGAGCCTCCTGCGAAGGCCCGGACGACTCGACGGACTGCGCGCCGTGCGTGTAGATCCGCGTGCCACCCGACACCGCGCGGCGGCCCGTGGGCCGGCAGACGTACAGATCCGCGGCCGAGCCGATGGCCTGCGCGCCGTCGAACCGGTGGAACGCGGGCAGGATCGCCTCGAACACCAGCCCGAGCTTCTGCAGCTCCTGCTGCACCTTCAGGCCGAGAGCGGGCGTGCGGTCGGAAAAGCCGTACGCAAGGAGGATTCGCCCGGACGCGATGTCCTCCAACGCCTCGATGCCGCGTCCGGCGAACAGGCCGATGCCCTCCGGCGTGTAGGGCGGGTCGCTGAAGACGAGGTCCACGGATTCGAGCACGGACTGGGGCAGCCCGAAACGCATGTCGCAGTGCAACGTCCGGATGTCGAGGCCGCGTGTCTCTGCGCGCGAGTCGATGAACTCCAGCAGGCGCTCGTCGAGGTCCACGACCGTGATCGACACGTGCGGGTTGACAGCGGCGACGGCCAGCGACGTCAGGTCGTGGTCGCCCAGGCACAGCAGGCGCTTGCCCTTCAGGTCGTACGTGGAGTTCAGCCACACAGCGCGGTTCAGCGCCGTTTCCGCCGTCGCCTGAACGTGGTCCAACGAGGACAACGGCGGTGGCACGTCCGCGATGTCCACGAGGATCTGCCGCAGCACGTCGGTGTGGTCGCGAACGCCGGAAACGCCGAACTCCGCGCGGTAGGAGGCGACCAGGCCGGGGGCGATGCGGTAACGATCGCCTGAAGATTCCGCGTCGTCACCGAGGGCCTTGAGCAGGTCCTGCACGGTGCGGCGGGGCACGGCGGGCAGGCGCACGAGCTCGGCCAGCGGGTGCCAGTCCTCGCTGAGCAGGGACAACACTTCGCGGAGTTTGCGGGCGTGCACGCCGCGCTCCGCCACCACCTGCCGAACCTGGTCGATCGTCACAAGCGGTAGACCATACGGCCTTCCGGGCGCCTGACCGCCTGAAGGGCCCGGCGGCCGCTCGTCACGGCACGCGACGGCCCCGCTGCGCAACGTTGATCTTTCGGCTCGTTCGGCCACTTTCAAACCTGCGGCCTGTCACATGGTGGAACGCTGTGCCGGGGTACGCCGAACGAGTTAAGGTCTTTGGGATCTACATCCAGGGCGGCCCAATCGGGGTGGTCGTCACGACCGGAGGGATCCGAAGGGTGATCGAGTTCCGGGCCGTAACCAAGCGGTTCGAGGACGGGACCATCGCTGTCGACGAGCTCGACCTCGCGGTCGAGGCGGGCACCATCACGGTGTTCGTCGGTCCTTCCGGCTGTGGCAAGACGACGTCCCTGCGCATGGTCAACCGCATGATCGACCCGACCTCGGGCACGATCCTGGTGGACGGCAAGGACGTCCTCACCGTCGACCCGCCGACGCTGCGACGCGGCATCGGCTACGTGATCCAGCAGGCGGGCCTCTTCCCGCACCGGACCGTGCTGGACAACATCGCGACCGTCCCTCTTCTGTCCGGTTGGGACAAGCGCAAGGCGCGCACGCGTGCGGCCGAGCTGCTGGAGATCGTCGGACTCGACGCGAACTTCGGCAAGCGCTACCCGGCCCAGCTCTCCGGCGGTCAGCAGCAGCGTGTCGGCGTCGCCCGCGCTCTCGCGGCCGACCCGCCCGTGCTGCTGATGGACGAGCCGTTCAGCGCCGTGGACCCGGTGGTCCGCGAGGACCTGCAGAACGAACTCCTTCGCCTGCAAGCGGAACTCGACAAGACGATCGTGTTCGTCACGCACGACATCGACGAGGCGCTGAAGCTCGGCGACCGCGTCGCGGTGTTCCAGACGGGCGGCCACCTCGCGCAGTACGCGAAGCCGACCGAGCTGCTCGCCGCGCCCGCCACCGACTTCGTGGCCTCGTTCGTCGGCCGTGACCGCGGCTACCGCACGCTGACCTTCCTGCACGCCGAGGTGCCCGTGCACCCCGTGACCACGGCGAAGATCGGCGAGCGCATCACCGTCACGGACTGGACGCTCGCCGTCGACGACCAGGGCAGGCCCAAGGGCTGGCTGTCCGGTGTGGACGGTGAGGTCGAGGTCGCCGAGAAGGACCTGATCTCCGGCGGCTCGCTCTACGACGGCTCGACGTTGCGCAGCGCGCTCGACGCGGCTCTCAGCTCGCCGTCGGCGCTCGGCGTGGTGGTCGACGACGCCGGCGCGGTCACCGGCGTGGTCAGGGCCGACGACGTCATCCAGGCGCTCGCGAAGGCCCGCGCGGCGGGTGAGGTCCCGAAGTGACCTGGATTTTCGAGAACTGGGAAAGGTTCTGGGAAGTCACCGCGGTGCACCTCCGGCTCTCCGTCGTGCCGGTGCTGATCGGGTTCGTGCTCGCCATCCCGTTCGGGTGGTGGGCGAGCCGGTCGCAGACGGCGCGCGCGGTGCTCTTCCCGTTCGCCAACGTCCTGTTCACGATCCCGTCCATCGCGCTGATCGTGATCACGCCGGTGCTGATCGGCGTGAAGATCCTCGACGAGATCAACGTCATCGTGCCGCTGACCGTCTACACGGTCGCGCTGATGATCAGGTCGATCGCGGACGCGCTGTCCGCGGTGCCGGGCAACGTGATCGCCGCCGCGAACGCGATGGGCTACCGGCCGTTGCGCCGGTTCCTGACCGTCGACTTCCCGCTGGCGCTGCCCGTCACGATCGCGGGCCTGAGGGTCGCGACCGTGTCGAACATCAGCATGGTGAGCGTCGGCGCGCTCGTCGGGCTCGGCGGGTACGGCCAGCTCTTCACCGAGGGCTACCAGACCGACCACACCGACAAGGTCCTCGCGGGTCTCATCGGGACGGTCGTGCTGGCGGTGCTCGCGGACGGACTGCTGTTGCTGATCGGACGGCTGCTCACGCCGTGGGCACGGGCGGGGAGGTGAGCTGAGTGTTCGGTTGGCTCTTCGATCCCGCGCACTGGTCCGGCACGACCGGGATTCCGGTGCGGTTGCTGGAACACCTCGGCTACACGTTGCTGACCCTGCTGATCGCCGCGGCGATCGCGGTCCCGCTCGGCGCGTTCGTCGGGCACACCGGCAAGGGCGGCTTCGTGATCGTCGGACTCTCCAACGCGCTGAGGGCGCTGCCGACCACGGCGGTGCTGATCCTCGTGGTGCTGTGGGCGGGTCTCGGCGACTTCCCGGTGTACGTCGCGCTGGTGCTGCTGGCGATCCCGCCGATCATGGCGGGCACGTACGCCGGCGTCCGCGCGGTGGACCCCGTGACCGTCGACGCCGCGAGGGGCGTCGGCATGCGCGAGTCGGGCGTGCTGCTCCAGGTGGAGATCCCGAACGCACTCCCGTTGATCTTCGGCGGTTTCCGCGGCGCCGCACTGCAAGTGGTCGCGACCGCCACCATCGCCGCCTACACGGGCGCCGGTGGCCTGGGCAGGCTCGTCTTCGACGGCCTCGCCCTGCAGGATTTCGGACAGATGCTCGCCGGCGCGGTGCTCGTGGCACTGCTCGCCGTTCTCGTCGACCTGGGGTTCGCCGGCCTGCAACGGCTGACGGTCTCGCCAGGGCTGCGTCCAGTGGGAACCGGAGGAACGAAATGAAGCGCATCGCGACAGCCGTCGCTGCGGTCATGCTTCTGTCGGCGTGCGGTGGCGATCCGCTCACCGGAGACGGCAAGAACGAGCCGGCCCCGACGGACACCATCGTCGTGGGCTCCGCGAACTTCCCCGAGTCGCGCCTGCTCTCGGAGATCTACGCGGAAGCGTTGTCCGCCAAGGGCGTCAAGGTCTCGAAGAAGCCGAACATCGGCAACCGCGAGCTGTACTTCAAGGGTGTGCAGGACGGCTCGATCGACCTGATCCCCGAGTACACCGGCGTGCTCCTCAAGCACGTCAACAAGGAAGCCCCCGAGGTCGGCGCGGACGAGGTCTACGCGGCGTTGCAGAAGGCGCTGCCCAAGGGCCTCATCGTGCTCGACAAGTCGTCCGCCGAGGACAAGGACGCGGTCGTCGTCACGAAGCAGATCGCGGCCCAGTACAGCCTGAAGTCGCTCGACGACCTCGTGCCGTACTGCAAGGACCTGGTCTTCGGCGGCCCGCCGGAGTTCCAGAACCGCCCCGACGGCCTGCCGGGCCTCAAGGCCAAGTACAGCTGCGAGTTCAAGGAGTTCAAGGCCCTCGACGTCGGCGGCCCGCTGACCGTCGCAGGCCTGAAGGACAACACCGTCCAGGCGGCCGACCTCTTCACGACGGACGCGGCCATCAAGGCCAACGAGTTCGTGGTGCTCGAAGACCCGAAGAACGTCTTCGCCGCGCAGAACGTGTTGCCTCTCATCAACGAGAAGAAGGCGACGCAGCAGGTCCGCGACACCCTCAACGCCATCTCGAAGAAGCTCGACACGAAGACGCTTCTGGAGCTGAACGAGAAGCTGTCGTCGCCGGACAAGCCGGAGCCGGAGAAGGTCGCCAAGGAGTGGCTGGCCTCCGCGGGCATCTGACCCGCTCTTGAGAACCGCCGATCCGCAGGCCTCACGCCTGCAGGTCGGCGGTTTTCGCTTGGACGGCCATGTACGTGTACTGGTCTTCGTAGCCCAGGGCGTGGTTCACGCGCAGCATGTGCACGTTCTCGCTGCTGGTGCGCGTGAACACGGTCTCGACGCCGTCCAGTTCGTGCAGCATGCGCGACTTGATCAGCAGGCCCAGCCCCTTGCCGCGGTGAGCAGGAAGCACGACGGTGTGCAGTTGCTCGGCGTACTCGGGCCTGGCGGACTTCCGTTCCACCACCGTGACTCCGGCTGCCGAGCCCTCGTGCAGCAAGAGCACGACCCACCGGTCCGAGAGCGCTTCGGCCTCGTCCTCCCGGATGCTCTCGACCGTGTTGTGCGCGTGGTCGAGCGCCGTCTCGCCGAACGGCGCGCCGGCGATCGCGTTGAGTCCTTCGACGTAGGCCTCGACGAACTCCTCCGGCGCCGCGCCCTTCCACGTCACCAGTTCGTACCCCGCCGGCAATTCGGCGACGTCCGGTGGACCGGTGAGCCGCAGCCGTTGCCTCGTCATGGACGTGACGACCCGGAACCCGAGTGCGGCGGCGAAGTGGTCGCCCGGTTCGCCGGGGCCGACGCTCCACGACTCGATGACGGTCTGCCGGTCCAGCAACGACGGGGTGGCGCGGAGCAGCGCGGTGCCGATGCCGCGGCGGCGGTGTCGGGGCCGCACCACGACGGTGACGAGCGCGAGGTGCGAGTTGGCCTCGGCCTCGGAGACCTCGGCCTGCGCGTAGCCGACGATCTTCCCGTTCTCGCGTGCGACGACGAAGCGCGCGGGCTCGAAACCGAGGTCGTTGCGGGACTCCCACATCGCGATGTACGCCTCGACGGGCGCCTGCTCGCGGTCAGGAGCGTCCTCAGCCGCCCATGCCGTCGCCACCTCGTACAGCCCGTGCCGGTCCACCTGCGCCGCGGCCGCGAAGTCCAGCTTTTCGACTACAACCCCCATGCACCCGATCTAAGCAAGGTCGTGCCGGCCTGCCCAGTCCGCGATGGCGGCGGCGATCTCCTTCGGCTTGTCCTCCGGCGCGTGGTGCCCGGCCTCGCCCACCGCCACGACCTCCAGCGAGCCGATGTTCTCGCGACACCACCCGGCCAGTTCGGGAGTGATGGCCAACGTCGGCGAGCCCTCGAAGGTGAGCAACAGCTTCGGAACCGGCGAGGCGGCAAGCCAAGCGGCATAAGCCTCCATGCGAGGCACCAAAGCAGGCGGGTCACCATCAACCGGAAGCTGCTGCACCCAAGCCAGCAACGGCCGCCGGCTCTCCCGGTCGGGATAAGGCGCGAGGTACGCGGCCATGTCCGCCTCCGAGACCGGCTTCAGCACACCGCCGGTGAACGCCTGACGCACCAACGTGTCCTGGTCCAGCACCAGTTCCTCGGCCAGGCCGGGGGTGCGGAGCCGACGAGTGCGCTCACGAGCCGCAGGTGGTAGGTCCGCACTCCGCATGGGCTTCAGCATGGCCTCGAAGAACACGAGACCCGCGACGCGGTCGGGATGCCTTGCCGCCCAGTCGAACGCGAGCGTGGCGCCCCAGTCGTGGCCCACCAGCACCACGCGCTCCGCACCCACGGCGTCGAACCACGCGTCGAGGTAGCGGGAGTGGTCGTCGAACGAGTAGCCGATGGCCGGCTTGCCGGATCTGCCCATGCCGATGAGGTCGGGGGCGAGACCGCCCAGCTCCGGGAGCACGTTGCGCCAGATGTGCGACGAGGCCGGGTTGCCGTGCAGGAACACGAACGGCGCGGTGCCGTGCTCCTGGTGGTGGATGGTCGAGCCGAGTACGGGGACGACGGGCATCGAGTGCTCCTCAGTCGAGGGGAACGGCGAGCAGCGCGCGGAGTTCGTCGGAGAAGGCCGAGGTGCGGTCGCCCAGCGGCTCCAGCAGGCGGTCCAGCAGTGACCGGACCACCTTGATGGCGGGCTCGACCGTCGATCGGCCGTGCGGGGTCAGCAGAAGTCGCATGGTCCGGGTGTCGACCGCGTCACGAGTGCGCGAGATGAAGCCGGCGGCCTCCAGGGAGCGCGCCAGCTTCGACACGTACAGCGGTTCGAGGCCGGTGTGGTCGGCCAGTTCGCGTTGTGAGGGGCGGTCGAGGGCGACCAACGACGACAGGACGACGTACTGCGCGTGCGTCAGGCCGAGGGGGTCCAACGCGCGGTCAACGGCTACTCGCCACTTCATCGCCAGACGCCACACGAGGTGCCCAGGCGTCGGTCCCGCACTGCTCATGGCAGATACGGTACATGGCTACTATGTACATGGCTACTAACCCGAGGCCGCGTGACCACCGATCCGCACGGTCAGTTCCTCGGCCGCTTTGCGCACCTCTTTGGCCAGGTCGGGCCACGCCTGCCCGCACGGCGTGTCGCACAGGTGCCGGAACGTCAGCGTGATCGCCGCGATCGGCCGCTCGCCGTGGTCGAACACCGGCGCGGCCACCGAGGCGAACCCCGCCGTCACGAACCCGTCCTCGACCGACCAGCCTTGACGGCGTTCCAGCGTCAGCAGCCGCCGCAACGCAGGCAAGTTGTGCGGGCCGCGTCCGGTCCGGTCGACGAAAGAGGACACCGACGGCAGCAGCGCCCTGACCTGCGCCGGAGGCAGGTGGGCCAGCATCGCGCGGCCGGAGGCGGTCAGGTGGGCCGGCAGGCGGACGCCGACGTCGGACACGATCGACTGCGGCTGCCTGGGTTGCTCGCGCACGAGGTACAGGGCCTCGGGGCCGTGCAGGACGCCCAGGTGCGCGACCTTCTCCATGCGGTCGGCGAGCTTGCGCAGCAGCGGGCGGGCCAGCCGTTCCAGCGGGTCGTGGCGCAGGTAGGCGGAGCCGAGTTCGAACGCGGCGACGCCCAGGCCGTAGCGCTTCTCCTCCGGGAAGTGCGTCGCGAAGCCCGCCTCGGTGAGTTCGGAGAGCAGGTGATAGGTCGTTGACCTGGGCAGATTCAGCTCACGGGCCACCGACGCCGCGGAGACGGGCCCCGGTCTGCCCGCCAGCAGCCGGAGGACCGCCAGCCCTCGCCGCAGCGCGGGAACGTCACTGCTGCTGCCCACAAAAGTGATTTTCCCACGTGATCCAGCCCACGCCGTTACGACATCAGGGCACACTCAACAGAACAGGCCCGAGCTGCGTCATAGGGGTGTGACGGTTTTGAAGGGGGTCGGGATTGACACCGAGTTTCGATGACTTCGTGGCAGAACAGGTGACCCCGTTGCTGCGCTACGCCACCGTGCTCACGTGCGACCCGCACCTGGCCCAGGACGTGGTCCAGGAAGTGCTGCTGCGCGCGCAGCAGAAGTGGGATCGCATCGGTTCAGTCGACCTCCCTCACGCCTACGTCAAGCGCATGGTGACCAACGAGTTCCTCTCGTGGCGCAGACGCAGGGCCGCCAAGGACGTCGCGCTGTGCATGACGACCCTGGAGTCCGTCACTCCGCCCGTCGCGGACAAGACGCACCACTACGACGAGCGGGAAGCCATGTTGCAGCGCATCGCGAAGCTGCCCCGCAAACAGCGGGCGGCCGTCGTGCTGCGCTACTACGAGAACTACGACGACTCGGAGATCGCACAGATGCTCGGTTGTGCCGAGGGAACCGTGCGCAGCCACATCTCACGTGCGCTGGCCACACTCCGCATGGATCACACGCCGGAACCCGCTGGTGTCGGGTCCCGGCTCGGGGAGGGCCTGTCGTGAACGACACCGAACAGCGGATCAAGGAGGCACTCGGCCTGCTGGCCGAACGCACTCCTCACCCGGGACCGACGCTGAACGCGCTCCGGCGCAAGCGGAAGCGGCAGCGGAACAACATCTTCCTGATCGCCACGGCGGGCGTGGCCGCGGTCGCGGTCCTGATCTTCGCGGGCGTCGTCGCCAGCGACAGGTACGCACCGCCGAACCCGAACGACGCCGGCGCGGCGCTCGTGGTCGAGCAGCCCTCACGCCTGCCGCTCAAGTACTCGCCGCACTGGCTGCCGGAGGGCTACGTCGAGGTCTACCGGGGCCTCCTGGACGGCGAGCGCGCCTACGTGCCCGCCGGGGCCCAGGGCTACCCGTTCACCGACGGCGGGCCGCTGACCAGGATCTTCAAGAGCAAGGCCAAGCCGGACACCGCGGGCTGGGACGAGATCTCCGTGCGCGGCCTCAGGGCGTGGGTGCAGACCAGGCAGGGCCAGTCGGCCGGTCTGACCGCCGAGGTGGTCTGGGACGCGCAGGACTGGCTGCACGTCACGGTGCGCGGCACCAGCGACGTGAAGCAGACGGCGATGCAGGTCGCCGAGTCGGTGCGCACGGACGCGAAGGTCGAGAACAGGCCGCTGTTCACGCTCGACGGCCAGGAGGCCACCGAGGTGTGGGGCAGCTCGCCCGGCGACTGGGGCGCGCAGTTCAAGAAGGACCCGCTCGTGATCCAGGTGTCGACCCGCTCGCCCGGCCTCACCGGGGGTGCTCCGGTCACCGTGCGCGGCAAGCAGGGCGTGCAGATCGACGGTGCCGTCGCGGTGCTGGACGGCTCCGTGTGGGTGACGGTCCGGGGCGCGGCGCCGCTGGAACAGCTGGTGAAGACCGCGAACGACGTCCAGCTCGCGTCCTCGCCCGACACGAACTGGATCGGCAAGGGCATCTAGTCCGTCTGGCATCTCAGACACCATCACCCGCTCCGGGGTCGCTGAGTCGGCCCCGGAGCGGTCTGATGTCTGCATGCGACAACCGGTGGAGCTGGGTCCGAAGCCTCTGACCCTCGAGGACGTTCATGCCGTCGCCCGCGACGGCGCTCCGGTGGAGATCACCGCGGCGGCCCGTGAGGCGGTCACCACCGCCCGCGGCCACATCGAACAGCTCGCCACGGCCGAACGCCCCACCTACGGCGTCTCGACCGGGTTCGGCGCGCTCGCCGTCCGGCACATCCCGCCGGACCGCCGTGCCCAGCTGCAGCGGTCGCTGATCCGCTCGCACGCCGCCGGTTCCGGGCCCGAGGTCGAACGCGAGGTCGTGCGGGCGCTGATGCTGCTGCGCCTGCGCACGCTCTCGACCGGCCACACCGGCGTTCGGCTGTCCACTGTGGACGCGATGGCCGGGATGCTGAACGCCGGCATCACGCCGATCGTGCACGAGTTCGGCTCGCTGGGCTGTTCCGGTGACCTCGCGCCGTTGTCGGCCAACGCTCTCGCGCTGATGGGCGAGGGCATGGTCCGCAACTCGCGCGACGAGCTGGTGCCCGCAGCCGAGGCACTCGCCGAAGCCGGTATCGAACCCGTGCAGCTGGCCGAGAAGGAAGGCCTCGCGCTGATCAACGGCACCGACGGCATGCTCGGCATGCTGTCGCTGGCGATCGCCGACCTGACCAGGCTGCTGGACATCGCCGACCTCACCGCCGCGATGAGCGTCGAGGCGTTGCTCGGCACCGACCGCGTCTTCGAGCCGGAGCTGCACGCGCTGCGCCCGCACCCCGGCCAGAACCTGTCCGCCGCCCGGATGCTCGCGTTCCTCAAGAACTCCGAGATCGTCGCCTCGCACCGCGGCCCGGACTGCACCCGCGTCCAGGACGCGTACTCGCTGCGCTGCTCACCGCAGGTGCACGGCGCGGCCCGCGACACCGTGGCGTACGCGGCGACGGTGGCCGACCGCGAACTGGCGTCCGTGATCGACAACCCCGTCGTGCTCGCGGACGGACGGGTCGAGTCCAACGGCAACTTCCACGGCGCTCCGGTCGCCTACGCGCTCGACTTCCTGGCCATCCCGCTCGCGGACGTGGCCTCGATCGCCGAGCGCCGCACCGACCGCATGCTCGACGTCTCGCGTTCGCACGGCCTGCCGCCGTTCCTCGCGGACGACCCCGGCGTCGACTCCGGCCACATGATCGCCCAGTACACGCAGGCGGCGATCGTGTCCGAGCTCAAGCGCCTCGCGGTGCCGGCGTCCGTCGACTCGATCCCGTCCTCCGCGATGCAGGAGGACCACGTGTCGATGGGCTGGTCTGCTGCTCGCAAGCTGCGCAAGGCCGTGGACGGTCTCACGACCGTGCTGGCCATCGAACTGCTCACCGCCGCACGGGCTCTCGACCTGCGCGCGCCCCTCAAGCCCGCCCCCGCGACGGCCGCCGCCGTGGCGAAGTTGCGCGAGACCGTCCAGGGCCCCGGCCCGGACCGCCACCTCGCCCCCGAGATCGCCGCCGCTGAGGCCCTCATTCGAAGTGGAGCTCTGTGATGACCACCGTTCGCGCTGACCGCGGCACCGAACTGTCCGCGAAGAACTGGTCGACCGAGGCCGCACTGCGGATGTTCCACAACAACCTCGACCCCGACGTCGCCGAGCGCCCCGAGGACCTCGTCGTCTACGGCGGCACCGGCAAGGCCGCGCGCGACTGGCCGTCGTTCGACGCCATCACCCGTGAGCTCAAGAACCTCGAAGCCGACGAGACGCTGCTCGTGCAGTCCGGCCGTCCGGTCGGTGTGATGCGCACGAACGAGTGGGCGCCGCGCGTGCTCATCGCGAACTCGAACCTCGTGCCGGACTGGGCGAACTGGCCCGAGTTCCGCCGCTTGGAGGCCGAGGGCCTCACGATGTACGGGCAGATGACCGCCGGGTCGTGGATCTACATCGGCACCCAGGGCATCCTCCAGGGCACCTTCGAGACGTTCGCCGCCGTCGCCACCAAGCGCTTCAACGGCACGCTCCGCGGCACGCTCACGGTCACTGCGGGTCTCGGTGGCATGGGCGGTGCGCAGCCTCTCGCCGTGACGATGAACGAGGGCGTCGCGCTGTGCATCGAGGTCGACCCGCACCGCGCCCAGCGTCGCCTGGAGACCCGCTACCTCGACGAGGTGGCCGAGGACCTGGACTCCGCGATCGAGCGCGTGCTCGCGGCCAAGGCCGCCGGTGAGGCCGTTTCGGTCGGTGTCGTGGGCAACGCGGCGGAGATCCTGCCCGAACTGCTGCGCCGCGACGTCGCCGTCGACATCGTCACGGACCAGACGTCGGCGCACGACCCGTTGGCGTACCTGCCCGTCGGTGTCTCGCTGGACGAGTGGCAGGACTACGCCGCCGCGAAGCCGGAGGAGTTCACCGACCGCGCCCGCAAGTCGATGGCGGACCACGTCGAGGCGATGGTCGGGTTCATGGACCGCGGCGCCGAGGTGTTCGACTACGGCAACTCGATCCGCGGTGAGGCGCAGCTCGGCGGCTACGACCGCGCGTTCGCGTTTCCCGGTTTCGTGCCCGCCTACATCCGCCCGCTGTTCTGCGAGGGCAAAGGCCCGTTCCGCTGGGCCGCGCTGTCCGGCAACCCCGAGGACATCGCCAAGACCGACAAGGCGATCCTGGAGCTGTTCCCGGACAACGAGCAGCTGCACCGCTGGATCAAGATGGCCGGTGAGCGCGTCGAGTTCCAGGGCCTGCCCGCCCGCATCTGCTGGCTCGGTTACGGCGAACGGCACCTCGCCGGCCTCAAGTTCAACGAGATGGTGGCGTCCGGCGAGCTGTCCGCGCCCATCGTCATCGGCCGCGACCACCTCGACTGCGGCTCGGTGGCCTCCCCGTACCGCGAGACCGAGGCGATGGCCGACGGTTCCGACGCGATCGCGGACTGGCCCCTGCTCAACGCCCTGGTCAACACGGCAAGTGGTGCGACCTGGGTGTCGATCCACCACGGTGGTGGCGTCGGCATCGGCCGCTCGATCCACGCCGGTCAGGTGACGGTCGCGGATGGCACCGAACTGGCCGCGCAGAAGATCGAGCGCGTGCTGACGAACGACCCCGGCATGGGCGTCATCCGGCACGTGGACGCCGGGTACGACGAGGCGAAGACCGTGGCAGCGGACAAGGGCGTCCGCATTCCTATGGAGGGCTGATGCTCGACCAGATCGCGGACGTCGGCAAGGACACCAAGCGCGGGGGCTACTCGCGCCACGGTTACAACAAGCCCGAACTCGAACTGCGGCACTGGTTCGTGGAGCAGGCGGTCCGGCGCGGTCTCAACGTGGAGACCGACCAGAACGGCAACCTCTGGGCGTGGTGGGGCGAGCGCGGCGACAACGCGCTCATCACCGGCAGCCATCTCGACTCCGTTCCTGGTGGTGGTGCGTTCGACGGGCCGCTCGGGGTGACGTCGGCGCTTGAGGCCGTGGACCTGTTGCAGGCCAAGGGGTTCACGCCCGCGCGGCCGTTCGCGATCACGGTCTTCGCTGAAGAAGAGGGCGGCCGGTTCGGTGTCGCCTGCCTCGGAAGTCGTCTCCTGACGGGCGCCATCTCCGCGGAGAAGGCGTTGAACCTCAGGGACCCCGACGGTGTGTCCCTGGCCGAGGCCATGAAGGCCGCCGGCTACAACCCCGATCTGGTGGGCCGCGACGAGAAGGCCCTGAAGCGCATCGGTCAGTTCGTCGAGCTGCACGTCGAACAGGGCCGTGGCCTCGCGGTTCCGGTCGGCGTCGCGTCGAGCATCCTTGCGCACGGCCGGTGGCGCTTCACGTTCTCCGGCGAGGGAAACCACGCCGGGGCGACGTTGATCGAAGACCGCCGCGACCCGATGCTGCCGGCCTCGCAACTCGTGCTGGCGGCGCGGAAAGCGGCTCGCGGTGGCGGGCGTGCGACCGTGGGGAGGCTCGTCCCCAACCCCGGTGGCACGAACGTCATCGCGTCCACTGTGGACGTGTGGCTGGACGCGCGGGACAGCGACGACGCGCGCACCCGTGCGATGGTCGCGGAGATCTCCGAGGCGGCTCACCAGGCCGCCAAGGAGGAGGGCTGCGAGCTGAGGATCACCGAGGAGTCGTACGGCGACACGGTGCACTTCGACAGCGGGCTCCGCGACGACATCGCTTCAGCGCTCGGCGGTGTTCCGGCGCTGCCGACCGGTGCGGGGCACGACGCGGGCATCCTCGCGGAGCACGTGCCGACCGCGATGTTGTTCGTGCGCAACCCGACCGGCGTGAGCCACGCGCCGGAGGAGTTCGCCGAACAGGCCGACGTGGACGAGGGCGTGCGAGCCCTGGCCGCGACGATCGAACACCTCGGCTCATGAACTTCTGGTGCGAGCGGGCCTGGTTGCCCTCCGGGCTCGCCGAGCGCGTCCTCGTCAGGGTCGAGAACGGCGTGATCGCGTCTGTGTCCACTGTGGACACCATTCCGCTGGGCGTACGGCGGCTGCACGGCGTCGTGGTGCCTGGCTTCGCGAACGCCCACTCGCACGCGTTCCACCGGGCGTTGCGCGGCAGGACGCACGACGGCGGCGGCACGTTCTGGACGTGGCGTGAGGGCATGTACGCGCTGGCCTCCCGCCTCACCCCGCAGTCGTACTACCGCCTGGCCCGCGCGGTCTACGGCGAGATGGCGCTCGCCGGGGTCTCGGCCGTCGGCGAGTTCCACTACGTGCACGACAGGTCGAACGAGTTCGGGTATGCCCTGCGCGAGGCGGCTTCCGACGCCGGCATCCGGCTGACGTTGCTCGACACCTGCTACCTCGCGGGAGGCATCGACCAGCCCGTCAACGAGGTGCAGCAGCGCTTCTCCGACGGCACGGCCGAGGCGTGGGCTTCACGCGTCGCCGAGCTGAAGTCCGACGACGTGATGCGGGTCGGCGCGGCGATCCACTCGGTCCGCGCCGTTCCGCGAGCCGAGCTTTCGACCGTGGCGCAGGCGTTCCCGGACGCTCCGCTGCACGTGCACCTGTCCGAGCAGCCCGCCGAGAACGAAGCCTGTCTTGCCGCTTACGGGCTGACGCCGACCGGTCTGCTGCACGAGGCCGGCGCGCTGTCGCCTCGGACGACGGCCGTGCACGCCACGCACCTGACGCCCGAGGACATCGGTCTGCTGGGCTCGTCGGGCACGGGCGCGTGCTTCTGCCCGACCACCGAGGCGGACCTCGCCGACGGCATCGGGCCTGCGCGCGAACTGGCCGACGCGGGCAGCCCGTTGTCGCTGGGCAGTGACCAGCACGCGGTGGTCGACCCGCTGCTGGAAACCCGCGCCCTGGAACACAACGAGCGGCTCAGGACCGGTCAGCGCGGCCGCTTCTCACCGAGCGAGTTGATGGACGTGGCCACCCGCCACTCGGCGATCGGCTGGGACGGTGGCCGCATCGAGGTCGGCGCCCCGTGCGATCTCGTGGCGATCAGCTGCTCGACCCCGCGCACCGCGGGGTCGTTGCCGCAGCAGGTCCTCCTGTCCGCGACGGCGTCCGATGTGGACACCGTGGTGGTCGGCGGCCGGGTGGTGGCCTCCGGTGGCGTGCACGAGAAGCTGGGAGACGTCGGCAGGCTGCTGGCGGACGCGATCGAGGAGCTGTGGGCATGAGCGTGCTGATCACCGGCATCGGTGAGCTGACCACGAACAGCGAGTCCGCCGGGGACGCGCTGGTGATCGACGGCGCGGAGATCGCGTGGGTCGGGTCGGCCGCGGACGCCCCGGCCGCAGACGAGCGCGTGGACGTCGAGGGTCGTGCGGTGCTGCCGGGCTGGGTCGACAGCCACACCCACCTGGTGTTCGCGGGCGACCGCACCGCCGAGTTCGGCGCGCGCATGGCCGGCAAGCCCTACACCGCGGGCGGCATCGCCGTGACCGTCAACGCGACCCGTGCCGCGACGGACGAAGAGCTGTCCGCGGTCGTCCGCAAGCACGTCGCGGAGGCGTTGAAGCAGGGCACGACGTTCGTCGAGACCAAGACCGGCTACGGCCTGAACGTCGCCGACGAGGTCCGGTCCGCACGCATCGCCGCCGAGCACGCCGACGAGGTCACGTTCCTCGGCGCCCACCTCGTGCCTCCGGGCGCGGACGCGGACGAGTACGTCGACCTGGTCCGCGGCGAGATGCTCGACGCCGTCGCACCTCTCGTGCGCTGGGCGGACGTGTTCTGCGAGAAGGGCGCGTTCGACTACGACCAGTCGAAGGCTGTTCTGATCGCGGCTCAGCAGAAGGGCCTCGGGCTGCGCGTGCACGGCAACCAGCTCGGCGAGGGTCCCGGTGTGCGGCTGGCCGTCGAGCTCGGTGCCGCGTCGGTGGACCACTGCACCTACTTGTCGGGTGCCGACGTCGACGCGCTGGCGTCGTCGGACACGGTCGCCACGCTGCTCCCGGCGTGCGATCTCTCGACCCGCCAGTCGTTGCCGCCCGCCCGCGCCCTCCTCGACGCCGGTGCGACGGTCGCGCTCGCCAGCAACTGCAATCCCGGCTCGTCCTACACCTCGTCGATGGCGTTCTGCGTGACGACAGCCGTCCTGCAGATGCGGATGACCGTCGAGGAGGCGGTGTGGGCGGCGACCGCAGGCGGCGCGCGGGCGTTGCGGCGGGACGACGTCGGGGTCATCAGGCCTGGTGCGCGGGCTGATCTGCACGTGCTGGACGCGCCCTCGATCACGCATCTGGCGTACCGTCCCGGCGTCCCGTTGACGCACTCGGTGTGGCGTCAGGGGCAACACGCCAATTGAGACACCGTTCTCGGCACCCGTCGTGTGGGCCTGTCGGCGGAAGGTGCGGGACCGTACGGTGTCCCCGTGGTGGATTTCGCGGAGGCGCTGACGAAAGCCGTCGACAACAGCGGCCTGAGTCTCGAACGCATCCAGCACCACCTCGCGGCCCGCGGCATGCAGGTGAGCATCTCGACGCTCAGCTACTGGCGCCGCGGCCGCAGCCGTCCGGAACGCCCCGAGTCGTTGAAGGTCGTCGCCGCGCTGGAGGAGCTCCTCGGGCTCGGTGAGGGCTTCCTGACCGACCGGCTGGGCGACAAGCGGCCGCGCGGGCGTTGGGTGGACCAATCGCTGTCCCTGGAGGACATGTGGGACTCGCGAGCCACCGACCTCGGTGAGGTCATGTCGCGCATCGACCGGCTGCAGCCGACCGGCACGACGTACCTGAGCGTGCAGGACCGGCAGGTGATCGGGCCGGACCGCCGTGAGGTCTCGAACCACTGCACCGGCGTGATCCAGGCGCTGGAGGACGGCGTCGACAGGTTCCTCGCGATCCAGCTGGCCGACGCCACGGACCTCGGCGTGCCGTCGATCGAGGCGGGGCCACCGTGCCGGCTCGGGCGGGTGAGGAGCGAGGACTCGACGGGGTTCCTCGTCGCGGAGATCCTCTTCGACCGGATGCTGCGGGCGGGGGAGACCGCGCTCGTCGACTACACGGTCCGGATGAGACCCGGCGCGGACAGCGAGGTCTGCGATCGCCGGTTCCTGCGCCCTGTGAACGAGTACACGCTGCAGATCGGCTTCCACCCGGACGCCGTGCCGGCGCGCTGCTTCCAGTTCGCCCGGCCGTCGCTGCAC
This sequence comes from Lentzea sp. NPDC058436, assembly GCF_042721515.1. Lineage (NCBI taxonomy): Bacteria > Bacillati > Actinomycetota > Actinomycetes > Pseudonocardiales > Pseudonocardiaceae > Lentzea > Lentzea sp. NPDC058436. Next base: position 138,836 of record NZ_JBHXLF010000013.1, read on the forward strand.
GAACCGGAGACCGCTCTGAACGACCTGTGGATCGGGACGACGGCGTCGACGCACATCCACGTGCGGAACTCGAAGCCCGGAATCTATGGAGTGCGGTGGGAGTGGGAGTAGCCGCTACTCCCACTCCCACCGCAAGCGCCCCCAGTCGATCGATGCTCTGGCCGAGCCGCATTCGGCCGTGGCATCGAGGGCGCCCAGGATGGCCGTCACCGCCGCAGGGAGGCGGCGACGGCAGGTTCCTAGACCTTCAGCAGCAGGTTCGGTGAACCCGTCCTGATGTCGGTCAGCTTGTTCGGCGTGGCCGCGCCGACCAGGGCGTTGCGCACCTGGGCGGGCGTCGCGGACGGGTTCGCGCTCAGGTAGAGCGCCGCCGCTCCGGCGACGTGCGGGGAGGCCATGGACGTGCCGCCCATCGAGCGCGTGCCGGTGTCGTTGCTGTGGGAGGCACTCACGATGTCGCTGCCCGGTGCCCAGATGTCGAGGCACCTGCCCCAGTTCGACGAGCCGGCCGACCAGATCGAACGCTTGTCGGCGCGGTCCGAGGCACCCACGGTGATCGCCTCCGGCGTGCGGGCCGGGGTGAAGTTGCAGGAGTCCTGGCCGCTGTTGCCGCCCGCCAGCACGTAGGTGAAGCCCGCGCTGATCGAGCGCTTGACGGCGTTCTCCAGCGAGGCGTTCGTGCCGTTGCCGCCGAGGCTCATGTTGACGACGGCGGGCTTCTTGCCGTTGGCCGTCACCCAGTCGATGCCGCGGATGATGCCGTCCCACGGGCCGCTGCCGTTGCAGTCGAGCACCCGGACGCCGACGAGCTTGGCCTTCTTCGCGACGCCGTACGTCTTGCCGCCGACCGTGCCGGCGACGTGTGTGCCGTGGCCTTGGCAGTCCTGCGCTGTTGCGTCGTTGTCGATGAAGTCGTAACCGTCGGTGGCACGGCCCTCGAATTCGGAATGCGTTTTCCTGATTCCGGTGTCGAGAACGTACGCCGTCACGTTCGACGCGGTGTTCGGGTACGTGTACGACTTGCTCAGCGGAAGATTCGCCTGATCGATCCTGTCGAGACCCCAGACCGGGTTCGACTGGGTGGCCTGGATCGTCGCGAACGTGTTCCGCTCGACGAATTCCACGTCGGGGTCGGCAGCGAGCCGCCGCGCCTGTCGTTCGGACATCCCGGTGACGGAGAACCCGTTCAGCGCGGAGCTGTAGGTGTGCTTGACGTTGCCCTGGTAGCGGGACGCCAACGCGCTGGCAGGGGTGCGCGCTCCGTCCTTCAGGACCACGATGTAGCTGCCCTCGACCGCCTGCGTGCCCGCACCGGGGAGCACCGCTTCCTCGGCGACCGCGGTGGGCGTCCACATCGCCGTGGAAGCGATGCCCAATGCCGCCGCGATGGCGACATGACGCCGAAGTGCCATGAGTTCCTCCTGGCAGGGAATGAACTGGGGAACACCAAGAAACTAACTCGACATGTGCTTCGGATAACAGGTTCGAAACTTCGGTTCTCAATACTGTCAAAACTGTGTTGTAAACCGTTTTCGAGCACTCGTCGTGGTCGGACGGGCCGAATTTGATCACTGGCCGTAGCATTGAGTTCGTGCAGGATTTCGCGTCGGCGTTGGCGAAGGCCGTGGAGACGAGCGGCCTCAGCCTGGAGCGGATCCAGCACCACCTGGAGGCGCGCGGCGTGCAGGTGAGCCTGTCGACGCTGTCGTACTGGCGCCGCGGCCGCAGCCGTCCCGAACGCCCGGAGTCGCTGCACGCGGTAGCGGTGCTGGAAGAGGTCCTGCGCCTGGCACCCGGCACGTTGACGGGTCAACTCGGCGACAAGCGCCCGCGCGGCAGGTGGATCGAACGCGTCGCCGCCCTGGAGGGCATCTGGCAGGAGGCCGCCCTCGACCTGGGCCGCGCCATCGCCCGCGTGGACCACCTGACCGCCGCACCGGCGAAGTACCTCGCAGTGCGCGACCTGACGGTGATCGGCCCCGACCGCCGCGAGGTCGAGATGCGGTCCAGCGCGGTGATCGAGGCGTTCGACGACGGCGTGGACCGGATCCTCGTCTCGAAGACGGCCGACGAGACGGACGTGTCCGCCGGCGAGATCGACGCCCTGAAGTCGTGCCGCATCGGCAGGGTGCGCCGCGACGAGGTGAACAAGCTGATCGTCGCCGAGGTCATCCTCGACCGCGTCCTGCGCGCCGGCGACACCGCTCTCGTGGACCTCCGGATGACCGCAGACCCCGGCGCCGACAGCGCGTCCGCCGACCGCACGTTCGTCCGCGCGCTGCGGGAGTACGTGCTGGAGGTCGAGTTCCACCCGGACGCGGTTCCCGTGCGCTGCAACAGCTTCTACCGCACCGCCCCCGACGCGCCGTGCGTGGACACCGGCGAACTCTGGATCGGCACCACCGCCTCAGCGCACATCGTCGTGCACGAGGCGATGGCAGGCCACGTGCACGGCATCCGGTGGGAGTGGGAGTAGCTGGAGCAGCTCCACGTGGCACACGGCGTTTCGAGGGGGCAGGGTGAGTGGCATGGAGTACACCCAGCTCGGTCGCAGCGGCCTGTCCGTCTCCCGCCTGTGCCTCGGCACGATGAACTTCGGCCCCGAGACCTCGGAGGCCGACAGCCACGCGATCATGGACCGTGCCCACGAGCACGGCCTGAACTTCTTCGACACCGCCAACGTCTACGGCTGGAAGATGGGCGAGGGCGTCACCGAGAACATCATCGGCAACTGGTTCGCCCAGGGCGGCACGCGGCGTGAGAAGACCGTCATCGCCACCAAGCTCTACGGCAGCATGGGCGAGTGGCCGAACGAGACCAAGCTCTCGGCCCTGAACATCCGCCGCGCCTGCGACGCGTCCTTGAAGCGCCTGCAGACCGACTACATCGACCTCTACCAGATGCACCACGTGGACCGCCTGACGCCGTGGGACGAGATCTGGGAGGCCTTCTCGGTCCTGCGCCAGCAGGGCAAGGTCATCTACTTCGGCTCGTCCAACTTCGCCGGGTGGCACATCGCCCAGGCCGCTGAGGCCGCACGCACGCGCGGGTTCCTCGGGCTGGTGTCGGAGCAGTCGATCTACAACCTGATGACCCGGTGGGTGGAGCTGGAGGTCCTGCCGGCCGCTAAGCACTACGGGCTCGGCGTGATTCCCTGGTCGCCGTTGCACGGTGGGTTGCTGGGCGGGGTGTTGCGCAAGCAGCGGGAGGGTGGGGTTTCGCGGTCTGCGTCTGGGCGTTCCGCTGATGCCCTGGAGAAGAGCCGGGATCAGATCGAGGCCTACGAGAAGTTGTGCGCTGAGATCGGGGAGGACCCGGCCAACGTTGGTCTTGCCTGGTTGTTGCACCAGGACGGGGTTACCGCGCCGATCATCGGGCCGCGCACTGGGGAGCAGTTGGACAACTCGTTGCGTGCTGCGGAGTTGAAGTTGGACGCTGAGGTGTTGGGGAAGCTGGATGAGCTGTTCCCGGCGCCGGCGCCGAACGGGTCGAAGCCGGCGCCGGAGGCGTACGCCTGGTAGGTCAGTCCTCGAAGTCGTCGTCATCGCGCGCCAGGAAGGTGGCGAAGCGCTCGATCGGCGTCTCGAAGTCGGGGTTGGCGTCGACGAACTCGCGCAGCTTGTCGGCCAGCCACGCGAAGGTGACCTCTTCCTCGCCGCGCCGCTTCTCCAGCTCTTCGATGCCGCGATCGGTGTGGTACATGCCAGAAACTCCTTGGTAGACCTAGAAAACGAGCCGCCGGACCCAGTGGATCCGGCGGCTCGTTCGCGTCATGCGGGCTTTACTCGAACGCGCGGGTGATGATCTCGCGCTGCTCGACCTCGTGCACCTTGCTCGAACCGGCCGACGGGGCGGCCATCGGGCGGCGGGACACGCGGCGGACGGTGCCCAGGTGCTCCGGGAGGAGCTCCGGCAGGGCGAGGCCGTAGAACGGCCAGGCGCCCTGGTTCGCCGGCTCCTCCTGGACCCAGCGGACGTCCTTCGCGTTCGGGTAGCGCTCCAGGGTCTCGGTCAGCTTGCGGGCCGGGACCGGGTAGAGCTGCTCGACGCGCACGATCGCCACGTCGCCGCCGCCGCGCTTCTCGCGCTCTGCGTGCAGCTCGTAGGAGATCTTGCCGCTGCACAGCAGGACCTTCGTGACCGCGTTCGGGTCCTTGATGGTCGGGTCGTCCATCACCGAGTGGAAGCGGTCGTTGATGAACTCGTCCGTGCCGGACACGGCGGCCTTGAGGCGCAGCATCGACTTCGGCGTGAACACCACGAGCGGGCGGTCGACGCCGTCGAGGGCGTGGCGGCGCAGCAGGTGGAAGTAGTTCGCCGGGGTCGACGGGACGGCGACGGTCATGGAGCCCTCAGCGCACAGCTGCAGCCAGCGCTCGATGCGGCCCGACGTGTGGTCGGGGCCCTGGCCCTCGTGGCCGTGCGGCAGCAGGATCACGACGTCGGAACGCTGACCCCACTTCGCCTCACCGGACGAGATGAACTCGTCGATGATCGGCTGCGCGCCGTTGACGAAGTCACCGAACTGCGCCTCCCACAGGACCAGCGCCTGCGGGTTCGCGACCGAGTAGCCGTACTCGAAGCCGAGCGCGGCGAACTCCGACAGCACCGAGTCGTAGACCATGAACTTGCCCTGGTCCGGCGCGAGGTTCTGCAGCGGCGTGTAGTCCTCGCCCGTCTTGCGGTCGATCAGGGTCGCGTGGCGCTGCACGAACGTGCCGCGGCGCGAGTCCTGGCCGGCCAGACGGATGTTGCGGCCCTCGATCGCGAGCGAACCGAAGGCGAGCAGCTCGGCGAACGCCCAGTCGATGCCGCCCTCGCGCGCCATCTTGGCGCGGCGGTCGAGCACCGGCTTGACGCGCGCGTGCGGCGTGAAGCCCTCCGGCAGGTTCACGTGCGAGTCGGCGATGTGCTCCAGCGTCTCGCGGCTGATGCCCGTGGGCAGCTTCGCCGGGATCTGCTGCTCGGCCTCGACGGACGGGCTGGCCTTCACCGGGTGCTTCTCCAGCTCGCGCACCTCGTTGAAGACGTGCTCCAGCTGGCTCGAGAAGTCCTGCAGCGCCTTCTCGGCCTCTTCGACCGTGATGTCGCCGCGGCCGATCAGGGACTCGGTGTAGGTCTTGCGCACCGAGCGCTTCTGGTCGATCACGTCGTACATCGCCGGCTGCGTCATCGAAGGGTCGTCGCCCTCGTTGTGGCCGCGGCGGCGGTAGCAGACCATGTCGATCACGACGTCCTTGGCGAACGCCTGGCGGTACTCGACGGCCAGCTTCGCGACCCAGTAGCAGGCCTCGGGGTCGTCGCCGTTCACGTGGAAGACCGGCGAGCCGATCATCTTCGCGACGTCGGTCGAGTACTTCGAGGACCGCGAGTGCTCCGGCGCGGTGGTGAAGCCGACCTGGTTGTTCACGACGATGTGGACCGTGCCACCGGTGCGGTAGCCGCGCACGAGCGCCAGGTTCAGCGTCTCGGCCACGACGCCCTGACCGGCGAACGCCGCGTCACCGTGCATGGCGACCGGCAGCACCGGGAAGAAGTCGCCGCCCTTGTCGAGCATGTCCTGCTTGGCGCGGACGATGCCCTCCAGGACCGGGTCGACGGCCTCGAGGTGCGACGGGTTCGCCGTCAGCGACACCTTGGTCTCGCCGTCGCCGAACATGCGGAAGTACTTGCCCTCGGCGCCGAGGTGGTACTTCACGTCGCCGGAGCCGTGCGCCTGGCCGGGGTCGAGGTTGCCCTCGAACTCGCGGAAGATCTGCGAGATCGGCTTGCCGACGATGTTCGCGAGCACGTTCAGGCGGCCGCGGTGCGGCATGCCGATGACGACCTCGTCGAGCTCGTGCTCGGCGGCCTTGTCGAGCACCGCGTCGAGCAGCGGGATGACGGTCTCGCCGCCTTCGAGCGAGAAGCGCTTCTGGCCGACGTACTTCGTCTGCAGGAACGTCTCGAACGCCTCAGCCGCGTTGAGCTTGCTGAGGATGTACTTCTGCACGGTGGCCGGAGGCTTCTCGTGCGGGACCTCGACGCGCTCCTGGATCCACTGGCGCTCTTCGGGTTCGAGGATGTGCATGTACTCGACGCCGACGGTGCGGCAGTACGAGTTGCGCAGCACACCCAGGATGTCGCGGAGCTTCATCCGCTCCTTGCCGGCGAAGCCGCCGACCGGGAACTCGCGGTCCAGGTCCCACAGCGTCAGGCCGTGGCTGAGCACGTCCAGGTCGGCGTGGGAGCGCTGGCGGTAGTTCAGCGGGTCCGTGTCGGCCATCAGGTGGCCGCGCGTGCGGAACGCGTCGATCAGCTCGATGACGCGGGCCGTCTTGTCGACAGCGCCCTCGGGGATGTCGGCGACCCAGCGGATCGGCTCGTACGGCAGCCGCAGCGACGCGAAGATGTCGTCGTAGAAGCGGTCCTCGCCGAGCAGCAGCTGGTGCACGCGCTTGAGGAACTCGCCCGACTCCGCGCCCTGGATGATGCGGTGGTCGTACGTGGAGGTCAGCGTGATGATCTTGCTGACGCCCATGTCGGTGAGCGCCTGCTCGCTGGTGCCCTGGAAGTGCGCGGGGTACTCCATGGCGCCGACGCCGATGATCGCGCCCTGACCGGCCTGCAGACGCGGCACCGAGTGGTTCGTGCCGATCGTGCCGGGGTTGGTCAGCGAGATCGTGGTGCCGGAGAAGTCGTCCGCCGTCAGCGAACCGCCGCGGGCCTTGCGGATCAGGTCCTCGTAAGCCTGCCAGAACTGCGTGAACGTCATGTTCTCGCAGCCCTTGACCGAGGCGACGACCAGCGTGCGGCTGCCGTCCTTGCCGGGCAGGTCGATCGCCAGACCGAAGTTCACGTGCTCCGGCGTGACGACGAACGGCTTGCCGTCGACCTCGGCGTAGTGCCGGTTCATGTTCGGGAACGCCTGCAGCGCCCGGACCACCGCGTAGCCGATGACGTGCGTGAAGGAGACCTTCCCGCCGCGCGTCCGCTTCAGGTGGTTGTTGATGACGATGCGGTTGTCGGCCAGCAGCTTGGCGGGCACGGCGCGCACGCTGGTCGCGGTCGGAACGGTGAGCGACAGCTCCATGTTCTTCGCGATCGCGGCGGAGGCACCGCGCAGCTGCTTCTGCTCGGGCTGCGCGCTCTGCGCGACCGGCTTGGCCTTGGCGGCCTGCTGCGGCGCGGGCTTGCCGGTCGACGGCAACGAGGCCGCCGGCTTCGGCTGCGACTGCGCGGCAGGCTTGGGTGCGGCGGCGGGCGCGGGCTTCGCCTTGTCGGCGGCCGGCGGCGTCACGGTCGCGGTCGTGGTGGCCGTGGAGCCACCCGCGCTGGCCGTGGCGGCACTGCCGTTGCCGCCCGCACGCTTGTAGTCGGCAAAGAAGTCATGCCATGCCGGGTCTACGGATGACGGGTCCGCGAGGAACTGCTCGTACATCTCCTCGACGAGCCACTCGTTCGGCCCGAATTGTGACGCAGGACTGCTGCTGGACACGGCTGGCGCTCGCCTCTATCCATCTCGCTCTTGGTGATGACTCATGCGGTAGTCAGGTTAGTCCCCCCAGCGAGGGCCTTCACACGCTGGAGGCACCTGGCAAGGAGTGCTCAGTCACAGGATCGATCAGGACGGGCCTGCCGTCACCCGCAGTTGAGCATTTCTTGAGGTGCGTCTCACCACGTCACCTCCTTTCGGGTATTGCGCACTGAGCTGTTTGACGGGCATACGCACCGAGCGCAGTGATCAGTTCACGATAGGTACAACCGCAGTGCTTCGTGGATTGATCTTGGGCGCGTGCTCTTCACCGTTTTGTTCAGGTCAGTGAACCGCGGATCGACGCCGTCATCGCCTCGACGAAGCGAGTCCTCGTCTCGTCGCTCGTGCGGTCCAGCGACAGGTACGGGTTCAGGTCCTCCAGTTCGACGAGGAGCAGGTCGCCGCTTTCCGTGCGGCAGGCGTCGACGCGCTGGATGCCGTGGCCGAGGTCGTTCCAGTGGACGAACTTCCGCGCGAACTCCAGATCTTCCGCGGTGGGCGTGTAGTTCGTGAGTTCCCAGCGCTGGTTCGGATCCGGGGCGTTCAGCGCGTACTGGAAGTCGTGGTCCACGAAGTAGAACGACACCTCGTACCGGAAATCGATCTTGGGCTGGATCAGGAATTCCGTTCGGGCCTTCTGCGCGACGTTGGCTTGGAGGTCGCCGGCTTCGACGAACTCCAGACCGTGGGAGTCGGCGCCCGCCTTGGGCTTCACGACGTAGGTGCCGGCCTGGGGGAGCCTGGCGAGGTCGGCCTCGTCGTCGACCGTGGGGATGACCGGGTAGCCCTGGGTGGTCAGGTCGACCAGGTACTGCTTGCCGGCCATGTCGGCCTTGCCGGTCAGCGGGTTGTAGACGCGTTGGCCGGTGGCTTCCGCCTGCTGCCGGAAGTGGGCGTAGGCGGTGGGGTAGTCGATCACCGGGCCGCTGTTGCGGGTGACGACCGTGTCGAAGTTCCGCATCAGGGCGGCGGCGTCTTCCGGGTGGCAGATGGCCAGGTCGAAGGCCTTTCTGAGGTGGGAGGTCAGGTAGATGTCCTCGTCGCAGTAGCGGCGGCCTTTGGCGGGGTAGGAGAGGTCGGAGACGTAGAGGACGGTGGGGCGGGGTGGCATGCGGTCTCCTTCGGGGTGCGGGGTGCGGGGGCGAGAGGGCCAGAGGTGGGTGGGGGAGGAGGCGAGGCGAAGGGAGGCGGGCGGGATGTAGAGGCGGGCGAGGCAGGCGGGGCGAGGCAGGCGGGGTGAGGGGAGGCGGGGTGAGGGGAGGCGGGGTGAGGGGAGACGGGGTGAGGGGAGACGGGGCGAGAGCGCGAGGGGAGGGAGGGAGGGAGGGAGGGAGGGAGGGAGGGAGGGGCTGGTGGGGCGAGGCTGTGTGGGGCGAGCCGGCCGGGCCGAGCCGCTGGGTTGGGCTGGACGTGCGGGGTGTGAGGCTGTGGCGTTGCGCAGTCGGGGCCGTGGGTGAGGTGCCTTGGGGTTGGGTCGGACCCGGCTGGGCCGGGGTCTGCGGGGTTGCCGGTGAGGGCGTTGGCGGGGCGGGTGTGGTGGCCGGCGCCGGTTGGGTGTGGTGGTGCGCCGTGTGTCGGCTTGCGTGGGGGTTGGCTTGGCTAGGCGGCTTCTGGGGTGTCGCCGTGGCGCCAGAGGCGGGCGTAGGTGCCGTTGGCCGTTAAGAGGTCGGCGTGGGTGCCCTGTTCGATCACTCGGCCGTTGGCCAGGACGACTATCCGGTCTGCCCTTGCCGCTGTCGCCAGGCGGTGGGCGACTACGAAGGTGGTTCTGGAGCCTGTCAGGTGGTCGCTGGCTGCCAGCACTGCCGATTCAGTTGCCGGGTCTAGGGCTGCTGTTGCCTCGTCGAGGAGCAATAGGTCTGGGTTGACCAGTTCTGCCCTTGCGAGGGCCACCAGTTGGCGTTGGCCCGCTGAGAGGTTGTTGCCTCGTTCGCCCACCGGTTGGCGGAAACCGTTGTGGAGGGTGCCGACCATCGGGAGGGCGCCTACGGCGGCTGTTGCCTTTTCGATCTCCTGTGGTGTTGCTTCCGGGCGGCCGTAGGCGACGTTGGTGGCCAGGTCGCCGCCGAAGAGGTGGGCTTCCTGGGGGACCACGCCCAGCCTTTGGCGGTAGGCGGAGAGGTCGTAGGCGCGCACGTCTGTGCCGTCCACCAGGACTTCGCCGGCTGTGGCGTCGTAGAAGCGGGCTATCAGTTTCACGAGGGTGGACTTGCCGGCACCTGTTTCGCCTACCAGGGCGACTGTTTCGCCTGGGGCCACGTGGAGGGTCACGTTGTCGAGCGCTGGTGCGTCGGCGCCCGCGTAGGTGAAGGAGACGTTGCGGAGCTCCACCTCGCCTCGCAGGCGGGGTGGGACCGGGGTCGGGTCTGCCGGGGGCTCGACCGTGCTCGGGGTGCGGAGCAGGTCGCCGATCCTGCGGAGACCGACCCTCGCCTGCTGGTAGCCGTCGAAGACGCCGGAGAGTTGCTGGATCGGGCTGAAGAACAGGCCCAGGTACAGGAGGAACGCCAGCAGGACGCCCGGTGTGAGGCTGCCCGTGGCGACCCGGTGGGCTCCCACGGCGAGGACCACGGCCTGGGCCACGCCGGAGAGCATCGCCACGAACGGGAAGTACGTCGCGATGTAGCGCTGGGCTCGCAGGCGGGTGCGGCGGTAGGCGTCGCTGCGTTCCGCGAAGGCCTCTGCTGAGCGGCGTTCCCTCGTGTAGGCCTGGGAGACGCGCAGGCCCGAGACGTTCTCCTGGAGGTCGGCGTTGACGGCGCTGACCCGTTCCCTGGCCTCGGCGTAGGCGGTGGAGGAGAGGCGTTGGAAGACCACCGTGGCCACCACGAGGATCGGGAGGACCGAGAGTGCGATCAGGGCCAGCGAGGCGTCGGTGAGGACCAGGGCCGCGGTGATGCCCAGGACGGTGATCAGACTGATCACGGCGGTGACCAGGCCTGTCTGCAGGAACGTCGAGAGGGCGTCGACGTCCGTCGTCATCCTCGTCATGATGCGGCCGGCCATCTCGCGCTCGTAGTAGTCGAGGCCGAGGCGTTGCAGGTGGGCGTAGCTGCGGACGCGGAGCAGGTAGAGCAGGCGTTCGCCCAGGCGGGCGGCGAAGACCGTGCTGCCCGCCGTCGTCAGCCAGCCGACCGCGACGAGACCGACGCCCAGGGCCACGGCCTGCCACAGCGACGACTCGGCGCCGCCGACCACACCGCCGTCGATGCCCAGGCGCACCAGCGAGGGCATGCCCACGCCCACCAACGCGTCCAGCACGACCAGGGCGGCCACACCGCCCAGAGCCCAGCGGACCGGACGCAGGAGGCGGGCCAGGCGGAAGGCCGGGTCGGGGGCGCGCGGGTCTTCCCCGTGCAGGACAGGGACCTCGGTGGCGGGCGGGAGCGAACGGACCTGGGCCAGCAGTTCGGGAGTGGGCGGGCCGCCGGCCAGGGCCGCCATGCTGCCGCCACCGGGACCACCGCCACCTCCGCCGCGTCTGCTGGACGCGGCGGGTGTCGAGGTCTTGGCTTCGGCGATCAGGCGGTCGTCCAGCTCCTGCTGCGACAGCTCCGGCCACAGCTCACCGGTCTGGACGGGCGCGGCCGACTCGATCGCCTCGCCAGGGCCCGCCAGCAGGTCGCGGTAGAGGGCGCAACGGGCGATCAGCTCGGCGTGCGTGCCCACGTCGACCACGCGGCCCGCGTCCAGCACCGCGATGCGGTCGGCCAGCGACAACGTGGAACGCCTGTGCGCCACCAGAAGTGTCGTGCGGTGCGCCGTCACCGACGCCAGCGTCGCGTGGATCGCGGCCTCGGTCGCGTTGTCCACGGCGGACGTCGCGTCGTCCAGCACCAGGATGCGCGGGTCGGAGAGCAGAGCCCTGGCCAGAGCCACGCGCTGGCGCTGGCCGCCGGACAGGGTGAGGCCTCGTTCGCCCACCACCGTGTCGTAACCGAGCGGCAGGGCGTTGATGAAGTCGTGCGCCTCGGCGGCCTTCGCGGCGCGCTCGACCTCCTCGCGCGACGCGTCAGGGCTGCCGTACGCGATGTTCGAGAACACCGTGTCGGAGAAGAGGAACGCCTCCTCGAACACCACGCCCACCGAGCCGCGCAACGACTCCAGCTTCAACGTGCGCACGTCCGCGCCGCCGACCCGGACCGAGCCCTCGTGCACGTCGTAGAAACGGGGCAGCAGCAACGACACCGTCGACTTGCCGGAACCCGCCGTGCCCACCAGGGCCAGCGTCTCGCCCGGCTCGACGGAGATCGAGAAGTCCTTCAGCACGGGCTCGCTGCGCGCGTACCCGAAGGTGACGCCGGAGAACGAGACCCCGAGCGGACCGTCGGGCACCTCGCCTGGCCCGTCCGTCACGTCCGGCTGCGAGTCGATCAGCTCGTAGACCCGCTCCACACCGGCACGCGCCAGCTGCGCGGACACCATCAGGCTCGACAGCAGCCGGGTCGGCCCCACGAGGTTCGCCACGTACGTCGTGAACGCGAGGAACGTGCCCAGCGTGACCTGGCCGTGCAACGCGAGCCAGCCGCCCAGGCCCAGCACCGCGACCTGGCCGAGCAACGGCAGCGCGGTGACGGTCGCGAGAGGCTTCGACGACAGCCGCGCCGCCCGCATCCGTTCCGCGAAAAGGAACTTGGCGTGCTTCTCCAGCCGGGCGACCTCGCGCGCCTCCTGGCCGAAGCCCTTCACCACGCGGACACCGGTGACGGTCTCCTCGACGTGCTGCGCCAGGTCCGCCGCCCGCTGCTGCGCCGACCACGTGGCGGGGAACAGCGTCAGCCGGGTGCGCCCGGCCAGCCACGCCACGAGCGGCAGCACGATCACCGCGATGATCGTCAGGGGCACGGACAGGTAGATCATCGCCGCGAGCGCGGCCAGCGCGAACACCACCGTGCCCACGGCCAGCGGCGCCATCATCAGCAACGACTGCACCAGCTGCAGGTCGGTGATCGACCGCGACACGATCTGCCCGGTCCGCAGCTCGTCCTGCTTCGCGCCGTCGAGCCGCTGCACCGCCGAGAACACGCCGAGCCTCAGGTCGTGCTGCACGCCCAGCGCCAGCCGCCCGCCCAGATATCGCCGCAGGAACGCCGACCCGAACGTGAGCAGCTCCAGCACGACCAACGCCACCATGAGCGGCCACAACCGGTCGGTGCGGCCGCCCGTCGAGTCGTCGATCGCCGTCTTGAGCAGTAACGGCCCCGCCGCCTGCAGACCCACGCCGACGACCGCGGCGAGCACCGACAGCACCACCAGTCGGGGGTGCTGCCAGCACGCGGCGGCAAGTCGGCGGATCCAGCCCTTCGTCACGGGACCCACAGTACGTTCGGGGTCCGACATAAATTTGTGACGTCAGAAACCGCAGGTCAGGTGATGTCCTTGGACTGCGTGACCGCCCAGCCGCCCGCGAACACGACACCGGCCCACGCGAGGAACACGATCCCCGACAGCCACCAGTCCTGCGCCCCGGCCGCACCGGCGATCGCCCGCAGCACGTCCTCGATCTCCGTCGGCACGACACCCGCCGACGACAGGAACAGGTCGACCGAGACCGACCCGGTGAGCCCGTTGATCGACCCGTTCGGCAGGAAGCCGATGATCGACGGCACCTCGAGGTACGCGAGCACGCCGTGCAGCACGTTCTCGATCACGACGAAGTAGATCAGCAGGAGCACGATCGCCCCGGCCACGTTCGGGACCAGCGCGCCCACGCCGACGCCGAACATCGTCATCAGGATCGACGACAGCACGCAGACCAGCGTCAGCATCGCCCAGCCACCCGCGTCCGGCAGCTGCCCGGAGTCGCTGGTGATCACCACGCCGATGCCGAGGAACAGCATGATCGCGAGGCCGTAGATCGCGCCCCACAGGACGTAGACCAGCATCTTCGCCAGCAGCGCGTGCATCCGCGACGGCGCCGTCAGGAACGTCGTCGTGATCGTCCGCCTGCTGATCTCACCGGAGATCGCCATCGCGCCGAAGATCATCGGGAAGATCGTCGAGATGTTGATCGCCCGCGCCATGCCGAACAGCGAGACCTTCCACTGGTCCGGCGTGACCCCGAGGAAGTCCGACACCTCGTCGACGTCACCGCTCGACGCGAAGTCCACGAAGAACTGTCCGAGCAGGCCCGTCGCGAGCCCCCAGCCGAGCGCCAGCACCGCCGTCGGGATCAGCAGACCCCACCACAGGCCGGTCGTCGTCGTCTTGCGGAGCTCCGCTCCCACGAGGTTGCCCATCAGGCCCAACCACCCTGCTGCTGGTACGGATTCGGGGCCTGCGCCGGCGGATGCCCGGCGTACTGGCCGCTGGTGAGCTGGAAGAACAGCCGTTCGAGGTCGACCTGCTCCTCCTGGATGCCGTAGATCGACACACCTGCCTGCAACGCGAGGTCGGCGACCTGCCGCGAGTCCACACCGGACACCGCGAGCCTGCCGTCCGGCAGCTGTTCGATCGCCTGCACACCGGCGTTGCGCAGAGCGTGTGCGAGAGCGTTGATGTCCGACGGCTGCACGAGCACGCGCCGCTGCTGCGACTGCCGCAACTGGTCCAACGGCCCGTAGAACATCGTCTGACCGCGCGAGATGATCACGACCTGGTCGACGGTCTGCTCGACCTCGGCCAGCAGGTGGCTGGAGATCAGCACCGTGCGGCCCATGCGCGCGTAGGACTGCAGGAACGTGCGCAGCCAGGCGATGCCCTCGGGGTCGAGGCCGTTCGCCGGCTCGTCCAGCACGAGCACCTGCGGGTCGCCGAGCAACGCCGTGGCCAGCGCCAGCCGCTGCTTCATGCCGAGGGAGAACCCGCCCACCTTGCGGTCGGCGGCGCTGCCCAGGCCGACCAGGCCGATGACCTGGTCGGCCTGCGCGTCCGGCACGCCGATGGCCGACGCGTACACGCGCAGGTGGTTGCGGGCGGAGCGGGAGGGGTGGAACCCCTGCGCCTCCAGCACCGCGCCCACGACGCGGCCGGGCTGGCCGAGCTGGTGGAACGGTCGTCCGTTGATCGTCGCCGTGCCGCCCGTGGGCTTGACGAGACCCAGCAACATCCGCAGGGTCGTCGTCTTGCCAGCGCCGTTCGGGCCGAGGAAGCCCGTCACGCTGCCGGGTGACACGGTGAAGCTCAGGTTCTGCACCGCGGTCACCTGACCGAACTGCTTGGTCAGGTTCTGGACCGCGATGAGGCCGCTGCCGTCATGCATGCGGCCCATCCTGCCTGAAAGGTCACTCCGGCAAGGCGTGCTTGGGACGAGACACGACGGGAGCGCGGTGCACCACGGGTGGTTCGTCGGTCAAGATCGGCAGCTCGGTGGTCATCTCGGCCGGGGTTTCGTCCGGCATCTCGATAACACCTGATCGAGTGAAGGGGTTGCGCAACGGCCGGCGCCGTTCGCGGTGCGGCAGCCCTTCTCCGATGAGGTGCTGGTGCGCCATGTTCCAGACCTGGCAAGGCCACCGGCGTCGGCGCAGCCAACCGGGACACGCCCTGCACCGGCCGTCCTCGTCGGGCTGGTGCACGGTGAGCAGCAGGCGCCAGCCGTCCGCGAGGCGGTGGATCTCCGCACGCGCCAACGGAACGAGCGCCTCGGCTTCACCCTGCTCAGCGACCTTGTCCAGCAGTGCCAGGCGTTGCAGCACCGCGTCGCGCAAGCTCGCGTCCATCACATCTTCGCCGTGGCCTGGTCGAGCAAAGAGCCCAGGCGGCGCGTCTGGGTGGCGGACATCACAGCGGTCTCGCCAGGAGGCGTGACCAGCAGGACGCGGTCGTTCTCCACCAGAACGGTCATCGATCTGTCGCGACCGAACGGGTCGTGGCAGTGGATCCATCCCTGTGGTTCAGCCATGGAATCTCCCTTCGAGGGACACCCGACTTGGTCTTCATCGGCCGAACCCCCTGCTCGCCGCACCGCGATCGGCGGAATTCACTCGTTTGCTGGACGGGCCGGACACGGGCAGTGGTCCACTCGGGGAAACTTTTGGGTCGCGTTTCGGCAGGGGTGCTGGGCGCGGCCCGACGAAGCCCGCTATATTTGGTGACGGCGGCCCCGCTCCCAGTGACCCCCAGGCTGGTTGAGCGCGGCCGCCCTTTATTTTTCCCACTTTCCGGCACGTCCTGCCTTCAAAACAGTTGCGCCCGGCGTTCTCGTACGCTGTAAGGTCCTCGTACACTGTAAGGGGGACCGGAGATGACTTCGACGACCGAAGAGGTCGGGGTGCGCCCGCACCCGCAGCGCTGGGCCGTTCTCGGCGTGCTGTGCCTGTCCGTGATGGTGGTGGTGCTGGACAACACCGTCCTCAACGTGGCGATTCCGTCCATCTCGACGAGTCTGGGCGCGAGCACCGCCGACATCCAGTGGATGATCAACGCCTACTCGCTGGCACTGGCGGGCCTGCTGCTCACGACCGGGTCGCTCAGCGACAGGTTCGGCCGCAAGCGCGCGCTGCTGACGGGCCTGGTCCTGTTCGGCACGGGCAGCGCGGTCGCGGCCTGGGCGAGCACGTCCGAGGCGCTGATCGCGGCCCGCGGCTTCATGGGCATCGGCGCCGCGGTGCTGATGCCGGGCACGCTCGCCGTGCTGACGCAGTTGTTCGACGACAAGGAACGCCCCAAGGCCATCGGCATCTGGGCCGCCGTCACGAGCCTCGGCTTCGCGGCGGGACCGGTGATCGGCGGCGCGCTCATCAAGCACTTCTGGTGGGGCTCGGTGTTCCTGATCAACGTGCCGGTGGCGGTCCTCGCGCTCGCTGCCGTCGCGTTCCTGGTGCCGGAGTCCAAGGACCCGGCCGTGCGCAGGCCGGACGTGATCGGCTCGATCCTGTCGATCATCGGCATGGTGTCGATCGTGTACGCGGTGATCGAGGTGCCGGAGCACGGGTTCGGCTCGGTCGAGTTCGGCGTGCCGGTCGCGATCGGCCTGGTCACCATGACCGGATTCGCGTTGTGGGAACGGCACACCGCCGACCCGATGCTCGACCTGACGTTCTTCCACAACCGCCGGTTCACCGGTGCCGTGGCCTCGGGCGTGCTGGCGGCGTTCGGCATGGCGGGCTCGCTCTTCCTGCTGACGCAACACCTCCAGGGCGTGCTCGGCTACAGCCCGCTGGAGGCCGGCGTGCGCGTGGCGCCGATGGCGATCGCGCTGCTGATCACCAGCAACACGTTGGGACAGCTCGTGATCAGGCTCGGCGCCGGCAGGGCGATGCTGCTCGGCATGACGATCGTCGCGAGCGGCGTGGCGTTGCTGTCGATCGGCACCACCTACCCGCCGACGCTGGCGGGGCTGGTCCTCATCGGCGTCGGAGTCGGTGTGTCGCAACCGGTCGCGGTCAACGCGCTGATGGGGTCGATCCCGCCGGAACGGGCCGGCGTCGCGTCCGGGCTGTCGGGGACGCTGTCGGAGCTGGGGTCCTCGTTCGGCATCGCCGTCCTGGGCGCGCTGCTGTCGGCGCGGTTCGCGGCCTCGCTGCCGGACGGCGTGCCGGGGCGTTCGCTGTCCGAGGCCCTGCACAGCGGCGCGGACGTCGCGGTGGTGCGCGAGGCGTTCTCGAACGGCATGACCGTCAGCCTCGTGATCGGCGCGATCGCGGTGTTCCTGGGAGGTGTTGTGGCCAGCGTGTTGCTCCGGCGTGCATAGGATCGTCGACGTGGAGAGCGTGTGGTTCAGCAAACCCAGGCCCGGCGGCGGCCAGCCCCTCGGCCTGAGCCGTGAGGTGATCGTCCGCAAGGCGATGGAGATGCTGGACGAACACGGTCTGCAGAAGCTGTCCATGCGCAGGCTCGCCGCGGAGCTCGGCGCGGCCCCCATGTCGCTGTACTGGCACGTGCCGACGAAGGACGCGCTGATCGAGCTGTGCCTCGACGAGGTCTACGGCGAGTTCCCCCTGCCGGGGCCGGACGACGACTGGGAGACCGCGGTGCGCGGGATGATGCACGCGATGCGTCAGATCGCGCACAAGCACCCGTGGTGGGTCAAGAACATCGGCGAGTTCAACAGCATCGGCCCCAAGGCGGTGGCGATGTCGGACTCGATGTTCGAACCGATGCTGCGGGCGGGTCTGCCCCTCGCGGCGGCGGCCAAGTCGGTCTCGACGGTGTCGAGCTTCGCCGTCGGGTACGTCATCGCCGAGGTCAACTTCATCGCCCGCGGCGGGATGGACTCCCCGCCGCCGGACCTGGCCAAGATCGCCGACCTGTACCGGGACAAGCACCCGAACTACGTCAGGATGCTGGACGAGCAGGAGATCTGGTCGCTGGAGAGCCAGTTCGAGTTCGGGCTGGACTGCGTGATCGACGGCATCAAGGCGCGCGTCGCCGCCCTCAGGTAGGCGAAACCCCCGCAGCGATTCACGCGTGCGGGGGCCTCATTCATTCAGTTGGTCTTCAGACGACGCTCTCCAGCGGCGTGTGCGGGAGGCCGGTCGCCTCGGCCACCGGGCCGTTGGTCAGCTGACCGGCGTGGACGTTCAGGCCCAGGGCCAGCGAACGGTCGTCCTTCAGCGCCTGCGTCCAGCCCTTGTCGGCCAGCGCGACCGCGTACGGCAGCGTCACGTTGGTCAGCGCGTAGGTCGACGTGCGCGGGACGGCGCCCGGCATGTTCGCGACGCAGTAGAACACCGAGTTGTGGACCTCGTAGGTCGGCTCGGCGTGCGTGGTCGCGCGGGAGTCCTCGAAGCAGCCGCCCTGGTCGATGGCGATGTCGACGAGCACCGAACCCGGCTTCATGTCCGCGACCAGCGCGTTCGACACGAGCTTCGGCGCGGCGGCACCGGGGACGAGCACGGCGCCGATGACCAGGTCGGCCTCGCGGACGGCCTGCTCGATGGCGAACGAGTTCGAGGCGAGCGTGCGGAGGCGGCCCTGGAACTGGGCGTCGATCTGGCGCAGGCGGTCGACGTTGGTGTCGAGGATCTGCACGTCCGCGCCCATGCCCACGGCGATGGTGGCGGCGTTGACCCCCGCCACGCCGCCGCCGATCACGACCACGCGGGCCGGGGCGACACCGGGGACGCCACCGGGCAGCACGCCGCGGCCGCCGGAGGGCTTCATCAGGCTGAACGCGCCGACCTGCGGGGCGAGCCTGCCCGCGACCTCGGACATCGGGGCGAGCAGCGGCAGCGCGCGGTTCGGCAGCTGCACGGTCTCGTAGGCGATGGCCGTGGTGCCGGACGCGAGCAGCGCCTCGGTCAGCGGCTTGTCGGCGGCGAGGTGCAGGTACGTGAAGAGGGTCTGGCCGGCCCGCAGACGCGGGTACTCCTCGGCGATGGGCTCCTTGACCTTGAGAACCAGGTCACCCTCCGCCCACACGTCGTCGGCGGTCGCGAGGATCTTGGCACCGGCGGCGAGGTACTCCTCGTCGGTGATCGCGGAGCCCAGACCGGCACCCTGCTCGACGAACACGTCGTGCCCGCGGCTCGTCAGCTCGTGCGCACCGGCAGGGGTGAGAGCGACGCGGTACTCGTGGTTCTTGATCTCGCGGGGGACTGCGATCCGCACGATGACTCCTCCGTTCGGTGGCCGACATCTCACAATGTGAGCCAGTCGCAAGGTCATGTCACTGTGCAGATAGCACTATCCGGTACCAGCTGGATTGTTCACTTGGGACAGAGCGACCTGAACGTGGTTCGCGTTCCACGCGCCCGTCCGGCGTTGACACCCGGCGGGGACCGCACATAGCGTGCGCGCCGAGAACTGAACACCGGCCGCGGCGCGAAAGCGTCAGAACCCGAGTGGGAGAGACCTCGACGAACTGGTCGGGGCGCCGAAGGGGCAAGCTCCCGCACACTCTCAGGCAGCAAGACCGCTCGGGGTAGGCAACTCTGCACGGCGGAGGGGGCGCTAGTTGTCCTGACCCGTCACAGCCAGAGGAGTCGCGCCGTGGAGTTCCCCGAGAACCTGCTCTACACCGTCGAGCACGAGTGGGTCGACTGGACGCCGGGCACCCAGGACCCGCTGACCTGCGGAATCACCGAGTACGCTGCCGACGCGCTGGGCGACATCGTGTACGTGCAGCTGCCTGAGGTCGGCACCAAGGTCGTCACCAACGCCGTGTGCGGCGAGCTCGAGTCGACCAAGTCCGTCAGCGACCTCTTCTCGCCCGTCACCGGTGAGGTCATCGAGGTCAACAACGCCGTCGTGGACGACCCGGCGGTCGTGAACACCGACCCGTACGGCGCCGGCTGGCTGTTCAAGGTCCGCGTCGAGTCGGCCGAGAACCTGCTGACCGCGGCGAAGTACGCCGAGCTCACCAAGACCGACTGACATGCGCCTGACTGACCGCTCCACCACCACGAAGGACTGATCAGTGGCGATCAGCGTTTTCGACCTGTTCTCCGTCGGCATCGGACCGTCCAGCTCCCACACGGTCGGCCCGATGCGCGCGGCGGCCATGTTCGTCGACAAGCTCGGCGACCGAACGTCCACAGTGGACCGCGTGCACGTCGAGCTGTTCGGCTCGCTCGGCGCGACCGGGCACGGCCACGGCAGCCCCAAGGCCGTGTTCCTGGGCCTCGAAGGCAACCTCCCGGAGGAGGTCGATCCCGCCGTCGCGGCCGGTCGCGTCGAGGAGATCATCTCCAGCGGACGGCTGAAGCTCGGCGGCACGCACGAGATCGGCTTCGTGCACGACCGCGACCTCGTCATGCACCGCCGCAAGTCACTCCCGTTGCACCCCAACGGGATGAGCTTCGAGGCGTTCGCGGACGGCAAGTCGGTCGAGCACGCCGTCTACTACTCGATCGGCGGCGGTTTCGTCGTCGACGAGAACGCCAGCGGCACCGACCGGATCAAGCCCGACTCGACGCCGTTGCCGCACCCGTTCCTGACCGGCGACCAGCTCCTCGCGCGCTGCCGCGAGACCGGCCTGTCGATCAGCGAGATCATGATGGCCAACGAGCTGTCGTGGCGCACGGAAACCGAGGTCCGCGAAGGACTTCTGCACATCTGGCACGTCATGCAGGAGTGCGTCGAACGCGGCTGCACCGAGCACGGCGTCCTGCCCGGCGGCCTCAAGGTCCGCCGCCGTGCCGCCGAGATGCGCAAACGCCTGGAGGGCGAGCACTTCGTCACCGACCCGCTGCGGGTCATGGACTGGGTGACGCTCTTCGCGCTGGCCGTCAACGAGGAGAACGCGGCAGGCGGCCGCGTCGTCACCGCACCGACCAACGGCGCGGCCGGCATTGTCCCCGCGGTCCTGCACTACTACACGAAGTTCGTGCCGGGAGCGTCCGACGACGGCGTCGTCCGGTTCCTGCTGACCGCGGGCGCGATCGGCGTGCTGTTCAAGGAGAACGCGTCGATCTCCGGCGCCGAGGTCGGCTGCCAGGGCGAGGTCGGCTCTGCCTGCTCGATGGCCGCCGGCGGACTCGCCGAGGTGCTCGGCGGCACCCCCGAACAGGTCGAGAACGCCGCCGAGATCGCCATGGAGCACAACCTCGGCCTCACGTGCGACCCGATCGGCGGACTGGTGCAGATCCCGTGCATCGAACGCAACGCCGTCGCGTCCATCAAGGCGATCACGGCCGTGCGCATGGCTTTGCGCGGTGACGGCTCGCACTTCGTGTCGCTCGACAAGGTCATCAAGACCATGCGGGACACCGGCAAGGACATGTCGGTGAAGTACAAGGAGACGGCACGCGGCGGGCTCGCCGTGAACGTCATCGAGTGCTGAGCCACTCCTCGACCTCTTCTTGAGGCGTGGGACCGGTCCAGCGCAACCACGTGCCGAACGTGCTGTTCGCACTGTTCACGTCCGACCACTCCTCGGCGAGGTGCTCGACGACCTCGTCGGGGAGCGTGTCGGCCAGCCGCAGCCACGGCGTCAGGCTCTGGTCGAGCTGCGCGGCCGCCTGGAGCAGTTCACCGAGGTCGCGCAGGCGATTTTCGTCCGCCGCTGCACGCAGAACGACGTCGGTGACCTGCTCGTACAGCGCGGTGCGTTCCGCCTCCGGCCAGTCCTGCCAGCCCGCCCACGTCAGTCCCATGGTGAGGCGGGAGTCGGGATCGTCGTCCAGCAGACCGATCACCCGGTACCCGAGCCGGCGCCAGGCAGGCCCGTACTCCTCGGGCTCGAAGTGGTCCTCGACCTCCCAGGCGAACTGCCACACGACCTTGTCCGGCACGAGCGCCGGATCACCGTCGAGCAGCGCCAGTTCGGCCTCGGTCCAGCAGAGCCCACAGCCCTTCAACGCGCGTCGTACGCCTTCTGCGCGTCCAGCACGTCGGGCATCCGCGCCTCCAGCAGGTGGATCAACGACAGCAACCGCTCCGCCGTCTCGCGGCCGAGCGGCGTGAGGCTGTAGTCGACCCGCGGCGGGTTCGTGGGCTGCGCGTCGCGGTGCACGAGGCCGTCGCGTTCGAGCGCCTGCAGCGTCTGGGACAGCATCTTCTCGCTGACCCCGTCGACGCGGCGGCGCAGCTCGTTGAACCGCAGCGGACCGTCGACGAGCACGCCCATCGTCAGGCCGCCCCACCTGCCGGTGACGTGCTCCAGCAAGGGACGTGACGGGCACGCCTTCGCGAACACGTTGTACTCCATGTCGACATCATAGCTGGTGGGGACGCTTACTGATAGTAAGTGTGAGGGTTCTCCGCGTCAGGAGAACCCTCACACCGTCAGAACGGCCAGGTGGCGTTCTGACCTGCTTCGAGAAGGGGGACCATGCGGAACGTCGCGTCCGTCAGGCCGCCGAACTCGTGCCTGTTGGCCTTTCCGGTCGCGTACGCGGCGTGCTGGTACCCGCCCAGGTTGAAGCCGTAGATCGGCACGTGCGCCGGCACGACGTCCGAGACGCCGTTGCCGTAGTACCCGGACATCGTCTGCATGTCCGAGATGATGAACACGCGGTCGTGCCGCTTGTACGAGCGCCGCAGCGACCCGACGATGTCGGTGCCGTGCCCGACCTCGCCGATCCGCTCGAGGAACCGGCCGACCTCGCGGATCACCGATGCCCCGCGCGCGACGTCGTGGCGGAACGTGCCGTCCGCGAACCCGACGACGTCGACCTGCTCGCCCTTCGCGCCCAGCGCCACGCCGAAGACCGCCGCGGCCTTGGCCGGGGTGACCTTCGAACGCGCCGAGATCGCGCCGCCCGTCATCGACGCCGAGGTGTCGATCAGGACCAGCGAACGGCCCGGCAGCGCGGGCAGGTTGCTCAACGACGCCTGCAGCGCCTGGTCCAGGGCGTGGCCCCAGCGCAGGCTCGGCGCCGCCTCGTACGCGGACAGGAAGCGGAACGGGAACTGCCGCGAGCGCGCGACCTGGCCGGGGTCGGCCAGACGCGTCGCGACGGCGGCCGCCGCCTCGTCGGACATGCCGGCCTCGTCGAAGTTCCTGAGGTTTCTCAAAAGGCTCATGTATCCCATGGACGGCGCCAGCGCCTCCCACACCTCACGGGTGAGCGGGCCCTGCAGCCATCCCGCCACGGCCTCCCACGTCATCCCCGCCGAGCGCAGCACGTCGGCCGCGTCGGGACGCGAGAACAACGCCCGGCGCTGCTCCAGCGGCCACGCCATCAGCTCACGCCGTGCCGCGACCACGCGTAGCGCCTCCGGCACCTCGACGTCGGGGGAGCGGCGGCGGTCCAGCACGTACTGGAAGAGCGAGCCCTGCCAGGACGCGCCGGGCGACGGGTGCGCGAGGTTGAGCACGTCGGCCATGCGGAAGCCGCGGGCGTCGCTGTCCCACTTGAGGACCGCGCGCTCGTCGTAGAGCCGCTGGACGGCGTCCGAGATGCCTCGCTTGATCGGCTTCGGCACCCGGCGGCCGTTCTGGCCGGTCCAGTACGCGAGGAGTTCGCCCGGCTCGTCCGCTCGCTGCAGCACGGAGTCCACGACGGCGCGGTTGGTGACGCCCGCGTCGGACTCGGCGACCAGGCGCGCGAGGACGAACTCCGCGGCGCCCACGAGGGACGCCGTGCGCATGTTCGCCTCGCTGCGCAGCCACTTGAGCAGGCGCGCGGTCCACTCGGGATCCGCGAGCGCCGCGGAGTGCACGAGCGCGGCGAAGCGGTTGTCGCGCTTGCGGCCGGACTCGTAGAACGTGTCCTCGCCGCCCATGTTCGACACGGCGAGCAGGAACAGCTCGGACTTCGTGTCGCGCGCGTAGCCGTCGCCGCCCTCGTAGGTGCGGGCGGTCGGTTCGGGCGCCGTGGCGACAGGGCTGGTGCCCGCCGGACGTGCGCGGAAGATGTTGAACTTCGCCATCGGCTCTTCCCCCTCGGAGAAACAAAAGGGGAGCCCACGAACTCCACACGTGTCCGAGATCAAAGTCGCGGAAGGTACGTTGCTGCTCTGCCAGTTGAGCTACAGCCGCCGAACGACTGACGGGACTCGAACCCGCAACCCGCCCATTAACAGTGGAAGTAACCCTCTGCTTCGCACCGGACACGTGTGAAGTTGTGCGCTCCCGAGGTCAAACGCGCCCACGGTCTGGTTTCAACTCGAATGAAGTAACCGTGGACTTTCGCACCGGGTGCGATTTCAATGCAACCACACCGCGCCAGCGAATTGATTTCGAAGCCGATGTGGAGTTTTGGACGCCCGAGATCAAATCGTGGAAGGTGACGTGCTCACCGAGGTGAGCAGAGACCGGCCGGAGCCGGCCTCAGGAGTTGAACCTGAGAATTCACCGGAAGTAACCCTCCACTGCGCACCGGGCGCTCATTCATACAACCACACCGCGCAAAGGGTTTTCCTAAGGCGCCGCCTTCACGAGCCGGCGCAGGAGGTAGAAGAGGCCGACCGTCAACAGGAATCCGGCGGCGCTGATCATCACGATCTGCTCGACGGTGTCGGCCTTCGATCCGGCGAACACGTACGCGGCGCAGATCGGCAGGGTTCCGATGAGCGTGTACGACATGAAAGTCCGGAACGACACCCTGGACACCCCCGCGGACACCGACACGGTCTCCGCCATCATCGGGATGCCGCGGGCCACGCCGAAGAACCAG
This sequence comes from Lentzea sp. NPDC058436, assembly GCF_042721515.1. Lineage (NCBI taxonomy): Bacteria > Bacillati > Actinomycetota > Actinomycetes > Pseudonocardiales > Pseudonocardiaceae > Lentzea > Lentzea sp. NPDC058436. Next base: position 163,298 of record NZ_JBHXLF010000013.1, read on the forward strand.
GGCCCGAACTGACGGCCCCAGCGCCGCATCTCGGTCAGCTCCTCGATGGTCACCACCCGGCGCACCAGGAGCGGGCCCGCGAACCGCCCCAGGGCGTACCCTGCGGCTGAGGAACCCAGGGATCCGACGATCGCGAGTGCCAGTCCTAGGGGCAGGCCGAGTGCCGTTCCCGCCAGCACGATGAGCGGGGTGGACGGCACTGGTAGCAGCACGTCCACGACGAGCAGGGCGAAGATCGCCGCCGCCGCCCACACCGGGTCGATGCCGCGCACCCACGTCACGACACCGTCGAAGTCGATGAGGTCGAGTGCCTCGAACACGATCCAGCTCAGCAACACGAAGCCGAGCACGACGGCCGGTATCCACTTCCACCGGACGCCCGTCTCATAACTCATCGGGTGATGGTCGCCCACGTCGATCCGCCGGACAATCCGCCAGTGGCGCAGGTTCCGCGAAGGGACACACATGAGTGACGATCTCGTGCCTTTTCTGGGGCACTGGGTGCTCGACCCGGCACGCTCCGCGTACACCGGCGGTACGCCTCCGAGGAGCGGTCACTACGACCTGAGGCTGGAGAACGACCGTCTGGTCGTGAGCATCGAGGGTGTCCTGGGGTCCGGCGACCCCATCCGGACCGGGTACACATTGGACCTGTGGCAGGACACGCCGATGAGCGTCGGCCACGTCGACCGCGTGCGGACGGTCGTCGAGCCGCGCCGGTTCTGCACGATCGCCTACGCGGGCGCGCAAGCGGTTGCGCGGGCGTGGCGGGTGCTCGGGCACCTCAACGAGATGACGGTCGTCCAGTCCGCTCCCGACCAGTTCGGGGTGTGGCGCGACGACGTTTCGGTCTACCGCAGGCAGTTCTAGGAACGCGGCCTGAACACCGCGACAACAACCCGCAAACCCAGCAGCACGCTGATGATCATCAGGTTGTAGCCGAACACCTGGTACAGCCCCACGTCCGGCGAGATCTGCGGCCCGCCGGTCGAGCCGAGCAGCAGCACCGACATCACGCCGGCGGTCGCGCCCAGCGCCGTCAGCATCACCTGGTGCAGCAGGCTCGTGACGAACGACCGGTCGCGCTCGTCCGCGAACAGCCGCACCGACATGCTCAGACGTCCCTGCTCCATCGCGCCGGTGATCCGGTCGATCCGCCTCGGCAGCCTGCGCAGCATCGGCAGCACGGCCTGGAGCTCCTCGGCCATCGTGCGCTTCACCGACTCCGGCGTGAGCCGCTCGGTGATCTGCTCGGTCGCGAACGACCGCGACTCGACCACGATGTTGAAGCCCGGCGCGAGCACCGCGAGAGTGCCCTCCAGCGTCGCCAGCGCGCGGAACACCGCCGCGATCTCCGGCGGGATGCTCAGGCCGAACCGCGACACGATCAGGAACAGGTCGCCGAACATCTCCACGTCCGGGCGCATGCCCGCGCCGAGGTGCCGCGCCATGAACTGGCCGAGGGCGCGCTCCAGCCGTTGCTCGTCGATGTCCTCCGGCCGGGACGTGAGCTCCAGCAGCGAGTCCGTGAGCCCCGCCGGGTCGCTGCGGTCGATCGCGAGCAGCAGCCGTTGCAACGCCGAGCGCAGCGCGGAGTCGATCCTGCCGACCGAGCCGAAGTCGAGCAGGCCCAGGCGGCCGTCGCTGAGCAGCAGCACGTTGCCGGGGTGCGGGTCGGCGTGGAAGACGCCGTCGAGCATCACCTGGCGCAGCACGAACCGCAGCAACGTCCGTGCGAGCCCCTCGTCCTCGGACGCGCCGCGCAACGGCACGCCGTCGAGCCGGTCCATGACGAGCACGCGCGAAGTCGACATGTGGACATGAGGCAGTCCGACGGACGAGTCCGACGCCGCCGCGACGGCCGTGATGTTGCGGGCCTCGATCTTGAAGTCGAGCTCCTCGCGCAACGCCGCCGCGAACCCGGCGGCGAGGTCCCTGATCCCCAGCGCGGAGCCCCACCGCGTGCGCTGCAGGGTCTCGGCCAGCCGGGACACGATGTCGAGGTCACCCTCGGCGGTCGCCCGCACGTCCGGCCGTTGCACCTTCACGACGACCTCGGCGCCGGACTTCAGCACGGCGCGGTGCACCTGCGCGATCGAAGCCGCGGCCAGGGGTTCGGGATCGACCTCCCGGAACGCGTCGAGCCCGACCTCGGCGTCGAGCACCTCGCGGACCTGGTCCCACTTGGCCGCCGGCACCTTGTCCTGCAGCAGGCTCAGCTCGTCGACGAAGTCCTGCGGCAACAGGTCGGCGCGCGTCGACAGCACCTGCCCGAGCTTCACGAACGTGACGCCCGCGTCCTGCAGGGCGAGCCGCAACGACCGTGAGAGGCCGGTGGAGGTGCGTTCCCGGCCGCGCAGGTAGGGCCCGAGGCCGTGGCGGAACGCGATGGCGGTGATCCGCGAGTACCGGCGGGTCCGCGCGATCCGGCGCCGCGCCATGCCCCACCACTCGGTGGGCGGCGGGATCGAGCCGGTCGGGACGATGATCTCCGCGAACGCCAGCACGGCGATCACGGCGAGAATGGACAGTCCGAGTTGGAGCGTCACGAGGCCGGCGGACGGTTCGGCGGTGGTCTCGCCGAAGGCGCTCTGCGCCACCGACATCGCCAGCGCACACGCGAGCGCGGTGCGGATCAGGCCGATGCGCAGGCCGAGGATTCGCCGTGCGGCCAGGGCCATGCCCATGACGAGCAGCACGAACGTGACCGGAAAACCGATCGTGTAGACCAGGAAGTCCCCCATGGACGGCAGCCTAGGCCGTCGAAGCTGAACGCCACCGGGGTTCCAGCACGACGGCGGTGTGCTGGAACCCCGATGGCGCGGTCAGGGGATCAGAAGTCGAAGACCTTGCCGGTGTAGGCCCGCAGCACGCACGGGTTCGAGAACACCTGCTGGAAGTCGATCTTCTTGGTGCGCCACTTGCCGCGCAACGTGGCCTTGGTCGGGTTCAGCTCCATCGTGCACATCGCGCCGGTCTCTTCCAGTCTGCGGAAGTCGCCTTCGACGGGCATGAGCTGGTCGCACGCCTGCTGGGCGTTCTTGTGCAGCCCGCCCGCGGGTTCGCAGTTCAGCTGCGTGGTGCTGAGCGTGCCCATCTCCGGCTGGACGGACAGCACCAGGCCGGATTCGGGGAGGAGGTGCGCTGTCAGGGGTGCCGCCTGGGCCGTCGCGGGGACGAGCGGTGCGGCGAGCGCGAGACAGGCAAACAGAAGTCGGGTCCTTGCCATGCCACCACTCTGGCGCGACAAGGACCCTGTATTCCATTCAACCGGGCGGTAACACCAGATCGTGTAAACCGCCTTAACTGCGTGCAACTAGATGCGCGTGGACTCCGTCCCGGCGAGCGCCTTCGCCACCTGGTCACCCACCGCAGCCATGCCCTTGGCGTTCGGGTGAACGGGGAACGCGAGGCTCGTCGGGATGATGCCCTCGACCCACTTGTCCCACGGCGCCGCGCACGTGTCGCGTCCGGCGCTGATGTCGTAGGGGTTCACGAACGTGGCACCGGCCGCTTTCGCCTGTGCGCCCAGCATTCCGTTGAGCTGCTGCTGCACGTTGTCGAGGTACGGCACGTCGCCCCTGGAGATCGGCACGACCGGCCAGCAGCCACCCGACGGCGGCAGGATCCGCAGGTAGCCGACCACGACGATCTTGGCCTTCGGGCTGCGCTGCTTGATGCCCTGCAGGACGGCGGCCACCTTGGCGGCGGTGGCGTCGACGCGCTGACCGAGCGAGTCGCCGTAGTTCGCCTTGCAGGGAGCGCCGTTCGGGTCGGCGATGCTCTTGCCGGCGCAGGTCAGGATGATGTCGGAGAAGCCGATGTCGTTGCCGCCGATGGACACCGTGACGAGGTCCGTCGTGGCCTTGAGGGCGGAGAACTGCGCCACCGACTGGCCGGGGATGCCGGTCTGGACGCCCGCCATGTCCTTGGTCTGCGCGCCACCGCAGGAGATGTCGGTGAAGTTGGCGACGCCGAGCCTCTTCGCGAGCACGGACGGGTAGTTCTGCGTGGACTTGAAGCAGCTCAGCGGATCGAGCCGCTGCAGGGGGATGAACGGTCCCGAGACGAACGAATCTCCGAGCGAGACGTAGTTCCGGTAGGTCGGGGCGGCGCTGGCGTGCGGTACCAGCAAGGCCGCGAACAGGGCCGTGAGCAGGGAAACAACAGTCACTCGGCGCGTCATTGCTACCTCGTTACTGGTGAGTAGGAACGTAGGACGAAGGGTGACCGGACCATTGCGCAGTGTCAATCCCTCGACCAGGCTGGAACGATGACGGGGGTACGCAAAGTAGCGGCGGCATCAGCAGTCGGTAACACGATCGAGCTGTACGACTTCCTGCTCTACGGCACGGCGTCGGCGCTCGTGTTCGACAAGATCTTCTTCCCGCAGTTCGACTCGCGCGTCGGCGTGCTGCTCGCGTTCGCCACGTTCGGCGCGGGTTTCTTCGCCCGGCCGCTGGGCGGCGCGGTGATCGGGCACCTCGGCGACCGGATCGGGCGGCGGCCGATGCTCGTGATCACCCTTTCGGTGACGGGCGCGTCCACGGCGTTGATCGGCCTGCTGCCGACCTACGCCCAGGTCGGCATCCTGGCGCCGTTGTTGCTCGTGTTGCTGCGGCTCGTCCAGGGCTTCTTCATGGGCGGTGAGCAGGGCGGTGCGTCGCTGATGGCCGTCGAGCACGCGCCGCCGGGGCGCTGGGGCTGGTACGGCAGCTGGGTGTTCATCGGGTCGCCGGTCGGGCTCGTGCTGGCGAACCTCGCGATGTACGTGTCGTCGCGCGCGTCCGGGCCGGACTTCCTGAGCTGGGGCTGGAGGTTGCCGTTCCTGTTCTCGGTCGTGCTGGTCGGGATCGGCCTCTACATCCGGCTGCGCGTGTCGGAGTCGCCGCGGTTCGAACGAGTGGAGAAGGCGCGGCTGCCGATCGCGGAGGTGTTGCGCGACCGGTGGCGCGTGGTGCTGCTGGGCGCCGGCGTGAACCTCGGCTTCACGATCTTCATCTACGTGCTGAGCGTGTTCATGATCGGCTACGGGCGCACGGCGCTGAAGATCTCCGCGGACGACCTGTTGGTCGCGACGATCGTCGGGTCCGTGGCGCAGGTCGTGGCGGTGCCCGCGTTCGCGTTGCTGTCGGACCGCATCGGGCGGCTGCCGGTGATGTTCGGCGGCGCGATCTTCCAGGCCGCGTTCGCGTTCCCGCTGTTCTGGCTCACGGACTCGGGCTGGTTCACGTTCGCGATGGTGCTCGGCTTCGTCGGCTCGGCGGCGTTGTTCGGTCCGTCCGCCGCCTATTTCGCCGAGCTGTTCCGGACCCGCGTGCGCTACAGCGGCGTGGCGTTGAGCTTCCAGCTCGGCGCCGTGCTGGGTGGCGGGCTGGCACCGTTGGTCGCGCAGTCGTTGCTGCGCACCGGAACCTGGGCGATCGCGCTGTACCTGATCGCCGGCGCGGTGCTGTCCGGCGTGTGCCTGCTGGTGATCGGGTCAGCGCACGAGGCGGAGCCTGCGGGCGGCGAGTCCGATGCTCAGCCGCTGGCCCCAGCCCAGTCGTAGCGCGTCGCTCTCGATGCCGTCGCCGAACGCCACGAGGCCGTCCGTCTCGACGTCGATCCGGAGTTCCTGGTCGGTGATCTCGCCTTCGGTGTGGTTGATGCCGGTGCTCGGCGACGGCCAGGCCTCCCTGACGAACCACACGAGCCTGCGCTCGGTCGGGGTGGGCAGGGTGAGCGGGCTCTTCCTCTCGCGGTGCGCCGAACTGCACCAGCCCGTCGCGCCCGTGCCGCTGCCAACGAGAATTCCGGACGACGCCTGGCGTTCGTCCGCGATGCGGTAGCGGCTGGTCTGGTGGCTCGGGTGGCCGACGTAGATCTCGTTGAGCGCGTAGAGGGTCTGGCCGTCGTCCGCCCTGGCCTCGACCATCGTGCGGTCCTCGGTGTTCGTCGTGCTGTGCAGGAGTTCCGCGGCATCTTGCGGGGAGTGCTGGGCGAGCACGCCCCGTTCCGGGTTGATGCCGATCACGGGCTGGCCGTCGAGGTACTTGGCGACGTTGGCGACCAGCCCGTCCTGCCCGACGATGACGACTACGTCCTCGGGCGCGAACAGGAACCGCGACAGGTCTTCCCGCTCGACGACGCCACGGCGCCAGTCGAGCGGGATCGCGGCGCCGACGTCTCCCAGCGCTTTGCGGGCCTGCTGGTCACGGTCCACCACCTCGTCCAGAGTTCTGTTGCGGGACTTGAGGAAGAACTCGACCTGCCCCCGCGTCCCGTGTCGTGCCAACAACTCTGTCAGCTCGGTGCGCCTGTGCACCAGCACGATTCTCGGTGCGAGGCTCATCGCGCGAGCCGCTGCAGGATCGGCTGGATGATGTCGGGCGTGAGCGAGATGCTGCCGATCTCGGGGAGGTTGCCGGCGAGTTCCTTGGCCGCCAGGGCGAGCAACGTCCCCTGCGGGACCTCCTTGTAGGCGTCCAGTCGTGCCTTCTCGCCGGCCGCCTCGGCCTCGGCCAGCTTGCGGATGCCCTCGGCCTTGGCGTCGTCGGCGACGCGGCTGGCCCTGGCGTGGTCCTCGGCCTTCTTCAGCGCGTTCGCACCGCGTTGCACGACCAGGAGCTCTTCCCGTTTCGCGAGCTCGATCTGGTTCTGCAGTTCGTTCTCGCTGATCGCGCGCTCGCGTTCGACCGCGATGGCACGACGTTCGTAGGTGGCCTTGTCGGCTTCCTGCTGGACCTTCTCGCGGATGGTGGTCTGCAGGGCCTTCTCCATGTCGGCGTCCGGCCGGATGGCGACCACGCGGACGTCGATGATCTGCAGCCCGATGTGCTCCGCCTTCAGGTTGGCAGACACCGCCGCCTTGACCTTCTCGACGCCGGTCCTGATCGCGGTTTCGAGGTCGAGCGTGCCGAGGATCTTGAGGGCGTGCTGCTGGGTGCTCTCGGTGAGGGTGTTCGCGATCTGGTTCAGCGGGTCCTGGCGCCAGGTGCCGGTGTCCGGGTCGATCGAGAAGTCGATCCTCGTCGTGGCGGTCTCCGGGTCGGTGCAGCGGTAGGTGACCGTGAGCTGGACCGTGACGTCCTGGTAGTCCTGCGTTCTCGCGTGGAACAGCATCGGGAGTTCCCTGTCGTCCACCGGGACCTCGCTCAGCACCGCGGTTCTGGGGCGGAACCAGAAGCTCAGGCCGGTGCCCTCGTGGACGATCTTGCCCTTCCTGACGTGTCTGATGTGGACCGTCGGGGTGCCCCTGAGGTGGCGGAGTCCTGGGTAGGTGCTGATGTCGGCCATGTTCTGCTCCCTGTGTGGCTGCTTTGTGTGCGGGTTCTGTTCGGGACCTGTTCGGGATGGACGACAAGCGCTCGACCCCCCGATCGTGCGCTTGTCGTCCATCTGACGATAAGCCTATACTTCGATCGTGTACTCGCCAAGTGATTTCCCTCCCTTCGCGGTCACGGTCGATCTCGTGGTGCTGACCGTGCGGGCCGACACGCTGTGTGCGTTGCTGGTCAGGAGGGGGGAGGCGCCGTTCCGGGGGCGGTGGGCGTTGCCAGGGGGGTTCGTCCAGGTCGCCGAGTCGGTGGACGCGGCCGCCGTTCGGGAGCTGGCCGAGGAGACCGGGGTGTCCGGGCTGCACCTGGAGCAGTTGGGGACGTACGGGGAGCCTCGGCGGGATCCTCGGATGAGGGTCGTGTCGGTGGCCTACCTGGCGTTGGCGCCTGACTTGCCCGTGCCTGTGGCCGGGACTGATGCGGCTGCTGCTTCTTGGGTGCCAGTGGAGGAGGTTTCTGGGCTTGCCTTCGACCACGGCCGGATCTTGGAGGACGGGGTGGAGCGGGCTCGGGCCAAGTTGGAGTACACCGCTTTGGGGACCGCGTTCTGCGGGGCGGAGTTCACGGTGGCGGAGTTGCGGCGGGTTTACGAGATCGTTTGGGGGGTGGCTTTGGATCCCCGGAACTTTCATCGGAAGGTGACTGGGGTTGGGGGGTTGCTTGTGGCTACCGGGGAGAGCACTTCTCGGGATGGGGGGCGGCCTGCTGCCCTGTTTCGGAGGGGTGGGGTTGAGGTGTTGTTTCCGCCGTTGGTTCGGGGGGCTGGGGGTGGGGCTGGGGCTGAGCCAGGGGCGTAGGTGGTTGGCTTGCTTGCGGCCTGTCGCCTTGCGGGTCGCGGCTTGTGCGGGTGGCCGGGTTGCGTGCGGCGACCTTGCGTTGCGTGCTTCCCCTGGGGCTCTGCCCCAGACCCCGGCAATCTGAAATGGGGGTAGCGCTGCCTGCGGGTTGATGGCACGCCTGGTGCGTAGGGCGGCTGCCTGTTGCGTTTGAGGGTTGCGTTGGCGGTGGGGTCCCATCACGAGTCGCACCAAGAGCGGGCTGCACCTGAGGAGGGGTGGGAAGCGGAGGAAAGACGGGTGCCCGTGTGACC